>NZ_JAATEJ010000055.1 GCF_012034175.1 Actinacidiphila epipremni
TAGCACCGTCCGGCAGGCCACCGAGCGCCGCCGCGCCGAGATCGCCCGGATCGTCGCGGCCATGCCGCAGGGCCAGCGAGCCGGGCTGATCAGGGCGCTGCGGGCGTTCAGCGAAGCCGGCGGCGAACCTCCGGCCCACCGCAAGGCGGGGGCCGACGTCGGCTGGTGACACGGGGCCCGCGGGGGCGCCCCCTGACATGGCGCCCCCGGGGGCCGGCGCGGCTACGGCGTGCCGAGCGTGCTTTCGAAGACGCCGTCGAAGTAGTTCTGGGACTGGTCGATCTCGGCCTTCGTGTACTTCTTGATGAAGGCGTCGACCTCCTCCCTGAACCAGTCCTGCTCCTGCCAGGTCTGCAGCTTGAAGGGGGTGACGAACTTCTCCACCCGGAAGGCGAAGCGGAACTTCTGGGCGCTGGCGCAGCCGATGTTCACCGACCACGTCTCCTTGGTGAAGGAGGTGAAGTACGCGCGGATCTTGGGCACGTACACCCACTCGCCGTCCTCGACCTGGAACATCTCGTGCACGATGCCCACGCACGCGTACTGGTAGCTCTCGACCGAACTGCCGCCGTAGATCCGCATCGTCTCGCCCTGCGAGGCCAGGAACTGCTTGAAGGCCGCGAGTTGGCCGCCCTTGCCGGACACCGCGTCGATGAGGATGTTGAGGAACTGGGTGGCGATGTCGATGCCCACCACCTCGCGGTCGTAGGAGGTGATCTCCGAGGTGAAGCCGCCCATGAACGGCGCGAGTCCCTTCTCCATGGGTGTCGTCCACAGGTCCGGCTTGTGCTTGGCGGCGTCGTCGGAGCCGGCGGTCTTGAGCACCGCGGCGGCGACGATGCCCACCAGCCCCTCCAGCACCCGGGACATGTCCTGGCGCACCTTGACCAGTTCGGGCGGCGGGTTGTTGGTGGTGGCGTTGATGTACGTGACCAGGCCGTCGCTGTCGGCGATGTTCGGGTCGTAGGGGTCCTGCCCGAGGCCGAGGGAGTCCCAGTACGCCTCGGCGGTGGCGAGCTCCTGGAGGAACTCCTCCTGCGTGAAGGGTGGTTGCTCGTCCGCCGGGGCGACAGCGGGGCCCGTGCCGGAGGCACCCGGGCGAGGGGTGGCGGCGCCGGCCTGGGCACGGCCGGCGGCGAGCAGGGCGGCGGCGCCACCCAGGGCGGTCGCGGTCCTGAGCACTTTCCTGCGGGTGGGTAACCGGTCGTCTGCGGGCTCCGGCATGGCTGCTCCTCGTGGGGGGAAGGGCGGCGTGCCGTCGGCACGCCTCGTGCGAGCATGACCAGCACATCGCCCGGATGCAACCCTGATGTCACCGATCATTCACTTTTGGCCGGACCTGTTCGCAGCGATGCGGTCAGGGCCGCTCATCACCCGAACCCCTTCCCTGCCCCTGCTGACCGGTCATCTGCTGACGGGAGCGCGCGGTGTCCCGCCCTCAGCTGACCTGGGGCCAGTCGCCGGAGTCGTATGTGAGCCAGTTGATGCCCAGCAGCGGAGCACCGTTGTCCGCGTAGTAGTGGTAGACGAGGATGTCGTGGTCCGTGTCACTGAAGACGCCCTCGCCGCCGGGGCCGTGGATGCTGCCGTGACCGGCGAGGAGTTCGGTGCCTCCTCCCGCCGTCATGGGGGTGCCGTTGCGGTCGGTGTAGGGGCCGGTGACGCTGGTGGAACGGCCGACCATGATCCGGTAGGTGCTCGACGCGCCTCGGCAGCACAGGTCGAAGGAGACGTACAGGTAGTAGTAGCCGCCGTGCCGGAAGATGTACGGCGCCTCGATGGCTCCGCCGCCGCGTCCCGCGACAGAGCGTAGTGCGGTGTCGGCGCGCAGCCCGGTTGACGGATCGAGTGCGATGAGCTTGATGCCGGACCAGAAGGAGCCGAAGGTCAGCCACCACTTGCCCTGGGCGTCGACGACCAGGTTCGGGTCGATCGCGTTGAAGTCGTCCGACTGCTGCGAGGAGATGATCAGACCCCGGTTGGTCCAGCTGCCCGGATCCCCGCTCGTGCTGGTGGCCAGGAAGACGGCCGAGTGGTTGGAACCGAAGGTCGATGCGGCGTAGTACATGTAGTACAGGCCGTTGTGGTATGAGAGGTCGGGTGCCCATAGGTTCCGGCTGCCGTTGGTGTACGCGTACGTCCAGGAAGCGCCACCTGGGAAGGCGGCGCCGGTGTTGCGGAAGGCAGTCCGGTCGCCGGAGGTCTTCAGCCCGATGTTGTCCGCGGTGTAGGCGGCGAGGTAGCCGCCGGATGGACGCTTGACCATGCTCGGGTCGTGCACGCCGATGTCGCCGGTCACCGTGCCGGGATTGGGGTACGAGGCGGCGGCAGAGGGCAGTTGGGCGGAGCCGACCAGTACGAGCGCCAGCAGGGCCGCCGTGATCAGCGCACTCGCCGACCGGCGCCGGCGAGGCGGCCGGGCGGGGTGGGCCGGGGTGTGGTTCTTCCGGCGCGAAAGAGTGAGCGCTAACAAGTAATCTGTGAAGAGGGCCGAGACGACTGCTCGCGAGAGGGGCCGGCCAATGCGGTGTGGAGCGGGCATGGTTCCTCCATGTGCGGGGGGGAGGCGCCTGGTGTGCGCCGCGACATCTGGAGGTAACAGGTAGGAGGGTTTATAGCGTCCCGTTGAAGCGCTGTCCAGCATTAGGGCGAGATCGCCCTCTCCGCAAGCAGGCAGTCGCGCCGATACCTCGGAGGTCCCCAGAGCCCGGGCTCCCAGGACGAGCTGCTGAGCGGTCCTGCGCTGAGTGGAGTGCCACGCGTGGCACCGGGATCCTGTCGGCTGTCGATGCCGAAATTTCCGGTGCATGGGCGTTGACCCAGGGGTTCGTGCGGGGCCAGACTGCCACCGTTTCGCCTCATGGTCGCGGTCGGGCGGCGGGAGCCCGGTCGCGACCCTCGGTCCTTGGGATCGGTCCGCCCCGCGCCCTGGTCGGGGCGCGGCTGGCGTGGTGAACACATGTGTCCGAGCCAGATTGTTAGCGCTATCAATCCCTGCCGACTCTCGCATCGGCACTTCACCAGGAGTACTCACCACCAGCCCCTCCGGCAACGGCGATCGTGTCCCCCACGCATGTGCGCGAACATCCCCCCACGACACAAGGAGTTGGAAGTCCATGTCCTGGCCACACAAGAGATTCTCCCCCGGAGTCGTGCTCGCCACGGCGGCGCTGGCAGCTGGCGCGCTGCTGTACACGCCATCCGGCGCAAGTGCCGCGGGCAGCACGCTGGGCGCGGCGGCAGCCGGCAGCGGCCGGTACTTCGGCACGGCGGTGGCGGCCGGCAAGCTCGGTGACGCCACCTACGCGGGCATTCTCGACCGGGAGTTCACCATGATCACCCCGGAGAACGAGATGAAGTGGGACACCACGGAGCCGTCCCGCGGCAACTTCAACTTCGCGCCCGCCGACCAGATAGTCAGCCACGCCCAGTCCCACGGACAGCGCATGCGCGGCCACACTCTCGTATGGCACTCGCAACTGCCCTCCTGGGTCAGCTCCATCACCGACGCCACCACGCTGCGTAGCGTGATGGACAACCACATCACGCAGGAAATGACCCACTTCAAAGGCAAGATCTACGCCTGGGACGTGGTCAACGAAGCCTTCGCCGACGGCTCCACACAACACCGCAGCTCGGTCTTCCAGAACGTCCTCGGCAACGGCTTCATCGAGGAGGCCTTCCGTACCGCCCGGGCAGCCGACTCCTCGGCCAAGCTCTGCTACAACGACTACAACATCGAGAACTGGTCCGACGCCAAGACCCAGGGCGTCTACGCCATGGTCAAGGACTTCAGGGCCCGCGGCGTGCCCATCGACTGCGTCGGCTTCCAGAGCCACTTCGGCACCGGTGGACCGCCCGCGAGCTTCCAGACCACACTGTCCAACTTCGCCGCCCTCGGCGTCGACGTGCAGATCACCGAACTCGACATCGCGCAGGCATCGGCCACCAACTACACCAATACCGTCAACGCCTGCCTGAACGTCTCGCGCTGCACCGGCATCACCGTCTGGGGAATCCGCGACAGCGACTCCTGGCGCAGCGGCGACAGCCCCCTGCTCTTCGACAGCAGCGGCAACAAGAAGGCCGCCTACAACGCTGTGCTCGCCGCGCTCGGCGGTTCTTCGACCGGTGGTGGGTCGGGGTCGTTGT
>NZ_JAATEJ010000056.1 GCF_012034175.1 Actinacidiphila epipremni
CGTCCGGAGGAGGTGCGCGAAGCCCTGCAGATCGGGCCGGAGGCACCCATCATCACCACCGACGCGCGGCATCGGGGCGAGGCCAAGAGCGCGCTGATCACCCTCGTCGAGCACGCGCTGCTGGCACGGCTCAAGTAGGGCGCGCCCCGGGCGACTTGCTGCCGCCGGGGCGGTGCGGGAAGCGGCTGCACGGGCCGGTTGTGTCATCGGACACGGCCGGCCCGTCTTCATAACATTTCGAGAGACTTTCGGCACCCCGCGACCACGGGATGCGCTCGATCAGTGCCACAGCGCATACACACTTGGGATGATCTGCCCGGTTTCGCCCCCTTCACCGGTTCCGCCTGCCCTCGGACACCCGTTCCCGCCCGCCCGCCGCACGTTTGGCTAGCGTGGCCATGACGTGCTGGAATTCGCAGAACCCGAGCGTAGGAACGGCCGTCGTTGCGCCGTCGCCGAGAGGTTGTTGGTCCAGTGAGGAACACCAGGCGAGCCGAGGCGGGAGCCGAGCACGGCCCGCGGGGGAATTTCACGCCGCCCCAGCGCCCCGGGAGGACTCCCGCGGACCGCCAGGCCGACGTCCCCGCGCCGCCCGACCCGGGCGGCCGGTTCAGCGTGCGCAACTGGCGGGTGGCCACCCGGCTGAACGCCATCCTGCTCATACCCGTGCTCGTCGCCCTGGTCTTCGGCGGCTTCCGGGTCAAGAGCTCGGTGGACACCTGGCACCAGGCCGACGACGCCGTACGGACCGCCGAGCTGGTGCGGGCCGCGGCGACGTACAGCAACGCACTGATCAACGAGCGGGACCTCACGGTGGTTCCGCTGCTGGCCGGCCGGCGCGACGACCCGGCCGTGACCGCCGCCCGCAAGGCCACCGACACCGCCGCCCAGGCGTTCGACAACGCGGCGGCGCGGATGCCGCACGAGGCCGGCCTGGAGCGCCGGATGGCGAACTTCCGCAGCGTCGAGCCGCAGCTGGCGAGCCTGCGCAAGTCCGCCTACACCAAGCAGCTCAGCGGTGTGCAGACCGAGGAGTGGTACGTCAAGATCCAGCACCCGCTGATGGAGCTGGCCAACGAGCTGGGCTACGGCACCAGCAACATCACCGCCTACGGCCGCACCCTGTACGCCGACTCGCTGGCCAAGGCCGCCGAGTCGCTGACCCGCTCCATCGGCATGCACATCCTGGTGGAGAAGGACCCCTCCCCCGACGAGCTGGCGCTGCTCAAGACGGCGCTGGGCTCGTACCAGTACCTGGAGGGCATCGCCCTGGAGGAGTACAACAGCGGCGGTACGACGGCCGATGTGCAGCGGCTGAAGGACGCGCAGAACGACGCGCTGCAAAAGGGCCGCGAGCAGACCGCGCAGGCCAAGGACAAGGCGCTCGCGGCCGGTCAGCAGTTCGTGGTGCCGCCGTCGCTGACCAAGATGGTCACCGAGATCGCCACCCCGGGCCGTACCGTCACGCAGCTCCGGGCAGAGGGCATCACACCCGAGACGTACTTCGCGGCCTCCACGCTGTCCTTCGACGCCTACCGCACCGTCGAGGTCGCGCTCGCCGACCAGGCGGCCGGCGACGCGGGGAAGATCGCCTCCAACGCCAAGCGGGACGCGATCGTGAACTCGGTGATCGTGGTGGTCGCGCTGATCGCCGCCTTCATCGTGGCCGGCATGGTCGCGCGCACCATGAGCCGCAGCATGCGGCGGCTGCGCGGGGCCGCCTTCGACATCGCCGAGACCCGGCTGCCGGCGCTGGTCGACCAGCTCTCGCGCACCGACCCGGGCCGGGTGGACACCGAGGTCGCGCCCATCCCGATCGCCACCCGCGACGAGATCGGCGAGGTCGCCCGGGCCTTCGACCAGGTGCACCGCGAGGCGGTGCGGCTGGCCGCCGAGCAGGCGCTGCTGCGCGGCAACGTCAACGCGATCTTCACCAACCTCAGCCTGCGCAACCAGGGCCTCATCCAGCGGCAGCTGGAGCTGATCACCGACCTGGAGAACAACGAGGCGGACCCGGACCAGCTGGAGAACCTGTTCAAGATGGACCACCTCGCCACGCGCATGCGGCGCAACGGCGAGAACCTGCTGGTGCTGGCGGGCGAGGAGCCGGCCCGGCAGTGGAACCAGGCGGTGCCGCTGGTCGACGTGCTGCGCGCGGCGGCCTCCGAGGTGGAGGCGTACGAGCGCATCGAGCTGGTCGGCATCCCGGAGACCGACATCCACGGCAGCGCGGTCAGCGACCTGGTGCACCTGCTGGCCGAGCTGCTGGAGAACGCCACGACCTTCTCCTCGCCGCAGACCAAGGTGCGGGTGACCGCGACCCGGCTGCCGGACGGCCGGGTGATGATCGAGATCCACGACAAGGGCATCGGCCTGACCGCCGAGGACTTCGCGGACATCAACCACAGGCTCGCCAGCCCGCCCACGGTGGACGTCGAGATCGCCAAGCGGATGGGCCTGTTCGTGGTCGGCCGGCTGTCGGACCGGCACGGCATCCGGGTGCAGCTGCGCCCGTCGGGCGAGCAGGCCGGCACCACCTCGCTGGTGATGCTGCCCGAGCCGATCACCCACGGCGGCGGCGGGGACGAACTGGCCGACGGCGAGAGCGACTTCACCGTCTCCCGGATCGTGCCGGAGGCGCCCGCCGAGGGCACCGCGTACGGCACGCCGGAGCTGACCGGCCCGACGGCCGCGGAGCTGGGCTTCGACGACTCGCGCTACGAGCAGGGCGGCACGCCGGCGGCCGGCACCCCCGCGGCCGGCACCCCGGGGCTCGACCCGGTGGGCCGCTCGCTGCGCCGCGAGGGCCGCCGGGCGCAGCTGGAGGCCGCCACCGCGCACCGCGAGGACGAGCAGCCGGCGCCCGCCGCCGCGCAGGAGCCGCAGCCGCAGCCGTACCGGGAAGAGCCCTACGAGCCCGCCAGCGGCTACGAGGCGGCGCAGCCGTACGGCACCGGCTACGACGCCGGTTTCCCCCAGCAGACGTACGCCCAGGGCCTCCAGGGCGGCTTCGACGCGCAGGGCTACCCGGTGCCGCAGGAGCAGGGCTACCCGGCCGCGCAGGAGCAGGGCTACGGCGCTCCCCAGGACCAGGGCTACGCCGCCCCGTACGCCGAGCAGGGCTACCCGCAGGGATTCGAACAGCCGGCCCCGCAGGGGTACGGGCAGAACGGATTCTTCGCCCAGCCGTACGGTTCGCCGGGCGGCGATCAGCAGCCGGCTCAGGGCGAGTGGCCGGGACCTGACGCGGGAGTAACCGAATCCGTTCCGCCGCTCCCCGAGCAGCCGTCCGAGAGCGTAGGCTCCCCCTCACTGACGGACGCCGGCCTGCCGCGCCGGGACCGGAAGCCCCGTACGTCACCGCAGGAACAGCCCGCTCAGGAGTCGCCCACGCCCCAGACCCAGCCGCTGCCGGAGACCTCCGGGTGGCGGTCGAACAACGACGATAACTGGCAGCGGGCCGAGTCGGTCCGTGAGCCGAAGGCAGGCGGAGTCACCCCGTCCGGCCTGCCACGGCGGGTGCCCAAGGCCAACCTGGTCCCGGGCGCCGCGACGCAGACCCCGCAGGGCGGCCCACAGGTCTCCCGCGCACCCGAGGACGTACGCGGCCGGTTGAGTAACCTGCGGCGTGGCGTCCAGCAAGGGCGCAGTGCTGGAACTGACACGAACGGACAGGCCGGCGACCCCCACTTCGGCGGCCCACAGAACCAGGAGCACTAAGTTGAGTC
>NZ_JAATEJ010000057.1 GCF_012034175.1 Actinacidiphila epipremni
TGGCACCCGTCGACGTACCCGTGGACGTACCCGTGCTCGTACCCGTCGAGGTACCCGTGCTCGTACCGCTGGACGTACCCGTAGACGTACCGGTCGACGTGCCGGTGCTCGTACCCGTCGACGTACCCGACGACGTACCGCCCGTCGTGCCGCCGGTGCCGTCGAGGCCGAAGAAGGTGATCGCCTTCGCCGCCATGCCGTTGGTCGGCAGCGAGTGGCCGACGCCGGCGATGCTGAACGCCTCGACCGGGGCCTGCGCGGAGTTGGCCCCGTAGCGGGTGTGGGTCCAGCCGGACTGCGGGGTGTCGGTGACGACCGGCGTCTGGCTGACGCCGAGCACGTTCGTCCACTGCTTGATCTCTTCGCCGAAGTTGTTGTAGTTCAGCGTCGTGTCCGCGGTGCCGTGCCACAGCTGCACGCGCGGGCGCGGGCCGCTGTAGCCGGGGTAGGCGGCGCGGACCAGGTCGCCCCACTCCTGCGGGGTGTGGCTGACCTGCCCGTTGGCGCACGCGTTGTTCCACCCCGAGGGGTCGGAGGTGGCGAAGCACGCGAAGGGCACGCCCATGAAGGCCGCGCCGGCCTTGAAGATGTCCGGGTAGTCGCCCAGCAGCACGTCGGTCATCATCGCGCCGGACGAGGCACCGGTCACGTACACCCGGCCGGCGTCGGCCCCGTTGTGCTGTTCGACGTAGGACACCATGGAGGCGATGCTCGCCGGGTCGCTGTTGCCGTTGTGGGTGAGCGCGCCCGCCGAGGAGACGTCGAAGCACTGGCCGCTGATGTTCGCGTCCGGGTAGATGACGATGAAGCCGTACTGGTCGGCCAGGGTGTGGAATTCGGTGGCCGAGTAGAAGCCGGGCCCGGTGCCGGTGCAGTAGTGGACGGCGACCAGGATCGCCGGGTTGGGCTTCACGGAGTTGGGCACGTACTCGTACATCCGCAGGTTGCCGGGGTTGCTGCCGAAGTTGGTGACCTCGGTGAGCGAGGCGGCAGCGGCGGTCTGGCCGCCGGTCATGGTGAGCGCGGCGGCGAGGGAGGCGACGGAGGCGAGCAGGGCGACCAGGAGTGTCCGCAGCCGCCGCTTCCTCCCGGTGCTCCCGGGATCGTTCGGTCCGCGTGTGGGGGGCATGACCAGTTGTCCTTTCCGGGGTGGCGCCGGCTCCCCGGAGGCTCCCTCTCCGGCGGGACGGCGTAACGGGCCGGGGCCCGTATCCCTTTGCGAAAGTTTTCGACCCTAGCGCGAATGTTTCGGGCACCATAGGGCCGGATTGTGACGGAGTCAATACATCCGGCGAGGTGGGGCCCGGTGTGCCCGATCGGGCCGGGCGGCCCTTCATGTCCCCGTATGGGACCGGAAAACCGCCCACCAGCAGGGAATGCGACCGGCGCCGTACGTCCCGTCAATTCCCGTTCTGCGCACTCCGGTTGTTTCGGAAAGAAATCGTTGACGTTTCGAGGCGGAAGGGCCACACTGGCGAGCGATCCACCCTCCTCCCGGCCACGCCGTACCCACGGCACACCTCCCGTGGCCGACACCACCCTCGCGAATGGACCCCCACCCGTTCGGACGGTGCGCACCGCGCTGTCCGGACTGCCAGCTAAGAGGAAAGAAGAGGTTGGAAGTGTTCAGTCATTCCCTCCGGGAGCCCGGCGCGCTGCGCAGATACCGGGGCACCGGTGTGCGGGCCGCCATCGCGGCGGCGACCGCCGGCGCGGTGGCCACCATCGGCCTGATGAGCACCGCCGGCACCGCCCACGCCGTCGGCACCCTGGGCAACGCGGCTGCCGCCAGCGGCCGTTACTTCGGCACCGCGGTTGCGGCGAACCACCTGAGCGAGGCGCAGTACGCGGCCACGCTCGACGCCGAGTTCGGCGCGGTCACGCCGGAGAACGAGATGAAGTGGGACACGATCGAGGCGAACCAGGGCCAGTTCAACTACGGCCCCGCCGACCAGATCGTGGCGCACGCCCAGGCGCAGAACATGAAGATCCGCGGCCACACGCTCGTGTGGCACTCCCAACTGCCCGGTTGGGTCTCGGGGTTGAGCGCGAGCGCGCTGGAAACCGCGATGAACAACCACATCACGCAGGTGATGACCCACTACAAGGGCAAGATCTATGCCTGGGACGTCGTCAACGAGGCGTTCCAGGACGGCGGTTCGGGTGCCCGCCGCAGCTCGCCCTTCCAGGACAAGATCGGCAACGGCTTCATCGAGGAGGCGTTCCGCACCGCGCGGGCCGCCGACCCGGCCGCGAAGCTCTGCTACAACGACTACAACACCGACGGTGTCAACGCGAAGAGCACCGCCGTCTACAACATGGTCAAGGACTTCAAGGCGCGCGGCGTCCCGATCGACTGCGTCGGCTTCCAGGGCCACTTCAACAGCCAGTCCCCGGTGCCGTCCGACTTCCAGGCCAACCTGCAGCGCTTCGCCGACCTCGGTGTGGACGTGCAGATGACCGAGGTGGACGTCGCGGGCTCCGGCAGCGCGCAGGCCAACAGCTACACCACGATCGTCAAGGGCTGCCTGGCGGTGACCCGCTGCACCGGCATCACGGTGTGGGGCGTGACGGACAAGTACAGCTGGCGCAGCGGTGACACGCCGCTGCTCTTCGACGGCAACTACCAGAAGAAGGCGTCGTACGACGCGGTCCTCGCCGCGCTGGGCGGCGGCTCGGGGACGACGGGCGGTACGTCGTCGGGTACCTCGACGGGTACGAGTACCGGTACGTCTACGGGTACGTCGTCGGGTACGTCCAGCGGTACGTCCACGGGTACCTCGACGGGTACGTCCACCGGCACGAGCACGGGTACGTCGACGGGTTCGT
>NZ_JAATEJ010000058.1 GCF_012034175.1 Actinacidiphila epipremni
GCAAGGCGCCCCCCGCCGCGACAGTCCACGTCTGCGCGCTCGTCCCGTTGCAGTCGTAGAGCTGGACAGCCGTGCCGTTCGCCGAGCTCGCCCCGGCCACGTCCACGCACTTGCTCCCCAGCCCGCGGATGGGACCGCTCACCGCCGCGGGCGGCGGCGTCGCGCCGCCCGGCGCCACATCCGGGTTGTCCGCATGCGTCAGCGTCTCCCACGCCACGAAGAGATTGTTCGTGCCGGCCGGCCGCCGCGACTCCGTGAGCGTCTGCGTGTTGGTCATGGCGATGCCCATCCGGTTGTGCAGCGCGTTGAAGCCGACCTCCGTCACCGGCCCGAGGCCGAGGGTGAGGTGGCCGCCGCACAGCCAGGACGGCGGCGCCGTGCCCAGCTCGTACTTCGACTGGAAGCCCAGCGCCTGCTGCAACCGCGGGCCGACCTGCGGGTAGAGGTCCTGGCCCTGGATGTACGCGGTCTCGGCGACGTCCGAGATGGACGCGATGCCGTAACCGGTGTGCGTGAAGTCGCGGCAGGTCTCCTGGGTGAGCCCGTCGACGAACGTCGACTGGCCCTGCCAGTAGCCGATGATCTGCGACGCGGTCGTCAGCCCGCTGCCCGGCACCGTCTTCGGCAGTGAGCCGTCCGAGCTGAGGTAGACGTACGCCGGGACGCGGTTGAGGTAGCGCGCGATGGCCCGGTCGTAGTCGGCCCCGTCGTCGAGGAAGATGGAGATGCCGACCGCGGCCTCCATCATCGTCAGCTCCCAGTTGCCGTTGCTGTTGGAGCCGTTGATGACCTCGGGCAGGTAGACGTTGCGCAGCATCGTCGCGAACCGCCCGGCGTTCGGCCAGCCGCCGGTGTAGGTGTACTTGATGATCTCCGCCGCGCGCGGCCACACCGAGCCGGCCCAACCGGTCTGCAGGGGCGCGTTGCTGTTGGTGTGCGTCGTGATCGTCGCCGACCACGCGTCCATCAGCTTGACGGCCTCCTGCGCGTAGGCGGAGTTGCCGCTGATGTACCAGGCGAGCGCGTCGGTGTACGCCGCGATCGCGTCCTCGCGCTCGTCCGTGCAGCCGTTGTTGGGGTTGCTGTACGGCCCGCAGTCCACGCTCGCGCGCGGCTTGGGCGTACGCGACAGCGAGGCGTACGAGCTGGAGATCATCTGCGAGTACGCGGCGGCCCAGGGCGCGGCGCCGGCCTGCACCTTGCCGCGTACGTAGTCCAGTTGGGGCCGGCTGACCAGAACTCCCGGGTGGACGAAGGTGGTCGGCGCGGCGGCGACCGCGGGTACGGCCGCCACCGCGGGCGCGGCGGGGGAAGGCGCCGCGGCCGGGGTGGCGGCGGTCGCGGCGCCGGTACCGGTCACCAATGCGGCGACCGTTGTGAGCGCGGCTGCCAGAGCCACGACGGCGGGCATTTTGCGAAACCGGTTACTGCGACAAGTCGGAGGTCTCATGGGGGCTCCTCGGCCGCGAGGGGAGAGGTGGGGGGTCTCACGGATGGTATGGACCATAGGTCATTGACATGAACACCGTCTAGACCTTTGAATCCCCCTACAGGCGCACGTTCCCCACACCGTCGCGCACGAGGAAGGCCACTCATGGTCCCAACCCGCACCGCACACCGCCCAGTTGTCCCCGTCGTACTCACCCGGCTGGTCGCGCTGCTCGCCGTCCTGCTGGCCGCGCTCGCCGCACCGGCCCACCGGGCCCACGCGGCACCGGCGTTCAAGATCCTCGCCTTCTACGACGGCACGTACGACGCGGCGCACATCAGCTTCGTCCACGAGGCCAACGCGTGGTTCCCGCAGCAGGCGGCGGCCAACGGCTTCTCGTACACCGCCACCAACGACTGGAACCAGCTCAACACGGCGAACCTGGCGAACTACCAGGTCGTGATGTTCCTCGACAACTACCCGCACACCGCGGCCCAGCAGAACGCGTTCCGCACGTACATGGAGAACGGCGGCGGCTGGATGGGCTTCCACGTCGCCGCGTACAACGACCAGACGCCCAGCGACTGGTCCTGGTACCACGAGACCTTCCTCGGCACGGGGACGTTCCGCTCCAACAGCTGGGGCCCGACGTCCGAGACGCTGCGGATCGAGGACCCGAACCACCCCGCGACCGCCGGGCTGCCGGCGACCATCACGTCGTCGGTCAGCGAGTGGTACAGCTGGCAGCACGACCTGCGGCAGAACCCGGACATCGACATCCTGGCGTCGATGGACCAGTCCACGTTCCCGATCGGCACGGACCCCAACCAGACCTGGTACAGCGGGTATTACCCGATCGTGTGGAGCAACCGGAACTACCGCATGATCTACAACAACTTCGGCCACAACGCGATGGACTACGCGACGAACACGACGCTGTCGTCGACGTTCGCGA
This sequence comes from Actinacidiphila epipremni, assembly GCF_012034175.1. Lineage (GTDB taxonomy): Bacteria > Actinomycetota > Actinomycetes > Streptomycetales > Streptomycetaceae > Actinacidiphila > Actinacidiphila epipremni. Next base: position 2,385 of record NZ_JAATEJ010000058.1, read on the forward strand.
GCCCGCAGCAGAATCAGTTGCTGCTGCAGGGCCTGCGCTGGCTCGGCGGCCAGTCCGGGCCGGTCACCCCGCCGCCTACCGGTGCGACCGGCCCGATCCGCGGGCTGGGGAGCAAGTGCGTGGACGTGGCCGGGGCGAGTTCGGCGAACGGCACGGCCGTCCAGCTCTACGACTGCAACGGCACGAACGCGCAGAGCTGGACGGTGGGTTCGGACCATACGCTGA
>NZ_JAATEJ010000059.1 GCF_012034175.1 Actinacidiphila epipremni
AGTAGCATGCTCAAGACCCGAAGCGGAGTGATCTAGCCATGGGCAGGTTGAAGCGGCTGTAAGAGGTCGTGGAGGACCGAACCCACCAGGGTTGAAAACCTGGGGGATGACCTGTGGTTAGGGGTGAAAGGCCAATCAAACTCCGTGATAGCTGGTTCTCCCCGAAATGCATTTAGGTGCAGCGTCGTGTGTTTCTTGCCGGAGGTAGAGCACTGGATAGGCGATGGGCCCTACCGGGTTACTGACCTTAGCCAAACTCCGAATGCCGGTAAGTGAGAGCGCGGCAGTGAGACTGTGGGGGATAAGCTCCATGGTCGAGAGGGAAACAGCCCAGAGCATCGACTAAGGCCCCTAAGCGTACGCTAAGTGGGAAAGGATGTGGAGTCGCAGAGACAACCAGGAGGTTGGCTTAGAAGCAGCCATCCTTGAAAGAGTGCGTAATAGCTCACTGGTCAAGTGATTCCGCGCCGACAATGTAGCGGGGCTCAAGCGTACCGCCGAAGTCGTGTCATTGCAGCATGAGGGCTAACGCCTGTTGTGATGGGTAGGGGAGCGTCGTGTGCCGGGTGAAGCCGCGCTGGAAGGTAGTGGTGGACGGTTCACGAGTGAGAATGCAGGCATGAGTAGCGATACAAGAGTGGGAAACTCTTGCGCCGATTGACTAAGGGTTCCTGGGTCAAGCTGATCTGCCCAGGGTAAGTCGGGACCTAAGGCGAGGCCGACAGGCGTAGTCGATGGACAACCGGTTGATATTCCGGTACCCGCTGTAAAGCGCCCAATGCTGAACGGAGCGATGCTAAGTCCGTGAAGCCGCCCCTGATCTCTTCGGAGTGAGGGGGAGTGGTGGAGCCGACGGACCAGACTTCTAGTAGGTAAGTGATGGGGTGACGCAGGAAGGTAGTCCAGCCCGGGCGGTGGTTGTCCCGGGGTAAGGGTGTAGGACGTCATCCAGGTAAATCCGGGTGGCACATAGTCTGAGACCTGATGCCGAGCCGATTGTGGTGAAGTGGATGATCCTATGCTGTCGAGAAAAGCCTCTAGCGAGTTTTATGGCGGCCCGTACCCTAAACCGACTCAGGTGGTCTGGTAGAGAATACCGAGGCGTTCGGGTGAACTATGGTTAAGGAACTCGGCAAAATGCCCCCGTAACTTCGGGAGAAGGGGGGCCATGTCTGGTGATCCAACTAGCTTGGTGAGCTGGGTGTGGCCGCAGAGACCAGCGAGAAGCGACTGTTTACTAAAAACACAGGTCCGTGCGAAGCCGTAAGGCGATGTATACGGACTGACGCCTGCCCGGTGCTGGAACGTTAAGGGGACCGGTTAGTCCTACTTCGGTGGGGCGAAGCTGAGAACTTAAGCGCCAGTAAACGGCGGTGGTAACTATAACCATCCTAAGGTAGCGAAATTCCTTGTCGGGTAAGTTCCGACCTGCACGAATGGCGTAACGACTTCTCGACTGTCTCAACCATAGGCCCGGTGAAATTGCACTACGAGTAAAGATGCTCGTTTCGCGCAGCAGGACGGAAAGACCCCGGGACCTTCACTATAGCTTGATATTGGTGTTCGGTTCGGCTTGTGTAGGATAGGTGGGAGACTGTGAAGCTCAAGCGCCAGCTTGGGTGGAGTCGTCGTTGAAATACCACTCTGGTCGTGCTGGATGTCTAACCTCGGTCCGTGATCCGGATCAGGGACAGTGTCTGGTGGGTAGTTTAACTGGGGCGGTTGCCTCCTAAAGGGTAACGGAGGCGCCCAAAGGTTCCCTCAGCCTGGTTGGCAATCAGGTGTTGAGTGTAAGTGCACAAGGGAGCTTGACTGTGAGACTGACGGGTCGAGCAGGTACGAAAGTAGGGACTAGTGATCCGGCGGTGGCTTGTGGAAGCGCCGTCGCTCAACGGATAAAAGGTACCCCGGGGATAACAGGCTGATCTTCCCCAAGAGTCCATATCGACGGGATGGTTTGGCACCTCGATGTCGGCTCGTCGCATCCTGGGGCTGGAGTCGGTCCCAAGGGTTGGGCTGTTCGCCCATTAAAGCGGTACGCGAGCTGGGTTTAGAACGTCGTGAGACAGTTCGGTCCCTATCCGCTGTGCGCGTTGGAGTCTTGAGAAGGGCTGTCCCTAGTACGAGAGGACCGGGACGGACGAACCTCTGGTGTGCCAGTTGTCCTGCCAAGGGCATGGCTGGTTGGCTACGTTCGGGAGGGATAACCGCTGAAAGCATCTAAGCGGGAAGCCTGCTTCGAGATGAGGGCTCCCACCCACTTGATGGGGTAAGGCTCCCAGTAGACGACTGGGTTGATAGGCCGGATGTGGAAGCCTCGTGAGGGGTGGAGCTGACCGGTACTAATAGGCCGAGGGCTTGTCC
>NZ_JAATEJ010000006.1 GCF_012034175.1 Actinacidiphila epipremni
CGCCCGGCCCGCCGGGTACGCGGAAGGGCCGCCGCCCCGTGGTGACGAGGCGGCGGCCCCGGTTGTCGCGACCGTTCAGGCGTCCGGGCCGGAGCCCGGCGCTTTACGGGTACGAGGTCACCGTCGACGGCACCGTGCTGGTGCCCGAGGTGCCCGGACCGGTGTTGTTGATGACGTGGGCGTATTGGCCCATGCCACCGAGCGACACCACCAACAGGTCGTGGAACTTCACGCCCGCCGTGGTCGGGGCCTCGAAACCGTGGTCCTGGATGATCGTCGGGTCCGCGGTGAAGTTGCAGTAGCTGCCCAGTCCCCAGCCCTCGTGGGTGGTGACGTTGTCGTCGACCTTGTAGGCGGCGTACCCGCGGATACTGCCGTTCTGGATCGCGGCCTGGTTCGGCGGGTCGTAGGCGATCTCGTTCTGGAAGAAGATCGTCTTGCCGTTCTGGCCGTGCCACTCGACGTCGTACTTCTCGAAGTGCTCCACGAACAGACCGGTGGCCAGCACGTTGTTGCCGTTCACCTTCAGGCCGATGTTGGACGGGTTGGTCGTCCAGCCCACGCCCGCGCCGTGGTCGGCGCGCCACAGCCACGTGTGGTCGATGATCACGTCGTTGCTGTTGATCTCGAACGCGGTGTCCGCCTTGCCGGGGCCCGCGCCGCCGATCCGGGCGAAGACGTCCTGGATCGTGGTCGGGTTCGCGGCGTGGCTCGCGGACGAGCCGGGGGCGCCCACCTGGAGCAGCTGCGCGGAGTTGCCGGTACCGGCGTCGATCAGGAAGCCGGCCAGCCGCACGCCGTCGACGTCGGCGACCTTCACCGCGTCCACGCCGTTGTCCGGCACGACCGTGGCGTAACCCAGGCCCAGCACCACGGTGTTGGCGCGGGTCACGTTGATCGGCTGGTCCACGTGGTAGATGCCCGGCGTGAGCAGCAGGTTCAGGCCCTGGGCGAGCGCGGCGTTGATGTGCGCCGCGGTGTCACCGGGGTGGGCCACGTAGAACTGGCTCAGCGGGAGGGACGTGCCCGGGGTGTTGGGCCACGACACGCCGCTGACGTTCGTGCGCAGGTTCGGCACGAAGACCGAGTAGTTGTTGCCGTCCAGGTACATGTACGGCTTCTCACGCGACTCGGGCGTGGTGTTCAGCGTCGTGTAGACCGGGTTCGGGAAGCCCTGCGCCGGAGCGCCCTGGACACCCGAGAAGACCATGTTCCACACGCCGTTGGTCCAGCCCTGGATGGAGCTGTCGCGGGTGTACCACTGCTGCTGCGAGTACGGGCCGACGGTGCCGTCGATCTTGCTGTCGGCGATGTAGCCGCCCGACGCCCAGCCGTAGCTCGCCGGCGCCAGGTTCAGGCCGCCCTCGACGTGGATACGGCGGAACGGCGCGGCCTGCGCGACGGCCCAGCGGTCGGTGCCGTTGACCGGCTTGACGGCCAGGTTCTCCACCGAGCGCCAGAAGTTCTGCGTCGCGTTGCCGTTGAACCAGCCGGCGTCCACGGTGATGTCGCCGTTGATCTGGACGTCGTCGGGGTTCTTGCCCAGGCCCGAGACCGAGGTGTAGAAGCCGACCTGGTCGTTGAGCCCGTTGTAGGTGCCCGGCTTGAAGAACACCTGGTAGCGGGCGTCACCGAACTGGTTGCTCTCCTGCTGCTGGAAGATCTGGTCCAGCTGCCCCTGGAGGTTCGGGGTGGAGGGGTCGAAGACCTTGACGTTGGGGCCGAGGTCGCCGCCGCCCTGGATCGGGCCGCCCGGGTCGGTCGGCGGGGTGGTCGGCGGAGTGGTGGTGCCGCCGCCCGCGGTGCCGAAGACCTGGAACTCCCACAGCGAGTAGCCGTAGCCGGTGGCCCGGACGGTGCCGTACACCCGCACGTACCGGCCGCTGCCGGAGACGTTCAGGTTCTGCACGCCGCCGGTGCCGGTGGTGGTGGAGTAGATGTCGGTCCAGTTGCTGCCGTCGTTCGACGTCTGGATCTTGAACGCCTTGCCGTACGCGGTCTCCCAGTTCAGGGTGACCGACGTGATGGTGTCGGTGGCGCCGAGGTCGACCTGCAGCCACTGCGGGTCACTGGCCGCCGAGGACCAGCGGGTGCCGGTGTTGCCGTCCACCGCCGCGGACGCCGGGGTGCCGGCGTTCTCGGTCGAGGACGCGGTCGCGGTCTTGCCCTGCGAGAGCAGGGTGCCCGCGCCCGGGCCGGTACCGCCGCCGGTGCTGCCGAAGACCTGGAACTCCCACAGGGAGTAGCCGTACTGCGTGGCACGGGTCGTCCCGTAGACCCGGACATAACGCCCGGAACCGTTTACGGTGAGGTTCTGTATGCCACCGGTCGCGGTCGTCGTGGAGTAGATGTCCGTCCAGTTCGAGCCGTCGGCCGAGGTCTGGATCTTGAACGCCTTGGCGTACGCGGTCTCCCAGTTGAGGGTGACCGAGGTGATGGTGTCGGTGGCGCCGAGGTCGACCTGGAGCCACTGCGGGTCGCTGGCCGCCGAGGACCAGCGGGTGCCGGTGTTGCCGTCGACGGCCGCGGACGCCGGGGTGCCGGCGTTCTCGGTCGACGAGGCGGTGGCGGTCTTGCCCTGCGAGAGCAGGGTGTCGGCCGCGTGGGCGGAGCGCATGGGGACGAAGAGCAGCAGTGAGGCGATCAGCGCCGTGATCACCGCCGCGGCGGTCTTGCGCCGGTTCGACAGCACCGCGGATCTCAGTGCGGTCGGGCCGGTGGGGGGAGCGAGCATGGGCAACTCTCCTGGTTCCACACGTGGGGGGCAGAGGGTGCGCATCAAGACCGGCGGCAACGACGACTACGCCGGTGCGCGCGGTCTTGACGGTGGATCAGGTGCCGTCCCGGTGTGGGTACGTGAGCGCTCCCGCCGGGGAAACCCGGTGGAGATGAGAGCGCTCTCCCGGCACACACGGCGATGTTTCTCCCTGTGTTTCATCCATGTCAAGACTTGTGCACAAAGCCGGGACCGCGAAGAGGTGAAGCCCCAACAAGTCCGGCAAATGGCCCGTAACTTGCGACAGGGCTTGAACTTGACGCGTTGACCAGCGCGTATCGCGCAGGGTGTTCGGCGTCCGGCACGCTCGCCGCCCTTGCCGCACCTCGGTCGGACAAGGCCCGGACGGCGGGGGAGGGGTGAAAAGCCTTCAGATGGTGAACGCGGAAGCGGCGCCTCCCCTTCTGCTGCCTTTGGCCCCGAAAGACCGGCGAACGGCCGGCGAACGGCCGGCGAACGGCCGGCGGAAGTCCGGCCGAATACCGGCGAGCGACGGCGAACGGCCGGGAGCCGTGGGACGGCGGAGAAGGGACGCTCAGGGAACGAGCGGCCCGCGCAGCACCGCGTCCGCCGCCCGCCGGTCGCCCTTCCACACCAGGCCGGGCGCGTCGGCCGGCAGCCGCCCCCACAGCATGAGCAGCAGGTCCTCGGCCCGGCCGCCCACCGCGGCCTGCGGCGCGCCCGGGCCGTACGTCCAGCTGCCGCCGGTGTCGGTCGCCTCGAAGCCCACCGCGTGCCGCGGCGCCGCCGCCCGGCCCACCGCGACCTGGCGCGGCGCGAGGGTGTCCAGCACCTCGGCGACGCCGTCCGCGGCGAGCTCGGGGTCGAAGGCGGTGGGGTCCGCGCCCAGCGCGTGCTGGGCGTCCCAGCGGTGCACCAGCGTCTCCAGGCAGCGGCGGCGCTGCCAGAAGCCCACCGTCCGCGGCGGGTGGAAGGTCCACGCGGGGCCGGCCGGGTCGGCGTCCAGCACGTCCAGCACCGCCGCGCTGCGCTCGTCGAACCAGCGCAGCAGCGCCGCCGGTTCGCGCGGCGGCGCGAGGGAGCGGTGCGCCGGCCGGCGGGCGGTGACCGCGCTCACCGCGGTGCGGTGCCCGGCGCCCAGGTGCCCGGCCAGCTCGTACAGCGTCCAGGAGCCGCAGTGCTCGACCGGCGCGCCCAGGTCCCCGCCCAGCAGGCAGCCGCGGAAGGCGGCGGTCTCGCGGCGCAGCGCGGGCAGGTATCCGGCGGTCTCCATGCCGCGACCCTACGCCCGCCCCGCCGCCCCGCCCGGCGGCGACGCGGCGCCGCCACCCGGCTGCCGCAGGGGGGCGCCGCGGGTCGGGGGCGGCGAGCGCGCGAAGGCCGTCCCGGCGGTGCCGGGACGGCCTTGCGGAAGGAACCGGGGTCAGGGGGTGCCGGTTCCGCTGTTCACCTCGTCGGCCTGGCCGGCCGTGCCGGCCGGATCAGCCGCTCAGGCGGTGTCAGGCCGCCGCGCCGCCCCGGCGGCGGTGCTTGCGGGCGTAGTAGAGCGCGCCGCCGCCGACCAGCAGGACACCGGCGGTGATGCCCAGCGGCAGGACCGGGGAGCTGCCACCGGTTTCCGCGAGGGTCTGGGTGGAGGTGTCGTTGCCCTGGCCGTTGCTGCCGCCGTTGCCGTGGCCGCCGCCGTTCGCACCGCCGTTGCCGTTGCCGCCGTTACCGCCGTTGCCCCCGGTGCCGTTGCCGCCGCCGTTGCCGTTGCCGCCGCCGGTGCTGATCGGCTTGACCGACTTCACCGAGCCGTCGGCGTTGAGCAGCACCTGCTTGTTGTTCGGGTGCGCGAAGTCGAAGGCGCCGTTCAGCGAGTTGGCGCGGGCGTCGAAGGAGGCGTCACCGACCCGGCCGGTGTGCCAGTTGTCCTCGATGAACCGGGTGATCGAGGTCTGCTCGGTGCGGGTGTGGTCGACCGAGTTGACCTTGCTGTAGGGCGAGATCACCAGCAGCGGCTGCCGGGTGCCCGGGCCGCAGCGGTCGGAGTAGCCGCCGGCCGACTTCGGGCCCGCCTGGCAGGCCGGGCTGTCGGTGGCCTTGCCGTTGGAGCCGACCGTGGTGTCCTTCGAGCCGTTCTGCGGCTTGGCGTACGCGTGGTCGTACCAGCCGTCGGAGTCGTCGTAGGAGATGACGACCGCGGTGTCCTTCCACTGCGGCGACTGCTGGAGCTCGTTGATCTCCTTGATCAGGAAGTTCTGCTCGTCCGTCGGGTCGGAGTAGGCGGCGTGGCCGTCCTGGTACTCCGCGGCCTTCAGGAAGCTGACCGCCGGCAGGTTGCCCGCCTTGACCGCGGCGTCGAAGTCGGTCAGGTCGTAGTTGTGGTTGGCCTGGCCGTTGTGGCCGATCTCGGCGGTGTTCTTCGGCGCGAGGTGGTGCGGGTTCGACGTCGACTTGTAGTACTGGAACGGCGAGTGGTGCGGGCTGTAGTCCACCGAGGACGCGCCGCCCACGTTGGTGTGGGTGCTGCCCTGGCAGTTGGCGTAGTCGCCCTGCTTACCGTCCCACGGGGTGGAGGGCCGGAAGCCGCCCTGGAACCAGCCCCACGTCACGCCCTGCTTGTTGAGCAGGTCGCCGACGTTCTTGCCCTGCAGCTTGGCCAGCGCGTTCTTGCTGGTGTGGCTGCTGTCCGAGCAGTCGTCGTAGGCCGGGTCGGGGTCGTTGATGACCGTGCCGACACCCTTGGCGTCCGGCGAGATCACCGTGTACGGGTCGGGCGTCGCGGTCTGCTGCGGGTTCTCGGTGCCCGAGGCCGGGTCGACCGAGACCACGCCGTGCGTCTGGCCGGAGATCAGGTTCAGCGCGCCCGGGGTCGAGGGCCCGTAGGTGGTGCTGTACGAGTTGTCGCCGAGCGAGTAGTGCTGGGCGTAGTTCCACAGCGCCGGCACGGTGTTGCCGTCGTAGTAGTCCATGACCAGGCCCGGCTCGCCGAACAGGCCGCCGGAGCAGGTGCTGGTCTCGGTGTTCTGGACGTACGCGTCGGCCTTGCCGCCGTTGGCCGCGTACTGCTCGGGGCCGTAGTTGTGGTTCTGGTCGCAGGTCACGGCCTGCGACGGGCCCAGCCGCTTGGGCGGGTACTGGTTGGGGTTGTTCTTCAGCAGGCCCGCGTGGCTGAGGGTGTCGATGTCCTTCGGCGTGTTCTTGGCCGCGGTGAACTTCGTGCCGTCGGTGTTGGCGGCCACCGGGTACGTGCCGAAGTAGTGGTCGAACGAGATGTTCTCGTCGAAGATCACGACCAGGTGCTTGATCGGCGTGGCCGTCGAGCCGCCGCCCTTGCCGTGGTCGCTGGAGTCGGCGAACGCGGGCGAGGTACCACCCGCCAGGACGAGCGCCGCGGCTCCCGCGAACGCGGCCCAGCGGGCCGCCGGGCGCATACGTGAACCCGCCCCTCGTCTCCTGCTCGTACGGCCTGTGGTGCTCATGCTTACTCAGCCTCCGCTACGTGGCGCTTTACGCGTGCCGCTGTGGATTCGTGCACGGTGTCGAACGAGATCGTCCGGTCGATCCGCGACATGACAACGGCCCGGTGGTGGCGCCCGGGTGAACAGCGGGTCAGTAAATCCTTGGGGAAACTTGACCACCCCTTTACCCGACCGCTCGGCCCACCCGGGCCGCCTCCCGCGTACGCGGCGCGCCGGCGTCAGGCCAGCAGCGAGCGCCCCAGCCAGTCGGAGCGGTCCCGCACGCCCGGCAGCGCGAAGAAGTAGCCGCCGCCGAAGGGCGAGATGTAGTCCACCAGCGGCTCGCCGGCCAGGCGTTGCTGCACCGCGGCGAACTGCCGCTCCAGGTCCTGCTGGTAGCAGACGAAGATCAGCCCCATGTCGAGGTTGCCGTCGCTGTCCATGCCGCGGTCGTAGTTGTAGCCGCGGCGCAGCAGGCGCGAGTCGTCGGTCTTGGGCGTGCGCGGGTTCGCCAGCCGGATGTGCGCGTCCAGCGGGATGACGTCGCCGGTCGGGTCCTCGGCGAACTTCGGCGTGTCGAACTCCTTGCCGCCGTCCAGCGGCGCGCCGGTGTCGCGGCGGCGGCCGAACATCCGCTCCTGCTCCATGAGGGAGACCCGGTCCCAGAACTCCACCAGCATCCGGATCAGCCGCACCACCTGGTACGAGCCGCCCGCCGTCCAGGCCGGTTCGCCGCCCGCGCCCACCCACACCAGGCGGTCGGCGACCTCGGGGTCGCCGGCGTCGGGGTTGGCGGTGCCGTCCTTGAAGCCCATGTGGTTGCGCGGTGTGCCGCTCGGGCGCGGCGGGCTGTTGAAGCCGTCCATCCGCCAGCGCACCTGCATCCCGCCGCGGGTGGCGCGGGCGATGTCGCGCAGCGCGTGCAGCACGGTGTCGGTGTGCGGGGCGCTCAGCTGGAGGCTGAGGTCGCCGTGGCACCACGCCGGGTCCAGGTCGTCGTCGTCGAAGGCGGGCATCGCCGACAGCCGCAGCGGCTTGCGGGCGGCGAGCCCGAACCGCTCGTCGAACAGCGACGCGCCGGCCCCGACCGTCACCGTCAGCCCGTCGCCGGGCACCTGCGGGCCCAGCGTGCCGCTGTCGGCGAGGGTGTCGGTGATGCCCAGCGGGGTGGGCGTGCCGCCCGCGGTCAGGAAGCGCGCCCGGTCGGTGATCGTGCGCAGCAGCTCGGTCAGCTCGCGCTTGTCGGTGGCGGTGACGTCGAAGGACAGGAAGGCGGTCGAGGGCTGGACGTCCTCGATGATGCCCGCCTGGTGCACCCCGTGGAAGGGGGCCGCCTTCGGCGCGGCGGAGGCGCTGGGGGTGGCCGCGGCGGCCGAGGACCCCGCGAGGGCGGTCGCGCCGCCGGCCACCGCGCCGACCGCGCCCACGCCGATGGCCGCGCTGCGCAGGAAGCCGCGCCGCGCCAGGTCGCCGCCGTGCTGGGTGTCGGTCATGCCGTCCTCCGTACTTCGAAGATCGTCGCCACCGGGGCGAGTCGTTCCAGCAGATCGCCGAAGTCGGCGTTGATCCGCTCGCGTTGGGCCTGCGTGAGCTTGTCCACCGGCGTCCAGGCCGCGCCGTGGTGCTGCGCGGCGAGGTCGGCCTGCGCGCGGTCCAGGGCGGCGTCGAGCGCGGCCACGTCCGGGTAGCGGGGCACCAGCAGTGAACGCAGCTGGACCAGGATCGCCCGGGTACCGTCGATGTTGGCGCTCGCGGTGGCCAGGTTGGTGCCGCTGCCGTAGTCGGTGCGGGCGGTCAGCTCGAACTGCTCGGCGTTCTCGATGATCTCGTGGGCGCGCAGGCCCATCGCCGCCGGATCCATCCGCTGCTGCGACCAGCCGCCCTGCAGCTCGCGCACCGCGGCGTCGAGCGCGGCGGCCGGCGCGCGCAGCGCCGCCGCGGACTGCCCGTGCCACAGGCCGTACTCGATGCGGTGGAAGCCGGTGAAGCCGGGGTCGTCGACCGCGCCCGGCGTACGGGCGGCGGTGCCGTTGATCGCGCCGTCGGCGTCGCCGAAGGTGTCGTAGGCGGCGCCCATCCGCTCGTAGACCAGATGGGCCGTCAGCCAGTCGGTGCGGGCTGCGGCCAGGTCGCCGTGGTCGATGTCCGCCTTCAGCTTCGCGGTGCCGGCCGCGAGGTCGCCGATACGCTGCCCGACCCACTTCTGGTACGCCAGCGTGGGCGGGATGAGGTCGTGCTGGTTGACCGGCGCCGCGGCCGGGCCCTGCGGGACGTCGCCGGCGACCACCACGGTCGGCCCGGTCACCGCGTCGGCGTCGTTCTCCAGGCACTTGAAGGCGTACGAGCCGCTGCCCAGGTCCACCGTCAGCGGGCGCGAGGTGCCCGGCGCGAGGCCGTCGACCTCGCCGTAGATCTTCCCGGTGCGCGGGTCGTCGAGGTAGACCTCGGAGGCGGTGGCGGAGATGTTGTGCAGGTCGAACACCTGCCGGCCGGGCCGCGGCTTTGTCCAGCCGCGCCCGCAGGTTCCGGTGGAGACCTCGATCGCGGTGTGCGGCAGCCCGTCGTCCGGCGTGCCAGCCGCGCTCGCGGCGCCGTGCCGGGACGACCCGCCGGAGCCGGCGACCAGGACGGTCGCGGTGACGGCCGCCGCGACCGCGACGGCGGCGGCGCCCGCCTGCCACCGCCGGCTGAACCGGACCCGCGGGCCGGAGGGGGACGGGGGCGGCTGCGGCGGTTCTATGCCGTCAGGTTCGGCGGACACACCTGACCTCCAGTTTCCGTGCATGTGATCGGGGTGCGGCTCACTCTAAGCACGGCGTGGGGCGGCCATGTGGCTGCCGGCGGCAGGGAATCCACAATTCCGCACCAGTTCACCGACCGGCCACCTAAGGGAAGCCTTACCTCGGTTTTCCGGCCGCTGCCGGGCCCTCCGCGGGGCCGGAAAGGCGTGCCCTCAGGGCATCGCGGTACGCGCGGTGTCGGCCGCGGACTCCGCGAAGGCCCGCACCCGCGCGGTCGCCCGGGACGCCCGCCACACCGGACCCCACTCCAGTGGCGGCGTGTCGTGGAACGGCACGAACGCCACGTCCGGCCGGGCGTGGAACCGCACCGCGTGCGCCCCCACCGGGAACACCCCCAGCCCCGCGCCCACCAGCGTCAGGATCTCCTGGAAGGTCGCCGCGCTGCGCCCCACCGGGATCGGCCGCCCGGCCGGCGTCAGCCGCGGCGAACCCGGCTCGCGCCAGTGGTCGGGCAGCGAGCACGGCGCCCGCAGCAGCTCGGTGCGCGCCAGGTCCTCCACCGACACCGACGTACGGGCCGCGAGCTCGTGCCCGGCCGGCACCGCCAGCATCCGCGGCTCCGACAGCAGCACCGGGCCGTTCGCCAGGTCCGCGCCCGACAGCGGCAGGCAGGCGATCAGCACATCCAGCCGGTCGGCCCGCAGCCGCTCCAGCGCCTCGCCCATCTGCACCTCGTGGATGTCCACCTCGCACTCCGGGTGCCGGGCCGAGAAGCGGTCGGTCGCCCGCACCAGCAGCTGCCCGGCCGCCGCCCCGACGAAGCCCACCCGCAGCCGCCCGCCCACCCCGCGCCCGGCCGCGACCGCCCCGGCGAACGCCGCCTCCACCCGCTCGAACGCCGGCCGCAGCTCCTCGTGCAGCCGCCGCCCGATCGGGGTGAGCGCCACCGTGCGGCTGGTGCGCTCGAACAGCGGCGCGCCCACCCGCCGCTCCAGCTTGCCGATGATCTGGCTGACCCGCGCGGTCGTGATCCGCAGCCGCACCGCGGTCCGCCCGAAGTGCAGCTCCTCGGCCAGCGCCAGGAACGCCTCGATCTCGTACCGCTCCACCGCCGGCCTCCCGTCCACCCGTGCGTCGTAAATCGTACTGACGGTCGCCGAGGGGAACGACGTTGATCATCTTGCCGCCGGGCCCGGCGGTGAAACCCGCCCCCGCCGGGGAAAACGCCGGTGTGCCGGGCCACCGGCCGCGTTAGGCTCGCAGGCATGGCAGCCGCTGCACAGGAGAGCACCACCGGGAGCGTACGGGTCGACAGCTGGATCTGGTGCGTACGCCTGACCAAGACCCGCTCGCTGGCCGCCACCGCCTGCCGGGCGGGCCATGTGCGGGTCAACGGCGAGCGCGCCAAGCCCGCGCAGGCGGTGCGGCCCGGCGACGAGGTGCGGCTGCACCACGCCGGGCGCGAGCGCGTCGTCGTGGTGTCGAAGGTGCTGACCAAGCGGGTCGGCGCCGCCGTCGCCGCCGAGTGCTTCGTCGACAACAGCCCGCCCCCGCCGCCGCGCGAGGACGCCCTCGCCATGGGCGTGCGCGACCGCGGCGCCGGCCGCCCCACCAAGCGCGACCGGCGCGAACTGGAGCGGCTGCACGGCCTGAGCGGCCGGCCCCGGCGCGGCTAAGGCCCGAGGGCCCTCACGCCCCGATGCGCTCCCAGCCGCGCGGCTGCGGTCGCTCCTGGAGCGGCCCGCGGCTGCGGTAGACGAGGTAGGGGCGGAAGAAGTACGGCAGCGGCGCGCTGAACATATGCACCAGGCGCGTGTACGGCACCGCCGCGATCAGCACCATCCCGACGACCGCGTGCACCTGGAAGGCCACCGGCGCGCCCGCCATCAGGTCGGTGCGCGGATCCAGCCGGAACAGGCTGCGCGCCCACACCGCGATGGTGCCGCGGTAGTCGTAGCCGTGCCCGAAGCTCGCGTGCGAGAGCTTGGCGTACATCCCCAGCGCGATCGAGCCGACCAGCAGCACGTACATCGCCTTGTCGTTGCGGGTGGTGGCCAGCAGCACCGGCGCGTTGGTGCGCCGCCGGTAGACCAGCAGCGCGATCCCGGCGATCGCCAGCGCCCCCGCGAGCGTCCCGCCGATCAGCGACAGCAGGTTGTACGCGCGCTCGCGCACCCCGATCGCGTCGGTCCACGACGCCGGCACGAACAGACCCAGCAGATGGCCGGCCAGCACGAACAGGATCCCGTAGTGGAAGACCGGTGAGGCGAGGCGCAGCAGCCGCGACTCGTAGATCTCCGAGGAGCGCGTCGTCCAGCCGAACCGGTCGTAGCGGTGCCGCCAGACCAGGCCGCTGACCAGCAGGGCGAAGGCGACATAGGGCAGCGCGCCCCACAGCAGGATCCTCATCGGCGCAGCTCCGTCTCCCGCGGTCCGCGGGGTCGTTGTCCGGCATCGGGCGCGAGCAGCGGCAGCAGCCGCAGATGCCCGTACGGCGCGAGCCCGACGTCCTCGCGCGGCGGCCCGCCGCGGGCCATGGCCAGCGCCTGCGCCCGGTCCGCGGGCGAGGCGCCCGGCAGCGCCGCGCACACCGCCGCCGGCACCGCCGCGTACGGCGAGCCGCTCTCGGCGAGCGCCAGCCGCAGCAGCTCCAGCGCCGGGCGGTGCGCCCGCAGCAGCGTGTCGTCGCGGGTGCCGGCGCAGAACTCCAGCACCACCGGCAGGAAGTCCGGCAGTTCACCGCCGCGCACCGCGAAGCCGCGCGCCCGGTAGGCGTTTTGGAAGCGCAGCAGCGCCTCGCCGCGCCGCCGGGTGTCGCCGTCGGTCCACCACGTCAGGTGCAGGCAGTGCCGGCTGGCGAAGTCGAAGGTCCGCACGTAATCCGCCTCCAGCGCGCCCGGCTCGCCCTCCGCCAGGTGCGCGGCGAGCGGCAGCAGCAGCGCGCCCGGCCCGTCCGCGCCGCCCTCCCGCAGCGCCGCCCGCACCGTCCCCAGCTCGTCCCGCAGCTCCCGGTCCGGCCAGCCCAGCAGCCGCGCCGCCGCCTGGAGGACCACCGCCGTCCGGTACGGCACCGGTCCCGCGCCGCCGTCCGCCGTTCCCGGCCGCTCCCGCCGCCCGCGCCACGGCCGGCCCACCGCGCTCACCGCTCCGCCCGGTCGTCGCCCGCGGTGTCGGAGCGGTACGGGCCGCTGGTGGGGGACGCCGCCGACACCGCGCCCTCGTCGTCGGCGGTCTGCCGGCGGCGCAGGACGTGGAAGCTCTCCAGGCTCACCAGCGGCAGCCGCCGGCGCCCGGAGTCCTCGCCGAACGGGCCCGCCGCGTGCACGTCGCCGCCCATCCCCGGGCCGCCCTCGGCGTCCAGCGAGCAGCCCTGCACCACCGACTCCTCCAGGCCGTGCGCCTCGCCGATGGCCGCGGTCGGGATGACGTACCGCTCCTCGTACTTCGCGAGCGCCAGCAGCCGGTACATCTCCTCGACCTCGCGCCCGCTCATCCCGACCGCCCGCGCGGCCTGCGACGTCTCGCCGCCGCCGGCGTCACCGAGGTTGACCGCCCGCATGTGGGAGCGCATCGCCGCCAGCTTGTCCAGGCTCGCCCGCACCGGCCCCGGGTCGCCCGCGGTGAACAGCCCCGCCAGGTACTCCACCGGGATCCGCAGCGCGTCGATCGCGCCGAACAGATTCCCGGCGTCCTCACCGTCGAAGCCGGTCTCCGTCAGCGCCTCCACCACCGGCGACAGCGGCGGCACGTACCAGACCATCGGCAGCGTCCTGAACTCCGGGTGCAGCGGCAGCGCCACCCGGTAGCGGCTGATCAGCGCGTGCACCGGCGAGCGGAGCGCCGCCTCGATCCAGTCCCGCGGGATGCCGTCGCGCTCGGCCGCCGCCCGCACCGCCGGGTCCTGCGGGTCCAGGAACACCCCCAACTGCGCCTCGTACAGCCCCTGGTCGTCGGGCACCGAGGCCGCCGCCGCCACCCGCTCCGCGTCGTAGAGCATCACCCCGAGATAGCGCAGCCGCCCCACGCACGTCTCCGAGCACACCGTCGGCAGCCCCACCTCCACCCGCGGATAGCAGAAGGTGCACTTCTCCGCCTTGCCGGTGCGGTGGTTGAAGTAGACCTTCTTGTACGGGCAGGCCGTCACGCACTGCCGCCAGCCGCGGCAGCGGTCCTGGTCGACCAGGACGATGCCGTCCTCCTCGCGCTTGTAGATCGCCCCCGACGGGCAGGAGGCGACGCACGACGGGTTCAGGCAGTGCTCGCAGATCCGCGGCAGGTAGAACATGAAGGTCTCCTCGAAGGTGAAGCGCACCTTCTCGGCGATCTCCCGCGCCCGCGCCCCCGCACCGCCCAGCAGCGGGTCGGCCGCCTTGTGCTCGACGCTGCCGCCGAGGTCGTCGTCCCAGTTGGCGCTCCACTCGATCGCCATCGGCCGGCCCGTGATGAGCGAACGCGGCGCCGCCACCGGGTAGTCGTCACCGAGCGGCGCGTTCACCAGGTTGCGGTAGTCGTACGTCCACGGCTCGTAGTAGTCCTTGATGCCGGGCAGCACCGGGTTGGCGAAGATGCTCGCCATCCGCGCCAGCCGGCTGCCGGCCCGCAGCGTCAGCGCGCCCCGCCGGTTGAGCCGCCAGCCGCCGCGCCACCGCTCCTGGTCCTGCCAGCGCCGCGGATAGCCCTGCCCGGGGCGGGTCTCGACGTTGTTGAACCACACGTACTCCATGCCGGTGCGGTTGGTCCACGTCTGCTTGCAGGTGACCGAGCACGTATGGCAGCCGATGCACTTGTCGAGGTTCATCACCATCGCGACCTGCGCCATCACCCGCATCAGTACGTCACCTCCGTCGTGCGGCGGCGGATCACGGTGACCTCGTCGCGCTGGTTGCCGGTCGGCCCCAGGTAGTTGAAGCCCCACGTCAACTGGGCGTAGCCGCCGATGAGATGGCTGGGCTTGAGGATCAGCCGGGTCAGCGAGTTGTGGACGCCGCCGCGCCGCCCGGTGGCCTGCGCGCGCGGCACGGCCACCGTCCGCTCCTGCGCGTGGTGCATGTAGACCGTGCCGGCCGGCATGCGGTGCGAGACCACCGCGCGCGCCGCGACCACCCCGTTGCGGTTGACCGCCTCGATCCAGTCGTTGTCGCGCACCCCGATCGCCGCCGCGTCCTGCGGCGCCAGCCAGATCACCTGCCCGCCGCGCGACAGCGACAGCATGAACAGGTTGTCCTGGTACTCCGAGTGGATGGACCACTTGTTGTGCGGTGTCAGATAGCGCACGGTGACCTCCCGCTGCCCGTCCGCGCCGAGCGCCGGCTCGCCGAACAGCCGGTGCATGTCCAGCGGCGGCCGGTAGACCGGCAGCGCCTCGCCGACCTCGTGCATCCAGTCGTGGTCGACGAAGAACTGCTGCCGCCCGGTCAGGGTGTGCCACGGCTTGAGCTGCTCGACGTTCTGCGTGAACGGGCTGTAGCGGCGCCCGCCGGACTCGCTGCCCGACCACTCCGCCGAGGTGATCACCGGCTCCGGCGCCCGCTGCGTGTCGGCGTACGTGATGCGCCGCGACTCGCTGTCGGCCGCCAGATGCGCCAACTCCCGCCCGGTGCGCGCCTCCAGCGTGCGCAGCCCCTGCACCGCGAGCCGCCCGTTGGTCGTGCCCGACAGCGCCAGGATCGCGTTCGCCGCCTTCACCGCGGTGTCCAGCAGCGGGCGCCCCCTGGCCGGCCCGTCCGCCGCCGAGCCGTTGAGCATCCGCAGGCTCTCCACCTCCGCGTCCGGCCGCAGCGTCACGCCCTTGGCTGGCAGGCCCAGCCGCTCCACCAGCGGGCCGAGCGCCGCCATCTTCGCGCCCACCGCGGTGTAGTCCCGCTCCACCACCGCCAGGGCCGGCATCGTCACGCCCGGCACCGGCGCGCACTCGCCGCGCCGCCAGTCCGCCGCGACCCCGCCGGGCTGCGCGGTCTCGCCGGGCGTGTCGTGCTGCAGTGCCGTCGCCACCAGGTCGCGCCGGGTGCCCAGGTGCTCCACCGCCAGCTCGCTGAACCGCCGGGCGACGGCCAGGAACGTGTCGAAGTCGGTGCGCGCCTGCCACGGCGGGTCGATCGCCGGCGAGAACGCGTGCACGTACGGGTGCATGTCGGTGCTGGACAGGTCGTGCTTCTCGTACCAGGTCGCCGCCGGCAGCGTCACGTCCGACAGCAGCGTCGAGGACGTCATCCGGAAGTCCAGCGACACCAGCAGGTCCAGCTTCCCCTCCGGCGCCCGCTCGTGCCACACCACGTCCCGCGGACGCACCTCGGGCGGCGCCTGCGCGGCGTTCAGCGAGTGGTGCGTGCCCAGCAGATGCCGGGTGAAATACTCCGCGCCCTTCGCCGACGAGCCCAGCAGGTTCGCCCGCCACAGCGTCAGCACCCGCGGCCAGTTGGCCGGGGCGTCCGGGTCCTCGCAGGCGAACTTCAGCGTGCCCGCCCGCAGTTCGGCGACCGCCGCCGCCACCGGGTCGTCGCCCTCGGCCAGTTCCAGCGGATTGCGGTCGAAGGTCGGGTAGGAGGGCATCCACCCGGCGCGGGCCGCGTACGCCAGGCAGTCCGCGCCGGTCATCCCGTCGAACCGGCCCTCGCCCAGCGGCGAGGCCAGCACATCGGCCCGGAAGTGGTCGTAGCGCCACTGGTCGGTGTGCAGGAACCAGTACGCCGTCCCGATCATCTGCCGCGGCGGCCGTGCCCAGTCCAGCGCCCCCGCGAGCGCGGCCCACCCGGTCTGCGGGCGGCACTTCTCCTGCCCCACGTAATGCGCCCAGCCGCCGCCGTTGCGGCCCTGGCACCCGGTCAGTTGCAGCAGCGCCAGGAAGGCCCGGTAGATCGTCTCGGAGTGGAACCAGTGGTTGGTGCCCGCGCCCATCAGGATCATGCAGCGCCCCCGCGAGCGCTCCGCCGTCCGCGCGAACTCCCGGGCGATCCGCACGCACGCCGCCGCCGGCACCGACGTCAGGCTCTGCTGCCAGCCCGGTGTGCCGGGGCAGTCCGCGTCGTCGTACCCGGCCGGCCACTTGCCGGGCAGGCCGCCGCGGCCCACGCCGTACTGCGCCAGCAGCAGGTCGAAGACGGTGGTGACCAGCTGCCCGCCCGGCAGCCGCACCGCCGGGACACCGCGCCGCACCACCTCGCCGCGACCCTGGCCGTGCGGCCCGCCCTCGGTGTCGAAGCGCGGCAGCAGCACCTGCGCCGGGTGCGCGCCCGGCACGTCCAGCAGCGTCAAAGCCGGGCTGATCGCGCCCAGGTCCAGATTCCACCGCCCCTTGCCCGACTCGGCCCACCGGAAACCCACCGAGCCGCCGGGCACGGCCGGCCCGCCGCTCGCCTCGTCCCACACCGCGGTCTTCCACTGCGCCGCTTCCTGCGCGGCGTGCGCGCCGCCCAGGTCCGCCGCGCGCAGGAACTTCGCCGGCACATAGGCGCCGTCGCGCTCGGCGAGCGTCACCAGGAACGGCAGATCGGTGTAGCGGCGCACGTAGTCGGTGAAGAACGGCACCTGCCGCTCGACGAAGAACTCCCGCAGCACCACGTGCCCCATGCCGATCGCCAGCGCCGCGTCCGTCCCCGGATGCGGGTGCAGCCACTCGTCGGCGAACTTGGTGTTGTCGGCGTAGTCGGGGGAGACCACCACGACCTTCTGTCCCCGGTAGCGGGCCTCGGCCATCCAGTGCGCGTCCGGGGTGCGGGTCACCGGCACGTTCGAGCCCCACATCACCAGATACGCCGCGTCCCACCAGTCCCCGGACTCCGGGACGTCCGTCTGGTCGCCGAAGACCTGCGGCGAGGCCACCGGCAGGTCGGCGTACCAGTCGTAGAACGACAGCATCGGCGCGCCGATCAGCGACATGAAGCGGGCCCCGGCGGTGTGCGAGACCATCGACATCGCCGGGATCGGCGAGAAGCCCGCGATCCGGTCCGGGCCGTGCTCCTTGATCGTGTGCACATGCGCGGCGGCGACGATCTCCACCGCCTCGTCCCAACTCGCCCGCACCAGCCCGCCCTTGCCGCGCGCCTGCTGGTAGCGGCGGCGCCGCTGCGGGTCCGCCTGGAGGTCCGCCCACGCCAGCACCGGATCGCCGAGCCGCTCCTTCGCCTCGCGGTACAGCTCCAGCAGCACCCCGCGCACATACGGGTAGCGGATCCGGGTGGGGGAGTAGGTGTACCAGGAGAAGGCGGCGCCGCGCGGGCAGCCGCGCGGCTCGTACTCGGGGCGGTCCGGGCCGACGGTCGGGTAGTCGGTGGCCTGCGTCTCCCAGGTGATGATGCCGTCCTTGACGTACACCTTCCAGCGGCACGAGCCGGTGCAGTTGACGCCGTGCGTGGAGTTGACGACCGAGTCGTGGCTCCAGCGGTCCCGGTAGAAGCGGTCGCTGTCCCGGCCGCCCTCGATGTGCTCGCTGTGCAGGTCGGCGGCGGTCTCGCCGCGCCGCAGGAACTTCCCCGCGGCGAGCAGGGCGGCACCGGCCTCCCGGGGTGCGCTGCCGCCGTGCGGGACGGTGTCCTTGGATGTGCCGCGCATGGTGTTCCTTCCCGGGCGACGACTTCGGAAGCTAGCAAAAGGGCGGAACCGGGCGCGGCCCGCGGGCGCCGACATGCCGGGCGTCCACCGTTCGGCGGGGCGCGCGGCGCGCGGCGCCGGGGGTTCGGCGTGCCGGGGGCGGGGGCGTGCTTCGATGCCGGGATGACCACATCCCGGGCCCGTTCCTTCGAGGCGCTGTCCGGCGCGCGTGCCCTCGGATGGCTCGCCACCGTGCCGCCCGGGGCCGGGGCCGCCGTCATGGCCACCGGCATCGTGTCGGTGGGGCTGCACCTGACCGGCCGCGCCGTGCTGTCGGGCATCGCCCTGGGCGTCGCCGCCGCGCTGTGGGTGCTGCTCGCGGTCGCCTTCGCGGTGCGGCTGCTGACCGACCGGGCCGGCTGGGTCGCGGCCTCCGCCAACCCGCCCGCGCTCACCGCGGTCGCCGCGACCTGCGTACTCGGCACCCGGCTGTCGCTGTTCGGCTCGCAGCGCACCGCGCTGGCGCTGCTGGCGCTCAGCGCCCTGGCCTGGCCGTGGCTGCTGCTGTCGGTGCTGCGGCACTTCAGGCGCCCCGAGCCGGGCGCCGCCTTCCTGGTCTGCGTGGCCACCGAAGCCCTCGCCGTGCTCGCCGCGACCCTCGCGCTCGCCGGGCAGGGCGACTGGCTGGCCTGGGCGGCGCTCGTGGTGTGCCTGCTCGGGGTGCTCCTCTACGTCGAGGCGCTGCTGCGCTTCGACTTCCGCCAGGTGCTCACCGGGCACGGCGACCAGTGGATCGCCGCCGGGGCGCTGGCGATCTCCGCGCTGGCCGCCGCCAAGCTCACCGCCTCACCGCTGTGGACCGGCTCGGGGCACGGCGTGCTGCGGGACTTCACGCTCGTCCTGCTGGGGCTCGACATGGCGTGGTACGCGGTGCTGGCCGTCTGCGAGGTGGTCCGCCCCCGGCCGCGCTACGACCTGCGGCGCTGGTCGACGGTCTTCCCGCTGGGCATGAGCGCGGTCGCCTCGCTGACCGCCGCGCAGGCCGCCCGGGTCCGCTGGCTGCACGGGCTCGGCAGTGTGCTGCTGTGGATCGCGGTGGCGGCCTGGCTGTACGTCGCCGCGGGCTTCACCGCGCGGGTGGCGGGCGGGCGGCGGCGTGGGGCGGCGGGGAGCGCCTGAGCTTTGCGGGGGTCCGGCGCGGACCCTCGGGGGCGTCAGTACGACTGGAGCTCCCACAGGGTGCCCTCCGGGTCGCGTACGTGGGCCGTACGCATCGTGGGGCCCCACTCGGGGCGGTCGGCCGGGCCCGCGACGGGGGCGGCGCCGTGGCGCAGGCACAGCTCGTAGCCGGCGGCGACGTCCGGGACGCGGCTGACGAGCATGCCGCGGTCGGCGGCGGGGGTGCTGGTGCCGGTGCTGGTGCCGTGGCTGCTGCCGGTGCCGGTGGGGGTGGCGGGGCTTCCCGTCTCCGGGGCCGGGGCGAGCGCGGCCATGGCGTCCCGGCGGATCAGGGCGAGGACGCCCTGGTCGCCCACGTCCCAGCTCGCGTACGGGCCGTCCGCCGTGCCGCGGGCGAGCCTCGCGCCGACCAGCCCGGGGAGCACGGCGTCGTAGAAGCGGAAGGCTGCGCCGAAGTCGCCGACGAGCAGGCGGGGATGGAGCGCGTCCATCGCGACCTCCGAAATTCATGGGTGCGGACCTATTATTGGTGCGAGCCTACAATATGCCCTATGGCCCCGGACCCGACGCCCGCACCGGCGACCCCGACCTCCACCCCGCCCACGCTCACCGCCCTGACCGCCTATCTGCTGTCCAGGACCGGCAAGGCGGCCCGCGGCCGGCTCGCGGCCCGGCTGGCGGAGGAGGACCTGCGGCTGTGGCACATGGCGGTGCTCGCCGCCCTCGCGGACTTCGGCCCGCACGCCCAGCGCGCGCTCGCCGAGCGGCTGTCCATCGACCCCAGCGACATGGTCAAGGTCCTCGACGACCTCACCGCCGCGGGCCACGTCACCCGCACCCGCGACCCCGCCGACCGCCGCCGGGTGCGGGTCACCGCGACCCCGGCCGGCCGCGCCGCCCTCGCCGCGCAGGTCGGCCGGGCGCAGGAGGTGCAGGCCGAACTGCTGGCCCCGCTGTCGCCGGCCGAACGCGCCACGCTGCACGCGCTGCTGCTGCGCGTCTTCACGCCGCTGACGGCCCGGCAGGGCCCACCCCTCGACTAGCGCTGCTAGTTTGTGGGCATGCGACCCGCCATCCACTTCGTCGCCGCCCGCCGCACCCCGATCGGGCGGCTGCGCGGCGGCCTCTCCGGCGTACGGCCCGACGACCTGGCGGCCACCGCCGTCCGCGGCCTGCTCGCCGACCTGCCGGGCCTGGACCCGGCCCGTATCGACGACGTCTACTGGGGCGCCGCCAACCAGGCCGGCGAGGACAACCGCAACGTCGCCCGCATGGCCGCGCTGCTGGCCGGACTGCCCGACAGCGTGCCCGGCGTCACCGTCAACCGGCTGTGCGCCTCCGGCATGGAGGCCGTCACCGGCGCCGCCCGCGCCATCGCCGCGGGCGAGGCCGACATCGTGCTCGCCGGCGGCTCGGAGTCCATGAGCCGCGCCCCCTTCGTGCTGCCCCGCCCGGACGAGGCCCTTCCGCGCACCCTCCAGACGTACGACACCCGGCTCGGCTGGCGGCTCACCAACCCGGCCATGCGCGACCTGCACGGCGTGCTGGCCATGGGCGAGACCGCCGAGGAGGTCGCCGCCCGGTACGGCATCAGCCGCGAGGACCAGGACGCCTTCGCGCTGCGCTCGCACCGCGCCGCCGCGGCGGCCCGCGCGGCCGGGCACCTCGACGCCGAGATCCTGCCCGTGCCGCTGCCCGGCGGGGCGGAGTTCACCCGCGACGAGTGCGTCCGCGAGGACACCGACGCCGGCAAGCTCGCCGCCCTCGCCCCCGCCTTCCGCGCCGGCGGCACCGTCACCGCCGGCAACTCCTCGCCGATGAACGACGGCGCGGCGGCGCTGCTGCTCGTCAGCGACGACGCGCTGCACGACCTCGGCCTGGAACCGCTCGGCCGGTATGCGGCGGGCGCGAGCGCGGGTGTCCACCCCGACGTGATGGGCATGGGTCCGGTCCCGGCGACCCGCAGGGCGCTGGCCCGGCTCGGCCGGGCGACCGACGGCCTGGACGCGATCGAGGTCAACGAGGCGTTCGCCGCGCAAGCAGTGGCCTGCGTACGGGAGTTGGGCCTCGACCCGGAACTGGTCAACCCCGACGGCGGCGCCATCGCGCTCGGGCACCCGCTGGGCGCGTCGGGCGCCCGCATCCTCACCACGCTGCTGCACCGGATGCGCCGCACCGGCGCCCGCCGGGGACTTGCCACCATGTGCGTCGGCGTCGGGCAGGGCAGCGCGGTGCTCGTCGACCGCGACTGAACCGGCGCCCGGCCGGCACCCCGGGCGTCCGCCGGCCGCCGACCCTTGCATGATCGGTAGGGGTTGGCCGCGGGGCACCGGTCTGGGAGAATCGGGTCTGTGCTGTTACGGACACCTCGACGGGCGGAGTCGCCATGACAAGCCCTGACGGGGCGCACCTGCTGGCGATCAGCGACCTGCACGTCGGATACCAGGCCAACCGGCTGATCGTGGAAGCCCTCCGGCCCGAGCACGAGGACGACTGGCTGCTCGTCGCCGGAGACGTGGGAGAGCGCTCCACCGACATCCTGTGGGCGCTGGGCACCCTCACCCGGCACTTCTCCACCGTCATCTGGCTGCCCGGCAACCACGAGCTGTGGACCCCGCCCGACGACCCGGTCCAGCTGCGCGGCGAACGCCGCTACCGCCATCTCGTCGACGAGGCGCGGAAGTTGGGCGTCATCACACCCGAGGACCCGTACCCGCTGTGGGAGGGCCCGCAGGGACCGGTCGCCGTCGTCCCGATGTTCCTGCTGTACGACTACAGCTGGCGCGACGGCGTCCCCGGCGCCCGTACCAAGGAGGAAGCGCTCTCCCGGGCCCGCGAGGCGGGCGTCGTCTGCACCGACGAGATGTTCCTGCACCCCGACCCGCTGCCGGCCCGCGACGACTGGTGCCGCGCCCGGGTCGCCGAGACCGCCCGCCGCCTCGACGCCCTCGACCCGGCCCTGCCCACGCTGCTCGCCAACCACTGGCCGCTGCACCGCGAGCCCACCCAGATCCTGCACTACCCCGAGTTCGCCCTGTGGTGCGGCACCGAGCTGACCGAGGACTGGCACACCCGCTACCGCGCCACCGAGGTCGTCTACGGCCATCTGCACATCCCCCGGGTCATCTGGCGCGACGGCGTCCGCTTCACCGAGGTCTCGCTCGGCTACCCCCGCGAATGGGGCCGCCGCCCGAACGGCCCCTCGGGCCCGCGCCGGATCCTCGCCCGCGGCCGGCAGGAGGCCCACCGGTGATCGAACTCGTGCTGCCCGAGGGCGTGTTCCACCGCGCCGCCTACGGCGACGAGCTGGACTTCGCGCCGCTGCACCCCGAGGAGACCGCCGCCGTCGCCCGCGCCGTCGCCAAGCGGCAGCGCGAGTACACCGCCGGCCGCGCCTGCGCCCGGGACGCCCTGGCCCGGCTCGGCCTGCCGCCGGGCCCGATCCTGCGCGACGCCCACCGCGGCGCCCCGCAGTGGCCGGACGGCGTCGTCGGCAGCATCACCCACTGCGACCGCTACCGCGCCGCGGCCGTCGCCCGCAGGACCGACATCCTCGCGCTCGGCATCGACGCGGAACCGCACGACGTGCTCCCCGAGGGCGTGCTGGACGCCGTCACCGCCACCGACGCCGAACGCGCCGCGCTCGCCGGACTCATGGAGAGCGCTCCCCAGGTGCACTGGGACCGGCTGCTCTTCAGCGCCAAGGAGACCGTCTACAAGGCGTGGTATCCCTACCACCACCGCATGCTCGGCTTCCACGAGGCCGAGCTGCTCTTCACCGCCGACCCGGACGCCGCCGACCGCGGCGGCTACACCGCCCGGCTGCTGATCCCCGGGCCGCTGCTCGCCGACGGCGTCGGCCCCGACGTCTTCACCGGCCGCTGGGCCGTGCGCGACGGCCTGCTCGTCACCGCGATCGCCGTCCCGGCACGCACCGCCGCCGGCAGCCCCCGGGCGGCCGTCCCCGGCGCGTCCGCCCCCGCCGACCCCGGCACCACCGCGGCCACCGGCTGAGGACCGGCTGACCACCGGTCACGTACGGCGGGCCGCTTACGGCCGGCGCACCGACCGGCCGCGTACGACCGGCGCAGGACGCCGCGCGCGGGAGACCGGCCCCGCGGCGGCCGGGCCTCAGGCCGACTCGCGCTCCACCAGCGTGGTCTTGAAGATCACCGAGCGGATGTCCTGCGACGGGTCGTCGATCAGCGCCAGCAGCAGCCGGGCCATCTCCGCCGCCATGTCCTCCACCGGCTGGCGCACCGTCGTCAGCAGCGGCCGGGACGCCTGGGCCGCGCTGCTGTCGTCGAAGCCGATCACCGCGACGTCCTCCGGCACCCGCCGCCCCTGCTCCCGCAGGACGTGCAACGCCCCTTGCGCCATCAGGTCGTTGGCGACGAAGACCCCGTCGGTGTCGGGATGGCACTCCAGCAGCTCGCGCATCGCCCGCTCCCCGCCCACCTGCGTGAAGCTGCCCTCGACGCTCGGCACGTACGCGTGCCCGTGCTCGGCCATCGCCTCCCGGAAACCGGCCAGCCGGTCCTGCCCGGCCGGCGAGTCGAAGGGGCCGGCGATCGTGGTGATCCGCCGGCAGCCGCGCGCCAGCAGCCGCTCGGCGGCGAGCTTCGCGCCCGCCTGCTGCGCCACGTCCACGTAGCTGATCGGGATCGCCGTCGACGGCCGGGCGAACAGCACGGTCGGCAGCCCCGCCTCGGTCAGCAGGAACGGCAGCGAGTCGCCCGGCGCTATCGACACCAGCGCCACCCCGTCGATGTGCTCCTGGCGCAGGTTGGCCACCAGCGCGTGCCGGGCGTCCTCGGAGTCGGCGAGCATCAGCACCGGGTGCACCCCGCGTGGCCGCAGCACCGTCAGCAGCCCGCCGACCACCCGGCCGAAGAACGGGTCGCTGAAGACCTGGCCGAGGAACGGGTCGTCGCGGGTGCGGTGCGCGGGGACGGAGAAGACCAGGGCGATCGAGTCGGTGCGCCGGGTCACCAGCGTCCTGGCCGCCCGGTTGGGCACATAGCCGGTCGCCTCGACCGCCTCCTGGACGATCCGCTGGATCTCCGGGTCCACGTTGCGCGTGCCGTTGACCACGCGGGAGACCGTCGCGCGCGACACCCCCGCGGACCGCGCGACGTCTTCCAGAGTGGGCTGGCGCGGCCCCGGCGGACGGCTGCTCGTCATGGGTGCAGTTATACCATGCGGCGGAGAGCGCTCTCCGGCCTTCGGTGCAGGCCACAGCGGGGCCGGGGGACATACAGGAGCGGGGTGCGACGACCCCCCACAGGCCCGCCGCACCCCGCCCCGGTCTCAGCCGGGCCCGCCGCTCAGGCGTACACCCCGAACTCGTACAGCGAGTCGCCGTACGCGGTGCCGCGCTGCCCGATCAGCACCCGCACATAGCGCCCGGAGCCGCTGACGTCGAAGGTGTCGACACCGCCGGCCCCGGTCGACGTCGAGTACACCGTCGTCCAGTTGCTCGCGTCGTTCGACAGCTGCACCTGGTACGCCTTCCCGTACGCCGCCTCCCACGCCAGCTGCACGTGCTTGACGGCCGTGACCGCGCCCAGGTCCACCTGCACCCACTGCGGGTCGCTCCAGTCGCTCGCCCACCGGCTGCTCATGTTGCCGTCGGTGGCCATGGACGGCGTGCACGGGCAGCCGCCGGTCGGGTCGGTCTGGTACGACGAGGCGGTCGTCGGCCTGCCCAGCGCCACGTTCGTCCCGTCGACCTTCGGGGCGACCACCCGGAAGGACTTGGTCTCGATGCCGACGTTGCCGTGCCCGTCGTAGGCGTAGACGTAGACCTTCCACACCCCGAGCGTCGTCGGCGCGGTCGCCGTGAACTGCCCGTTCCCGGTCTGGGTGAAGGTCACCTGGCGCAGCCCCGTGCCGCCGTCGACGTACTTCGAGGAGTACATCAGCTGGTAGCGGACCGTGTCGCCGTTGGGGTCGGTGGCCGGCGCCGACACCGTGAACTGCCCGCCGGCCGGTACCGCGGTGGCGTTCGACACCGTCATCGACCCGATCACCGGCGGGGTGTTCGCCTGCGGCGAGCCGCCGTAGTCCTTGGCGACCGAGTAGTACGCCAGGCGCTTCCAGCCGCTCGGGCGGACGTTGAACCACACGCCGCCGAAGTCGTTCTCCTCGCCGTAGTTGAACATCGTCGCCCCGAGGCCGACGCCGGTGTGCCCCACGACGCAGTTCCACGCCGAGACGTACGCGTCGCGCTTCTGCGTGTCCGTCGGCTCGGTCGGCACCCCGTTCGCGTCGTTCGG
Organism: Actinacidiphila epipremni; assembly: GCF_012034175.1. Lineage (GTDB taxonomy): Bacteria > Actinomycetota > Actinomycetes > Streptomycetales > Streptomycetaceae > Actinacidiphila > Actinacidiphila epipremni. The sequence continues at coordinate 24,908 of NZ_JAATEJ010000006.1, forward strand.
CACCTCCCACTCGCCGGCCTCACCGGACTCCGTCACGATGTACGGCTTGGTGTAGCCGCCGTTGATCCAGTCCTGCTTGACGTTGCACACCGCCCCGTAGGAGTTGACCGCGTAGAGGTCGAGGGAGGGCGTGTACTGCTTGTAGTACGGCCACGCGCCCGTCCACGCGTCGGTCGACGTCACCGGGTGGTTGGGGTCGATCGCGTGGATCGCCTGCGCGACCTGCTCCACGAACTGCGCGTAGGCGATGCGCTGCTGCTCGATCGCCGCGCCGGAGTAGTGGTCCTGCGTGGTGAGGATGACCTCGTTGCCGACGTCCCACATCAGCACGCCGGGATGGTTCTTGTAGGTGGTCACCCAGTTCTTGATGTCGTTGAGGGTGTTGGTCTTGTACGCGGTGTCGTTGACGTAGTCGGCGCCCTGGTTGAGCCAGAAGCCGCTCACGACCTTCATCCCGTACGCCGCCGCCGCGTCCAGCAGCGGCTTGCTGGTCGCGTCGGTGCCCCAGGTGCGCAGCGTGTTGACGCCCATCGCCTTCAGGTCGCGCATGTGGGCGTCGGCGGTGGAGGTCGCCGGGCCCCATGTCATGCCCTTGACCTGCCAGGGCTTGCCGTCCACCGTGAGCTGCCAGTTGCCCTGGCCGCCGGTGACGTGGACGTTGCTCGGCGCGGTCGGCACCGGCGGGTCGGTCAGCGGCGCGGGGGCGGTGCCGGTGGTCTGCGACACCGTCACGTTGTCGATGCTCAGCACACCGCCGGAGGAGGTGCCGGCGGCCGGCGAGGTGCAGCCGCAGACCGCATTGGGGTAGGAACCGCCGATGCGCAGGCTGAAGTCGAGGTAGAGGCCGTGGTGCACGGCGGCGTTCCAGGTGGACACCCCGACCTGCGACTCGCTGACCTGCCAGATCTGGTTGCCGTCCAGATACCAGCGGATCTGCTCGTCGGAGGTGGTGCGGTCGATGATCTCGGAGTAGGTGTGGTAGCCGCTCTGGCAGCCGGTGCAGGTCGCCAGGCCGCTCGTCAGGCCGTTGTACTCGGCGCAGTTGCCGCCGGGCGCGGTGCCGCAGTGCAGCGTCGCGGAGACCTGGCTGCGGCCGTTGACGTCCTCCATGATGTCGCTCTCGCCGACCGCCGGCCATGAGTTGAGGTCGCCGCGGTAGGCGGCGCCCATCGCGCGGAAGGACGGCCAGTAGCCGAGCGCCTGGGCGACCTGCGGCTGCTTGAGCGTCGCGGAGATCTGCAACTGGCCGCCGGCCGGGGCGGTGAAGTCGGCGCGCTTGGTCTCGATCCGGCCCGAGGTCCAGGCGGTGCCGGACTTCAGGGCGGTGAGGTTGAGGTGGCCGCTGCCGTCGAGGCCGACGTTGGCGGTGGAGTCGGTGGCCGTCTCGACCTCGCCGGTGCCCCAGTTGGCCGGGCCGCCGGGGTAGGCGGTGCCGGTGTCGGTGATCCAGTTGTTGGCGTCGGGCCTGGTGTTGGCCGCGCCGTTGAAGTCGTCGCTCCACAGGGTCTGCCAGTTGCCGGGCGGCGGGGTGCCGGTGCCGCCGTTGCCGCCGCCGTTGCCGCCGCCGTCCGCGCCGCCGTCACCGCCGCCCGTGGTGCCGCCGGTCGTGCCGCCGGTGCCGGCCGTGCCGTAGACCTGGAACTCCCACAGCGAATAGCCGTAGCCGTTGCTGCGGACCGTGCCGTTCATCCGCACATAGCGGCCGGAGCCGGTCGCGGTGACGGTCTCGGTGCCGCCGGGGGAGGAGGTGGTGGCGTAGATCTGCGTCCAGTGCGTGGCGTCGTCTGACACCTGGATCTGGTACGCCTTGGCCGGGTTCTCCCAGGTGAGCACCACTTTGCTGAGGGTGGAGGCGGCGCCGAGGTCGACCTGGAGCCACTGCGGGTCGGACCAGGCGCTGGCCCAGCGGGTGGTGGCGCTGCCGTCGACCGCCGCGGAGGCGGGGTAGCCGGCGCCCTCGGTGGAGGAGGCGGTGGCCGGCCTGCCCTGCGAGAGCAGGGTGTCGGCGGCGTGCGCGGGGGTGGTCGGGACGGCCAGCGCGTACAGCGCCAGGCCCACGGCCACCAGGAGCAGGAACGCGGCACGCAGCGGCGGAGGCAGGGCTCCGGCCCGCGGGCGTGCCGAGGGTGACGCATCCATGGCGGACTCCAGCGGTGGGGGGTGGTGAGGGGAGGGCGCGCTCCCGGCACGGACGGAGGGGGGAGAAGGCGGGGGGAGGGCGCGGCGGGGAAGAGGTGCGGGCGCGCCGGGGAGGTGGCGGTGGAGGTGTGGTGCGCGGGTGTGGGGGAGGAGGGCCGGGAGAGCGCTCTCTCAGTGGCCCCGATGGTTGCGGCAACGTTTCCGGGGTGTCAAGGGATCGGACGCGAACGGCCGTGACCGCACCGGGTCGTTGGGCGGGATGTGCCGTCATGCGGTGGATTGGGTGTTGGGACGGATGAAGCTGATGGTACGGGCGGGGTGCCGGTGGGTGGTCCGGATGGCTTCTGACGGGTCGGGGCGCGTCGTGGCGGGTCGAAGCGGTGCTGTGCGGGCTGCCTGACGGGCGGTCGACGGGTGGATGGCGGCCGTTGGGCGGCCGGCGGACCGGTGGCGGGGCTTGACAGGGCGTCGGCCCGAGGGTGAAGGTAAGCGCCTGGGAGAGCGCTCTCCCAGCTCTGTGGGCCCCCGCCCCCGGGACAGCTCGTCTCCAGCCTGCCGCTCACCGCGGCCTTCCGGCCGATGGACCGTCACGCCGCGGGCGGCGCCGCACGGAAGGCCATGAAGGGATGACCATGATCACCCCCGGGTCCGTGCCCGCGCCGCAGTCCGCCGCCGCGCCGGCGATCACCGAGGAGCGGCTCGACGCGCTCGTCGCCCGGCTCGACCTGCCCGCCAAGGTCCGGCTGCTGTCCGGCGCGGACACCTTCCGCACCGCCGCGGAACCCGCCGTGGGGCTGCGCGCGATGGGCGTCTCGGACGGCCCGGCCGGTGTCCGCGGCGAGCGCTGGGACGAGCGCGACACCTCGCTCGCGCTGCCGTCGCCGACCGCGCTCGCCGCCGCCTGGGACGACGAGCTGGTCACCGCGCTCGGCGGGCTGCTCGCCGCCGAGGCCCGCCGCAAGCGGATCCATGTGCTGCTCGCCCCGACCCTCAATCTGCACCGCACGCCCGCCGCCGGCCGGCACTTCGAGTGCTTCTCCGAGGACCCGCTGCTCACCGGCCGCACCGCCGCCGCCTTCGTCCGCGGCGTCCAGGCCGGCGGCGTCGCCGCCACCGCCAAGCACTATGTCGCCAACGACTCCGAGACCGACCGCCTCACCCTCGACGCCCGGCTGGACGAGCGCACCCTGCACGAGCTCTACCTCGCGCCCTTCGAGGCCGCGGTACGCGCCGGGGTGTGGGTCGTGATGTCCGCCTACAACCGGGTGGACGGCGTGACGATGTCCGAGAGCCCGCTGCTGGCCGAGCCGTTGAAGGGCGCGTGGGGCTTCGACGGCGTGGTGGTCTCCGACTGGGGCGCGGTCCGCAGCACCGAGCCGGCCGCGCTCGCCGCGCAGGACCTCGCGATGCCCGGCCCGCACCCGCTGTGGGGCGGACCGCTGCTCGCCGCGGTCCGCGACGGCCGGGTGCCGGAGTCGGCGATCGACGCGAAGGTCCGCCGCCTCCTCCGCCTCGCCGCCCGCGTCGGCGCCCTCGACGCCGCCCCGGCGCCCGCGCCCGAGCCCGCCGCGGTGGTGGGGCCTGAGGCCGGGGTGTCGCCGCAGGCCGCTGCCGCCGCGCCGGCCGGGCGCGGGTCGGCCGCGGTAATGGGGCCCCCTTTCGATGCGTCCGCGCCGGCCGGTGCCGCGCCCGGGCTTTCCGCCGGGCCGGTGGCCGCGCAGTCTGCCGGCGGGGATGCCGCGTCGGCCGCTGCCGTGGCAGAAACCGCCGGGGCGCGGGGGTTGTTGCGGCGGGCGGTTGCCGCCGGGTGCGTGCTGGTGCGCAATGACGGCGGGGTGCTGCCGCTGGCGCCGGGTGGCGGGTTGCGGCGGCTTGCGGTGGTCGGGCCCCATGCCGCAGCCGCGCGGGTCCAGGGCGGCGGGAGCGCCGCGGTCTTCCCCGCAGGCGTCGTCTCACCGCTCGACGGCATCCGGGAAGCGCTCTCCGGCACCGGCACCGAGGTCGTGTACGCCGAGGGGGTGCGGCTCGCCGGCCGGCCGACGCCGCTGCACCCCGGCAACGCCCGCGACCCGCGCACCGGCGAGCCCGGCGTGCTGGTGCGCTACCTCGCCGCAGACGGCACCGAGGTGTGCGCGGAACACCGGCTCAGCGGGCGCGTCCTGGAGCCCGGCGACGCCCCCGGCCTCGCCCGTACCGCCGCCCGCGTCGAGGTCAGCGCGCTGTTCACGCCGGACGTGCCGGGGGAGTGGCGGCTGTCGGTCGTGGGCCTCGGCGCGGTCGCGCTGCACGCGGACGGCGAGGCGCTGATCGACACCGTGGTCGTCCCCGAGTCCGACGACCCCACCTACGTCCACGTCTCCCCGTCCTTCCGCACCGCCGCCCGCAAGGCCGTGCCGGGCGAACCGCTGCACCTGGTCGCGACCCGGGAGCTCGCCCCGGGGCTCGGGCTCGCCGTCGCGCTGGCCGCCGACCCGCCGCGGCTCGACGCGGACGCCGCCCTCGCCGCGGCGGTCGCGTGCGCCCGCGGCGCCGACGCGGCGGTCGTCGTGGTCGGCACGACCGACGAGATCGAGAGCGAGGGCAGCGACCGCGTCTCGCTCGCGCTGCCCGGCCGGCAGGACGAGCTGGTCGCCGCGGTCGCCGCCGCCAACCCCCGTACCACGGTGATCGTCAACAGCGGCGGCCCGGTCGAACTGCCCTGGCGGGAGAGCGCTCCCGCAGTGCTGCTGTGCTGGTTCCCCGGCCAGGAAGCCGGCCACGGCCTCGCCGACGTGCTCTTCGGCCGCGCCGAACCCGGCGGCCGGCTCCCCACCACCTGGCCCGCGCGCGCGGACGGCGCCCCGCTGCCCTCCACCACGCCCGACGCCGGGGTGCTGCGCTACACCGAGGGCCCGTACGTCGGCCACCGCGCCTGGCGCCGCGCCGGCGCCGAACCCGCCTACTGGTTCGGCCACGGCCTGGGCTACACCACCTGGGCCTACGAGACCATGACGGTCCGTCCGCTCGCCCCGGAACCCGGTGACGCCGGCGGGCCCGGCGCCCTCGCCCGGGTGACGGTACGCAACACCGGGGCGCGCCCCGGGCGGGAGGTCGTCCAGGTGTACCTGACGACCGGGCCCGACGACCACGACGACGGAGGCCCCCGGCTCGCCGGCTACGCCGCCGTGCACGCGGCGCCCGGCGCCGCCGCGGTCGCCGAGGTGCGGATCGCGCCGCGCGTCCTGCAACGCTGGTCACCCGGCGAGCGGCGGTGGATCCCGCGCCCGGGCCCGTACACCCTGCACGCCGGCCCCTCCGCCGCCCGGCAACCGCTCTCCCGGCCGCTGGACGCCTGACGCCCCGGCACCCGCGGGCCGAAACAGCCCCCCACCCCCGGACCGGGCGCCCCCTGCTCCTGACGGCAGGGGGCGCCCGCCGCCCCGTCCCGCCTCCCGGCCGCCCCGCTGCCTGACGCGGCGTCCGCTCAAGATCGGCGTTGTCAGACCCCGCCGCTACCTTCAGTGGTGTCGCGCCGACGTGGCGCGTACATCCCCACGGGTACGAAGGAGATGGGGCGTTGTCTGACTTGGTGCCGGACGGGCAGAGGTCGAGCACGGCGCGGGTGGTGGCACCCGCGAGCCCGCGCAAGCTCGCCAAGGTCCCGTTCGTCGAGCTGGCCGACGGGCGGTTGCAGGGCGTGGTGTCCAGCGGCTCGGACATCGCGCGGGTCTACGTCTCGTCGGTCGCCGCCGGAACGTTCGCCTATACCTGCAGCACGAACAACAACCGCCCCTGCGGCGGCGCGTACGGCGGCTTCTGCAACCACATCCGCGCCCTCATCGGCGAGGCGGTCCTCCAGTACGGCGCCGGGCGCGTCGCCCGCTACATGCGCGTGGAGCCGGTCGAGGCCGACTCGCCCGCGCAGTCCGTCATCGCCCCGATGGCCCAGACCCGCCCGGTGCCCGGCGACAAGTCGGCCGCCGCGTCCGTCTTCAGCCGCTTCCTGCGCCAGCTGGCGTATCTGGAGATGGCGCCGACCACCGCCCCGCTGCCCGAGATGCAGTGGTTCCCGCCGACCAGGGCGGTGGCGTGATGCGCGCCGACCTGCTCGCCGAGAGCGTCGACGGGCTCGACGAGGCGCTCGCCGCCGTCGACGCCTTCGACGAGGCCCTGGCCACCGGGCTGCTGCGCCCGCAGCCCGCCCAGGCCGCCGGCCTCGCGCAACTGGCCGGCGCGCTCGCCGGCTCACCGCTGCACGCCAACGTCGCCGAAGCCGCCGCGAAGGCCGCCGAGGGGGCCGCGGGCGAGGACCACCTCCTGGCGCTCGCCGCCGCCCGCACCGCCCTGCTCGGCTCCGTGCACGACGCGCTCGCCGCCAGGGCCGCCGAGGCCACCGGACGGCCCGCCGCCGAGCCCCCCGCCGCGGACGCCGGTACCGGACCGGCCGTCAACGTGCTGGCGGCGGCCCGCTCCTGGCTGGCGGACCTGGCCCGCTGCGGCTGGCGCGGCATCGACCACGACGTGGTCTCCGGCGCCGCCCCGGTGGTCTCCGCGATGCTGCCCGACCCGGCGCTGCGCCGGCTCGCCGCCCTCCTCGACGGCTTCGCCGACGAACTCGCCGCCTCCTGCCCGGGCTCCGCGCTGGAAAGCGTCCCCGCCCGCCGCTGGGCCGACCTGTGGTCGCGCGGCATGCTGCTGACGCTCCCCGGTGCGGCCGGCGCGCCCGCCGCCGGGACGGCGACCGGCCGGCTGCTGCCGCTCGGCGTGGACCTGCACGAGCACGCCACCGCCGTCCAGGCCCAGGTGCACGCCGTGTTCGAGCCCGCCGACGGGGCGGCGCCGCTGCTGGTGCGGGCGAGCGTGTCGGCGCCCAAGCCCGAGACGATCGTCGGCGCGGGCCTGTGGCAGCTGCTCCGGCCGCACATGTCGCTGCTGACCGCCGTCAGCGAAGGCCGCGCCATGGACGTGACCGGCATGCCGCTCACCGCCGAGGGCGACCTGGTGTGGGACGACGCACGCGCCCGGCCGGGCGAGTCCGCCGACGCCTTCAGCACCGCCCGGGTCGCGCTGCCCACCGCCGCCGACCCGGCGACCGCCCCGCTGGACCGGCACCCGGCACGTATCGCCGTCCCGGTCTTCCTGGAGGGATACGCGGCGGCGCAGGCGGAGACCGGGCTGACGTTCACCGTCGCCGGCACCGCGCTGCCCGTCGACACCGACCGCGTCCCGCTCGCCGGGCCGCTCACCCCCGAGGCGGTCGCCAAGTCCGCCGCCTGCATCGGCCTGCTGCGCTGGGACGCCGGCACCTTCCGCGTCCAGCCGCTGGCCGTCGAGACCGCCGTACGCAAGAAGCCCGTCGCGCTGCACGCCGGCGCATGGGCCGGGGGCACGGCGGACAAGGCGGGCGTCAAGGCGGAGAAGGCCGCCACCGACGCGGCCGGGGTGCTGCGCGAGCGCGCGGGAAGGCTGCTGCGGAAATGACCGACCACCCCACCGCACCCGAGCCCGCCGCCCGCACCGCACCTGCCGGCACCGCACCTGCCGGCACCGCACCGGCCGCCGCCGCACCGGAGCCTGCCGAGCCCGCCACCCGCACCGCACCCGCTGGCACCGCACCCGCGCCCGCCGGCACCGCGCCGCCCGCGTACGACGCCCGGCGCCAGGTCGTCTACTGGCGGCTGCTCGCCCGGCTCTTCGACCCGGAGGAGCAGCCCGCGCTGGAGTCCGCGAGCCTCGCCGTCGTCGAGGACCTGGGCCTGCCGGCCGCGCTGCTCGACCCGCAGACCTCGGTCGACTCCCTCGTGCAGCGCCACCCCGGGCTCGCCGGCGAGTTCGACGGCCTGATGGTGCCGGAAGCCGCCGGCGCGGGGGAGGACGGCGACCCGCAGGACCGGGACCGCGCCGCCGAGGTCCGGCGCGCCGCGCTGGTCTCCAAGGTGCTGCTCAACGTCTTCGCCACCGGCAGCGGCAACGTCACCGCGGGACAGCTCGCCCGCTGGCAGTCCGACGCCGGCTGGCTGGAGCGCGCCCTCGGCTGCCGCCCCGGCGAGCTGCGCGGCGGCCGGGCCGGGGCCACCGGCGCCGGCGGTGGCGTCAGCCCCACCGGCACCGGCGGTGGCCACGGCACCCCCGACCTCAGCCGGCTCGTCCCCGCCATCGGCCCCGACCTCGCCGCCCTCGAAGCCGACCTCGTCCGCCGGATGCAGCTGCGCGAAGTGCTGGCCGACCCGCGGCTGGCCGCGCAGCTCACCCCGAGCATGTCGCTCATCGAGCAGCTGCTGCGCGACAAGAACAACCTGTCGGGCCTGGCCCTGGCCAACGCCAAGGCGCTGATCCGCCGCTTCGTCGACGAGGTCGCCGAGGTGCTGCGCACCCAGGTCGAGAAGGCCACCGCCGGCGCGATCGACCGGTCGATCCCGCCCAAGCGGGTCTTCCGCAACCTGGACCTGGACCGCACCATCTGGAAGAACCTCACCAACTGGAGCCCGCAGGACGACAAGCTCTACGTCGACCGGCTCTACTACCGGCACACCGCGCGCCGCACCACACCGCAGCGGCTGATCGTGGTGGTCGACCAGTCCGGCTCGATGGTCGACTCGATGGTCAACTGCACCATCCTCGCCTCCATCTTCGCCGGCCTGCCCAAGGTCGACGTGCACCTGATCGCGTACGACACGCAGGCCCTCGACCTCACCCCCTGGGTGCACGACCCGTTCGAGACGCTGCTGCGCACCAACCTCGGCGGCGGCACCGACGGCACCGTCGCGATGGCGCTGGCCCAGCCGAAGATCGCCGAGCCGCGCAACACCGTCGTGGTGTGGATCTCCGACTTCTACGAGTGGCGCGGCGAGCCGCTGTTCGAGTCGATGGCCGCCGTCCACCGCTCGGGCGCCAAGTTCATCCCGGTCGGCTCGGTGACCAGCTCCGGGCGCGGCAGCGTCAACCCGTGGTTCCGCGAACGCTTCAAGGACCTCGGCACCCCGGTGCTCTCCGGCCACATACGCAAGCTCGTCCACGAGCTGAAGACGTTCCTCACCTGAGGCGTGCCACCACCGCCTCCCCCCCTCTGAGCACTGCTCTTCCCCAGATCCTTTTCAGAGATCCTTTTCAGAAAGGCCCGACATGTCCGACCTGCTGCGTGCGCCCGCGGAGATCAAGTACGCCGAGGAGCTGGACTGGCTGGAGTCCGTCGACGACGGCCCCAAGCCCTTCACCTGGCGGCTGTCGCCGAAGATGGTCCGGCTGTTCGTGCTGGGCTCCGAGCGCGCCGACGGCCTGGAGCGGGAGATCGCCCCGAAGTGGTTCGGCGACCGCAGCTTCGTGGAGCGCTCGATCGTCACCCTCGCCTCCGACCGCGGGCTGCTGCTGATCGGCGACCCCGGCACCGGCAAGAGCTGGCTGGCCGAGCTGCTGTCGGCCGCGATCTGCCGCAACTCCACGATGGTGGTGCAGGGCACGGCCGGCACCACCGAGGACCACATCAAATACTCCTGGAACGTCTCGCAGGTCATCGCCGCCGGCCAGTCCCGCGCCTCGATGATCCCCTCGCCGATCATGACGGCGATGGAGGCCGGCGCGATCGGCCGCTTCGAGGAGCTGACCCGCGCCACCAGCGACGTCCAGGACGCGCTCATCTCGATCCTGTCGGAGAAGTACATCTCCGTGCCCGAACTGGACGGCGACGACGGCGAGAACATCGTCTTCGCCAAGCCCGGCTTCTCCGTCATCGCCACCGCCAACAGCCGCGACCGCGGGGTCAACGACCTGTCGTCCGCGCTCAAGCGCCGCTTCAACTTCGTGCGCATCCCGGTGGTCACCAACAAGAAGAGCGAGGCGGAGATCGTCCGCTTCCGCACCGAGGAGCTGCTGCGCCGGCACTCCATCGACCTCGACGTGCCGCCGACGCTGCTGGACGTGCTGCTGCAGAGCTTCGCCGACCTGCGCGCCTCGGCCGCAGCCGCCGGCAGCGACGACGAGAAGCTGGAGTCGGCGCTCTCCACCGCCGAGCAGATCGGCGTGCTGGAGGACGCGATCTTGCACAGCACCTTCTTCGGCGAGCGCACCCTGACCGCCCACACCCTGGCCGGCTCGCTCGTCGGGTCGCTGGCCCGCCGCGAACCCGAGGACCTGGCGATACTCAACAAGTATCTGCACGGCGTGGTCGAGCCGCGCAGCAAGGAGCACGGCGGCGACTGGCCGGAGTTCCTGCAGGGTGGCCGCGACGCGATAGCCACCCTGTCGTGACCGGCGCGACCCGGGTCCCCGCCGCGGCCGGGGCGCAGGCGCCGTTCGAGGCGCTGCGCGGCCGGCTCCAGCAGGCCGCCGCGGCGTTCGCCGACGGCCCCGGCGCCCTGGAGGGCATCCTGCGGGGCATCGTCGACGACGTCGACCGCGCCGTGCGCGAACCGCTGGAGATCTTCCCCGTCTGCCACCACTCGCCGGCCTCCGCCATCGCGATGGCCCGGCGGCTGCGCGAGAAGCAGCCCAAGGTCGTCTACCTGGAGCTGTGCGAGGACATGGCGCCGCTGCTGCCGGAGCTGCGCAACTGCCGGCTGCCGGTGGCGGTGCAGGCGTTCGCCAGCGAGGTCGACGGCTTCCCCGCCGAGTGGGCGCCGCTGTCGGTCGTCGCCCCGATCACCGAGGCGTCGGCCGAATACCAGGCCATCGCCTACGCGCTGGAGACGCCCGGCGTGGAGCTGGTGCTGGTCGACCGCTCCAGCGACCACGTCTTCCAGTGGCAGCCCGGCGGCCGTCCCGCAGGTCCCGCCGACGCCGACCCCGACCAGCCGCCCGCCGAGGAGGAGGCGGCCCTGCACGGCGACGCCGTGGGCATCGAGGTCGGCGACCTGCGCCCGCGGTTCGCCGAGCTGGAGGAGTACCTGCTGCGGCACGGCAGGGTGCGCCACTGGTCGGAGTGGTGGCACCAGTACGTCGAACTGCCGCTGGGCGACAGCGACCACGACACGTACCGCCAGGTCATGCTGCTCATCGGCAGCCTCTTCCGGCGGCTGGCGCCCGGGGACGCCGACCGGGTCGGCGTCGACGAGGACCGCGAGCGCTACATGTGGACGCGGATGCGCGAGCACCTGGCCGCCACCGGCACCGACCCGGCCGACTGCCTGTACGTCTGCGGTGCCTTCCACGCCGCCAGCCGCGTCGCGGAGTTCGGCGTCCACGGCAGCGACACGTTCACCATCGGCCCGCGCAGCGCCAGCACCTGGCAGTACGGCCTCATCCCGTCCAGCCACGCCGCCATCGAGGCGCAGTTCGGCCTCGCGCCGGGGTCGGTGTCGATCGCCGCCACGCAGTGGGCGAAGAACGTCAAGCGCAGCCGGGTCCGCCCGTTCCGGCTCGCCGGCCAGGCCGGCACGAAGGCACCGGCGAAGACCGCCAAGTCCGCCAAGGCCGCCGCCGCCCCGGCCCCCGCGCCGGCCGCCCCCGGCGCCGCGCCGCCGGACCGGCTCAGCGGCTTCCTGCAGCGCCCGCCCGTCCTGGACGCGCTGGACGAGGCGGAACTGCTCGGCTGGAGCGTCGACATCGTGCGCGCCGCCCGGCGGGCCGGCTACCTCGCCTCCACCGCCGACGCCATCGCCGTCTTCGAGACGTCGATCCTGCTGGCCGGCATGCGCGACCGCGCGCGCCCCACGCCGTACGACTTCCAGGACGCGGCGATCACCTGCATCGAGAAGGACGCCGTGCCCGGCAGGCGCGATGTGCGCCGGCTGGTGGAGATCATGATGGGCGGCGACCGGATCGGCCAGGTCGGCTACGACGCGCTGCCGCCGCTGGCCCGCGACGTCCACGACCGGCTCGCGCCGCTCGGCCTGAAGCTCCAGCAGCGCGGCGTGCAGCGGGCGCTGCTGGACCTGGCGTCCCAACCCGAGCTCAAGCCCTGCTCCGACGTGCTGTGGATGCTGCGCTACCTGATGCCGCCCGGCACCGCCCGGCCCATCATGGGCGAGCGGCGGCTGGGCGAGCAGCCCATCCAGGAGTCCTGGGACGTCGCGCTCGGCACCCACCAGCGGGCGCTGATCGAGCTGGGCTACGAGGGCGTCAGCATCGAGCAGGTCCTGGAGCAGCGGCTGCGCCGGGCCGCGTACGGGCCGCAGGCGACCACCGCGACGGTGCTCCAGGCCGTCGAGGACGCCACGCTCTACCTGCGCAGCCGCCGGCTGGCCGACGAGCTCGGCACCCGGGCCCTGGAGGTGCTGGCCACCGAGCGCACCGTCGACGGCGCGCCGGAGGTGCTGCGCCGGGTGCGCCGGCTGCTGGCGTACTACCGCACCAGCGAGCCGGTGCTGCCGGCGTGGATCGAGTCCTTCGTCAAGACCGGCTACGCGCACTACTGCACGCTGCTGCCGACCGCCTTCACCGACGAGGACGCGACCGTACGGCAGGTCGCGGCGATGCTGGGCTTCCTGTTCAGCATGGAGGGCCTGGCGCTGTCGCTGGGCTGCGACCGCACGCAGCTGGAGCTGGCCGTGGCGCAGTCGCACCCCGACGAGCCGGCCCGGGTCGCGCTGCTGTGGTCGGCGCAGCTGCATCTGGGGCGGCTGAGCCGGGCCGAGCTGCGGGCGCGGTGCGGGCAGCTGCTCGGCAACCCGCTGGTCGTGCCCGCCTACCCGCGCTACCTCAGCGGCTTCCTGCACGCCCTGGAGCCGGTGCCGCAGCTGGCGGACTTCGTGGTGGAGCTGGTGTCGAACGCCTTCGCGGTGCTGCCCGACCCGGTGCTGCTGCCCTGGCTGCCGACGCTGATCGGCACGCTGCGGGCCGGCGGCGCGGAACTGGCGCCGCTGCTGATCCGGGAGGCCGGGCGGATCTTCCCGGGGCGGCTCGCGGCGCTGGACACCTGGGTGCCGCCGTGGCTCGCGGAGCCGGCGCCGGCCCTTGCGGCGGCGCCCGGAGCGGCGGGGCAGCAGGGCGCCGCGCTGCTCGCCGCGCACCCGGCCACCTGCGACGCCCTCGCGCGGCTGCTGGGCTGCGACGGCGGGTGGGCGCAGGCCGGGCCCGCCGCCGGCGGCGCCGTCCTGGCCGCCCGGCACCCCGCGACGGCCACCGCGCTCGCGGCCCTGCTGGACGGCTGAGCCGGGCCGCCGCGGCGCCGCATCCGGCACCGGCCCGGGCCTCCCGCGGGGCGGGGCGCCCGGGCCGGACCTGGCGGAAAATCTGGGAGAGCGCTCACCGAGGGGCGGCGGAAGTGCCGCGATCTGGCACTATGTGCCATGTCGTAGCGATTCCCTGGGGGTGCCGATGCAGTCGTCAGGCACTCCCGGTCCCGCCGGGCGGGTCCCGCGGCAGGACCGGCGGGACGCACGGACCGCCGGGACCGACAGCAGGAGGGGGAGCCCGGTGACGCGCGAGGTGGGCCGGACGACGAAGGACCTCCGGCGGATCAACCGCACCTCCGTGCTGACCAGGCTCTATCTGCACGGCCCCGCGAGCCGCTTCGACCTGATGAAGGCCACCGGGCTCAGCTCCGCGACCGTCAGCAACGTCGTCACCGACCTGGTGGCCGACGGCCTGGTCGCCGAGGCCGGGCTGCTGGACTCCGACGGCGGCCGGCCCCGTACGCTGCTCGAAGTGCGCCCGGGATACGCGCAGGTCGCAGGCGTCGACATCGGCGAGACCCACGTCCAGGTCGGGTTGTTCGACTGGACGCTGGACACCGTCGCGACCGCCACCTACCCCATGGACGAGGGCCGCCCCGACCCCGCCGTGCTCGCCGAGCTGGTGCGGGCCGGGCTGGAGGAGGTCACCGCCAAGGCCGGCGTCGATCCGGCCACGCTGCTCGGCGTCGGCGTCGGGGTGCCCGGCGCGGTGCTGCCGGACGGCCTGGTGCACGCGCCCACCCTCGGCTGGTCCGACGTGCCCTTCGCCGCCCGGCTGCGCCCGCATGTCGCCGCCCCGCTGCACGTCGACAACTGCGCCCGCACCCTCGGGCAGGCCGAGATGTGGCTCGGCGCCGGCCGCGGCGCCGAGCGCGCCATCGTCGGCCTGCTCGCGGTCGGCGTCGGCGCGGCGGTCGCCACCGGCTCGCCCGGCGGGGTCACCAGCACCACCAGCGAGTGGGGCCACACCGTCGTCGAGGCCGGCGGCGCCCTGTGCCGGTGCGGCTCGCGCGGCTGCCTGGAGGCGTACGTCGGCGCCGACGCGATCCTGGAGCGGTACGCCCGGCTCGCCGGCGAGCCCCGGCCGCCCGGCGCCCCCGCCGGCCGCGGCGGCGGCGCCGACACCGAGGCGCGGCTGGCCGCGCTGGTCGCCGCGGCGGCCCGGCCGGGCCCGGCGGCGGACACCGTCCGCGGCACCGCCGAATACCTCGGCATCGGCATCGCCAACCTCGTCAACCTGCTCGGCCCTGACCGGGTCATCCTCGCCGGCTGGGTCAGCGCGGCCATGGGCCCGGTGATGCTGCCCGCCGTCCGCGACGCGGTGCGCCGGCACACCCTGGACTACCTGGCCGGGCGCACGGTGCTCGCCATGGGCCGGCTCGGCCCGGAGCAGGTCGCGCTGGGCGCGGCGACCCTGCCCGTACACGAACTGCTCATGGCCGGCGGTCGCTGAGCCGCACCCGGAGCAAGAACCGCCCCGCCAGGGCGTCCTGACGGCCCGTCATGTCCCGGTCCGGCCGCGGCGCCGCCGCCGCGCGGCAACCTCGGGGAAATTTCTCCGTCACGACCGTTGACCCCCCATCCGCTTCTACTTAGTTTAAGTCGCGGAAAAAGCGGTGCGCCCGGTCACCGGCGCGGCCGTCACCCTCCCGCACCCTGGAGCACGTATGCCCTCCCAACCCGGCGACGGCCGGCTGTACATCGACGGAGCCTTCGTCCCCGCCGCCTCCGGAGCGACCGGAACCGTCGAGGAGAAGGCCACCGGCCGGCCGATCGGCAGCTACGCCCTCGGCGGCGCCGCCGACATCGACCGCGCGGTGGCCGCCGCCCGCGCCGCGCAACCCGCCTGGGGAGCGCTCTCCGCACCGGAACGCGCGGGCTATCTGCGGGGCATGGTGGGCTACCTGGAGGCGCACCACGACGAGCTGGTCGAGCAGTCCATGCGCGAGACCGGCGGGGTGCGGGCCAAGGCCGAGGACGAGGTCGGCACCAGCATCCGGCAACTGGCCCTGTCCGCCGTCCAGGTCAGCGAGAACGCCGGCGACATCCTCCCGCCCTACAAGGCCGGCAAGCTGTCGCTGTCCCGCGCCGTGCCGCTCGGCGTCCTCGGGCTCATCACGCCCTGGAACTACCCGATGAACCTCGCCATGCGGGCCCTCGCCCCGGGCCTGGCCTTCGGCAACACCGTCGTGCTCAAGCCCGCAGAGCTCACCCCGGTCATCGGCGGCCAGGTCCTCGCCGCCGCCGCCGACCACGCGGGACTCCCGCCGGGCGTGCTCAACGTCGTCACCGGCGACGGCCCCGACGCCGGCTGGCCGCTCGCCCGCCACCAGGGCCTGGACATGCTGGACTTCACCGGCTCGCGCGAGGTGGGCCTGGCCATCGACCGCGCCGCCGCCGGCGAGCTGCGCGACATCCGCCTCGAACTCGGCGGCAGCAACGCCTTCGTCGTCCTCGACGACGCCGACGTCGAACTCGCCGCGAGCTGCGCGATGATCGCCTCCTTCGAGTTCCAGGGCCAGACCTGCATCAGCGCCAGCCGGCACATCGTCCAGCGCGAGGTCGCCGCCGGCTACCTCGACGCCCTGACCCGGCGGGCCGCCGCCCTCACCGTCGGCGACCCCTTCACCCCCGGCACCGCGCTCGGCCCGCTCATCAGCGCCGCCCAGCGCGACCGGGTGCACCACGGCATCGTCGAGCCATCCCTGGCCATGGGCGCCCGGGCACTGACCGGCGCCGGCTACGACGGGCTGTTCTACCGGCCCACCGTGCTCGCCGACGTCACCCCCGACATGCCCGCCTTCCGCGAGGAGATCTTCGGCCCGGTCATCCCGGTGACCGTCGTCGACACCGAGGAAGAAGCCGTGGCGCTCACCAACGGCCTGCCCATGCTGATGAACTCCGTCTTCACCCGCGACCTCGTCCGCGGCCTCGGCGTCGCCGAGCAGCTGCACGCCGGCGAGGTCCACGTCAACGACGCGCACGCGCGGCACGGCGCCGAGAACCAGATGCCCGGCTTCACCCGGCGGCAGTGGATCGGCCTCCAGCGCACCCCCCTGACCCTCCCCGACTGGGCCACCGCGCCCGCCCCGACAGAGAGCTGAGGACAACCCCATGAGCGTGATACCGAGAAGACGGCGCGCGGCCGGCGCGGCGGCACTGGCGGCCGGACTGCTGCTGGCGGTGGCGGCCTGCGGGGGCGGCGGCTCCGGCACCACCGCCAAGGGCGGCGACACCAAGGCCGGCACGGGTACGGGCGGCAAGGTCACCCTGACCTTCTGGGACTGGGACCCCAACATCGACAAGGTCGTGGCCAAGTGGAACGCCGGCCACCCCGGCATCCAGGTCAAGCTCTCCAACCCGGCCGGCGGCGACCAGCTCGTCGCCAAGATGATCACCGCGCACGAGGCCAAGAACGGCCCCGACATCGCCAAGGTCGAATACCAGTCGCTGCCCGCGCTGGTCTCCAAGGGCGTGGTCGCCGACATCACCGACTACACCAAGGACACCGTCACCAAGTACGACCAGGCCACGCTCAAGAGCACCGTCTTCCAGGGCAAGGTCTACGGCATCCCGCAGGACGTCGCCCCGCTGATGCTCTTCTACCGCGCCGACCTGTTCGCCAAGTACGGCCTGACCGTGCCCAAGACCTGGGACGACTTCGCCGCCACCGCCAAGGCCCTGCGCGCCAAGGCCCCTTCGGCGTACCTGACCAACTTCGACGCCGCCGACCCGGGCTGGTTCACTGGCCTGGCCCAGCAGGCCGGCGCCAACTGGTGGTCCACCAGCGGCGACAGCTGGAAGGTCGACATCGCCGACGCGCCCACCAAGAAGGTCGCCGGCTACTGGCAGCAGCTCGTCGACGGCGGCAGCATCGCCAAGAACCCGTCGTTCTCCCCGCAGTGGAACAAGCAGATGAACGACGGCACCCTGCTCACCTGGATCTCCGGCGCCTGGGCGCCCGCCCAGCTCGGCGGTATCGCCCCCGCCACCAAGGGCAAGTGGAAGGTCGCCCAGCTGCCCGCCTGGACCGCCGGCGACCCGACCACCGGCATCTGGGGCGGCTCGGCCACCACCGTCACCTCCGACTCCCCGCACCCCGAGGAAGCGGCCGAGTTCGCCTCCTGGCTCAACACCGACGACGCCGCCGTGACCGAGCAGGTCAAGCAGATCAACGTCTACCCCGCCGCGACCGCCGGCCGTTCGCTGCCGGTGCTCCAGGCCGCGCCCGCCTTCTTCCCCAACCAGCCCGACTTCTACGCCGAGGTCAAGAAGGTCGCCCCGTCCGCCCGCAGCTTCCCGATGTGGGGCCCCGACGTCACCGTCACCTTCACCGGCTACACCGACGGCTTCGCCAAGGCCCTGCAGTCCGGCGGCTCCTTCACCGCCGCGCTCGACAGCATGCAGAGCGCGACGCTGGCGGACATGAAGAAGCTCGGATTCACGGTCGGCTGATGGCCCGCCCCACTCCCACCGCGCGCAGGACCAGCGCCTTCCCGTACCTGCTGGTCCTGCCCGCCGTGCTGCTCTTCGCCGCCTTCGTGGTGGCCCCCGGCGGCTACGCGCTGCTGCTCAGCTTCCAGCGCCGCAAGGTCAACGGCGGCCTGCTCGGCGGCGGCACCCACACCGTCTTCGCGGGGCTCGCCAACTACCGCGACGTGCTGGGCGACTCCGAGCTGTGGTCCGGCGTCGTGCGGATGCTGCTGCTCGGCGCGATCACCGTGCCCGCGACCGTGCTGCTCGCGCTGCTCTTCGCGGTGCTGCTGGACATCGAGGGCACCCGGCTGCGCCGCGTCACCCGGCTGACCATCTTCCTGCCCTACGCGGTGCCCGGCGTGATCGCCTCGCTCATGTGGGGCTTCCTCTACCTGCCCGCGACCAGCCCGATCGGCGGCGACCGCGTCGACTTCTTCGGCCAGGTCGCCGTCTACTTCTCGGTCGGCAACGTCGCCGTGTGGGGCGCGGTCGGCTTCAACATGATCGTCATCTACACCGCGCTGCGCGCCCTGCCCGCCGAGCTCTACGAGTCCGCGCGGCTCGACGGCGCCTCGGAGTGGCAGATCATCCGGCGCATCAAGGTGCCGATGGTGATGCCCGCGGTCGTGATGTGCACGCTGTTCACCGTGCTCGCCGCCCTCCAGGTCTTCAACGAGCCCAACACCCTCAAGCCGCTGTCCAACGCGGTGTCGTCCACCTGGGTGCCACTGATGAAGATCTACGACGACGCGTTCGGCAACTCCGACATCTACTCCGCCGCCGCCACCTCCGTCGTGCTGACCGCGGCGGCGCTCCTGGTGTCCTTCGGCACCGCCCGCCTCATCCAGTCCCGCGTCCAGCAGGAGGCCGCATGACCGCCATGGCCGGCACCTCGGCCACGCCCCGCGGCCGTACCGCCACCGCGCCACCGCCGCCCGCGGGCCCGCGCCCGCGGCGGATCGCGGCGCTGCCCACCGCGGCGCTGGTGCTCGGCGCGCTCTACTGCGTCGTGCCGACGCTGTGGATCCTGGTCGCGGCCACCAAGTCCCGCACCAAGCTCTTCTCCACCGACACCTACGTGCCCTCCCTCGACCTCGGGCTGGTGCACAACATCCGCGACCTGTCGGACTACCAGCACGGCATCTTCTGGCACTGGATGCTCAACAGCTTCTTCTACGCCACCGTCGGCGGCGTGCTGGCCTCGCTGGTCTCCGCCGCCACCGGGTACGCGCTGGCCAAATACGCCTTCCGCGGCCGTACCGCGCTGTTCAACACCATCCTGGCCGGGGTGCTGCTGCCGCAGATCGTGCTCGCGGTGCCGCAGTACCTGCTGCTGTCGAAGGCGGGCCTGACCGACAGCCTCCTCGGGGTGCTGCTGCCGCAGCTGTTCAACCCCTACGGCATCTACCTGTGCAAGATCTACGCCGAGTCCGCCGTCCCCGACTCCCTGCTGGAGGCCGGCCGGATCGACGGGGCGGGGGAGGGGCGGCTGTTCGTCTCGGTGGGCCTGCGGCTCATGGGACCGGGACTGGTGACCGTCTTCCTGCTGCAGTTCATCGCGATCTGGAACAACTTCCTGCTGCCGTTCGTGATGCTCACCTCCGACGACAAGTTCCCGCTGACCGTGGGGCTCTACAGCCTGCTGCGGCACGGCGCCGCGGAGGCCTCGCTGTACTCGCTGGTGATCACCGGGACGCTGCTGTCCGTGCTGCCGGTGATCGCGCTGTTCCTGTCCCTGCAGCGCTTCTGGCGCATCGACCTGGTGACGGGGGCCCTCAAGTAGGGGACCGCGGCTCGCGCCTGTGCCCGGCCCCGAACCTGTGCGGGCTTCGAGACGTTCACTTCTTGAAGCCCGCACAGGGGATTGACGCCGGTCCCGCTGCGAGGAGTTAATTCCTTCTGCCGCAAGTGGGAGCGCTCCCATCCCCGGGCCCGGATCCACGCCCGCGCCATGACAACCGGGACAGCGCTCTCCCGGTGCGGTGCCCGTGTCCGTTGCCCGAGGAGTACCGAGGAGTCCGCCCGCATGACCGCACGCGTCCGCGCACGTACCCGTACGCTCACCGTCGCCGCGGCCACCGCCGCCCTGACCGCCGTCACCGCCGTGGTGCCCGCGCACGCCACCGCACCCGGCCACCACGCGTCCGCCCCCACCACGCTGTTCACGCCGCCGGCCAACCAGGACGCCAACAAGCAGATCCTCGACCTCGTCAAGCACTGGCAGCTCAAGGACGCCGCCGGGGTGCTCGCGATGACCCTGACCCCGCAGGCCGTGTGGTTCGACGGCGGCACCGCCCCGGACGCCACCCGCGCCGCCGTGGACAAGACGGTGACCGCCGCCGCCCTCCGCCACCAGCTCCCAGTCCTCGCGCTCTACAACATCCCCGGCCGCGACTGCGCCCAGTACTCCGCGGGCGGCGCCGCCGACACCGCCGAATACCAGGCGTGGATCGACGCGGTGAAGGCCGGCATCGGCAACCGCCCCGCCGACATCGTCCTGGAGCCCGACTCGCTCGCCCTGCTCCCCTCCGACTGCGGCATGGACGACGCCCAGGGGACCAGGACGGCCGCCCGCTACGCCGAGATCCACTACGCCGTCGACGCCCTCGAACCGCTCGCCGGCACCAAGGTCTACATCGACGCCGGCCACAGCGGCTGGCACAGCGTCAACGACATCGTGCCGCGGCTGGTCGCCGGCGGCGTCGACGACGCCACCGGCTACTACCTCAACATCTCCAACTACCGCGCCGACAGCGAGATCGCCTGGTACGGCACGCTCGTCTCGTCCTGCCTCGCCTACGTCTCCGCCGGCGGCGACGCCGCCGCGTGCCCCAACCAGTGGTGGGCGGTCAACGACGCGAAGGCGTGGCTCGCGGCCAACGTCCACACCGCGCCCGCCGCGATGAAGCACTACGTCGCCGACACCAGCCGCAACGGCCAGGGCCCCTGGACGCCGCCGGCCGGCGTCTACAGCGACGCCCAGGACTGGTGCAACCCGCCCGGCCGCGGCCTGGGCGCCCGGCCCACCCTGCGCACCGGCGACCCGCTGGAGGACGCCAAGCTCTGGGTCAAGATCCCCGGCGAGTCCGACGGCCAGTGCACCCGCGGCACCGCGGGCCCCGACGACCCCGAGCGCGGCTACCAGGACCCGGCCGCCGGCAAGTGGTTCCCGCAGCAGGCCCTGGAACTGGTCCACAACGCCGACCCGGCGCTGCTGCCGTAACCGAGCCCGCCCCGGGGCCGCTCCCGACCCGCCCCGGGGCACCGCGGGCCCGTTAGCCCGACCCGCGCCGCGCCGGCCCGCCGCCGGCGCGGCGCGCTGCCGCTGCGCGGGCGTACGGCGTGGGCGCACGGGCCCGCCCCAGGTCCATGGGGCACAGTGGGCGGCATGCTGCCCGAGGTCCCGTCGCCCAACGACCCGCATGTGCGCCACATGCGCCGGATGCTGCTGGCCGTCATCACCGGAAGCTTCCTCTTCCTCATCCCGTGGATCGCCTATCTGTACGTGAGCCTGCCGACGCACCGCACGGTGAGCAACTGGCGCTACGCCTGGGTCGGCTTCGACGGCGCGCTGATCGTCGTGCTCGGCATCACCGCGCTGTGCGCCTGGCGCCGGCTGCAGATCTTCATCCCCTGGGCGGTCGCGACCGCCACCCTGCTGTGCTGCGACGCCTGGTTCGACATCGTGCTGGACTGGAACCACGGCGACGACCGCACCGCCGCCCTGGTCACCGCCGGCGTCGCCGAACTCCCGCTCGCCGCGCTGCTGCTGCACGCCGCCCGCAAGATGATCCGGCTCACCCTCACCATCGCCTGGCACCACGCCGGCCACCCCGAGCCCGTGCCACCGCTGTCCCGGATGTCGCTGATCGTGCTGTCCGGCGACAAGGCGCCCGGCGGCCCGGACGGTCCCGGCGGCCCCGGCGACCGGACCGACCGGGGGCCGACCCCGCCGTGACCTGGTGCGCGAGCGCACCGCCGCTGTAAGATTTTGCTGCAAGTTTCAGCGCGGCCACTCGCGTTGGACCTGGACGCGAGGGGGAGTGGGCGAATGGCGACCGCGGACGTGAGCCCGGCGTACGACGTGCTGGTGGTGGGCGGGGCGGGGGTCGACACGATCGTCCTGGTCGACGAACTGGCCGTACCGGCAGGCGACTTCGCCGCCGTCCCGCCGATCAGGGACTACCCCGCGCACACCGGCAACGGGGTCGCGCTCGGTTTCCGGGCGCTGGGGCTCGCCACCGGCTTCATCGACTTCCTGGGCGACGACCCGCAGGGCCGGCTGATCCTGGAGCGGTACGCCGCCGCCGGTCTCGACTTCCACCACCTGCCCGCGCCCGCCGGCACCCCGCGCAGCGTCAACCTGGTCGACCGGCAGGGCCGCCGCTTCTCCTTCTACGACGGGCGGCACCCGCGCGACCTGCGGCTGCCGCGGGACTTCTACCTGCCGTTCGTCGAGCGGGCCCGGCATGTGCACATCTCCCGCTCCCCGCACGCCGAACCGGTCTTCGCCGACGCGATACGGCTCGGCCGCACCGTCTCCACCGACCTGCACGCCTGGGACGGCGAGGACGCCTCGGCCCTGCCCTGGGCCTACGGCGCCGACCTGGTCTTCCTCAGCGCCGCCACGGTGGGAGAGCGCATTCCCGGTGTCATGCGGCAGATCCTGGACGGCGGCCGGGCCGCCCTGGTCGTCGCCACGGACGGCGCCGCCGGCTGCCACGTCCTGGAGCGCGGCGGCACCGCGCCCCGGCACTTCCCGGCCGTCGCACCCGAGCGGCCCGTGGTCGACAGCAACGGCGCGGGCGACGCCTTCCTGACCGCCTTCCTGCACGCCCGCTTCGCCGGCGCCGCGCTGGAGGACTGCGTGCTGGCCGGATCGGTCTCGGGCGCCTTCGCCTGTGGCAGCCCCGGCACGCACGAGCAGCTCATCGACGCACCGGCGCTGGCCGCCGCCGTCGCCCGCGCCGCGGCCGGCCGCCGGGAAGCCGCCGCGCCGGTGGCCTGAGCGTCCGCCGCCCGGTCAGCCCGCCTCGATACGGCGTACCGCGGTGTCCAGGGCCGCGTCCTGCGAGGTGTAGACCTCGCACACCGGGTCGCCGCTCGGGGTGCGGGTGTGGTCGATCTCCCACAGGCTCAGCTCGCTGCCGTCCAGCAATAAGAACGCGTGCTCGTACAGCGACCAGGACACCTGCCGGCCGTGCACCAGTGTGCTGCGGCGGGTGACGATGCTGATGTCGTGCGCGATGGCGCCCTGCAACCGGGCCCTGACCTCGTCGCCCGGCGCGCCGGCGTTGGCCGCGCGGCGCAGCAGCCGGCGGGCGTGCTCGGCGGAGTCGCCCTCGGTGTAGGTGCGCCGGAGAGCGTTCTCCGGGGCCGCGGCGGCGAGCAGCGCGTCCAGGTCCTCCTGCTCCGGGTCCCGGCCGGCGCCGGCCCGCGGGTCGCAGCTGACCTCGCGCGGACCGTGCGGCCCGCCGAAGGCGAGGTCCACCTCCCACTCGGCGAGCGCCACCTCCTCCTGCCGGGTGAAGACCTGGCGGCGCACCCGGCCGTCCGGATCCGTGTCGTGCTCCAGCTCCCACACCAGCCGCACCCCGCCGTCCGGCAGCAGGAAGCTGTGCCGGAAGGTCCGCCGGTTCATCCGCCGCGGCGGGCCCTTGGTGTGCCGGCAGGACTGCAGCCCGCAGTGGTGCATCAGGGCGGAGCGCACCGCGCCCAGTTCTCGTGCCGCCGCCAGCCCGTTGCCCGCCCTGGCCAGCAGGTGGGCGAGCTGGTCGGCCGGTGTGCCGCCCGAGCGCTCGGGCTCCGTCGTGTCCGCGCCTTCGCCGTCCATACGGTCCTCCCGGCCTCCGCCGTCCCAACCCCGGCGACTCAGGGTAGTAGGACCGTTGCCGATTGCGCCCGCGAACGCCGACATTTGCGGGCGCTCGGCCGGTTTTCGCGCCCCTGGGCGGCGGATCGGGCCGTACGGGCCACCGCGCCGGCCGGCCGCGCGCCCGCCATCTGCCGGCCGCCCTGCCGCCGCCCGCCGGCCTCGCGGCCCCCGGCTGCCACCCGCGTGACCGCCGCTCGCCCTACCGCCGCCCGCCCTACCGCCTCACGCCCTACCGCGCCGGCTGGCGCGGCTCATTCGCCGGGCGGCGGCGCGCCCTCCCGGCCCGCCGGCGCGGTGCCGGAGCCCGCGTCCGCCTCCGCGCCGGGGAAGGGGGTGCCGCAGCGGGCGCACACCGGTGACCTCATGTCCTCGCGCATGGCGCCGCACTCGTCGCAGACCCGGTCCAGCCAGCACACCGGGTCGCCGCCCTCGGTGCGCTCCTCGCGGGCGGGCCGGGCAGGCCGCGCGGGCCGGCCGGGCTCAGCGGCAGGGTCGTACGCGGCGGGCCGGTCGTCGTGGCTGTCGCTCATGGCGTGGGCGTCCCCTCGGTCGGCTGCGGCTTCTGCTGCCCGGCCGGCGGCGCGGTCGTCCGCGCCGCTGCGCCCGCCGTGCGGCCGGCCTCCTGCGCGTTCCAGCGGCTCATCGCCCGGCGCAGCGACCGCGACTCGGCGAATCCCAGCCGGGCGGCGGCGCGTTGGGCCGAGCCGGTGCCGGCGTGGCGCAGGCCGGCCGCGCACTCCCGGCGGACGGCGTCCAGTTCGGCGCGCCAGGTGGTGCCGGACTCCGCGAGCCGCCGCTGGAGGGTGCGCGGGCTGACCGCGAGCCGGCGTGCGGTCGTGGCCAACGACGGGCGGCCCTCGGCGAGTTGCGCCATGATCGCGGGCCGCAGCCCCGGCACCGGCCCGGCGGCGGGCGTCCGCGGCGGCGGGAAGGCCGCGGCGTTGCGCCGGATGATCGCGGCGAGCGCGGGATCGGCGGTGGCCGTCGGCAGGCGCAGGGCGCTGCGGTGCAACGTGACGGTGTCGGCCCCGGCCCCGAACTCCACCTGCGCGGTGCCGAACCGGTCGGTGTGGGCCGTGGTGCGCGGCGGCGCGGCGTGCGCGAAGGTCACCCGTAGTGGGGAGAGCGCTCTCCCGGTGCTGTTCCGCATCTGCTCCACCAGCACTCCGAGGACGAACTCGGCTACCACCCAGCGCAGTTCGCTGTCCGGCCGGAGGATGCCGTAGGTGACGGTCACCTCGTCGCCGTCCTCCTGCACGCTGAGCGTCGAGCTGCTGCTCAGCAGGTGCAGATGCGAGGCGGCGAGCGCCAGCCCCTCACCCAGGGTCGGCGCGGTGCTCATCAGATAGTCGACGAGGTCGAACTGCCCGTGCCGGAACTGCCCGGCGGCCAGCAGCCCCGCGTCCGCCCGCCCGGTGCGGCCCAGCACCTCGCGCCACAGCTGGAAGGTCCCGGACGACGGGCTGCGCGCGGTGTCCGGGTCCCGCAGCACACTCGGCACCCCGGCTGCCCGCACCAGCGACTCGGCCTCGGCGCCGCTGCGCGAGGACGCCCTGGCGATGAAGCGCGGCACCACGACGCACTCGGTGAGCGCGGCGATCGGCGGCGGTTCTGCGGTCGTGGCTACGGACATACCGGGCACCTCGCAAGTCCGCGGTCGGCGGTGACGGCAGGGACACGCACCTGTCCAGGGCAAGCCTGCGGCGTTCCCGCAGCCTACGCCGTATCCGGCGCGTTCGGTCCGCCGAGTGGCGCGTTGCGTCCTCCCTATGCGGAATGACCGGCACCATGATCTGGGGCAACGGTGCTCTCAGGTACCGAGGGACCGCGCAGGGGGAGACGCGGCACCACCGGGGGGTGGCGCCGGCGCGGACGGTGTGCACCGTCCGTGCCGGCGGAAGTCCGCTGCGGCGCGGGCGGCCCGCCCCGGGGAGGGGGCGGCCCCTGCCGCTACCGCCCGTCCAGCCAGTGCGCGCGCCCCAGGCTGATGATCCGCATCCGCATCCGCGCCGTCTCCACGATCGTGTCGCGGGCCGCCGGGTCGTCCTGCGGCGCCTCCATGACGGCCGCCGCCGTCTGCACCATGTGGTCGACGTACAGGCCCGCCAGCACCCGCAGTTCCGCCGGGCTCCAGCCCGCCGAGGCGGGCTGCGCGGCGAGCCCGGTCGCCACCTCCTCGGTGAAGCGCGCCAGTTCCGCCGCGATCGCCTCGCGCACCGGCCGCACCCCGCCGTACCGCTCGCGCGCGATGAAGCGGATGTGCGCCCGGTGCTCGTCGGCGTAGGCCACGGTGATCGCCACCGTGCGGTCGATGAGCTCGGCGGCGTCCGCGCCCGCCGCGCCGCCCGCCAGGGCGTCCCGGACGACCGTGTGCAGGCTGCCGAGCGCCTCGCCGACCAGCGCCACGCCCAGCGCCGCCAGGTCGGGGAAGTGCCGGTAGAAGGCGGCCGGCGCGACCCCGACCTCCCGGGTGACCTCGCGCAGCCCCAGGCTGCTCAGGCTCTGCCGGTCCAACAGCCGCAGGCCCGCGTCCAGCAGCGCCCGCCGGGTCTGCTCCTTCTGCGCCTGCCGGACCCGGAGCGGGGCGGGGGCCGGCGCGCCCGCCGCCCCTGATGTGTGACTCATGTCATTCAGTAAACAACCGTTCGCCGACTTCCGCCACCGTACGCTAGACTCGTCAGTCAGTGAACAAGTGTTATCTGAGTTCGCAACTCCCCGGAGGTGCCGCCGACATGAGCCTTGTCGTCCTTCTTGTGGGCATCGGCGTCGTGATGGGTGCGGCTGCCCATATGCCGCTGACCGTCTTCGCCGCCGCGTCCGCCGCCGTCGCCGTCTGGCTGCTGGGCTTCGCCGTACGCGAGGCCGCCGGCCGGCGCCGCGGCTGAGCGCCCCGCCCGTACCGCCGCCGCACCCTTCGCCCGTACCGCACACCGCACCGCATACGGAGAGGACACCGTGAACACCGCAGCCCACCCGGTCCCGGCCGGCTCGCCGGCCGCGAAGAACCGCGACGCCGACGGCATGGCCGTCGCGTCCTTCCTGCTGGGCCTGCCCGGCCTGCTGGTGATGAACCTGCTGCTCGGCCCGGCCGCCATCGTGCTGGCCCTGGTCGCGCTCTCGCGCGGCACCCGGCGCCGTGGCCGCGCCCTGCTCGGCCTCGCCCTGGGGGTGGCCGGCCTCGCCGTCCAGGCGGCGTTCGTCGTCGCCGGCCACGGCGTGCTCTGGTCCTTCGACTAGCCGCGCCGGACGTGTATACGGCGAAGGCCCGGCCGAACCGGCCGGGCCTTCGCCGTGCGGGGCTCGAAAAGCTCAGCTCAGGTCGATGCCCGGGTAGAGCGGGAAGCCCGCCAGCAGGTCGGAGGCGCGCTTGGCGACCTCGTCGGCGACGGCCGCGTCCAGCACGTGGTGCGCCTTGGACAGCCCGCCCTTGGGCGCGGCAGCTGCCGTCGTACCGGACAGCACGGTGTGGATGAGGCCCGCGATCTCGTCCATCTCCGGCGCGCCCAGGCCGCGGGTGGTCAGTGCCGGGGTGCCGATCCGGATGCCGGAGGTGTACCAGGCGCCGTTGGGGTCCTGCGGCACGGAGTTGCGGTTGGTGACGATGCCGGCGTCCAGCAGCGCCGCCTCCGCCTGCCGGCCCGTCAGGCCGTAACCGGACACGTCGATCAGCACCAGGTGGTTGTCGGTGCCGCCGGTGACCAGCTTCGCCCCGCGGGTCAGCAGCCCCTCGGCCAGCGCCCGCGCGTTGTCGACGATCGCGTGCGCGTAACGGCCGAACTCCGGCCGCGACGCCTCGGCGAGCGCGACCGCCTTGGCCGCCATGACGTGCGGCAGCGGGCCGCCCAGCACCATCGGGCAGCCCCGGTCGACATGCTCGGCGAGCGAGTCGTCGCACAGCACCATGCCGCCGCGCGGGCCGCGCAGCGACTTGTGCGTCGTGGTGGTGACGATGTTGGCGTGCGGCACCGGGTCGAAGTCGCCGGTCAGCACCTTGCCGGCGACCAGGCCCGCGAAGTGCGCCATGTCGACCATCAGCGTCGCGCCGACCTCGTCGGCGATCTCGCGCATGATGCGGAAGTTGACCAGCCGCGGGTAGGCCGAGTAGCCGGCCACGATGATCAGCGGGCGGAACTCGCGGGCGGTCTCCCGCAGCGCGTCGTAGTCCAGCAGGCCGGTGGTCGGGTCGGTGCCGTAGCTGCGCTGGTCGAACATCTTGCCGGAGATGTTCGGCCGGAAGCCGTGCGTGAGGTGGCCGCCCGCGTCCAGCGACATGCCGAGCATCCGCTGGTTGCCGAACTCGGCCCGCAGCTGCGCCCAGTCCTGCTCCGACAGGTCGTTGACCTGCCGCACCCCGGCCCGGGCCAGCCCCGGGGTCTCCACCTTCTGCGAGAGCACCGCCCAGAAGGCCACCAGGTTCGCGTCGATGCCCGAGTGCGGCTGTACGTACGCGTGCGCGGCGCCGAAGACGTTGCGGGCGTGCTCGGCGGCCAGCGCCTCGACGGTGTCGACATTGCGGCAGCCGGCGTAGAAGCGGCGGCCGATCGTGCCCTCGGCGTACTTGTCGCTGAACCAGTTGCCCATCGCCAGCAGCACCGCCGGCGAGGCGTAGTTCTCACTCGCGATGAGCTTGAGCATCTCGCGCTGGTCGGCCAGCTCCGCGCCGATCGCGTCGGCGACCCGCGGCTCCACGCCCCGGATCACCTCCAGGGCGCTGCGGAAGGCGATCGACTGCGTGCTGTACGGCTGCTCGGCCATGCCGGTCCTCCGGTTCGTCATCGGGACGGCCCAGGCGCACGGCTCTCTTCGCGTCATCTCGCGGCGAGCCGCTCCCCGATGGTTGACCCCATCCCAGCGCGCCAGTCACGGCTCACGCGGAGCCTATCAATCCCGGCGGTGGTGTTTTCATGGGTCGGGCCCGCGCGCGGCGCGCGGCACCCCGAGCGACGAGGAGCGGCATGAGCCAGGCAGCGCAGCAGGCGCCGGTACGGGCGCGCATCCACCCGGGCGGCACGGGCGTCATCGAGCTGACGCGCCCCGCGGCGCTCAACGCGCTGGACCTGGCCATGGTCCGCCTCATGACCGACGCCCTCACCCGCTGGCGCGACGACCCGGCCGTACGCTCCGTCCTGGTCGTCAGCGCCTCGCCCAGGGCCTTCTGCGCCGGCGGTGACATCGTGGCCGTCCGCGCGGCGGGCACGGCCGGCGACGACGCGGCGGTGCGGACGTACTTCACGGCCGAGTACGGCCTGGACGCGCTGATCGCCCGCTACCCCAAGCCGTACACCGCCCTGATCGACGGCTTCGCCATGGGCGGCGGCCTCGGCATCTCGGTGCACGGCTCGGCGCGGGTCGTCACCGAGCGCGCGGTGCTGGCCATGCCGGAGACCGCCATCGGCTTCTTCCCCGACATCGGCGCGAGCCACTTCCTGCCCCGGCTGCCGGGCGGCTACGGCTGGTACCTCGGGCTGACCGGCGCGCGGACCGCGGGCGCCGACGCGGTGGCGTGCGGGCTGGCCACCCACCACCTCCCGTCGGCCGACCTGCCGGCGCTGCGGGACGCGCTGACCGCGCAGGGCGGCGAGCCGGACGCGGTGCTGCGGCGCTTCGCCCGGCCCGTACCGGCGCGGCCGGCGCACGCGGCGGCGGTGGAGCGCTGCTTCACGCCGGGGGAGCCGGGCGCGGGCGCGGACCCGGTACGGGACGTGGCCGCCGTACGGGCCCGGCTCGCGGCCGAGTCCGGTGAACCGCGGTGGGCGGAGGAGACCCTGGCGCTGCTGGACGCGGCCTCGCCGGCGAGCCTGGTGGCGACCGCCGCGCTGCTGCGGGCCGGCGCGGACGCCGCGCTGGAGGAGTGCCTGGCCCGCGAGCTGGAGCTGGCGTGCCGTACCGCCCGCACGGCCGACTTCCACGAGGGCGTGCGGGCGGCGCTGGTGGACAAGGACCGCAGGCCCGTGTGGTCGACCCCGGCGGAGTCCGTACTGTCCAATATGTGAGATTGTGGTTTCAGGATGCGGACCGGCGCGCGTAGCGTTGCCGTCGGACCCGCCGAGTCACGGCGGGACATGACGGACGGGAGCCCCGCGCCATGCCTCGGGAATGGGATGCCAAGACCTACGACTCGCTGCCGCTGCCGCACCTGAACTGGGGCCGCCGCACACTGGCCCGGCTGCCGCTCAAGGGCGACGAGCGGGTCCTCGACGCGGGCTGCGGCACCGGGCGGGACACCGAGGGCCTGCTCGACCTGCTGCCGGACGGCCGGGTGGTCGCCGTGGACGGGTCGGCGCGGAT
Organism: Actinacidiphila epipremni; assembly: GCF_012034175.1. Classification (GTDB taxonomy): domain Bacteria; phylum Actinomycetota; class Actinomycetes; order Streptomycetales; family Streptomycetaceae; genus Actinacidiphila; species Actinacidiphila epipremni. The sequence goes on from NZ_JAATEJ010000006.1 coordinate 54,773, forward strand.
GCTGGAGCAGCTGCGCGCGCGGCTGGCCGGCCGGCTGGACCGGGTCGAGGTCGTGCATGCCGACCTGACCGAGCCGCTGCCCTTCGAGGGCGAGGTCGACGCGGTCTTCAGCGTCGCCGCCTTCCACTGGATCGACGACCACGCCGCGCTCTTCGCCGCGCTCGCCGAGCGGATGCGCCCGGGCGCCCGGCTGGTCACCGAGTGCGGCGGCCGGGGCAACATCGCCACGGTCAACGCGGCCGTCGCCGAGGTCCGCGGCGAGGCGCCCGGCACCTGGGAGTTCGCCGGCACCGAGGACACCCGCGCCCGGCTGGCCGCCGCCGGCTTCACCGACATCGAGGTGCGACTGCGGCCGGACCCCGCCCGGTTCGAGCCCGGCGAGCAGCTGGAGGCGTTCTTGGCCACCGTCATCCTGGGCGCCCACCTCGACACCATGCCCGAGGCCGACCGCGAGCCGTTCGTCACCGCGGTGGCCGGCCGGCTCGCCGAACCGGTCGTGGACTACACCCGGTTGGAGATCTCCGCGGTCCGCGCTTAGCAGCGCGCCCGCGTTGTTAAGGTATGCGGGCCGATCACCCGATCGGTGAAGCACCGACCGACCGATCGACCGACAGCCAGCCGAGCCGACCCGTCACGCCGACCAGCCCGTCACCCGCCCCGCGGCGGGCCGTCCCGCCGTATCGAGGCGCCATGAGCCCCAAGAAGCGTCCCACCATCGCCGACATCGCCGAGGCCGCCGGCGTGTCCAAGGGTGCCGTCTCCTACGCGCTCAACGGCAAGGCGGGGGTCTCGGAGCAGACCAGGAGCCGGATCCTGGAGATCGCCGCCCGCATGGGCTGGCACCCCAGCAGCGCCGCCCGCGCGCTGTCCGACGGGCGCAGCGGCGCGATCGGCCTGGTCGTGGACCGCCCGGCGTGGGTGCTGGGCATCGAGCCGTTCTTCATGCAGCTGATCTCCGGCGTGGAGGCCGGTCTCGCGGCCACCGGCACCGCGCTGCTGCTCCAGGTCACCGAGGACGCCCGTGCCGAGGAGGCGGCCTACCGCCGCTGGTGGGGCGAGCGCCGGGTCGACGGCGTGCTGCTGGTGGACCTGCGCGAGCAGGACCCGCGCCTGGGCCTGGTCGCCGAGCTCGGCCTGCCGGCGGTGGTGATCGGCCACGCCTCGGAGACCTCGGGCGTGCCGTCGGTGTGGATCAACGACGCCGCCGCCGTGCGCGAGACGCTGGCGTACCTGGCCGCGATGGGCCACCGCAGGATCGCCCGGGTCGCCGGCCCCGCCGACTTCGTGCACACCCGCGAGCGCAGCGAGGCGTTCGAGGCCGCCGCGGCCGAGCTCGGCCTCGAAGGCGTGCCGTGCCTCTACACCGACTACTCCGGCGAGGAGGGCGCGCGGGCCACCCGGCGGCTGCTGTCCGGCTCGCTGCGGCCGACCGCGATCGTCTACGACAACGACGTCATGGCGGTCGCCGCGCTCAGCGTCACCCAGGAGATGGGCGTCCACGTCCCCCGCGAGCTGTCGCTCGTCGCCTGGGACGACAGCGAGCTGTGCCGCCTGGTGCACCCCGCGCTGACCGCGGTCAGCCGCCGGGTGACCGAGTACGGCGAGCGGGCCGCCGCCGCCCTGCTCTCGCTCATCGACGAGGGGCCGGTCCCCGACATCCTGCTCCCGTCGCCGGCCCTGGTCCCGCGCGGCAGCACCGCGCCCTGCGGGGCGTAGCGGCGCCGGGCCGCTCCCTCCGACCCCCGCTTGTTACAGGGTGTTTCATGCCCACGGCCGCCGCGCCATCCCTTGACGGGCCAGAGACCGGCTAGTTAAATCACGTCGCGATATAAGTCGTGAAACAAGGGGTGAAACAAGCGTACGGACCCCCTCGCCGTGCGGTTGCCCCTGTCAGGCCCATGCCATCGTGCCGAGAAAGGCAACGAATCATGAGCGCAACCACCCGGCCCCACACGGGCAGATCCTCCACCGCCCGACGACTGCGACGTGTCGTCGTCGGCATCCTGAGCGCCGCCGCGGCGGCGATCGTCCCGGTGCTCGCGGTCCCGGTGACCGCGCACGCCGCGGGCGAGAGCGTCCAGGTCTACCTCACCACCACCAACGACTCCGGCGGGCGCAACGTCGTCAAGGGCCTGGAGCAGCAGGCCCCGCTGGCCTTCGGCGCCGGCACCGGCGGCTCCGGGCAGAACGTCACGGTGGACGAGGGCACCACCTACCAGAAGTTCACCGGCGGCGGCGCGTCCTTCACCGACACCGCCGCCTGGCTGATGAACAGCAGCGGCGCCCTGTCGGCGTCGACCCGCAACACCGTCATGCAGAAGCTCTTCGACCCGGTCAACGGGATCGGCCTGGGCTTCCTGCGCAACCCCATGGGCGCCTCCGACCTGGCCCGCAACAGCTACACCTACGACGACATGCCGGCCGGCCAGACCGACCCGACACTCGCCCACTTCTCCATCGCCCACGACCTCGCCGACGTCGTGCCGCTCACCAAGCAGGCGCGGCAGCTCAACCCGAACGTCAAGGTCATGGGCACCCCGTGGACGCCGCCGCCGTGGATGAAGGACAACGACGCCTACAGCCAGGGCTGGCTCCAGTCGCAGTACTACGCCGCCTACGCGCAGTACTTCGTGAAGTACCTGCAGGCGTACCAGGCGCAGGGCGTCCCGGTCGACTACGTCACCGTCCAGAACGAGCCCACCTGCTGCTCCGGCTACCCGTCGGCGCAGTGGAACGGCTCGGGCCTGGCGTACTTCACCAAGACCAACCTGCTGCCCGCGCTGCACGCCGCGGGCCTGTCGACCAAGGTCCTGGCGCTGGACTGGAACTGGGACACCTACGACAGCTACGCCGCGCCCACCGTCACCGACGCCTCGATCCGGACCGACCCCAACTTCGGCGGCATCGCCTGGCACGGCTACGGCGGCAACGTCTCGGAGCAGACCACCGTCCACAACCAGTACCCCGACCTGCCGGCCTTCGACACCGAGCACTCCGGCGGCACCTGGATCGGCAACCAGCAGAAGGAGGACATGGAGAACCTGATCGACTACACCCGCAACTGGGGCCAGAGCTGGGTCAAGTGGAGCCTGGCGGTCGATCAGAACATGGGCCCGCACAACGGCGGCTGCGGCACCTGCACCGGCCTGATCACCGTGCACAACGGTGACAGCCGCAGCGGGCAGGTGGACTACACGATCGAGTACTACACGATGGGCCAGCTCACGAAGTTCGTGAAGCCCGGCGCCACCCGTATCGCCTCCACCGACAACTCCACGATCCGCAACGTCGCCTGGCGCAACCCCGACGGCTCCAAGGCGCTCATCGCCTACAACGAGTCGTCGTCCGCGCAGACGCTACGGGTCAACTGGGGCAACGAGAACTTCTCCTACTCACTGCCCGGCGGCGCCTCGGCCACCTTCACCTGGTCCGGCACGCCCGGCACCGGCGGCGGCACCGGGACCGGCCACACCGGCACGATCACCGGCTACGGCGGCAAGTGCGTCGACGTCGCCGGCGCCAGCAGCGCCAACGGCGCCGCGGTGCAGCTCTACGACTGCAACGGCACGGCCGCGCAGTCCTGGACCGCCTCCGGCAACACGCTGCAGGCGCTCGGCAAGTGCATGGACGTGAGCGCCGCCGGCACCGCCAACGGCACCAAGGTCCAGCTCTACGACTGCAACGGCACCGGCTCCCAGGTGTGGAACCGCGGGTCCGGCAACACGCTGGTCAACCCGCAGTCCGGCAGATGCCTGGACGCCACCGGGCCGAGTTCGGCCAACGGCACCCGGCTGCAGATCTGGGACTGCACCGGAGCGGCCAACCAGCAGTGGAACGCGCCCGCACCCTGACGCCGCCCACCCCATGAACGGCCGGCCGCGGCCCTCTCACCGCGGCCGGCCGCGCTGAAGGAAGAGAGACGGACCGCCGGGTCCGCGCGAGCAGCGCGGGCCCGGCGGTCCGCCGTTTTCCGGCCATGGCGCCGGCCGGTGTCGACTGGTGTTTGTCAGACGTTGACCCACCCGGCCGTGTGCTGGCGGGACGTGGCCACCCGCGCCGCCTAACCTGGTGGAGCGCCCGGTTCCGGTCGTGCCCCGCTGCAGTGCCCCATGCGACGAGGAGTCCGCGTGTCCATCGCCCGCAACGAGGGTGCCGGCTGGCAGCGAACGTCGCTGCGGTCGACGATGATGCTGCTGCCGGTGGCCGCCGTCGCGCTGGTGGTGACCAGCAAGTGGACGATGATCAACTCCAGTGCCGGGCGGCTCGGCAACGCGGACACCGGATGGCTCGCGGTCGCGTGCCTGGCGGCCTTCCTGACCTGGGTGGCCTCGGCCACCGCCCAGCAGGGCGCGGTCGTCGAACGGCTGCCGCCCGGTGTGCTGCTGGCCACCCAGTTCGCCGCCTCCGCCGCCAACCACGTGCTGCCCGCGGGCGTCGGCGGCAACGCGGTCAATCTCCGCTTCCTGATGCGCCGCGGCCTGACCCCGACCCGGGCGCTGGCCGCGCTCGCGGTACGGGCCTGCGCCGCCGTCGCCGGCCGGATCACGCTGCTGCTGACCGTCCTCGCGCTCTTCCCCGGCGCCCTGCACCTGCACCGGCTGACCGGCGGCGCGCCCCGGCTGCCGGTCCACCCGCTGCTGATCTGCCTGGTGGCCGCGCTGGTGCTGGCCGCCGCCCTCGTCCTGACGCGCTGCGTGCGGCGGCTGCGGGACCGGGTGCGGGACGTCTTCGGCTCGGTGGTGCGCGACCTGCGCGTACTGCACCACAACCGGGCCCGTGTCGCGGCGCTGTGGGGCGGCTCGCTGGCCTTCCCCGCGATGCACACCGCGGTCGTGGTCGCGGTGGTACGGGCGGTGCACGCGCCGGTGCCGGTGAGCGGTGCGGTGGTGGCGTACCTGTTCGCGAGCACCGCCGCCGGGTGGATGCCGACGCCGGCCGGCCTCGGCTCGCTGGACGCCGCCCTCGCGCTCGCCCTGATCAGCGCCGGCGCCTCCGGCGTGACGGCGACCTCCGCGGTGCTGGGCTACCGGCTCGTGACGACCTGGCTGCCGCTGGTGCCCGGCGTGCTCGTGCTGGCGCTGCTGGTGCGGCGCGGCGAGCTGTGAGGCCGGCCCGAAATTGGTCCGGACCAATGTGTGCCAGAAGTCTTGACGGCCCTTCGCCGCGCCATTTAAATCACGTCCTGAACTAAGACGTGAGCGAAGCGCCCCCGGGTGGTGGACGCCGTCCGTTTCGTGCTGCTCACTCGTCTGTCAGGGGCATGGCGCCGGAAACGTATCCGTGGCGCGTGCCCCCGGCGTTCCGTGTCCCGCCGCCCCTACCGAGGAGTCCGGCATGTCGGCATCACCCCCCACCCGACGCACCAGACGCATCCATCCCCTCCCGCTGCTGGCCGCCGCCGCGCTGCTGCTCGGCGCCCTGCTCCAGCAGACCGCCGCCCCCGGCCACGCCGCTGCCGCCGCGCCCGCCGCCGCACCGGCCCTCGCGCCCGCCGCGGCCACCGCGACCTTCACCGACGACTTCAACGGCGCCGCCGGCAGCGCCGTCGACGGCTCCAAGTGGGGCTACGAGACCGGCGACAACGTCAACAACCACGAGCGCGAGTACTACACCAGCGGCAACCACAACGCCGCGCTCGACGGCCAGGGCGACCTCGTCATCACCGCCCGCAAGGAGAACCCCGCCAACTACCAGTGCTGGTACGGAACCTGCCAGTACACCTCGGCGCGGCTGTCCACCCCGCAGAAGTTCACCCAGGCGTACGGCCACTTCGAGACCCGGATGAAGCTGCCGCGAGGCCAGGGCATGTGGCCGGCCTTCTGGCTGCTGGGCAACGACATCGGCTCGGTCGGCTGGCCCAACAGCGGTGAGATCGACATCATGGAGAACGTCGGCTTCGAGCCCGGCAGCGTCCACGGCACCATCCACGGCCCCGGCTACTCCGGCTCGGCCGGCATCGGCGCCGGCTACACCCTGCCCAACGGGCAGAGCTTCTCCGACGCCTTCCACACCTTCGCCATCGACTGGTCGCCCAACTCCATCACCTGGTCGGTCGACGGCCACGCGTACGAGACCCGCACCCCCGCCGACCTCGGCGGCAACCGCTGGGTCTTCGACCACCCCTTCTACATCATCCTCAACCTCGCGGTCGGCGGTTACTGGCCCGGCGACCCCGACGGCAGCACCTCCTTCCCGCAGCAGCTCGTCGTCGACTACGTCCACGTCACCACCTCCGACACCTCCGGCGGCGGCACCGGCGGCGGCCACCCCATCACCGGCATCGCCGGCAAGTGCGTCGACGTCGCGGGCGCGAACCCGGCCAACGGCACGGCCGTGCAGCTGTACGACTGCAACGGCACCGCCGCGCAGAACTGGACCGTCGGCTCCGACGGGACGATCCGCGCGCTCGGCAAGTGCCTGGACGTGACGGCCGCGGGCACCGCCGACGGCACGAAGGTGCAGCTGTACGACTGCAACGGCACCGCGGCCCAGAAGTGGACCGTCACCGCCGCGCACGACATCGTCAACCCGGCGGCGAACAAGTGCCTCGACGCGACGGGCAACAGCTCCGCCAACGGCACCCGGCTGCAGATCTGGACGTGCTCCGGCGGGGCCAACCAGAAGTGGACCGTGACGGGCTGACCGCGCCACCCGGCAGGCGGGCCCCGGGATCCCCCCGGGCCCGCCGCCGACCCGGGCGCAGCCGGCCGGCCCGACCGGACCCGCGCTCCGCCCGGCCCCGCCCGGCGGGCACGCGCGGCCGGCTCTCCCCGGCCGCCCGTGCCCGCCGCACACCCCGGGTACCGACCCGGCGATGGCACTCCGCTCCCCGGCCGTGTAGGCATGGTTCCCGCGATGCACCATGCGGCGTCCGCGATCCCGCGGGCGCACACGGCGGCCGGGGAGCGGAGGCGTGGACGGACATGACAGGCACCAGCGCGGGCGGCGCAGGAGGCGGGCAGCCGCGCGGGCGGGTCCTGGTGGTGGACGACGACGCCGCGATCCTGCGCTCCCTCGGCCGCGCCCTGCGCCTGCGCGGCTTCACCGTCGCCGAGGCCGACGGCGGCGCCGCCGCCCTGCGCCGGCTCGCCGGCGACGACCCGGCCGACGTGCTGGTGCTGGACATCTCCATGCCGGACGTCGACGGCATCGAGGTCTGCCGCACCCTGCGCGCCGCGGGCAACGACCTGCCCGTGCTGGTGCTGTCCGCGCTCGACGAGGTCGCCGACCGCGTCGCCGGGCTCCAGGCCGGCGCCGACGACTACCTCGTCAAGCCCTTCGCCCTCGACGAGCTGGTGCTGCGCCTCGACGCCCTGCTGCGCCGCCGCCCGCCCCGCCCCGCCGGCCAGGTGCGCGCCTGCGGCCTGGTCCTCGACCCCGCCGCCAGGACCGCCACCCGCGACGGCACCCCCCTCGACCTGACCCGGCGCGAGTTCGAGCTGCTGGAGACCCTGGCCCGCAACACCGGCATCGTCCTGACCCGCGACCAGCTCCTCGACCGCGTCTGGGGCTACGACTTCGACGTCCGCAGCGACGCCGTCGACACCTTCGTCAGCTACCTGCGCCGCAAACTGGAGGCCGCCGGTCGCCCCCGCATCCTCCACACCGTCCGCGGTGTCGGCTTCGTCCTCCGCCCGGCGGAGCCCGGCACGCCGGGGACCGGGGGGAGCGGCGACCACTCCGCCGGGGACGCCGGGCCGGGCGGTGGCGGTGGTACGGGGAGCCCGCGCGGCGGGCGGGGTGGGGGCCGCTCCCGCGAGGGGCGGGCCGACGGGGGCCCGGCGCCGGGCGGTGCTCGCTTGAGCGGCGGCGCGGACGGCTCGCGGGGCGGGGGGAGCGGCGCGTGAAGCTCAGTGCGCGGATCGCGCTCGCCGTCGGGCTCGTCGTGCCGCTGCTCGTGCTGGCGTCCGGCTGGGTCATGGTCCGGCTCGTCACGCGGGACGTGCATGCCGCCGGTGACGCCCACCTGCGCGAACGGGCCGCCGCCGTACGGCCGGAGGCCCTCGGGCTGCTGCGGGCGATGGCCAACGACCGCCCCGCGAGCGTCGAACAGGCCCGGCAGCGCCGGGTGTTCACCGCAGCGCTGGACGTCGGCATTCGCGTCACAGGACCCGAGGGCACCGTCAGCGGCGGCCCGCAACCGCCCGGCTCCCTCGCCCTGCCCGCGCCCGCCGGCGCCGCCCGGCCGGTCACCCTCAGCGCCGGCACGCAGAGCTGGCGGGTGCTCGCCGTGCCGCTCACCGCGGTGCGGCCCGCCGCGAGCGGCACCCTGTGGCTGTTCTCCGCCGACACCGCCGGGCAGCGGCAGATCAGGCAGGTACGCCGCCGGGTGCTCACCGTCGCGGTGCTGACCGCCCCGGTCGCCGGCCTGGCCGCCTGGCTCGCCGCCGTCCGGCTCGCCCGGCCGCTGCTCGCCCTGCGCCGCCGCGCCGCCGGCATCGACCCGCGCACCAGCGCCGCCCGCCTCGACCACACCCCCACCGGCGTGCCCGAGGTCGACGACCTGGCACGTACCCTGCAAACCGTGCTCGCCCGCTACGACGAGCAGGCCGCCCGCACCGCCGAGGCGCTCGCCACCGCCCGCGCCTTCTCCGCCGCCGCCTCCCACGAGCTGCGCACCCCGCTGATGAGCATGCGCATCAACCTCGACGTGCTGGCCGGCGAGCCCGCGCCCGAGGGCGCCGAGCGCGCCGAGGTCGTCGCCGACCTGCGCGCGGAGCACGAACGGCTGCTGGGCCTGCTGGTGATGCTGCGCACCCTCGCGCAGGGCGACCTCGTCGAGGCCGACGCCTTCGTGCCCGTCGACCTCGCGGACCTGCTCGACGCCGCCGTCCGCGACCTGCGCCGCGACCACCCCGCCGCCGACGTCACCGTGACCGCCGAGGGGCCGTGCGGGGTACGCGGCTGGCCGCCGGGCCTGCGCAGCGCCGTCGACAACCTGCTCGTCAACGCCCTCGTCCACGGCGCCGGACCCGTCCGGGCCGCCGTGCACCCGGCCGCGGACGGCGCCGCCGTACGCGTCACCGTCGCCGACCACGGCCCCGGCGTCCCGCCCGCCGCCCGGCAAGGCGTCTTCGCCCGCTTCCAGCGCCGCACCGGCAGCCCCGGCGCCGGCCTGGGCCTCGCCCTGGTCGGCCAGCAGGCCGCGCTGCACGGCGGCACGGCCACGGTCACCGACCGCCCCGACGGCCGGCCCGGCGCGTACTTCGTCCTGGACATCCCGCGCCGCCCGCACGGCCCCGACCTGCCGCGGCAACGCGACTGGCTCAGCGCCGCGGAGGGCGGCGCGGCCGGCTCCCCGGCGCCACAAGATTTCCACAAAGAGCGCCCCTAACCTCCCCGGCGACACATGGCACCGCAGCACGGCGGTGCCGCCACGGAGGAGGTCATCCATGCGCACCACCCGTACTGCCGTCCCGGCCGCCGCTGCGGTCGTGGCCCTGCTCGCCGCGGCCGGCACCGCGGCGGCCGACACCACCGCGGCGCCCACCGCGCCCGGCAAGGCCCCGACGTCGGACGGCGCCCGCGCCCTGTGCAAGCGGCTGCCCGCCGTCGACGCGCGCATCGACCGGGCGCTGGCCCGCCTCAACGGCCCCGCCACCGAACGCGGCTCGATCGCCCGCCTCCAGCAGCGCGTCACCAACGCCCAGGCCAAGGGCGACACCGCCGTCGCCGACTACCTCAAGGACCGGCTGACCTTCCGCACCTCCCTCGTCCCCACCCTCAACCAGCGCTCCACCGACCTGGACGCGGTCCGCACCTGGTGCGGCGCGCAGCACTTCCCGGCCAAGGCCGAGGGCAAGGCGAAGGACACCTCCAAGTGACGCGCGCCCGCGCCCTCGCGCTCCTCCCGGCCACCGCCCTCGCCGCCCTGCTCCTGACGGCCTGCGGCGGCCACTCCGGCGCCGCCGGCTCTCCCGGCAGCACCTCGCCCGCCCCGGCGCCCGCCGACCTCGCCCATATGCAGAAGCTCGTGGACGACGCCGACTCCGCCGCCGCGGTCGCCGACTCCGACGCCGCCGCCGACAAGTGACCTGGACCCGCCGCCGGTTGCGGCGGGCCCGCCCTACTTCGCGTCGGCGTACCGCTCCACCGCATGCGTCTCCAGCGGGAAGGGCACCGCGGTGGCCCCGAAGACCAGGCGGCGGGCCTCGTCGGCCGCCGAGGCCACCGCGGCCTCGACCGCGGGGGCCAGCTCCGCCGGGGTGTGCACCACGACCTCGTCGTGCTGGAAGAAGACCAGGCGGGGAGCCGGGCCTATCGCCGTCAGCTCGCGGCGCAGCGCCGCGAGCATCGACAGCGCCCAGTCCGACGCGCTCGCCTGCACCACGAAGTTGCGGGTGAAACGGCCCCAGGACCGTGCGGCCCGCCGGTCGGGCGACGCCCCGTCCGCCGGGTCCGCCGCGTCGTCGAGGAACCGCTCCGCGGACGGCGCCGGGGACGTACGGCCCAGCTGCGACCGTACGATGCCGCCCGCCTCGCCGGTACGGGCCGCGGACTCCACCAGCTCCAGCGCCACCGGGAAGCGGCGGCGCATCACCGCGAGCAACTGCCCCGCCTCACCGCTGGTCTGCCCGTACATCGCCGCCAGCAGGGCGATCTTGGCCCGCGGGCGGTCGCCGGAGAAGGCGTCCCGCGCCACCGCCGCGTACAGGTCGCCGCCCGCCGCCGCGCGGGCCAGGCCCGGGTCGCCGGACATCGCGGCCAGCACCCGCGGCTCCAACTGCCCCGCATCCGCCACGACCAGGCGATACCCCGGGTCGGCCAGCACCGCGGCCCGCAGCGGGCGGGGAATCTGCAGCGCACCACCGCCCCTGGTCGCCCAGCGGCCGGACACCACACCGCCGACCACGTACTCCGGCCGGAACCGCCCGCCGCGCACCCACGCCTCGCGCCACGCCCAGCCGTGCGCGGCATGGATCCGCGACAGCTCCTTGTAGCGCAGCAGCAGCTCCGCCGCCGGATGGCCCACCTTGCGCAGCTCGTGCGAGCGGGTCGAGGCCAGCGAGACGCCCACCCGGGCGAAGGCGGGCAGCAACTGGGCGGGGGAGTCCGGGTTGACGGGGCGGCCGAGCGCCTCCTGGATCTGCCGGGCCAGCTCACCGAGCCTGGCCGGCGGCACACCGGGCGCGGGGCGCGGGCCGAGCAGCGCGGTCAGCAGCTCGTCATGCGCCCCGGCGCTCCAGGGCAGGCCGTCCCGCCCCATCTCCACTGCCGCGAGCGCGCCCGCCGACTCCGCCGCGCACAGCAGCCGCATCCGCTCCGGGTGCTCGCCCTCGGCGATCCGCCGCTGCTGGGCGGCGTGCACCTCCACCAGCGCCGCGAGCGGATCCGTACCCGGCGGCAGATGCTGGCGGTCGGCGGTGAACAGCACCGGCTGGCCCTCCGCGCCGCCCTCCGGCGCGTCCGGCGGCTCCGCCAGCCCGTGCAGCCGCGCCCACGCCGCCCCGAGCGAGCGCGGCCTGCCGTGCCGGCCGTCCCGCCCGAGCAGCAGCGTCTCCACGAGCTTCACGTCATGGCAGCGCGCGACCCGGATGCCGCCGCGGTCCAGCAGCCCCGGATAGACCTCGTCGGTGCTCGCCCACACCCAGCGCGGCGCCCACTCCCGCTCGATCGCCCGGACCGCGGCGGCCAGATCCGCGACCGTCTCCGTACCCCCGACCGGCCCGCCGTCCTCCGCGAGCCCGCACAGCCGCCCACCACCGCCCACCGGGTCGGCCACAACGGCCACCCGCCCGGCTCCGGCGTCCACGGCTCCCTCCATACGGCGAGCGTATGCCCCACCACTGACAACGCCCCCGGACGGCATGCCCGCAGGTGGCGGGCCCCGCGGCGGACAGGGAAGAGCCCGGCGGCGCGAGGCGCTCGCCGGGCTCTCCGGGCGGGTGGGGGAAGGCGGTGCGGGGGTCCGTCCTGGGACCGACCCCGGCCGGCGGACGGCCGGACGGGAGCGGTCAGCCCTGCTGCTCGGCCTGCGCCTTGGCCACGGACTTGTGGACCTCCTCCATGTCCAGCGCGCGGGCCTGGGCGATGACGTCCTCCAGCGCGGGCTCGGGCAGCGCGCCCGGCTGCGCGAAGACGGCCACCTTGTCGCGAACGATCATCAGCGTCGGGATCGACTGGATCTGGAACGCGGCGGCAAGCTCCGGCTGGGCCTCCGTGTCGACCTTCGCGAACACCAGGTCCTGGTGCTTCTCCGACGACTTGTCGTAGACCGGTGCGAACATCCGGCACGGGCCGCACCAGGCGGCCCAGAAGTCGATGAGGACGAAGTCGTTGGAGGACACGACCTCGTCGAAGTTCTCCTTGGTCAGCTCCACAGTGCTCATGCCGTCCACAACGGGCGGCGCCGCCGGGAAATTCCGCCCCGCGCGGCGGGCGGCGCCCCGGTGTCACTCGTCCGGGTGGAGCGAGCCGTCCGTCCACGCCGGGGGCCGCGCCCCGCTCGTTGCTCGGTACATGGCACCGACGCAGACGCAATGGCAAAGGCCGCGCCCGGACGACCCGTCCCCCCACGCCGGAACGGTTCTGCACCCCACCCCCGAACCCCCCGTCTTCGCCGCCCTCGCCGCCCAATGGCGCTCCGCCGGCCGCATGGTCCCCGGCCAATCCGACCCCGAATGGTCCGCCCTCACGGCCCACATCCCCCCACCCAGTAGCGAACGCTGAGCGCCACCCCAGGCGAAACTCCGGCGCCGCGGCAAATGCCTGCCCGGCCACGACGGCGCGGCACACGGCCACGCCACCGCAAGGGGCACCCACCTGGGGGCGCGTGGGGGTACCTCCCAGGCGAAGCTCTGGGGGAGAACTGCGCGCCCAGCCACGATGGCGCGGTACATGGCCACGCGACCGTAAGGGGCACTCACCCAGGGGCGCGGGGAACTGCGCGCCCAGCCACGACGGCGCGGCACAAGGCCACGCCACCGCAAGGGGCACGGCCCACCCCCACCTACTTCGCGCCCGGCAAGGGCGCATCGCCGGGCCCCACGTACAACCCCGCGGGACGCAACCGCAGGGGCTCCTCCGCGTACTCCTCCAGCGCGTGCGCGACCCACCCGGCGGTCCGCCCCACGGCGAAGATCGCCTCGCCGGCCTCCGCGGGCATCCCCCCGGCCACGCTCAGCACCGCAAGCGCGAGGTCGACGTTCGCGTACAAGGGCTGGTGCCGTGCCGCGGTGGCAAGGGTGTCGCGCGCCGCGGCGAGCGCGTCCCGTGCCGCCGGGACCTCTGCGAGCCGGGCGAAGAGCAGCCGGGCCCGCGGGTCCTCCCCGCGGTAGAGGCGGTGGCCGAGCCCCGGCACCCGCCGCCCGGACCGCAGGTGCGCCGCGACCACGGGCCCGGCGCTTCCGCGCTCCAGCACTTCCACGAGCATCCTGTGCGCCAGCGTCCCGGCCTGGCCGTGCAGCGGCCCGTCGAGCGCCCCCAACCCCGCCGACACCGCCGCGTACGGATGCGCTCGCGCGGACGCCGCGACCCGTACCGCGAGCGTCGAGACGGCGAGCCCGTGGTCGACGAGCAGCCCGAGCGCGGTGTCCAGCGCCCGCAACGACGCCTCGTCCGGCTCCCGCGGGCTCAGCCGCCCCCACAACCGCCGGGCAACCGGCACACCCGCACCCAAACCACCCGCACCCGCACCCGCCCCGCCGCCCGCCAGCGGCAACGCCTCGATCAGGGTCGGGATCAGCCCCCGGGCGCAGCCGAGCACCGACTCCGGAGCGAGGTCGAAGCGCAGCGGATCGCTCGCGCCCGCCGCCGTGACGGCGACCCGCATACGGTCCAGCGGCCCCGCGTCGGCGGGCAGCGCGGACGCCGCGGCGGAGGCCGCCGCCAGATGCGCCGGCGGCGCGGTGAAGCGCATCCCGGGGCGCAACTCGCCGGTCCACAGCCACTCCGCGATCTCCTCGTACGCGTACGCCTCCGCGAGAGCGACCGCGTCGACGCCCCGGAAGGCGTACGCCCCCGTCGCCGCGTCGATGCGGGTCACCGCGGTACGCATCCGCCCCCAGCCGCCGTCCGGCCCGCCGGCGCCGGGCCCGCCGGCGCCGGGCCCGCCGGCCTCGGACCCCGCCGCCCCGGCCCCGGCCGCGCCCGCGGCCTCCGCCCCGGCCCGCCCCCGCGCGGCGAGCGCGGCGACCTCCGCCGGGTCGTACGTACTGCCGCGGCCCCCGGGGACGCGCCTGCTGCCGAGCAGCCCGCGGCTCACGTACGCGTACAGCGTCTCCGGCTTCACCCCGAGCCGCCGCGCGGCCTCCCGCGTGCTGATCCGCCCACCGGCCTCGCCCGCCGCCCCGTCCGTCATGGGCGCCACCGTACCCACCCCGCCTCAACCCTCGTCCACATTGACCAGTCAACATTGACAGCCTACGAATCAATCATGGACAGTCAAGTCAAGAGGTCAAGGAGGAAACCATGCGCACCACCGAGCCGCCCACCACCGCGCCTACCACCGCGCCGACCGGCGCGACCGCCCCGGTCACCGTCCCCCGCGGCCTGAAGGGCGTGATCGTCACCGACACCGCCCTCGGCGACGTCCGCGGCGCCGAGGGCTTCTACCACTACCGGGAGTTCTCCGCGGTCGAGCTCGCCGAGCACCGCAGCTTCGAGGACGTCTGGCACCTGATGCTCCACGGCACGCTCCCGACCCCCGCCGAGCGCGACGCCTTCACCCGGCGGACCGCCGCCCTGCGCCGGCTGCCCGCCGACGTCTCGCAGGCCCTTCCGGCGATCGCCCGCGCCACCGCCGGCTCGGGGCCGCTCGCCGGACTGCGCACCGCGCTGTCGCTGACCGGCGCCGCGGCCGGCTTCCGGCCGCTGTACGACATCGACCCCGCCGCCCGCCGGGCGGACGCGCTCGCGGCCAGCGCCGCCGTCCCCACGCTGCTGACCGCCCTGCACCGGCTGGGCCGCGGCCTGGAGCCGGTCGCGCCCCGCGACGACCTCCCGTACGCCACCAACTACCTGTACATGCTCACCGGCCAGGAGCCGGACCCCGCCCGGGCGCGGGCGATCGAGCGGTATCTGATCTCCACCGTCGACCACGGCTTCAACGCCTCCACCTTCACCGCCCGCGTCATCGCCTCGACCGGCGCGGACCTGGCCGCCTGCCTGGTCGGCGCGGTGGGCGCGCTGTCGGGTCCGCTGCACGGCGGCGCCCCGAGCCGCGCCCTGGACACGCTGGACGCGATCGGCACCCCGGACCGTATCGACGACTGGCTGCGCGAGCACATCACCGCGGGCGAGCGGATCATGGGCTTCGGCCACCCCGTCTACCGCACCGAGGACCCGCGCTCCCGGATGCTCAAGGGCATAGCCCGGGACATGGGCGGCGACCTGGTCGACTTCGCCGTCCAAGTGGAGGCCCGCGCCGAGGCGCTGCTCGCCGAGCTGAAACCGGGACGCGAGCTGCACATCAACGTGGAGTTCTACGCGGGCGTCGTCATGGAGCTGTGCGGGCTGCCGCGTGAGATGTTCACGCCCACCTTCGCCGCCGCCCGGGTCGTCGGCTGGAGCGCCAACATCCTGGAGCAGGCCGAGGACAGCAAGATCATCCGCCCGTCGGCCCGCTACGTGGGCCCGCCCCCGCCCCACCCCGTCCCCGCGGCCTGACCCGGGCCCCGCCCCGGCGCCCGGCCGGCCCCGCGCGGGCACACCCGACGCGGCCCATTGCCACGGCGCGGCCTCTTGCCACGGCGTGGCACATGGCGACGGCTGTACTCCATACCGACCAGTTGGTAATACTGGCCGGGTGCCGGGACGGCCCCGGCGCGAGGCGATGCCCGAGGAGTGCCGTGCGCGCGATCCAGATCACCGAGTTCGGCGGACCGGAGGTCCTGAAGGAGAGCGAGCTGCCCGATCCCGTCCCGGGGGACGGGCAGCTGCTGATCGACGTCGACTCCGCCGGGGTGAACTTCGCCGACACCCACACGGTCGAGGATTCCTACCTCTCCCGCTCCACCCTGCCCCTGGTGCCCGGCTCCGAGGTCGTCGGCCGCACCGGCGACGGCCGCCGCGTCGTCGCGCTCGTCGACAACGGCGGATACGCCCAGAAGGCCGTCGCGCAGCAGGCGCTCGCGCACGAGCTGCCGGACGAGGTCACCGACGGGCAGGCGCTCGCCCTGGTCGTGCAGGGCCTGACGGCCTGGCACCTGCTGCGCACCTGCGCCCGGCTCACGCCCGGCGAGAGCGTCGTCGTGCACGCCGCGGCCGGCGGCACCGGCTCGCTCGCCGTCCAGCTCGCCCGCGAGTTCGGTGCCGGCCGGGTCATCGCCACCGCCTCCACCGCGCACAAGCGCGACCTCGCGCTGCGGCTGGGCGCCCACGCCGCTGTCGACGCCGACCCGGACGGCCTCACCGAGCGGCTCACCGAGGCCAACGGCGGGCGCCGGGTCGACATCGTGCTGGAGATGACCGGCGGCCCGGTCTTCGACGCCTCGCTCGCCGCCCTCGCCCCGTTCGGCCGGCTCGTCGCCTACGGCATGGCCTCGCGTACGCCGGCCACCCCCGTGGAGCCCGCGCAGCTGATGGGCCGCTCCCGCAGCGTGATCGGCTTCTGGCTCGCGCACTGCCTGGGCCGGCCCGGGATGTACCACGAGCCGCTGGCCGAACTGCTGGCGATGACCGCGCAGGGCAGGCTGCGGCCCCAGGTCGGCGGCGTCTACGCCCTCGGGCAGGCAGCCGCGGCGCACACCGAGCTGCGGGCCCGGCGCACGGTCGGCAAGCTGGTGCTCGATGTGACCCGCTGAGCGGAACCGCAAGGGGCACCCCGGTCGTTGCATCGGTGCAAGAGTGGGAGTTTGCAGGCACAATCACCATCAGTGGAGCACGCTGGGCCGCCGCCCGCGACCCGCGCCCCGCACAGTCCGGAGGGGCCACATGCCACGCAACCGCTTCGCACCAGACCGCGGCCTGACGACCCGGATGGTCGTCACGATGTTCCTGATCGGGCTGCTCTACGTCGTCTTCGCCGGCGTGCTGCTCGCGCTGCTGCGCGGCTCGTGGCCGATCATCCTGGTCGTCGCCGGGCTGCTGTTCGTGGCCCAGTTCTGGTTCAGCGACCGTATCGCCGCCTTCAGCATGGGCGCCCGCGAGGTCACCGCGCAGGAGCAGCCGGAGCTGCACGGTGTGGTCGACCGGATCTGCGCGCTCGCCGACCTGCCCAAGCCCAAGGTCGCCGTCGCCAACTCCGACGTGCCCAACGCGTTCGCCACCGGCCGCAACCACAAGAACACCGTGGTGTGCGTGACCACCGGCCTGCTGCGCAGGCTGGAGCCCGAGGAGCTGGAGGGCGTCGTCGCGCACGAGCTGTCGCACGTCGCCCACAAGGACGTCGCGGTGATGACGATCGCGTCCTTCCTCGGCGTCCTGGCCGGCGTCATCACCAGGATCGGCCTGTGGGGCGGCTTCCGCCGCGGCGGCCGGGACCCGGGCACCGCCGCCCTGGTCGTCCTGGTCCCGCTGGTCAGCGCTGTCGTCTACGTCATCAGCTTCCTGCTCACCCGGATGCTGTCGCGCTACCGCGAGCTGTCCGCCGACCGCAGCGCCGCGCTGCTGACCGGCCGCCCCTCCGCGCTCGCCTCGGCGCTGACCAAGGTCAGCGGTGAGCTGGCCGCGATCCCCACCAAGGACCTGCGCGCCACCGAGCCGTTCAACGCCTTCTACTTCGCCCCGGCGCTGACCTCCAACGCCACGGTCTCCAAGCTGCTGGCCACCCACCCGAGCCTCGAACAGCGTCTCGCGCAGCTCGCGGCGATCACCGTCGAACTGGACCGCCGCTGATGGGCCTGCTCGATGTGCTGCTCGGCCGCAGCAAACCCGTCAAGCCCGACCTGGACCAGCTCTTCGGCCTGGCCTCGGCCGCGCTGACCCTCGAAGCGGCGAGCGAGCTGCGCCCGACCGGGCGCGGCGCGGTGTGCTTCGCCGCCGTCGAGGGCGGCGCCTTCGCCGAGGTCCAGCAGGATCTGCACGAACTGCTGACCATCGAGTCCAGCCGCGACGACTACGGCTACACCTGGCTGGAGTCCCGCCGCCGGCCCGACGAGATGACCGACCTCGTCACCGACCTGCACGCCGTCAACTCGGCGCTGGAGTCCAGCGGGTTCGGCCCGCAGCTGCTGTGCTCCCTGGTCGCCTTCCAGGACCCGCAGGGCCACCGCATCGCCCTGGTCTACCTCTACAAGCGCGGCTCGTTCTACCCGTTCGCCCCGCTCCCCGGCGAGAAGCGCGACCACGCCCTGGAATTGCAGGTCCGCGCGCTGGTCGCCGACGACCTGCGGCTGGAGCAGGACCTCGCCCGCTGGTTCCCGGTCTGGGGCGCGCCCGGCCTCGCCGACTGAGCCGACCGGGCCGACTGAGCCAACTGAGCCGACCGAGCCGGCTGAAGCGCGCCGCATCCCTCCGCCCGGCGCCGCGGAATCGAACCGGCGTGCGTCGAGGCGCCGTCCGCGGGCAGACGGCCGGTGACGGGCGCCGCCGGGCGCCCGGCCGGGAACGGCCCGCCGTACGGGCCGCAGGACGCCGAGGAGCGGACCCATGCTGGCAGCAGCGGGCGCGGTCGTTTTCGCCATCGCCTATCTGATCAACGTCACGAGCACCCACACGGACGCGGCCTTCACCCCGTTCAGCCTGGTGATCGCCGGCCTGTGCCTGGTCGCCCTGCACTTCGCGGGGGTCGGCACCGGGTGGTCGTACTCGACGCGACGGCGCCGCCGCCGCTGAGCGGCAGCCCCGGCGATCTAGGGTGGGAGATGCCGAACACCATCCAGGAGGCACGCTGATGACGGACTACGATCCCGCGAACGTGAAGCTCAGCCCCGAGTCGTGGGTGGCCGAGCAGGCCACCCGCTACGAGGAGTCGAACGGCACCGAGGGCACCGACATGAACGGCTCGCCCTGCCTGCTGCTGGACTACCAGGGCTGGCGCAGCGGCGAGTGGCGCCGCACGGTGCTGATCTACGCCCGAGAAGGCGAGAACTACCTCATCGTCGCCTCCAAGGGCGGCGCGCCCGAGCACCCGCTGTGGTTCAAGAGCCTGATCACCAACCCGGAGGTGCACGTCCGGGTGCTCGGCGAGCGCTTCCCGGCCCGCGCCGAGGTCCTCACGCCCGAGGAGAAGGCCGAGGTCTGGTCCGACCTGCTGGACGTCTACCCGCCGTACGCGGAGTACCAGGAGCGCACCAGCCGGGAGATCCCGGTCGTCCGGCTGTCCCGCATCTGACGCCCCCGGGCCCCGACGGCGTACGCACGGACGGGCAGGCGTACATACCACGGGTAAGGGGCGCTCATCCAGGATGAGCGCCCCTTACCCGTCGGCCTGTCGGCCACCGTGCGCCTACCGCTTCGCCGCCCCGCGGGCGACCGCCAGCCAGGTGGTCAGCGCCGCCAGCAGCAGTTCGAGCCCGAGCAGGAAGAGCAGGCCGAGCCCGAAGGCGTGCGGGTAGCGCGCCGGGGCCCCCGCGCCGACCGCCCCGTAGAAGACGATGCCGATCAGGGCGATGCCCAGTGCCCCGCTGACCTGCTGGATCGTCGCGACGACCCCGGAGGCGGCGCCGACCAGGTGGGCCGGGACGGTGCCGAGCGCGGTGTGGGTGAGGGGCGCGATCACCAGGCCCATTCCCACGCCGTCCAGGAAGAGGCCCGGCACCAGCCCCCACAGGGTGCCGGTGGTGCCGGAGGCGTGCACCGCCGCCCACAGGGCGCCCAGGCCCGCCGCCATGAACAGCGCGCCGGCCGGGACGGTGACCTTGCCCAGGCGCTCGGCGATCCGGTGCGCGCCGGTCGAGGTCAGCAGGTAGCCGGCGCCGATCGCCAGGAAGACCACACCGGAGCCGAGCGCGTCCAGGCCGCGGCCCGCCTGGAGGTAGAGCGCGAGGATGAGGAAGAACGAGCCCTGCCCGGTCCAGAAGACCAGCTGCGCGAACGCACCCGTGGCGAAGCCGCGCTGCCGGAAGAGGGTCGTGTCGAGCACCGGGTCGCCGCCCGCGGCGCCCAGCCGGCGCTGGTGCGCGGTGAAGACCGCGAAGAGCACCACCGAGCCCGCCAGGCACGCCCACGTCCACGCCGGCCAGCCCAGCTCACGGCCCTGGATGAGCGGCAGCACCAGGGCGACCGTCGCGGCGGTGGACAGCGCCACACCGGTGAAGTCCAGCCGGGGCCGGCGCGGCGCCCGCGACTCGCCCAGCGCACGCGGCACCGCGGCCAGCGCCGCCAGCCCGATCGGCACATTGATCAGGAAGCAGGCCCGCCAGCCGAGCCCCAGCACATCGGCCTTGATCAGCAGCCCGCCGATGAGCTGCCCGAACACCGCCCCGACGCCCATCGTCATGCCGTACATCCCGAAGGCCCGCGCCTGCGCCTTGCCGGACCACGCCGTCTGCAGGATCGCCAGTACCTGAGGGCCCATCAGCGCCGCGGACAGGCCCTGGAGCACCCGCGCGGTCACCAGGGTCCCGGCGGTCGGCGCGAGGCCGCAGGCGGCCGACGTGGCGGTGAACAGCGCCAGTCCCACGCTGAACATCCGCCGCCTGCCGTGGATGTCGCCGAGCCGGCCGGCGGTGATCAGCCCGGTGGCGACGGCCAGGCCGAAGCCGGCCACCACCCACTGGATCGCCGCGCTGCCCGCGTGCAGGTCGGTCTGCAGGGCGGGTATCGCCACATTGACGATGAAGACGTCGAGCGAGGTCATGAAGGTCGCGGCCAGCAGGACCAGCAGGCCGAGGCCGGACCGCCCGGCGACCGCCGGCGGGTCCGCCGGGGTGGCGGAGGGGAGGGTGGAGGTGGCCGAGGCCATGGCGGGATTCCTTTCACGAAGCGGGGCGGAGGGGCGGTGGCGGGCCGGCCGGGGACCGGCCCGCCACCGGGGCCGTTCAGGCGCCGGCCGGGACCTTGTCGAGGAAGCCGAGGACGCTGCGCACCAGCCCGTCCTCGCCGGTGGTGATCACGTCGAAGCCGACGACCAGCGACTCGCCGCCGGCCGGGCCCAGCTCCCAGGTGAAGCGGGCGATGTCGTGGTGCGCGTCGACCGGGCCGAGGGTGAAGACCAGGCCCGCGAACTGCGCCTGCACCGCGCCGATGACCGCGTCGAGCGCGTCGCGCCCGGTGACGTCGGCCAGCGGGTCGGTGTAGCGGCCGTCGGCGGCGAACACGGCGTCGATCCCGGCGCGCCGCGCCGCGGGGTCGGTCTCGTTCCAGACGGCGATGTACTGCTCGGCCAGCTGCTGGATGTCGCTCATGACGGTGTGTCTCCCTGCTGTCTGCGGCGCCGTGTTGCGCCGTGTCCTTGCAGGTCAAGAAGTTACGCAGCGGGATGTACAGCGGAATCAGTCATCGTTAGGTACTTGTGCGGCCGGTCACCGGTCACGCCGCCCGGGCCCGCTCCGGCCCGCCGTCCGCTAAGCGCCCGCTCAGCCGAACCCTTGCGAAAACTGGAACACGTTCCTACCATCACGGGTGTGACATCATCAGTGTCAAACCGGCCCGCGCCGGCCCCCTCCGGGCCCGGCCCGCTGGCCGGAGTGCGGGTGGTCGAGCTGGCCGGCATCGGCCCCGGCCCCTTCGCCGCGATGCTCCTGGCCGACCTCGGCGCCGACGTCGTCCGCGTCGACCGGCCCGGCGGCCCGGACTTCGGCGTCGACCCGGCCTGCGACCTCACCAACCGCAACAAGCGCTCCGTCCTGGTCGACCTGAAGGCCCCGCAGGGCCCCGCGGCCGTCCTCGACCTCGTCGAGCGCGCCGACATCCTCGTCGAGGGCTACCGCCCCGGCGTCGCCGAACGCCTCGGTGTCGGCCCGGAGGCGTGCCTGGCGCGCAACCCGCAGCTGGTCTACGGCCGGATGACCGGCTGGGGCCAGGACGGGCCGCTCGCCGCGAGCGCCGGGCACGACATCGGCTACATCGCCGTCACCGGCGCCCTGGGCCTGGCCGGCCCCGCCGACGGCGACCCCGCCGCCCCCGCCAACCTGCTCGGCGACTACGCAGGTGGCTCCCTCTACCTGGTCACCGGCGTGCTCGCCGCCCTGCACCACGCCCGTGCGCACGGCACGGGACAGGTCGTCGACGCCGCCATCGTCGACGGCACCGCCCACCTGAGCACCCTGCTGCACGGCCTGCTCGCCGCCGGCGCCTGGCAGGACCGCAGGGCCGCCAACCTCTTCGACGGCGGCGCGCCCTTCTACGGCGTCTACCGCACCGCCGACGGCGGCCACATGGCCGTCGGCGCCCTCGAACGGCGCTTCTACGACACCTTCGCCGCGCTGCTCGGCCTCACCCCCGACCAGGCGGCGCTGCGCGACGACCCGGCCCGCTGGCCGGACCTGCGCGCGGCCGTCGCGGACCGGTTCGCCACCCGCACCCGCGAGGAGTGGACGCAGGTCTTCAGCGGCACCGACGCGTGCGCCGCGCCCGTCCTGTCGCTGACCGAGGCGCCCCAGCACCCGCACCTGGCCGCCCGCGGCACCTTCACCGAGGCGTACGGCACCCTCCAGCCGGCGCCCGCCCCCCGCTTCTCGGCGACACCCGCCGCGCTGCGCCGCCCGCCGGCGCTCCCGGGCGAGCACACTGCGGAAGTGGCCCGCGACTGGGACACCCCCGCCCTGACGTCCCTACGGCACGACCCCGCATGACCCGACCCCGCCGCCGCCCCCACCCGTACAGAAAGGCACGACGTTGAGCACCGACGCCTACGTCTACGACGCCGTCCGCACCCCGCGAGGGCGCGGCAAGGCCACCGGATCCCTGCACGCCACCAAGCCGGTCGACCTGGTCGTCGGCCTCATCCACGCGCTGCGCGAGCGCAACCCGGACCTCGACCCCGCCGCGATCGACGACATCGTCCTCGGCGTCGTCAGCCCGATCGGCGACCAGGGCTCCGACATCGCCCGGATCGCCGCCGTCGCCGCCGGCCTGCCCGACACCGTGGCCGGCGTCCAGGAGAACCGCTTCTGCGCCTCCGGGCTCGAAGCGGTCAACCTGGCCGCGGCCAAGGTGCGTTCCGGCTGGGAGGACCTGGTCCTCGCCGGCGGCGTCGAGTCGATGTCCCGCGTCGCGATGGGCACCGACGGCGGCGCCTGGATGATGGACCCGATGACCAACTACGAGCTCGGCTTCGTCCCCCAGGGCATCGGCGCCGACCTCATCGCCACCCTCGGCGGCTACACCCGCCACGACGTCGACAGCTACGCCTCGCTGTCGCAGGAACGCGCCGCCGAGGCATGGAAGGAGGGCCGTTTCGCCCGCACCGTCGTGCCGGTGCGCGACCGCAACGGCCTGGTCGTCCTCGACCGCGACGAGCACGTACGCCCCGGCACCACCCCCGAGACGCTGGCCGGCCTCAAGCCGTCCTTCGCCGACATCGGCGACCTCGGCGGTTTCGACGCCGTCGCCCTGCAGAAATACCACTGGGTCGAGAAGATCGACCACGTCCACCACGCCGGCAACTCCTCCGGCATCGTCGACGGCGCCGCCCTGCTGGCCATCGGCAACCGCGAGACCGGCGAGCGCCACGGGCTGACGCCCCGCGCGCGTATCGTGTCGGCCGCCGTGTCCGGGTCGGAGCCGACCATCATGCTCACCGGCCCCGCACCCGCCAGCCGCAAGGCGCTCGCCAAGGCCGGCCTGACCATCGACGACATCGACCTGGTCGAGATGAACGAGGCGTTCGCCGCCGTCGTCCTGCGTTTCGCCGCGGACATGGGGATCGGCCTGGACAAGGTCAACGTCAACGGCGGCGCCATCGCGCTCGGCCACCCGCTCGGCGCCACCGGCGCGATGCTCCTGGCCACCGTCGTCGACGAACTCGAGCGCCGCGACCTGCGCTACGGCCTGGTGACCCTGTGCGTCGGAGGCGGCATGGGCGTCGCCACCGTCGTCGAACGCCTCTGACCCGCCCGCATCCCCGCACCCACCCGCCGCTACGGAGCCAACCCGACATGAGCGAGCCCACCACCATCCGCTGGGAGCAGGACGCGGACGGCGTCGTCACCCTCGTCCTGGACGACCCCACCCAGTCGGCCAACACCATGAACGCCGCCTTCGCCGACTCCCTCGACGCCGTCGCCGACCGCCTCACCGCCGAAGCCGGCACCATTCGCGGCGTCATCGTCACCTCCGCGAAGAAGACCTTCTTCGCCGGTGGTGACCTGCGCGACCTGATCCGCGCCACCCCCGAGGACGCCGAGCAGGTCCTCGCCGGCACCATGCGCATCAAGCGCCGGCTGCGGCAGCTGGAAACCCTCGGCAAACCCGTCGTCGCCGCCATCAACGGCGCGGCCCTCGGCGGCGGTTACGAGATCGCGCTGGCCTGCCACCACCGCATCGCCCTCGACACCCCCGGCACCAAGATCGGCCTGCCCGAGGTCACCCTCGGCCTGCTGCCCGGCGGCGGCGGAGTGGTCAGGACCGTACGGCTGCTCGGCATCGCCGACGCGCTGCTCAAGGTGCTGCTCCAGGGCACGCAGTACTCCGCGCCGCGCGCCCTGGCCGCCGGCCTGATCCACGAGGTCGCCACCGACCGCGACGCCATGCTCGGCGCCGCCCGCGCCTGGATCGACGCCCACCCCGAGGCGAAGCAGCCGTGGGACACCCCCGGCTACAAGATCCCCGGCGGCACCCCCAAGAGCCCCGCCTTCGCCGCGAACCTGCCGGCCTTCCCGGCCAACCTGCGCAAGCAGCTGGCCGGCGCGCCCTACCCGGCGCCGCGCAACATCCTGGCCGCGGCCGTCGAGGGCTCCCAGGTGGACTTCGACAACGCCCAGCTCATCGAGGCCCGCTACTTCACCGAGCTGGCCTGCGGGCAGACGTCCACCAACATGATCCAGGCCCTCTTCTTCGACATGCAGGCCGTCAACTCCGGCGCCGGCCGCCCCGCGGACGTACCCGCCCGGACCGTCACCAAGGTGGCCGTCCTGGGCGCCGGCATGATGGGCGCCGGCATCGCCTACTCCTGCGCCCGGGCCGGCATCGACGTCGTCCTCAAGGACGTCACCCCGGAGGCCGCCGAACGCGGCAAGGCGTACTCCGCGGGCCTGCTCGACAAGGCCCTCGCCAAGGGCCGTACGACACCGGACAAGCGCGACGCGCTGCTCGCCCGGATCACCCCCACCGCCGAGCCCGCCGACCTCGCCGGGTGCGACGCGGTCATCGAGGCGGTCTTCGAGGACGCCGCGCTCAAGCACAAGGTCTTCCAGGAGATCGAGCACATCGTGGCGCCCGACGCCCTGCTGTGCTCCAACACCTCGACGCTGCCCATCACCGAGCTCGCCGAGGGCGTGCAGCGGAGCGCCGACTTCATCGGCCTGCACTTCTTCTCGCCGGTCGACAAGATGCCGCTGGTGGAGATCATCAAGGGCGGGCGCACCGGTGAGCAGGCGCTGGCCCGCGCCTTCGACCTGGTGCGGCAGATCCGCAAGACCCCGATCGTCGTCAACGACTCACGCGGCTTCTTCACCTCCCGGGTGATCAGCCAGTTCATCAACGAGGGCGTCGCGATGATCGCCGAGGGCGTGCCCGCCGCCTCCGTCGAGCAGGCGGCGGCGCAGGCCGGCTACCCGGCCAAGGTGCTCTCGCTGCTGGACGAGCTGACGCTCACCCTGTTCGTGCGGATCAGCCGGGAGACCCGGGCGGCCGTCGAGGCGGCCGGCGGCCAGTGGCGGGCGCACCCGGCCGAAGCCGTCATCGACCGCATGGTCGAGGAGTTCGGCCGCCCCGGCCGCAGCGGCGGCGCCGGTTTCTACGACTACGCCGACGGGCGCAGGACGGGGCTGTGGCCGGGCCTGGCCGAGCACTTCGCCAAGCCCGGCGTGGAGATCCCGTTCGAGGACCTCAAGGAGCGGATGCTGTTCGCCGAGGCCCTGGACAGCGTGCGGCTGCTGGAGGAGGGCGTGCTCACCTCCGTCGCCGACGCCAACGTCGGCTCCATCCTCGGCATCGGCTTCCCCGCCTGGACCGGCGGCGTCCTGCAGTACGTCAACGGGTATCCGGGCGGCGTTGCCGGCTTCACCGCCCGCGCCCGCGAACTGGCCGCCTCCTACGGCGAGCGCTTCACCCCGCCGGCGCTGCTGGTGGCCACCGCCGAGCGAGGCGGGACGTTCACCGACCAGGACCGCTGACGCCGACCCCGGCCGGCGCGGTGCGGGCCCCCGCCCGTACCGCGCCGGCCGGCGGCCCTCCGTCCGGCCCCCGCCGCGCCGCCCAGCGGCCCGCTCAGGGCTTCTCGGCGGCCGGCGCGGGCCACGCCCACAACTGCTCCTTCAACGACCGCTGGAAGGCCGTCACGAGCGCCTGCACCACCAGCGGCTGCATCTGCGCCGACAGCGTCCGCGCCGCCGCGTCGGGCACCGCCCCCGCGTCGGGGTCCGCGCCCGGCTCCCGTACCGTCTCGCGGAAGATCCGGCCGATCGCCCCCGCCGCCGCGCGCGCGTGCTTCTGCAGCGCCTCCCGGGCCGCCACGATGGCCTCCAGCGGCACGGGGAGGTCCAGCAGCCGCACCCCCAGGTGCAGCAGGCCCGGGTCCACGACGAAGACGTCCGGGTCCGCGGTGCGCTCCAGCACCGTCATCGCCGCCAGCCGCTCCACGTCCGGCTCGCCCAGCGTCCTGCCCGCCCGCCGCTCCAGCTCCTGCCGGCCGACCTTCGCGCTGCCCTCCGGCAGCCACGAGGCCACCAGCGCCCGGTGGATCGCCAGGTCGTGCTCGCCCACGTCCGGCGGAAGCTGCGCCATATAGCGCTCGATCGCCGCGAGCGTCAGCCCCTGCCGCCGCAGCTCCTCGATCAGCGCCAGCCGCGACAGGTGCCCCGGCCCGTAGTGCCCGACCCGGCGCGGCCCGATCTGCGGCGGCGGCAGCAGCCCCCGCGCGCCGTAGAAGCGGACGGTGCGGACGGTCACCCCGGCGCGGGCGGCCAGCTCGTCGATGGTCAGGGCGTTCTGCGGCACCGCAACAGTATTGCTGCGACACCGGCGCTGTGAAAGGCGCCGCGGGCGCCGCCGTGGACCCGCGCCCGGCGCCGCCGCCCCGCCCCACCTCGTACGCTGGCCTGCGTGCCCCTCCGCCGCCGCCCCGCCCGCGCCCGCCTGCGGCTCGCCGCGGCCTGCCTCGCGGCCGTGCTCCCCGCGGGCCTGGCGGCCTGCTCCGGCGGCGGCGCCCCCGCCACCGCCGGCGCCCCGGGCCTGGGCGACCGGCTCTTCCCCGCCGCGGGCAACGGCGGCTACGACGTCACGCACTACGGCCTCGACCTGTCCTACGACCCCGGCTCCGGGCGGCTGTCCGGCACCGCGGCCGTCACCGCCACCGCCACGCAGGACCTGAGCCGCTTCACCCTCGACCTCGCGGGAATGACCGTCCGCGCCACCACCGTCGACGGCCGGACCGCCCGCACCGGCCGCTCCGGCACCGAGTTGACCGTCCGCCCGCCGGACCTGCTGCGCCGCGGCGCGCACTTCACCGCGACCGTGACGTACGACGGCGTACCGCGGCTGCTCACCGACCCCGACGGCTCGCACGAGGGCTGGTTCCGCACCGACGACGGCGCCCTCGCGCTCGGCGAGCCGGTCGGCTCCATGGCCTGGTTCCCCGGCAACGACCACCCCTCCGACAAGGCCGCCTTCGACCTCACCATGAGCGTCCCCGCCGGCCTCACCGTCGTCTCGGGCGGCGAACTCGCCGCTACGGTCACCTCCGGCGGCCGTACCGCCTTCCACTGGCGCAGCACCGCGCCCATGGCCACGTATCTGGCCACCGTCGGCATCGGCCACTACACCGTCGCCCGCTCCCGCACCCCCGCCGGCATCCCGCTCTACACCGCCGTCGACCCCCGCTCCGCCGACCCGGGGACCACCGCCGCGCTGGCCCGGCTGCCGGAGATCCTGGACTGGGAGACCGGCCAGTTCGGCCCGTATCCCTTCGGCTCCGCCGGCGCGATCGTCGACCACCTGCCGGCCGGGCGGGTCGGCTACGACCTGGAGACGCAGAACCGCCCCTTCTTCCCCGGCGACCGCGACGGCCCCGCAGTGGACGTCGTGACGCTCGTCCACGAACTGTCCCACCAGTGGTTCGGCGACTCCGTCACCCCGCGCGACTGGCAGGACATGTGGCTCAACGAGGGCTTCGCCACCTACACCGAGTGGCTGTGGCGCCTGCACGACTCCGGCGTCCCGCTCGCCACCAGCGCCGCCCGGGCCTTCGCCGACCCCACCACCTGGCAATTTCCCCCCGCGGCCCCGCCCACCGCCGCCGACGTCTCCGCGCCGCCCGTCTACGCGCGCGGCGCACTTGTCCTGTACGAACTGCACCAGGCCCTCGGCGACGCCGCCTTCGGCAAGCTGCTGCGCGGCTGGGCCGCCGCCCATTCCCACGGCAACGCCTCGACCGCCGACTTCACCGCCTATTGCGACCGCTCCACCGGCCGCGACCTGGCCCCGCTGTTCGCCACCTGGCTCTACGGCACCGCCAAGCCCGCGCGGCTGTGACCGCGCGGACGGCCCACCGGCCGGCCGCGGCGAGCCGGTCCGGTCAGCGCAGCGGCGCGCCCACCGCGTGCATATGGCCGAGCGCCTGCGCATAGGAGTCCAGCAGGCCGGTCTCGGTGTACGGCACGCCGACCCGGGCGCAATGTGCCCTCACCAGCGGGCGCGCCCGGCGCAGATGGGGGCGCGGCATGCTCGGGAAGAGGTGGTGCTCTATCTGGTAGTTCAGCCCGCCCAGCAGGAAGTCCACCACCGGATTGCCCCGCACATTGCGCGAGGTCAGCACCTGGCGGCGCAAATGCCCCCAGCGGGCGCCCTCCTCCGGCATCTCCATGCCCTTGTGGTTGGGCGCGAACGCGCACCCCAGGTGCAGGCCGAACAGCGCGTGGTGCAGCGCGGCGAAAGCCACCGCCTGCGGCAGCGGCAGCGCCGTCAGCAGCAGTGCCGCATACCCGATCACATGCGCCGTCAGCAGCGAGCCCTCCACCAGCCGCCCCCGGCGGTCCAGCCGCCGCAGGTCCTGGAAGCTGGCCACCTTCAGCGCCAGCCCCTCCAGCAGCAGCATCGGGAAGAACAGCCGCGCCTGGTGCTTGGTCAGGAACCGCGCGAAGCCCTGCCGTTCGACGGCCTGCGCCCGCGTCCACACCAGCGCGCCGACCTCCACGTCCGGGTCCTTGCCCACATGGTTGGGGTTGGCGTGGTGCCGGTTGTGCTTGTCCGTCCACCAGCCGGCGCCCATGCCCAGCAGCAGATTGCCGTGGAAAAGGGCGATGACACGGTTCGTGCGGCGACTCGCCGCTATCTGCTGGTGCCCGGCGTCGTGCCCGACGAAGCCGCTGCGGGCGGAGAGCACCGCCGCCGGAAGCGCCAGCGCCAGCACCCACCACGACCCGCCGCCGCCGACCGCGACGACCGCCGCCCACACCGCCGCCAGCGCCAGCAGGTTCACCGCGATCGACACCACGTAGTGCCCTCGGCGCCGCCGCAGCAGCCCCGACCGGCGCACTATGCGCAGCAGCGGCGTGAACTCGCTCGCCTCTCCTCCCGGTGCCCGCTCGGAGGGTTCGACGGTGGTCAGGACGGTCGCCATGGGCGCTCCTCGGTGACGGGCGGTGTCTGGCCTACGGCCCGGGCGGGCCGTACTGCGACGCTACGAACCACCGCCCGCCGCGGACCATGGCGCCATCACCCGGCCTGCCGGGGTGCCAGTCCCCCCGCGGACGGGGGGATATCCCCACCGGGCCCGCCGGCCGCCGCGCCGGCCCCCGGTGACGCGCGCCCGCCCGCGGCGCCTTGCCGCATGCCGCGGCCCGGCGGCGTCTACGATGCTGGGCAACCGCCAAGCGGCAGGTGTCTTGGCCAGGTCTGAGGGAGCGCCATCATCAGCGGCAACGTTTCGGTCGAACGCAGGATCGCCGAGGAGCTGGGCGTACGCGAAGGTCAGGTGCGGGCGGCCGTCGACCTGCTCGACGGCGGGGCGACCGTGCCGTTCATCGCGCGCTACCGCAAGGAGGCCACCGGCACCCTCGACGACGAGCAGTTGCGCACGCTGGAGGAACGGCTGCGCTATCTGCGCGAGCTGGACGAGCGGCGCGCCGCCGTACTGGAGTCCATCGAGGCGCAGGGCAAGCTCGACGACGCGCTGAAGGCGCAGATCATGGCGGCGGACTCCAAGGCCCGCCTGGAGGACATCTACCTGCCCTACAAGCCCAAGCGGCGCACCAAGGCGCAGATCGCCCGCGAGGCGGGCCTGGAGCCGCTCGCCGAGGCGCTGCTGGCCGACCCGGGCCTGGACCCGCACACCACCGCCGCGCCCTACGTCGACGCCGACAAGGGCGTCGCCGACCCGGCGGCGGCCCTGGAGGGCGCCCGCGCCATCCTCACCGAGCGCTTCTCCGAGGACGCCGACCTCGTCGGCGAACTGCGCACCCGCATGTGGAGCCGCGGCAGGCTCGTCGCGAAGGTCCGCGAGGGCAGGGAGGAGGCGGGCGCGAAGTTCGCCGACTACTTCGACTTCGCCGAGCCCTTCACCAAGCTGCCCTCCCACCGCGTCCTGGCGATGCTGCGCGGCGAGAAGGAGGAGGTCCTCGACCTCACCCTGGAGCCCGAGGAGCCGGCCGAGGGCCCCACCAGCTACGAGCGGCGCATCGCCCAGCAGTTCGGCATCGCCGACCGCGGCCGGCCCGCCGACCGCTGGCTGCTCGACACCGTCCGCTGGGCCTGGCGCACCCGCGTCCTGGTCCGGCTCGGCATCGACCTGCGCGTCCGGCTGCGCCAGGAGGCCGAGGACGAGGCCGTACGGGTCTTCGCCGCGAACCTGCGCGACCTGCTGCTGGCCGCGCCGGCCGGCACCCGCGCCACCATGGGCCTGGACCCGGGCCTGCGCACCGGCGTCAAGGTCGCGGTCGTCGACGGCACCGGCAAGGTCGTGGCCACCGACACCATCTACCCGCACGCCCCGCGCAACCGCTGGGACGACTCCCTGGCCACCCTCGCCCGGCTCGCCGCCGCCCACCGGGTCGACCTGATCGCCATCGGCAACGGCACCGCCTCCCGCGAGACCGACCGGCTCGCCGCCGACCTCATCAAGCAGCACCCCGAGCTGCACCTCACCAAGGCCGTGGTCTCCGAGGCCGGCGCCTCGGTCTACTCCGCGTCCGCCTACGCCTCCGCCGAGCTGCCGGGCCTGGACGTGTCGCTGCGCGGCGCGGTGTCCATCGCCCGGCGCCTGCAGGACCCGCTCGCGGAGCTGGTCAAGATCGACCCGCGCTCCATCGGCGTCGGCCAGTACCAGCACGACCTGTCCGAGGTGAAGCTCTCCCGCTCCCTCGACGCGGTCGTCGAGGACTGCGTCAACGGCGTCGGCGTGGACGTCAACACCGCGTCCGTGCCGCTGCTGCGCCGCGTCTCCGGCATCACCGAGGGCCTGGCCGCCAACATCGTCGACCACCGCGACACCAACGGCCCCTTCCGCACCCGCAAGGACCTCAAGAACGTCGCGCGGCTCGGCCCGAAGGCGTACGAGCAGTGCGCGGGCTTCCTGCGCATCCTCGGCGGCGACGACCCGCTGGACGCCTCCGCCGTGCACCCCGAGGCGTACCCGGTGGTGCGCAGGATCGGCCAGAGCGCCGGCACCGGCATCGCCGAGCTGATCGGCAACGGCACCGTGCTGCGGCGGCTGCGGCCCCAGGACTTCGTCGACGACTCCTTCGGCCTGCCGACCGTCACCGACATCCTCGCCGAGCTGGAGAAGCCCGGCCGCGACCCGCGTCCGGCGTTCAAGACCGCGGCCTTCAAGGAGGGCGTGGAGGAGATGAAGGACCTGCGGCCGGGGATGCTGCTGGAGGGCGTCGTCACCAACGTGGCGGCCTTCGGCGCGTTCGTCGACGTCGGTGTCCACCAGGACGGGCTGGTGCACGTCTCGGCGCTCTCCCACGAGTACGTCTCCGACCCGCGCGAGGTCGTCAAGCCCGGCGACATCGTCCGGGTCAAGGTGCTGGACGTCGACCTGCCGCGCAAGCGCATCTCGCTGACGCTGCGGCTCGACGACGAGCCCAAGGCCGCGGGTGCCGGCGCCGGCGGTGGGGCAGGCGGCGAGCGCCGCGGGTCCGCGCCGCGGCAGGGCGGCAGGCAGGGCCAGGGCGGGCGCCAGGGCCAGGGCGGCGGCCGGCGCGGCGGGCCCCCGCCGCAGCAGCCGGGCGGCGCGATGGCCGACGCGCTGCGCCGCGCGGGGCTCACCGGAGGGCGCTGACGAGGACCGGCCGCGGGCCGTCCCGATCCCGGAGGACCGGCGGGAACCAGGACGGCCCGCATTGCGTTGTCGTCAGTAGGCGGCAAGCATGTCGGTGAGCGGCGTCCGGCCGCCGGGCGCCGTGAACGGAGGCGGGGTTATGTCGAACGGTACGAAGGTCGCGATCGGCGGCGTGGTGGTCGGGCTGATCCTGCTCGCCTTCATCCCGCTGTGGCTTTTCTTCCTGATCATCATCGGCATCCCGGCGGCGGCCTACCTGACGCTGGACTCCTCGCAGCGCCGCCGGCTGCGCCGCGTCACCCGCCGGCAAATAGGTCGCTGACCTTCCCGGCCGCTCGGTAGGGTGACCGGCCGTCCCGCCCGTCCGGGCAGGGCAGCCGTCCCCTTGCCGGAGGGTCCCGTGCCGATGTCCCGTCCGCCCGCCCCGGTGCGGTCCGTCGAGGCGCTGGTCGCGTACGCCGCGACCGGCGCCCGGGTGAAGTACCTGCACTTCTGGGGCCACCACCCGCGCCGCGACGGCAGTGTCGGGCCCGGCTGCCTCAGCCAGTGGTGGCCCGCGCCCTTCACCGTCGACGGCGTCACGTACGCCACCGCCGAGCACTGGATGATGGCCGGCAAGGCGCGGCTCTTCGGCGACGCCGAAGCCGAGCGCCGGGTCCTCGCGGCCGGCGGACCCGGCGCGGCCAAGGCCGCGGGCCGGGCCGTACGGGGCTTCGACGAGCAGACGTGGCGGCGTGAGCGCTACCGGCTGGTCGTCGCCGGCAGCAGGCACAAGTTCGGCGCGCATCCCGAGCTGCGCGAGTATCTGCTGGCCACGGAGGGCCGGGTCCTGGTCGAGGCGAGCCCCCTGGACCGGATCTGGGGCATCGGGCTGGCCGCGGGGGACGAGCGGGCCGCCGATCCGGCACGCTGGCCGGGGCTGAATCTGCTGGGCTTCGCTCTGATGGACGCACGCGACGCCCTGGCCTGACCGCCCTGTCCCGCGCCCGCCCGGCGCCCGGCGTACTCGTCCGGCCCGGGAACGTACCCCTCCGGCCCGGGGGCGTACCCCTCCGGCCCGGGTCCCGGCCGGACCGCGGAGGACCGGGCGGCGGTGGCCGTGAAGGGTGGTCGGGGAAGATGACAGCGCCTACCGAGCGTCTGGTGGTCGTCGGGGGCGACGCCGCCGGGATGTCCGCCGCGTCCCAGGCGCGCCGCCGCAAGGGACCGTCCGAGCTGGAGATCGTCGCCTTCGAACGGGGCCGGCACACCTCGTACTCCGCGTGCGGCATCCCGTACTGGATCGCCGGTGACGCGGCCGGTCCCGGCGCCCTCGTGGCCAGGACCGCGCAGGAGCACCGGGAGCGCCATATCGACCTGCGGCTCGGCACCGAGGTCGTCGAGATCGACCCGGAGCGCGGCCGGGTCCGCAGCCGTGACGCCGCCGGGCACGAGGAGTGGACCGGCTACGACCACCTCGTCCTGGCCACCGGCGCCGAGCCGGTGCGCCCGCCGGTACCGGGCATCGACGCGCCTGGCGTCCACGGCGTCCAGACCCTCGACGACGGCGAGGCCGTACTGCGCGGCCTGGAACGCCCCGGGGCGCGGCGGGCGGTGGTCGTGGGCGGCGGCTACATCGGCGTCGAGATGGCCGAGGCGATGCTGCGGCGCGGCCTGGAGGTCACGCTCATCGACCGCAACCCGCAGCCGATGACCACCCTCGACCCGGACATGGGCCGGCTGGTGCGCGCGGCCCTCGAAGGGCTGGGCGTGCGGGTGGTCTCCGGCGCCCCGGTCCGCGCGGTCCTCACCGGCGCGGACGGCAGGGTCCGCGCCGTCGCCACCGACACGGCCGAACACCGGGCGGACGTGGTCGTACTGGGCCTCGGCGTGCGCCCGCAGACCGGGCTCGCCGCCGCGGCCGGGCTGCCGCTCGGCGCACACGGCGGGCTGCTCACCGACCAGGCCATGCGGGTGCGCGGCAGCGAGCGGATCTGGGCGGGCGGCGACTGCGTCGAGGTGCTCAACCTCGTCTCCGGCGAGTTCCAGCACATCGCGCTCGGCACGCACGCCAACAAGCACGGACGGGTCATCGGCATCAACATCGGCGGCGGATACGCCACCTTCCCCGGCGTCGTCGGCACCGCCGTCAGCAAGGTGTGCGACGTCGAGATCGCCCGCACCGGGCTGAAGGAGTCCCAGGCGCGCGCTGCCGGGCTGCAGTTCGTGACCGCCGTCATCGAGTCCACCAGCCGCGCCGGCTACTACCCGGGCGCCGCCCCGATGACCGTCAAGGTGCTCGCCGAGCGCCGCACCGGGCGGCTGCTCGGCCTGCAGATCGTCGGCGGCGACGGGGCGGCCAAGCGTGTCGACGTCGGGGCGGTCGCACTGACCGCCGGCATGACCGTCGAGCAGATCACGGCCCTGGACCTCGGCTACGCCCCGCCCTTCTCCCCGGTGTGGGACCCGGTGCTGGTGGCCGCCCGCAAGGCCGCGGACGCGGTGGCCGCGGATCTCGCGGCCGGCTGAGCCCGGCGGCGCGGGTCGGGTCGGGTCAGGACGGGGCGGCGGCGGCCAGCCTGCCGAGGGCTTCGAGCAGCGGCGGCAGCGACGGGCCGCGGCCGACCGGCAGCACCTCGCCGGGTGCCTCGTCCAGCAGGACGAAAGCGATGTCGTCGGTCCTGGCGACCAGGCTCCAGCCGGGGCCGTCCGCCCGCAGCGTGCCCGCCGTGGTGCGGACCCGGCCGGGCGGCGGGGGAGTGCGCACATAGCCCTGGGCCTCGGCGAGCGCCCGGCGCACACCGGGATGGGAGAGGGGGCGGGGGCCGGCATCCCCGGTCTCCGCCTCGGGAGCCGCCGCCTCGGGCGCGCCGGGCTCCGCTTCCGCGTGCGTCTCCTGCTGCGGCTCCGGGGCCGCCGAGGCGGGCAGCCGGCCGCGCCACTCGTGCCAGCGCACGGCGATCTCGTCGGCGCCGAGCCGGCGCTGCGGCGGGCCCCACACCGACACGTCCGGCGGCGTCAGCGGGGCGCCCGCCTCCTCGTCGGCGGGGTCGTGCGGGGCCGGGATACCGGGCACCGACACCGCGACCGGCAGCGGCCAGCCCGGCAGCGACGCGGCGAGGGTGTCCTCACCGGGGGAGAGGTCGTACTCCAGACCGCAGTCCCACGCGGCGAGCGCGCAGGCGACCATGGCGGTGTCGGTCGTCACGACCGTCCAGCGCGCCCCGCGGCCGTCCTGCCCGAACATCATCCCGTAGCCGTCCGGCAGCGGATCGAGCTCCAGCCGCGCGCAGGCGGCCGGGTAGTCGTCGCCGAGCACACCGGGGAATCGCTCGGGTGTCAGCATCGCCGCCGTCAGCACGAACAGCGCGTCGTCGTCCCCGGCGTTCTCCTCATGCTCGGCCGCGGTC
Source organism: Actinacidiphila epipremni (assembly GCF_012034175.1). Taxonomy (GTDB): domain Bacteria; phylum Actinomycetota; class Actinomycetes; order Streptomycetales; family Streptomycetaceae; genus Actinacidiphila; species Actinacidiphila epipremni. Next base: position 90,365 of record NZ_JAATEJ010000006.1, read on the forward strand.
ATGGGCCGCCCTCCCTCTCGTTCCGGTGCGCGCACCTTAACCAGCCGGTAACCGCCGCGTCGAGAGGTCGCGGCGGTCGCCGGCTGCCGGCCGGGGCGCGGGCGGCCGGGCCGGGGCGCGGTATCGGGGCCCCCGCCCGTATTCCGCCGATACCGGCCATGCATCATGGGGCGATGATCACCCTGCGTTCCGTCGCGCTCTTCGTGCTCGCCGCCGTGCTGGAGATCGGCGGCGCCTGGCTGATCTGGCAGGGCGTGCGCGAGCACCGGGGCCTGGTGTGGATGGGCGCCGGTGTCGTGGCCCTGGGCCTCTACGGTTTTGTCGCGACCCTCCAGCCCGACGCCGAGTTCGGCCGCATCCTGGCCGCGTACGGCGGGGTGTTCGTGGCCGGCTCGCTGCTGTGGGGCGTGGTCGCCGACGGTTACCGCCCGGATCGCTTCGACCTCGCCGGAGCGGTGATCTGCCTGGTCGGAGTGGGCGTCATCATGTACGCGCCGCGCGGCGGCTGAAACCCGCCGTTCCCCGGCCCCGCCGGGCCTTTCGGGCCCCGCGGCGCGCCGAGGCGGGGTTGCCGAAGCGCGCCCGGCGCGACAGGCTCTACGGCAGGGGAGACGGGAGGCAGGGGCGATGACGGTGAGCAACAAGCTTGCGTGGCTGCTCGACGATCTGACACAGCGGGTGCCGCATGTGCAGCACGCCCTCGTCCTTTCCAACGACGGGCTGGTCACCGGCGCCAGCGGCAGCCTCGACCGGCCGACCGCCGAGCATCTCGCCGCGGTCTCCTCCGGCTTCCACAGCCTCGCGCGCGGCGCGGGCCGCCAGTTCGGCACGGGCGGGGTCCGGCAGACGATGGTCGAGTTCGACGAGGGCTACCTGTTCGTGACGGCCGCGGGCGACGGCAGTTGCCTGTCGGTGCTCAGCGGCATGGAGGCGGACGTCGGGCGGGTGGCGTACGAGATGACGCTGCTGGTGCACCGGGTCGGCGAGCACCTGGGGGTCGCGGCCCGCCAGTCCGGTTCGCCGTACTGACGCAGCCGGGTGCCGGGTGCCGGGTGCCGGGAGCCGGTGCGGCCCCGGGTGGTCTCGTGGCGGCCCGCGTGCGGGCTGAGCTGCGCGGACGGGAGTTATCCACAGGGGCGGGAACGGGTGTTCGTGGGAGCGGCTAGAGTCATCACTGTCAGTGATTGATCGCGACAGGGAGTGATGACGATGGCGACGACCAGGACGCCCGCGGGAGACGCCGGGACGGCGGAAGCGGCGCGGGCCACGGCCGCGCGCAGGGGCGCGCAGGCCCGGAAGGCACCGAGGAACCGCCCGGCGGACCGGAAGGGACCGAAGGCCCGTACGGCAGCGGCGGCGACCGTACCGGCCGCGGAGCCGGTCGCCACCGGGGCGGCGGCTGCGACGGCCAGTCCGCCGGGCCGGCCGGCGGCGCGCAGGAGGGCGGCGCTGAAGTCGTCGGGGCCGCGGGCCGGGCTGCCACCGGGCGCGCCGCCGCCGCTCACCCTCAACCGCGCGCGTGAGGAACTGGACCTGACCTACGCCGAGTTCGAGCTGGCGCTGCAGCTCGGCGAGATCAGCACCGTCACGGCCGGCGGCGCGGACCGGCCGCGCGTGCCCGCCGCCGAGATCGCCCGGGTGCTGGACGCACCCGGCGGCAAGGCGGCCCTGCTCTCCCGGATCGAGCTGGTCGACACCACGGCGGCGGCGGAGCTGCTGGGCATCGGCCGCGACCGGATGCTGCGGCTGACGAAGGCCGGCTGCGTCCGCCCGGTGCGCTGGTACGTCAACCGCTACCGGGCCCTGGTCTGGCTCTATCTCGCCGGCGAGATCAAGGAGCTCGCCGCCGGCAGCCCGGCGCTGCTGGCCGGCCGGCTCCCGGACGCCGTGCGCGCGGCCGAGGCGGAGGGCGACGACCGGCGGGCGCGCGGCTGGCGCTCGCGCCGGGTCGCCCAGGTGGTGCGGGACGCCGCCGGTCCCTGGGAGGAGGCCGCGGCCTGGGCCGCCCTGCTCGGCCCCGAGGTTACCGACAGCGTGGTGCCCGACCCGCACGAACGCTCGCGGCTGCGCACCCTGCGGACGGTGCTCCCCTACGGCCGCCCGGGTCCGCTGGCCGACGCGGCACTCATCAGACGGCTGACCGTGGCCGACCACCCGGACGAGATCAGCCTCGCCCTGCTCGCCCTCGCCGACGCCCTCCACCGCGCCCGCACACACGAGAGCCCGCCCGTTCCGGTGCCAGGGCCGCCGCCACCGCCCGCGCAGGACGCCGAGCTGCCGGTACCGGTGCTCCTGCCGGACGGGGGAGCGCCGGTGAAGGCGGCTGCGCCGCCCCTTGCGCCGGCCCCGCTGCTGTCCGCGGCGGTCGGGGCCCTGGCCGAGCGGCCCCGCCGGAGCCTGCTGCGGCTGCTCGGCCGGCGACCGGCGGAGGGCGGGTGAGGCCGCCGGGGCCGGGCGCGGTGCGAGGCGGCGGGCCGGTGCGAGGCTGCCGGCCGGTGCGACCGCCGGGCCGGCGGGGCGGCGTGCAGGTCAGAGCTCGCCGACGTCGGTGATCCTGATGACCGCGCGGCCCTCCTCGTCGGAGGCGGCGAGGTCGACCTCGGCCGAAATGCCCCAGCCGTGGTCGCCGTTGGGGTCGGCGAAGGTCTGCCGGACGCGCCAGAGGCCGTGCTGCGGCTCCTCCTCGATCATCAGCAGCTTCGGCCCCCGGGCGTCGGGGCCGGTGCCGAGGTCGTCGTACTCGTCCCAGTACGCGTCCATCGCGTCCGCCCAGGCGTCGGCGTCCCAGCCGGACTCCGCGTCCAGCGCGCCCAGCTCCTCGTACTTCTCCAGCGCGGCCAGCTCCACGCGGCGGAAGAGGGCGTTGCGTACCAGCACCCGGAAGGCCCGGCCGTTCGTCGTGACCGGCTTGACCTGGTCGGCGCGCTCGGCGGCCTCCTCCGCGGTCTCGACCTCGGGGTTGGCCAGCTGCTCCCACTCGTCCAGCAGGCTGGAGTCCACCTGCCGCACCAGCTCGCCGAGCCAGGCGGTGAGGTCCTGGAAGTCCTCGGACTTCAGGTCGTCCGGCACGGTGTGGTCGAGGGCCTTGTAGGCGCTCGCGAGGTAGCGCAGCACGATGCCCTCGGTCCTGGCCAGCTCGTAGTACGAGGTGAACTCGGAAAACGTCATCGCGCGCTCGTACATGTCGCGCACCACGGATTTGGGGGAGACCGGATGATCACCGACCCACGGATGGCTCTTGCGGTAGACGCCGTAGGCGTGCAGCAAGAGCTCCTCCAGCGGCTTGGGGTACGACACGTCCTGCAGGCGCTCCATGCGCTCCTCGTACTCCACGCCGTCCGCCTTCATCGCGGCCACCGCGTCGCCCCGGGCCTTGTTCTGCTGGGCGGCCAGGATCTGCCGCGGGTCGTCGAGGGTGGACTCCACGACCGAGACCATGTCCAGCGCGTAGGAGGGGGAGTCCGGGTCGAGCAGCTCGTAGGCGGCCAGCGCGAAGGTCGACAGCGGCTGGTTCAGCGCGAAGTCCTGCTGCAGGTCGACGGTGAGGCGGATGATCCTGCCCTCCGCGTCCGGCTCGGGCAGCCGCTCCACCACCCCGCCGTCCAGCAGCGAGCGGTAGATGGCGATGGCCCGGCGGATGTGCCGCAGCTGGGAGCGGCGGTCCTCGTGGTTGTCCTCCAGCAGCCGGCGCATCGCCTCGAAGGCGTTGCCCGGCCGGGCGATCACCGACAGCAGCATCGCGTGGGTGACCCGGAAACGCGAGGTCAGCGGCTCGGGGTCGGAGGCGATCAGCTTCTCGAAGGTGTTCTGCGACCAGTTGACGAATCCCTCGGGCGCCTTCTTGCGCACCACCTTGCGGCGCTTCTTCGGGTCGTCGCCCGCCTTGGCCAGCGCCTTCTCGTTCTCGATGACATGCTCGGGCGCCTGCGCCACCACGAAGCCCGCGGTGTCGAAGCCGGCCCGCCCGGCGCGGCCGGCGATCTGGTGGAACTCCCGGGCCCGCAGCACCCGCACCCGCTGGCCGTCGTATTTGGTCAGGGCGGTGAAGAGCACCGTGCGGATCGGCACGTTCACGCCCACGCCGAGCGTGTCGGTCCCGCAGATCACCTTCAGCAGCCCGGCTTGCGCGAGCTTCTCCACCAGCCGGCGGTACTTCGGCAGCATGCCGGCGTGGTGCACCCCGATGCCGTGCCGGACGAAGCGCGAGAGGTTGCGGCCGAAGGCGGTGGTGAAGCGGAAGTTGCCGATCAGCTCGGCGATGGCGTCCTTCTCCGTCCGCGAGCACATGTTGATGCTCATCAGCGCCTGCGCCCGCTCCACGGCCGCGGCCTGGGTGAAGTGCACGATGTAGACGGGGGACTGACGGGTCTCCAGCAGTTCGGTCAGCGTCTCGGTGAGCGCCGTGGTGCGGTATTCGTAGCTCAGCGGCACCGGCCGGGTCGCCGAGCGCACCACCGCGGTGGGCCGCCCGGTCCTGCGGGTCAGGTCCTCCTCGAACCGGGACACGTCGCCGAGCGTCGCCGACATCAGCAGGAACTGCGCCTGCGGCAGCTCCAGCAGCGGGATCTGCCAGGCCCAGCCGCGGTCGGGCTCGGCGTAGAAGTGGAATTCGTCCATGACCACCTGGCCGACGTCCGCGTCCCGCCCGTCGCGCAGCGCGATCGAGGCCAGCACCTCCGCGGTGCAGCAGATGACCGGCGCGTCGGGGTTCACCGAGGCGTCGCCGGTGAGCATGCCGACGTTCTCGGTGCCGAAGAGCTTGCACAGGTCGAAGAACTTCTCCGACACCAGCGCCTTGATGGGCGCGGTGTAGAAGGTGACCTCGTCGCGGGCCAGCGCGGCGAAGTGCGCACCCGCTGCGACCAGGCTCTTTCCCGAGCCGGTGGGGGTGGAAAGAATCACGTTCGCGCCCGAGACGACCTCGATCAGGGCCTCCTCCTGGGCCGGGTAGAGCGTGATGCCCTGCTCCTGCGCCCACGTCGAGAACGCCTCGAAGAGCGCGTCGGGATCGGTGTCGGTCGGCATCTGATCGATAAGGGTCACCACACCATCTTGCCTGCCCCAGCCGTCACAGGCGGAACCGGAGGCGAAGCCGAAGATCGCCGGCGATATGGTGTGCCGTCATACCAAGCGTCAACTCCGCCTGCGGGCGGCAGTTCCAGGGGGACGGAGCAGCCAGATGATGGGACCTGCGCATTCACTGTCGGGGGCGGCGGCCTGGTTGGCCGTCGGTGCGATCGCGGCGGGCCTCGACCACCCGATGCCCTGGCCGACCGTGCTGGTCGGCGCACTGATCTGCGCGGGCGCGGCCCTCGCACCCGACCTGGACCACCAGGCGGCGACCATCTCACGGGCCTTCGGGCCGTTCTCCCGGGCGCTGTGCAAGATCGTCGACGGGATCGCGCACGCCACGTACAAGGCGACCCGCAAGGCGGGCGACCCGCGCCGGGCCGGCGGCCACCGCACCCTGACCCACACCTGGCTGTGGGCGGTGCTGATCGGCGCCGGGTTCTCGGCCGCGGCGGTCTACGGCGGGCGCTGGGCGGTGCTGGTGATCCTGTTCATCCACATGGTGCTGGCCGTCGAGGGCCTGCTGTGGCGGCAGGCCAGGGTCTCCAGCGATGTGCTGGTCTGGCTGCTCGGCGCGACCAGCGCCTGGATGCTCGCCGACGTGCTGGACGACCCGGGCAACGGCAAGGACTGGCTGTTCACCCAGCCCGGCCAGCACTATCTGTGGATCGGCCTGCCGATCGTGCTGGGCTCGCTCGTGCACTGCATCGGCGACGCGCTGACCGTCTCCGGCTGCCCGGTGCTGTGGCCGATCCCGCTCGGACGGCGCCGCTGGTATCCGGTGGGCCCGCCGAAGTTCATGCGCTTCCGGGCCGGGAGTTGGGTGGAGATCAAGGTCCTCACCCCGGTCTTCTTCGTGGTCGGCGGCGGCTGCGCCATCGGCGCCCTGGGCCTCATCGGCTGACCGCCGCCGGCCGGCGGCCGTCAGCCGTGCCAGGACCGCCACAGCGCCGCGTAGGCGCCGTCCGCGGCGACCAGCTGGTGGTGGCTGCCCAGCTCGCTGATCCGGCCGTCCTCGACCACCGCGATCACGTCGGCGTCGTGCGCGGTGTGCAGCCGGTGGGCGATCGCGACGACCGTCCTGCCGTCCAGCACCCGCGACAGCGAGCGCTCCAGGTGCCGGGCGGCCCGCGGGTCGAGCAGCGACGTCGCCTCGTCCAGCACCAGGGTGTGCGGGTCGGCGAGCACGAGCCGGGCCAGCGCGAGCTGCTGGGCCTGCGCGGGGGTGAGCACCGAGCCGCCGGAGCCGACCTCGGTGTCCAGGCCGGCCGGCAGCGCCCCGGCCCAGCCGTCGGCGTCGACCGCGCGCAGGGCCTCCCACAGCTCGTCGTCGGCGGCGTCCGCGCGGGCCAGCCGCAGGTTGTCGCGCAGCGAGCCGACGAAGACGTGGTGCTCCTGGTTGACCAGGGCGACATGCTCGCGGACCCGCTCGGCGGGCATCCGGGCCAGCTGGGCGCCGCCCAGGGTGACCTCGCCGGTGCGCGGTGCGTAGATCCCGGCGAGCAGCCGGCCCAGTGTGGACTTGCCGGCGCCGGACGGGCCGACCAGGGCGAGCCGGGTGCCGGGCGCGACCCGCAGGCTGACCTCGTGCAGCACGTCGCTGCCCTCGCGGTAGCCGAACCGCACCCGGTCGGCGGCGACGTCCCGGCCGCTGGGGGCGATCCGTGCGTCGCCGACCTCCGCCTCGACCTCGCGCACCCCGACCAGCCGGGCCAGCGACACCTGGGCGACCTGCAGCTCGTCGTACCAGCGCAGGATCATGTTGACCGGGTTGACGAGCATCTGGGCGTAGAGGGCGCCGGTGGTCAGCTCGCCCGCGGTCACCCAGCCGTGCAGCGCGAAGGCGCCGCCGATCGTCACCACCGAGGTCAGCACGAGGACGTGGGTGGCGTTGATGACCGGGAAGAAGACGGTGCGCAGCCACAGCGTGTAGCGCTCCCAGGCCACCCACTGGCCGATCCGGGTCTGCGACAGCTCTTCGCGGCGCCCGCCGAGGCCGTGCGCCTCGATGGTGCGGCCGGCGTCGACGGACTCGGTGAGCACCGCGGCGACGGCGGCGTAGCCGGCGGCCTCGGCGCGGTAGGCGTGCGGCGCCCGGCGGTAGTACCAGCGGCCACCCGCGAGCAGCACCGGCAGGGCGACCAGCACCGCGAGGCCCAGCGGCGGCGCGGTCACCACGAGCGCGCCGAGCAGCAGCCCGGCCCACACCACCGCGATGGCCAGCTCCGGGACGGCCTCGCGCATGGCGTTGGCGAGCCGGTCGATGTCGGTGGTGATGCGGGAGAGCAGGTCGCCGGTGCCGGCCCGCTCCAGCACGCCCGGCGGCAGTGCCACCGACCGGACGAGGAAGTCCTCGCGCAGGTCGGCGAGCATCCGCTCGCCCAGCATCGCCCCGCGCAGCCGGACCAGGCGCACGAAGAACGCCTGCACCGCGAGCGCGAGCAGGAAGAAGGCCACCGTCCGCCCGAGGTGGACGTCCCGCTTGCCGTCCGAGAGGTCCTGGACGACCCCGCCGAGCAGATACGGGCCGGTCATGGAGGCCAGCACCGACACCGTGTTCACGCCCACCAGCAGCGCGAACGGGCGCCGGTGCCGGCGGGCGAGTTCGCGGACGTAGGCTCGTACCGTCGCGGGGGAGCCCACCGGCAAGGTCGTGGTCTGCTGCGGGGCGGCAGGGTCGTACTGCGGCGGTCGCACGCCGATCATGCGGACTCCTCCATCGCGGCGGCCGGTCGGGCGCGCCCCGCGGGCGCCGGCACCGGCCCCGAGCCGGCGTCGGGCTCCCGGGTGACGACGGCGCGGTAGCGCGGTTCGGTACGCAGCAGGTCGTGGTGGCTGCCGGCGGCGACGGCGGTGCCGTGGTCGACGAGGACGACCCGGTCGGCGCAGTCGAGCACCAGCGGGCTGGAGGTGAGCACCACCGTGGTCCGGCCGGCCCGGACCGCGGCGAGGCCGCGGGCGATCCTGGCCTCGGTATGGGCGTCGACCGCGGAGGTCGGCTCGTCCAGCACCAGCACCACCGGGTCGGCGACCAGCGAGCGGGCCAGCGCCAGCCGCTGCCGCTGGCCGCCGGACAGCGACCTGCCCCGCTCGGTGATCGTGGCCCGCATCGGATCGGCGGACCCGGCGCCGTCCGCACCGTCCTCCCGCGCGGCCGGCAGCGTCTGCGCCAGCGCCTCCAGGACGTCGGCGCACTGGGCCGCGGCCAGCGCCTCCCGCGGCGTGACCCGGCCCGAGGACGGCACCGCCAGCAGCTCGGCGAGCGTGCCCGACAGCAGCACCGGGTCCTTGTCCTGGACCAGCACCGCCGCGCGGACCGCGGCCAGCGGCAGCGCGTCCAGGGCGTGCCCGCCCAGCGTCGCCGACGGCTCCGTCCCGGCGGCCGAGGGGCTGTGCCCGCCCAGCCGGTCGGCGAGCCGCCCCGCGGCGTCCGGGTCCCCGCACACCACGGCGGTCAGCAGCCCCGGCGCGACACGCAGCCCGGTCAGCGGGTCGTGCAGCTCACCGGCCGGCTCCGGGACGCCGGTCGCCGCCGTGCCCGCGGCGCCGGCGGCCGGCGCGCCCTGCTCCGGGGCCGACCGGGTCAGCGCCAGCACCCGGGCCGCGCGCTTGGCCGAGGGGCGGGAGAAGGACCAGGACATGGCGATCTCCTCGAAGTTGTGCAGCGGCAGCATCAGGAAGCCCACCGAGCCGTAGACGGTGACCAGTTCGCCCACCGAGATGCGCCCGTCGAGCGCGAGCCGGGCGCCGTACCAGGCCACCGCGACCAGCAGCAGCCCGGGCAGCAGCACCTGCACGGCGCTGATCAGCGCCCACATCCGGGCGCTGTGCACCGCGGCGGCCCGCACCTGCTGCGAGGCCCGCCGGTAGCGGTCCAGGAACAGCTCCTCACCGCCGATGCCGCGCAGCACCCGCAGCCCCGCGACGGTGTCCGAGGCCAGCTCGGTGGCCTTGCCCGCCTTCTCCCGCTGGAGGTCGGCGCGCCGGGTCGCGGCCGGCAGCAGCGGCAGCGCCGCGAGCGCCAGCACCGGCACGGCGGCGGCCACCACCACGCCCAGCGCGGGCTGGTAGAGGACCAGCGCGACGGTGAGGCCGGCGGTGGCCAGCAGCGCCGAGGTGAAGCGCGCCAGCGCCTCGACGAACCAGCCGATCTTCTCCACGTCGCCGGTGCTGACGGCCACCACCTCGCCCGCCGCGACCCGCCGGGTGAGCACCGCCCCCAGCTCCACCGCCTTGCCGGCCAGCAGCTGCTGCACACGGGCGGCGGCGCTGATCCAGTTGGTGACGGCCGTGCGGTGCAGCATGGTGTCCCCGAGCGCGGTGAGCGCCCCGAGCAGCAGCATCAGGGCCCCGGTCAGCGCCAGCCGGCGGCCCGAGTGGTCCACCACCGCCTGGACGGCCATCCCGACGGCGGCCGGCGAGGCGGCGACGGCCGCCAGGTGCAGGGTGCCCCACGCCGCGGCCAGCACCTGCCCGCGCCATTGCCGTATCTCCAGCCACAGCAGGAACCGGAAGCCGGAGCGGACGTCGGGGACGCCGGGATCGGACAGCGGAAGGTCGCGGAGGGACGTCATGGTGTCCTGGGATCGAAAGCGGCGGCGGACAGGCGGACCTTTCCGGCGGAACGGCGGAAAGCGTACGAAGTGCGGGCCCTGAGCCGTGCAACTCTCGCGAAGGCCGAGCGCCCGGTCAACCGGTTTTCCGGCCCCCGGCGCCCGCCGCGGCAACCTCTTTCAGCAAGCCGACGAAACTCCTTCCGCCACCGTCTTGACGTGTACGCATCGGCGGCGGGAAGCTCCTGGGCGGGGACCACCGGGACGGTGGCCCCCGGCATCCCCCCACCCGGCGGCCAGGCGCGTGGCTGCCTTCGCAGGGGCACGGCACCCGTGCCCGCTCACCGAAGGAGCCGCCCATGAGATCCCGTGTCCTGAACGGTTCGCTGGCCGCCGCCGTCGCGGCAGCCGGACTGTTCGCCCTTTCCGCCCCGCAGGCGCACGCGACCCCGCCCGGCAGCAAGGACGTCACCGCGACGCTCTTCCAGTGGCGCTACGACTCGGTCGCCAAAGCCTGCACCGACCAGCTCGGCCCGGCCGGCTACGGCTACGTCGAGGTGTCCCCGGCCACCGAGAACATCCAGGGCGACCAGTGGTGGACCTCCTACCAGCCGGTCAGCTACAAGCTGCAGAACCGCCTCGGCGACGAGTCGTCCTTCAAGGCGATGGTGAGCACCTGCCACGCCGCCGGCGTGAAGGTCGTCGCCGACGCCGTCATCAACCACATGTCCGCGGGCTCGGGCACCGGGACCGGCGGCACGGTCTACAGCAAGTACAACTACCCCGGCTACTACCAGGACCAGGACTTCCACACCTGCCGCACCGACATCACCAACTACCAGGACCGCTCCAACGTCCAGAACTGCGAGCTGGTGGGCCTGGCCGACCTCGACACCGGCAGCGACTACGTCCGCAGCACCATCGCCGGGTACCTCAACCACCTCATCGCCGACGGCGTCGACGGCTTCCGCATCGACGCCGCCAAGCACATCGCCGCCACCGACCTCGCCGCCATCAAGGCCAAGCTCAGCAACCCGGGCGTCTACTGGGCGCAGGAGGTCATCTACGGCGCCGGCGAGGCCGTCCAGCCCGGCGAGTACACCGGCACCGGCGACGTCGACGCCTTCCAGGGCGCCTTCGACCTCAAGCGGATCTTCACCGGCGAGAAACTCGCCTACCTCAGCAACTGGGGCGCCTCCTGGGGCGCCGGCTACACCGCGAGCGACAAGGCCCGCACCTTCGTCGACAACTGGGACACCGAGCGCAACGGCTCCACCCTCAGCTACAAGGACAACGCCACCTACACCCTGGCCAACGTCTACCTGCTCGCCTGGCCCTACGGCTCGCCCAACGTCTACTCCGGCTACGAGTTCTCCGACAACGACGCCGGCGCCCCGGACGGCGGCACCGTCAACGCCTGCTACACCGACGGCTGGAAGTGCCAGCACGCCTGGCCGCAGATCGCCGGCATGGTCGGCTTCCGCAACGCCGTCTCCGGCACCGCGGTCACCAACTGGTGGGACGACGGCAACAACGCCATCGCCTTCGGCCGCGGCAGCAAGGGCTTCGTCGCGATCAACCACGAGAGCAGCGCCCTGACCCGCACCTTCACCACGTCACTGCCCGCCGGCACCTACTGCGACGTCCAGCACGCCGGCGCCACCTACTCCGTCGCCGCGGGCGGCACCTTCACCGCCACGGTGGGCGCCAACGACGCCGTCGCCCTCTACACCGGCGGCCCGTGCACCGCGCCCGGCGGCAGCACCGGCGGTACGACCGGCAGCACCGGCGGCACCACCCCCGCCACCGGCGCGTCCTTCGCGGTGAACGCCACCACCACCTGGGGCCAGAACATCTACGTCACCGGCGACAACGCCGCCCTCGGCAACTGGAGCACCGGCAGCGCGCTGCCGCTGTCCTCGGCGGCCTACCCGGTGTGGAAGCTGGACGTCTCGCTGCCCGCGGGCACCGCGTTCCAGTACAAGTACCTGCGCAAGGACGGCAGCGGCAACGTCACCTGGGAGTCCGGCGGCAACCGCACCGCCACCGTCCCGGCGAGCGGCAAGGCCGTGCTGAACGACACCTGGCGCAACTGATCCACTACCGACCGGGTGCCGATTCACCCGTACGGAGCAGGAAGGGGCACACTGTGGTCCTCCACCGAACGTGATCACAGAGGGGACCCCCACCCATGAAGGGCTTCCGCGCCTTCCTGCTCCGCGGCAACGTCGTCGACCTGGCGGTCGGTATCGTCGTCGGCGCCGCCTTCACCACGCTGGTCAACGGCTTCGTCAAGGCGTTCCTGACCCCCATCGTGGGCCTGGTCAGCGGTGCCACCGGCGACTTCAGCGCCCGCACCTTCCACGCCTCGGGGGTCACCTTCCCGTACGGGGTGTTCATCGACGCGGCGATCAGCTTCGTGATCGTGGCCGCCGTCATCTACTTCCTGGTCGTGCTGCCGATGAACCGCATGCAGGAGCGGTTCTTCCCCAAGGCCGCCAGCGCCCCCATGCGCGAGTGCCCGGAGTGCCTGACCGCCGTCCCTGCGGCGGCCAAGCGGTGCAGCGCCTGCACCGCGCCGATAGGCCAGACCGTCACCCCGCAGGGCGGCCCCGCCGACCTGGAGAAGTAGCCCCTCGGCCCGGGAGGGGGCGGCGTTCAGCCGTGCGCCTCGTCGTCCCGGTCCAGCACGGCGAGCAGCCGGGTCAGCGCGGCGCGGCTGCCGTCGTCCAGCGGCGCGAGGATCTCGGCCGCCGCCGCGCGCCGGGCCTGCCGCAGCTCCGCCACCGCCCGCCGGCCGCCCTCGGTCAGCTCGATCCTGATCACCCGGCGGTTCGACGGGTCGGGCGCCCGGCGCAGCAGCTCCTGCTCCTCCAGCGCGTCCACCAGCGTCGTCACCGCGCGCGGCACCACGTCCAGCCGCTGCGCCAGGTCCGCCATCCGCGGCGGCTCGCCGCCGTGGTGATCCCAGTGCGACAGCGCCCGCAGCAGCCGGGCCTGCGCGGGGGTGATGCCCAGCGGGTCCAGCCGCCGGCGCTGCGCCCGGTGCAGCCGCCGGCTCAGGCCCAGCAGCTGGTCGGCGAGCCGCCCGGTGAGCTCGTCGGCAAGGGTGTCCATGGAATACAGCCTAGCAGAGCGACGTTCATTGTGAGCATAGGTAACAATGACCTACACTCTCTGTCGAGTGCCCCATGCCGCCACGCCCCGAGGAGACCCTTGCGCCCCGACGATCTCACCTCCCGGTGGACGCCACCGAAGAAGAAACCCGCCACACCCACCGACGTACGCCGCATCATGCGGCTCTTCCGCCCCTACCGCGGCCGGCTGGCCGTGGTCGGCGTACTGGTCGCCCTGTCCTCACTGGTGTCCGTCGCCTCGCCGTTCCTGCTGCGGTCGATCCTCGACACCGCGATCCCGCAGGGCCGCACCGGCCTGCTGAGCCTGCTCGCGCTCGGCATGATCGCCACCGCCGTCGCCAACGGCGTCTTCGGCGTCCTGCAGACCCTGATCTCCACCACCGTCGGCCAGCGCGTCATGCACGACCTGCGCACCGCCGTCTACGCCCGGCTGCAGCGCATGTCGCTGGCGTTCTTCACCCGCACCCGCACCGGCGAGGTGCAGTCCAGGATCGCCAACGACATCGGCGGCATGCAGGCCACCGTCACCTCCACCGCCACCTCGCTGGTCTCCAACGCCACCGCCGTCATCGCCTCCGTCGTCGCGATGATCGCCCTGGACTGGCGGCTGACGATCGTCTCGCTCCTGCTGCTGCCGGTGTTCGTGTGGATCGCCCGCCGGGTCGGCCGCGAGCGCAAGAAGATCGCCACCGAGCGGCAGAAGCAGATGGCCTCGATGTCCGCGATCGTCACCGAGTCGCTGTCGGTCAGCGGCATCCTGCTCGGCCGCACCATGGGCCGCGCCGCATCCCTCACCAGCGACTTCTCCGCCGAGTCCGAGCGGCTGGTCGACCTGGAGGTGCGCTCCAACATGCAGGGCCGCTGGCGGATGGCCGTCATCGGCATCGTGATGTCGGCGATGCCGGCGCTGCTGTACTGGGCGGCGGGCCTGACCGGCGGCCACGGCGGACCGGCCGTCTCCATCGGCACCCTGGTCGCCTTCGTCTCGCTCCAGCAGGGCCTGTTCCGGCCCACCATCTCGCTGCTGGCCACCGGCGTGCAGGTGCAGACCTCGCTCGCGCTCTTCCAGCGCATCTTCGAATACCTCGACCTGCCGATCGACATCACCGAGCGGCCCGGCGCCCGCAGCCTGGAGCCGGTACGCGGCGACGTCGCCTTCGAGGGCGTCGACTTCTCCTACGACCCCGACTCCGGCGCCGAGCCCACGCTGCGCGGCATCGACGTGAGCGTGCCCGCCGGCGGCAGCCTGGCCGTGGTCGGCGCGACCGGATCGGGCAAGAGCACCCTGAGCTACCTCGTGCCGCGGCTGTACGACGTGACCGCCGGCCGGGTCACCCTCGACGGCACCGACGTGCGCGACCTGACGTTCGACACCCTCGCGGACGCCGTCGGCGTCGTCTCCCAGGAGACGTACCTCTTCCACGCCTCCGTCGCGGAGAACCTGCGCTTCGCCAAGCCGGACGCCACCGACGACGAGATCCACGCCGCCGCGAAGGCCGCGCAGATCCATGACCACATCACGAGCCTGCCCGACGGCTACGACACGCTGGTCGGCGAGCGCGGCTACCGCTTCTCCGGCGGGGAGAAGCAGCGCCTGGCGATCGCCCGCACCATCCTGCGCGACCCGCCAGTGCTGATCCTCGACGAGGCCACCAGCGCCCTGGACACCCGCACCGAGCAGGCCGTCCAGGACGCCATCGACACCCTGTCGGCCGGCCGCACCACGATCACCATCGCCCACCGGCTGTCCACCATCCGCGACGCCGACCAGATCGTGGTGCTGGACGCCGGGCGGATCGCCGAGCGCGGCACGCACGACGAACTGCTCGCCGCCGGCGGACGCTACGCCGCACTGGTCCGCCGCGACACCCAACTGGCCGCCACCGCGCCCTGAGGGCCGACGGCAGCCGCTACGGCGACACCAGCAGCACGTCCAGGACCCGCGGACCGTGCACGCCCTCGACCCGGGTCAGCTCGATGTCGCTGGTGGCCGAGGGACCGGAGATCCAGGTCAGCGGCCGGACCGGGTCCAGCCGCGGCAGCGCCTGCGGCACGGAGTCCACGACCTGCTCGGGGGCCCGGACCACGCACACATGGTGGTCCGGGATGAGGGTGAGCAGCCGCCGCCCCTGGTCGGGGCCCGCGTCCAGCACGATCGTGCCGGTCTCCGCGATCGCCACCGCGCATCCGGTCACGACGCTGTCCACGCCGTCCAGCCGGCGTGCCGTCAGCGGCACGGCGTCGTCGAGCAGTTCGACGTCCGCGAGCCCGGCCAGCCACTCCCGCGGCACGCCCCGCGGGACCACGGCGCTGCGCGCCCCGCGCTCGGCCAGCAGCCGCGCCACCGCGGCCGGCAGCCCGGCGGCATCGGTACGGTGCACCGTCGCGCGGTAGTCCGCCAGATGCGCGGCGAGCAGGTCCACCCGCTCCTGCGGCGTCCGCTGCGCGTGCACCGTCAGATAGCCGCGCGCCGGGCCCTCGCCGGGCGCCCCGCCGTCGGAGGTCCCGCCGAGCGCCTGCCGCACCCGGCGCAGCACCTCCGTACGGCTGTCGGTCCGGCTCCCGCCGTCGCTGCTGCTCACTGCTGCCCGTCCTTCGCTCCGGGGCCGCGTCCGGCCGTACCGCCCGCCTGCTCCTCGCGCTGCCGCCACCATTCGCGGAAGGAGCGCGCGGGCAGCTCCGGCAGCTCCCGGCTGCCGGTCCAGGCGCCGGCGGCCTTGCCGGGCAGCCGCCGCGGGTGCAGCCGGCGGGTACGCGTCGCGAGCCGCTGGGTGGCGCCCCACGCCGCCGGGTGGTCCAGGGCCCAGCGGCCGGCCCGCATCGCGGCGCGCTCGGCCGCGTGCCCCTTGGCCGGCCGGATCGTGGTCCGTACGCCCGCGCGGGTGACCTCGCCGCCCTCGACGACCCGCTCGCGCAGCGACACCAGCACCTCGGGGATGTCGATGGCGACCGGGCAGACCTCGTAGCAGGCCCCGCACAGCGACGAGGCGTACGGCAGCGACGCGTCCAGCGGGGTGCCGGTGCCGCGCAGCTGCGGGGTGAGGATCGCGCCGATCGGCCCGGGGTAGGCGGAGTTGTACGCGTGGCCGCCGGCCCGCTCGTACACCGGGCACACATTCAGGCACGCCGAGCAGCGGATGCACCGCAGCGCCTGCCGGCCGACCTCGTCGGCGAGGGTGTCGGTGCGGCCGTTGTCCAGCAGGACGAGGTGGAAGGTGCGCGGGCCGTCGCCGTCCGTGGTCCCGGTGAAGGTCGTGGTGTAGGGGTTCATCCGCTCGGCGGTGGAGGACCGCGGCAGCGTCTGCAGGAAGATCTCCAGGTCCTGCCAGGTGGGCACGACCTTCTCGATCCCGGCGACGGTGATCAGCGTCTCGGGCAGCGTCAGGCACATCCGCCCGTTGCCCTCCGACTCCAGCACCACCATGGTGCCGGTCTCGGCGACCATGAAGTTCGCCCCGGAGACGGCGACCTTGGCCCGCAGGAACTTCTCCCGCAGGTGCAGCCGCGCGGCCTCCGCGAGGTCCCCGGGCGTGTCGGACAGGCCCTCGGGCGCCGGGCGGCCCCACTGCGCCATCCGGTCGCGGAAGGTGTCGCGGATCTGCGAGCGGTTCTTGTGGATGGCCGGGACCAGGATATGCGAGGGCCGGTCGTCGGCGAGCTGCACGATCAGCTCGGCCAGGTCCGTCTCGTACGCGCGGATGCCCGCCTCGGCCAGCGCCTCGTTGAGGCCGATCTCCTGGGTGGCCATCGACTTGACCTTGATGACCTCGCTCTCGCCGGTCTCCTGGACCAGGCGCGTGACGATCGCGTTGGCCTCGTCGGCGTCGGCGGCCCAGTGCACGGTGCCGCCCGCGGCGCTGACCGCGGCCTCCAACCGGAGCAGGTAGTGGTCCAGGTGGCGCAGCGTGTGGTCCTTGACGGCGGCGCCCGCCGCCCGCAGCTCGGCCCAGTCGGCGAGTTCGGCGACCGCGGCGGCGCGCTTGGCGCGGATGGTGTGGGTGGCGTGCCGCAGGTTCGCCCGCAGCTGCGTGTCCTTCGTCGCGGACGCGGCGGCCTGCGGGAAGGTCGGCAGGCCCAGATATGTGGTGCTCATCGGATCTTTCCCGCACTTTCCGTGGCAATATGCGCAGCCGCTGCCGTATCGGCCCCGGTCGCCGCCTCCGGCACGGCGTACGGGTGCTCGCGGGTCGAGGCCAGGACCTCGGCGAGGTGGACGGTGCGCATCGGCGCCGCCGTCCTGCGCAGGATGCCGTCCAGGTGCATCAGGCAGGAGTTGTCCGCGCCGCACAGCAGCCCGGCGCCGGTGCTCAGCGCGTTGCCGGTCTTGTCCCGGCCCATCGCGGCCGACACGTCCGGGTTCTTGACCGCGAAGGTGCCGCCGAAGCCGCAGCATTCATCGGCCCCCGGCAGCTCCCGCAGCTCCAGCCCCTCCACCGCCTCCAGCAGCCGCCGCGGCCGGTCGCCGAGCCCCAGCATCCGCAGTCCGTGGCAGGACGGGTGGTACGTGACCGGGTGCGGGAAGTACGCGCCGACGTCCGTGACCCCCAGGACGTCCACCAGGAACTCGGTCAGCTCGTACGTCCTGGCCGCCAGCGACGCGCCGGCCCGCGCCAGTTCGCCGCCGCGGCCCTCGCCCTGCGCCCGCGCGCCGATCCGCGGGTAGTTGTCGCGCACCATGGCAGCGCAGGAGCCCGAGGGGGTGACCACGTGGTCGTAGCCCTCGAACGCCGCCGCCATCCGGCGCACCAGCGGCTCGGTCTCGTGCCGGTAGCCGGTGTTGAACTGCGGCTGCCCGCAGCACGACTGGGCGGCGGGGAAGTCCACGCTCACGCCCAGCCGCTCCAGCAGGCGCACCGTCGCCTGCCCCGTGCCGGGGTAGAGCAGGTCGTTCACGCAGGTCACGAAAAGCGCTACGCGCATGGGTCCTCCGCGCCGCTCCGGCGCGGGCCGGGCTGATCTCGATCACGCATGCGCTCATACTGCCGCAATCGACCGCGGTTAGGGAAGGTAGACATCGGATGTTTGTTCCGTCCGGCGCTGCGTAAGCCACGGGAGAATCACCCGGTGCCATATGCCGAGCCCCGGCAGCCGGCCGGCCGGTTCACCCCCCGGCGGCGGGTTCACCCGGCGAGCGACGCCTCGCGCGGCTGCGCGCCCGGCGACGGCGCGCCCGCCAGCAGGGCCCGGATCTCCCGGACCGCGGCGCGCCCCGCGCGGTTGGCGCCGATCGTGCTCGCCGAGGGCCCGTAGCCGACCAGGTGCACCCGCGGGTCCTTGACCACCCGGGTGCCCTCCACCCGTATGCCGCCGCCCGGCTCGCGCAGCCGCAGCGGGGCGAGGTGGTCCAGGGCGGCGCGGAAGCCGGTCGCCCACACGATCACGTCGGCCTCCAGCGTGCGCCCGTCGTCCCACGCGACGCCCTGCGGGGTGATCCGGTCGAACATGGGCCGGCGGTCCAGGACGCCGCGGGCACGCGCCTGCCGCACCGCCTCGGTCGCCGCGAGGCCGGTCACGCTCACCACGCTCTGCGGCGGCAGCCCCCTGCGCACCCGCTGCTCCACCCGCGCGACCGCCGCACGTCCCCAGTCCTCGTCGAAGGCCATGTCGCGGAAGACCGGCGGCCGGCGGGTCACCCAGGTGGTGCGGGCCACCTCCGCCAGCTCGATCAGCAGCTGCACCGCGGACGTACCGCCGCCGACGACCACCACGTGCCTGCCCGCGAACTCGGCGGCGCCCCGGTAGCCGGCGGTGTGCAACTGGCGGCCGAGGAAGGTCTCCTGACCCGGGTAGTACGGCACGAAGGGCCGGTCCCAGGTGCCGGTGGCGTTGAGCAGCGCCCGGGCCGCCCATGTCCCCGCGTCCGTCTCGACCAGCAGCCGCCCGCCGCCGCCCTCGCGTACCGCGGTGACGTCCACCGGGCGGTGCACCCGCAGGTCGAAGGCGCGCTCGTAGCGGGCGAAGTAGCCGGCCACGACCTCGGCCGACGGCCGCCCCGGGTCCGCCTCGCCGAGCGGCATCCCGGGCAGGTCGTGCACGCGGTGCGCCTTGCCGTACGTCAGCGACGGCCAGCGGTACTGCCACGCGCCGCCCGGGCCGGGGGAGTGGTCCAGCACCGCGAACCCGGCGCCCGGCCCGAGACCGGCCCGGCGCAGGAAGTACCCGGCCGACAGGCCCGCCTGCCCCGCCCCGACCACCGCGACCTCGACCTCGCGCACCGCATCGCTGCTCATGCACCCGGCAACGACGCGGGCCCGGTATTGCTTCCCGGGGCAGCCGCCGGCATCCTCGGCTCCGACGCCCAGCGGCGCAGCCGGGCCACGCGTTCCGCCGCCTCCTCCAGCCGGCCCTGCGGCAGGTCGCCGTCGGCCACCGCGCGGGCCGCGGCGGCGTGGATCGCGTCCCGTACCCCGGCGCCGCTGGACGGCCCGAGCCGGACCAGGTCCACCCCCGCGATCCAGGCCAGCACGGCGGCGCCCGGCACGCCCCAGCCCTCGACGATCGCCGGCGCGTCCAGGGTGTCGCTGAGCACCACCCCGGCGTAGCCCAGCTCGCCGCGCAGCACCCCCGTGACCGCCCGCGCGCTGAACACCGTGGGGCACGGCCGGCCGCCGGGCACCGGGGCGTGCCCGGCGGTGATCGCCCGGACGCCCGCCGCGGCGCCCTCGGCGAAGGGCCGCAGGCTGTAGCTGCCGCCGGCGGTGAACGGGCCGAGGGCGGCGGCCACGCCGTGCGTCTGGAGGTCGGTGACGAAGACCCGGGTGTCGTCCGCACGCGGCCCGGGGCGTACGGCCAGATGGAGGTTCGCGCCCGCCGCGACGAGCTCGGCCGCCGCCGCGCTGCCGTCGCCGTAGCCGCGCGGCGGCGGCCCGGCGTGGCCGGTGAGCGCGTCGGGCAGCGCGGCCTTCAGCGCCTCCGCGGTCGCCCGCGCCTCGTCGGTGCCGTGCGCGGCCACGGCGGCGCCGGGGGAGCCGCTTTCGAGGCTGCGCAGGATCCAGTCGGGCAGCCGGCCCTCCCGGCCCCGTACGGTGGGCAGCAGACAGGAGTCGACCAGTGCGGTGAGCCGGCGCAACGCGTTCGCCCCCTCCGGGCCGCGGGCGGGAACCGGACGGTGGTCCGGGCCCGCTGAATGGTACAGACCAATCCCCGTCCCCGGCAACGAGCCCTCGCTCGGCCAGGACCGCACGGCGAACTCCGGCCACGCACAAGGCGACACGCCCGTGCGCGCATGGCGGGAAACGGCCCCCGGGGCACAATGGGCCCATGGCTGACCGTTTCCGTTCCCGGCTGATCGACGTGTCCACCGGCTCCGCAGAGAACGTCCACGACCTGACGGCGGACTGCGCCGCCTTCCTGCGCGAGGAGGCCGCCGGCCGGGACGGGCTGCTCAACGTGTTCGTGCCGCACGCCACCGCCGGTGTCGCGCTCATCGAGACCGGCGCCGGCAGCGACGACGACCTGCTCGCCGCGCTACGGGACCTGCTGCCCGCCGACGACCGCTGGCGGCACCGGCACGGCAGCCGCGGCCACGGCCGCGACCACGTGCTGCCCGCGTTCGTGCCCCCGCACGCCACGCTCCCGGTGCTCGGCGGCGAACTGGAGCTCGGCACCTGGCAGTCCGTCGTCCTGGTCGACACCAACGGCGACAACCCCCGCCGCCAGGTGCGCCTGAGCTTCCTCGGCTGACCGCGCGCCCCCGGCCCCCGGGCGTCAGCCCCCGACCTGCCCCGACGTCAGGAAGCCCGCCAGGTCGTAGCGCACCGGCTCCTCCAGCTGGGCGTACGTGCACTGCTCCGGCTCGCGGTCCGGCCGCCAGCGGCGGAACTGCGCCGTATGGCGGAAACGGTCGCCCTGCATATGGTCGTAGGCGACCTCCACGACCCGCTCGGGGCGCAGCGGCAGCCACGACAGGTCCTTCTTGCCCGTCCACCGGCTTGGCCCGCCCGGCAGCCGCCCGCCGGCCTGCGCCTCCTCGCTGGTCCACGCCTCCCACGGGTGCCCGGCCACCGACTCCATGAGCAGCGGCGCCAGTTCCTCCATCAGCTGGGCCCGCCGCCGCATCGGGAAGGACGCGCACACCCCGACGTGCTGCAGCCGCCCGCCGCCGTCGAACAGCCCCAGCAGCAGCGAGCCCACCACCGGGCCGCTCTTGTGCTGCCGCAGACCCGCCACCACGCAGTCCGCGGTGCGCTCGTGCTTGACCTTCACCAGCGCCCGCTCACCCGGCCGGTACGGCAGCTGCGGCGGCTTGGCCACGATGCCGTCGAGCCCCGCGCCCTCGAAGCGGTCGAACCAGTCCCCGGCGAGCGCCGGGTCGCCGGTCGCCGGCGCGGTGAAGACCGGCGCGCCGGCGTCCCGCAGCGCCCGCGTCAGCGCGCCCCTGCGCTCGCTCTGCGGCTCGTCCATCAGCGACCGGTCGCCGAGCGCCAGCAGGTCGAAGGCGACAAAGCTCGCCGGTGTCACCTCCGCCAGATGGCGGACCCGCGACTGCGCCGGATGGATACGCTCCAGCAGCGCGTCGAAGTCCAGCCGCCCGCCGCGGGTGATGACGATCTCGCCGTCCAGCACGCACCGCCGCGGGATGTGCTCGCGCAGCGCCGCCACGACCTCGGGGAAGTAGCGGGTGAGCGGCTTGGTGGAGCGGCTGCCCAGCTCGATCTCGTCGCCGTCCCGGAACACGATCGCCCGGAAGCCGTCCCACTTGGCCTCGTACTGCATCCCCGGCGGGATGGCCCGGGCGGTCTTGGCGAGCATCGGCTGCACTGGGGGCATCACCGGCAGGTCCATGCCCCGATTGTGCGCGCCGGGGCCGCACGGGGCGCGCCGGCGGGCCGCCCGGCCTAGCGTGGGGGGCATGGCACAGACGCTGGAGCTGACCGTCGGCGACCGCACGGTGCGGGTGTCGCACCCGGACAAGGTCTACTTCCCGCAGCGCGGCCTGACCAAGGCCGACCTCGTGCGCTACTACCTCGCCGTCGGCGACGGCATCCTGCGGGCCCTGCGCAACCGCCCCACCACCCTGGAGCGGTACGTCGACGGCGTCGAGGGCGAGTCGTTCTTCCAGAAGCGCGCGCCGAAGAACCTGCCCGACTGGATCCCGACCGGCCGCATCGCCTTCCCCAGCGGGCGCTACGCCGACGAGATCTGCCCCACCGAGGTCGCCGCGGTGCTCTGGGCCGCCAACCTCGGCACCTTCACCTTCCACCCCTGGCCGGTGCGCCGCGGCGACACCGAGCACCCCGACGAACTGCGCATCGACCTCGACCCGCAGCCCGGCACCGGCTTCGCCGACGCGGTGCGCGCCGCCGGGCAGCTGCGCGAGGTGCTGGAGGGCCTGGGCCTGCGCGGCTGGCCCAAGACGTCGGGCGGGCGGGGCCTGCACGTCTTCGTGCCCATCGCGCCGGAGTGGACCTTCACCCAGGTGCGCCGCTCGGCCATCGCGGTGGCCCGCGAGCTGGAGCGCCGCGACCCCGGGCGGATCACCACGGCCTGGTGGAAGGAGGAGCGCGGCAGCAAGATCTTCGTGGACTACAACCAGACCGCGCGCGACCGCACCATCGCCAGCGCCTACTCCGTGCGCCCCTTCGCGCACGCCCCCGTCTCCGCCCCGCTGGACTGGGAGGAGCTGGCCGACATCGCGCCCGCCGACTTCGACATCGTCACCATGCCCGCCCGCTACGCCGAGACCGGCGACCTGCACGCCGACATGGACGACCACGCCTTCCGCCTCGACGCCGCCCTCGACCTCGCCGCCCGCGACGAACGCGACCACGGCCTCGGCGACCTGCCCTACCCGCCCGAGCACCCCAAGATGAAGGGCGAGCCCAAGCGCGTCCAGCCCAGCAGGGCCAGGAAGACCGCGGACTGAGCAGCGACCCGCCCGGCCGCCGCTACCTCGCCTCGGGCCGCCCGGGCTCCGCTCCGGTCTCCGCCCCGGCTGCCGCCCGGCTCTCCGCCCCCGCCTCCACCGCCAGCGCCTCGACCAGCGGCAGCACCCGGTAGGCCACGCGTTCGCTGAGGGCTATCTCGGTCCGGATCCGCACCACGCCGGGCAGCCGGCCGAGCCGCTGGATGACCGACTCCAGATGCGCGTTGTCCCGCGCCACGACCCGGGTGAGCAGGTCGCCGCCGCTGCCGGCGACCGAGAACGCCTCGACGATCTCCGGCACGTCCGCCAACGCGCCGCCCACCTCGTCCAGATGGCCGCGGGCGACCTCGATCCGCACGAAGGCCAGCACCGGATGGCCGAGCGCGGCGGGGGAGACCCGCGGGCCGGCCACCGTGATGACGCCGTCGCGTTCCAGCCGTTCCAGCCGGGCCTGAAGGGTGCCGCGGGCCACCCCGAGGATACGGGCGTACCCGCGGACGCTGGTGCGCGGCTGGTCCAGCAGAAGCCGCAGTATGCGGGCGTCCAGGGCGTCGAAGGGCATGGGCCGGACGTCTCCTCGCGGTCGTCGGGGATCTCATGATCACCGTACTGATGGCCCAACGGCCGACCGGCTACTTTGAGCCATCACCGCAGCGAGCGGCCGTCGCCGCCACCCAACGGCCCCCGCCCGGCACCACCCGGGAGGGCCACTGGCGGCGCCACACCGGCCCCGGAGAGGACGCGCGGCGCGCCAGGCACTACTCTCAGCCGCCGTACAGACATCAGGCGGAAGAGGTACGGCAGTGGCCGGGCACGTTTACATCGGGTCGTTCACTTCGGCGGGCGGGCGCGGGCTCACCACGGCCACCGTCGACCCGCGGACGGGAGCACTCACCGCGCTCGGCGCCACGGCCGACGTGGCCGACCCGTCCTTCCTCACCGCGTCCCCCGACGGCGGGACGCTCTACACCGTCAGCGAGACCGCGCCGGACGGCGCCGCCGCCGCGTTCTCGCTCGCCGACCCCGCGGCCCCCAAGCTGCTCGGCGCGCCCGTACGCGTGCACGGCGGCTCGCCGACCCACCTCGCCGTCCACCGGGGCCACCTGCTGACCGCCAACTACGCCGCCCCCGGCAGCGTCAGCGTGCTGCGGATCCGGCCCGACGGCAGCCTCGGCGAACTGCGCTCGCTGCTGGAGCACGAGGGCGAGGGCCCGCACGCCGAACGCCAGGAAGCCCCGCACGCGCACGCGGTGCTCACCGACCCCACCGGGCGCTGGGCGGTCAGCGTGGACCTCGGCACCGACTCGGTGCGGGTGTGCGAACTCGACCCCGGCAGCGGCGAGCTGGAGATCGAGCGGGAACTGGGCCTGCGCTCCGGCATCGGCCCGCGCCATCTGGCCTTCCACCCCGACGGCCGGCACGCCTATGTGATGAACGAACTGGACTCCGTCGTCACCGTCTGCGCGTGGGACCCCGAACGCGGCAGCCTGCGCCCGCTGTCCGAGACCCGGGTGCTGCCCGAGGGCACGGAAGGCGAGAACTACCCCTCGGAAGTCGTGATCGCCGCCGACGGCCGCTTCGCGTGGGCCGCCAACCGCGGCCACAACAGCATCGCGGTGCTCGCCGTCCACGACGGCGGCGAGCGGCTGGAACTGCTCGACACCGTGGGCTGCGGCGGCGACTGGCCCCGGCACCTGACCCTGGACCCCGCCGGCACCCGGCTCTACGCGGCCAACGAGCGCTCCGGCGACGTCACCTGGTTCGACGTCGACCCGGCCACCGGCATCCCCAAGCAGGCCGGCTCCCTCGACGTGCCGGCCGCGTCCTGCGTGCTCTTCGTCTGACGCCCCGGCACGGCCTGATACGGACGGCGCACACGCACGGCCTACACGCACGGCGGGCGGCCCCGGACCACCGGGACCGCCCGCCGTCGGCGTCGCGTGCGCTCAGTGCATCGGCGCACCGGTCGGCTGCTGCATCGGCAGGCCCAGCGCCGCCGCGTACTGCGTGACGACCAGCTTGCCCACGGCCGGGTACGGGCCGAGCGCGTCGGCGCCCGAGCAGCCGGCCTCCGCCGCCGCGGTGTGCAGCAGCTGCGGGGCGATCTCCGGGCCGATCAGGCACGGCGCGAGCGCCAGCGTCGTGGAGCCCGAGGCGCGCAACTGCTCGGCGGCGCCCGCGATGGCGCCGTCCTCGTCCAACGCGGCGGCCAGCACCGGCACCGCGAGCCGGGCGGCCAGCAGCAGCCCGGTCACCCCGGCGGCCTGGGCGGCCTCCTCGCCGCCGACCGTGGCCAGGATGATGCCGTCGG
The DNA here is from genome assembly GCF_012034175.1 of Actinacidiphila epipremni. Taxonomy (GTDB): domain Bacteria; phylum Actinomycetota; class Actinomycetes; order Streptomycetales; family Streptomycetaceae; genus Actinacidiphila; species Actinacidiphila epipremni. The sequence goes on from NZ_JAATEJ010000006.1 coordinate 115,301, forward strand.
CGGCGGTCGCGACCGTGAACAGCCGTGCGCGGTCGGCGCGGGCCAGCCCCGCCTCGGACAGCCGTACATGCAGCGCCTCGGCGAGCAGCGGGTGCGGGCCGAGCACCTCGGTCAGCTCCACCTGCGCCTTGCTGTCGGCGACGGCCTGCCGCACCCGGCGCAGCACCGACGCCTCGGGCCCGGCCAGCAGCGGCACCACGACCGCGGCGGTGTCCTCGCCGGCCCTGTCCTCCGCGACCTGGTCCAGCACGCTGCGCAGCGACGGGAACTCGCTGTCGTGGTCGCCCTCGGCGTCGACGAAGCCGATCCGCGGATCGAGTCCGGACAGCTCGGAGCGGGCGATGCTGACGACTTCTTCGGCCAGGCTCAGCGCGGCGCTCGACGGAGTGCCGGGAACGGCGAGGACCAGCACCGGGGCGCCCTCGGGCGCGGACAGCGCCTCGGGTCGGCGGTGGCGTCCGGTCTGGCGCGGGCGCGGCATGCGAACAGGGAGGCCGGAGGCGGGACCGCCTGTGGTAGTGCTCATGGCGACGCATGCTAACGCCTTGCGGCGCACGGTTGTTCAACCGGGTGCGAGACGGCCGGGCCTGTCCTGAACTGTCCGGTTCCCCGGGCGCGACGGCCGTCACCGACCGTCGGACGGCGGTCATCGTACGCGTCCGGGCGGCGGCTCCCCGGCCCCGAGGAGACCGCGGCGGCGGCCCGGCGGCTACCGTCCGCCGACGGTGAGCATCGCCCCGTCGCAGGGCAGCGTCAGCCGGCCCTCCGCGAGCGCCGCGGCGATCCGCAGGGCGCCGTCCAGCGGGTCGCCCGCCGCGGGCACCAGCGTCGCGTCCGGCAGCAGCCACTCCGCCTGGTCGCGCAGCGGCCCCAGCAGCGGCTCGCCCATCTTGAACAGCCCGCCGGCCAGGCCCACGTCGGTACGCCCGGCGCCCGGCGGGCGGGCCGCGGCGGCCGACTCCAGGATGTGCTGGGCGGCCTGCCGCAGGATCCCGGACGCCACCGGGTCCTGCGCGGCGCACCGCGCCACGTCCGGCGCGAACGACGCCAGCACCGCGGGCCGGTCGGCGCGCGGGTAGAGCCGCCCCGGCAGCCCGCCGGGCGGCCCGAAGCGGTCCCGCGCGCAGGCCAGCAGCGCGGGCGAGCCGCCGGCCCGGCCGTCGTACGCGCGCATCGCCGCGTCGAGGCCGGCGCGGCCGATCCACGCGCCGCCGCCGGCGTCGCCCAGCAGATGGCCCCAGCCGTCGGCGCGCCGCCAGCCGTCGCCCGCGGTGCCGAGCGCGATCAGGCCGGTGCCGGCCGCGACGACCACGCCGGGGCGCAGGCCCAGCGCCCCGGCGTACGCGGTGACGGCGTCACCGGCCAGCGCCAGCGACCGCACCCCCAGGGCCTCGCCGAGCGCGCCGGGCAGCACCGCCCGCAGGTCGTCGCCGAGCGTCGCCATTCCGGCGGCGCCGACGCAGGCCGCGGGCAGCGCGTCGGCGCCGGCCTCGCGCATCAGGCCGGTCGCGAGCGGCAGCACCCGCTCCAGCAGGCTCGCCGCGTCGATGCCGCGCTCGCCGGTCACCGCGGGCCGCTCGTCGGTGCGCGGCGCCGGGCCGCCGGAGCCGCCGGCCGGGGCGAGGGCCACCCGCACACCGGAGCCGCCGGAGTCGACGCCGAGGACCCACTGCGTCATCGCGGGCTCAGCCCAGTCCGCGGGAGTCCTGCTTGAGGGCGGTGTCCACGGTCAGGGCGGAGGCGACGACCATGCTCAGCAGCGGGTCCTGGAGCTGCCGGTGGATCTGCAGCACATAGTTGTCCGCCGTCGTGAACAGCGTCTTGGCCAGGCCCTCCCAGGTCTTGGTGATCCGGGCGATCTCGGTCTCGGTGTGGTCGACGATCGCGAAGTTCCAGGCCCGCCAGTTCTCCGCCTTGATCGCGCCGATCTGCTGGCCGTTGTACATGAAGCCGAAGCGGATCTTGCCGAAGGCGTTCTGCTGGACGATCTCGCCGAGCGGCTCGCCGTTGGCGCGCTGCACCAGCACCTTGGACTTGATGAACTTCGCCGGCCGGGTCAGCACCAGGTGCGGCGTGCCCTGCGCGTCCCTGACCTCCAGCTTGTGGGTCAGGAACTGGTCGACGCTGGAGACGAAGCGCAGCACCTTCTTCGCGGTGCTCTGCCCGACCTCGACGACCGACCCCAGCGTGTTGCCGTGCTGGTCGAACACGCTGTACTCGTTGACCAGCTCGATGAGCTTGGCCTTCTGGTTCACCACCAGCACCGGCTCGGTGAACAGCGTGCCGCCGCCGTAGGCCGTGGGCGACACCCCGGCCTGCTGCTGCACCTGGTGCTGGACCTTCGAGGGGTCCGCCGGCCGGCTGACGTTCAGCTCCCAGGCACTGCCCCCGCCGGGCTGCTGCTGCTGGGGCACCTGCCCGGGGTTGGTGTGCTCCGTCCACCGGGTGCCGTCCCAGTAGCGGAGCAGGTTCGGAGTGCCTTGCGGGTCCGCGTACCAGCCCGCCGGGGTATTCGAATGCGTTGTCACCCGGGCAGAGTACCGTGGCCGGGCGGCTACGGAAGCTGCCAGTTCACCGGCTGGGCCCCCTGCCGTACGAGCAGGTCGTTCGCCCGGCTGAACGGGCGCGAGCCGAAGAAGCCGCGGTCGGCCGACATCGGCGACGGGTGCGCCGACTCGATCGCCGGCAACTGCCCGAGCAGCGGGCGCAGATTGCGCGCGTCCCGCCCCCACAGCACCGACACCAGCGGCCGTCCGCGCGCCGCCAGCGCCCGGATCGCCTGCTCGGTGACCTCTTCCCAGCCCTTGCCGCGGTGCGCGGCCGGCCGCCGCGGCGCGGTGGTCAGCGCCCTGTTGAGCAGCAGCACGCCCTGCCGCGTCCACGGCGTCAGGTCGCCGTTCGACGGCCGCGGCACCCCGAGGTCCGCGCACATCTCGCGGTAGATGTTCTCCAGGCTGCCGGGCAGCGGCCGTACGTCGGGGGCGACCGAGAAGCTCAGGCCCACCGCGTGACCGGGCGTCGGATACGGGTCCTGCCCGACGATCAGCACCTTCACCTCGTCCAGCGGCTGCTGGAACGCCCGCAGGACGTTCGCGCCGGCCGGCAGGTAGGTGCGGCCCGCGGCGATCTCCGCGCGGAGGAAGTCCCCCATCGCCGCGATCCGGTCCGCCACGGGTTCGAGCGCCTTCGCCCACCCCGCCTCGACAATCTCGTTCAACGGTCGTGCTGTCACGGTCCGTCACTCTACTGGCTCAACACCCGTGCCACGCACCGCGATCGGCCCCCGGAGCCGGCCGGCTCACGGGCGCAGCGCGGGGTCCGGGCGGGCAGACGGGGGCAGCCGCACACCGGTGGCCGGGTCGCAGTCCTCGGCGCCCGCCGGGGGCAGGCCGGCGGCCCAGTCCAGCCCGTAGCGCTGGAAGAGCTCGGCGCGCAGCCGGTAGACCGGCATCGGCGCGCCCGGCAGCAGCATGGCCACCGTCGCGCCCATCAGCAGCGCCCGCAGCAGCTTGTACTCCTCCTCGGGGTCGTCGGCCCCCCAGGCGGCGACGGTGTCGCGCAGCAGCTCCGCGAGGCGCTGCTGCTCCGGGCACTGGATGAAGCCCTCCTCCTGGAGGATCGACGCCATGTGGGTGCGCATCAAGGTGGTGTGCCGGACGCTGATGCCGAGCATCCCGTCGATGGCCCGCGCCAGCAGCTCCTGCCCGTCGGCGGTGCGCGGCTCGCTCTCCAGCGCCGCGGCCAGCTCGTCGGCCATCAGCCGGTGCACCGCGGACTGCAGCAGCGCCCGCTTGCCGGAGAAGTAGTACGAGACCAGGCCGCGGGCCGACCCGGCGCGCTGCGTGATGTCGGCGAGCGTGGTCGCCTCGTACCCGCGCTCCTCCACCAGCTCGACGGTGGCCTGCAGCAGCCGTTCCCGGGAACGCCTGCGCATCGCTTCATTGACCGAAGCGCTCCGAGGGGACATGCTTACTCCTGCGTTGACTGGCTGCGAGCCAATATACTCAGCGCATCCCGGCGGGCCATGGCCCGTACGGGTTTACGGGGGACGGGCGCCGTTCCCGGCGACGCGGGGGATCGCCGGGAACGGCGCCCGCCGTGCACGCCCCGGCCTGCGGGCCGCCGCGCGCGGCACACGGCCCCGGCCGGGGCCGGCCTCAGCCCACGAGGTCGAGCACCCCGCGCAGGGCGCCGGGTCTGCGCTCGGCCGGCAGGTGGTCCACCAGCAGCACCGGGCACCCCAGGGCCGCCGCGCCGCCGTCCGCCTCCCGGTTGTCGCCGACCATCGCGACCTCCTGCGGCGCCAGCCCGAGCTGCGCGCAGGCGGCCCGGAAGATCGCCGGGTCCGGCTTCTGCGCGCCCACCTCGTAGCTCAGCACGAAGGCGTCGACGAGGACGTCCAGGCCGTGCGCGGCGAACACCGGCCTGAGGTCCCAGCCGATGTTGCTGACCACCGCGACCGGCGCGCCGCGCTCCCGCAGCGCCCCCAGCACCTCGGCGGCGTCCGGGTACGGGCGCCACGCCTCGGGCGCCATGTGCCGGTCGTACAGCAGGTCGTGGACGTCCCAGGGCAGCCCCGCCGCCCGCGAGCGCCCCGTGTACGCGCGCCGGTGCCGCTCCGCGGTCAGGTCGCGCAGCGCCCACTCGGCCCCGGCCGCCTCGCCGGCCGGCTCCCGCGCGGGCGGCGTACCGCCCGGCTGCGCGCCCGTCGCCTCCAGCCGCGCCGACCAGTACGCCACCTCGTCCGCGGACGCCGCGACGCCCGCGGCCTCCAGCCCGCCGCGGAGCCAGTCCGCTGCGGGCTCGATACGGAAGAGGGTGCCGGAGAAGTCGAACATGCAGCCTTTGACCGTCATCGCCTCGATCACCTTGCTCGCGTCGTACGGCGGCCACGCGTCCACGGGCCGCCGGGCCGGGGGGTGGGATGGCGCGGGGCGGCCGGCGTCACCAGGTCAGGGCGCCCAGGCCCGGCCCGAAGGCGATCAGCAGCGGCACCGCGGGGACCAGCAGCGCGCACGCGCTCATCCGCACCCGGCGGGCCAGCGGCAGCCGCGGCGCCGGGTCGAGCAGCCGGTGGACCCGCCCGGGGAGCTCGGCGAGCTGCGCCGGGGCGGCGCCGAACACCCCGCGCTCCTCGTTCAGTTCCACCAGCGCCAGCGCCGTCGTCAGCCGGCCGACCCGGCGGGAGGCGGTGTCGTCCGCGGCGAGCTCCACCAGGTGGTGCACCTGGTCGCGGAAGGCCGCGAAGACCGGCACCTGCGGGAAGCCGCCGGCCAGCGCGCCCGAGCAGTGCAGCAGGACGTCGTGCCGGGCCCGCATGTGGCCCTGCTCGTGCGCCAGCACCGCGTCCAGCTGCCGGCCCTTGAGCCGGCGCAGCGCGGCGGTGGTGATCACCAGCTGCGGCTCGGCGCCGGACAGCCACCAGGCGTCGGTGCGCGGGTCCTCCAGCACGACCAGCCGCTCGCCGGGCGGCAGGTCCTCGCCCGGCAGCTGGGGCGCGCGCACCCGCAGCTCGGCCCGCCGCCTGCGCCGCCTGCCGCGCGCGGCCCGCACCTCGCGGGTCAGCATCGCCACCGTCCACAGGCCGCCGAGCGCCAGCATCACCGCGAGCGCCGCGGCGCCGCGGCCGTACTCCGACAGCCCGTAGGCGTCCACGACGCCGTGCGGCGCGAAGGCGAACACATGGCCGCGCACCGCCGACCACGCCGCCGACGCGGTCAGCGCCAGCGCGGACAGACAGCACAGCAGCACGGCGGCGACCACGCACTGCCAGACCCACAGGGCCAGCACCGGTTCGCGTTCCGGCCAGTCGGCACGGGACAGCAGTCGCGGCGCCATCGCCGCCGTCAGTGCGCCGAGGAACAGCAGCACGAACGGGACCGTCATGACGATCACTCTAGGAGCGCGCGGGGGACGGCGGGGCGGGCCGCACGGGATGTGACGCATCACTCACACGAGCGCACCGGCACCAGGCACCCCAAGGGCCCCACCGTGCACCGCACGCCACCGCCGGGCCACGCGCGGCGGGCCGCACGCCACCGCCGAGCCACGGGCCGCGCGGGATCACCGGGCCACGGCGTCACAGGGTCAGCAGCATCGCGAACATCGCCAGCGCCATCGCCACCCGGCACGCCGCCGCGACCTCGGGCGCGTGCCGCAGCCGTATCGCACCGCCGGTGGCGGGCAGCGGCGCCGGGGCACCGGCCACCGCGACCAGCCGGGCGCCCGAGCGCAGGACGTACGCCGCGAAATACGCCAGCAGCAGCCCGGTCAGCAGCGGGGCGCCGCCGCCCGCGCCGGTGTGACCGGCGTGCCCCTCGTGGACGGGGCCGGCCGCGGCCATCGCCGCCGCCATGTAGACCATCGCACCGGCGCACACCGAGTGGTGCATCCGGTGGGCCGGCCGGTGCGGCGACGGGCGCACCGCCTCCAGCGCGGCTGCGGCGAACACCGCGGCGAGCACGGCCGAGCCCCAGCGCGGCGGGTCGAAGACCGACATCGGCACGGCCATCAGCGCCATCCCGGCGCCCAGCAGCGCCTCGGCCCGCGCGCCCCCGCGCAGGACGCACATCAGCGCGGCGGCGACGCTCAGCGCCACCAGCAGCCAGGCCACCACCGGCGGTCCGTGCACGGCGTCCCCCCTCCCTCGCGCTCCCTCGTGCCCCTCACCTCGCGAGCCCCCTCGCGCTCACGCCCCGTCCCCGCGGCCCGAGCGCCCGCGGGAACGGCGGCTCGTCCGGAGCCTGCCCGGTCCCGGCAGCGCACACCCAAGCGCACGGAGGTGCCCGGGGGAGCGCGCCCGGCCCGTACGCGCCCGCCCGTCCGGGTGGCTGCCTGCCCGGCGCCCGCCCGCATGCCTCCCGGCTGCCTCCCGCCCCTCTCCTGCCGCCGCACCGGCAGCCGGGCCGCCCGCCGGATCCCCGCCGCGCAGGGCTCACCCTCGGTTAGCCTGTGGCGCATGGACACCGCCGCCCCGCCCACCTTCCGTGCCGCGACCGCGGCAGACGTGCCCGCCCTCGTCGCGCTCGTGGAGTCCGCCTACCGCGGCGACGCCAGCCGGGCGGGCTGGACGACCGAGGCGGACATCCTGGAGGGCCAGCGCACCGACCCCGCGGGCGTGCTCGCGGTCGTCGAGAGCCCCGACAGCCGGCTGGTCGTGGTGGAGCGCGACGGCGAGCTGGTGGCCTGCTGCCAGCTGGAGCACCGCGGCACGCACGCCTACTTCGGGATGTTCGCGGTGCGGCCCGCGCTCCAGGGCGGCGGCCTCGGCAAGCTCGTCATCGCCGAGGCGGAACGCTTCGCCCGCGAGGAGTGGAAGGTCGCCGAGATGCACATGACGGTGATCTCCCTGCGCGAGGACCTGATCGCCTGGTACGTGCGCCGCGGCTACGCCCGCACCGGGCAGACCCGGCCCTTCCCGTACGGCGACGAGCGGTTCGGCCTGCCCACCCGGGACGACCTGGAGTTCGAGGTGCTGACCAAGCGGCTCTGAGCGCGGGGCGCCCCGCGCCCGGCCTCAGGCGGCCGGCTCCGCCGGCAGGTCGGTGACCGCGCCGTCCAGGCCCAGCGCGCGCACCAGCGCCCAGTCCTGCGCGGTGTTCACCGTCCAGGCGATGACGGCGATGCCGGCGGCCTGGCAGCGCCGTACCACGTCCAGGCTCAGCCGGGTCAGGTCCAGGCTCACCATCCGGGCGCCCACCGCCTGCGCCCGCGGCACGATGCGCGGGCCGGGTTCGCCGGCGACCAGCACGGTCGGCACGTCCGGCAGCAGCGCGTGGACCTCGGCCAGCGCCTCGTCGTGGAACGACAGCACGCTGACCCGCCCGGTCGCCCCGCGCTCGCGCAGCGTGTCGGCGAGCGCCCGGGCCGCCGCGACGTCCTTGATCTCGGCCTGGATGGGCCCCGACACCGCCTCCAGCGCCTCCTCGAAGACCGGCACCCGCTCCCCGAGCCCGGCGTCCAGGCCGCGGATCTCGGCCAGCGTGAGGTCGCGGATCGGCCCGCTGCCGTCCGTGGTCCGGTCCACGTCCGCGTCGTGCATCACCACCAGCGCGCCGTCCTTGCTCAGGTGCAGGTCGAGTTCGACCTGGTCCAGCCCGGCCTGCTCGGCGCGGCGGAAGGACCGCAGGGTGTTCTCCGGCTCGACGCCCATGACGCCGCGGTGGCCGACGGTGAGGAAGCTCATACCGCACACCCTAAGCGGCCCGGGCGACACGCGGCCCAACACTCCGTGACGACCCGGCGCCACGGAGCGGATTCCGGAATGGACCGCCGCAAATCGGGGCAGCTGCCGTAAGAACCGCCGTTTCCGCGCCCACCCGCCGGAAGATCCGCCCCTGGTCCGCTTGAAGGGGCAAGAGGGACCCGGATACGGTGGTCGCACGGTAATTTTTTCTGCGGAGGAGGGGTCATGGCTGACATTCTTTCGTCGACGGCAGCGCAAGCCCGTGGCATATCCGGTCCCGACGTCATCGGCCACCCCGCGTGGGCGGAGCTGAAGGAGGCCGTCGAGACGGTACGGCCCTGGCAGCGCCCGGACGGCTCCGTGGACTTCGACGCCGAGGGCGCGCCGACCCGCGAGCAGGCCGCGCGGACCCTCGACCGGATCGCCGAGGCGGTGGGCCGGCTCACCGACCTCCTCCCGCACGACGCCGCCTACCACCGGGCACTGGAGGCCGACCTGCGCCGCTGGGCCGGCGACGGCTTCGGCGTCCCCGACTTCCTCGACTCGCTGCTGGCCTTCCAGCCCGCCGCCGACCGCGCCGACGGCCGCCGCCATGTGGTCGTCTTCCCGATGTACACGCAGAACGGCAACCCGGACCGCAACCTGGAGGCCGTCGCGCTGCGCGTGATGTGGCCCGACTGGCTCGCGGAACTGGAGCGCACCCGGTACGACAACCCGCAGTTCGTGCCGATCACCTTCGAGGACTTCACCCCCGGCTACGACACCAACTCCGCGGTGCTCTTCCCGGAGACCGTCGCGGTGCGCAAACCGCCCGCCCGCTGGAGCTGGGGCGCGATCTTCTGCGACCGCGAGGCCGCCCGCTTCCGCGCGGTCACCGCCGCGGCCGTGGACATCCTCGGCCTCGACCTGCCCCCGGAGGCCGCCCGGCTGGTCGCCGACCAGGACCTGGCACAGCAGACGTACATGCTCTGGGACATGATCCACGACCGCACCCACAGCCACGGCGACCTGCCGTTCGACCCGTTCATGATCAAGCAGCGGGCGCCGTTCTGGATGTACGGCCTGGAAGAGCTGCGCTGCGACCTGACCACCTTCCGCGAGGCGGTCAAGCTCCAGGCCGAGGGGCACCCCATGGGCCTGGGCGTGCAGTACGCGATCCTCTTCGACCGGCTCTTCCGCTTCCCGGTCACCGGCGCGCGGGTGCGCAACTACGACGGGCTCGGCGGGCAGCTGCTGTTCTCCTACCTGCACAAGCACGACGCCGTACGCTGGACGGACAACACCCTGCACATCGACTGGGAACGCGCACCGCAGGTCACCAACCAGCTCTGCGCGGAGATCGAGACGCTGTACCGCGACGGCATCGACCGGCCCAAGCTCGTGCACTGGTTCGCCGCCTACGACCTGGTCGCGCACTACCTGTCGCCGCATCCCGGCTCGGTCTGGGCCAAGGGTCCGGACGCCCTGGACCTGACGCTGCCGCCGCGCAAACTGGTCGACGACGTGCTCGCGGACGAGTTTCCGCTCAGCATGTTCTACGAGGCCCTTGCCAGGAAGCTGCGTGAGGTGATCGCCTCGACCCGCGGCATCGTCGGCGACAGCGCGGCGAGGAGGGCCGCGTGACCGGTGCGGCCGAGGAGGCGCAGATGACGACCGACACGTACACGGGCGGGCTGGACGGAGCGGTGATCGCGGTGGCGGGCGCCGGGGGACCGGCGGGCCGCGCCGTCCTGCAGCGGCTGGCCCGCGCGGGCAGCCACGTCGTCGCCGCCGACGCAGACCCCGAGCGGCTCGCCGAGGCCGTGGACGCGGCGCGCTACGACGCGGGCGGCGCGGACATCACCGGCGAGATCGTCGACCTGCTCGACCTGGAGGCCACGCAGGACTGGGCCGGCCGGATCGAGAAGGACCACGGGCGGGTCGACGGCCTGGTGCACCTGGTGGGCGGCTGGCGCGGCTCGGCGTCCTTCCCCGAGACCGAGCTCGCCGACTGGGACGTGCTGCACAAGCTGCTGATCCGCACCGTCCAGAACACCTCGCTGGCCTTCCACGACGGGCTGATGCGCAGCCCCGGCGGGCGCTACGTCCTGATCAGCGCGGCCGGCGCGAGCAAGCCCACCGCCGGGAACGCCGCCTACGCCGCCGCCAAGGCCGCGGCCGAGGCATGGACGCTCGCGCTCGGCGACTCCTTCCGCAAGCTCGGCGGCCCCGACGGGCCCACCGCGGCGGCCACCGTCCTGGTGATCAAGGCGCTGGTGCACGATGGTCTGCGGGCCGAGCGCCCGCAGTCGACCTTCGCCGGCTTCACCGACGTACGCGACCTCGCCGACGCGATCGCGGACGTGTGGAACGGCACCGCAGCGCAAGTGAACGGAACCCGCCAGTGGCTGACGCCCCAACCGTGACCGACCCCGCCGACGAGCGCGCGGAGCCCCCCGCGCCGCCGGCACCCGCCGCCACCGACGCCGTACGGCGGCACGACCCCGACGTCCGCGGCTTCGCCAGCGACAACTACGCCGGGGTCCACCCCGAGGTGCTGGCTGCGCTCGCCCTCGCCAACGGCGGCCACCAGGTCGCCTACGGCGGCGACGCGTACACCGCCGGCCTCCAGGACCTCTTCCGGCGGCACTTCGGCCCCGCCGCCGAAGTCTTCCCGGTCTTCAACGGCACCGGCGCCAACGTGACCGCGCTGCAGGCGCTCACCGAGCGGTGGGGCGCGGTGGTGTGCGCCGAGAGCGCGCACATCAACGTCGACGAGTGCGGCGCGCCCGAACGCGTGGGCGGCCTGAAGCTGCTCACCGTCCCGACCCCGGACGGCAAGCTCACCCCCGGGCTGATCGACCGGCAGGCATGGGGCTTCGAGGACGAGCACCGGGCCCAGCCGCAGGTCGTGGCGCTGACGCAGACCACCGAGCTGGGCACGTGCTACACGCCCGAGGAGGTCAGGGCGATCTGCGAGCACGCCCACGAGCGGGGCATGGCCGTCTACATGGACGGCGCGCGGCTCGCCAACGCCGCCGCGACCCTCGGGGTGCCGCTCGCCGCCTTCACCACCGACGCGGGCGTCGACGTGCTGTCCTTCGGCGGCACCAAGAACGGGCTGCTGCTCGGCGAGTGCGTCGTCGTGCTCAGCCCGCAGCGGGTGCGCGGGCTGAGGTACCTGCGCAAGCTCTCGATGCAGCTGGCGTCCAAGATGCGCTTCGTGTCCGTGCAGTTCGAGGCGCTGCTGGCCGGCGACCTGTGGCTGCGCAGCGCCGCGCACGCCAACGCGATGGCCCGCAGGCTGGAGGCGGCCGTGAGCGGCGTCGCGGGCGTGCGGGTGACGCAGCCGGTGCAGTCCAACGCGGTCTTCGCGGTGCTGCCGCGCGAGGTGAGCGAGCGGCTGCAGAAGCGCCACCGCTTCTACTTCTGGGACGAGGCGACCGGCGAGGTGCGCTGGATGTGCGCCTTCGACACCACCGAGCGGGACGTCGACACCTTCGCCGCGGCCCTCGCCGAGGAGATGGCCGCCGCTCGTGGCTGAATAAATATACGGAGATCGGTAATTCGATTGATCGCGGGCCGGTGGTTTCCTAGGGTCGGCGCATGGAACCGACACCGGAGACCACCGACCTGTCCGCGTATCTCGCGGCCGACGACGTCATCGACCACCACGACCCGCTGGTGGCCGAGACGGCGGCACTGCTCGCCGAGGACACCGGAAGCCTGCATGAATATGCGCAAGCGGCCTATGAATACGTCCGGGACGCCGTCCCGCACTCCTTCGACTCCGGCGACCCGCGCGTGACCTGGCGGGCCTCCGACGTCCTGGAGCAGCGCAACGGCATCTGCTACGCGAAATCCCACGCCCTCACCGCGCTGCTGCGGGCCCGCGGCATCCCCGCCGGGCTGTGCTACCAGCGGCTGACCGCCGACGACGGCTCCGACCCCGCGCTGCACGGCCTGGTCGCGCTGCGGCTGCCCGGCACCGACCGCTGGAGCCGGCTGGACGCCCGGGGGAACAAACCCGGGGTGGACGCCGGTTTCTCGCTGGACGTGGAGCAGCTCGCCTTCCCCGTGCGCCCGCAGCTCGGGGAGTGCGACTATCCCACCGTGTACGCCGCGCCGCTGCCGCAGGTCGTGGAAAGCCTGCGCGCGGCGCCGAGCAGCGCGCGGATCGTGCTGCTCACCGAACTGCCGTGACCGTACGGCCGATCCGTCCCGAGGAGGACCGCGCATGGGTGCCGCGGACGACGCCGCGCGGCTCACGGCCGCCGACCTGGGCGGGCCGCTGGGGGAGCGCGCCACGCTGGTGCAGTTCTCCAGCGCCTTCTGCGCGCCCTGCCGCGCCACCCGCCGGGTGCTCGCCGAGGTGTCGGACATGGTCGAGGGGGTACGCCATGTGGAGATCGACGCCGAGGCGCACCTCGCGCTGATGCGCCGGCTGCGCATCGAGCGCACCCCGACGGTGCTCGTCCTGGACGCGTCGGGCGCGGTCGTCCGCCGCGCGGCCGGGCAGCCGCGCCGGGCCGACGTGATCGCCGCACTCGGCGCGGCGATCTGACGGCGCCCGCGGCGCGCACGCGGCGGCGTCGGACAGGTCACAGCCGGCGGGCCTTGCTAAGCAGCCGCACAGCGGATGTACTGGCGAGTAATATAAACGCCGGGGACTCGCCGGGGACGCAGGGCGTACCGCGGCGGGGAGCCGCGGCCACTGGCGCCTATGCTGCCAATTCCGGGGCACTTGCCAGGGCGCTGCCAGGGCAGTTGACGAAGACGTGCAGGACGAAGCAGTAGGAGAGCAGGCGTGAGCTTGAGGATCGTAGTCGCTGTGAAGTACGTGCCCGACGCCACCGGCGACCGCCACTTCGCCGATGACCTGACCACCGACCGCGAGGCGGTCGACGGCCTGCTGTCGGAACTGGACGAATACGCCGTCGAGCAGGCGCTGCAGATCGCCGATGCCGCCGACGACGCGGAGATCACCGTCCTGACCGTCGGCCCCGAGGACGCCAAGGACGCGGTGCGCAAGGCGCTGTCCATGGGCGCCGACAAGGGCGTCCACGTCGAGGACGACGCGCTGCACGGCTCGGACGTCATCGGCACCTCGCTGGTGCTCGCCAAGGCGATCGAGCACATCGGCTACGACCTCGTCGTGACCGGCATGGCCTCCACCGACGGCACCATGGGCGTCCTGCCCGCACTGCTCGCCGAGCGGCTGGGCATCCCGCAGGTCACCCTGCTGTCCGAGGTCGCGGTCGCCGACGGCACGGTGACCGGCCGCCGGGACGGCGACGCGGCGAGCGAGCAGCTGGAGGCGGCGCTGCCGGCGCTGGTGTCGGTCACCGACCAGTCCGGCGAGGCCCGCTACCCGTCCTTCAAGGGCATCATGGCCGCCAAGAAGAAGCCGGTGGAGTCCCTGGACCTGTCGGACCTCGGCATCGACGCGGCCGAGGTCGGCCTGGCCGGCGCCTGGACCGCGGTGCAGGACGCCGCCAAGCGCCCGGAGCGCACCGCAGGCACGATCGTCAAGGACGAGGGCGAGGGCGGCAAGCAGCTCGCGGCCTACCTCGCGGAGCAGAAGTTCATCTGAGCCGCGACCGCTCGCCCGCCCCCGCCTCCCATTTTCCGCAGGAGAACGATTCCCATGGCTGAAGTCCTCGTCCTGGTCGACCACGTGGACGGCGCCGTCCGCAAGCCGACCCTCGAACTGCTCACCCTGGCCCGCCGCATCGGCGACCCGGTCGCCGTGCACCTCGGCCCCGGCGCCGACACCGCCGCCCCGGTCCTGGCCGAGCACGGCGCCGTCAAGGTGCTCACCGCCGACGCGCCCGAGTTCGCCGACTACCTCGTCGTCCCGAAGGTGGACGCGCTGCAGGCCGCCGCCGCGGCCGTCTCGCCGGCCGCCGTGCTGGTGGCGTCCTCCGCCGAGGGCAAGGAGGTAGCCGCCCGGCTGGCGCTGCGGCTCGGCTCCGGCATCATCACCGACGCCGTCGACGTGACCGCGGGCGACGAGGGGCCGGTCGCCACGCAGTCCGTCTTCGCCGCCGCCTTCACCACCCGCTCCCGGGTCTCCCGCGGCATCCCGGTGATCACCGTCAAGCCCAACTCCGCGCCCGTCGAGGCCGCCCCGGCCGCCGGCACCGTCGAGCCGCTGGAGGTCTCCTTCGGGGAGCTGGCGACCGGCACCAAGGTCGTCTCGCGCACCCCGCGCCAGTCCACCGGCCGCCCGGAGCTGACCGAGGCCGCGATCGTGGTCTCCGGCGGGCGCGGCGTCAACGGCGCGGAGAACTTCTCGATCATCGAGGAGCTCGCCGACTCCCTCGGCGCGGCCGTCGGCGCCTCCCGCGCCGCGGTGGACGCCGGCTGGTACCCGCACAGCAACCAGGTCGGCCAGACCGGCAAGTCGGTCTCCCCGCAGCTCTACATCGCCAACGGCATCTCCGGCGCCATCCAGCACCGGGCCGGCATGCAGACCTCCAAGACCATCGTGGCGGTCAACAAGGACGCCGAGGCCCCGATCTTCGACCTCGCCGACTACGGCGTCGTCGGCGACCTCTTCCAGGTCGTCCCGCAGCTCACCGCGGAGGTCAAGGCCCGCAAGGGCTGACCCGCCGCCCCGGCCCCGCAGCACGCCGCGGCCCCCGTACGCCTCACGCGCACGGGGGCCGCGGCACTCCCGGGCGGCGCGCCCGGCTGCGTACCGGCCGGCGTACCGGGGGAGCAGGTCAGGACGAGGGCGGGATCTCGCCGGAGCCGCGCGGGATGAGCCGGGCCGGCAGCTCGACCCGGCTGGTGCCCGTCGCCGCGCCGTCCAGCCGCCGGAAGAGCATCTGGGCCGCGGTACGGCCGAGGCCCGGGGCGTCCTGGGCGACCACCGTGACCGGCGGGTCCAGCAGGTCGGCGAGCTCGAAGTCGTCGAAGCCCACCAGCGCGACCGGCTCCGGGCGGCCGGACAGCACCCGTACCGCCGTCACCGTCACCCGGTTGTTGCCGGCCAGCAGCGCGGTCACCGGCTCGGGTCCTGACAGCATGGAGGCGAGCACCGCCTGCACCCGCTGCGGGGTGGTCGGGCCCATCGCGTACCACTGCGGGCGTACGTCGATCCCGGCGTCGGCCATCGCCTCGCGGTAGCCGCGCAGCCGCTCGGCGGCGGTGTGGATGCCGGGCTGGTCGCCGATGAACCCGATCCTGCGGTGGCCGTGCGCGATCAGGTGCGCCACGCCCGCCCGGGTGCCGCCGGCGTTGTCGGTGAGCACCACGTCGGCGTCGATCCGGCCCGCGGGGCGGTCCACGAACACCGTCGCCACGCCGGCGTCGATCTCGGGCACCAGGTAGCGGTGGTCGTCACCGGCCGGCACCACGACCAGCCCGTCGACCCGGCGGGCGCAGAAGGCCAGCACCAGCTCCTGCTCGCGGCGCGGGTTCTCGGTGCTGGACCCGGTGAACAGCAGCGCGCCGTGCGCGCGGGCCACGTCCTCCACGGCCCGGCTCAAGGAGGCGTAGAAGGGGTCGGCGAGGTCCTCCAGGACCAGGCCGACGCTCGCGGTGCGGCGGGTGCGCAGCAGCCGGGCGCTGTCGTTGCGGCGGAAGCCGAGGGCGTCGATCGCGGCCTGGACGCGGGCCGCGGTGTCGGGGGTGACGCCCGGCTCCTCGTTCACCACCCGGGAGACCGTCTTCAGGCCGACACCCGCCCGGGCGGCGACATCCTTCATGGTGGGCCGGGGGACGCGTCCTGGAGTATGGGTCACGGTCGTAGTATTCCCTGCGGCAAGAGATGGACAACGTTGTCACGATCAGGCGAGACTACCCCCGGGGCCCGCGCCGTGGAAGCGGGGCGGCCGAGGGCGGCCGAAGCTCTGCCCGAGCGGGGCCGGCCACCGGCCGGCACGGGCCGCACAACGGCCCGGGCGCGGCGCGAAAGCAACCCCGAGCAGCACCCAAGCACCACCACGGCACGACCCGGGCACGACCTGAACACAGTCAGGGCACGACCGGGGCGAGGCCGCCGTTCCACCTCCGTACTTACTGGAGGGCAGCGCCGTACGGCCACGTCCCACCGCGTACGACCCCGTACGACCCAGCTCCACCCGGCACCACCCCCGCACCACCTGCACCACCGCGCACGACCCGGCACCACCCCCGCACCATGCGGCGGCCAGACCGCCGTACCACCCGAGCACCATCCCGCACGAAGGAGATCGACAAAACGATGCACGTGCACGGCGCGACCGGTCCACTGGTGGCCGCACTGGACATCGGCGGCACGAAGATCGCCGGCGCCCTCGTCGACACCGAGGGGCGGCTGGTCGCGCGCTCTTTGCGGCCGACGCCCGCCGGCCGGGACGGCGAGACGGTGATGGGCGCCGTCGCCGAGGTGCTGGGCGAGCTGCGCGCGGCCCCGCAGTGGGGGGCGGCGGTCGCCGTCGGCATCGGCAGCGCCGGGCCGGTGGACGCCGTGCACGGCACCGTGAGCCCCGTCAACGTCCCCGGCTGGCGTGACTTCCCGCTCGTGCCCCGGGTCGCGGGCGCGGCCGGCGGGCTGCCGGTGGTGCTCACCGGCGACGGTGTCGCGATGACCGCGGCCGAGCACTGGCAGGGCGCCGCCCGCGGCTACGACAACGCGCTGTGCATGGTGGTGTCCACCGGCGTCGGCGGCGGCCTGGTGCTCGGCGGCACGCTGCTGCCCGGCCCGACCGGCAACGCCGGGCACATCGGCCACATCAGCGTCGACCTCGACGGCGACCCCTGCCCGTGCGGCTCCCGCGGCTGCGTCGAGCGGCTGGCCAGCGGCCCCAACATCGCCCGCCGCGCGGTGGAGTCCGGCTGGACGCCGCCGGCCGGCGCCGCGCCCACCGCGGCGGCCGTCGCGGAGTCCGCGCGGGCCGGCGACCCGCTCGCGCTGGCCTCCTTCGACCGCGCCGCCCAGGCCCTCGCGGCGGGCATCGCGGCGACCGCGACGCTGGTCGAGATCCACGTCGCCGTCATAGGCGGCGGGGTCGCCGGCGCGGGGCCCGTGCTCTTCGACCCGCTGCGCGAGCACCTGACCCACTACGCCACCTTGTCCTTCGCGGCCGGCGTGGACGTCGTCCCGGCCAAGCTGGGCACCGACGCGGGGCTGGTGGGCGCCGCCGCGGCAGCCGCCCAGGGCCTGGGCCTCGCGGGCTTCGTCGCGGGCTGAGCCGCGGGCCGTACGCCGGGGCGCGCCGCCCGGCGCACGCGCCCCGGCGCACGGCCGGGTGAGGCCGTCCGGGCGGCGCCCCCGGCCGTACGGTCGCCCCGAGCTGCCCCCGGGGCCCCACCCGGGCCTGCTTGTGACCGGCGCCCCGGTCGTACGGCCGGGTGCGCCCGCTCGGGCCTACGCCCCCTCGCCGCCCGCCGGGACGGCGACCTCGCGGCGCGTCGCCGGTGTGGCGGCGCGGCGGCTGAGCAGCCACACCGCGGCGCCGCCGGCCAGGCAGGCGGCGGCGCTGAGCAGGAAGGCGTGGTTGCCGCCCGCGGCGAGGGCGGCGGCGGGGGAGGAGGCGTGGGCGGCGGTCACGACGGCGACGGTGAGCGCCACGCCGAGGGCCGAACCGACGTAGCGGGCGGTGTTGTTGGCGCCCGAGCCCATGGCGCTGCGGTCGGCCGGCACGCTGGAGACCGCGAGCCGGGCGAGCGCGGCGTTGAGGATGCCGCTGCCGACGCCGCCCACCGCGAGGCCCGGGAAGAGCCTGCCGTACGAGCCGCCGACGTGCAGCCCGTACAGCGCGCCCTGGCCTATCGCGGCGATCGTCAGGCCCAGCGCGGCCTGCGCGCCGGCCGTGACGTACGGCGCGAGCCGGCGGGCCAGCAGCGCGGACAGGGCCGAGACGCCCGACCACACCACGAACAGCATGCTGGTGGCCACCGCGCCGGTGCCGAGCACGCCCTCCACGATGGTCGGCAGGTAGCTGAACACCCCGACCAGGGCGAGGCCGTTGGTGAGCGCGCCCAGCTCCGCGGCGAGGAAGGCGGGGCTGCGCCACAGCTGCGGGTCCAGCATCGGCTCGGCGACCCGGCGCTCCACCGCGGCGAAGACGGCGAGCGCCACCGCCGCGGCGGCGACCGGCACCAGCACCGCCGGCTGGAGCCAGCCGCTGCGGCTCTCGCCGAAGCCGGCGACCAGCGCGCCGACGCCGGCGCTCAGGGTCAGCGCGCCGGCCGGGTCCAGCCGGCGGGGCCGGGCGGCACGTGACTCGGGGACGGCCGCGGTGAGCGCGGCCACCGGCACGGCCAGCAGCGCCAGGCCCCAGTAGATCGAGCGCCAGCCCCAGACCTGCGTCAGCACCGCCGCGTAGACCGGGCCGACGGCGACCCCGGCGCCGACCGTCGCGCCCCACATCCCCAGCGCCCGCACCCGCTGGTGGCCCGCCGGGTGTGTCGCGGCGATCAGCCCCAGGCCCGCCGCCAGCACGGCCGCGCTCGCCGCGCCCTGGACGACGCGGCCGGCCAGGAAGAAGGCGGTGCCGGGCGCGGCGGCCGACAGCGCGGTGGACAGCAGCAGCACGACCGTGCCCGAGGCGAACGTACGGCGCCGGCCGCGCGCGTCCGCGACGCTGCCCATGGTCAGCAGCAGGGCGGCCAGGCCGACCGGGGTGCCGGTGAGCATCCAGGTCTGGGCGACGGGCCCCGAGTGCAGCCCGTGCGCGGTGGCGCCGAGCGTGGTGGCGGGGGCGGTGAAGGCCATCAGCGTCAGGAGGGTGCCGAGGCACACCGTCAGCAGCGTCGCCCCGGCGCCGTGGGCGGGGGCCCGGTGGGCGGCGGGGGCCGGGGGCGGCTCACCGCCGGGGCGGCGCGGGGGTTCACCGGGGACGGCGGGCGGGGCGGGGCTGCCGGGTGCGGCCTGGGCGTTCATGGGGTTCCTCCGCTGGGGTGCGGTCGGTCCGTGGGATGCCGAGCAGTGGTGAGTCTGGTCATTGAACCTACGACTCGGCCGCAGCGTAGCACGTGAGTCTGTTCACTGAACTGACATCGTTCCCGGCAGTACGCTGGCCCCATGGCACTCGGTACGGACTACGCCAAGCAGGACTGCTCCCTCGCCCGCGCCCTGGAGGTGATCGGGGAGCGCTGGAGCCTGCTGATCGTGCGGGACGCCTTCTACGGCGTGCGCCGGTTCAACGACTTCCTGGTCCACCTCGACATCCCGCGGGCCGTGCTCACCGCGCGGCTGGCCGCGCTCACCGACGCCGGGGTGCTGCGGAAGGTCGCCTACCAGCAGGCGCCGCCGCGCTACGACTACGTCCTGACCGACGCCGGGATCGGCCTGTGGCCACCGCTGCACGCCCTCGTGCGGTGGGGCGGCGAGCACGCGAGCCAGGGCCCGCCCAGCAGGACCTTCCACCACGCCGTGTGCGGCACCCGGCTGGACATGACCGGCGGCTGCCCGGCCTGCGGGCTCTCCCAGGTTGCCCCGGCCGACGTCGAGATGCGCACCCCCGCCCCCGACGGCCGCCCCCGCCGCGACGACCCGGTCGCCGCCGCGATCGCCGTCCCGCACCGGCTGCTGCGCCCGCTGCGCGGCCCCGCCGCAGGAGGCGACGCGTTTACCGGTTCCGATGATCCGGGCAATTCGTAGGCGTCTACGGAGAAGGGGGCACCGTGATCATCTGGGTGAACGGGGCGTTCGGCGCGGGCACGACCAGCACCGCGCGCGAACTGCTCGACCTCATACCGGACAGTACCCTGTACGACCCCGACGTCCTCGGCGGCTGTCTGCGGCAACTGCTGCCCGGCA
This sequence comes from Actinacidiphila epipremni, assembly GCF_012034175.1. Classification (GTDB taxonomy): domain Bacteria; phylum Actinomycetota; class Actinomycetes; order Streptomycetales; family Streptomycetaceae; genus Actinacidiphila; species Actinacidiphila epipremni. The sequence continues at coordinate 135,220 of NZ_JAATEJ010000006.1, forward strand.
GGCGGCTCCAGGAGGTCGCCGACCAGCAGGACCTGCCCATCTGGCGGCGGTTGGTGGTGGAGACCGCCGCCGCGCTGCTCGCCGAGGTCGGCGGGGTGCTCGTGGTCCCGATGACGCTGCGGCGCCAGGACTACCGGGACGAGATCTTCGGCGGGCTCGCCGCGCGCGGGATCGAGGTCCGGCATCTGCTGCTCGACCAGGGAGAAACGATCCTGCGTGGGCGGATGGCCGAGCACACCGCCCTCCCGGCGGGCCAACCGGACGGCCCGGGGCGGCCGGAGGCGGCCGGCGGCCCGGACGCCGCCGGTACGGCCCCGGCCGCGGCCACCGCCCTGTCGGACGGGCCCGAAGGCGCCCCGGCCGTGGGCGTCCGGCTCCCGGCGCCGGAGCGCGTGCCCGACCGGCACGACCTCCAGGAGTGGCTGGCGCTGGACGCCCACGTCATCCGCACCGCGGGCCTGACACCCCGGCAGATCGCGGTACGGCTCGCCGAGGCGGTCGCCCGGGGCGAGGGGGCCTGCGGCATCGTGCAGACACCCGCGCCGCGGGCCGAGACCGTCGCGGCGGGCGTCCTGCTCTTCGACGAGGCCGACCGCGTCCTGCTGGTCGACCCCACCTACAAGCCCGGCTGGGAATTCCCCGGCGGCGTCGTCGAACGCGGCGAGTCGCCGGCCAGCGCCGGGCACCGCGAAGTCGCCGAGGAACTCGGCATCGAGCTGACCGGCGGCCTGGAACTCCTCGTCGTCGACTGGGAACCGCCGCACCCCACCGGCCACGGCGGCCTGCGGCTGATCTTCGACGGCGGCCGGGTGCAGGCCGCCGACATCGGCCGGCTGCTGCTGCCGCCCGCGGAACTGCGCGACTGGCGCTTCGTCACCGAGGACGAGGCCGCCACCCTGCTGCCCCCGGTCCGCCGCGACCGCCTGCGCTGGGCCCTGCGCGCCCGCGAACAGGGGCGCCCCCTCAACCTCGAAGCCGGCCACCCCGCCCAGTGACCCGCCCCGGCCCGCCCCCGCACAGGGCGGGCCGGGAAAACCCCGCGGCGCGCCGCCCGCCGGTCAGCCGGCCGCGGCGGTGCGCTTGGACTCCGCGTAACGCTGCAGGAAGACCGCCTCCGCCAGCGACAGCCGCTCCAGCTCCTCGGGCGACACGCTCTCGTTGGCCGCGTGGATCTGCGCCTCCGGCTCGCTCAGGCCGATCAGCAGGATCTCCGCCTGCGGATACAGCGTCGCCAGCGTGTTGCACAGCGGGATCGAGCCGCCCTGGCCGGCGATCGCCAGGTCCCGGCCGTACGCCTCGCGCATCGCCTCGGCCATCGCGGCGTACGCCGGGCTGTCGGTGTCGGCCTGGAAGGGCTGGCCGCTGCCGCGCTGCGTCACCTCGACCCGCGCGCCCCACGGCGCCGCCGCCAGCAGATGCTCGCGCAGCGCCGTCCCGGCCTGCTCCGCCGTCATGCCCGGCGGGATCCGCACGCTCACCAGCGCGCCCGCCGTCGCCTGCACCGAGGGCGTCGCGCCGATGACCGGCGGCGCGTCGATGCCCACCACCGTCACCGACGGGCGCGCCCACAGCCGGTCGGCGACCGTGCCGGTGCCCACCAGCTCCACCCCGTCCAGCACCCGGGCGTCCCGCCGGAAGTCCTCCTCCGGGTAGCTCAGGCCCTCCCAGGCGCCCGAGCCGTCCAGGCCCTCGACGGTGGTCGCGCCGGACGCGTCACGCAGCGAGTCCAGCATCCGGATCAGCGCCGCCAGCGCGTCCGGGGCCGCCCCGCCGAACTGACCGGAGTGCAGATTGCCCTCCAGGGTGGCCACCTGAACCGCCATCAGTACCATGCCGCGCAGCGTCGAGGTCACCGTCGGCAGCCCCACCCGGAAGTTGCCCGCGTCGCCGATCACGATCGCGTCGGCGGTCAGCAGGTCGGGGTGCGCCTCGGCGTACCGCTCCAGGCCGCCGGTGCCCTGCTCCTCCGAACCCTCCACGATCACCTTGACGTTCACCGGCGTCCCGCCGTGCGCGGCCAGCGCTCGCAGCGCCGTCAGGTGCATCAGCACACCGCCCTTGCAGTCGGCGGCGCCCCGCCCGTACCACCGCCCGCCGCGCTCGGTCAGCTCGAACGGCGGTGTCAGCCAAGCCGATTCGTCCAGCGGCGGCTGCACGTCGTAGTGCGCGTACAGCAGCACCGTCGGCGCGCCCTGCGGGCCGGGCAGCAGCCCGTAGACCGACTGCGTCCCGTCGGGCGTGTCCAGCAGGGCCACGTCCTGGAAGCCCTCGGCCCGCAGCGCCGCCGCGATCCAGTTCGCCGCCTTCTCGCTCTCCTCACGCGGGTACTGGCGCTCGTCCGCCACCGAGGCGAACGACACCAGCTCGGCCAGCTCGGTGCGGGCGCGGGGCATCAGCGAGGCCACGGTCTCGGACAGCGGAACGGACGGCATGGGCTTGCTCCTCGGGGGAAGGGGCGGCTTGCGCGGCGCGCCGGCGCACGCAACGGGTCGCTGCCGATGGTGCCACAGCCGACGGCGGGCGACGGGCGCAATAGGATGCGCTGAGCAGCAGCGACGACAGCCGGACGGCCGAGCGGGAGCGGAATCAGACGTGAGCGGTGAGCAGGCGGCGCAGGACAGCGGAGCACGGGACGGCGAGAGCCAGGCGGTGTGGGACGTCGTGGTGATCGGCGCGGGCCCCGCCGGAGCGTCGGCGGCCCACGCGGCGGCCGTCGGCGGACGCCGGGTGCTGCTGCTGGAGAAAGCCGAACTCCCCAGGTACAAGACCTGCGGCGGCGGCATCATCGGACCCTCCCGGGACGCCCTGCCGCCCGGCTTCGACCTGCCGCTGCGCGACCGCGTCCACGCCGTCACCTTCAGCCTCAACGGCCGGCTCACCCGCACCAAGCGCTCCCGGCAGATGCTCTTCGGGCTCATCAACCGCCCCGAGTTCGACGCGGCCCTGGTCGACACCGCCCGCGAGGCCGGCGCCGTGGTCCGCACCGGTGTCACCGTCTCCCGGGTGGAGCAGCACGGCCCCGGGGTGCCCGACCGGCGCACGGTCGCGGTGATACTGAACGGCACCAGCAGCGGCGGACCCGGCAAGCGCGACGAGGAGGTCGTCTACGCCCGGGCCGTGGTCGGCGCCGACGGCAGTGCCAGCCGGATAGGAGCGCACGTCGGGGTCAAGCTCGACCAGGTCGACCTCGGCCTGGAAGCGGAGATCCCGGTACCGGCGGCCGTGGCCGAGGACTGGTCCGGCCGCGTCCACATCGACTGGGGCCCGCTGCCGGGCAGTTACGGCTGGGTCTTCCCCAAGGGCGACTCCCTCACGGTCGGTGTCATCTCCGCCCGCGGCGACGGCGGCGCCACCAAGCGCTACCTGGACGACTTCATCGCCCGCCTGGGCCTTGCCGGTTTCGAGCCCAGCGTCTCCACCGGGCACCTCACCCGCTGCCGCGCCGACGACTCGCCGCTCTCCCGCGGCCGGGTCCTCGTCTGCGGCGACGCCGCGGGCCTGCTCGAACCGTGGACCCGCGAGGGCATCTCCTACGCCCTGCGCTCCGGCCGCCTCGCGGGGGAGTGGGCCGTCCGCATCGCCGAGGCGCACGACGCGGTGGACGCCCGGCGCCAGGCCCTCAACTACGCCTTCGCCGTCAAGGCCGGCCTCGGCGTCGAGATGGGCGTCGGCCGCCGGATGCTCACCCTCTTCGAGCGGCGCCCCGGGCTGCTGCACGCCGCGCTCACCACCTTCCCGCCGGCCTGGCGGGCCTTCGCCGGCATCACCAGCGGCAAGCGCACGCTCGCCGAACTCGTCCGCACCCACCCCATCGCCCGCCGGGCACTGGACAGCATGAGCTGACCCCCGCGCCCGCACGCCGGGTCAGGGCTGGATCCGGAAGACGGGGTGCTTGTGCGCTATCGCGCGCAGCTGCTCGTCCGTCGAATCCGGGCCGACCCCGCCGAAGAAGACCCCGACCTCGGCCTTCCAGCGCTTGAGGTAGGCGCGCAGGATCGGGGTCTTGTCGTCGTCGGCGACCTCCACCGCGGTGAACTCCTCGGCCTTCTTCCCCAGTCGCAGCTCGCCGCCGCCGGCCGCCCGCATGTTGTGCGTCCACTGGACGTGGCCGCGCGGGGCCACCAGATAGCGCTCGCCCTCCAGCGTCAGCAGATTCACCGGGGTCGTCCGCCACTCGCCGCTCTTGCGGCCCTTGACCGCCAGGACCCGCGAGCCCCAGACGCTGAACCCGCGGCGGGTCAGGAACGCGACCGCCCGGTTGAACACGTTGACGGTGAGCCAGCCGGGCTTCTGGACGTGCTCCCGGTCGCCGCCCGCCTGCTGGACCTGCTGCTGCTCGTGCTGCTGCTCCGACATGATGACCTCTCCCGATCCGAAGTGTGAGCGGTGCTCTCGCTTGAGAACAGTGTGCCCGACGCGGGGCACCAAAAGCAAGAGCGCCGCTCTCTCTTTTTTTCGCCGATCTCGTTCCTGGTCATCGCTCTCCTTCGATGGCACACTGGGGGACATGAGTGCCATCAGAGGAGCAAGGGAACGGGCGAGGGCCGAGATCACCGCGGCGATCAAGGAGGAGGCCGGCCGGCAGCTCGCCGACCAGGGGTCGGCCGGGCTGTCGCTGCGCGCGGTCGCCCGCGAGCTCGGTATGGCCTCCTCGGCCCTCTACCGCTACTTCCCCAGCCGGGACGACCTGCTCACCGCCCTCATCATCGACGCGTACGACGCGGTCGGCGAGGCGGCGGAGCAGGCGCTGGCCGCCGCCGACGCGCACGCCCGCGACGGCGCGGCAGCCGCCGCCATCGCCGGTGTGCGGATACCGGGCGCCGCCCCCGCCGACCGCTGGACGGCGGTCTGCCGCGCGGTCCGCGGCTGGGCCGTCGCGCACCCCCACGAATACGCCCTGATCTACGGCTCGCCCGTGCCCGGCTACGCCGCCCCGCAGGCCACCGTCGGCCCGGCCTCCCGCGTCCCGCTCACCCTCGTCTCGGTCGTCCGCGACGCGCACGCCGCCGGACGGCTCAACGAACCCACCGGCCGGCCGCTCACCGAGCCGGTCCGCACCGACCTCGCGCGGCTCGCCGCCGAACTGGCCCCCGAGCTGCCGATACGCGTCGTCGCCGCGCTGGTCGCCGGCTGGGCCCAGCTCTTCGGCCTGCTCAGCTTCGAGCTGTTCGGCCAGTTCAACCGGGTCGTGGACGCCCGCGGGCCCTTCTTCGACCACGCCGCGCTCACCCTCGCCGCCCAGGTCGGCCTGGAGGTCGACCACGCCGCCGACCCGACCGACCCCGTAAAACCCGCAAACCCCGCCGACCCCGAAACCCGCGCCGCCCCCGCGGCCCCCGCCGCCGACGACTCCCGGACCGGCGCGGAAGCCGGCCGCGTACTCCCGGCGAAGTAGCCCCGCCGCCCCCCGGCGGTGGACGCGACGCCGCCGGGCCGCGGTCTAGCGTGGAGCCATGACGTACGAGGCGCACCCGGGGCCGCCCTGGCGCGGGCACCACCCCGCCGGGCCGCGCCGCCGTGCCGTCTCGCTGTGGGGGCCCGCGGTGGCGCTCGCCGTCCTCCAGGTCGCGGGCTCCGGCGCCGCCGGGCGGCACCAGAGCGGCCGGGTCGCCCTCGACGGACTCGGCTACGCCCTGCTGCTCGCCGGCCCCGCCCTGCTCCTGCTGCGCCGCCGGCAACCGGTCGCCGTGGCCGCCGGTGTCGCCGCGGTGACGCTGCTCTACACCGTCCTCGGCTACCCGTACGGGCCGGTCTTCGCGAGCCTGGTCGTCGCGTTCTTCAGCGCGGTCGCCGCCGGGCACCGCAAGGGCGTGCTGATCGTGGCCGCCGCCGCGTACACCGGGCACGCCCTGGTCGGCCTGTGGCTCTACCGCCGGCTGCCGCCCGCCGGCGACGGCCCGGCGTCCTGGACCGAGCTCTCCGGCGCCGCCGCCTGGCTGCTGGCCGTGCTCGCCGCGGCCGAGCTCTTCCGGGTGCGGCGCGAGCGGATCGCCCGCGAGCACCGGGAGCGCGCCGAGGCCGAGCGGCGCCGGGCGGGCGAGGAACGGCTGCGGATCGCCCAGGAGCTGCACGACGTGCTGGCGCACAGCATCTCGCTGATCAACGTGCAGGCCGGGGTCGCCCTGGCCCTGATGGACGAGCGGCCCGAGCAGGCCCGCACCGCGCTGACCACCATCAAGGCGGCGAGCAAGGAAGCGCTGGGGGAGGTGCGCCAGGTGCTGGGCGCGCTGCGGGCACCCGGCGACGCGCCCCGCGCCCCCGCGCCCGGGCTCGACCGGCTGCCCGAACTGCTCGACCAGGCCGCGGCGGCGGGGCTGCGCACCGACCTGGCCGTCGAGGGCGCGCGCGTGCCGCTGCCACCGGGCGCCGACCTCGCCGCCTTCCGTATCGTCCAGGAGGCCCTGACCAACGTCGTACGGCACTCCGGCGCGCGCACCGCGCGGGTACGCCTGGTCTACCGGCCCGGCCTGCTCGACCTGCGGGTGGACGACGACGGGCCCGCCGCGGTGGGCGGCGAGAGCGGCGGCGGCAACGGCCTGGTCGGCATGCGCGAGCGGGCCGCAGCGCTCGGCGGCACCGTCGAGGCCGGCCCGCGCGGGGACGGCGGCTTCCGCGTCCGGGCCAGGCTGCCGCTCGGCGGCGGCCGGCACGACACCCCGCCGCCCCGGCACCCCACCGGCCGCGCAGGCCGCCCGACCACCGGACAGGAGCTTCCGTGATCCGCGTCGTACTGGCCGACGACCAGGTCCTCGTACGCGCCGGCTTCCGCGCGCTGCTCGACGCGCAGCGCGACATCGAGGTGGTCGGCGAGGCGGCCGACGGCGAGCAGGCGCTGCGCACGGTACGGGAGGTGCGCCCGGACGCCGTCCTGATGGACATCCGCATGCCCGTCATGGACGGCCTCGCCGCCACCCGGGCCGTCACCGGGGACCCGGCGCTCCAGGACGTCAAGGTCGTCGTGCTGACCACCTTCGAGCTGGACGAGTACGTCTTCGAGGCGATCCGCTCGGGCGCCTCGGGCTTCCTGGTCAAGGACACCGAGCCCGCGGAACTGCTGCGCGCGGTACGGGCGGTGGTCGCCGGCGACGCGCTGCTGTCGCCCGGGGTGACGCGGCGGCTCATCGCGGAGTTCGCGGCCCGGTCGAAGGAGCCCGCGGCGGCCGGCGGGCTGGACCGGCTGACCGAGCGGGAGCGGGAGGTGATGGCCCTGGTCGGCATCGGCCTGTCCAACGAGGAGATCGCCCGCCGCCTGGTGGTCAGCCCGCTCACCGCGAAGACCCACGTCAGCCGCGCCATGGTCAAGCTCGGCGCCCGCGACCGCGCCCAACTGGTCGTCCTGGCCTACGAGTCGGGCCTGGTCCGGCCCGGCTGGCTGGGCTGAGCCGCACCCCGCGCGGACCGGGACCCGTACCGTACGGGCGCCCCAAGGGCCCCGCGGGCCCCGCGCACAAGCGCCGGCCCGAGCCTGCCCCGCGCGAAAGCGCCTGCCCCGCACGTACCTCCGCCCACACCGCCGGCCCCGCACGTACGTCAGCACAAAGCGCCGGCCCCGCGCGGGCGTACGCGCGGGGCCGGCGGTGTGGGCGTGCCCGCCCCCGTGCGGAGGGCACGCCGGGCTCACCCGCGGTCGGCGCCGCCCTCGGGAGCCGGGCCCGACGCCGTCGCAGCCGGCACGACCGCGTCCTGCGGGGCGGCGGCCCGCGCCGCCTCGTCCTGCGCGGAGGAGGCGACGAGGATGCCGTACGAGGGGCGCCGGGTGCGCAGCCCGGTCAGGGTGATCAGCAGGCCGACCACGCCGATGCCGGTCACGACCCACAGGGCCGGCCGGTAGCTGTCCAGCACCGCCTGCTTGCCGCCGCCGGGCCCGCCGGCGTGGGCGGTGACCACGGCCGTGACGACGGCGAGGAAGATCGCGCCGCCGACCTGGAAAGACGTGTTGAGCAGGCCGGAGACCATGCCCTGCTCCTGGTCCTTGACGCCGTTGGTGGCCTGGATGTTGAGCGCCGGGAAGGCGGTCGCGAAGGCCCCGCCGAGCAGCAGCATCGACGGCAGGATCAACGCCGCGTAGCTGGGGTGCAGATCGATCCGCAGGAAGAGGACGTAGCCGACGACCAGCGACAGGAAGCCGAACGCGATCACCCGCGGGGTGCCGAAGCGGTCGACGACCGGGCCCATCCGGGTGGACAGGATCGCCACCAGCGAGCCGGCGGGCAGGAAGGCGAGCGCGGTCTGCATGGCGCTGTAGCCGAGCACGTTCTGCAAATACTGCGTGACCAGGAACTGGAAGGCGACGTACGAGCCGAAGAAGGTCGCGGCGCCGAGGTTGGCGCGCACCTGGGTGGAGGAGCGCAGCACGCCGAGCCGGACCAGCGGCGAGGCCGAGCGGCTCTCGATCGCGACGAAGGCCACCAGCAGCACGGCGACGGCCGCGAAGGAGCCGAGCGTGCGTGCCGAGGCCCAGCCCGCGCTGGAGGCCGACACCACGGTGAACACCAGCAGCAGCATCGAGGCGGTGCCGGTCACCGCGCCCGGCAGGTCGTAGCCGCGGCCCTGCGTGCTTTCCCTGGGAGTGCGCGGGATGAGCTTCAGGCCGGCGACCAGCGCGATCAGCGCGACGGGCGCGGGCAGCAGCATCGTCCAGCGCCAGCCGGCCTCGGTGAGGAAGCCGGACAGCACCAGGCCCATCGAGAAGCCGGTGGCGCCGCAGCTGGAGTAGATGGTCAGGGCGCGGTTGCGGACCGGGCCCTCGGCGAAGGTCGTGGTGATGATCGACAGGCCCGCGGGCGCGGTGAACGCGGCGCTCAGGCCCTTGACGAAGCGCGTGGCGATCAGCAGCGAGCCGGAGTCGACCAGGCCGCCGAGCAGCGAGGCGACGGCGAAGACGCCGAGCGCGATGAGGAAGACCCGGCGCCGGCCGAGCAGGTCGGCCGCCCGGCCGCCGAGCAGCAGCAGGCCGCCGTAGCCGAGGATGTAGCCGCTGACGACCCATTGCAGCGAGGTCGTCGACAGGTGCAGGTCGGAGCCGATGGAGGGGAGGGCCACGCCGACCATCGAGACGTCGAGTGCGTCGAGGAAGAGCGCGGCGCACAGCACGAAGAGCGTGCCCCATTGCAGGGCGCTCCATCGTTCGGATGCGCGGGGGACAGAGGCCGGCGGGGATGCCGGAGACGCCGGGGACGTCGGGGACGACGGAGAGGTCATGGCCCGTAGATTACATGCAGGTGCATCGAATGCAAGTGCATTTAATGCCCGTGCATCGGGGTCCGTTTTCTGCTACCCTGCGGTCATGGGAGCCGACAACGACGAGCGTGCGCTGGAGCGCGAGTGGCGGGAGATCCTCGCCGTCCACGCGCGGACGGCGTGTGAGCTCGACCGGGAGCTGCACAAGCACGGCCTGTGCGCCAGCGACTTCGAGGTGCTGGACGTGCTCGCGGACGGCCCGGCGGACGGCAGCTGCACCTTCCGCGTGCAGGAGCTCGCCGACCGCGTCCACCTCACGCAGAGCGCGCTGTCCCGGCTGGTGGCCCGGCTGGAGAAGGAGGGCCTGGTCGACCGCGGCATCTGCGCGGAGGACCGCCGCGGCGTCTACGTCGCGCTCACCGACGACGGCCGGCGGCGCTACGAGGAGGCCCGCCCCGGCCACCGCGCCGTACTGGAGCGCATGCTCCCCAAGCCCGCCCGCGCCTGAGCAGCGGCGCCCGCACCCGCTTCGACCGAGCCCCGCAGGTCACCGACCCGCGGGGCTTCGCCGTGCGCGCGGCGCGGACCTCAGGCGGGCCGGCCGATGTTGCGTACGGAGAAGGCGATCACGGCCGCGACGGCGGCGAGCGCGGACACCGTCGTCAGGGCGACCGGCAGGCCCACCGCGTCGGTGAGGAAGCCGATCGTGGGCGGGCCCATCAGCATCCCGCCGTAGCCGAAGGTCGAGGCGGTGGCCACCCCGCCGGGGCCGGTCAGCGCACCGGCCCGGGCGATCGTGGTGGGGAAGCTGTTGGACAGGCCCAGCCCGGTGAGCGCGAAGCCCAGTACCACCAGCGGCAGCAGCGGCGCGAGCGCGGCCAGCAGCATGCCGCCGGCGGCGGTGAGCGCGCCGAGCACCAGCACCCGGGTCTGGCCGAGGCGTTCCAGCAGCGTGGTGCCGGACATCCGGCCGATCGTCATCGCCAGCGTCACCGCCGCGTAGCCGGCCGCCGCGATGCCCGGCCCGCGGTGCAGGTCCTGCTGGACGTGCAGCGGCCCCCACTCGGCGAGCGCGCCCTCCCCGTACGAGGAGCACGCCGCGATCAGCCCGAGCAGCGCCACCAGCAGCCCCGAGCCCACGGCGGCCGTCCCGGGCGCGGGCCCGGCGTCCTTCGCGGGTTCCCGCGGTACGGGCACGGCGGCGGCCGGAGCGGCCTGCGTGCCCCCTGCCGCCCCGGCGGCCTCCGCCGCCAGGACCCGCGGCGCGACCCGCTCGCCCCGCTCGACGCGCTCGATCCGCTCGCCCCGCCCCGCGGGCGCCCCCCGCTCGCCCCGCCCGGCCGGCGCGACGTGCGTGATCCGCTCCCGCGGCGCCTCCAACGGTGTGCCCAGCAGCACCCGCCCGGCCAGCGCCACGGTGAGCAGGCCGACCGGCGTGAGCAGCAGCAGATGCGTCCCCGCCGACAGGTGCGGCGCGAGCAGGCCGCCCAGGCTCGACCCGATCAGCCCGCCGCAGCTGTAGGCGGCGTGGAAGGACGACATGACCGGGCGGCGCAGCGCCGCGACGAGATCCACCGCGACGCTGTTCATCGCGACGTTCAGACCGCCGTACGCTATGCCGAACACCAGCAGGACCAGGCCGAGCGCCAGGGCGGAGTGGGTGCGCGGCGGCAGCGCGATGCTCAGGGCCAGCAGGACGCCGGTGCCGACGGTGACGCGGTCGCTGCCGAAGCGGCGGCAGAGCCGGCCGGTGAGCACCATGGTGGCCACCGCGCCCGCCGACACGCCGAGCAGCGCCAGCCCCAGCTGGCCCGCCGAGGCGCCGACCTGGGCCTTGATGGCGGGGATGCGCACCACCCAGCCGGCGAAGAGGAAGCCGTCGACGGCGAAGAAGACGGTCAGGGCGAGGCGCAGCCGGCGCAGGGCCGGGTCGGTGGTGGGAGTACGGGAAGATCGACTCAGGATCGTCCCTATTTTGTTCAGTGTCGGCACAAAGTGAGAATAGGGGGGTGACACAGATTCGGACAAGGCTTGAGCGGGGCCGGGGCGCGCTCGGCCCCGCCCTCTCGCTCGTGCACACCGGCCGCGCGGCGACCCGCGCGCTGCTCACCGCGGAGCTGGGGGTGACCCGGGCGACCGCGGGCGCCGTCGCCGCCGAACTGGAGGCGCTCGGGCTGATCCGGGTGGACACCCGGCCGAACGGACCGGCCGGCGCCCAGGGCCGCCCTTCGCACCGGCTCGACGTGGCGCCCGAGGGGCCGGTCGCGCTGGCCGCGCAGGTGCACGCCGACGGCTTCCGGGCCGCGCTGGTGGGCCTGGGCGGCGAGCTGGTGGCGACCGCCCCCGGCGTCATGCCGGTGCCGGCCGACCCCGCCGAGGTGCTGGGCGCGGTCGTCGAGGCGGGGGCCGGACTGCTGCGCGCCTCGGGGCGGGTGTGCGTCGGGGCCGGGCTCGCGGTGCCGTCCGCGGTCGCCGAGCCGGAGGGCACCGCGCTCAACCCGCTGCACCTGGCGTGGCCGGCCGGCACACCGGTCGCCGCGGTCTTCGCCGAGCAGATCGCCCGGATCGGCGTCCTCGGCCCGGACGGCGCGCCGGTGGCCTCCTTCGTCGGCAACGACGTCAACGTCGCCGCGCTCGCCGAGCACCGGCACGGCGCCGGGCGCGGCGCCCAGCACCTGCTGGTCGTCGCCTCGGGCCACCGCGGCGTCGGCGGCGCGCTGGTGCTGGACGGCCGCCTGCACACCGGCAGTTCGGGCCTGGCCCTGGAGGTCGGCCACCTCACCGTGCGGCCCGACGGGCGGCCCTGCTACTGCGGCAGTCGCGGCTGCCTGGACGTCGAGGCCGACCCGCTGGCCTTCCTGGAGGCGGCCGGCCGCGCCCCCGGCCCCGAGGTGTCGCTGCTCCAGCAGAGCGCGGACCTGCTCCGTACGCAGTACGCCGACCCGGCCGTCAAGGCGGCGGCGCTGCTGCTCATCGACCGGCTCGGCCGGGGCCTGGCCGGCATGGTCAACGTCCTCAACCCCGACCGGATCCTCCTCGGCGGCCTGCACCGCCACCTGCTGGACGCCGACCCCGACGCCCTGCGTGCCGTGGTGGCCGACCACAGCCTGTGGGGCCGCAGCGGCAGCGTCCCGGTGCTGGCCTGCGCGCTGGACCACAACAGCCTGGTCGGCGCGGCGGAACTGGCCTGGCAGCCGGTCCTCGACGACCCGCTGACCGCGCTCGGCGGCTGAGCCCGCCGGCCGCCGGTACTCCCCCCGGAGCAGCCCCGCTGCCGCCGGCCGTACGACGACTGCGGCCGGCGCGGGAGCCAGGCTCGGTGGTGTCGGGACAACCCGGCCGGACCGAGGAGATGACGGACGATGAACACCCTGGCGTGGCACGGCGGCGGGCCCGGCCCGTGGATCCTCTTCCTCCCGCTGGTCTGGGTGGCCGCGGCGGCCACCGTGATCACCCTGCTGCGCCGCACGGCGTGGCGCGGGCGCGGGGCGCCCTGGCAGCAGTTCCGGCCGGCCCCGCCCGGCGGCGAGCACGGCCCGCTGGCAGTGCTGGGCCGGCGGTTCGCGGCCGGCGAGATCGACGAGGAGGAGTACTGGCGCCGTATGTCGGTGCTGGAGGAGCACTTCGCCCGCGCCCCGGGCGACCGGCGCGGCGGCAGGGGCGGCGCCGCGCTGTGAGCGCGGCCGGCCCGGCCGCCGGGACGTACGAAGGCGCCGCCTCCCCGTGCGGGGGAGGCGGCGCCGGGCCGCGGTCCGCCGGCGCCCACACCGGCGGCGCCGCGGGTCAGGCCGCCGCGGCGACGGCGGCCGGCTCCGGGACCGAGCCGGTCAGCGGCTCGGGGACGGGCTCGGCGAAGGGGCCGGGCAGCGGCTCGACCATGGCGCGCTCGAACGGCAGCGCCGTCCGCACCGGCAGCATCGTCGGCACCGCGACCGGGGTCCGCAGCACGAACCACACGGTCTTGCCCGCGTCCTCGGGCAGCAGGTCGGTGCCCCAGCTGTCGCTCAGCGCCTCGACCATCGTCAGGCCTCGCCCGGTGGTGGCCAGCGGCTCGACGGGGCGCAGCTGCGGCAGCCGCGGGTCGCTGTCGGTGACGGCGACGGTCAGGCGGTCGTCGGCGAGGGTCAGCCGCACCCGGCACTTCTTGTCGGGCTTGGCGTGCCGGTGCACATTGGCCAGCAGCTCGCTGGTGGCGCTCGCGGCCGGCTGGATCAGCGGATCGAGCCGCCAGTAGCGCAGCTGCGCGGCCACGATGCGGCGGATCTGCTGGATCCGGTACGGGTGCGCGTCGAGTTCGAGCGCGCACTCCCGGGTGGTTCGGTGGGTCGGGTCGTTCTGGTCGACTTGCATGATCACGGCTGCGACTCCCTCCGCGGCCGGCCGGGCCCCGCACCTGCGGGAACCGGCCGTACACCGCACCGATGGGAACATCAGAGCGAAACTTCGTAGAGTGACTGCTTCAGCACTCCGTGATGCGATAACAGCGTCACCCGATGTGGGGAATGTCGCAACTTGTCGCGCGTCGCGGCGCCCCCCGGCGGCTTTACGTGCCAGGTCCGCGCCCGCCGGTCCCCGCGCACCGCCGACCGGCGCACACCCGCGGCCCCCGGGGCCCCGCGGCTACTCCGCCGCGACGTCGTCGGGCCCGGTCCGCGCCAGCTCCGCCAGCGACTCCAGCGCCCGCCGCAGCACCGGCGGCGGGGGAGAGGCAAGGCCGATCCGCACGGCGGCGGGCGCGCGGTGCGGGCCCACCACGAACGACGCCGCCGGCGTGACGGCGATGCCGCGGCGCGCGGCGGCGGCCACGAAGGTGTCGGCCCGCCACGGCTGCGGCAGCTCCCACCAGCAGAAGTACGCGCCCGGCCCGGACCGCGCAGCGAGCCCCGCCAGCGCCTGCGCGGCGATGCGCTGCCGGGCCGCGGCGTCCGCCCGCTTGCCGGCCGCGACCGCGGCGGCGGTGCCGTCGGCCAGCCAGCCGGTCGCCGCGGCCAGCGCGTACCCGGCGGCCGACCAGCCGCACGAGCGCAGCGCCGCCGCCACCGGCGCGGTGAGCTCCCGCGGGGTCGCGGCGAAGCCCACGGTGAGGCCGGGCGCAAGCCGCTTGGACAGGCTGTCGACGAGCGCCACCCGCTCCGGCGCGTACGCAGCCAGCGGCGGCGGCGCGTCGGTGCGCAGGAAGGACCAGATGGCGTCCTCGACCGCGTACAGCCCCGACTCCCGCAGCGCCGCGGCGAGTTCGGCCCGCCGCCGGTCCGGCATCGTGGTGCCCAGCGGATTGTGCAGCGTCGGCTGGACGTACAGCGCGCCCAGCGGCGCCGAGCGGTGCGCGGCCAGCAGCGCGTCCGGCAGCAGGCCCTCGCCGTCGCACTCCAGCGGCACGGGCGTCACGCCGAGCCGCGCCGCGATCGCCTTGACCACCGGGTACGTCAGCGCCTCCACGCCCAGCCGCCCGCCGGGCCGTACCAGCGCCGACAGGCACGCGGCGATGGCCTGCCTGCCGTTGCCCGCGAAGAGCACGTCCTCCGGGTCCGGCGCCCAGGCCGGCCCGGCGAGCAGCGCCGCGACGGCGGCCCGCGCCTGCGGGGTGCCCGCGGCGCCGGACGGGCGCAGCGCGGCGGCCAGCACATCGGGCCGGGCCAGCCGGGCGAGCCCCGCGGCCAGCAGCTCCGACTGGCCCTCGGCGACGGGGTAGTTGAGCTCCAGGTCCACCGGGGCGCCGCCCGGCTCGGCGAGCGCCGGGTCCGGCGCGGGCTGCGCGGCCCGGACGAAGGTGCCCCGCCCCACCTCGCCCACGACCAGGCCGCGCCGGGTCAGCTCGGCGTAGACCCGGCTCGCCGTCGACTCGGCGATCCCGTGCCGGCGCGCGAACGCCCGCTGCGTGGGCAGCCGGTCGCCCGGCCGCAGCCGCCCCGCCGCGATCTGCGCCGCCACCGCGTCCGCCGCCCGCCGGAAGTCCCGCGCCATCCGCCACCGCCTCCCGTCCTCCGGTCGCGCCACCGCAAGCGGCGGCCAGCATATTGCACCGAGATCAAAGAGCGCCATTGCTCCGCTGATTGCTCCGCCCATAGCATCGGGGAACAGCCACGGACGAGGGGATAACCGCAGGTGGACACCGCTTTCATCAACGGCATCAGCATGGCGTACGGCGACACCGGCGACACCGGCGACACCGGCGGGGGCGGCCCGGCGCTGCTCCTGGTGCACGGCCACCCCTTCGACCGGACCATGTGGCACCCGCAGGCGGACGCGGCCCCCGGCCACCGCGTCATCACCCCGGACCTGCGCGGCTACGGCGGCAGCCAGGTCGTCCCCGGGCGCACGCTGCTGAGCACCTTCGCCCAGGACCTCGCCGCCCTGCTCGACCACCTCGGGGTGCGCACCGCCGCGGTGTGCGGCCTGTCGATGGGCGGCCAGATCGCCCTGGAGTTCTACCGGCTCTTCCCGCACCGCGTCACCGGCCTCGTCCTCGCCGACACCTTCGCGCAGGGCGAGACCGAGCAGGGCCGCAAGGAACGCAACGACCGCGCCGACCGGCTGCTGAGCGAGGGCATGGCCGGCTACGCCCACGAGGTGCTGGACTCGATGGTCGCGCCCGCGACCGTCGCCCGGCAGCCGGAGGTGGCCGCGCACGTGCTGCGCATGATGCTCGCCGCGCCGCCCCAGGGCGCCGCCGCGGCCCTGCGCGGCCGGGCGGAGCGGCCCGACTACACCCCGATGCTGCCGGTCGTCGCCGTCCCCACGCTGGTCGTCGTCGGCAGCGAGGACGTCTTCACGCCCGTCGCCGACGCCCAGTTCCTCCACGACCGCATCCCCGGAGCGACGCTGACCGTCGTCGACGGCGCCGGCCACCTGCCCAACCTGGAGCGCCCCGACGCCTTCAACGACGCCCTGGCCGGCTTCCTCGCCCGCCTCCCGCACACTCGGCAGGCACGGCTGCGGGCCGCAGATCCCGGAGATCTTACGGAATCCTGAGCGCTCACCCACGGCCCTGGCCAGAGCGCCGCCGGCGTGCTCGAATCGGCCCATGGACGACCGCACGCCACCGGTGGGCACACCGGAGCAGCACCCCGCACACGACCCGGACCCCGGCCCGGACGCCGGCCCCGGACCGGAACCGGCCGAACCGGCCCAACCGGCCCAACCGTCCGACCAGGGCCGCGGCACCCCGGTCGGCCGCCGGCTGGTGCTCGGCATGCTCGGCCTCGGGGCGGTCGGCGTGGGCGTCGGCGGCGCCGTCCAGGACCGGCTCGACTCCGTCCTGGCCTCGGTCAGCGCCAAGGACCCCACGGGCGTGACCGGCCTGCTGCCCGGCGGCGGCGGATTCCGCTTCTACTCGGTCTCGGACTCCATCCCGCACCGCGGCGAGACCGACTACCGGCTCACCGTCGACGGCCTGGTCGACCACCGCGCCGACTACCGGCTCGCCGACCTGCGCGCCCTGCCGCAGACCCGGCTGGTGCGCGACGTGCAGTGCGTCACCGGCTGGCGGGTGCCCAAGACCGCCTTCTCCGGGGTGCTGCTGTCCACCCTGCTGGAGACCGCCGGCGTACGCTCCGGCGCCGCCGCCGTCCGCTTCAGCTGCTTCGACGGCGTCTACACCGAGAGCCTGACCCTCGACCAGGCCCGCCGCGCCGACGTCCTGGTCGCCCTCACCATGAACGACAAGCCCGTCACCGCCGCCCACGGCGGCCCGGTACGCCTCTACGTGGCGCCCATGTACTTCTACAAGTCCGCGAAATGGCTGTCCGGCATCACCGTCACCAAGGACGTGCGGCCCGGCTACTGGGAGCACTACGGATACGACGTCGACGGATGGGTCGGCAAGTCGAACGGCCGGCACGATGACCCCACCTCCTGACCCCCGCGCGGCCCGGGGCCTGCGCCGCTTCACCCGCACCGAGACCTGGGTGCACCGCTCGGTGGCCTGGCTGATGGGCGTGTGCGTCTTCACCGGCGCGGCCCTGTACGTGCCGCAGCTCGCCGAGATCGTCGGCCGCCGGCGCCTGGTGGTCACCGTCCACGAGTGGTCCGGCATCCTGGTGCCGGTGCCCGTCCTGCTGGGCCTGGCCTCGCGCGCCTTCCGCGCCGACGCCGGGCGCCTGGGACGCTTCTTCCCGCACGACTGGCGCTGGGTGGGCGTGGCGCTGCGCCGCCGGCGCCGCGAGCCGAGCCTGGCCGGCAAGTTCAACGCCGGCCAGAAGCTCTACGCGGCCTTCAGCGTCGGGGCGCTGCTGGTCATGGCCGGCACCGGTGTGCTCATGTGGTTCCCGCGGCTCGCCCCGCTGGTCTGGCGCACCGGCTCCACCTTCGTGCACGACTGGCTGGCCCTCCTCTTCGCCGCCGCCATCACCGGGCACGTCTACTTCGCCGCCCAGGACCCCGACGCGCGCCGCGGCCTGCGCACCGGCTACGTACCGCGCTGGTGGGCCCGCGCCGAACACCCCCTGTGGCAGCCGGAGGAGCCGCACGACCCGCCCGCCGGGCAGCCCACGGGCCGGCATTCGCGGACACCCTGACCCGAACCGCCCTGGAGCCGTAACCGCGCCGACGGCCCCACCGCCGTACGGTTCCGCCGACGGCCCACATTTTCGCGGCAGTTCTGTTACGCCGAGGACATCCGCCGGTCGCCGAGCGGCCACCGGCGTTTCCCGGCCCGCGCCTAGCGTCGCCATATGACGACGTCTCAGACGGCCCCGCCGGCGCAGGAGGAGGCCCAGGCCCAGGCTCCGGCACCTCCCGCGACCGCACCACGGACGGAGACGTACCGCGCCCGCCGCCGGCTGCGGCCGACCCGCTCGGGACCGCGCCGGCTCGCCGTCCGCACGGTCGCGGCGCTGCTGGCGCTCGGCGTGCTGTGCGCGGTCGCCGTGACCGGCGCGGTCGCGGTACGCGACGCCACCGCGCGCTTCGGCACCACCGTGGCGCAGCGGGCCGCGGTCGCCGCGCAACTGCGCTTCGCGCTCGCCGACCTCGACGCCCAGCGCGCCGACACCCTCGCGCCCGGCAGGTCCGCTGGCGACGAGAACGTCATCGTCGGCAACCAGCTCAACGCCCTGATCACCGGCCAGCAGCGGCGCGCCCAGGTCAGCGACCTGCTGCGGCAGCTCGGCGGCGACGAGGCCCAGGGCGACCGGGTGCGCACCCTGCTCGACGGGCTCGGCCGCTACGACGACCTCAGCGGGCGCGCCGCCTACGTCGCCGAACGGGAGCCCGACCAGCTCGCCGGCCACCCGCCGGCCTTCGCCGTCGCCATGAACGTCCAGGCCGGCACCGTCATGCGGAACCAGCTGCTGCCCGCCGCCGACGGGCTCTCGGCCGCCTACCAGAAGCAGGCCGACGACCAGCGCGCCGCCGCCCACCGCTCCGCGGTCCGCTGGGGCCTGGCCACCGCGGTACTCGGCGCGGTCGCGGTCGTGCTGCTGCTGTGGTGGCAGCGGGGCCTTGCCCGCGACTACCGGCGGCGGCTCAACCCCGCGCTGCTCGGCGCGACCGCCGCCGCCCTCGCCGTCACCCTGGCCGGCGCGCTGGCCATGAGCGCCGCCGCGAGCGCGGTGGACACCGCCGGGACCCAGGGCCTGACCCCCTGGGCCAGGCTCGCCGAGGCCCGGGCGATCGCCGCGCAGGCGGCGGCCACCGAGAGCCGCTGGTTCGTGCACGACAGCGGCTTCGGCGTCGCCGACCAGCAGAATTTCGACACGCTCGTCGGACGGCTCGACCAGCTGCTGACCCCCGACGGCTACGCCACCGCCGAGGAACGCCCCGCCTACCAGGACGTCCTCACCCGCTACGGCCACTTCCGGGCCGACGACCGGCACCTGCGCGCGCTCAAGGCGTCCGGCGACACCGAGCAGGGCGCCGCCGTGCTCACCGAGGTCGGCCGCGGTGACGTCGCCTTCGACTTCTGGGACTTCGCCACCACCCTCGACCGCCTCGCCGGCCGCCAGCTCGACGACTTCACCGCGCACGCCGGCGACGCCCACGCCGCCCTCGACGGCTGGCCCGCCGTCCCCGCCGGCGCCCTGGGACTCGCCGCGGTGCTGGTCGTGCTCGGCGTCAGGCCGCGGCTCGCCGAATACCGCTGACGTACCCGGCCACCCCCGGCTCGCCGCCGCCCCGGCTGCCGTACCGTGGAAGGTGCCGGGGGGAGCCCGGCGCTGCCTGGACCGGACGCCGGACGAGACGAGAGCGCAGACGTGACGACCGAACCACCACCCGCGGCCGACGAGCCGTCGCTGCCGGACGACGTCTGGGAGCAGTTCGCCAACGACTCGGAGCGGGCGATACGCGCGACCGCGCCCAAGGAGCCGTCGGCCCGGGCGAGGATCGTCGCGCGCCGGCTGCGCGAGGAGGAGCAGCGCTCCGCCGACGAACCGCGCCGCCGCAACCGGCGCCGCGACCAGCCGCACACACCCTCGCAGCACGCCGCCGCGTGGCGCCCCGACAACCGCCCGCCGCGCCGCCCCCTGTCACCGGCGATACGCCGGCTGCGCGCGGTGGCCGGCGTCGTCCTGGTGGCGGCCGTCGCCCTCTTCCTGCTGGCCCCGAGCCGCGCCTGGGACTGGATCGGCTGAGCCAGCCGCCCCCGCGCGGGGACGTATACGCACCCGGCCCCGTCAGCCCGCAGTCCGTCCGGGCGCTCGCTCGTCAGCCCGCGCTGTGAGTCCGGTCGGTCTTCCTCCTCGCGTCCTGCGCGGACGGCCTCGTTCCTCAGCCGGCCACTGCGGGCGCTCGCTCGTCAGCCCTCTGTCGCGGGCTCGCCCGCCACGATCAGGTCCGACAGGTGCTCGGCGATCTCCGCCCGCAGCACCTCGGGGATGCCCGCGTCCGTCACCAGCGTGTCGACGTCCTCCAGGGCCGCGAACGAGCTCAGGCCCACCGTGCCCCACTTGGTGTGGTCGGCGATCACCACCACCCGGCGCGCGGAGCGCACGAAGTGCCGGTTGGTCTCGGCCTCCGCCAGGTTCGGCGTCGACAGGCCCGCCTCCACCGAGATGCCGTGCACGCCGAGGAACAGCAGGTCGAAGTGCAGTGCCTGGATCGCCCGGTCGGCCACCGGGCCGACCAGCGTCTCCGAGGGCGTGCGCACCCCGCCGGTGATCACGACGGTCGCCGAGCCCTCGCCCGCGCCGGCCCGCCGCTGGCCGTTCTGGAAGACGTCCGCGACCCGCACCGAGTTGGTCACCACCGTCAGGTCCGGCACGTCCAGCAGATGGTGCGCCAGCGCGTACGCGGTCGTGCCGCCGGCCAGGGCGATGGCGCTGCCGGGCGGCACGAGCGCCGCGGCGGCCGTCGCGATGGCCTCCTTCGCGCCCAGCTCCAGGCCCGACTTCGCCTCGAAGCCCGGCTCGTGGCTGCTGGCCTCCACAACCGGCACGGCCCCGCCGTGCACCTTCTCCACCACGCCCTGCCGGGCGAGCGCGTCCAGGTCGCGGCGCACCGTCATGTCGGAGACGTTGAGCCTGCGGGTCAGCTCGTTGACCCGCACCCCGCCGCGGCGGCGTACCTCGTCCAGGATCAGTGCCCGGCGCTGCTCTGCGAGGAGGTTCTGGTTGTCGCTCACCCGTGACCTCGTATCCGATCCGTCCGTCTCGTCGCGCGATGCCCTGCGAAGCGCGCTCGGGCCATCCTTCCACGCCGCACTCCCGCGCGCCCCGGGGACCGCCAGGTGGAACGCCCCGGCGCACGCCCCCCGGTACCGGCCCGCCACCGGACCGGCCGGCCCGGCTCAGGGCAGTTCGGGAAGGTCCTCGGGGTAGAGCAGCTGGAGTTCGTCGTGGGTGGGCTCGGCGACATGCGCCAGGCGCACCGCGTGCCGCTCCACCATCGCCTCGAACGTCTGCCGCGCGGCCCGCCCGTTGCCGAAGGCGGGCCCCTTGGGCATCGCCGTGAAGTATTTGAGCAGCGCCTCGCCGGCGTCGTCGCCGAGCCGGTACTCGTGCTCGGCGGCCTGCGCCTCCACGATCCGCAGCAGCTCGTCGGCGGTGTAGTCGCCGAAGGTGATGGTGCGCGAGAAGCGGGAGGCCACACCGGGGTTGGAGGCGAGGAAGCGCTCCATCTCGGCGGTGTAGCCGGCCACGATCACCACCACCGCGTCCCGGTGGTCCTCCATCAGCTTCACCAGCGTGTCGATGGCCTCCCGGCCGAAGTCCCGGCCGGCGTCCTCGGGCGCCAGCGCGTACGCCTCGTCGATGAAGAGCACCCCGCCGCGGGCCCGTTCGAAGGCCTCCTGGGTGCGGATCGCCGTGGAGCCGATGTGCTCGCCGACCAGGTCGACCCGGGCGACCTCCACCAGGTGCCCGCGCTCCAGCACGTCCAGCGAGGCGAGGATCTCGCCGTACAGCCGCGCGACGGTGGTCTTGCCGGTGCCCGGGGAGCCGGTGAAGACCAGGTGGCGGCGCGGCGAGGGGGCCTTGAGGCCGGCCTGCTGCCGGCGGCGGCCCACCGCGATCATGTCTATCAGCGTGCGCACCTCGCGCTTGACGCTGTCCAGGCCCACCAGCGCGTCCAGCTCCGCCAGCACCTCGGTGCTGTCGCGCGCGGCGGGCGCCGCGGGCGGTGCGCTGTCCGCGGGCCGCTGCTGCGGCACCCCGCCGAGCAGCCCGTACGAGGCCCCCGCGGGCTGCCGCTCGGGCGCGGGGGCCACCGGGGCGGTCACCGGCGCCGGGTCGGGGGTCGCGGCCCGGTCGCTGGTGCAGTCCTCGGTCACCGGGCCGGGCTCGGCGAACTCGTAGCCGCCGCGGGCGCAGCGCTCGGTGCGGCAGCGGGTGAGGGTGGACCGGCAGCCGTCGATGACGTGGAAGCCGTAGCCCTTGCTGCCGGTGACCCGCACGCTGGTGAAGGTGCCGCGGCCCTCGGCCGAGACGTACACCCCGGACTCGGTCGCGTTGGTCACTGTGCAGCGCTCCAGCGCCGGGTCCGCACCCTTGGTGACGATGACGCCGGTCGCAGTGTCGTCGATGGTGACCTGGGCGAAGGTGCCGCCGCTGCCGTGGTCGCGGAACCAGGCGCCGGTCGCGGCCTCCTTGATCCGGCAGTCGTCCAGCTGCACATTGGCGCCGTCGCTCACCGACACCGCGGTGTTGCGGATCTGCGTGAAGTCGCTGTCCACCACGTCCGCGCGCGAGCCGCGGTCCAGCACGAACAGCGCGTCCGGCACGTCGTGCACCCGGCAGGAGTCGATGACGGCGACCGCGCCGTCGCTGACCCACACCGCCGGGTAGTCGCCGGTGCTGTCGTGGATCTCGCAGGAGTTGGCGTCCGCCCTGGTGCCCGGGTCCCACACCGACAGGCCGTTGCGGCCAAACCCGCGGACCGTGCAGCGGGTGAGGGTGAGCACCGCGCGGGCCCGCAGGTCCACCGCGTTCTCCGGGATGTCGTGCAGCTCGCAGTCGGACATCGCCAGCACCGCGTCGGAGTCCAGCGTGATGCCGTCGCCGGTGGTGCGGTGCACCCGGCAGTCGGTGAGCTGGCCGGTGGCGCGCTGCGACAGGTGCAGGCCGGTGCCGTGCACCTCGAAGACCTCGCAGCCCACCGCCTCCAGCGAGCTGCCGTCCCCGGTGACGGACACGCCCGAGCCCGAGGCGTGGTGCACCCGGCAGCGCTCCAGCCGCGGGCTGCCGCCGCCGCGCACCGCGACGCCGCTCTGGCCGGCCGCGACGACCTCGCAGTCCTCGAACACCCCGCCCGCCGCGTCCAGCACGCTGATGCCGACGCCCGCCGGGTTGTCGACGGTCAGCCGCCGGGCGGTCGGCCGGGCGCCGTCGCGCACCTCCAGGCCCACCGCGGAGCGGGCGTTGACCCGTACACCGGTCAGCTCGGGGGCGCAGGTCTCCACCAGCAGCGCGGCGGCCGTGCTGTCCTGGCCCTCGACCACCACGTCGTGCACCGCCGCCGCGGCCCGCACCGTCAGCGCGACACCCGAGGGCGGCGCGATCCGCACCGTGCCGGGGCCGTCGGCGCAGCGCAGCGTCACCGCGTGGTCGATCACCAGGTTCTCCCGGTACGTGCCGGGGCCCACCGACAGCACGTCGCCGTCGCCCGCCGCCGCCAGCGCGGCGGCCAGGGTGCCGTACTCGCCTGTGCGGCGGCGCCACCGCGAACTGCCGGGGTTGGTCACCTGCACCACGCCATGTGCCATCGGGTTGCTCTGCCCCCACCTCTTGCGTCGGCCGACCGGGGACCAACCGTAGCGTGCGCCGCGGGTGGCCGTTGACGACGACCCGTCAGGCGGACGCCGCCGTACGCGGGATCCGCCGGAGCGTGCGCCGCATGACTCGCGTATGCCCCGGATCGGGCTCCGGCGCACGCGCCCGCCGGCGCGTCCGAGTCGCCCCCGGCGGACCCGCTCGCGCCCCGCTCAGCCGCCCGCGCCCGCCCGGCCCCAGTCCTGGTCGAACCGGGCCCACGCGCGCTCCCAGGAGTCCATTCTGCGCCGCATGAGGTGCCACATGAGGACCTGGCGCGACATCAGCAGCGCCCCGCCGGCCGCGCTGCCCGCCGCCATGCCGGCCAGGGTCGCGTGGGTCGCCGCCGTCGTACCGTCCAGCGGCGGCGGGACGAGGGCGCCCTTGTGGTCCGTCCAGAGCAATATGCGGTTGCCGCGCCACATTTCCAGGCCCACCGGCACCTTCCCGCTGTGCGTGCTGCGGTCGGGCGCCGTCCAGCGCAGGACCTCGCCCTCCCGCGCGTCGGCGTCCCGGTCCTCGCCGGCCGCCGCGGAGCCCGCCGCTCCCGGCGCCGCCTTCGCGGCCGGGCCGCCGCCCTGCGGCACCACGGTGGCCGGCACCAGGCTGCGCTCGGACCGCTGGACCCGCGCCACGCGCTGCAGCGCGCGGTCCACGGACTGGCCGGCCCACCAGCCGATGACCGGCACCGCGCAGAAGAGCACCACGGTGACCACGCCGAGCCACGCCTCGACGACATCGGAACGCCGGCGCAGCGGATTGCGCCGCCAGCGCCACCCGAACCTGCGCCGCCCGGCCTTGCCGAGCCTGGTACGACGAGCCACGGCCGACCACCCCCTTCACCCGTCCACTTACCGCACACGGCACGGTCGACACCCTCAGGGCCCACGTCAGTTCCCGCTGGGGCCGCGGGAACGGCGCCGACGCGTCACTCCACCAAGGTCAACGGATCGCCGACGCGCAGGGTTCCGGGATGCTCGGGCACCAGGTTCTGCCCGAACAGCAGGCGGGAGCCGGCCCTGCGGTGCCGGGCGAGGGTGCGCAGCGGCTCCTTGCCGCGCACGCCGCTGACCTGGTCGGTGGTGGTCACCACGCAGCGCCCGCAGGACTTGGCGACCCGGAAGACGACCTCGCCGATCCGGATCCGCCGCCAGTCGTCCTCCGCCCAGGGCGCGGTGCCGTCGACCACCGCGTTGGGCCGGAAGCGGTCCATCGGCAGCGGGCCCTCGGACGGGTGGTCGCCCGCGGCGATCAGCTCGTTGAGCGCCCGCAGCGAGCCGGTGGTGGTCAGCAGCAGCGGAAAGCCGTCCGCGAGGCTCACGGTCTCGCCGGGGCGCGCGTAGGCGGGGTCGATCGGCCGGCGCACGGCGGGCTCGTCCAGGTGCACCAGCCGCACCGGCGCCTCCAGCCACCCCGACAGCCAGGCGTCGGCGGCGTCCCCCGCGGGCACCACGTCGACCTTGCCGGCGAACAGCCGCACCGTGCGCAGCGCGCCGGGAGCGGGCACGGCGACGTCCAGCGCCGGCCGGCCGGGCGCGGACAGCCGCAGGCCGCCCGGCCGCAGTTGCGCCGCCACCCGCGCGAGCCGCGGTTGCTCGCGCTGGGTGACGGCGGTGTCGGTACGGGCGTCGACCAGCATCCAGCGGCGGTCCCCCGCGAGCCCCCACGGCTCCACGACCGCCTCCGCCACGCCGACGGCACGCAGCGACTTGACCGGATGGATGTGCAGGGCGCTCAGCGTCGGCGTGGTCATGCCGCCATCGTGCCAGCCGGGCGCCCGGGACAACGGTGTCAGCCCTGGTAGTAGCCCCCGCCGCCGGTGCCGAGGTTGCGCCGCTGGTAGGGCTCCTCGGGGTGGCCGCCGGGCACCTGGCGCGGCGGCATCGGCCGCGGCGGGACCGGGCGGGCCGCCTCGTAGCCGGCGGGCGCGGGCTGCTGCGGCATGCCCTGCGGGACGCCGGCCGGGTGGCCGTTCTGGAAGCCGCCGGGGAAGCCGCCGCCGGCCGGCGCGAGGCCGCCGCCGTTCTGGAAGCCGCCCGGGAAGCCGTTGCCGCCGTAGCCGCCGCGGGGCGCCGCGGCCTGCTGCGGGATGTACGGCGCCGGCTGCTGCGGGTAGCCGCCGCCCTGGTAGCCGGCCGGCGGCGCCGGCTGCGGCTGCTGGTACGACGGCGACGAAGGACCGGACGGCAGCGCGGGAAGCGCGGGCAGCGCCGGCAGGTTGCTGCCGCCGTAGCCGTTGCTCATTCCCGAGTCGTAGCCGGTGTACGCCGACGGCACACGGATCGGGGCGATCTGCGGCGTGCCGCGCTCGGCGACGAGGCTGTCGTAGATCGGGGTGTCCGGAAAGGACGAAGACGAGGGGGAGTAGCTGCCGTAGCCGCCACCGTACGAACCGCGGGGGGTGGTCATGAGCCATAAGTTAAGCCCACGATGTGGTCGTTGGGGAGACCGATTAGAGGGTTGTTTGACGGGTGTTTGACGGGTCGCGAGAGCCCTGATGTCCCCAATCTGAGCGAATCCCCGGAAACCGGTCACCCGCCAGTGGTGTGATCAGGTAAAAGGCGTGCGTCGGAGGGGTTGTCGGGGAGGCGCTGTGCGCCGGGGGAGGGGGAGCGGTGCTGCTGCGCAGGGGGGAAAGTGTCCGGTTGCCGACCGCGGAAGTCCGCTTGGAGTTTGAACGGGGCACCGGTTACGGCATACCGCGGGCTGATTTGTGCGCACTCGTGCTCACCGGTGAGGGGCCGCCGCAGCCGGCCGGTGTCGTACGCGCCGGCGCGTCCGCGCACCCCTCGGGAGCCGTCACCCACACCCGGCACGCCGGCCCCGGCGGCCGGGTCGTCGACACGCTCGTCCTCGACCTGGCGTCACTCGAAAGAGCCGTGACCGCCGTGCTGCTGGTGATCCGCGCCGAGGGCGGGCCCGCCGGCCGCATCCCGGCCGTACGGCTGCGGGCCCTCACCGAGGGCCGCCCGCCCGCGCGGCTGGACTGGCCGGGGCCGACCGGCGGCCCGGGCACCGCGGTCGGCGAGTGCTACCGGGACGGCGACGGCTGGCGGCTGCGCGCCCTGTCCCGCGCCGCCCCGCCGCTGCCGGACACCCCGCGGCCCGCCGCCCCCGCGCCCCTCCCGCGCCCGGAGGGCGTACGCGTCGGCCCGGGGCTGCTGCGGGTCGCCTTCGGGGCACCGGACGAGGTGGACCTGTGCGCCCTGTTCGAGCTCGCCGACGGCCGCAAGGGGGTCGTGCAGCCGCTCGGCGGCGCCCGCGGCGCCCTGTGGCTGCCGCCCTACGTCCGGCTGGACGACGACGGCTGCGGCGGCGAAGGGGACGACGCGGGCGACTTCACCGGCCCCCTGCTGACCGTCAACCTCGACCACGCGCCGCTCTTCCGCCGCGTCCTGGTCTTCCTCGCGGTGCGCGGCGGCGGCTTCGGCCGGCTCGCCGGGCAGGTCGCGGTGCGCCCCGAGTACGGGATGCCCCAGGACTTCGACCTCGCCCCCCGCGGCGGCGACAGCGCGGCCTGCGCCCTGCTGCTGCTCAGCCGCGACGGCGACACGCTGCGGATGCGCCGCGAGGCCCGCCACCTGCCCGCGCTGCCCGGCCTGAGCCCGCAGCGCACCGTCGACTACGCCTACGGCTGGGGCCTGCGCTGGACCCCCGCGCAGAGCTGAGCCCGCGCGGGGCCCCGCCCGGAGCGCCGCCTCAGCCCGTCACGTCCGGGTCGGGGCGGGTGTACGTGCGCCCCTTCCACGCCGCTCCCCGCCCCCGGTAGTGCTGCACGGCCGAGTCGACCGTCATGAGCAGATACAGCGCCGCGGTGTACGGCAGCGTCAGCGCCAGCCACCACCGCTGGCCGTAATAGCGCAGCATCGGCAGGTACGTCAGCGTCATCACCAGCCACGCCGCCGCGCCGAGCCCGCACACCGCCCAGCCGCCCGCAGCCGCGCCGGCGACCGCCGCGACCGGCGGCACGAGGTAGATCAGCGCCAGCCCCAGCACCGTGCCGGCCAGCAGCGCCGGGCTGTGCCGCAGCTGCGCGTAGGCGCTGCGGGCGACCATCCGCCACAGCTCGCCCAGGTGCGGGTAGGGGCGGACGCTGTCCACCTGCTCGGCGAGCCCCAGGTGGATCCGCCCGCCGGAGCGCTTGACCGCCCGGGCCAGCGCCACGTCGTCGATCACGGACTGCCGGATGCTGTCGGGCACGCGGGCCGCGTCGACGGCCGAGGCGCGGATCAGCACGCAGCCGCCCGCCGCCGCGGCCGTGCGCGAGGCGGGCCGGTTGATCCACCGGAAGGGGTAGAGCTGCCCGAAGAAGTACACGAAGGCCGGCACGATCAGCCGCTCCCAGCCGGTCTCCACCCGCAGCCTCGCCATCTGCGACACCATGTCGAGGTTCGCGCCGGCCGCGGCGGCCACCAGCGAGCGCAGGCTGTCCGGGTGGTGCGCGATGTCGGCGTCGGTCAGCAGCAGGTACTGCGCGCCGGTGCGCTCGCGGGCCAGCGCGATCCCGTGCCGCACCGCCCACAGCTTGCCGGTCCACCCGGCCGGCGGCTCGCCGGGCGAGGTGACGGTCAGCGGCAGCCCGCCGTGCCGCGCGGCCAGTTCCCGGGCGACGTCCCCGGTGCCGTCGGTGCTGCCGTCGTCGACCAGGAAGACCGCCGCCCGCCCCGGATACCGCTGCGCCAGCAGCGACGGCAGGCTGCTGCCCAGCACCTCCGCCTCGTCCCGCGCCGGCACCACGACCGCCACCGACGGCCACCGGGCCGGCTCGCCGGACACCCGCGGCAACCGCACGTCGGTGCGCCAGAAGAAGCCCTGGCCCAGCAGCAGCCACACCCACACCAGCAGGGACAGCCCTGCGATCACTGTCATCACCGTCACCCGCCGCAGTCTGCCGCACCCCGGGTGCCGGGCGCGGGCCCGACCCCGGCGCCGCATAAAGTGAGGGCGTGAAGATCGCACTCGTGGACTCCGGGATCGGACTGCTCGCCGCCGCCGCGGCCGTACGCCGGCTGCGGCCGGACGCCGACCTGGTGCTGTCGTGCGACCCGGCAGGCATGCCCTGGGGGCCACGCACCGCGCAGGACGTCAGCGACCGCGCGCTGCGCTGCGCCCTGGACGCGGCAGAACGCGGGCCCGACGCGCTGATCGTCGCCTGCAACACCGCCTCCGTGCACGCGCTGGACGCGGTCAGGGCCGCCCTGGAGCCCGCCCTGCCGGTGGTCGGCACCGTCCCCGCGGTCAAGCCCGCGGCGGCCGGCGGCGGCGCGATCGCGATCTGGGCGACCCCGGCCACCACGGGCAGCGCCTACCAGCGGGCGCTCATCGCCGACCACGGCGGCGCCGCGCAGGTCACCGAGGTGCCCTGCCCGGGCCTGGCCGACGCCGTGCAGGCCGGCGACGAGGCGGCCGTCGACTCCGCCGTGCGGGCCGCGGCGGCACTCACTCCGACGGGCGTACGCGCCGTCGTCCTCGGCTGCACGCACTACGAACTCGTCGACGACCGCATCGCCGCCGCCGTGCCCGGCGCGGAGCTCTTCGGCTCCGCCGACGCCGTCGCCGCCCAGGCGCTGCGCCGCATCACCGCGGCGGGCCGGCCGGTACCGCCCGGCGGGGGCGGCCTCGAAGTGCTGCTCGACGGGGTCGCGGCCGAGCTGCCCGCGGTCGCCGCCGGCTACCGGCAGGGCGCCGCGCTCACCGTGACTCCCGCCACGGCTTGACCGCCTGGGGCTGCCCATCGGGCACGGTATGAGTACGCTTCGAGCATGACGCACGCTCCCCGACCGGAGTCCGTCGCGCCTCAGGTGTGGACGGGCCGCGCCAGCAACCGCATGCAATGGGTCCTCGCCGCCGCGGGGGCCGCCTGCCTCGCCCTCGGTGTCGAGCTGGCCGTGGACCAGCCCGCCACCACCGCGCTCGCGCCCCTGGTGATGTCGATCGTGGGCTGCCTGGCCGTCGGCCTGCTCATCATCTTCGGCACCCTCGCCTTCACCCACGTCAAGGTGCAGGTCGACCGCGAGTGCGTCGAGGTGCGCTGCGGCCACATCGGCGTCCCGCGCCGCCGTATCCCGCTCGCCGACGTCAGCGGCGCCGCGCTCGCCCCGCTGATCAGCCCGCGCAGCTGGGGCGGCTGGGGCTACCGCTGGCGACCGGAGAAGGGCACCGCCGTCGTCGTACGGCGCGGCCCCGGCATCGTCATCGACCTCGGCGGCGGCCACCGCTTCACCGTCACCGTCGACGACCCCGAAGGCGCGGTGCAGGCCATCGCCGCCTGGCTGCGGCACCCCCTCACCAGCCCCTGACACCCTGAGCTCCCCCCGGCCCCCGTACGGTCCCGCGCGGCCCATCGACGGGGGCCGGGCCGTGCCCGGGCTCAGTCCGCCGGGGGCAGCGCCTCGGCCGCGAACGGGCGCGCGGTCGCCACGCCGGCGAGGAAGCCGGCCCCCGCGGTGACGGCGGCATAGCTGAGCACGTGGTCCACCGTCGCGAGCATCGCCAGCCCGGTGAGCGTGGCGGCGGCGGTGAGCACCACGGGCGTCGGGCGCGGCGAGCGCCACAGCGCCGTCAGCAGCCACCCGAAGGAGACCGCGAGCAGCGCCACCCCCGGGATCCCCTGCTCCGCGGCCAGTTGCAGCGGCGCCGACTGCGGCGACGGCGCGGCCGGCGTTAGGTCCGCCGCGGGCGCCGCCTCGTCGGCGAAGCGGTCCGGGCCGACCCCGCGCAGCGGATGGTGCCCGGCCAGCGTGACCGCCTGGTGCCACAGGTTCACCCGCGGCTGGGTGAGCTGCCCGGTCAGCGACGCCGACAGGCCCGCGGGCAGCGCGCCCACCGCCACCGACCAGCTGACCCCCACCGCGACGGCCGCGGCCAGCGCCAGGCACACCAGGGCCGGCAGCCGGTGCCGCATCCGGGCCGCGGCCAGCGAGCACAGCACGATCGCGACGCCCGCCGCGAACCCGGCCGCCGAGCCCAGCGCGAGCGCCGCCACCGCCGCCCCGGCGCCCACCGCCAGCAGCGCGGCCCGCAGCGCCGTACCCCGTACGGCCCAGGCGGCGCAGCACGCCGCGCCCACGGCCAGCACCAGCAGCGCGGCGTCCGCGTTCGGATAGCCCAGCGGCGGCGCGTCGGGCCGCCCCGCCAGCCGGCCCGGCGGCCCCAGCACCAGCGCCAGCACCGCCCCGGCGGCCACCCCCGGCGCCAGCGCCGGCAGCAGCGACCCCAGGATGCGGCCGAGCGCGTAACCGGCGGTGACGGCCAGCACCGCCAGCAGCGTGCCCTCGGGCCGCGCCGGGCGGCCCGCCGCCGCGACCAGCGCCCACACCGAGGCGCAGCTCAGCACGACGATCCCGGCGGCGTCGGTGAACGTGCCGCGCTCGCGCCGCACTCCGCCGCGCGCCCGCTGCCGTCCGCCGGCACGCGGCGCGGTCGTGGTACCCGGCGGTCCGCCCGCCGTCGTGTCCATGCCCCGGCACCCCCTGACGCCCCGCGTACGCGACGGCCCCGCGACACCCGCGTATCCCCGCGCGGGCGCCTGCTCGGGGTCACCGTAACGGCTGATCGGGCCGGTGGGGACCGCCTGGCACCAACGATGTCGCCGCTGGGAAACCTGGTGCGGATGTGGCGTTCACCCGGCGCCGCGTAGGCTCGGCCCATGGCGACTCCGCAATTCATCCAGGACATCCGCGCCAAGGCGGGCGACACCCTGCTGTTCCTGCCCGGCGTGGCCATGGTGGTCTTCGACGACCGCGGCCGGGTCCTCCTCAACCGCCGTACCGACACCGGCCGCTGGGCCCTCATCAGCGGCATCCCGGACCCCGGCGAGCAGCCCGCCGAGGCGGCGGTGCGCGAGATCGAGGAGGAGACCGGGGTCCTGGCGATCGTCGAGCGGGTGCTGAGCATCTTCACCAACGTCCCCGTCGTCTACCCCAACGGGGACCGCGCGCAGTACATGGACATCGTGCTGCACTGCCGCGCCGTGGGCGGCGAGGCCCGGGTCAACGACGACGAGTCGCTGGACGTCGGATGGTTCGCGGTGGACGAGCTGCCGCCGCTGGGCCCCATCGCCCGCGGGCGCATCGAGCTGGCGCTGCGCGACGACCCCACCTGGTTCGCCCCGGCCACCGCCCCGGGCCTGACCGACCCCGGCTACCGCGCCCCCTGACGGCCCGTCCGGCCCGCGCCCGCGCGCAGGGCAACGCGCGCGTACGGCGCCGCGCCGCGCGATGGCACACTGGAGGGGTCAGCGCCCCGCGCCGCGGGCGGGGGCGTCCGCCGAGCGTTACGTGAGCAGCCCGTACTCGAGCGCGTGACTCCACGACGAGGGGATGCCATGGCGGACGTGCCGTACGAGACCGCGGTCAACGAGGCGCTGGAACGCCTCGCGCACGCGGGGTTCTTCCTGGGCGCCGGCGGCCCCGGCAACCAGTTGCGCGGCTTCGCCCTCCACGCCCCCATGGGCGCCGAGGCGCTGGCCGCGCTGGGGCACGGGGACCTCGTCCCCGGATGGGTCGACGGCTACGCGGTGCGCCGCGGCTTCGGCGCGCCGCCCGACCCCTTCGCCCCGATCGACGGGGACGACCCGGCGTCCTGGCGGGAGGCGCTCGGCCGGACACGTCGGCTCGCGGACTGGGCGGCGCTCTTCCGCCGGCAGATCGACGACACCGGCTGGCACGCGACGCTGGTCGCCTGGTGGCCGCGGCTGGCGCCCGGCATGATGGCCGGCCTGACGCACGGCCTGATCCGCACCGCGCACGCCGTCCGCAGCGCGTCCGCCGTCGCCGAGCCGACCCCCTTGCAGCTGCACGAGATCGCCAACGGGCTGGCCTTCTGGGCGGCGATGTACCAGCTGCCCAGCAGCGCCATGGCCCGCGGCGCCCGCGCCATCGGCACCGTGCGCACCCTGGGCCGGCGCCCCGCCGACAAGCTCTTCGCCGACGCCGACGCCCTGATCGGCCGGTCGGTGGACGCCGCCGTCGCGGAGTTGGGCGCGGTGAGCGCCGCGCACTACCTGAAGGTGCCCGGCCGGGTGCCCGTCCCGGCGATCCACACCGTGACCGCGCCCGCCGCGCTGCGGCTGATGCTGCCGCTGCTGCCGCCGGAGCTGGGCCCGCGGTCGTACGAGGCGATCCGCGACGTGTGCGGCACGCTGCTGAACCTGTTCGCCGCCGGCGGCCCGGACGACGTGCCGGAGCCCGCGGTGGACGGCGCCGATCCCGCGGTGCAGCGGCGGGTGCTGGACGCGGCGGTGGAGCTGGGCGACGAGCACGGCATCAAGATCGCCGAGGCCGCCCGCCGGGAGTTCGCCGACCACCCCGACCCGCGGTATTTCGCCGCCGCGCACCACGCCGTCACGCTGCTCGGCGGGTCGCCGGGGTGACGGCGGCGCGGCCGTCGGCGGGCCGTCGCGGACCCGCGTCCCGGCCCGGCCGGAAAGTCGTACAAGCATTCGTCATATACCGTCTGGCCAGCGGACTTTGTCAGTGCCCGGCGGTAAAATGGGAGCTGTTCGCAAGGATCGGCCGACGCCGCAGGAGGTTGCCGATGCCCGCTGCCGTACTCTCCCCGCCCACGAGCCCGCCGACCGGGATCGCCGCCCGGCCCGCGCTGCCGAAGAAGCCCCTGCCCGCCGGACACCCGCGCGCCTGGTACATCGCGCACAACCGGCGGCTGAAGTCCATGCGCCTGGTGATCGCCCTGCTCGACTCGGGCGTCTACGAGCCGGCCCAGGCCGGCAACGGGCGGATACGCGACGCCGCCGAGCGCATCGGCGTCCACGAGCCGTCCGACACCACCTGCCACATGGTGCGCAGGCTGCTGGTCTACGGCCGCTGAGCCGCGCGCGCCGCGGTCCCCTCCCGCACCCGGCGGAAGGGGACCGCGGCCGGCCGGTCAGGTCTTGCGGTAGGTGTACGCGTCCGCCGCCGCGGCCGACACCGCGTCCAGGTCCGCACCCGTCGAGGCGGTCACGACGGCCGCGACGGCGCCCTCCAGGAAGGGGGCGTCCACCAGCCGCGTGCCCGCGGGCAGTTCCTCGTCGGCGAGCAGCGCCTTGACGGTCAGCACCGCGCTGCCCAGGTCCGCGAGCACCGCCACGCCCGCGCCCCGGTCCACCGCACGCGCCGCGGCCACTATCAACTCCGAGCTCGTGCCGAAGCCGCCGTCCGGGCCGCCGCCCGCCGGCTCCACGGGCACGTCGGTGCCGGCCCCGGTCAGCCCGGTGGCCAGCCCCGCGACCGCGCGGGCCGCCTCGGCGCTGTGCGAGACCAGCACTATGCCCACCAGCGAGGGGGAGCTCATGCGCCCTCCCGCGCGGTGTCGGCGAACGCCGCGACCAGCAGCGCGGAGGAGGTCGCGCCCGGGTCCTGGTGCCCGATGCTGCGCTCGCCCAGATAGCTCGCCCTGCCCTTGCGGGCCCGCAGCGGCGTCGTCGCCTGCGCGCCCTCCCGCGCCGCTGCCGCCGCCGCGGCGAGCGCCCGCGCCAGGTCCTCGCCCCCGTCCAGGGCGCCGGACAGCGCCTCCAGGGCGGGCACCAGCGCGTCCAGCATCGTCTTGTCGCCCGGCGCCGCGCCGCCCAGCTGCGCCACGCCGTCCACACCGGCCCGCAGCGCGTCCCGCAGCCGGTCCGCCGGCACCGCCTGCTCCTCGCCCAGTTCCTTGCCCGCCCGGCGCATCAGCGTGCCGTACAGCGGCCCCGAGGCGCCGCCGACCGTGCTTATCAGCGTCCGCCCCACCAGCACCAGCACCGCGCCGGGGGTCTGCGGCTGCTCCTGCTCGACGGCGGTGCGCGCGGCCAGGAAACCGCGGCGCATGTTCGTCCCGTGGTCGGCGTCGCCGATCGGGGAGTCCAGCTCGGTCAGATGGGCGGCGTCGCGCTCCACGGCGTCGGTGGCCGCCGCCAGCCAGCGCCGCACGAACGCCGCGTCGACCGGCGCCTCGGAATCGGGGGTTGCGTTCATTGCGGTCGCGCGGTCCTTTCGCCGGTGGTGCGGAAATTGGTGCCATGGGATGCCGCCGGGAGCGTGAAGCGGCGGTGCGGGCGGGGCCGGCGCCGACGGGCCGGCCCCCGGCGGGCTCAGATGCCCCAGCGCAGGCCCGGGGTCGCCACCGGGGCGTCGTACAGCCGCAGCAGCTCCTCGTCGACCTGGCAGATGGTCACCGACGCGCCCGCCATGTCCAGCGACGTCACATAGTTGCCGACCAGGGTCCTGGCGACGGCGACCTTCCGCTCGGCCAGCGCCCGCTGCACCTCGGCGTTGAAGCCGTACAGCTCCAGCAGCGGGGTGCCGCCCATGCCGTTGACCAGCACCAGCACCGGGCGGTCGGGCCGCAGGTCGGAGACGACCGCCTCGACGGAGACGTCCGCGATCTCGCCCGAGGTCATCATGGCGCGCCGCTCCCGGCCCGGCTCCCCGTGGATGCCGACGCCCAGCTCCAGCTCGCCCTCGGGCAGGTCGAAGGTCGGCCCGCCCTTGGCCGGCGTGCTGCACGCGCTCAGCGCCACGCCGAACGTCCGCGACGCCTCGTTGACCTGCCGCGCGAGCGCCGCGACCCGGTCCAGCGGGGCGCCCTCCTCGGCAGCCGCGCCGGCGATCTTCTCCACGAAGAGCGTCGCGCCGGTGCCGCGCCGCCCGGCGGTGTAGGTGCTGTCGATGACGGCCACGTCGTCGTTGACCAGGACGGTCGCGACCTGCACGCCCTCGTCCTCGGCGAGCTCGGCGGCCATCTGGAAGTTCAGCACGTCACCGGTGTAGTTCTTCACGATGAACAGCACGCCGGCGCCGCTGTCCACGGCCGCCGCGGCCCGCACCATCTGGTCGGGCACCGGGGAGGTGAAGACCTCGCCGGGACAGGCCGCGTCCAGCATGCCCCTGCCGACGAAGCCGCCGTGCAGCGGCTCGTGCCCCGAACCACCGCCGGAGACCAGGCCGACCTTGCCCTCGAACGGCGCGCCACGCCGTACGATCAGCCGTTTCTCCACATCGACGACGAGTTCGGGATGCGCGGCGGCAATTCCGCGCAGCGCGTCGGCGACCACGTTCTCGGCGACGTTGATCAGCATCTTCATCTGCTACTCCGTCCGCACGGCCCCTGGAGATCTCCAGCCTACGAGTCCACCGCCCCGCAGGCACCCGTAACGACCGGGCCCGCCCCCCACCACACCCCCTTCGGCCGCACCCGCCCCCTTCCGCGCCCCCGTCCGGCCCGGCGGCCCGGCGTCCTGCGCGCGCCGCCCGCCCGCCGGGCGCCGCCGGCGCGTCCGGCACCGCAGCCGCCGCTCCTGGGGTGGTATGCCCTGATGCGAGGTGCCGTGCGCGGCTCCGCGCGGCCATACTGAGGACCGGGAAGCACCGAGGACCACGGGGGTGGCGGTACGCGATGGCGGCGGGACAGGGCGGGGACCACCACGCGCCGGGCGACGGCGGCGAGCACGGCACCGTCATACAGGGCCGCTACCGGCTGCACGAGCTGATCGGCCGCGGCGGCATGGGCGAGGTGTGGCGCGCCCTGGACGAGTCGCTGGGCCGCCGGGTCGCCGTGAAGTGCCTCAAGCCCGCGGGCCAGGCCAGGGACGCCGGCTTCACCCGGATCCTCCAGGAGCGCTTCCGCCGCGAGGCCAGGGTCGCCGCCGCGCTCCAGCACCGCGGCATCACCGTCGTCCACGACTTCGGCGAGCACGAGGGCGTGCTCTTCCTGGTGATGGAACTGCTCGACGGCCGCAACCTGCTGCAGATCCTGGACGACGCCCAGCGCCACCCGCTGCCCGTCCCGGACGTCATCGACATCGCCGAGCAGGTCGCCGCGGCCCTGGCGTACACCCACACGCAGGGCATCGTCCACCGGGACCTGAAACCGGCCAACATCATCCGGCTCAGCGACGGCGGCGTGAAGATCTGCGACTTCGGCATCGCCCGCCTCGGCCACGACATCGGCTTCACCTCCCGGCTGACCGGCACCGGCGTCGCCATGGGCACCCCGCACTACATGTCGCCCGAGCAGATCGGCGCCTCCGGCGAGGTCGACCACCGCAGCGACCTGTACTCGCTGGGCTGCGTGCTGTACGAACTGGCCACCGGCGCACCGCCGTTCGACCTCGGCGACACCTGGTCCATCCTGGTCGGCCACCGCGACAGCGCGCCGGAGCCGCCGCGCGCCCGGCGGCCGGAACTGCCGCCCGAGCTCGACCGCCTCATCCTCGACCTGCTCGCCAAGGAGCCCGACGACCGCCCGCAGGACGCCGCGGACGTCGGCGGCCGGCTCAAGGCGCTGCGCGCCGGCACCGGCGGCCCGCCGCACCCGGCGCCGCCCGCCCCCGCCGCCGGCGAGCCGGGCACGCAGGGCGGGGAGCTGCCGGGCTGGGCGCGGCAGCTCACGACCGGCATCCCCGCCGCCTCCACCCGCCTCCGGCACACCGCGCCCGCCTCCCCCCACCGCATCACCGGCGCCTGGTCCACCCGGGGCATGCGCGCCGGGCCGCCCGCCCCCGCGCCCGGCGTGCTCGCCGAACTCGCCGGCCGGCACGCCGAGGCCCTCGACCTCGCCCGGATCGGCAACTGGCGCCAGGCGTACGACCTGCACACCGCCGTCGCCGCCGCCCGCGACCAGGCCCAGGGCCCCGAGCACCCCGACACGCTGAGCAGCCGCTACGAGGCCGCGTACTGCCTGACCGGCCTCGGCCGCACCGAGGAGGCGCTGGGCCTGTACGCCTACGTCGGCGAGACCCGGGCCCGGGTCCTCGGCCCCGACCACCCCGACACGCTCGCCGCGCGGCACGAGGCCGCCTACGCGCTCGGGGTGCTCGGCCGCCACCTGGAGGCCCACCAGGAGTACGCGGAGGTGCTGGCCGCGCGGCTGCGCGCGGCCGGCCCCGACGACCCCGACACCCTGCAGTGCAAGCACAACCTGGCCTACAACCTCGGGCGCCTCGGCCGCACCGGGGAGGCGTACGAACTCGCCGCCGAAGTGGCCGAGGCCCGCGCCCGGGTGCTCGGCGCGGACCACCCGCAGACGCTGATAACGCGCTTCGAGGTCGGCCACATGCTCGGCAAGTCCCGCCGCTGGGCCGAGGCGCTCGACGTCTACCGCGAGGTCGCCGACGCCCGCGCCCGGGTGTGCGGCCCCGACCACCCCGACACGCTCGCCGCGCACTACGAGAGCGGCATCTGCCTGGGCCGGCTAGGCCGCAGCGCGGAGGCGCTGGAGCTCTACGAGTCGCTGGTCGAGGCCAGGACCAGGATCTCCGGCTCCACCGACCCCGAGACGCTGCGCGCCCGGCACGCCCTCGGCGTCAACCTCGGCCGGCTCGGCCACTGGGAGCGGGCCCTCGCCGAGGCCCGCGACGTGGCGGCCGTACGGGAGCGCGTCCTCGGCCACGTCCACCCCGACACGCTGGTCAGCAAGCGGGAGATAGCCGTGGGCCTGGGCTGGCTCGGCCGCTGGTCGCACGCGCTCACCGTCTACCACGAGGTCGCCGACGCCCGCGAGCAGGTCCTCGGCGCCACCCACCCCGACACCCTCACCAGCCGCAACGACGAGGCCCAGTGCCTGCTCCAACTCGGCCGCACCGCCGAGGCCCAGGCCATCTACGACCGCGTCGCCGCCCAGCAGCACAACGCGCCGCAGCAGCTGTGAGGGCGCCCCGCCCGCACTAGGGGGTGTCTGACAAATCCCGTCTGGCTGGCGGGGCTGGGCACGCACTCCCCCACGGCTGCGCGTGGGGGTGCCCCCAGCTGCGTTGTCGGTCGTCGGCGCAGCCCTCCCCCTGCCTTCGGCGGGAGGTACCCCCAGCGCTCTCCTCTCTCCGCCTTGCAATCGCACGCACCCAGCCCCGCCAGCCCCCGCCCTTACGGGCGGGACGACGCTACTTGTCAGACACCCCCTAGGGTCGCGGGTATGGGTGACGTGCGGGCTTTCCACGCCGGAGGCGTGCGGCTGGTGTACGAGGCGGACGGGCCCGAGGGCGGTCCCGCGGTGGTGCTGCTGCACGCACTCGGGGAGAACCGCGGCTCCTGGGCGCGGGTCGCGGCGGCGCTCGCCGCGGACGGGTGGCGTACGTACGCGCTCGACCTGCGCGGCCACGGCGGGAGCGACCACCCGGGGGACTACCCCTTCGAGGCCATGCGGGACGACGTCCTGGCGCTGCTGGACGGGCTGGGCCTCGGCGAGGTGACGCTCGTCGCCCACTCGGCCGGTACGTTCGTGGCCGCGCTGGTGGCCATGGACCGGCCGGCCGCCGTCCGCCGGATGGTCCTCGAAGAGGGCCCGCTGCCCTACCCTGCCGATCCGCCCCGGCCGGTGCCGACCGGGCCCTTCCCCGAGCCGGTCGACTTCGACTGGCGGGTCGTGGCCGCGGTGGCCCGGCAGCGCAACGCGCCGGCGGCCCTCCATCTGGAGGGCCTCGCGGAGATCACCGCCCCGACGCTGCTCGTCGCGGGCGGCCCTAGCAGCCATGTGCCGCAGGACCAGCTCGCGCAGGTCGCCGCCCTCATCCCCGGCGCCCGCCTGACCACGATCGAGGCGGGCCACATGGTCCACGACGAGCGCCCCGCCGAATTCCTCGCGGTGCTGCGCGCCTTCCTCGCCGAGGACGAGGACGAGGACGAGGACAGGGACAGCGGCCAGGCACCGGGCGCGGGACCGGCGGCTCGCGGCTGACGGCCCCGGTGCCGGCCCGTCAGGACGCCCAGGCCACCGCGAACGCCCGTGCGGGGTTCGTCCGCAGGAGCGCGTCCACCGCCGCCTCGCCCAGCTCGCGCACCAGCCGCGGCCCCATCACCCGCAGCAGGTAGGGCGCCCCCGGCCCGGCGCCCGGCGCGGTGGTGTCCGCGCCGAGCAGCAGTTGCCCGGTGTGCCCGTGCGAGGCGAGCGCGACCAGCGAGCCGACCGTCCAGGCGTCCGTCGCGTGATGCGCGCGGCTCGGCCCGTCGAAGGCCAGGAACGCCCCGGCGGCGGCCAGTTCGCGGTGCATCCCGGGGTCGGGGAAGCGGTTGAGGTGGCCGAGCAGCAGGCTGCTCGCCGGCACGCCCAGCTCGCCGTGCAGCAGCGCGAGCACATCGGCCGCCGCGGTGCCCATCTCGTGGTGGATGCCGATGGGCGCGCCCGTCGCGTGGTGCGCGTCGGCCGCCGCGGTCATCACCCACCGGGTGTGGTCGTCCAGGCCGTGGAACATCCCGGCGACCTTGATCATCCCGGCCCGCACCGCCGTCCGCGGCCCGTCCGGGTCGTCGCCGGCGGCCGTGCCGTGCGTCAGCTCGGCGACGAAGAGCTCCGCCAGCGCGTCCCCGCGGCGCAGCCGCCGCAGCAGCTCCGGGTCGTAGTGGACCTGCTGGTGCAGCCCGGTCGCGGCGATCACCCGCACCCCCGTGGCGCGTGAGGCCGCGACCAGCTGCTCCGCCCGGCGTCCCATCCCGAACGGCGTCCAGTGCGCCATCGCCCCGCCGCCCAGGTCGCGGTAGGCCGTCAGCGTGGCGTGCGCGGCGGCCACGTCGTCGAGCGGCGGGCCGGGCAGCGCGGGGGAGCGCAGGAAGAGGTGGTCGTGGGCGTCGCATACGCCCAGCCCGGCGGGGTCGATGTCGCCGAGGACCGTACGGACGGTGCGGGCCGCCGTCATGACGCCGCCACCTCCGCCCCGTCCGGCTCCCCGCCCGCCTTCTCCACCGGTTCTTCCTGCGCCGTCTCGCCCAGCACCGCCGCGGCCACCCGCAGCCCGGCGAGCGCCTTGGGCACCCCGACGTACGGCGCCAGGTGCACCATCACCTCGACGATCTCCCTCGGCTCCAGTCCGATCCGCAGGCTGTTGCGGACATGGTCGTCGAGCTGCGGCTCCACCCCGCCGAGCGCGGTGAGCGCGGCCATGGTGGCGATCTGCCGGTCGCGCAGCGCCAGCCCCTCGCGCTGGTAGGTGCCGCCGAACAGGGCGGTGACGATCCAGTCGGCGAAGCCCGGCGCCAGCGCGTCCAGCCGGGCCAGCGTGCCCTCGATCGTCTCCGGGCCGGCGAGTTCGCCCATCAGGCGGTAGCCGGCGGCGCGGTCGATCACGGCCTTGTGCCTCACCACTGCCTCCCCGTGGGGAGCGTGTCCAGTCCGGGGCGGGACAGATGCAGCACCTGGTGGCGCTCCTCGCCCGGCTCGTCGGGCGCTTCGTCCTCCCACAGGGTGAACCGCAGCAGCTCCCAGTGCCGCGGGTCCACGACCAGCGCCGCCGAGTGCAGCCCGGGCAGCGCCGCGAGAGCCACCGCCTCCTCCAGCGCGCCGGCGATCACCGCCGCCGGCTCCGTACCGGGCGCGATCGGCCGGGCCCGGCGGCCCGCGGCGCGCGGCGCGGCGTCGAAGGCCGGGCCGCGGAAGAAGCCGAGCCCCGTCCAGTGCTCGACGACCGGCCGCCCGAAGTCGTTCACGAGACCCTGGAAGCCCGGACCCCACAGGAAGCTGTTCATGCCCTCGGGGGTGTTCCACAGGTAGAAGGGCGCGTACTGGTTGACCGGCGAGCCGTCGACACCACGCTCCCTGATCAGATACGCCTTCTGGCCGAGCCCGGGGAAGTCGTCGAGCAGCGGACCCTTGGCGGCCACCCGGTGGCGGATGATCCCCATGTCGTAGTCGGCGGGCAGGGTGATCCGGTAGTTCATCGCGTGCACGGTTACGTGCTCCTCGGTCGGCCGCGGGATGCGGACGGGAAATCGACACGTCGTCATATCGGTGTGTCGGCAAGTGGTCGCGTCGTACGCGCCGTCGCGTACGTACGTGAAGGGTCGCTGCGGGCGGGGCGGGGCGGTGCGGGCGGGGCCGGTGCGGCTCAGGCGCCGGAGGGCCCCGGCGCGGGTGCGGCCTGCGCGGCGAGCAGGGCCACGGCGCCGCGGACGGCGGCGTCGAACGGCTGCTGGCTGCCGGCGGCGCGGGCGAGCACGTAACCGCCCTGGACGACGGCGACGATCATCGCGGCGGTGTCCTCCGGGTCGAGCCCGGGGTGCAGTTCGCCGGACGCGACGCCCTCGGCGAGGACGGCGGCGAGGTGGCCGGTCAGCCAGCCGAAGGTCTCCTGCACCGGTGCCCGCAGCTCGGGGCTCGCGATGACGTCGGGATCCTGCGCCATCCGCCCGACCCGGCAGCCGCGCAGCGCGTCGCGCTCGCGCGTCAGGTAGGCGGTGGCCTTCTCCACCGCCGTGCCGCCGCCGGCGATCTGCGCCTCGGCCTGTGCCCGCAGCTGCTCGGCGCTGCGCCGCATCGCCGCGACCGCGAGGTCGGGCTTGCCCTTGAAGTGGTGGTACATGCTGCCCTGGCCGGCGCCGGCCCGCTCCTGGATGGCCTTGGGGCTGGTGCCGACGTAGCCGCGCTCCCAGAGCAGTTCCTGCGTGCTTTCGATGAGCCGTTCCGACGTCTCCATGCCGTCACTGTACATACTAGTTGGTACAGATGTCCAGTGAGCCGGGGCGGCCCGTCCTCGTCGGCGGGCCGCCCCGGTCGGTCCGCGGCGCGGTCAGGCCCGCGGCGCGGCCGTCGTCAGTACCGCCTCACCGGCGCCAGGCCGGCAAGTCCTTGGCGAGGAACCAGGGCGCGGAGGTCACGATCCCGGTGGCGCCCTTCGGCAGCTTGGGCAGCGGAGGGCAACCGCGGGCGCCCCGGAACGGGCCGGGGCCGATCGTGTAGATCTTGTGGAGGTAGAGCTTCACGTCGTGGGGCGGCTTTGCGGCCTTTGCCCACAGGAGCACGCCCTGGCCCGGCCCCGCCACCTTCCCGGGTGCTGCGGGCCGTCGCGGCAGCACCTGCGACGTGACCTTCTCCCCCTTGCCGACCGGCTCCATGACGGACACGACGCAGATGGACAGCTGCTGCCCCGCGCGGTGTCCCGCTGCGACCGTCGCGGACTGCGGCGCCGCAGCCGTGCTGGCCGGCGCCGTCGCGACGCCCGCGAGGCCGATGCCGGCCGTGAGCGCGATCCCCGCGAGGATTCTCTTGTTGTTCATGATCTCCCGTTTCCGAAGTGGCGCCGGGCCGGCCGGCCCGGCGAACGGAAGACTCGCCCGTGGAGGCTGAAGCGCACCTGAAGGCCCGTCGGATGATCTTCATGTTCGCCTTAGGTTCCACGCCCCACGCTGAGGGCGTGCGCATACTCGTGGTGGAAGACGAACACCGGCTCGCCGAGCTGCTCAGGGACGGCCTCACCGGCGAGGGCTTCGCCGTCGACCTCGCCCACGACGGCCGCGAGGGGCTGTGGATGGGCACCGAGCAGCCCTACGACGTCATCGTGCTGGACGTGATGCTCCCCGGGCTCGACGGCTACACCGTCTGCGCCCGGCTGCGCGAAGCGGGCGTCTGGACGCCGATCCTGATGCTCACCGCCATGGCCGGGGAGTACGACGAGGCCGAGGCGCTGGACACCGGCGCCGACGACTACCTCGCCAAGCCCTTCTCCTACGTCGTGCTGCTCGCCCGGCTGCGGGCGCTGGTGCGCCGCGGGGTACGGGAGCGGCCCGCCGTGCTCACGGTCGGCGACCTGCGGGTGGACCCGGCGGGGCTGCGGTGCAGCAGGGGAGAGGTGCTGATCGCGCTCACCCCCAAGGAGTTCGCGATCCTGCACTGCCTGGCCGGGCGCGCGGGCGAGGTCGTGCCGAAGTCCGAACTGCTCGCCAGGGCCTGGGACTTCGCCTACGAGGGCGACTCCAACGTCGTCGAGGTCTACATCAGCGCCCTGCGCCGCAAGATCGACCGGCCCTTCGGCCGCAGCACGCTCACCACCGTGCGCGGCGCCGGCTACCGGCTGGAGCCGTGAGGATGGGCGTCCGGCTGCGCACCATGCTTGCTGCGACGGCGGTGGTCGCCGCGGCCCTCGCGCTCACCGGCGCGTCACTCTTCGCGTCCCTCGACGCGGGCCTGACCCGCTCGGCGCGCGAGCTGGCCGCCAAGGACGCCGGGGTGAAGGCGACCGCCGTCCGGTCGGCGGCCACCGGGAGGTCCCCGCTCTGCTCCTTCGGCATCGCTCTGGCACGGCGGCCCGTCTCGACGTTCTCGACGTTCTCGGCGGCGCCGGCCGCCTCGACGCCCCCGGCCGGCCCGCCGGACGCCGCCGGCCGGAATGTCCTCGACCTGGAAAGGTGCGCGCTGCCCAAGGCGTTCCCCAGCCTCTACGTCGTCACCGAGCAGGTGCAGACCGGCGCCGGGCCGGTCACCGTGCAGGGCACGGCGTCCCTGGCCCCGGTGCGCGCCGCCCGGCGCACCCTGGTCATGGTGCTGGCGCCGGGCGTCCCCGCGCTGCTCGCGCTGGTCGCCCTGCTCACCTGGTTCACCGCGGGCCGGGCGCTGCGCCCGGTGTCGGCGATCAGGGCGAAGGTCGCCGACATCACCGCGCGCGACCTGCACGAGCGGGTGCCGCAGCCGGCCGGGAACGACGAGGTCGCCGCCCTGGCGAAAACCGTCAACGGCACGCTGGACCGGCTGCAGACCGCGGTCGGGGCGCACAGGCAGTTCGTCGCCGACGCCGCCCACGAACTGCGCAGCCCGCTCGCGGCGCTGCGGACCCGGCTGGAGCTCGCCCGGCCCGCCGAACGGCGACTCGCCGGCGAGGCGCTGGCCGACGTGGCGCGGTTGCAGGCCCTGACCGCGGACCTGCTGCTGCTCGCCCGGCTCGACGCCCGCGAGCCGGTCCGCCGCCGGGAGACCGACCTCGCGCAGATCGTCGCCGAGGAGGCCGCCAGGCCCCGGCCGCGCACCGACGTCGCGGTGGCGATGCGGCTCACCCCGGACGTGCTCGTCGACGGCTCGCCCGACCACCTGCGCCGCCTGGTGGCCAACCTGGTCGACAACGCCGTACGCCACGCGGGCGGCACGGTCACCGTGACGCTGACCCGCGACGAGGCGCGCGGCCTGGCCCGCCTGGACGTCGCCGACGACGGGCCCGGCATCCCCGCCGAGCACCGGGCCGCCGTCTTCGACCGCTTCACGCGGCTGGACCACGCCCGTACCCGCGACACCGGCGGCTCCGGGCTCGGCCTGCCCATTGCCCGCGACATCGCCGCCGCCCACGGCGGCAGCCTCCACGTCGTCCCGGACCGCCGCCCCGG
Organism: Actinacidiphila epipremni; assembly: GCF_012034175.1. Lineage (GTDB taxonomy): Bacteria > Actinomycetota > Actinomycetes > Streptomycetales > Streptomycetaceae > Actinacidiphila > Actinacidiphila epipremni. Next base: position 179,633 of record NZ_JAATEJ010000006.1, read on the forward strand.
CGCGACGCTGCGCGCGGTCCTCCCGCTCAGCGGGGGCGGCTCATGACGCGGTGACGCACACCCGCGCCGCCGGCACCTCGATGCCGGGGCGCGGCGGCCGGGCCCGGCGCGGTCGCGAGCACAACCGGCCCTGCCGCGGGCGGCTTTCGCCATTTTGCGGCGCCGGGGGCCGCGGCCGATAGGGTGGACGCCAAGCACGCAGCGGGAGGAGAGCGGACGTGGCGGAGAGCACCGCAGGGCAGCCGTTAGCCAACGGGAAGAAGCCGCAGGTCGATCTGACGGGCGCGGAGTGGCTGTCCAGCAGCCAGGGCAGCGGGGATGTGCAGATCGCCTTCGTCGAGGGGTACATCGCGATGCGGGACGGCCGGCACCCGGACGGCCCGGCGCTGATCTTCACCCCCGCGGAGTGGCGGGCCTTCGTCCTCGGCGCCCGCGACGGCGAGTTCGACCTCACCTGACGACCCTCACCCGACAGCCCGCCCGGCGGCCCGCACCCCGCCCCCCGACCGGCGCGCCCTCGTCCGACGGCGCCCACCTGGCGGCGGGGCCGGGCGTACGGAGCCCCCGTACGCCCGGCGCCCCGGGTACGCCGCAGGCGGCCCGGCCGGTCCGCGCGGCCGGGCCTACGGCCAGCTGCCCAGCCCCGGCAGCGGACCGCCGGTGATCTCCCCCTCGGGGCGCCGCCCCGCGAGCCACGCCGCGAGGTCGGTGAGCCGGCCCTCCGCGGCGACCGGCGCGCCGCCGCCGTACCGCCCGTACGTCCAGACCCTGCCGGAATCCACCGCGGTGAGCGTCAGGACGACATCGTCCGGCACCCGTACCGCGAGGAAGTCCAGCAGGTGGGTACACAACCGCGGCGGCCAGCTGGACGGGCCCGCGCCCAGCCGCGCGTCCACCGTGTGGATCTCCAGCTCCCGCCACCAGGCCAGCCCCGCCGTCCGCAGCGTGCCGCCGCGGTAGGCCACCGGGCGCGCCCAGTCCTCGGCGCGGACCGCAGCCCACGACGCCTCGGCCTCCTCCAGCGCCGCCTCCAGCGCCGGGCCCAACTGGGCCGCCGAGCGCCGGTGCCCGGCCTCGATCGCCGCGTCCCGCGACGCCCTGCCGCCGTCGTAGACCTCGATGGTCCGGCCGCGCAGCGCGTACCGCGCCTGCCGCGCGAGGGCCAGCGCGACGCCCTCGACATGCGTCAGCACATGCCCGCGCGTCCAGCCGGGCAGCGCGCTCGGCGCGCGCAGCGCCTCGTCGCCGAGGCCGTCGAGCAGGCCCCGCAGCTTGGCCAGGCCCGCGGCGAACGCGGCGGGCAGGTCGTCGTCCTCGTGCGCCTGCCCGGTTGCCACCGGCTCCGTCACGGCCACAGCAGACCCCGCTTCCATCCCTCGTCGGTGTGTGTGTAGACCACCCTGGTGTGCCGCCGGTCCCGGTCGCCCTGCCAGAACTCGACGCTCTGCGCCCGCAGCGTGTAGCCGGTCCAGCCCGGCGCGACCAGCCCCGGCTCGGCCGCCAGCCGCGCGGCGGACGAGGCGATGGCCGCGTCCCGGGCGGTGAGGTCGGCCAGCGGCGTGGACTGCCGGGCCAGCAGCGCCTCGGCGCGGGCGCCGGGGGAGCGGGCCAGGAAGTCGGCGGCGCCCGCGTCCGCGGTCCCCGGGCTCACCCGGCCGCGGATCCGGACCTGGCGGGCGAGCGGGGACCAGTAGAAGGTGAGCGCCGCGGCGGGGTGCGCGGCGAGCTCGCGCCCCTTGCGCCCGGTGGAGTCCGCGGCGAAGTGCCAGCCGTCCGGCGTGACGTCCTTGACGATGAGCACCCGGGCCGACGGGTCGCCGTCCTCCCCGAGCGTCGACAGCGTCATGGCGTGCGGCTCGCGCACCCCCGCCCGTACCGCCGCCAGCAGCCACTCGACGAACAGTTCGTGCGGGTCCGCCGGCAGCGAGGCGACGTCGAACCCGGGCAGGTACCCGGCGAACACGTCCAGTTCCCGCAGCAGTTCGCGCAGGTCTGACACGGACACCCCCTCCGAATTAACGGTTTTCGCTCACGATAGCATTAGCCCATGGCAGCTGATCATCTCGCGGTCGACCTCGCCGTCACCGTCCGCCACGACGGGCACGACGGCATCGCCGACGACCTGGCCGCACCCGAAGGGCTCACCGGGTGGGTCCGCGCGCACGCCGGGGTGCTGGCCGCCGACCTCGAACCGGCCGGCGGCGCGGCCGGCTTCACCGCCGACGCCGCCGCGCTCGCCGCCGCCGTCGAGGTGCGCACCGCCGTCCGCGCGCTGTTCGCCCGCGCGGTGCTGCCCGGCCCGCCCAGCGCCGCCGACGCCGGCCGGCTGCCGTCCGCCGCGCAGGCCGCCGACCGGCTCAACGCCGCCGCGGCCCGGGTGCCGTACGCCCCCCGCCTGGACTGGCCGCACGACGCCGCCCCCACCGCCGGCCGCACCGTCGCCGGCGCCCCCAGCGCGGCCGACCTGGTCGCCGCCGCGCTCGCCCGGCACGCCATCGCCTTCCTCACCGGGCCCGACCGGGAGCGGCTGCGCGCCTGCCCGGCGCCCCGCTGCGTGCGCTACTTCGTCAAGGAGCACGCCCGCCAGGAGTGGTGCAAGCCCTCCTGCGGCAACCGCGCCCGGGTCGCCCGCCACCACGCCCGGCACCGGGCCACCGCCGCGCAACGCGCTGCCGCAGCCGCGCCGGACGCGGGCGGCGCTACAGGCGGTGACGGGGGCGGCGGCGGGGGCGCATCAGGGGCGCACGGAGGAACGGACCTGGCGCGCGAGGCGTGAGCGGTGGCCCGCGGACCGGCCGGCGTGGCAGGCTCCGCGGTGGCCGGCCGGACGGTTGCCTCCCGCACACGCCGCCGCCGTGCCGCGCCGTGCCGGTCAGGTCCCCTGCCAGTGGCCGATCGGCACGGCCGATCCCGCTCACACACCGCACCTGACGGCGTACGCTGTGAGGCCACGTGAGGTCGACAGGCGGGAGCCGACGGCCGGGCACGACCGGCCCGCGCCGCACCCGCCGTCAGGGGGTGCACCATGCCGCAGCGCGACACCCGTCGTGCGCTGCTGGAACGCGAGTCCCATCTGCTCGCCGCCGAGGAGGCGCTGGGCGAACTGACCGGACGGCGTGCCGACGGCGGGGAGTACGAGGGCGCCGGCCGGCGCGGCGGGCTGCTCGCCTTCGCCGGCCCCGCCGGGCTCGGCAAGACCGCGCTGCTGGGCGAAATACGGCAGCTCGCCGCCGACCGCGGCTGCACCGTGCTGTCCGCCCGCGGCGGCGAGCACGAGCAGCACGTCGCCTTCCACGTGGCACGTCAACTGCTGCAACCCCCGCTCGCCGCATCGGGTGAGGACGGGATCAGGTCCGCGCTCGGCGGCTGGTACGGCGTCGTCGGCCCGGCGCTGGGCCTGTGCGCCCCCGAGGGCGAACCGCCCGCCCCGCAGGCCATGCGCGACGGGCTCGACTGGGTGCTCACCCACCTCGCCGTGCGCCGCGCACCGGTCCTGCTGCTCCTGGACGACGCCCACTGGGCCGACCCGCAGTCCCTCAACTGGCTCGCCGCGTTCGCGCCGCGCGCCGACGACCTCGGCATGCTCATCGTCATCGGCTACCGCCCCGACGAACTCCCGCCGGACGCCGAGGCGTTCCGCAACCTGCCCGGCAGGGCCGGGCACCGGCCGATCCGGCTGCCGCCGCTCACCGAGGACGGCGTCGCCCGCATCGTGCGCGACACCGTCGGCGAGCACGCCGACGACGCCTTCTGCCGCGAGTGCTTCGAGGTCACCTCCGGCAACCCCTTCGAGGCCGTCGAGCTCACCGCCAAGGTCGCCGAACGCAAGGTCGCCCCCGACGCCTCCGGCATCCCGCTGCTGCGCGACCTCGCCGCCGCCGTCAAGGGCCCGGGCCTGGTGCGCCGGCTGGAGCGGCTCGGCCCCTCCACCGTGCGGCTCGCCTGGGCCGCCGCGGTCCTCGGCACCCGCATCCCGCCCGAACTGGCCGCCGACGTCGCCGGGCTCGGCCACGAGGAGGCCGCCGACTGCGCCGAACGGCTGCGCCAGGCCCGTATCCTCACCGGCACCACCACGCTGGACTTCGCCCACCCGCTGATCGCCGCCGCCGTCTACCGCGCCATCCCCGACGCGGTACGGGTCGGGCTGCACACCCAGGCCGCATGGTCCACCGTCGACGCCGGACTCGGCCCCGGCGCCGCCGCCCGGCACCTGCTGGAGACCCGGCCGGCCGGCGACCCGTGGGTCGTCACCCAACTGCGCGCCGCCGCCCGCGAGACGGTACGGGCCGGCGCCCCCGACACCGCCCGCAGCTACCTGCGCCGCGCACTGCGCGAGCCCCCGGACGAGGCCGACCGCGCCGCCGTGCTCTACGAACTGGCCAACACCTCCCAGCTGCTGGAGCCGTCGGTCACCGCCGGGCACCTCAAGGCGGCCCTGGAGGAGCCGGCCGGCGACCAGGCGCTGCGCGACAACGTGGTCTTCCGCCTCTCGCAGTCGCTGGCCCACAGCGACCAGCCCTCCGAGGCCGCCGAGGTCATCGCCCGCGCCGCCCGCGGGGCCACCAGCGCCCGCGCCCGGCTGCGGATACAGGCCGAGCAGTTCATGTGGGAGGCGTTCCGCGCCGACGAACCCGACTCGCAGGGCCGCTCCCGGCGCCTGACGCTGCTCGCCGACCGGCTCACCGGACGCGACCTCACCGAGCGCTTCATCATCGGGCTGCGCGCCTGGGACGCCACCTTGCGCGGCGAGCCCGTCGCCACCGTGCAGCGGCACGCCGCCCGCGCCCTCGAAGGCGGGCTGCCGTGGGCCGACGAGGGCCGCGGCTTCGAAGTGCCGGTGCTGGTCGCGATGACGTACTCCTACACCGACCGCGCCGACGTCTGCGAGGAGCTGTTCGCCTCCGGCATCGCCGACTTCGAGCGCTTCGGCTGGCGCGGCCTGCACCTCGGCTTCGCGATGCTGCTGCTCGGCCACGTCCGCTACCGCCAGGGCCGGCTCCCCGAGGCGGAGCAGCTCGCCCGCGACGGGCTGCGGCTGGCCGAGCGGATGGGGCACGGCACCCCCGGGCACTGGTACGCCGTCTCCGTGCTGGTCCAGGTCCTGCTGGCCCGCGGCGACACCGGGCAGGCCACCGAAGTCGCCGGCGACCACGGCTTCCGGGCGCCCTTCCCGGCCGCCGTGACCTTCCCCGACGCCCAGTCCGTGCACGGCGAGCTGCTGCTGGCCCGCGGGCTGCACGCCGAGGCCGCCGACGAGCTGGCCGCCGTCGGGCGGCGGCTGGAGGCGCGCGGCATCCGCAACCCCGCGTGGTGCGCCTGGCAGGCCAACCTCGCGCTCGCCGAGCACGTCAGCGCGCCGGAGCGGGCGCTGACCACCGCGCTGCAGGCCGTCGACCGGGCCCGGGAGTTCGGGGCGCGCTCGGCCGTCGGCCACACCCTGCGGGTCGCCGGCGAGGTCGCGGCCGGCCAGGAGCGGCTGCGGCTGCTGGAGGAGGCCGTGACCTACCTGGACGCGTCCCCCGCCGCGTACGAGCTCGCCCACGCGCTCGTCGCCCACGGCGCCGCCCTGCGGGCCGCCGGCCGTACCGAGGAGGCCGCGGAACGGCTGGAGCGGGGCCTGGCCACCGCCCGCACGTGCGCCGCCGACGGCCTGGCGCGCCGGGCCCGCGACGAACTGGCGCCGATCAGCGCCGCACGGGGCGCCGGGGCCTGATCGTGGCCAGTACCATGGCCGCATGTCCTTCCTCCGCCGCCGCAGCTCGGCCACGCCCACCGGCCCGGACTTCGACGTCCTCGCGATGGACCCGGGGGACTGGCCGGGCGACCTGGGCGCGGGCCTGCTGCCCGGCCCCGACGGCCGCTGCGAGGGCATCTACCTGCGCTACGACCTGTTCGGCGGGCGCGGCCCCGCGATGCTCATCGGCAACCTGCCGGAGGGCTCGCCCGCGCGCCAGCTGGAGGAGGGCCAGGTGCCCTTCGAGGTGGCGCAGCTGCTGGCCGCGCTCGGCAACGACGAGCCCGCCACCGTCACCGGCGTCGAGGACATCCCGGTGTGGCAGGGCGACGGCCTGCTCATCGTGCGGCGGATCAAGATCTCGGAGACCCGGGTGGCGTGCGCGCAGTTCGACCGCAGCGACGGCGTGCAGGTCACCATCGCCACCTGGGACCGGCCGATCAGCGACGACCTGTACCAGCTGCTCAAGCCGCTGCCCGCGGAGATGTTCCAGGCCGGCTGAGCCGCACCGGGTCCGTATCCGCCCGGGGAGGGCCGTTCCAGGCCGGCTGAGCCCCCGCGCTCAGCCCGGCCCGCTCAGCGGGTGCCGACCGCGGCGCGGACCGCCCTGCGGGCCAGCCCGCAGTCGTCGTGCAGCCGGCGCAGCAGCAGCCGCTGCTCCTCACCCGTCTCGGCCGCGCCCGGCAGCACCGGCGCGGTGGAGCGCATCGTGCGCTGCACGGCCGTCTCGTACGTGCGGATCTCCCGCGTCAGCACCAGCATCAGGTTCACCAGGAACGCGTCCCTGGCGGCCGGCCCCGGCGCCTGCGCCTGCTGGCTGATCTGCCGGCGCGCCGCCTCGTCGTCGCCGAGCACCGACCACAGCACCGCCAGGTCGTAACCGGGCAGATACCACCCGGCGTGCTCCCAGTCGACCAGCGACGGGCCGGCCGGCGACAGCAGCACGTTCGACAGCAGCGCGTCGCCGTGGTTGAACTGCCCCTGCGCGTGCGACAGTCCGTGCAGCAGCTTGTGCAGGTCGCCCATGTCCCGGTCGGTCAGCAGCCCCAGCTCGTGGTAGCGCCCGATCCGGGCCCCGTAGTCGACGGGCGCGTCGAACGACCCCGGCGGCGGGCGCCACATGTTGATCCGCGCGTACGCCGCCAGCGCCGCCCGTACGTCACCGCGGGCCGGCGGGTGCGAGGGATGGCGCTGCGGGCAGACCACCCGGCCCGGCATCCGCTCCATCACCAGCACGCAGCTCTCCGGGTCGGCGGCGATCAGCCGCGGCACCCGTACCGGAGGGCGGTGCCGGACGAAGGTGCGGTAGGCCGCTATCTCGTGGCGGAAACGATCCGCCCACGCGGGGGAGTGGTCCAGCAGGCACTTCGCCACGGCCGGCGAGCGTCCCGAGGAGCCGATCAGCAGCGCGGTCCGGCCGCCGCGGCGCAGCAGCTGGACAGGGGTGAACTCGGGGCAGATGCGCTGCACCGCGGCGACCGCGGTACGAAGCTGGGCCCCCTGCGGGCCGGTCAAGTCGAGTCTCCCGCTGAGCGGATGGGTGCCGCCGAGCGTCCCGCGCCGCAGGCCGGCCGCGGGCCGGGCTCTGACGGGCGGCTCCGCGACGGCCGGGTAGACGGGACGGGGCAGGGCGGACACGGAGGACGATGCCGAATACATGGGAGAAGCAGATCCCTTCGTGTGCCAGCGATTCGGGGCGCCGCCCCCGCCCCCGCGGTCGCACCCTGGGGAATGCGGCGCCGGGGCGGGGTGGCGCGTTCCTACCTGACACCCGGCGGACCGTGGCAGACCATCTGGCGGACCCTGGCGAACCCTGGCGAATATCCGCTCGGCCCATGTCGGGGGGATGCCTCGGGGAATAGTGTCAACAGCGCCGAGGAACCTGGGGGCTTGACGTGGGCAATGAGGCCAACACCCGACTCGCGGACCTGTTCGCGCTCACCGGATGGTCCAAGGGCGAACTCGCGCGGCTGGTCAACCGGCAGGCGGCGGCCATGGGCCACCCGCAGCTGGCGACCGACACCTCGCGGGTGCGCCGCTGGATCGACACCGGTGAGTCGCCGCGCGATCCCGTGCCGAAGGTGCTGGCAGCGCTGTTCACCGAGCGTCTCGGCCGTGTCGTGACCATCGAGGACCTCGGGTTCGACCGGCGCAGGCAGACGGGCGGGAAAAAGACCGGAGACGGCCTTCCGTGGGCGCCGGACAGAACCGCCGCGGTCCTCACCGAATTCACGGGAATGGACCTCATGCTCAACCGACGCGGTCTGGTGAACGCGGGCGCCGCGCTCGCCTCAGGCACCGTAATCAGCAACGCCATGTACGACTGGCTCCACTCCGACCCGGCCCTGACCGCCGACGCGCCGGTCCTGGACGACCCGCTGCGCGCCGCGCCCGCCGACTACGACCGCTACGAGGCGGCCCCGGTCGGCTCGCAGGAGGTGGACTCGCTGGAGGCCTCGGTGCAGGTCTTCCGCGCCTGGGACGCCTCACGCGGCGGCGGACTGCAGCGCAAGGCGGTCGTCGGGCAGCTCAACGAGGTGGGCGGGATGCTCTCCTACCAGCACCCGGCACACCTGCAGCGGCGGCTGTGGGGCGTGGCGGCCAACCTCGCGGTGCTGGCCGGCTGGATGTCCCACGACATCGGCCTGGAACCCACCGCCCAGAAGTACTTCCTGATCGCCGCGCACGCCGCGCGCGAGGGCGGCGACCGGCCGCGGGCCGGCGAGGCGCTCTCCCGGGCCGCCCGGCAGATGGTGCACCTCGGGCAGCCCGAGCAGGCGCTGGACCTGATGAAGCTCGCCCAGTCCGGCTCGGGCGAGCGGGCGCTGCCGCGCACCCGGGCGATGCTGCACACCATCGAGGCGTGGGCGCAGGCGTCGATGGGGCGCGGCCAGGCGATGCGCCGCACCCTCGGCGAGGCCGAGGAGCTGTTCGTGACCGACAGGTCGGACGCGCCCGCGCCCGACTGGATGCAGAACTTCGACGAGGCCGACCTGCACGGCATGCAGGCGCTGGCCTACCGCACCCTGGCCGAGCACGACCCGTCCGCCGCGGCGCTCGCGCAGGCGCACGCCAAGAAGGCGCTGAGCCTGCGGACCGCGGGACACGAGCGGTCGACGATCTTCGACTACCTCTCGCTCGCCTCGGCGTGCTTCATCGCCAACGACCCCGACCAGGCCGACACCTACGCCCGGATGGCGCTGCTGACCATCGGCCAGACGTCCTCGCACCGCACCTGGGACCGGCTGCGCGAGATGTACCGGCTCACCGGGCGCTACGCGGACTACACCCGGGTGCAGGACCTGCGGCGGGAGATCGAGGCGACGCTGCCGCGGCAGAAGGGCATGGGAGGCGGGCGCTACCGGAGCGTCTGACGGCGGCGGGCCGCACCCGCGTATTCACCGACACCCCTCACGGACGCACGGTCAGGCGATCCGGGCGATCAGCACGCACGCGTCGTCCTCGCGGTCCGGGGTGCCGAACTCCTCCGCCACCAGCCGCACGCAGTCCTGCGCGGTCCTGGCGGCGGCGAAGAGCGGTGCCATGGCCAGCAGCCGGTTGCCGCCGCCGTCGGCGGTCGCCGCACCCGTGCCGTCCAGGGCGGCCCGGCGCGGCACGAGGCCGTCGGTGTGCAGCACCAGCAGGTCCCCGGGCGCCAGTTGCTCGTGGGCCTGGGCGTACTGCGCGCCCGAGGTGGCGCCGAGCAGCACGCCGTCCGGCGGATCGAGCAGCCGCCCCACCCCGTCGCGGAACAGCAGCGGGGCGGGGTGGCCGGCCTGCGCCCAGTGCAGCACCCGGGTCCTGGGGTCGTAGCGGCAGCACAGCGCGCTGCCGAGGGCCGGCTGCGGCGAGGTGTCCAGCAGCTCGTTGAGCCAGCCCATCAGCGGGCCGGGCTGCAGGCCGGCGACGGCCATCCCGCGCAGCGCGCCCAGCAGCATCGCCATGCCGGAGGTCGCGGCGACGCCGTGCCCGGTCAGGTCGCCGACGGTCAGTAAGGACGAGCCGTCGGGCAGCTGCATCGCGTCGTACCAGTCGCCGCCGATCAGCGCGCTGGTCGCGGACGGCAGGTAGTGCGCCGCCAGGTCCATCGTGGTCGGCCCCCCGTCCTGCGGGAAGCGCTGGGCGCCGCGCCACGGGGGCAGCACGGCTTCCTGCAACTCGACCGCCATCCGCCGCTCGGTCTGCGCGATCTGCCGCTGCCGCTGCAGCGACTCCCGGGTCTCCCGGAGGGTGCGCTGGCTGCGCCGCAGGTCGCTGACGTCCCGCAGCACCGCCCACATCGACTCGGTGCCGCCGTCGGCGCCGAGCACCGGCTCGCCGACCATGTGCACGGTGCGCACCGAGCCGTCCGCGCGCACGATGCGGAACTCGCCGTCGATCGGCCGGCCGTCCACCAGGCAGCCGGTCACCATCTCGGTGAGCAGCGCCTGGTCCTCGGCGAACAGCCACGACGGCAGTTCGTCCAGCGTCAGCGGGCCGTCCTGCGGCGAGCGGCCGAAGATGCGGTAGAGCTCGTCCGACCACAGCGCGGTGTCGGTGAGCAGGTCCCACTGGGCGCTGCCGGCCCTGCCGAGCGCGCCCACGGCTGCGGCGTCCGGGCCGGGGTTCTGCAACGGCACGTCCAGCAGCAGCGGGCGCTCGGCGCCCGCGCCGAGGTCGCCGAGGCCGTCCCTGAGCTGGCCGAGGTGCACGCCGAGGTCGTCGAGCTGGTGCACGGCGAGGTCGCACAGCGCGCGCTGCCAGCGCAATTGCGGGTCCTCGACGGCGTCGCCGTCGCGCAGCATGGCGTCGACCCTGCTCCGCAGCCCGCGGGCTTCGGTGATCAGGGCGTCCACCACCCCGGGGTCGGGCAATTGCGCGGCGGGGTGATCCGCGTGCGGGGGGGACGGCATGACGCACTCCGAACGTGTCTGCTGGTCGGCGCTTGCGGCCGGGGCGGACGGAAGGGGCCGGTAACGACTGTTGCACAGTGAGCGATGGGTCGTAAGTGTTTCCGCGATACCCGATCCGGTGGTGCTTGTGGCATATGCCAAGTGCTTGGTGATTTTCCGGCCACCCGGGTGTCGTGCAATTGCTTCCGGCCGGTCATGTTCACGCTCAACAGGGGCCACCTTGCCCCCTTCGAGGTGGACCGGAAGCGACAGCGGGCCGCCGAGTCGGTAGGCTGCGGCCCGCCCGTCCCCCAGCGGTCCACCCCTGCCGCCAGGCATGAAACGCCCGGCGGAAGGTAAGGATGCCGGGCATCAGCAGCGGAAATCCCGTTGCCATGGAACCCCCCGCACCGGATGCTGACCTCATGTTCGACCCAGACATAGCGCCCAGCGGCACCCTTCTCGGCCTCCTCCAGCGGGGGCGCGGAGACGGGCCCCTGCACGCCCTCGCGGCGCCGCGGGCGGAGGCACTCGCCGCCCTGGAGCACTGCGTGCTGCGCGACCCCCGGCTGGACTGGCGGGTGGAGTCGCGCTCCCTTTATTACGCGCGCCTCTACTCCGACCTGGAGGGCCCGCTCGACGGGATCGAACAGCACCTCTTCCACCCCGACGACATCCTCGCCCCCGACGAGCACCGCTGCGGCCTGGCCCTGTCCGTCCTGGGCCACCTGGCCGGATACGGCCGCCGGGACGCGCTGCGGCTGCTGCGCCGGTACGCCGCGGCCGGCGGCTGCTGGGAATGGGCGCTGGACGAACTGGCCGTACGCGACGGCGAGGCGGGCCTGCGCGCGCTCGGCCCGTCGGTCGTCGCTCGCTTCCCCGCCACCGCCGAGGGAGACGCCGCGCTCGCCCGCGCCGTACGCGAGGCGTACGAGCCGCGGCCGTGGCAGCTGTGGGCCGAGGACGGCGCGCACCCCGGCACCGCCGCCCGGGTCCGCAAGGCCGCCGAGCAGGTGAGCTTCGACCGGTGGCAGCGCCAGATGAGGTCGGCGGGACCCACGCCCGGCTGGGGCGTCGCCGCCGTCCTGGAATGGGCCCAGCAGGGCCTGGACGCCCACCCCGCCGTCGAGCGCGACCAGCCCGCCGCCCGGTGCCTGGCCGCCGTCGCCGGCCCCGAGGACCGCCCCGCGCTGCTGGCCGCCGCCGAGCACGGCCCCACCGCCGCCCGCGCCGCCGCCCTGCGCCACCTCGCCGACCGCCGCGACCCGCGCTGCCTGGACCTCGTCGAGGCCGCCGCGCAGGACGGCGACGACCGGGTCGTGCGCGCCGCCGTCGAGTCCTTCGAGCGGATGCGCGACGCCGCCGCCCTGGACCGCGCCCGCGCCTGGGCGGTGCGCACCGACCGGCTCGGCGCCGCAGCCGCCCGTATCCTCGCCCGGCACGGCGGACCCGCCGACGCCGGACTCGTGCTCGCCGCCCTGCGCCGCGCCGTGCAGGCAGACGGCGCCGACGCCGAGGGCATCGAACCGCTCGTCGAAGGCGTCGGCAGGCTCGCCGAATGCCGCGCGGCGCCGCTGCTGCGGCACCTGTACCGCGAGACGTCCTCCTCCCAGCTGCGCGGCACCGCCGCCCACGCCCTGGCCGGCACCGACCCCGGCTTCGGCGCCGGATTCGCCGTCGAGTGCCTGTGGGACTGCGAGGAGGCCACCCGGGAACTGGCCGCGCGCCGGGCCGCCTCCGGCGACGTACGCGTCCTGACGCAGCTGCGCCGGCTGGCCGCCGATCCCGCCGAGGAGGCCGAGGTGCAGACCGCCGTGCGCGGCAGGCTCAGCTCCGGCGGCGGCTCGCGCTGACCGCCGCCCGCTGACCGCCGCCCGCCGCCGCGCCGGAGACCGGCGCGGCGGCGCGGCGCGCGGAAGGGCGCCGGCGCGGCACGGGACGCCGGGAGCGGACCGGCCGGGTCGGCCGGGCACGGCCGGAAGGCGGCATTCCGCCGCGCTTGTCCAGGCCGGAGCGTAGGGCGCAGGCCAACGCTCACGGGGCGTTATCCTTCGGGAAAGATCCTCGTGGCCCTTATAACGTCCGGTGCGGCGACAACCTCGGTATGAGAGTCGCCATCGTCACAGAGTCCTTCCCGCCCGACGTCAACGGAGTGGCGCACTGCGCGCTGCGCACCGTCGAACACCTCGTCAGGACCGGCCACGAACCGCTGGTCATCGCGCCCGCCGGCCCCCACGACCAGCTCGCCGACGACCCCTGCCCGGTCGTCCGCGTCCCCTCGCTGCCGCTGCCCGGCTACCCCCAGGTCCGCGTCGCGCTGCCCGGCCGCCGCACCGCCGCCGCGATCGCCGCGCACCACGCCGACATCGTCCACCTGGCCAGCCCCTTCGTGCTCGGCGTCCGCGGCCAGGCCGCCGCCACCCGGCTGCGCATCCCGGCCGTCGCCGTCTACCAGACCGACCTGGCCGGCTACGCCAAGACGTACCTGAACGCCGGCGAGGCCGCCGCCTGGCGCCGCATCCGCGCCGTGCACACCGCCGCCGCCCGCACCCTCGCGCCCTCCAGCGCCTCGGTCACCGCCCTGACCGACCAGGGCGTGCCGCGGGTCCACCTGTGGCCGCGCGGCGTCGACTCCGTCCGCTTCCACCCCGGCCGCCGGGACGAGGCGCTGCGCCGCGAACTCGCCCCGCGCGGCGAGCTGATCGTCGGCTACGTCGGCCGGCTCGCCGCCGAGAAGCATGTCGAGCTGCTCGCCGGCACCTGCGAACTGCCGGGCGTGCGCGTCGTCGTGGTCGGCGACGGACCCAGCGAGCCGGGCCTGCGGCAGGCCATGCCGCGTGCGGTCTTCCTCGGCCGCAGGACCGGCGACGACCTCGCCCGGATCTTCGCCTCCCTCGACGTCTTCTGCCACACCGGGCCCTTCGAGACGTTCTGCCAGACCGTCCAGGAGGCCATGGCCAGCGGCGTGCCCGTCGTCGCCCCCGCCGCCGGCGGCCCCCTCGACCTCGTCGACCACGGCAGGACCGGCCTGCTCGTGCCGCCCGGCGACGACCTCTCGGTGCGCACCGCCGTCCAGCTGCTGCACGCCGACCCCCGGCTGCGGGTCCGCTACGGCGCCGCCGCCCGCGCGACGGTCGCGCAGCGCAGCTGGGAGGCCGTCGGCGACCAGCTGCTGTCCCACTACGACCAGGTCCTCTACGAGCGCGCGGCGGCCGTCGCATGAGCGCCGCCGGCCTGCGGATCGTCCGCGTCGCGAACTTCGTCACCCCCGTCTCCGGCGGCCTGCGCACCGCCCTGCGCCACCTCGGCGAGGGCTACGCGGCGGCCGGGCACGAACCCGTCCTCGTCATCCCCGGCCCCGAGGCGTCCGACGAGACCTCCGCGCAGGGCCGGGTCATCACCCTGCCCGGCCCCGAGATCCCCGGCACCGGCGGCTACCGCGTGCTGACCCGCCGCACCCCCGTCGCCGACCTCCTGGCACGGCTCGCGCCCGACCGGCTGGAGGTCTCCGACCGCACCACCCTGCGCTGGACCGGCGAATGGGCCCGCCGGCACCGAGTGCCCGCGATGATGGTCTCGCACGAGAGCGCCGACGGCGTGCTCGGCACCTGGGGCGTCCCCTCCCGCGCCGCCCGCCGCGCCGCCGACGCCCTCAACCGGCGCACCGCGCACTCCTACACCCGGGTGCTGTGCACCACCGCGTGGGCCGCCGCCGAGTTCGAGCGGATCGGCGCCCGCAACGTCGTCCGCGCCCCGCTCGGCGTGGACCTGTCCGGGCTGCACCCCGGCCACCACGACCCGCGGCTGCGCGAGCGGTACGCGCACGGCGCCGCCGTCATGCTCGTGCTGTGCTCCCGGCTGAGCCCGGAGAAGCGGCCCGACGACGCGATCGAGGCGCTGGCGCACCTGCGGCGGGCCGGACTCGACGCCGCGCTCGTCGTCGCCGGCGACGGCCCGCTGCGCACCCGGCTCACCCAGCACGCCAAGGCCGCCCGGCTGCCGGTGACCTTCCTCGGCCACGTCGCCCGGCGCGACGACCTGGCCGCCGTCCTCGCGACCGCCGACGTCGCGATCGCCCCCGGCCCCGTCGAGACCTTCGGCCTGGCCGCGCTGGAGGCGCTGGCCTGCGGCACGCCCGTGGTCGTCAGCGCCCGCTCCGCGCTGCCCGACATCGTCGGACCGGCCGGCGGCTGCGGCACCACCCCGGAGGACTTCGCCGCCGCGGTACGGGAACTGCTCGCCGTGCCGGCCGCCGCCCGCCGCGAACGGGCCCGCCGCCGCGCCGAGCTCTACACCTGGCCCGCGGCCGTCCACGCCTTCCTCACCGCCCACGGCGCCGCGACCGCCCCCGCCGGGATCCCCCGGTGAACCGCCCCGCGCCCCGGCCCGCCGCCCCGTACGGCAGCCGGCCGCGGCCGGCGTACGGGGCGGCGCCGCGCGGGCGGGGAGGTGGACGGCGTGGCTGACGGGGCCGTCCGGTTCGCCGTGCTCGGCGACTCGCTCAGCGAAGGGGTCGGCGACCCGCTGCCGGGCGGCGGCTGGCGCGGCTGGGCCGCCCTGCTCGGCGAGAGCCTGACCCCGCGCGGCGAGCTGCTCAACCTCGCCCGCAGCGGGGCCCGCAGCGGCGACGTCGCCGGGAGCCAGCTCACCGCCGCCCTGCGGCACCGCCCGCAGCTCGCCTCGGTCGTGGTCGGCGGCAACGACACGCTGCGCGGCGGCTTCGACATCGCGCAGGTCGCCGCCGACCTGCACACCGCCATCGGCACGCTGCGCGCGAGCGGCGCCCATGTGCTCACCGCGTGCCTGCCCGACCCCGGCACCGTCCTCGGCCTGCCCTGGCCGCTGGCCCACCCGCTGGGCCGCCGGATGGCCGCGCTCAACGACACCGTCCACGCGCTGTCCGCGCACCACGGCACCGTGCACCTGCACGCCGCCCGGCTGCCATGGACCACCAGCCCCGGCGTGCTCAGCGCGGACCGGCTGCACCCCAGCGAGGCCGGACACCGCATGATGGCCCGCGACTTCCATCTGCTGCTCGCCGCCGCGGACGCCGCCCTGGCCGCAGGCCCCGGCCCGCGGCCGACCCCCGACGGCCCCGCCCCGGGCCGCGCCGCGTCCGTGTGGTGGATGGCCACCCGCGGCACCCGGTGGATCGCCGACCGCTGCACCGACCTGCTGCCCGACCTGCTGCGGCTGGCCGCCGAGGAATACCGGCACGCCGCCCGCGGCACCGCGCCCCTGCTCGACCACGCCGCCCGCGAGGCGACCGCGCTGGCCCTGGAGTCACTGGGCCTGCGCCCGGACCCCGCGATCCCGCCGCCCGGGCCCGGCGCCGACCTCCTTCACAGCTCCGGCCGCCCCGAGCGCAGCGCGACGAAGCGGATCCTCGTACCCGGCGCGGACTGGGCCGCGGCCGGCAGCGACTCCTCCGGGACGACGCCGATCACCGGATAGCCGCCGGTGGTCGGATGGTCGGCGAGGAAGACGACGGGGCGCCCGTCCGGCGGCACCTGGACGGCGCCCGGCACCATGGGCTCGCTCGGCAGCTCGCCCTCCCGGCCCGCCGCCCGGCGCAGCGCCGGGCCGTCCGTCCGCAGCCCGATCCGGTTGGACGCGGGGGAGACGGCGTACTCCCCGGTGACCAGCGCGGCCGGCGCGCCGGGCTCGAACCAGTCCTCCCGCGGCCCCGGCAGGAACGGCAGCACCAGCTCGCCGCCCGCCGACGCGTACGGCAGCACGTCCACCGCCGCGGCGGCGCCGCGTCCGGCGCCGACCGGCAGCTCGTCGCCGTCGGCCAGCGGCGCGGGGCCGAGCCCGGACAGCAGATCGGTCGCGCGGCTGCCCAGCACCGGCTCCACCGCGAAGCCGCCGGCCACCGCGACATAGCTGCGCAGGCCCACCGCCGCCGCGCCCACCTCCAGCAGCGCGCCGCCCGGCACCCGCACCGGCGCGCCCCACGCCGCCGGCCGCCCGTCCACCCGCACCGCGCACGCCGCGCCCGTCACCGCGGCCAGCAACGGCCGCGCCGCCCGCAGCGTGCACCCCGACACCGTCGTCTCCAGCGTGGCGGCGCCCTCTGCGTTGCCCACCAGCCGGTTCGCCAGCCGGTGCGCCGGCAGGTCCAGCGCCCCCGACCGCGGCACCCCGAGATGCGCGTAACCGGCCCGCCCCAGATCCTGCAGGGTCGTCAACGCCCCGGCCCGCACCACCGTCACCCCACTCACGACACCCTCCCGACCACCCGCGCCGCCCCGACCCGACTCCGGGCGCCGCCCGCGCCCACCGCCCGGCCGGCGCTCCGTGCCGTACGACCCAGCTGTCCGCAGGGGCCGTCTGTGCCCCGGGCCCCCGCCCGGCCGGTCGCCTTCGCCGTACGCCCCGGCCGCGTCATGCCGTCGCCCGGGTGAAGCGGACCCGGGTGCCCGGGGTGAGCAGGGCGGCAGGATCGCGGGCCGGGTCCCACAGCGGGGCGTCCGTCGTGCCGATGAGCTGCCAGCCGCCCGGGGAGGACCGCGGGTACATTCCCGCGTACGGTCCCGCCAGGCCCAGCGAGCCCGCCGGCACGGCGGTGCGCGGTGTCGGGCGCCGCGGGACGTGCAGCTGCGGCGGCAGGCCCGTCAGATACGCGAAACCCGGCGCGAAGCCGCAGAAGGCCACCCGGAAGTCCGTCCCCGTCACGATGTCCGGCAGCTCCGCCGCGGGCACCGACCACAGCGCCGCCACTTCCTCGACGTCCGGACCGTCGAACCGCACCGGCACCTCGCGCGCCTCGCCGCCGGCCTCCGCCACCGGCGGCACCTCCCACGCGCTGACCGCCGCGGCGAAGCCCTTCGGATCGTCGAGGCCGGCGACCAGGACCGTACGCGCGGCCGGCACGATCTCCCGCACCTGCGCGAACTCGCCCGCCGCGCGCCGCCGCAGCAACTCCGCGTGCAGCGCCTGCGCCCGTTCGCCGTCCTCGGTCTCCACGAGCACGGCGCCGCGCCCCATGGCCATCACCTTGCACTTCACGGACCCGTCACCCTGTCACCTCGCCCGTCCCGTACGCCCTTGCGCCTTGCGCCCCTGGTCCCCCCGCATCCCGCCCGGCCGGTCCGCCGGCCCGCCCCGCGCCCGTAAAGCTCGCGCGCTCCCGATCCGCCGCCCTCATGCGAACGCCGCCACCCGCACGCCCGCCGCCTCCAGCGCCGCCCGCACCCGCACCGCGAGCCGCGCCGCGCCCGGTGTGTCCCCGTGGACGCACAGCGAGCGCGCCGCGACCGGCACGTGCTGCCCGTCCAGCGACGTCACCCCGGCGCCCGAGGCGATCCGCACCGCCCGCTCCACCACGGCCGCCGGCTCGCCGACCACCGCGCCGGGCTCGCGGCGCGCGACCAGCGTGCCCCGCGCCGTGTACGCCCGGTCCGCGAAGGCCTCCGGCACCGCCGGCAGCCCCGCCCGCTCGGCCGCGGCCAGCAACCGCGAACCGGGCAGCCCCAGCACGGGCAGCCGGCCCGCCAGCAGCACGCCCTCCACGACCGCGGCGGCCTGCTCCTCGTCGTGCACCGCCCGGTTGTACAGCGCCCCGTGCGGCTTGACGTACGCCACCGGCGCGCCCGCCGCCGCGGCGAAGACCGCCAGCGCCCCGATCTGGTAGGCGACCTCCGCCGCCAGCTCCTGCGGCGGCACATCCATCGACCGCCGCCCGAAACCTGCCAGGTCCCGGTACGACACCTGCGCCCCGATCCGCACCCCGCCGGCCGCGGCCCGCTCGCACACCCGGCGCATCGTCACCGGATCGCCCGCGTGGAAACCGCACGCGACGTTCGCGCTCGTGACGACGTCCAGCAGCGCCTCGTCGTCGGTGAGATGCCAGCGCCCGAAGCCCTCGCCGAGATCCGCGTTGAGGTCCACGACCGCACCGCCGGCCCCGGCGCCGTCCGCCTCGCCCGCCATGCCGACCACCCCTCACCACCGCCGCGACCGGAGGGCGCCCGTACCTGCCGTACGATGCCCGTGAACCGATCATGGCATCCCGCACCGACAACGGGCGCCCGTCCCATGCCGATCCGTGCCGTTTCGTTCGATGTCGGTGGCACCGCCTAATGTGTGGGGCGTGACCACGACCGTCCCCTACCCGCTGCCGGGCGCCGCCCGGCCGGCGCCGGGCCCCGCAGCCGACGAGGGCCTCGCGCGCCGGCTCAAGGCGCTCGCCTGCACCGCGCCGCTGCACGACCTCGACGCCCGCAAGGCCAACCTCGCGGGGGAGTATTCGGTGTACGCGATGGCGGAGGTCGCGCTCGCCGCGATCGACCTGGTCACCCTCAACATGGACTTCGACACCGGCGCCGACCACGACCAGATAGTGGCCAGGCTGCTGCCCCGCGTCGCCGCCCAGACCCCCACCCGCAGCCACGCCGAGCACGAGCGGGTCGCCCGCTGGGTGCTGGAGAACCTGATCAACGTCGGCAGCGCCGACCGCGGATTCCGCGCCGTCTACGGCACCTTCGGCCCCGACGGCGCCTACGTCCGCCGCGACTACGACTTCAAGCTGATCGAGGAGGTGCCCGGCCCCGGCGGCAGCGTCTACCTGCGCGCCACCGACGAGGCGGTCAACGTACTGGTCGGCGCCCTCGACACCGACGTCACCAGCGCCCAGATCGCCGCCGAGGTCAAGCTGGAGGTGCTGATCAGCCGCGGCCGGCTCGCCGACGCCCAACTCGCCGCCGAGCAGGCCCGTTACCGCACCGTGCAGTACGCCGAGACGCTGCGCCGCACCCTGGAGGCCACCCGGCGCAACGTCCGCGCGGTGGACTGGCTGCAACAGGTCCCCGACCTCATCGCCGAGGCCCTGGACCACGTCGCCGACCGCTACCGGCACGAGAACGCGATCCTCACCAACATCCGCAAGGCGCGCGACGAGGCGGAGGAACCCGAGCACAAGCGGCGCGCCGCCGAACTCGTCGACATCGTCAAGGACTGCATCCGCCGGCACACCCAGCTGCAGTCCCGGCTGCTGGAGGCCGGCCCGCTCTTCCGCGCCGAGCAGGACCGGCAGGCCTTCGCCACCCCGCCCGCCCGCGCCGGACTCGACCTGTACGGCCAGCTGGTTGCCCCGCTGCTGCCGCTCCCGGTGGAGCGGGCGGTCCGGGTCACCGACGCCTTCTTCGCCCGCGGCACCGGCCTGCGCACCCCGGGCGCGGTCCGCGTCACCGACCTCGTGGACCTGCTGCTGACCCCGCCGCTGGAGCGCGACCACCTCGGCGCCGAGATGCCCGAGCCCGACCTGGTGGCCACCCCCGACGACAGCCGCTTCTCCGACGAGCAGCTGGAGGCCGCGCTCGACCTGCTCGACCTGCCGCACGACGCGCCCCGCCGGCTGTCCGGGCTGCTCGCCCAGGCCCGCCGCACCGACCCCGACCTGCCCTACCTGGTGGCGCTGCTGGCCCTGCACGCCGCCTCCCCGCCGGTCGGCACCGCGGTACGCCAGGGGGAGCCGCAGCTGCTGTTCGCCGTGGACGACGGCACCGCACTCGACGACCCGGAATTCGGCGGCGCCGACCTCGTCCTCGGCACCGCCCGGCTGGCCGCGCACCCCGCGGCACGACAGGAGAGGACGCCGTGACCGACGAGCGCGACGAGCGGGCCCCCGACGGCCACCCGGCCGAGCAGCCCCGCGAGCCGTCCCGCGAGCAGCCCCGCGACGCCCTGCGCGACCGGGACGGCGGCGCGCTGACCGCCGGGGACGTCGCGGACGCCGCCCGGCTGGTCGGCTTCGCCCTGCAGCCCAAGCTGCTGCCCGCGCGCGACGCCGAATACGCCGAGCTGGTCCGCCGGCACCGCGAGGACCCCGGCTTCGCCCGCACCGCCGACGCCGTCGCCGCCGGCCTCGGCCTGATCGTGCTGGAGGTCTCGCCGCGGGCCGGCATGGCCGTGGCCGCCGCCGAGGACTCCGTCTTCGCCGTCCGCATGGGCGATTACGCCCGCCGCGCCGCGTCCGACGCCGGGGACCGCTTCCTGCACGGCCTGGCGCACCTGGCCGCCGCCGCGCTCGCCTTCCCGCGCCCCGAGGACCTCGCCGACGACGGCTACATCGGCCGGATCACCGTCAACGGGGTGGACGCCTTCGTCCGGCAGGCGTGCCGCCGGCTGGAGGAACGCGCCGAGGAGGCCGGCGAGGTCACCGACCCGGCCAGCGACACCCCCGGCCTGGAAGCCGCCTGGCGGGTCTACAGCCGGCGCAGCGCCACCGGCGCGACCAAGGACGCCCGCCGGCTGGCCGGCTCCACCACCGGCATCATCGGCAAGGCCGTCGCCTTCCTCGTCGACTCCGGCTTCCTGCAGCGCACCGGCGACGAGGCCGGTGGCACGTACCGCACCACCGCCCGCTACCAGCTCCAGGTCCGCGACATGGCCGGCAGCGCCGCGATGGCAGAGCTGCTGGAGCTGGGCGTCGTCCCGGTCGCCGACGGCACCGCGAGCCTGCTGCCCGCCGCCTCCGACGACGGCCTCGACCTGGTGCCCGACGCCGGCCTGCCCTTCCACACCGCCACCTGACCGCCCCCCACCGCACTCGGCCCGCACCCGGCCCGTACGACCCCCGCACCCGCCCGCCGACCAGCCACGAGAGTCCGCCGCATGTACGAGCTTTCCCGACTCCGCCTCTACTCCATCGGGCCCGCCGGCGCGCGGTACGCCGACACCGTGCTCGACCTGCGCGGCGTCGGCGAACCGGTGCCGCAACCGGCCCCGGCCCAGGGCGACTTCTTCGCGGACGAACCGGCCGGCCCGCCGCGCCGCCCCGCCCCCGCGGGCGTGCTCTTCCTGGAGAACGGCGGCGGCAAGTCCGTCCTGCTCAAGCTGATCTTCTCGGTCATGCTCCCCGGCCACCGCAACACCCTGGGCGGTGCCAGCTCCGGCGTGCTGCGCAAGTTCCTGCTCGCCGACGACTGCGGCCACGTCGCCCTGGAATGGCAGCACACCCTCACCGGTGAACTGGTCGTCGTCGGCAAGGTCAGCGAGTGGCGCGGCCGTCAGGTGTCCGCCGACCCGCGCAAGTTCGCCGAGGCCTGGTACTCCTTCCGTCCCGGCCCCGGCATGAGCCTGGACTCGCTGCCCGTCGCCGAGTCCACCGCGGTGCGCCCGCCCGCCGAGGGCACCTCGGGCGCCCGCGGCCGGCGCCGCACCATGAAGGGCTTCCGTGACGCGCTCACCGAGGCCGGCAAGGCGTACCCGCACCTGGACGTGGTGTGGGAGGAGATCCACGACCGCTGGAACGAGCACCTCGGCGACCTGGGCCTGGACCCCGAGCTCTTCCGCTACCAGCGGGAGATGAACGCCGACGAGGGCGAGGCCGCGGGCCTTTTCGCGGTGAAGAAGGACTCCGACTTCACCGACCTGCTGCTGCGCGCGGTCACCGACACCCGCGACACCGACGGCCTCGCCGACCTCGTCCACGGCTTCGCCGGCAAGCTCGGCCGCCGCGCCGAGCTCACCGCCGAACGCGACTTCACCGCCGGCTCCCTCGACCTGCTCCAGCGGATCGCCGAGGGCGCCGAGGCCCGCGACCAGGCCCGCGCCGTGCACGCCGGGTCCGAGCGCCGCGCCCGCCTGCTCGCCCGCCGGCTCACCGCCCGCGCCCGCCAGGAGCGGGCCAGGACCGCCGACATCGCGCAGGACGTGGCGCAGGCCGCGCACGCCGTCACCGACGCCCGCCAGGCCCGCGCCGGCAGCGCCCTGACCGCCGCCGAGATCGCCTACCGGCACGCCTCGCTCGCCCTGGCCGCCGCCGAGAAGGACGCCGCGGCGCTGCGCCGCGAACTGGGCGACGCCCGCACCCTGCACGCCGCGTGGCAGGCCGCCGAGACCGTGCTGCGCCAGCGCGCCGCCGAGGACCGCCTGCAACGCGTCACCGCCGCGATCCGCGAGGCCGAACGAGACGCCGCCCCCGCGCTCGCCGCCCGCACCACCGCCGCCGCCGACCTCGTACGCGCCCTGCACGCCGCCGCGGCCCGCGCCGAACGGCAGGCCGACAGCGAGGAGGAGCGCTCCGCCGCGCTCCAGGCGCAGTCCGAGGCCGCCCACCGGGACGCCACCGCCGCCGCCACCGAGGCCCAGCGCGCCCGCAGCGAGGCCGGCCACCTCGCCCAGCGCCTCGCCGAGGTCGAGCAGGAGACCGCGCAGGCGGTACGGGCCGGGTGGCTCGACGACTCCGCACCGGACGCCGACCCGGCCCGCGCCGCGCTCGCCGCCGCCGACGCCGAGGAGACCGCGACCGACCTCGCCCGCGCCGCCGCCGAGGCCGCCCGCGAGCAGGCCGCCCGCGCCCGGGACGCCGCCGGCGCCGAGACCCGCGCGGAACTGGCCGCCGCCCGCGCCGCCGACGCCCTGTCCACCGCCGAGTCGGCCCTGGCCGCCGCGACCCTGGCGGCCACCTCGCTGGCCGCCGACCCCCGGCTGACCGCGCTGCTCAGCCTGCCCGCGCCCCGTACGGAGGACTCCGCGGCCGAACCCCGCGGCCCGCTCGCACCCGCCGCAGGCGACGGCATCACCCCCGCCCTGCTCGACGACTTCGCCGAGCCCTTGCGTGAACTCCTCGACACCACCGTCGCCGCCGCCGAGCGCCAGCTGTTCGAGCTGCGCACCGCCGCCGCCGACGACGCCCGCATCCTCGGCGCCCTCGGCGACGGCGGACTGCTGCCGCCCGGCCCCGACGTGCTCGCCACCGTCGAGTACCTGGGCGAGCACGGCATCCCGGCGCTGCCCGGCTGGCGCTACCTCGCCCAGGCCGTCGACCCCGCCGACCACGCGCTGGTCCTCGCCTCGCGCCCCGAGCTGGTCGACGGCGTCGTGGTGACCGACCCCGGCTCGTACCGCCGTGCCAAGGACGTCCTGGAGCAGGCCGCGCTGCTGCCGCGCTCCACCGTCGCGGTCGGCACCGCCGCCGCGCTGCTCGCCCCGCCGCCCGCGTCCGCCGCCGCCCCGGACGTCTTCCTCGTCCCGCCGAACCCCGCCATGCACGACGAACTGGCCGCCGACGGCGAACGGCAGGCGCTGCGCTCCCGGGCCACCGCCCGCGAGGAGGAGATCCGGGTGCTGGCCGGGCGCCTGGCCCACGACCGTACGCTCGCCGCGCGGCTGGCCTCCTGGCGTGCCGCCTGCCCGCAGGGCCGGCTCGCCGAGCTGGACGCCGAGGTCGCCGCCGCCCGCGAGACCGTCGAGCGCACCCGCGCCGAGCTGGCCCGGGCCCGCGCCGAGCGCGCCGAGACCGAGGCCGCCGCAGCCGAGGCCGCGCAGGACAGCGACACCCGCAGGGCCGCCGCCGAGCAGGCCCGGCGCACCGCCGACGCCCTGTCAGGGCTCGCCCACCGGCTGCGGGAGCGCACCACCTGGCAGCGCAGGGCCCGGGAGCTGGCCGCCGACGCCGCCGAGGCCGAAGCCCGCGCCGAGACCTGCCTGGCCA
The DNA here is from genome assembly GCF_012034175.1 of Actinacidiphila epipremni. GTDB lineage: Bacteria > Actinomycetota > Actinomycetes > Streptomycetales > Streptomycetaceae > Actinacidiphila > Actinacidiphila epipremni. Next base: position 203,679 of record NZ_JAATEJ010000006.1, read on the forward strand.
GGGCCCGCGCCGCCGACGAGGACCGCAGGGCCGCCCAGCGCGCCTCCGACGACGCCCGCCGCACCGCCCGGGTGCTGCGCGCCGAACGCGCCGAGATCGCCGGCGCCCCCGACGACGGCGCCTCGGCCGCCGACCCCGGGGCTGGCGCCCCCACCGCCGCCCTCCCGGCGCTGCGCGAGGCCTACCGCGCGGCCTCCGAGGTCTACGAGAAGGTCGGCGTCGGCGCCGACCTGCGCGCCGAGCAAGCCCGCGCCGAGAGCACCGAGAACGCCGCCCTGGTCGAACTGGACCGGCTCACCAACAAGGTACGCAGCCGCGCCGCCCAGCTGCTGGAGGGCCCCGACGGCGCCGACGGCCCCTCCCGGCAGGCCGCCGCGGCCCGCGCCGAGGAGCTCGTACAGACCCTGGAGTCACGCGCGTCGGCCGCCAGCGAGCAACTGGGCCGGCTGCGCGGCGAGGCCGAGCGGCTGGCCCCGACCGGCGACGCCCCGCACCACACCGAGCTGCCCGAGGCGCTGCGCCCCCGCGACGCCGGCCACGCGCAGGAGCTGCTGCGCGCCGCCACCGCCGAACTCGCCGCCCGCACCGAGGCGCTGGAGCAGACCACCGCCGCGCACGCCGGCCTCGTCGCCGCGCACCGGGCGGCCGAGGACGCGGCGGGCGGCTTCGACGAGACCGCGGCGCTGCTGCGCGACCTGCTGCGGGACACCGGCCCCGCCGCGCCCGACGACGACGAGCCGGAACCGTACCCCGGCAGCCAGGAGGCCGCCCGGCAGGCCGCCGCCGAGGCCCGGCGCAGCCTGCGCGGCTGCGCCGCGGACCTGTCGACCGCCGAAGCCCGGCTGCGCGAGGCCGGCGACGTGCTCGTCCGGCACGCCAACGCCGTGCGCTTCGAGCAGGTCAGGACGCCGGCCCGGCAGCAGATCCGGGAACTGCCCGCCGCCGCACTCCCCGAGCACGCGGCGGCCTGGGCCGCGGCGTTCGCGCCCCGGCTGCGGGTGCTCACCGACGAGCTCGGCCAGCTGGAGCGCAACCGGGAGATCATCGTCGACCGGCTGCGCGGACTGGTCGAGTCGGCGCTGGCCACCCTGCGCTCGGCCCAGCGGCTGTCCCGGCTGCCCGAAGGGCTCGGCGAATGGTCGGGCCAGGAATTCCTGCGGATCCGCTTCGAGGACCCCGACCAGGCGGTGCTCACCGAACGCCTCGGCGAGGTCATCGACGAGGCCACCAGGTCCGCGCTGCGCAAGAACGCCGACCTGCGCCGCGACGGCATGTCGCTGCTGCTGCGCGCGGTCGCCGCCGCCCTGCAGCCGCGCGGCGTCGCCGTGGAGATCCTCAAGCCCGACGCCGTGCTGCGCGCCGAGCGGGTGCCGGTCGGGCAGATGGGCGACGTCTTCTCCGGCGGCCAGCTGCTCACCGCAGCGATCGCCCTCTACTGCACGATGGCGGCGCTGCGCAGCAACGACCGCGGCCGGGACCGGCAGCGGCACGCCGGCACGCTCTTCCTCGACAACCCCATCGGCCGCGCCAACGCCACATACCTGCTGGAGCTCCAGCGGGCCGTCGCCGACGCGCTCGGCGTGCAACTGCTCTACACCACCGGGCTGTTCGACACCACCGCGCTCGCCGAGTTCCCGCTCGTGGTGCGGCTGCGCAACGACGCGGACCTGCGGGCGGGGCTGAAGTACATCAGCGTCGAGGAGCACCTCCGGCCCGGCCTGCCCGTCCAGGACCCGCAGGGCGAGCAGGTGCACGGCGAGATCACCGCCACCCGGATGTTCCGCCGCCCACCGGAGGCCGTACCGCCGGCAGCCGCACCCGGGGAGGCCGTACCCCGGGAGGCCGTACCCCGGGAGGACCGACCGCCGGCAGCCGCGCCCGAGCCCTCACACCCCTAGATGCCGCGGTATGTGGGGCCGCCCCACACGGCCCCGCGACCCCGCCGCCCGCCTGCCGCGCTCCGCGCGCCTGGCCCTGCGCCGCTCCGCCCGCCGCTCGCGCGCCGCGCTGCTCGGACTGGAGACCACCCCGTCGCGCTGCGCCCACACCTGCCGCGTCACCCACACGTCGAGCACCGCCCACGACGCCACCACCGACGTCACCACCGTGGTCACCAGCACCGGCGCCGCCAGCCACGAGTGCCCGGCCGCGAGCACCACGCCGACGAGCGCCTGCACCAGCGCCACCGCGCTGAGCAGTCCCGCGCGCACCGCCGCGTCCCGCACCGGATCGGCCATCCGCGGCCTCCTGGCGGGCTCCTCCACCCACACGGTCCGCTCCTGCAACTCCATGAAGAACGGCTGCCCCGAAAAGGCCCGGTGCATTCCGGGGGTACGTTTCGTCGCAGATCTGCCCAACTCACATACATGCTTTCGAGTTACGTCTGGGGCGGTAGTAGGCTCACGCCGTTTACACGCGACACACCCCCGCCGCGGGGGAGACCGTTGGGGAGGCCATGAGCTTTCGCGGTACGACGATCCGCCGGAAGATCGTGGCGCTGCTGCTGATCCCGCTGGCGTCCCTGACCGTCATCTGGGCGTTCGCCGCCGTCGTGACGGGCAAGGCGCTGCTGGACCGGCCGGACGTCCGGCGGGTGGTCGACAACGTCGGGTTCCCCGGCCAGGACGCGGTGCAGAGCCTGCAGCAGGAGCGCAGGGCCGCCATGATCTACGTGGCCAACCCCCGCGACTCGCAGGCCAGGATCGGCTACACCAAGCAGCAGCAGGTCACCGACGCCTCCATCGCCAAGATGCGCACCCGGATCTCGGCCTCCGGGGTGCGCGGCGACCTCGACGCCACCTCCCGCAGCCGCCTGGACACCTTCCTCAGCACCGTCGAGGGCCTGCCCTCGCTGCGCCAGCGCGCCGACAACGGCCGGATCAGCCGCAACGACGTCTACACGGCGTACAACGACATGACGGCGCCGGCCTTCCAGATGTTCGACGCGCTCAACCCGCACAACGACTTCCGGCTCGACGACGAGCACCACGCCGTCGTCCAGCTGAGCCTGGCCCGCGACGAGGTCAGCCGCGAGGACGCGCTGATGGCCGCCGCGATCAGCACCGGCCACATGAGTGCCGCGGAGTTGAAGTCCTTCACCTTCGCCGTCGCCGAGCAGCGCAACTACTACACCTCCAGCCTGTGGCTGCTGACCGACGACGAGCGGGCGCCCTACGACGCCTACTGGCGCGACAGCAGCGGCAAGACGCTGCGCGCCGCCGAGGACGCCGTCATCGCCGCCGGCGTCGACGACGCCCCGATCGTCGCCGCCCACCAGTCCTGGCCGTCGCTCGCCGCGACCACCCTGGACGACCTCAACCGGCTGGGCACCACCTCCGAGAACCAGCTCAGCGACCACAACCAGCCCATCGCCACCACCGCGATCATCGAGGCGATCTTCGTCGGCGGCATCGGCCTGGTCGCGGTGATCGCCACGCTGTTCGTGTCGGTACGCATCGGGCGCGGCCTGATCCGCGACCTGACCGGGCTGCGCCGCGAGGCCCAGGAGGTCTCCGGCACCCGGCTGCCGCAGGTCATGCGGCGGCTCGCGGCCGGCGAGCAGATCGACGTCGAGACCGAGGTACCCCGCCTGGAGTACCCCGACGACGAGATCGGCCAGGTCGGCAAGGCCCTCAACACCCTCCAGCGGGCCGTCGTCGAGGCCACGGTGCGGCAGAACAACCTCCGCAAGGGCGTCTCGGAGGTCTTCGTCAACCTCGCCCGCCGCAGCCAGGTGCTGCTGCACCGCCAGCTGACGCTGCTGGACGCCATGGAGCGCCGCACCGACGACAGCGAGGAACTGGCCGACCTCTTCCGGCTGGACCACATGACCACCCGTATGCGCCGGCACGCCGAGGGCCTGGTCATCCTGTCCGGCGCCACCCCGTCCCGGCAGTGGCGCAAGCCCGTGCAGCTGATGGACGTGGTCCGGGCCGCGATCGCCGAGGTCGAGGACTACGACCGCATCGAGGTGCGCCGGCTGCCGCGGCTGGCCGTCGCGGGCGCCGCCGTCGCCGACCTCACCCACCTGCTCGCCGAGCTCATCGAGAACGCCGCGGTCTTCTCCCCGCCGCAGACCACCGTCAAGCTGCACGGCGAGCCCGCGGCCAACGGCTTTGTCCTGGAGATCGACGACCGGGGCCTGGGCCTGACGCCCGACGCGCTGCTGGAGGCCAACCTGCGGCTCGCCGAGACCCCCGAGTTCGAGCTGTCCGACACCGACCGGCTCGGCCTGTTCGTGGTCAGCCGGCTCGCCCAGCGCCACAACGTGCGGGTCTCGCTGCGCCAGTCGCCGTACGGCGGCACCACCGCCGTGGTGATGATCCCCGACACCCTGCTCAGCGACAGCGGCGAGGACACCGGCGCCACCCCCGCGCCCCGGGTGCCCCAGCAGGGCGGCAAGGACACCGCGGGCGACACCGAGCACACCTTCCGCCAGTGGGGCCTGGAGGGCGTCGACGACATCGGCGGCGAGCGCCGCAAGGAGCATGCCGCGCATGCCGAGGAGCCGCTGTCGGCGGCCTTCGGCCGGGGCCTGGACGCCCTCGACGACCCCGCAGAACTGCCCCCCGGCGCCGCGCCGGGGACGCCGGAGCAGTCGCCCGCGGACCCGGTGCCGCTGCCGCGCCGCCGCCCGCGGTCCGGTTCCGCCCCGGTGCTGATCTCCGACCGGGCCCGCCGCCCCATCGACCGCGGGCCCGACGATCCGGACGGCACCGACGGCGGGGGCGCCCTGCCGCGCCGGGTGCGGCAGGCCAGCCTCGCCGCCCAGCTGCGCACCGACGCGCAGCGGCCCGAGGCGGCGGGGGAGCCGGAGCACGGCGGCGGGCGCGAGCGCTCCGCCGACGAGGTCCGCGCCCGGATGTCGTCGATCCAGCGCGGCTGGCAGCGCGGTCGCCGGGCGGCCGAGACCGGCCCCGACGCGGCGGAGGCGGCGGACGGCACCGCGGCGGACGGCACCGCGGCGGACGCGACGGACTCTTCGACGACAGCACGAGGAACGACACCTGAGGGGAACGGTCGATGACCGCACCATCGAGCCCGACACGTGAGCTGAGTTGGCTGCTGGACGACCTGGTGACGCGTGTCGCCAGCATCCGCAAGGCGCTGGTGCTCTCCGGCGACGGCCTGGCGACCGGCGCCTCGGAAGGGCTGACCCGGGAGGACTCGGAGCACCTGGCGGCCGTCGCCTCGGGCTTCCACAGCCTCGCCAAGGGTGTCGGGCGGCACTTCGACGCCGGCCAGGTCCGGCAGACCATCGTCGAGCTCGACGACGCCTTCCTGTTCGTCACGGCCGCCGGCGACGGCAGCTGCCTGGCCGTGCTCGCCGACGCCGACTCCGACGTCGGACAGGTGGCGTACGAGATGGCGCTGCTGGTCAAGCGGGTCGGCGCCCATCTGGCGACCGCGCCGCGGCACGGCGGCGGTACGGCGCTGAGCGGCTGACAGCCGAGATACGGGGTTGGGGTGACACGGTGACATGACGTCCGAATCGGACCGCTGGTACGACGACGCGGCAGGGCCGGTGGTACGGCCCTACGCGATGACCCGCGGGCGTACGAGCCACGCGGCCGAGGCGAAGCTCGACCTGATCGCCCTGGTGGTGTCGCTGACCGAGGACGGCGACACCGATCTCGAAGCCGACCGCACGCTGTCGCCCGAGCAGATCGACATCGTCCACCTGTGTCGGGAGCAGGCCACCTCGGTCGCCGAGCTGGCCGCCGAGGTCGACCTGCCGGTCGGCGTGGTGCGGGTGCTCATCGGGGACCTGCTGGAGGCCGGGCATGTGACGGTCCACCAGCCGGTGCCGCCCGCCGAGCTGCCCGACGAGAGCATCCTGCGCGAGGTCATCAACGGCCTGCGGGCGCTGTAGCGCCCGCAGGGTCCCGCCCCGCCCCCGCCCCCCAGCACCCCCCCCCCCCTTCCCCCCCCCCCCCCCCCCCCCCCCCCCCCCCCCCCCCCCCCCCCCCCCCCCCCCCCCCCCCCACACCCCCCCCCCCCCCCCCCCCCCCCCCCCCCCCCCCGCCCGGGGGGGCGTCTCGGGGGCCCCCACCCCCGGGAGAGGGAAAAAACCCCCCCCCCCAGGCCCCCCGCCCCCCGCGGCCCCGGGGGGGCCCCCCGCCCCGCCGCAACGGTCGGGCGCTCCCGCCGCACCACCCTTACTCGGCCGCGAACTCGCCGTCCACGACCCCACCGTGGAACGCGGCCCACTCGCCCGCCGTGAACACGAGCGCGGGCCCGTGCCCTTGGTCCTTGCTGTCGCGCAACGCGACCCGCCCGTCACCGAGAAAGGCGACTTCGACGCACTGCCCGTTGTTCGCCGAGCGGCTGGACTTGCGCCACACCGCCCCGACCAGGTCGGAACTCTTCACTGCCCTAGCTCCCTTGTTGCTTGCTGAAGGAGGCGCTTTGTTCCCTCGCGGTTCAGGCAACGGCCCCAAACCGCCTCACTGTTGAGAGGAAACGGAGCACCGTGAACGACCCCGACGGCCGGGCCGTGGTGCAAGAACATGCGGCAGAGCCGCTACGTCGGACCAGGTGATCAAGCTGTGCAGCCATGGTCTCCCGGCCACCGACCGAGGCGATGCAGGACGGCTTCGTTGAGGGCCACCTCCATGCTAAGCGGCGTGGTCGCCGGGTCAGCAGCGCTTGCCGGGCAATCCGCACATGCACCCGCCGCTTGATCTCCTCGTCCGCGCCGCCGGGGTTGTCCTCGCGGATCAACGTGCATGCGTGGTCCGGCGTCCGGCTCGCCGCCGCCCCACAATCCTCGACGCGGAAGGCGGGCGCGGCCTCTGCTCGTACGAGAGGCCGGGCCTGGCGAAGACCCGCTCGCCGTGTAGCCGCCTGCCGTACTCTTCGGCAGTAAAGCCCGTATTTGCACAGGGCCGTTGGAAGCCCATCGGGAGGAGATCGCATGCAGGACTCTTCGGACTCGACGAAGACCCCCGAGCCCGAGGAGGAAGGCGGGAGCGATACCGCCGACTCACGTGCCGAGGACTCTCCGGAGGCGTCGACGGACCTGGTGGAGGTGCGACCGGGAATTGCCGTCGCCCTTGGTGCGGTCCCGGCGGAACTAGCGGCGGAACTCAAGCTCGACCCGCTGGACATGGGCCTTTTGGCGCCCGGTGACCGTACTCGTCTTTCGGCTGCCCTCGCCTCGATCGGTAACGCGGCGACCCTGGGCGGCAACCTCGCGAACGCCTTCGCCAACGTGGAGGGCGTCTACCAGATCGGGCACACGGCGCAGGCGCTGCTGAACGCCGGCGGAACGCTTGCCGTCAAGGACGGGGCAAATCTCGGAGCGGTCTTCATGGACGGCCGCATAGTCCACCAGGTTCGCTGGCATCGCGTGACTCGAGCGAACGCTGCGGATTCCGCGGCCGGAATCGGCCCGGCACTCGCCATGATCGCCCTCCAGGCGATGCTGACCCAGGTCACGGGCCTTGTCCGGACCAACATCGCGCTGACAAGCGAAGTCCTCACGGCCGTGCGCCAAGAGCAGTGGGCCGAGGTGACGGGACTTGTCGACACCGTCGATCGCGCACTCAGCCGCGCGCGGGAACTTCAATCGGTCACGACGACCGAGTGGGAGAAGGTCGCGTCCAAAGAGGACGCCCTGCGTAAGCAGCGTGAAACGTACCGGCTGCACGTCGGCGAGCACATCCGGCATCTCGGTCAGCTCGACGCTCAAGGCCGCCGTCAATACCTGGAGATCAACGCCAAGACGATCGTCTTCGACGCCTACGCCCTGTTGGCCTCGCTCAAAGCGTGGACCGGATACCAGACGCTCCATGCCGCGCGTGCGAGACTCGTTGGAAGCGAGGAGGGCGACGAGGCGCGGCTCGTCGAGATCATCGAGCGCGAGACCGCCGAGGAGTTCAACTCCGCGCTCGCTGAGACCACGCGCCTTGTTGACTCGCTGGCACGGGAGTTGCGCATCATCGCTGAACTCCCGGGCCCCGCCGCACTGCCCCTGCTGGGGAAGTGGAAGGACGCGAAGAAGGCCCGTTCCGCCGGCGCCCTCCTGCTGGAGGCGATCCGGCCCCTTGCCGACGCCCTTCATCCGCCGGCCGCCGAGTTGGCGGCGCCCGGCGTCCTCTGTGCGCCCAAGTCATGGAGTCCCAAGCGTTATCTGCGCATCCTGCAGTGGTTTATGGAGGAGGGTGAGATCCTTCGGGCTCTTGGCCTCGACGCCCCCGACCGGATCGGTGCGATCCTCGACGGCGCAAAGGAGAAGGTGGCGCCGGCGATCGACAAGGCGGCGGCGAGGAATTTGGTGGCGGTCACGGATCGCCGCATCATCACCGCCAAGTCGAACGCGTTCCTCGGGCAGGGCGAGATCGGTCAGGAGATACCCCTCGACCGCGTGCGCTACGTACGAGCTCCGGCCGCACGGGACGCGAGCGGACGCGCGGTGATCGACCTCATCACGTCCGAGGAGAACATCCGGTGGCTCTTCGACCCCGATGTCGACAGCGCGGAGGTCGCGGCGCTCGCCGCCGTGCTGGCCGAGTCGATGAACCTTCCTGACGAGGAACGGATCCGGCTCCAACAGCCGCTGCACGCCTCGCTGGACGCGGGCACGAGGGACTCCAGCACCGGTCCCGACCCCCTGGACCGGCCCGGACCCGAGGCGCTGACCGGTGTGGCGGAGTAGGACTCGGGGGCGAGGTGACCGTGTGACAGCGCAGGTGTCTTTCAAGGCCGCGCTCAGGGACATCGTCGGACCCGCGGCGCGCGCCGGGGGATTCAAGGGCTCGGGGCGCCCTGGCGATCGGTGAACCGGGAGGGCAACTGGCGGTCGTGACGGTGCAATCGTTCTCGTCGAGCACGGCCGAGGCTCTGCTGATCGCCGAGGACGGCCCCAGTGCCCGGTTGGACGAGCTTGTGGACCACGCGACAGCGAACGCCGTCCCCACGCAGAAGGCGAACGCCGAAAGGTTCGCGGCGTGGTCCCGCTTCCGCGCGGGGCGGGCGAGGTGAAGCCCGCGGCGGCAAACCGGAACTGACCAGGTCGGTCCGTTTCCCGCACCAGGCGGGTCGAGGGTGTCGTGGGGGCGTGGGTCGGTGTGAGGCGGTGCCGTGCTGCGGGAAAGGCATTCCGGTGTTCCGTCGGAACGGGAATACCGGTGTCCGGTTCTCAAGGAATTTCCCCTTCCGGGTCGTCCGCTTTCCCTGGAATTATGAATTCCACTGCTGGGGCCCGGCCTTTGGCTGGAAACCGCCTGTCGGATAATCGACGCCCCGTGATTGCGTAACGCCGGACAGATCAACCAGAGGGGGGAAATGAAGACTCGTACACGAACCGTCACCGCATTGACCGCAGCCCTGGTGGCGACCGCCGCGCTGACCGTCGGCGTCGGGGCCACGAGCGCGTCCGCGTCCTCGCCGTGCTCGCACGTCGCGGTGTCGGACAAGTCCAACGGGGTGGTGGAAACGGTGCGCACGGGTGCGCTCGCGCACCTGGAACCCGCGGGGGAGTGCACGGACAGCGCCAGCATCAAGGGCCTCGTGAAGCTCAACGCCTGGTGCTACACCTACAACTACTACGGCAACTACTGGGTGAACGTCGGCACCGGCCGGTGGATATACGCCGCGGACTATCTGGTCCTGGTGTCCGGCACGGTCAACCACTGCTGACGGTGGTTTCCCGTTACACCGATGGGCCGGCGGGGTTCCTCCCCGCCGGCCCGCTCGGCAACCCGCCGAATTCACCGGGTCCGCCGTGCGCCCACCCGGCGGCAGTTGGGCGCGCGGGCGGGAAATTCGGCAGCGCCGGGCCGGCCGGGCGTGGGACGGTGGCGGGATGAACGAGTCGCCCCAGCCCCTGTTGTCCGCTCGGCGCGGGCAGGTGATCGTCCTGACCGGGCCGCCCGGGGCCGGAAAGAGCACCGTCGCGCGGCTGTTGGCGGATCGGCTCGAACCCAGCGTGCACCTGCACAGCGATGACTTTTGGCAGTACATCAAGCGGGGCCGGGTCGCGCCCTACCTGCCCGAGGCGCACCGGCAGAACGAGGTCGTGCTCCAGGTGCTGGTCTCCGCAGCGTTCGGTTACGCGGCGGGCGGCTACCAGGTGATCTGCGACGGCATCGTCGGCCCCTGGTTCATCGACCTCTTCCGCACGACGGCCCACGAGCAGGCCCTGCCACTGAGCTACGTCATCCTCCGCCCGGACGAGCGCACCATCCTGGACCGGGCGACCACCCGTACCGGCGACGACGCCCTCACCGACCCCGAGCCGATCCGCTCCCTGCACCAGCAGTTCACCGACCTCGGCAGCTATGAGCCCCACGCCCTGGACTCCACCGCCCTGACCTCCGAGGCGACCGCCGCCACCGTCCTCCAAGGCGTGGAGCGCGGCGCCTATCTCCTCAACCCGGCCGACTCGATCACGTAACGTCCTCGCCGTGAACACCGGGCCGACGCCGCTTCGCGCGTATCGCGTCGTCCAGTAGGCGACTGATCACACGGCGGGTCGCAGAAGGCACCCCGGTTCTGTACCGCGAAAGCACGCCGGCCGCAGGGCGGGGTCAATTTCCCTGGATCTCGTCAATGAGCTGCCACACATCGCTGCTGGGGTTGCTCGCTGCGGGTGAATCATCGCCCAGATGCTTGGCTTCGAGTGCGAGCGCACGCTTCTTGGCCACGGCGAACCGTTCGGGGAGGGCGAGGGCTTTTAGCGCCGCCGCGGTGAGATTTTTATCGCAGCCCAGATGGCCGCGGGCGGCACGCTGTGCATCGTGACGTTCTATGTGTCCGGTCTGGTCCTGAAAGTGCCACAGGAACCACAGCTCCAAGCATGGGTTGGAGAACGCCGTTCGCACGCCGTGGTCCTGCGCAAGCTTGAAAGCCTCCGGCAGGAGGGGGTGTTCATCGCGGTCGAAAACGCACCAGATCTGGTCGTGGGCTCGTCCGCGCCCTCTCTTCTCCTCCCGGGCCTCTTGCTGCTTGACCCGGACGGCTTCCTCCACGAGGTGGAACGGCGTGCCGTGAACGGGAGAGAACTCGACATTCACGCGGTGCCGGTACCGGCGGTGCCAGTCGGTCAGGTACTGCTTTTCGGTAGCCTGGCCCTCCGCGATGACAAGCAAGCTCAGGCGTTGGGCGGAAACCGACGGGGTTCTACGTGGAGGGCCGGATTTGCCACGGCTCACGTGGGCCTGCCAGAGGTTGCGGGCGCGGTTGCGGCGGCGAAGTCCTCCGAGGACAGGATCGGAATCGCTCCGTAGCGCCCTGCTAGGTAGCGTCGGGCGATTGCCTCCTCCTTGCGCGGATCAAGGTCAGCAAGGGCGAACAGGTGCGTGTTGCCGTCACTGTACTTCTCCGTGAACCACACCTGGTCACGCCCGATCAGACGCTCGGTGACGGAGTCCCCCATCAAGGTCACGTCGTGGGAATTGAAGATGAGTTGGGCGTGACGCGGGTTGGTCTCCGGGTCCTGGAAGAGTTGGACCAGCTGGGAGACCAGCGCTGGATGCAGGCTCGCGTCAAGCTCATCAGCCAGGAGCACCGTTCCCTGGGCAAGGGCCTGAAGCACTGGACCGATGAGGCCAAACCATACAAGGGTGCCCAGCGACTCGTCGTCTGCGGTCATTTCGATGTCGTCGACGGCGCCTCGGTGGACCAGGTTCGAGTCGAGGGTTTCGAAGTCCAGAATGTCGGCTGGGCTGCTGTCATCGTCCTCGCGACCGGACAGGATACGGACGGCGCGCTGCATTCGCTCCTGCATCACCGGATCCATCTCATGCCGGTTGGCTCCGATGATTCCCAGGTCTGCTGCCTGTAGGAGGGCCAGGACTTGTGAACGGCGTGCCTCATCGTCGAGCAGCTGCCGAGTCACCGCCTGTCGGAAAGTCCTGGTGCGTGCATCTGCGAGTAGCAAGTTCCGCTCGAACCATGTGTAAAGCGGCAGGAGGTCCGGGTGGGCCGCCGACGCAGCTGTGGACAAAAACAGGGCATTCGGGCGCAGCAGCGCCTTAACCGCTTGCCCGCGGGCCCGGTTACCGGCTCCCAGTTCCACCTCGTCGCCGGTGCGATTGAATAGAAGCGCGGCGCGGCCGTGTGGGTATCGAGTAGCCCACTCGCTCACGACCCGCTGGTCGTCCACTACGAAGCCGTAGCCGTGACGGACGCCGTCCACCACCAGGTCGACCTCGAACCGGGATGGTGTCCGCCTTGCCTCTGGGTCCAAGAGGAACGGCCGCCGAGGGACTCCTCCGCCGGGGGAGCCCAGGCGGAAGGACTGCAAGACGAGTTCCCGCATGTCGGCCATGGCCCTGAGTATGTTCGACTTGCCGGAGGCGTTGGCACCGTAGATGCACGCGACCGGCAGGACACCGATGGTCCGGCCGCCCGATCGCCAGACCACCCTTCGCACCACTGGCTTCTCGGCCAGGCTTGTGGCAAGCAGGGACAACTCCCAGTCACCACGGAAGGACCGGACGTTCTCTGCCTGGAATGACAGAAGGACCGAAGCGTTCAGTGACTCATCGACCTTGTCCACACGGCAATATTTGCAGGAAACCTGCGCTATATCAAGCATGATGCCAGGTGGTAACCCATCTGGAGGACGTGGCCTGATCTTTCGCCGAGGCCGCACCCCCGGCTGGCCCCCGCTCTCGTGCCACGCGCCCCGGGCGCAGTCCTCGTGGCTCCGAGATCGACAGGGGCGGTGCCGCGGCCACGTCGTCGATGTCGATGGCCCTGGTCCGCGCGTGCAATTCACCCCCGCTGTGCGCAAGATGGGTTCGTGGCTCGGACGCCACTCCGTGGCGTTTGCGGGCGGACGGAAGGGAAATCATGAACTTTCGCAGGATCTGGAGTGCGGTCGGCGCTGGTCTCGTGCTCGCGGGGAGTGCCGTACTCGGTGCGGCCGGAACCGCCCAGGCCGACTTCGGTAGTTGGGATAATTTCTACGGAATCGGGTCAAACTGGCACTGTTCCGGAACGGCCGGTATCGACGAAGAGCCCGGCTTGCTTGCGCAGGAGTGCATTGTCGTCAGCGGCACCAACTACCAGGCGGTCACCGTGGTCAGGGCTTCCCAGGCGGGCAACTACCACATCGACACCATCAGTATTTTGTCCGGACAAGCTCAGTATGACGCGTACTGTGCAGGCGTCATTGCGGCGGGCACGGACAAGGCGTGCTTCACGCCGACAAAGGCCGGTGCCGCCGGACATTCTGTGCAGGGTCTGGCGAAGGGTCCCCAGTACTCCCTGCTGTGGTCGCCGTCCGTCACGCTCGGCTGACGTTTCGAGAGGCCCGCACCTGCGCACCCGGATACGGGTCCGCGGCCGAACATGTATCCGGACCGGAGGTCATAAGGTGGGGCCGTGGGCTACCGGAGGATGGGTGTCGAGGCGCGGCGGGCGCAGTTGCTCGGGGCGGCGGTCGACCTGTTCGGGCATCGGCGGCCGGAGGATGTGTCGATCGATGACGTGGCCGCCGCCGCGGGGGTGTCCAGGCCGCTGGTGTACCGGTATTTCCCCGGCGGGAAGCAGCAGTTGTACGAGGCCGCCGTGCTGGGGGCCGCCGAGGAGCTGATCGGGCGGTTCGCGGTGCCCGCGGAGGGGCCGCCCACCGGGCGGCTGGCCTCGGCGCTGGACCGCTACCTCGCGTACGTCGAGGAGCACGCGCCGGCGTACGGGGCGCTGCTGGGCGGCGGCAGTGTCGCCGAGACGAGCCGGACGGACGCGATCGTGGACGGGGTGCGGCGGCGGGCGGCGGAGCAGGTGCTCGCGCATCTGGGGGTCAGCGCGCCGGGGCCGCGGCTGGCGATGATGGTGCGGTCGTGGATCGCCTGCGTCGAGGCGGTCTCCCTCATCTGGATCGACGAGGGCCGCGAGCCGCCGCGCGGGGAGCTGCGGGACTGGCTCGTGGACCACTTCACCGGGCTGCTGCTGGTCACCGCGACCACCGACCCGGAGGCCGCCGAGGCCGCCGCCCGCGCGCTGCCGCAGGAGACCGCGGACAGCCCGGCCGGCGCGCTGCTGGCCCGCCTGGCCGCCCTCGCCCCGGCCACCGCGCACCTGCTCGACCCGACGGCGACCAAGCCGTAACGTTCCGCCAGCCGCCGGCCGCCGGCCGTCCCGCACTCAGCGCCGCCGCGTCCGGCGCCGCCAGGGCCTCCTCACGCCGGCAGCGGCATGAGACCCGACGCCCGCCACACCCGGCGGCTCGGCCCGCGGATGAGCCCGATCTCGTCGAAGAAGTCCGTCAGCCGCTTCGCCGACTGCCGCATCACGTCCTGCCGGTGCGGGCTCGCCAGTGCCGCCGCGACCGCCTCCTTCGGGTCGAGGCCGACCTCGGCGTAGACCCGCGGGCTGATCAGCGAGCGCGAGATCACCCGCGCGGCCTGCGCGGACGTCAGCCGGGTGAACTCGATCTCCCAGCGCGGCGCCGTCGCCATCTGGCGGCGCAGCTCCTCGCGGGCATAGCGGATGTGCCGGGCCTCCTCCACCACGTGGATACGGGTGATGCCGCGGGTCAGCGTCTGCACCCGCTCGTCCGGGAAGGTCAGCCGCTGCATCCAGTCCAGGATCTCCTCGGCCAGCAGCGTCCCCGTGAAGGAACCCGGCGTCGTGGAGACGGTCTTGAGGATCCGCCCGAGCTGCCGGTCCAGCCGGCTCGGCCGGTACGCCGGCGTGCCCATCTTCGTCACCGCGCGGGCGAACATCTTGGAGTGCCGGCACTCGTCGGCTATCTCGGTGAGCGCGTAGCGGACATGCCCGCTGGTCGGGTCGAGGTCGTAGGTGTGGCGCAGCAGCAGCTGCATGAGGATGGTCTCGAACCACACCCCGATCGCGCACAGCGACGCGGCCTCGTGGCGGCTCAGCTCCATCCGCTGCTCGTCGCCCATCCGCCGCCACAGCGGCGTGTCGTAGAGCGAGAGCAGCTCGGGCGGCCAGAACCAGCGGCCCTCCTCGAAGGGGGCGTCCCAGTCGAGCTCCTTGTCGGGGTCGAAGGAGTGCTTCGCGGACGCCGCGAGCAGGCGTTCCGCGGTCTTCTCGCGGTCGGTCAGTGTGGCGTCCATGGCGAACATGCCTCCGGTGCACGAGGGTTACCAGCGGTACGCCTCTTATGAGACTCTGTGTCAACAAGGCCGTCAAGCCCCTGTGCGCGAACGATTGGGCAGGCCATGGCAGCGAACGAGCCAAAGGGCGCGCCGGTGTCGAAAGGGAGAGCACGCGGAGGTTCCGAGGAACGAGGAACGAGGAACCGAGCATGGTCGACCGTCGACACCGGATAGAAGCGCCCGGAGGCGAGTGAGCGGGAAAAAGGGGAGCCGCGTATGTCCACCGAAGGCCGCTACACCACACCGCCCGCCGAGTGGACGTGGGAGGTGCCCGCGCAGGGCGCGGCCCGCTTCACGTGGGAGTACGACGACGGCCGCGACCGGCTGCTGGCGCTGTACCAGAAGGGCAAGGACAAGCAGTGGGACGCCGTACGGCGGATCGACTGGGACCTGGAGGTCGATCCGTACGACCCGCTCGGCACCCCGGACGAGGCGATGGCCCTGTACGGCACCCGCTACTGGGACGCGATGTCCGCCGCGGACCGGGGGCGCTTGCGGCAGCACTACACCGCCTGGCAGTTCAGCCAGTTCCTGCACGGCGAGCAGGGCGCCATGGTGTGCGCCGCCCGCATCGTGGAGTCCGCGCCCGACCTGGACGCGAAGTTCTACTCCGCGACGCAGACCATGGACGAGGCCCGGCACGCCGAGATCTACGGCCGCTTCCTGCACGACAAGATCGGCATGCTCTACCCGGTCGACGACAACCTCCAGGCGCTGCTCGGCGACACCCTGCGCGACGCGCGCTGGGACATGCCCTACCTCGGCATGCAGGTGCTCATCGAGGGCCTGGCGCTCGCCGCCTTCGGGATGATCCGCGACACCACCGACAAGCCGCTGCCCCGGCAGATCCTGGCCTACGTCATGCAGGACGAGGCCCGGCATGTCGCCTTCGGGCGGATGGCGCTGCGCGACTACTACCGGCAGCTCAGCGACGCCGAACTGCGCGAGCGCGAGGAGTTCGTGATCGAGGGCTGCTACCTGATGCGCGACCGGCTGCGCGGCCTTGAGGTGCTGGAGAACTTCGGCGTGCCGGCGGCCGAGGCCGCCAAGATCACCGAGCGGTCGCCGTTCCTGCACCTGTTCCGCAAGCTGCTGTTCTCCCGCATCGTGCCGTGCGTGAAGGACATCGGCCTGTGGGGGCCGCGGCTGCAGAAGGCGTACGTGGACCTCGGCGTCTTCGAGCTCGGCGACTCCAACCTGGACCTGCTCATGACGCAGGACGAGGAGGTCGCCGAGCGGCTGGACGCCGAGCGCTTCGCGGCCGAGGAACAGGCACGGGTGGCCGAAGTCACCGAAACCATCACCCAGGGGGCGGATACGTAGCAGCTGGATCGTACGCTTGTCCGATGACGAACGAGGGGCCCATATCGCGGCGTGCCGCCCGCCGGGCCAGGGCGCGCCGCCGGCGCCGCAGGAACGCGGCCGTGGGCCTTTCCGTGCTGGTGCTCGCCGCCGCGGTCACCGCGTGGGCCGGCTACGGGCGCGGGGGCAGCCCGGCCGCGGCGTCCGGGCCGCACTCCGCCACGACCCCGGCGCAGAAACCTTCCGCCACCGCCGGGACCGGCACCCCGGCCGGCACCGCGGCCCCGAAAGAGCCGCCCGGCACCCTCACCCTCGCCTTCGCCGGCGACGTCCACTTCACCGACCGCACCGCGAACCGCCTGCGCACCGACCCCGCCCTCGGCCCCCTGGCGCAGCAGCTCACCGCCGCCGACTTCGCGATGGTCAACCTGGAGACCGCGATCACCACCCGCGGCACCCCGCAGCCGAAGAAGTACCACTTCCGCACCACCCCCGACGCCCTCGGCGCCCTCCAGCGCTCCGGGATCGACGCCGTCACCATGGCCAACAACCACGCCGTCGACTACGGCCCGCAGGGGCTGACCGACAGCCTCGCCGCCCAGCGCACCTCCCCGATACCCGTCGTCGGCATCGGCCCCGACGACACCGCCGCCTACCGCCCGTACGTCACCACGATCAACGGCGTACGCCTCGCCGTCGTCGCCGCCAGCCAGGTGCAGGACTACACCAACCAGGTCTTCCGCGCCGGCCCCGGCAAGCCCGGCATCGCCTCCGCGCTGGACCGCGCCGAGCTGCTGAAAGCCGTGCGCGCCGCCAAGCGGGAGGCCGATGTCGTCGTGGTCTACCTGCACTGGGGCACCGAGGGCCGCAGCTGCCCCGGCCCCGAGCAGAAATCCATCGCCGCGGACCTCTCGCAGGCCGGCGCCACCGCCGTCGTCGGCACCCACGCCCACGTCATGCTCGGCTCCGGCATGCTCGGCCCCACATACGTCGCCTACGGCTTCGGCAACTTCCTCTGGTACGGCTCCTCGCCCTACCCGCACTCCGACCAGACCGGCGTGACCACCCTCACCGTCACCGGCGGCAAGGTCACCAAGGCGGTCTTCACCCCCGCCCTGGTCGACGGCAACGGCGTACCGCAGCCGCAGACCGGCGCCGCCGGGCAGCAGATCGCCGACCGGTACGGGCAGTTGCGCACCTGCACGGGCCTGGCGACCGCTCCGCGCTGATATGTCCTGAACGTGTAACGACCCCCCGGCCGCGCCCCGCCGGCGGAACCGTACCGTGGACCCCCGCATCTATCCGTGCGCAGAGCCTGTACGGACGGTGGGTCCGCGGGCAAGGGTCGGCAGCGAACTGGGCGGGCGGTCACAGATCATGACGGGTTGGCGGATATCCGGCGGGCGCTTCTCGGCCCGGCTCAAGGCGGCGCCGCGCGCCGCGGCGATCGGCATCGCGGTCGCTGTCGTGGTGGTCGCCGCGCTGGTCTCCGCGCTCGTCGCGCCCGGCGGCGGCGGTGACGGCACCGCCGCGGCGGCCTCGGGCAAGAACCTCGGGCAGACCGGCAGCGCCACCCCGCACAGCCCCTCCGCCGCGCCCACGGTCACGCCGACCTCCGCGACCCCCGCCGTCCCGCCGGTGCCCGCCTCCATCCAGCACGCCACCGAGTCCGGCGGCAAGGCCGTCAACATCACCATCGACGACGGCCCCGACCCGATATGGACGCCCAAGGTCCTCGACGTGCTCAAGAAGCACCACGTGCACGCCACCTTCTGCATGATCGGCCCGCAGGCCCAGGCCAACCCGGCCCTGGTGCGCCGGGTGGTCGCCGAGGGGCACCGGCTGTGCGACCACACCGTCCACCACGACGAGGCGATGGACCACAAGCCGTTCGCGTACCAGCAGAAGGAGATCCTGGACGCGTACGCCATGATCGAGCAGGCGTCCGGCGGCGCGCCCGTGCGCTACTACCGGGCGCCCGGCGGCGCCTTCACGCCCGCGAGCCGGGAGCTGGCCGCGCAGCACGGCATGCGCCCGCTGGGCTGGAACGTCGACACCAAGGACTTCTCCCGGCCCGGCGTCGGCGCCATCGTCGGCACCGTCAAGGCCGAGATCCACAACGGGCCGACCATCCTCTTCCACGACGGCGGCGGCAACCGCTCGCAGACCGTCGAAGCGCTGGACCAGACGCTGACCTGGCTCGCCCAGCAGCACTACGCCACGAGCTTCCCCAAGGTCGACTGAGCCGGCCTGCGGGGGCCCGGCCCGCTACGGCCGCGGCGGCGCGGCCAGCACCGCCTGCATCACCGCCCGGGCGATCGGCGCCGCGCTGCCGCCGCCGGAGATGTCCGCCCGGGCCGCCTCCGCGTCCTCGACCACCACCGCGACCGCGACCGACGCCCGGCTGGACCCCAGCGGCCGGGCGTAGCTGATGAACCACGCGTACGGCGTGCCCTTGTTGCCCACGCCGTGCTGCGCGGTACCGGTCTTGCCGCCCACCACGGCGCCCGGGATCGCCGCGTTGGTGCCCGTGCCGTCGCTGACCACCGCCTCCATCAGCTGCCGCAGCCGCGCCGCCGTGCCCTGCGACACCGCCCGGTGCAGCGGCTGCGGCCGGGTGTGCTGCACGACCGCGCCGCCGTGGTTGGTGACCCGGTCCACCAGGTACGGCCGCATCAGCTCGCCGCCGTTGCCGACCGCGGCGGCCACCATCGCCATCTGCAGCGGCGTCGCCGTCGTGTCGAACTGCCCGATCGAGGACAGCGCCACCTGGTCCGGGCTCATCGTGCGGTCGAAGTTGCTCTTGGCCACGCCCGGCGGGATGCGCAGCCGCGTGTCGTTGAAGCCGAACGCCTCCGCCTGCCGCACCATCGCCGCCAGCCCGACGTCCGCGCCGAGCTTGGCGAAGACGGTGTTGCACGACACCCGGAAGGCGTCCAGCACGCTCGCGTCCGCGCAGCCGCGGCCCTCGTTGGTCAGCGACCACGTCGTGCCCGGCAGCCGGTACGGGTCGGGCGAGCGGGTCGGCGCCCCGAGGTCGGTCACCGCGCCGGACTCCAGCGCCGCCGCGGCGGTGACCACCTTGAAGGTCGAGCCCGGCGGGTACGTCTGGCGGATCGCCCGGTCCAGCATGGGCTGCGCCGGGTCGTCGTTGAGCCTGCGCCACTGCTCGGCCACCTCGGGCCCGGTGCCGGCCAGCAGCCCGGGGTCGTACGACGGCGACGACACCAGCGCCAGGATCCGCCCGGTCGCCGGATCCAGTGCCGCGACCGCCCCGCGCCGGCCCGCGAGCCCCGCGTAGGCGGCCTGCTGCGCGGCGGCGTCGATGGTGGTGTGGACGTCGCCGGGCCGCTGCCGGTCGCGGGTGATCTCCGACCACAGCGGCACCGACGCCAGTTGCGGGCTGGTCCCGGCCAGCAGCCCGTCCTCGGTGCCCTCCAGCAGCGAGGTGCCGTACGTCTGCGAGGCGAAACCGGTGACCGGCGCGTACAGCGGCCCGTCGCGGTACGTACGGGTGTACGCCAACTGGCCGCCGGTGTCGCGCGAGCCGGTGACCGGGCGGGCGCCGACCAGGATGCCGCCGCGCGGGCGGTCGTAGCGGGCGATGGCGATCCGCCGGTTGGCCGGGTCCTTCGCGTACGTGCCGGACTCCACGACCATCACCCGGACCGCGTTGACCAGCAGCGCCACCAGCAGCAGGGCGGTCAGCGCGGCGCAGCGGCGGATGCAGCGGGTCACGGCGGGTCCTCCGGGGGCGGCGGGCGGCGGGCGCTGTCGCTGACCCGGATCAGCAGCGCCACGATGATCCAGTTGGTCACGACCGACGAGCCGCCCTGCGCGAGGAAGGGCATCGCCATGCCGGTCAGCGGGATGAGGTCGGTGACGCCGCCGGTGATGACGAAGACCTGGAGCGCCACGATCGTCGCCAGGCCCACCGCGAGCAGCCGCCCGAACGGGTCGCGCAGCGCGAGCCCGGCGCGCAGGCCGCGCGCCACCAGCAGGGCGTAGAGCGCCAGCAGCGCGCACAGCCCCGCCAGGCCCAGCTCCTCGCCGGCGGTGGCGAGGATGAAGTCGGACTTCGCGGCGAAGCCGATCAGCTCCGAGTGGCCCTGGCCGAGCCCGGTGCCCAGGACGGCGCCGTCGCCGAAGGCGTAGAGGGACTGCGCGAGCTGGCCGGGGCCGAGGCCGGCGCGCACGCTCGCGAAGGGGTGCAGCCAGTCCTCGACCCTGCCGTGCACATGCGGCTCCAGCGAGCCGACGGCGAACGCGCCGGCCGCGCTCAGCAGCAGCCCCACCGCGACCCAGGCGGTGCGGCCGGTCGCGACGTACAGCATCACCACGAACAGGCCGAAGAACAGCAGCGAGGTGCCCAGGTCGCGCTCCAGCACCAGCAGGCCCACGCTCAGCAGCCAGATCGTCAGCACCGGGCCCAGCACCCGGCCGGTGGGCAGCTGCAGCAGCCGCAGGCCGAGGATCTTCCGGCCGGTGTACGCCAGCGCCGCGCGGTTCGCCGAGAGGTAGGCGGCGAAGAAGACCGCGAGCAGCACCTTGGCGAACTCGCCGGGCTGGAAGGACAGTCCGGCGAACCGGATCCAGATCTTGGCGCCGTTGACCGCCGGGAAGAAGATCGGCGCGGCCATCAGCGCCAGGGCCGCGGTCACGCCGAGGTAGGAGTAGCGGGCCAGCACCCGGTGGTCGTCCAGGGCGAGGACGACGGCGATGAACAGCGCGACGCCGAGCGTGGACCACACCAGCTGCGCAGGCGCCGCGCGCGGGCCCAGCACCGGCGCCAGGTCGAGCCGGTAGATCAGCACCAGCCCGACGCCGTTGAGCAGCACCGCGATCGGCAGCAGCAGCGGATCGGCGTACGGGGCCCGGGCCCTGACCGCCAGATGCGCCAGCACCGCCAGCAGCGCCAGGCCCGCCCCGTAGCCGGCCGCGCCCGGCGGGACCCGGCCGGCGGTCGCCAGGCCCACCTCGGCGTAGCCGTACACCGACACCAGCACCGCCGCGACGGTCAGCGACAGCTCGACCCCGCGGCGCCGGGCCCGTACCGGCACCGCCGCGGGCGCCGCGACCGGCGCGGCCTGCGGCGGCGGAGCGTCGGCCGACGTTGCGCTCATGGACGGCAACCTAGCAAGGCGGGGGCGACATGTCCGTCATGTCACCCGCGAGGCGTCGCGGCGGGCGTACGGGCGCGGCGGGATCGCGTACGGGCGGCGGGGTGGCGGGAACGCGCACGAGCGGGCGGTGAGCGGACGGCGAGCGGGCGGTGGGGGAGGTGCGCGGCGGGGGTGCCGCGGGGCGCGCGTAGGGTGGCGGGTGTGAGCGCAAAGCCCGCGCGAGGCGCCGTGCCGGAGTCCGTCGCCGATCTGCCGTACGCCGGCGCGCTGGTCCCCTACCGCGGGGAGCTGGAGGTCGAGGGCGACTACGACACCGTCCACCTCGACGGCCTCACGGCCCCCGAGGGCACCCGCGCGGCCGGCGCGCGCTTCCTGGAGTCCGCGCTGACCGACTGCGTCCTGGCCGGCACCGACCTGCGCGGCGCCCGGCTCAACGACGTGTGGGCCGGCGGCTGCCGCCTCACCGGCTGCACCCTGGCCGGCAGCCAGTGGCTGGACACCGCCGTCGTGGGCTGCTCGCTGGCCGGCGTCGAGGTGTACGACGCGGTGCTGCGCCGGGTCGCCTTCGTGCGCTGCAAGCTCGACTCGGTCAACCTGCGGGCGACCGCGCTGCACGACGTGGTCTTCGAGGACTGCGTCCTGCGCGACGTCGACTTCGGCGAGGCCCGGCTCGACGGGGTGGCCTTCCCCGGCACCCGTATCGAGCAGGCCCGCTTCGGCCGCGCCACCCTGGCCCGCGCCGACCTGCGCGGCGCCGCGGCCATCGACCTGGCCGACGGCTACGACAGCCTGCGCGGCGCGGTCATCACCCCCGCCCAGCTGCTCGACCTCGCGCCCGCGCTCGCCCAGACCCTCGGCCTGACCGTGGCCGAGCCCGCCGCACCTGCCGCCGGCCCGAGCATCGCCGGCGCGCGCACCCCCGCCACGCGCACCAGAAGGAGCACCAAGCGATGAGCACCCTGCACGACATCCCGCTGCAGACCCTCGACGGCCACCCCACGACCCTCGGCGCGCACGCCGGCAAGGTCGTCCTGCTGGTCAACGTCGCGTCCAAGTGCGGACTCACGCCGCAGTACGAGGGCCTGGAGCGGCTGCAGAAGAAGTACGCCGACCGCGGCTTCACCGTCATCGGCGTGCCCTGCAACCAGTTCGCCGGCCAGGAGCCCGGCTCCGCCGAGGAGATCCAGACCTTCTGCTCCACCACCTACGGCGTCAGCTTCCCGCTGCTGGCCAAGGCCGACGTCAACGGGGCGAACCGGCACCCCCTCTACGCCGAGCTCGCCCAGCTGCCCGACGCCGAGGGCGAAGCGGGAGATATCAGCTGGAATTTCGAGAAGTTCCTGCTCGACGGGCAGGGCGAGCCGGTCGCCCGGTTCCGTCCGCGCGTCGTTCCGGAGGCGGACGAGGTGGTTGGGGCGATCGAGACGATCCTGCCCCGCTGACCCGGGCTGAACCCACTGGCCGGGGTGGCAGCCGCGCCGCCACCCACCCTCTGAGGTGCCTAGATGCGCGAACGCGCCATGGCGGGATCCGGCCGGTCGGCGGACATTGTCCCGGCGCCGGGCGGCTGGAAGTCTGTAATCACCGCCCCCGGCAACGAGAAGGGACAGTGGAAGTGCATGACTACGGGTTCCGGACCGGCCACCTGTGTGTCGACACGGACCCTGCACTCTGCGTCCCTTGCCAGGAGCGGTTGGATCGGCAGCTCGCCTTGCTTCCCCGGGTATACGGCGAGCTGGAGGTCGTACTCGTAGCAGCGCAGGACCCCGGCGACAGACTGTCCGGCACTGACCGGCCCGGCATCCCCCTGAACGGGCCGGCAGTCGAGGCGCGCGCGGCTATTCGAGACACCCTGACCTCCTGGGCCGATCTGATGGTCGAGGGCCGCACCGTCCGCCTCCCCCTGCGGACGGTGCCGGCCCTCGCGGCCTTCCTGCGTCGCCACCTCGGGTGGCTGGCCGTCCATCCGGCGGCCGACGACGCGGCGAACGACATCGACACCGTCCTCCAGCGCGCCCTGGCCGTCGCCAGGCCGCACGAAGCCCTGGCGCCACTGGCACCTCTCGCCGTACCCGTCGGACCCTGACCCGAGTCCGCACACCCCGCACACCCCCACACCCTGGCCCACCGGCCGCGAGGATCCCCCCACAAATGCACAGAGCACCGTGCGGTCCGCGAATCATCACGGACCGCACGGTGCTGTGTGCGCTGCCTTCTGCGGTGCCTTGTACGGGAGTACGGGCGGGCGGGCTCAGGCCGCGACGTCGCCCGGGAACCACCCGGCGGGCTGCGCCTGCGGGAACCAGCCGGCGGGGGCGACCTGCGGGAACCACCCGGCCGGCTCGGCCTGCGGGAACCAGCCGGCGGGAGTCACGGCGGGCTCGCTCTGCGGGAACCACCCGGCCGGCTCGGTCTGGGGGAACCAGCCGTCGGGGGAAACCGTCGTAATGGACTGAGGGAACCAACCCGCGGGCTCCGCCTGCGGGAACCAGCCGTCAGGCGTGACATCGCCGGCGTGGGAGGCCGGCGCGGGGGCGGAAGAAGTGTCGGCGGCAACGGCTGTGCCGGCAGCCGACGACAGAACGAGCACCAGTGCTGCAACAGCCGAGACATGGGTCGAACGCCGGATCCGCGACATCATAATCCTTAGGTGGGCAGAGAGTTGGGTGCTCACTATGTGGTGTGGCGACACATGACTTTGCCAATGGTGGCAAATGCAACCGGCGCCTGCCAGCCGGCCCTTGTGCGTATATCCGCCATGGCGTGAATACGCCGGTCTGATCGCGTCAGATCAGACCGTGCGCTGCGGCGAGGACTCCTGCCTGGAATCTGCTGTCTGCTTCAAGATACCGCATGATCTCGGAAACCAGGCGACTCACTGTCCTCAGAGACACCCCGAGTTTCCGGGCGATCCGCTCGTCCGTCAGGCCGTTGGCCAGCAGACGCATCGTCGTGCGGTGCTGCTCGGTGAGCTCGCTGTCGGCCTCGATACCGATCGGCTGGTTCGGGCTGTACGGCACGGAACGCAGCCAGCAGTCCTCGTACATTGCCACGTACGAGCGAACCAGGGCAGGTCCGCGGATTACCACGGCGGGTCCGGAGGGTTCATCGGGATTGGCCAGCACCAGTGCACTGTGTGTATCTGCCATCAGCAGGTCGAAAGGGACCTGCGGGGCGAGCCTCACTTCCACCCCCGCGGCCGTCAGATCCGACAGGTATTTACGTTGCCTGGGTGCTGAATTAATACTCTGGCCATAAATTGCCCGTACTTTGATGCCACGGGCGATCAGCTCGTTGTCGGCGGTGAGGGAGCCGGCCAGCACCTCGCTGGAGGGCAGCGGGCCCGGGTGCATCCAGCTGGCCGTCTCGGTGATCGTGGCGTCGAAGTCCCGCAGGAACTGCCGCCGCCGGTGGTCCTTGGTGACCAGCTCCACCTCGATCTCGGCGTTCTCCCGCATCACGGCCGGGCGGTAGCGCTCCATCAGGGACTCGGCGGCCGAGACCATCGAGGTCAGCTCGTCGCGCTGGCGGCGCAGCGAGGCGCGCTGCCGGGCCAGCAGCTCGATGAGCGCGGTGTCCGGTTCGACCGCGTCCACCACGTCGGCGGTCTCGCCCGGGCGTATGAGCCCCAGCTCCTCCAGCTCCCGCCAGCCGACCTCGGCCTCCGCCTCGGTCAGCCCCAGCGCCGCCGCAGCCTTGGCCGGAACGGCGGACCCATTGGTGCGCAGTGTCTGATAAAGGGCGAGCCCGATGTCGGCCGCATTCGGCCCACCACCCCTCACCGAATTGGCCACGGATTCCCTCTTTCGTCGCCGGGTGCGCCGAAACGTGCAGGTGCCCCCAAGGTGGCAACCGCACCCTATACCGACTCTAGCAATGGATGGCCCCCGCGCCATGGGTGAGATCACGGTTCGGACACCCCGGCATCGCGGTCGCGCCACGTTTCCTGGTAGGAACGAGTGCCGGAGCGGTGAAAGGATGAGCACCATGCGTCACACGGGGCGGCAGGGGCCGGCTGGGCCGGCGGGATCCGCGGGGCCGGCGCGGGAGGCCGCGGCGGCGCCGGACGGCGGCCACGAGGGCGCGGCACGGTCCGCGCACGCGCCCGTACCGGTCGTGGTCATCGGCGCCGGGAAGGTCGCGCACGCCGCGCACCTGCGGGAAATGCGCGACCTGCCGCATCTGGCCAGGCCCGCGGCCGTCATCGACCCGGACCCCGGGCACCGCGCCGCGCTGATGGCGGGATTCGACCGGGTCGCGGTCTGCACCACACCGGAGGAGGCGGTGTGGGCCGGGGCGCAGGCCGCCCTCGTGCTGTCGCCGTGGTGGACCCACCGCGACGCCGTCATCGGCTGCCTGGAGGCCGGGCTGCCGGTGCTGTGCGAGAAGCCGGTCGCCCTGGACGTCGGCGAGATCGACGAGCTGATCGCCGCCGAGGTACGCACCGGGGTGCCGGTGACCGCCGGGTACATGAAGCGGCACGACCCGGTCGTCCAGCGCTTCGTCGAGCACTGCCGCGCGCACGCCGCCACCGCCCGCCGTATCAGCGTCGACATCCACGACCCCAACGCCCCGCACCAGGTCGCGCACCTGGTCCCGTACCCGCCGCCGCCCTTCGGCCCGCAGCCGCCGGCCGGGCGGGAGGCCCTGGTCCGCGCGCTCGGGCCCGGCTCCACCGACGTGCAACGCGAGGCGTACGCGCGGGGCCTGGGCGGTTCGCTCATCCACCAGGTCAACATCGTGCACGCGGCCCTGGCGGGCAGCGGACGCGAGCTGCACGGCCGGCTGGAGCACGCCGGGCAGTGGGCCGGGACCAGCGCGGTGAGCTGCCGTTGGCGCCCCGACGACGACCTGGTCGTCGAGGCGAGCCATCTGCGGCTGCCGGCGCACCGCCGCTACCGCGAGACGCTGGAGTTCACCGGCACCGACTCCGTCGCCACGCTGACGCTGCCCTCGCCGTACGCGCGCGACGAGGGCGCGACCTTGCACATCGACACCTGGGACGCCGCCACCGGCGCCGCCACCCGCACCACGCACCGCTCGGGACCTGCGGTGACGGGCTTCCGCGAGCAGCTGCGGGCCTGGACCCGCAGCATCTCCTGGGCCGTCGAGCCGGGCGGCCCGCCGGCCCCCCGGCCGGGTATCTGGCCGCTGCCCGGGCTGCGCGAGGCGCGGGCCGACACGCTCGCCGTACGGGAGGCGGCGCTGCGACTGGCCTGAAATCGACGGTCGCGGCGGGGTCCGGGTTTCGGTGCCGCGCGGCCGGGCGCGGGTTCCGCCGGCGCCGGATGGGGCCTAGTCCGGGCGGGGCCTACTCCGGGTCCGGCGCGAGCGCGGTCGGGTCGGGGATGTACGGCAGGACGTCGGAGACGTACGACGCGGTCGCCTCGTCCAGGCCCACGTCGTGGCCCGCCTCCTCCGACAGGTACCAGCGGTGCTCCAGCAGCTCGTGGTAGATCTGCGCCGGGTCCAGGCTGCGCCGCATCTCCGGGGGTATGACCCGCACCGCCGGCCGGAAGACCTGCCGCACCCAGCGGTGCGCCAGCACCTCGGGGCGGGCGCCCAGAGGATCACCGGGAGCGTAGTCGTCCTGGGTGGTCATCCAGGACTCCAGGTCGTTGAGCAGGCTGCGGGCCTGGTTCTCCTCGGTGTCCATGCCGGTCAGCCGCAGCAGTTGGCGCTGGTGGTGCCCGGCGTCCACGACCTTGG
Source organism: Actinacidiphila epipremni (assembly GCF_012034175.1). Taxonomy (GTDB): domain Bacteria; phylum Actinomycetota; class Actinomycetes; order Streptomycetales; family Streptomycetaceae; genus Actinacidiphila; species Actinacidiphila epipremni. The sequence goes on from NZ_JAATEJ010000006.1 coordinate 230,890, forward strand.
GCACGAAGCTGATGGTGTCGCCCTCGGGGGAGCGCTGGATCTGCATCTCGGCGACGTCGAAGCCGAGGTCGTTGAGGCGGCGGATGCGGCGGTCGATGTAGTGCCGCTTGTCGGCCGGGTAGACCGACTCGCGGGTCAGCTCGTGCCACAGGTCGGTGTAGCGCGAGCAGATCGCCTCGGCGAAGGTGACCGGGTCGACGGCCGGGTGCAGCGAGCCGCCGGCTTCCAGGTCCATCAGCTCGCCGGCGATGTTCACCCGGGCCAGCTCGATGTCGTAGTCCCGCTGCCCGGTGCTGAGTTCCGGCTGGAGCTGGCCGGTCTCGGCGTCCACCAGGTAGGCGGCGAAGGCGCCGGCGTCCCGGCGGAAGAGGGTGTTGGACAGCGAGCAGTCGCCCCAGGCGAAGCCCACCAGGTGCAGCCGTACCAGCAGCACCGCGAGCGCGTCCAGCAGCCGGTTGACGGTGCTGGGCCGCATCGTCGTCTCGAACATCGAGCGGTACGGCAGCGAGCCGTTCAGATGCCGGGTGACCAGTGCCGGCTCCAGCGCCGAACCGTCCGCGGCCCGCCGCCCGGTGACCACGGCGATCGGGTCGACGCCGGGTATGCCGAGCCGGTCGAGGTCGCGCAGCAGCCCGTACTCGCGCACCGCCGCCCACTCGCTGACCTCCTTGACCGCGACGACCTCGTCCCCGGCGCGGGCGAAGCGCACCACGTGCCGGGAGATGCCGCGGGGCAGGGCGACGAGCTTGTCCTCCGACCACTGCTCCAGCGGCAGATGCCATTCGAGGTCCAGCAGGGCGGAGGGGTGGTCGGCGTCGAAGGCCCTGATCTGCAGCGGCATGGCGCGACTCGGCTCTCTGGTCGGGGCCCGGCGGGGGCGCGCCGGTCCGGCGTTCGGACGGGTCAAGGGTGCCACGGCCTCCCGGCGGGCGGCACGGGGGCCGGTACGGCGGCCGGTACGGGGGCGGACGCGGGGCCTGCTCCCCGGCCGGCGACACGGGGGCTAATACGGTCGACACGGCCGCGTCGATCGAAGACGATGCGGCACCATGACCAGAACGGATGTCCCGCCCAGCGGTGACGAGCGGACCACCCTCGTCACCATGCTCGACTACGTACGCGACACCGCCCGCATGAAGTGCGAGGCCCTCTCCGACGACCTCGCGCGCAGCGCGCCGCTGCCCGGCTCACCGCTGATGACCCTCAGCGGCGTGGTCAACCACCTGCGGTGGGTCGAGTACTACTGGTTCGACGTGATGTTCCTCGGCCAGGAGGACGAGGGCCCGTGGACCGACGAGGACCCCGACCGCGAGATGCGTATCGCCCTCGACTTCCCCGTCGCCGACCTGCTCGCCGACTACGCGGCCCAGAACGCCCGGCACCGCGACCTGGTCGCCGCGCACTCCCTGGACGAGCCCGCCGCGCGCACCCTGCGCCGCGGCGGCAACGAGGTGAATCTGCGCTGGATCCTCATGCACCTGATCGAGGAGACCGCCCGGCACAACGGCCATCTCGACATCCTGCGCGAAATGGCGGATGGTACGACCGGAGACTGACCCCGGAGGGACACGGTGATCGACGACCTCATCCTCTCCCTGCTCCCGGGCCGCCTGGGCGCGTCGTGGGGCGTCGCGCTGGCGCGGCGGGGCGCGCGGCGGCGCAAGGCGCGGTTCGAGCGGGGCGGGCCGTTCGAGGCGCCGTGCCGGATACGGGTGGCCGGGCGGGCGAGGTTCCCGTGGGTGGGGGCGCGGCTCGCGCAGCGCGAGGGGCGGCTGGTCTTCGCGCCGGAGTGGCACTTCATCCAGTACACCGCGCCGCTGGCGGAGGTGCGGATTCTTTCCGCCGGGCCGGTGGAGCCGGCCGACGGGTGGTCGCGCGGGCAGCAGGCCGTCGCCCTCCACCTCACGGCCAACGGGCATGTCGTCGACGTGGCCCTCGCCGGGCCGGACGCGGAGTGCCTGCGGCGGCTGCTGGGGGAACCGGCGGGCGGCGGCGAAAGCGCGTGACGGCGGGCGCGGCAGGGGTGTGAGCCCGGGCGGCGCGGCGGCTCAGTCGCGCAGGTGCGTGCCCGGGGTGTGGCCGAAGGCGCGGCGGAAGACGTCGATGAAGGCGCTCGGGGAGGACCAGCCGCAGCGGCGGGCCACGGTCGTCACGGACGTGCCCTCGCTGAGCAGCACCAGGGCGTGGTAGAGGCGCAGTTGGGTGCGCCACTGCGGGAAGGTCATACCGAGCTCGGCGCGGAAGAGCCGGCTCAGGGTGCGCTCGCCGGCACCGGCCCGGGCGCCGAAGGCGGCGAGGGTGCGGTCGTCGGCGGGGTCGTCGTGCAGCAGGGCGCACACCGCGGCGAGCCGCGGGTCGGCGGGCATGGGCAGGTGCATCGGCCCGCGCGGCGAGGTCCGCAGCTGGTCCAGCAGGACGGCCCGCAACCGCTCGGTCTCCGGCGGGAGTTCGGCCTCGGCGGCGGGCGGCTGGTCGCGGGTGCAGGCGAGGATCAGCTCACGCAGCAGCGGGCCGACGGTGAGCGCGGCGGGCACGTCGAGGCCGAGCGGGTTGACGCTCGCCGGGAGCCCGATCGTGTGCAGGTCGAGGGCGCCGTGCGCCCGGTGCGCGTGCACGGTCCCGGCCGGCACCCACAGCGCCCGGTTCCCCGGCGCGATCCACGTCCCCGCGCCGGTGGTGACGGTCAGCACGCCGCGGCCCGCGTAGTGGATCTGGTGCTCGTCGTGCCGGTGCGCGTCGATGGCCTGCCCGGCGGCGAGCGGCCGTACGGAGGCGAGCGGTGCGGGCATGTGGCGGATTTTCGACACAACCCGGCACTTTATCGGAAGCCGGGAGCCGACGCCGGGCGCGACGATCCCGTCATGACCTCCCGCGAGCCTTCCCGCCCCCCGGGCGACGCCCCACCGGACCCCGCATCCACGCCTGGGGGGACGACGTCCCTCCGGGCCGCGCCCGCGGCCGAGGGCGCACTCGCGCCCGGGCCCGAGGCGGCGTCCGGGCCTGCGCGTGCGGCTGCGTCCGGGACCGGACCCGGGGCCGTATCCGCGGCCGAGGGCGCGCTCGCGCCCGCGTCCGGGCCGGGGCTCGCGTACGCCGCCGGGTCCGGGCACGCCGCCGGCCGCCGGGCCGGCGGGGGAGTCCAGCGGGGCGGCCGGCGTGGGGGTTCCGCCCGGGGGGCGATCGGCGTGCTGTCCGTCGGGCATGCGTGCGTGGACGTCTACCAGGGGGCCGTCTCCGCGCTCGTGCCCTTCTTCGTCGCCGACCGGGACTACTCCTACGCCGCCGCGTCCGGTGTCGTGCTCGCGGCCTCGCTGCTCTCCTCGCTCGTGCAGCCGGTGTTCGGGGCGCTCACCGACCGGCGGCGGATGCCGTGGCTGCTGCCGCTGAGCACCGCGCTGGCCGGGCTCGGGATCGGGCTGAGCGGGGTGAGCCGGTCGTATCCGCTGACGTTGCTCGCGGTCGCGCTCGCCGGCGTCGGGATCGCGGCGTACCACCCGGAGTCCGCGCGGGTCGCGCGGATCGCGAGCCGCGGCAGCCACACCGCGATGGGCTGGTTCTCGCTGGGCGGCAACATCGGCTTCGCCCTCGCGCCGGCCCTGGTGACGCCGGTGGTCGGTGCGGGCGGGCTGGGCGCCACCCCCGTCCTCGTCGTCCCCGCCGCACTCGGCACCGCGCTCGCCCTGTTCGCCGTGCGCTCCGGTTCCGGCGCGCCGCGGCGCCCCGCGCCGGGCGGGCCCGGGCCGGCCGCCCGGCGGGACGACGACCGGCGCAGCTTCGTACGGCTCACGCTCGCGATCGTGTGCCGCTCGGTCGTCTTCGTCGTCCTGGGCAGCTTCATCTCGCTGTACGCGCGGCAGCGCACCGGCGGCGGCACGACCGCGGGGGCCGTCGCGCTGTTCGTGCTGTACGCGGGCGGCGCGGTCGGCACGGTCGTGGGCAGCGCGCTCGCCGCCCGCTGGAACCGGGTGCGGGTGGTGCGCGGGTCGTACGTCGCGAGCGTGCTCGCCGTCGCGGGCGTCGTCCTCGTCCCCGGGCCCGCCCTCTACCTCTTCGTCGCGCTCGCCTCGGCCGGCCTCTACGTCCCCTTCTCGCTCCAGGTCACCCTCGGCCAGGACTACCTGCCCTCCCGCGTCGGCACCGCCAGCGGCGTCACGCTGGGCCTCGCGGTGAGCGTCGGCGGTGTCGTGAGCCCGGCGGTGGGCGCCCTCGCCGACGCGACCTCGCTGCGTACGGCCCTGCTGCCGCTCATCGCGCTGCCCGCGCTCGGCTGGCTCCTGGTCCGGCCGCTCCCCGAGCCCCCGACACCGCCGCAGCGACACGGGAGTTGACCGGCGGGCGTCGCCGGCGGGCTCCCGTAGGGTCGGCGGCGCAGCCGACACCGCAGCCGACCGGAGGCCGACCCGATGACCCAACCCCCGCCCCAGGACGTCCGGTTGCTGCGGGCACATGCGCAGGCCCTCGCCGGCGGAGTGCGCGAGGACGGCGTCGCGGCGGTCGTACGGCGGGTGTTCGCCGTGCAGGCGCAGGACGCGGTGGCCGCCGAACTGGGCATCCGGGCGCGCGGGCGCGGCATCACCCGGCAGGCGGTGCGGGCGGCGTACGAGGACGAGCGCAGCATCGTGCGCGGCTGGTACCTGCGCGGGACGCTGCACACCGTGCCCGCCGAGGACGCCCGCCGGCTGCCGGCGCTGCTCGGGCCGGGCACCCTCGCCGCAACCGCCCGCCGGTACGGCCAGTTGGGCCTCGACGAGGACCTGCGGCGGCGCTCCGACGCCCTGCTGTGCAAGGAGCTCGCCGCCCACGGACCCCTCACCCGGGCGGAGTTGACGCAGGCGCTGGCCGGCATCGGGGTGCCCGCGCAGGGGCAGGCGCCCTTCCACCTGATCCGGCACGCCGCGCTGCGCGGCATCCTCTGCCACGGCCCGCAGCGTGCCGGCGAGGCCACGTACGTCCTGCTCGACGACTGGCTGCCGCCCGCCGGGGAGCCGCAGCCCGCCGGGGAGGCCGCCCTCGCGGAGCTGGCCCGCCGCTACCTGGCCGCCCACGCGCCCGCCGGGCCGGAGGACTTCGCCGTCTGGTCGGGGCTGCCGGTGAGCCGGGCCCGCGGCGCGTGGCGGGCGCTCGCGCGGGCCGGCGCGCTCGCCGGGCACGGCCCGCTGACCGTTCTGGCCGGGCGGGCGGCGCGGCCCCCGGAGCCGTCGGGGGACGTGAGCTGGGCGACCGCCTCCCCCTGGGCTCCCTGAGCCTGCCCTTCCCGGCCGGGCCGGCGTCCGGGCGGTTCTCCCGCCCGGGCGCCGGTCACGGCATGCGGTCAGCCGCCCAGGCCGGTGGTCAGGGCGGTGAGCAGGGAGCCGTTCGGGGTGTCGCCGGACATCTCCCAGATCATCGCGCCCAGCAGGTGCTCGGACGTGATGTACTGCGCCTTCTTCCCGATCGACCAGGCGTCGTCGAAGGACCACCACTGGCCGCCGTTGCCGGTGTAGCCGTAGGTGGCGACCGAGGTGGTGTCGTGGTAGACGGTCAGCCCCGGCACGCTCGTGACGAGGTTGCTGTAGCCGCGGGTGCCGGCCTCCTCGGCGAACTGCCCGGGCGCGGCGCCGTTCGCGGGCTGCCAGACCCCGTGCACGCCGCCGTCGGTGACCTGTTGCCAGCCGCGGCCGTAGAACGGCAGGCCCACGGTGAGCTTGCGCGGGGAGACCCCGGCGTCGAGGTAGGTCCGGATGGCCTTGTCGACGCTGAAGTCGTCGGGCACGGGCGAGGTCGGATCGGCGTACAGGTTGGCCTGGTTGCCGGTGCGGGCCGGCTCCCAGGAGTTGTCGCTGCCCGAGCCATGGAAGTCGTAGCCCTGGACGTTCTCGATGTCCAGGGACTTCGACACCTGCGGCAGGTCCCAGCCGGCGGCGATCTTCGCCGGGTCGGCGGGGGTGAAGGCGGTCAGCAGCAGGTGGTCGCCGCCCAGCGCGTCCAGCTGGCGGCGGAACTCGGCGAGCAGCGCGGTCAGGTTCGCCTTGTCGTTCGCCGAGTAGTGGTTGCCGGGGTGGCCGTCGGGGGAGCCGGGCCACTCCCAGTCGATGTCGAAGCCGTCGAAGATGCCGGCCGCGACCCCGGGGCCGCCGGCGCCCTCGTACGACGGCAGGTTGCCCTTGATGTACATGTCGATGCAGGACGACACGAACTTCTTGCGGGAGGCGTCGGTGGCGGCGACGTCCGAGAAGAACTTGGAGTACGTCCAGCCGCCGAGCGACATCACGACCTTCAGGTGCGGGTACTTCGCCTTGAGCTCCTTGAGCTGGTTGAAGTTGCCGCGCAGCTTGCCCCAGCCGTCGTCCGCCTGGCCGTCGACGGACTGCGCGGCGGGGAAGGCCCGCCCGTAGTCGGCCTCGGCGTCACCAGCGCCGTCGCCCTGGCCCGGGTCCTCGGGGTCGGCGGTAGTGGCCTTCGTGACGCCGTTCAGGCACGTCAGGTTCTGCGGATCGACGTTGCCGAAGGCGTAGTTGATGACGTCGAGCTTCGCGGCGGCGCCGGAGGTGTCGAGGTTCTTGACGAAGTACTGCCGCCCGTAGATGCCCCACTGCACGAAGTAACCCACCTTCGCGTAGCCGCCGTTGCCGACCGCCTCCTGGGTGGTGACGGTGACCGCGCTGCTCGCCGGCGAGGGATTGTCGGCGAGGTCGCGGGCCTTGACGGTGAAGGTGTAGGCGGTCGCGGGCGCGAGGCCGGTGAGGGTGGCGGTGCGGGTGTCGGCGGGCGTGGAGGCGACCAGCGCCGTGCCCTGGTAGACGTCGTAGGCGGCGACCCGGTTGTTGTCGGTGGCCGCGTCCCACGACAGCTGCACGGTGCTCGAAGTGACCGTGCCGGCGCGGAGGTTGCCGGGCGCGGTCGGCGGGATCCGGTCCGTCGCCGGGTCGAAGGTGGTCGCGGTGACCGGTGCGCTCAGCGGGCCGGTGTTGCCGCGGCTGTCCTTGGCGCGGACGGTGAATTGGTAGGCCGTGGCCGGCGCGAGGTTCTGCACGGTCGCGCTGGTGGTGGCGCTGGAGGCGACGACCGTACTGCCCTGGAGCACGTCGTAGGAGGCCACGGGGAAGTCGCCGAGGGCGGCGGCGGTCCACTTCAGCGTCACCGTGTGCGCGGTGGCGTCGGCGACCGCGACCCCGGTCGGCGCCTGCGGCGGCACGGCGGGGCTGCCGTCGCACTTGTCGCCGTTGACCAGGCACCCGGTCGGCGCCGACATCGGGCCGGAGGCGGTGAAGGTGTAGCTGTACGGGTATGTCGAACCGCCCGCCGGGACGGCCGCGTTGTAGTAGGCGGGCGAGGCGACGACATGCTGCCCGGTCACGGTGGAGGTGCCGTACGTCTCGCTGGTGATCTTCACGCCGGCCGGCAGGTCGAACTCCAGCTGCCAGGTGCTGATCGCGCTGGAGGTGCCGTTCTTCACGGTGTACGTGCCCGTCCAGGACGAGCCGCTGCCGGTGCTGCTGAACTCCGCGGTGACCGCGCCGGCGGCGTGCGCGGCCGGCGCGCTCAGCCCGGCGAGGCCGGCCAGCGCCAGCGCGCAGGCGGTCGCGACCGCCGCGAGTCGGCGGCGCAGCCGGGCCGCGGGACGCCCGGCGGGCGGGGCGCTGCGGGGACGGGGGGATCTGGGCAATCTCAGTCCGGGGGACACGGCTCTCCTCGGTGTGTGGGGGCGCGAGGGCGGCGCTCCCAGGACACCGGACAAGGCGCCGCGCGGCAATGCGCGGGCCCGGAATTGGACTGGACCACTCGGCCGGCGGCAGCCCCGTCGTGCCTGATGGAGTGGACTAGACCAACTCCCGGGATTTTACCCGCACTTGACCTTCCCTGAGGGGCTGCCGGCGCTCAGGCGTCGTCCTCCGGCAGCGGCCCCCGGTGCCGCTTGGGCAGCGGCCGGCTCGCCTCCCACGCCCGGCGCCAGGACCCGGCCTTCGCCGGGCCCGCCGGGCGGGCGACCGCCGCCTCCCGCGCGTCGCGCAGCGAGCCGTACCAGCCCAGCTCCTCCTCGTTCCACAGCCGGGCGACCGCGGTGCTGAGCCGGGCGTTGAAGTCCCAGGCGTTCTCGTCCGGTCCGGGCAGCAGCGGGTCGCCGAAGCGCACCGACACCCGCGGCCGGCCCGGCACCGGCCAGCCCCGGCCGCGCGGCATCGCCGCGTACGAGCCGCGCACCGCGACCGGGACCGCCGGGATGCCGTAACCGCAGCACAGATGCGCGCTGCCGGCCCGTACCCGGTTCATCCAGCCGTCCGCGGACCGGGTGCCCTCGGGGAAGAGCAGCAGATGCCAGCCGTCCGCCACCAGCTCCGGGGCCAGGCTCTTGAGTCGCCGGCCGCCGCGCCGCTCGACGGGGAAGCCGTTCAGGGCGAGCGCGGTGAGCGCGGCCCGCCAGGGGGTGTCGAAGAAGTAGTCCGCCGCCGCGCCGACCGCGATCCGGCGGGCGAACCGCGGCGGCAGGGCGCCCAGGATCAGCGGCGTGTCCAGGTGGCTCGCGTGGTTGGCGACGAAGACCACCGGGCCGCGCAGCCCGTCCAGCCGCTCGACCCCCTCCACCTGCGGCGCCACCACCGTCCACGTCGTGGGCTTGAGCAGGCCGCGCTGGAGCCCGTAGCGCACCGCGCCGGCGACCGGGGTGCGCGCCCACGCGGTGGGGAAGCGGCCGGGCTCGGCCGGCTCCTCCCACTGCTCGGCCGAGCGCGGCACCCGGGCCCGCCCGCGCAGGTCCCGCCCGTGCGCGAGCAGCCGCAGCCCGGCCCGCACGCCCTCGCCCCGGCGCCTCATCGGACGTCCGCCAGGGCCAGCGGCGGGCTGTGGTGGTAGGTGATCGACGGACTGGAGCCGACCGTCTCCCGCGCCATCTCCAGCGCGTCGCCCAGCGTGCTCGCGGTACGGAAGCCGAGCCTGGCCGCGGCGCCCCGGTCGGCGCCCACGAAGATCACGTCCCCGAGGTGCTGGAGGGCGTGCGCGCCCCAGTACCACATGTAGAGCGGATGGACACCGTGGTAGGCGTGGCTGGTCCGGTACAGATGCGTGTACCAGGGGTCGGTGGCGAACTGCTCCTCGTACTTCTCCTCGATCAGCGCCGGGTCCTTGGTGCGGGACAGCACCGACTCGTAGAAGTCGATGTAGCTGGGGTGGTGCACCGGATGGAATTCCGCGGGCATCGGGTGGTAGAAGATGCCGACCCCGCCCTGCCGCACGATCGGCTTGTTCCGGTAGAGGTTGAACAGATAGCCCAGGCCCAGCGACATCACCAGGACGGGGTTCATCACCGAGTTGACGTTGTAGGGGCAGATGAACGGCAGCCCCCACACCCCGATGTCGCTCTGCCCGTCCACCTCGGTCAGCTGCTGGCGGTGCACCGCGGCCAGCGTGTACGGGTGCACGTCCGCCGGCGCGCCCGCGTGCACGCCCGTGATGCCGTAAGGGGCGTAACTGCGCTGCCACATCTGCCGCCTGAGCTTGGCCGGCGCCATGCCGTTGAGCTTGCGGAAGGCCAGATACGACGCCTGGTCGGCCGCCGACCACTCCCACTCGCGCCGGTTCATGAAGCCGACCTGCGGCGGGTAGGAGTCGCCGTTGACCGTCGACTCGACCGTGAACACCCGTACGTTGTCGGCCAGTACGCCCGCCATCCGGTCGTAGGAGTGGTGCATCGCCGACTTCGGCGGGTCGTTGAAGGACCGCGAGTGCCGCAGCGTGTGCACGTTGTGGTGGTGCCGCAGGCTGCGGTACGACGCCAGGCCCACGGCCACGGACTTGCTGCCGCCGCTCATGCCGGTCAGGGTGATGTTGACGTAGACGATCAGGTCGCTCTCGGCGGCCCGCCGGTTGATCTCCACGACCTCGCCGTGCCGGGTCGTGCCCACCTCGGTGAGGTTGGCCCGGTCCTCGGCGTCGTGGTTCTTCAAGTGGCCGGGGAAGAAGGACCGGAACACCCGGTCGCCGACCGTGCGCCGCAGCTCGGCCGCCGTCATCCGGCGGTGCAGCGCGTTCGCGGCGAGCAGTTCCACGTCGTCCACGCCGGCCGCCGCCGCGTACTCCAGCACCTGCTCGATGACCAGTTGGCGCATGTCGGGGGTGCGCATCTGCGGCAGCGGCAGCGAGATGTCGTCGAAGACGACTGTCAGCCGCATCCCGGGGCGCAGCAGCGCCGGCAGCGGGTCGTCGCCGTGCGGGTGCAGCAGCGCGTGCCGGATCGCCGCCCGCACGTCCCGGATGCCCGGCAGCGAGTCCGGCGGATAGATCACCCGGGTGCCCAGCGGGAAGCGCTCAAGCCGCGCCCCCTCGCCCTCGTTGACCAGCAACGCCGGTGTGCGCTCGTCGACTTCGAGTACGAAGCCCGGTCTGCCCACGGTGGTGCTCCCCCTAGCTCGGGCTCTATCCCCGGTTCGGATCGAATGCGACTTTGACGCTGCCGAGCCGGCCCGCCGCGAGCGCGTGGCCGATCGCCTCGCGCCAGCGGGACAGCGGGTAGACGGCGTCCACGAAACCGGCCAGCGCCGCCACCCGGCCGGCCAGCCGCAGCGCCTCGGGGAAGTCCGGCCCGGGGACGTCCTGTCGGGCGTCCGCCCCGCCGGGCAGGCCCGCGGCCGAGGCGTACGTGCCGACCAGGTGCAGCTCCCTGAACCACACCGGCGCCAGGTCCACCGCGCCCGAGGGCATGCCGGACATCACCACCGTGCCGCCGGCCCGTACCGTCCGCAGCGCGGTGTCCAGGCCGGCCGCGCCACCCGTGCAGTCGAAGCCGACGTCCACCCCGCCGAGCAGGAAGTCCCCGCCCAGGTCCGGGTGTTCCAGGCTGCCGCCGGTGAGCATCCGCAGCGTCCGGGCGACATGGCGCGGCGCGAGCGTCTCGGTGGCGCCCAACGCCTCGGCGAGCGCCCGCTGGTGCGCATGTTTGGCCACCACGTAGACCGGGCCCGCCGCGGTGAACTCCCGCAGCGCCAGCACCGTCAGCAGCCCCACCGTGCCCGCGCCGACCACCAGCACCGACGCGCCCGGCGCGACCGCCGCCCGGCGCACCGCGTGCACCGCGCAGGCCAGCGGCTCCACCAGCACTGCCTGCCGGTCCGGCAACCCCTCCGGCACCACGTGCAGTTGGGAGACGTGCGCGAGCGCCGACCGGCTCCAGCCGCCACCGGTGTCCGCGCAGAAACCCGTCTGCAGCCCGGCCCGCAGCGCGCCCGCCGTGATGTGCCCGCAGCGGTTCTGCCGCCCCGCCCGGCATTCGGCGCACACCGGGGTGTCGCGGGCCGCGCACGGCAGCACCGGGTCGACCACGACCCTGCTGCCCGCCGGCAGCCCCGGCGCCTCCTCCAGCGTCTCCGCGACGATCTCGTGCCCCGGCACGAACGGCGTCGAGGCCAGCGCCGTCAGATACGGCGACGCGTGCCCGCCCAGCAGCGCCAGGTCCGAGCCGCAGATCCCGGACAGCAGCGGACGCAGCCGCACCATGCCCGGCGCCCCGGACCGCACCGCCGGCCGGTCCACCAGCCGCAGCGGCGACACAGAACCGGCCACCGCGCCCGCCAGCCGGCCGCCGCCCGCCCCGGCCGCGGCGAGCCCGCGCGCGGCCAGGTAGCGGGCCGGGGAGCGGTAGTACTCCAGCGCCTGGCTCACCGCACCGCCCCCGCCCGCCCCGCCGGCCGTACCGCCCGCGCCGGGCCGGACAGCGCCGTCAGCACCGCGTCGAGCCGCCCGCCGGTGTGCGCGCCCCACTCCTCGACGCGCCACGCCCGGCCCGCCGCGTGCCGGTGCAGCCGGTGGTCGGGGTTGACCGCGACCGGGTTGCCGACCAGGTCCAGCAGCGCCCGGTCGGAGAAGCTGTCGCCGTACGCGTAGCAGCGCCGCAGGTCGAGCCCGGCGGTCTCGGCGTACCGGCGGGCCCACGCCGCACGGGCCTCGCCGACGACCGGGGGCCGCTCCAGGCGGCCGGTCAGCAGCCCGTCGCGCACCTGGAGCCGGCTGGCGGCGATCTCGTCGAAGAGCGGGGCGAGCGGCTGCACGAACAGGTCCGCGGTGCCGGTGATCAGGACGGTGCGGTGGCCGGCCGCGCGGTGGGCGCGGATCCGGGCGACCGCCTCGGGGAACGAGCGGTGCAGCAGCGCGTCGCCGATCCGGTGCGCCACCGCCGCCCGCAACTCCGCCTCGCGGCAGCCCGCGTAGCGCCGCATGAAGGCCCGCACGAAGTCGCCCCGGTCGCGCCGCTCGGCCCCCACGTAGCCGGGCACCGCCCGGGCCAGCGACGCCAGTTCGCCGGCCCAGCCCGCGGGCGGCACCGAGATCAGCCGCGTCCACACGAAGACCTCGACGAGGTTGGAGGCCAGCACCGTGCCCTCCAGGTCGAACAGCGCGGCCACGTCCCGCCCTTCGGGCAGCGCGGCGTTCACGTCGGCGCCGCCGGCCGCGGCGCGGCTGCGGCGCGGCCCGGAGGTGCGGCGGCTCGCCGCGGTGACGGCCGGGCAGTAGACATCGGCCACGTAGTGCGGCCAGTCGATCTCCGCGACGTCGAAGCCGGCGGTGCCCGGCGGCCTGCCCCGGTGCAGGGCAATGGTGTTGGCGTCGCCGAAGACCGCCTCGACGCCGCCGTAGCCGCCGTAGAGGTCCAGCAGCCGGCGCAGCGCCCGCACCCGGCGGCTGTCGGTACGGGCCCGGTCGGCGCGCTCCCTGAGCCGGGCGCTCGCCGGCAGCAGCGGCAGCGCCCGCTCCACCAGCTCCGCCGCCCGCTCGCCCGCCCGCAGCGCCCGCTCCACCGGCGCCGCGCCGTTCAGCCGCCACGGCGGCACCTTGACGTGGCCGCGGCCGGCGTCGGGCAGCGGGTGCGCGGTGAAGTAGCGCTTCACATGGCGGTGCAGGTCGTCCTGCGTGAGCGGGTTGCGGGCGCCGGTGCCGACGTGGAAGTACGCAGGGCGGCCCGGCTCGGGCGGCGCCGCCGCGACCGCGAGCGCCGCGGACGTCACGACGTCCACCGGCACGATGTCCACGACCGAGTCGGCGTGCACCGGGAACTCCCGGATCTCACCGCGCCCGTAGGCCAGCGTGATCGGGTCCATCATCTTGTACGACTCGAACCAGCCCGGGTACGGCAGGTCCAGCGCAGCCTGCACGATCGTCGGCCGCAGCACCGAAACCCGCAGGTCATGGTCCTGCGCGTACTCCTCGGCGACGCGCTCGCCCAGCGCCTTGGTGAAGGTGTAGACGTCCGTCCAGCCCAGGCTCTGCCCGCGCAGCCGCCCCGCCGTCACCAGGTGCTCGTGCACCCAGTCGCGGCGGGCCCGCTCGGCCGCCGCCGCGACCGCCGACGTGCCCGCCTTGCCGTGCTCCGCGCGGGCCGCCGCCAGCAGCGGGCCCAGCACCCCGGGCGTGCGCGACCGCACCTCGGCCGCCTCACGGGCGGCCTGCGCGTGCCGCAACTCCCCGCGCCAGTCCACCGCGTGGTCCAAGGAGCGCTCGGCGACCACACCGCGGTGCAGCGCCGACACGTACGCGGTCGAGACATGCACGACGTGCGGGCTCGCGCCGGACGCCAGCACCGCCTCGTACAGCTCGCGGGCGCCCAGCACATTGATCCGGAACGCCTCGTCCACGGGCGGGTCGAACGACACGGTGGAGGCGCAGTGCAGCACCGCGGTGAGCGTGCCGGGCAGCGCGGGGACACCGCCGCTGCCGAGGTCGCCCTCCAGGGCGTCCACCCGCTCGGCGAGCGCGGCCCGCACCCCGGCGGCGCCGATGCGCTCGCGCAGGGTGCGGAAGACCGGCTTGCGGGCGAGCCCGGCCAGCCGGTCCGCCGCGGACGCGTCGCCGCGCCGCCGGACCAGCACGGTGATCCGGGCGTCGGGGTGGTCGACGATCAGCCGCTCCAGCATCGCCTGCCCGAGGAAGCCGGTCGCGCCGGTCAGCAGCACGTGCACGGCGGAACCTCCGTGGATGGTCCTGGAGTCGGGGCGGGGACGAGCGGGGGTCGGGGTGTGCGGAGGGGGTCCGGGGCGGGGGGTTTGGCCCTCGGGACGCGGCTCAGGTTAGGACACGGCCCGGGGGCGCACAACGCGTGCACGTGGCCCGGGAGTTGGGGTATACGCAGGTCAACGCGGCTGCGGGGCGGCGTTCATGGAGCCGGACCTGAACACCTCGACCGTCACCGCGCCGTCCGTGAAGCCGGCCGCGCGTACCGCCGCCACCAGCGCGGGGTGCGCCGCCGGGTCGGCGGCGACCCGGGGGCCGACCTCGACGCGCACCGCCTCGCCGAGGTCGCGCACCCGTACGTCGGCGCGGTCCGCGCCCGCGCCCAGCGCCGCGCGCACCAGCACCTCGGCGCGCTCAACCCGGGCCAGCCGGCCCGGCGTGATCTGCAGCCCGTAGGCGATCCGGCTCGACAGGCACGCCATCGCCGGCTTGTCCCATGTGGGCAGCCCCCACAGCCGGGCCACCGCCCGCACCGCGTCCTTGCCGAGCCCGGCGTCCGCCAGCGGGGTGAGCGCGCCGCGCCGGGCCGCGGCGGCGATGCCGGGGCGGAAGCGGTCGGTCACGTCGGTGGCGTTCGTGCCGGTCGCCACGTTCGCGAAGCCCAGCTGCCGGGCGAGGTCCACGGCCGCCTCCAGCAGGGTGCTCTTGCAGAAGAAGCACCGCTGCGGGCCGTTGTCGCGATAGCCCGCGACCTCCAACTCCCGGGTTTCCACGAGGTGGTGGACGACACCGAGGTCGGCGCACAATCGCCGCGCCGCCGCCAGTTCGGCGGCCGGCAGCGCCGGTGAGACCGCGGTCACCGCCGCCGCCCGGTCCGCGCCGAGCGCCCGTACGGCGGCGGCCACGACCACGCTGGAGTCGACGCCGCCGGAGAAGGCGACCAGAGTGGCGCCGTACCCCGCGGTCTCGGCGAGCAGCGCCCGCGCCGCGTCCGCCGCGGAAGCGAACTCCGCCACCACGTCCACCTCCTGGGTCAGCCGGTACGCACCCGGCGCCGGGGCCGGAACGAAGGGTTCGAACACCATGGAGCAGACGGCCGCGGGCCACAAGGCGGCACGTACGGGGGCGGGTTCGGGCGGCGAGGGGCCCGCGCGGGGCGGCAGGGAGCCGGCGGGCGCGGTTGCGGCCGGCGCCGGGGACGCACGGGAGGTCGACCTCGGGTACGCGCGGCTGGACGTCGGGCGGGCCGCCAGGACCGGCGACCCCGAGGTGGTCTACGGCGCCGGGAAGACGCCCGCGCAGACGGTGGGCGCGCTGCGGGCGCTGGCCCTCGCGCACCCCGGGCGCACGGTGCTGGCGACCCGCCTCGACGAGCAGACCCGGGCGCTGGTCCGCCGGGAGCTGCCCGGCGCCGAGGTCGACGACCTCGGCCGCACGGCGACGCTCGGGCCGCCGGGTCCGCGCCGGGGCCGGGTCGCGGTGGTGTGCGCGGGCACCGCGGACCTGCCGGTGCTGCGCGAATGCGCCACGACGGTACGGGCGTTCGGCGCGGAGGCCGAGGAGATCGTCGACGTCGGCGTCTCGGGCCTGCACCGGCTGCTGGCCCGCATGGACCGCATCGCCGCCTGCGACGTCGTCGTGGCGGTCGCCGGCATGGAGGCCGCGCTGCCCTCCGTCCTCGGCGGCCTGACCGGCCTGCCCCTGATCGCCGTCCCCACGAGCGTCGGCTACGGCTGGCACCTCGACGGCCTCACCGCCTGGCTCGCAACCCTCAACTCCTGCGCGGCGGGCGTCCTCTCGGTGAACGTCGACAACGGCTTCGGCGCGGGCGTGGCAGCGGCCCGCATCGCCCGCGGGGCCGAGCGCACGAGGGACACCGGGGACGTGGCGGATCGGGCACGCCCGGCGTGCGCCGCCGACCCGGCGGGCGGGGACGGGACGGCGCCCGCGTGGCAGCCGGCCGGCTCCGGCGCCGCGGCCGAGGACATGGCGAACGTGCCGGGGGCGGACACCGCGGATCGCATGCGCCCGGCTTGCGCCGCCGATCCGGCCGCCGGCGACGCGACCGCACCTGCGCCGCGGGCGGCAGCGCGAGGCGCGGCGAAGGAGGGGCGGGCGTGAGGACGTTGTGGGTCGACCCGGGCAACGGTGCCGCCGGGGACATGTTGTTGGCCGCGCTGCTCGACGCCGGGGCCGAACAGAAGGCCGTCGAGGGGGCGTTCGGCGCGCTGCCGGTCGAGGGGGTGCGGCTGGAGCGGCGGGAGGTCAGGCGGCACGGCTTCCGGGCCGCGCATGTCACCGTCGTCGCCGCGGAGTCGGCCGTGCGGCGGGGGCTCGGCGAGGTGCTGGACGTCGTCGCGCGGGCCCGACTGCCGGAGACCGTGGCCGAATTCGCCGCAGGCGTCTTCCGGCGGCTGGCCGCCGCCGAGGGGCGGGTGCACGGGATACCGGCGGAGCAGGTGCACTTCCACGAGGTCGGCGCGCTCGACGCGATCGCGGACGTCGTCGGCTGCGCCGTCGCCCTGCACAGCCTCGGCCTGCTCGGCGACGGGGCCCGGCGGATCGTCGGGCCCGTCGCGGTCGGCTCCGGGACCGTCACCGGCGCGCACGGCACGATCCCCGTGCCCGGGCCCGCCGTGCTCGGCCTGCTCACCGCCGCCGGCGCCCCGATCGCCGCCCACCCCGCCGCGATGGAGCTGTGCACCCCCACCGGCGCCGCCCTGCTGTGCGCGCTGGCCACCGGCTACGGCCCGCCGCCCGCGCTCACCCCGTCCGCCGTCGGCACCGGCGCCGGCACCGCCGACCCGCGCGGCCACCCCAACGTCCTGCGGGTCCTCCTCGGCGACGCCCCCGACGCACCCGCGCCCTGGACCAGCGCGCCGCTGCACCGCGTCGACACCACCGTCGACGACCTCGACCCGCGGATCTGGCCCGACCTGCTGGACGCGCTGCGCGCCGCGGGCGCCGCCGACGCCTGGTGCACCCCCGCGCTCACCCGCAAGGGCCGCCCCGGGCAGGTGCTCAGCGTGCTGGTCGACGCCGAACGCCTCGACCTGGTCTGCGCGGTGGTCTTCGAGCAGACCACGACGCTCGGCGTCCGCGTCTCACCGGTCGACCGCCGCTCGCTGCCCCGCGACCAGGTCGAGGTCGCGGTGGCCGGCGGCCATGTCCCGGTGAAACGCGGCTACTTGGCCGGGCGCCTGGTCACCGTCCAGCCCGAGTACGACGAGGCCGCCGCGCTGGCCCGGCGCGCAGGACTGCCGGTCGCCGCCGTCCTGGACCAGGCCCGCGCCCGCGCCGCGCAGCCCGGCCCCGCGACCTGAGCCGTACTCCGGGAACGGCCCGGCCCGCCGGTACGGCCAACTCCCGCCGCCCCGAGCGGAATCCGCCGCCGGGAGCCGTACAACCGCGGAGAATCCGATGTTGCACAGCCCCGCGCCGACCCCGCGCGCACACGACGTGTGCAACCCCGGTGACCGCGTGCCAGCCGGGCCCGGCCATGCCAGGGTGAGCGCGCAGCGGGACTTTCGCACAGCCATGCGGTGGCCATGACCGAAGGGTTCGACGTGTTCGAGACGGTACGTGACGCGGTGAAGACGGCTCTGCTGGAAATGGACTACGACATCAGCGAGTTGGCCGACGACATGGTGCTCGGCCCGGCCGGGCTGGACCTGGAGTCGCTCGCCGTCGCCGAACTCGCCGTCCACATCGAGGACGACTTCGGCGTGAAGTTCGCCGACGAGGAGCTGCCCGGCATGGCCGACCTCACCCTCGACGAGTTCTCCGCGCTGGTCGTCGAGCGGATGGGCGCGACGTCCGCCGCCGGGCTCGCGGACTGACACCGGACCACAGCGGAAAGGACGCGGCAGTGAACAGCGCAGCACCGCGGGCCACCGTGACCGGCATCGGCCTGGTCACCCCGCTGGGCACCGACGTGCCGGACTTCTTCGCGGCCCTGTGCGAGCCGCGCTCCGGCCTCGTCAGCCCCCCGCCGGACCATGTCGCGGCCGGCCTGGTCGACGCGGCCGGCATCGCCCCCGACCTGGACCCGGCGGCCCACGTCCCCCGGCACGACCGCAGCGTCGTCGACCGGTTCTCGCTCATGGCCGTCGCCGCGGCCGACGCGGCGCTCGCCGACGCGGGGCTGACCGTCGGGCAGGACGTGGACCCCTACCGGGTCGCCGTGATCGCCTCCACCGG
The DNA here is from genome assembly GCF_012034175.1 of Actinacidiphila epipremni. GTDB lineage: Bacteria > Actinomycetota > Actinomycetes > Streptomycetales > Streptomycetaceae > Actinacidiphila > Actinacidiphila epipremni. The sequence goes on from NZ_JAATEJ010000006.1 coordinate 249,004, forward strand.
CGCGGGCGGCATGATCACCTTCGAGCGGCAGGCCCGGCTGTCGGGCGAACGCGGCGCGCCGGGCGTCAGCTCGTACCTCTACTCGGCCTTCCTGCCCAACATGGCCACCGCGCGGATCGCCCTCAAGCACGGCATCCGCGGCTTCTCCTCCACCGTGACCACCGCCTGCGCGGCCAGCGCGCACGCCATCGCCGAAGCCTTCCGGCTGATCACGGCGGGCGACGCCGACGTCGTCGTCTGCGGCGGTACGGAGGCCACGCTCGGCGGCCTCACCGGCATCGCCGGCTTCCGCAACGCCCGTGCGCTGGCCACCGGTTGGGCCGACGACCCGACCGCCGCGAGCCGGCCCTTCGACTCCCGGCGCAACGGCTTCGTCCTCGGCGAGGGCGGCGGCATGCTCGTCGTCGAACGCGCCGACCTCGCCGACGCGCGCGGCGCCGCCGGATACGCCGACCTCACCGGCTGGGGCTCCACGACGGACGCCTTCCACCTCATCATGCCCAACCCGGACGGCTCCGGCGTCGCCGCGTGCATGCGCGGCGCGATCGAGAAGGCCGGGCTCGGCCTCGCCGACGTCGGCTACGTCAACGCGCACGGCACCGGCACGAAGATCGGCGACATGGCCGAAGCCGCCGCCATCCAGCAGGTGTTCGGCCCCGACCAGCCCGCCGTCAGCTCCACCAAGGGCGTCACCGGCCATCTGCTGGGCGGCGCCGGCGCGGTGGAGGCCGCGGCCACCGTCCTCGCCGTCGCGGACGGCGTCCTGCCGCCGACCCGCAACCTGGACGACCCCGACCCCAAGTGCGACCTCGACCATGTGCGCGGCGGCGGCCGGCCCGCCCGGCTGACCGCCGCGCTCTCGACGTCCTCCGCGTTCGGCGGCCACAACGTCTCCCTGGTCTTCCAGCCGCCCAGCACCCGGCGCACCCGCAACAGCGGGGCGGTCCATGCCCGTTGAGGGCACGGGGGCGGTGCCCGCGAGCGCGGTCATGGCCGGCGAGCGGACGCTGCTCGTGGAGTGCGCCGCACGCTGGCTGGAGCGCGGCCACCGGCTGAGCGCCCTGGTCTCGCCGGAGCCCGCGCTGCGGGAATGGGCGCGGGAGCGGGGCGTCCCGGCGGTCGAACGGCTCGACGGGCTCCCGGCCGTGCTCGGCGGTGAGCCCTTCGACTACTTCTTCGGCATCACCTACCTGCGGATCGTGCCGCGCGCGCTGCTGGACCTGCCGCGCCGGCTCGCGGTCAACTTCCACGACGCGCTGCTGCCCCGCAACGCCGGGATGTACGCGACGAGCTGGGCGCTGCTGGACGCTCCGGCCGAGCACGGGGTGACCTGGCACGTCATGACCGAGGGCGCCGACGAGGGCGACATCCTGCTCCGGCGCGAGGTCGCCGTCGGGCCCGACGACACCGCGTACGACCTCAACACCGCGTGCTTCCAGGCCGGCATGGACTCCTTCGGCGAGCTCGCCGACCTGCTCACCGCCGGCCGGGCCGTGCCCGTACCGCAGGACCTGCGGCAGCGCACGTACCACGCCCGCGCCGACGTGCTGCCGGCCGGCGGGCTGCTGCGCTGGGAGCGGCCCGGGCGCGAACTGCACGCGCTGGTACGGGCGACGCTGCTCGGCCGCGGCGACAACGCCTTCGGCACCGCGAAGATCGCGCTGCCGGCGGGCTGGGCGGTGCCGGCCGGCAGCCGGCTGCTCCCCACCCGCTCCGGCCGCCCGCCGGGCACGGTCCTCGCCGCCGACGCGTCGGGCCTGACGGTGGCGACCGGGGACCAGGATCTTTTCCTCGGCCCATTGCGCAGCCCTGAGGGCACGCCGCTTTCCGCGGAAGCCCTCGGGCTCGGCCCCGGGGCCCGGCTTCCGCTCCCGACCGCCGCGGACACCGCCGCCCTGACCGCCCGGCTGCGCGCCACCCGCCGCCACGAGGCCCGCTGGGTACGCCGGTTGGCGTCGGTGCGGCCCCTCGACCTGCCGTACTGCGGGGTCGCGGGGCCGGTGGCCGGGGCCGGCGGTCGCGCCGAGGGCGGGGCCGGGGTCGTCGCGTACGACGTGGCCGTGCCGTCCGGGCTCGTGGCCGGGGCCGGCGTCGAGCCGCAGCTGGCCGCGCTGGCGGGTGTGCTGCTGTACCTCGGCAGGGTCGCCGGGGTCACCGGGGAGGCAGCGGGTGATGTCGGGCTGCGGGCGGCGGCGGACCCGGGGCCGTACTTCGCGGAGACCGTGCCCCTGCGGGTGCCGGAGGCGGCGGACGGGACGGGCTTCGCCGCGTACTGCGGGCAGCTCGCGGCGGCCGTCGCGGAGGTCGAGGCATGGGGCGGGACGTACCCGCGCGACCTCGGCGTGCGTCACGCGGCGCTCACGGGCGCGCCCGGGCTGCCGGTCGTCGTGGGGGCCGAGGGCGCGGGCGGGGCTGTACCCGGGGCCGCCGTGCAGGTCATCGCCGCGCCCGGCGGGGAGCGCTGCCGGCTGCTGCTCGCCGCCGACCGGGTCGAGCCCGGCGCCGCCGACGCGCTGCGGACCGACCTCGCCGCCTTCCTCACCGCGCTGGCCGGCGCGCCCGGCGACGTCGCGGCGGTCCCGCTGCTGTCGGGGCCGCGCCGCGCGCAGGTGCTGGAGGAGTGGAACGCCACCGACACCGCCGCGCGGCCCGACGCCCGGGTCTGCGACCTGTTCGCCGCGCAGGCGGCCTCCCGCCCGGACGCGGTCGCCGTCGTCGCCGACGACGGGACGCTGACGTACGCCGAACTCGCCGCCCGCGCCCGCCGGGTGGCCGCCGCCCTGAGCGGTGCGGGCATCGGCCCCGGCGACCTGGTCGGGGTCCACCTCGGGCGCGGCGCCGACCTCGTGGCCGCGCTCCTCGGCGTCATGCACACGGGCGCCGCGTACGTCCCCCTCGACCCGCTCTACCCCGCCGACCGCATCCGCGCGATGGCCGAGGACGCGGGCCTGCGCCTGCTCCTGACCGGCGGCGGCCTGCCCCTCCCGCCCGAGCTCGCCGCGACCGGCATCGCGCGCCTGGACGTGACGGACCCGGCCCTCCCGCCGGGGGAGGCCGGGGCGCCGGCGCCCGCAGCCACGCCCCCGCAGGCGGCGGACGCCGGTCCCGGCGCCGCCGGCCCGGGCGCCCAACTCCCGCATCGCGCCGGCGATCTCGCGTATGTCATCTACACCTCCGGCTCCACCGGCCGCCCCAAGGGCGTGCGGATCGGGCATCGGGCGCTGACGAACTTCCTGCTCTCCATGGCCGCGGAACCGGGCTGCCGGCCCGGGGAGCGGCTGCTCGCGGTCACCACCGTGTGCTTCGACATCGCCGGGCTCGAACTGTTCCTGCCGCTGGTCACCGGCGGCTGCGTGGAGCTGGTGCCGGCCGAAGCGGCGCGGGACGGCTTCGCGTTGTGCGAACGGCTGCGCCGCTCGCGCCCCGCGCTCATGCAGGCGACGCCGGCGACATGGCGGCTGCTGACCGCCGCGGGCTGGGAGGGCGACGGCAACTTGCGGGCGCTGTGCGGCGGGGAGCCGCTGCCCGCCGACCTCGCGAACGAACTCCTCGACCGCACCGGCGAGTTGTGGAATCTCTACGGGCCGACCGAGACCACCGTCTGGTCGACCGCCGCCCGCGTCCGGCCGGGCGACCGGATCACCCTCGGCCGTCCCCTCGCCAACACCCGCTGCTATGTGCTGGATCGCGCCGGGCGGCCACTGCCGCCGTACGTCCCCGGCGAGTTGTGCATCGGCGGCGCGGGCGTCGCCGAAGGCTACCTGGGCCGACCGGAGTTGACCGCCGAGAAGTTCGTCCCCGACCCCTTCACCGGCACCGGCCGGCTCTACCGCACCGGCGACCTCGTCCGCCGGCTCGGCGACGGCCGGCTGGACTGCCTCGGGCGGATCGACGACCAGGTGAAGATCGACGGCTTCCGTATCGAACCCGGCGAGATCGAGGCGGCGCTGCTGCGGCACCCGGGCGTACGGCGGGCCGTCGTGGCCGCCCGCGCGGACGCCGCCGGCACCCGGCGGCTCGTCGCGTACGTCGTCCCGGCGGGACAAGTGGCGCCCGGCGCCGAGGAGTTGCGCCGCCACCTCGCGCGCGACCTGCCCGGCTACATGGTGCCCGCCCGCTACGTCCCGCTCCCGGAGATCCCGCTCACCCGCAACGGCAAGGTCGACCGCAAGGCGCTGCCCGACCCGCCGCGCACCACCGCGACCGCGCTCCCGCCGGCCGCCCGGCCCCGTACCGCCCCCGAGGCGGCGGTCGCGCGGGTGTGGCGGGCCGTGCTCGGGCGCGACGACATCGGCCTGGACGACAACTTCTTCGACGCGGGCGGCACGTCGCTGCTGCTCACGCAGGCGGTGACCCGGCTGAATGCGGAGCTGGGCGTACGGCTGAGGTCCGTCGACATGTTCCGCAATCCGACGGTACGCACGATGGCCGGGTGCCTGGCGGCGCCGGCCGCCCCGCCCGCCGCCGCGGACGAGCCCGCCCGCCGTATCGACCGCTCCCTGATCCGGCGCCGCAAGCGCCGCGCCTGACACGTACGGGGGGCGGGAGGGCGGCCCGGGGGTGGAGCCGCCCTCCCGCCGGGGGAGTAGCGCGGTGACGTCCGCAACCGCGCTACGGGTCCGGGGGCCCGACATCGGCCGCAGGGGAGAGGCAGGGGGCTATTCGGGGAGGAAGCCGGACTCGCGCAGCTCCTCGAACAGGTTCTCCACGAAGGAGTCGATCGTCGGGTAGTCGATGAAGCCGGTCGCCGGCACCTCGTGGCCCAGCTCGTCGCCCAGCTTGGCGGTGAGCTCGATGAGCATCAAGGACTCCGCGTTGAGGTCGAACAGCTCTGCCGCCGGGTCGGGCAGCCCGTCCTGCGTGGGCTGCGGGCCCAGCGCCCGGCCGATCTCGTCCCGCAGGTACTCGGTGACCAGCGCGGCCTGGACGACCGCGGGCCGCCCGGCCAGCTGCTCGCGCAGCGACCCGCCGCGGGCCGCGGGCGCGGCCGTACGGGAGGCGGCGGCGCCGTCGTACCAGTAGCGCTCGCGCTGGAAGGGATACGTCGGCAGCGCCGTCCGCACGAAGGGCCGGGTGGCGTGGAAGGCCTCCCAGTCGACGACCAGCCCGGCGAGCCAGGCCCGCCCCAGCGCCGCGAGCACGGCGGGCAGGCCGGGCGGGTGGCCCGGGTCGGGCGTCAGGTCGAGCGGCGCCCAGGCGGTGCCGTGCAGCGCCGCGGCGATCGCCTCGGCCCGGGCGGCGGCGTCACCGGCCGGGTCCGCACCCGGCGCGGGCGCACCCGGCGCGGGCGTGTCCGGCGCGGGCGTGTCCGGCGCGGCGGGCGGCAGCCCCTCGGGCCCCGACCAGCCCGCCGCGCCGGCCGACCACAGCGGCAGCCCGGGCGCCGGGGCGGCGGGCCAGGTGGCGTGCGGGTCGAGCATCACCGCGGGCGGCACCGTTCCGGCCAGGCAGCCCGCCGCGCGCCAGCCGGCCGGGCCCGCGGCGACCAGGGCGGCGGGCTGGACGCCCCAGGTCCGCAGCAGCCGGGCGGTGGCGTATTCGGCCAGCGCCGCGGCGGGCGCGTCACCGGCGGTGAGGGCGGCACGGGCGTCGCTGCCGGCCTCCGCGCGGGCCAGGCACGTGTCGACGGCGTCGCGGAAGGCGGCGGACTGCTCGTAGAGGGCCACCGCGTGCGCGCCCTTGTCCGGCGAGGTGCCGGTGCACACGAAGGCCGCCGCCGCGGCCTCCGCGGTGACCTCCGCGGCCGGCACCCGCTCCCGGCCGCCCACTGCGAGCGCCATCGCGGCGTCCCGCACGCCGGTCGCCACGACGAACCGCCGGTGCGGATGGATCCGCCGCCCGAGCGCCAGCGTCCCGGCGACGTCGCCCAGCGGCGTCCCGGCGTTCCGGCGCAGATGCCGCGCCAGCTCCGCGACCGCCCGATCCGCGGCCTCCTCCGTCGCCGCCGACACGACCAGCAACGCCGGCTCCTCGCGACCCACCGCGGCCGTACCCTCAGCAGCGGACGTGCCGCCCGCCGCGGGGACGTCGCCCACCGCAGCCGTACCGCCCACCGCCGTGGCAGCGGCCCCCGGCCCGTCGCCGGGTGCGGCCCCCACGCCCGCCCGCCGCACGGGCGGTGGCTCCTCCAGCACCACATGCGCGTTCGTCCCGCCGATGCCGAACGCGCTCACGCCCGCCCGGCGCGGTCCCGCGTCCGGCGGCGCCGGCCAGTCGCACAGCTCGGTGTTGACCCGGAACGGCCCCTCGTCGAAAGGGATCTCCGGGTTCGGCGCCTCGAAGTCCAGCGTGGGGACGAGCTTGGCGTGCGAGAGCATCAGCGCGGTCTTGATCAGGCCCGCCATGCCCGCCGCCGTGTCGAGGTGGCCGACGTTCGACTTGACCGAGCCCAGCGCGACCGAGTGGCCGGGCGAGGCGGACGCGAACGCCTCGTTGAGCGCGGCCACTTCGATCGGGTCGCCGAGCACCGTGCCGGTGCCGTGCGCCTCGACGTAGCCGATCGTGTCGGGCGGGCACTGCGCCACATGCAGCGCGTCGGCGATCACCGCGGCCTGGCCGCGCACGCTGGGCGCGGTGTAACTCGCCTTGAGCGAGCCGTCGTTGTTGATCGCCGTGCCGCGGATCACCGCGTGGATGCGGCTGCCGTCGGCCAGCGCGTCGGTGAGCCGCTTGAGCAGCACCACGCCCACCCCGCTGCCGATGACCGTGCCCTCCGCCTTGGAGTCGAAGGGCCGGCAGTGGCCGTCGGGGGAGAAGATCATGCCGGGCTGGTGGAGGTAGCCCTGGTCCTGGGGGAAGCGGATGTGCGCGCTGCCGGCGAGCGCCGCGTCGCACTCGTCGCCGAGCAGCGCCAGGCACGCCATGTGCAGCGCGACCAGCGACGTCGAGCACGCGGTGCCGACGTTGACGCTGGGCCCGCGCAGGCCGAGCTTGTAGGACACCCGGGTGGCCAGGAAGTCCTTGTCCGCCGCGAGCATCAGCCGGTACCGCTCGACCTCGGAGGCCTCACGGTAGCGCTCGGCGAGCAGGTGCAGCGCGTACGCGTTGAGGCCGACACCCGCGTAGACGCCGATCGGGCCGGCGAAGCGGTCGGGGTCGCAGCCGGCGTCCTCCAGCGCGGTCAGCGCGCATTCGAGGAAGATCCGCTGCTGCGGGTCGAGGATCTCGGCCTCCTCGCGCGGGATGCGGAACAGCCCGGCGTCGAACCGGTCGATGTCCGGCAGCACTTGGCCGGCCTTCACGTACCGCGGGTCGGCGAGGTCGCGGGAGCTCACGCCCGCGGCGCGCAGCTCGGCGTCCGTGAAGTAGGTGGTGGTCCGGATGCCGTCGCACAGGTTGCGCCAGAAGGCCCCGGTGTCCTCCGCCCCGGGGAAGCGGCAGGCCATGCCGACGATGGCCACGTCGGCGTCACGGACGTCGTCTGTAAGGTCCACGCTGCGTCCTTCGTCCTCGGGTGACGGGTCTGACGGTCTGGCGGTGCGGCGGCGGTGCGGCGGCGCTGTGGTGGCGGTGCGGCGGCGCCGCGTACCCGGCGCGCTCAGGGCAGCCGGATGCCCACGTCCGCGGCCACCTTCGGCATGTCGACGAAGCTCTCGGCCACGAAGCGCGCCGCGTCCTCGTCCGCGTCGAGGTCGCGGAAGATCCCGGTGACCTCGCGCAGCTGCTCGGCGCGGTCGCCCTCGCCCGCGGCGATCTGCAGCGTCACCTTGTGCAGCCGCTCCTCGATCTCGGCGATGTTCATCACCTGCGGGAATTTGATGCTGAAGGTCGAGCGTCCGCCCGCGGCGCCGTTCCTGTGTACCGCCCGCAGATGGCTCGCCGCGTTGAGCTTGTAGAACATGCAGTTCCAGTGCTTGAACGCGTAGTAGTTCAGCAGCGGGAAGAGCGTGCAGTGCGTCTCCAGCGGCGAGGACTCGTACAGCCCCTTGGCCTTGAGCTCGGCGATGATCCGGTCCGGGTCGTAGGTGTGCCGCATCGCGATGAACGGGAAGACGATACGCGGCAGTTCGTCGTCCTCGGCGAAGAGCAGCTCCTCCAGTTCGCCGCGGAAGACCTCGTCGGTGAGCCGGTCGCCGAAGCGCTGGTAGAAGCCGCGGACGATTTCCCGGACGTTGGACTCCATGGTGAGGATCTGTTGCGGGTCCGCGCACATCGCGATGTAGCGGATGTTGTTGCGGTGCGCGTGCAGGACGGCCCGCAGCACGAAGAAGGTGCGGCAGGAGGCGCACGGCAGCTTCTCGTCGAGGTAGGTGCCGGGCCTGGCCGGCGCGGGGGCGTTGAACACCTCCCGCATCACCCTCTTGATGTTCTCGTCGTCGGCGTCGAGGACGAAGTCGGCGGCGATGCGTTCCCGGGCGAGCCGGATGTTGTCGGCCGCGTGGGCGCTCTCGAAGGGGACGTCGAAGGTGTAGGCGAGCACCCTTTTGCCGTATTCGTTGACGAATTTGTCCAGCATGTAGGTGCTGTCCTTGCCGCCGCTGTACATGAACAGGCAGTCGTAGCGCGAGTCGGGATCCTGCGGCGCGCGCTGGAATTCGTCGAATACGGCGCTGGTGTACCGGAAGTTCACCAGCAGGTCGCCGGCGATATCGAGCCGGCACAGATTGCACAGGCCCTCGGTGTCCACGCTGATCCCGGGGTGTTCGCCGCTCAGCGAGCAGATTCTGCAGTTCGTCACGATCGCTCCTGGTGGGCGACGGGAAGGCGGGACACGCGCCGGATGCCGTCAGGCGCTGCCCAGACTAACCACGGCCGGCGGACCGCCCCGGGCGGTTCAACTGCGGAGGCGGCGCAGTCAAACGCCCGGCCGAATTCGCCCTTCCGGGGCGGGCGCCGGGGGGCCGAAGGGGCGGCGGCGAATGAGGGTTGCGGTGAGCAACCCCTGTTGGGTATTCTCCCCCGAGAGTTGCGACTTACAACTGCGGGGAGTCGTCATGTTATCCACCTGGGGCCGGTTACTCGTGCGGTTCCGCTGGGCGGTGATCGCCGCCAGCGTGGTGGTCGTCCTCATCGGCGGCGCCTGGGGCGGCGGGGTGTTCGACACCCTCAAGTCCGGTGGATTCGACGACCCGCACAGCGAGTCGGGGCGGGCCTCGGCCAGGATCGCCGCCGACCTCGGGGCCCGCGACGTCGACGTGGTCGTGCTCTACACCGCCCGCACCGGCACCGTCGACGACCCGGCCGCGACCGGCGCTCTGCGCACCGCAGCCGCCACCCTGCGGCACCGCCCCGAGGTCGCCAACGTCACCACCTACACCGAGACCGGACTGCCCTCGCTGCGCTCCCGCGACGGGCACTCCACCGGCGTGCTGATCACGCTGCGGTCGCTCGACGACGACGTCAAGAACAAGCAGTACAAGGCCATCGAGGCCGATCTCGACGTACCCGGCATGACCAAGCAGGTCGGCGGGGTCGTCCCGCTCGCCGTCGTCACCGACGACATGGCCAAGAAGGACATCAGCAAGGGCGAGATGATCGCCTTCCCGCTGCTGCTGGTGCTGCTCGTCATCGTCTTCAGCGGGGTCGTCGCCGCCGGGATGCCGCTGCTCGTCGGGGTGCTGGCGATCCTCGGGGCGCTCACCGCGACCCGCGTCATCGCCGAGTTCACCGACGTCTCCACCTTCGCCGCCAACACCATCACGCTGCTCGGCCTCGGCCTCGCCGTCGACTACTCGCTGCTGATCGTCAGCCGCTACCGCAAGGAACTCCAGACCCACGAACCGGCCGAGGCCGTCGTCCGCACCCTGGCGACCGCCGGCCGCACCGTCCTGGTCTCCGGCCTGACGGTGGTGCTGGCGCTGTCCAGCCTGCTGATCTTCCCGCTGGTCTTCCTGCGCTCCATCGGCTTCGGCGGCATGTCCGCCGTCTTCGTCGCGATGATCAGCTCGCTGACCGTCCTGCCCGCGCTGCTCGCGGTGCTCGGCCGGCGCATCAACTCCTGGCGCGTGCCGCTGCCCGGCCGGCGGCGCCGCGAGGCCGCCGCGGCGGCCGGGGGCGGCGGCAGCTGGGAGCGCATCGCGCACACCGTGATGCGCCGCCCCGTCGCGTACGCCGTCGGTGTCCTGGTGATCCTCGCGCTGTTCGCCACGCCCTTCATGAAGGTGCACTTCGCCGGCAGCGACGAGCGCGTCCTGCCCAAGAACACCGAGGCGCGCATCGTCTCGCAGCGCCTGGCGGCCGAGTTCCCCGGCGGCTCCGAGGCACCCATCGAGATCTACGTCGGCCACGCGGACGCGGCCCAACTCCAGCAGCTGGTACGCGACATCGGCACCGTCACCGGGGTCACCGACGTCAAGGTGGCCGCGCAGCGCGGCACTTCGGCGATGCTCGACGTCGGCTACCGCGGCGAGCGCACCGGCGACATCGCCTACGACGCCGTCCGCGGCATCCGGGCGCTGCACGAACCCCCGGGCGTGCAGGTGCTGGTGGGCGGCCGGCCGGCGATGGACGTGGACCGGCTCGCCACCCTCGGCGACGGGCTGCCGTGGATGCTCGGCATCATGGCGGCGGCCACCTTCGTGCTGCTCTTCCTCGCCTTCGGCTCGGTGGTGCTGCCGCTGGTCGCCGTGGTGATGAACCTCGTGTCGATCGCCGCGTCGTTCGGCGTCATCATCTGGATCTTCCAGATGGGCCACCTGTCCGGCGCCTTCGACTTCACCGCGACCGGCTTCCTGGAACCCACCGTCCCGGTGCTCATCCTCGCGACCCTCTACGGGCTCGCGACCGACTACGAGCTCTTCCTCGTCTCCGCCGTCCGCGAGGCATGGCCCACCGGCGCCGCCGCCCGCACCCGGGACGCGGCCGGCCACGCCATCGCCGGCGGCCTGCAGAAGACCGGGCGCATCATCACCGCCGCGGCCCTGCTGCTCGGCGTCGTGGACGCCGGCTTCTCCACCAGCGGCATCGTCTTCACCAAGATGATCGGCATCGGCATGGTGATCGCGCTGATCGTCGACGCCACGCTGGTCCGGGTCGTCCTCATGCCCGCGGTGCTGCGGCTGCTCGGCCCCGCCGCCTGGTGGGCGCCGGGCCCGCTGGCCCGGCTGCGCGGCCGGGCCGACCCCGGCGCGCGCGACCCGGGGCCCGCGGGGCCCGGGGAACCCGAGGAGCGGGTGAAGGAACCCGACCTCGTGTGACCCGCAGACCGACGGCGGCTGGCCCCTTCCCCCGGGGGGCCGGCTGCTGTCCCTTGTATTTCCCGGCCGTTCACGGGGGCGGACACGGGCGACGGAGCCCGGCCGACGTCAGGAGATCACGCCACGTTCCGATGTCCTGGAGACGTCCAGGACAAAAGGGGTTGGGAACATGTTGGATCTGGTCCGGCACACGGACGGGGAGCATGTCGGACTCGTCGTCGGGCGCAAGGAGACCGCGCCCGGGATCTCGGTGGACACCTGTCCGATCCGGTTGGTGGAACTGGCGGACCTCGTCCTGCTCGGCTCACCGCGCTCGGCGGGCGAGGACCCGGTGCACACCCGGGCGCTCGCCGAGATCGACGACCTGCCGCCCATCCTGGTGCACCAGGCGACGATGCAGGTCATCGACGGCATGCACCGGGTACGGGCGGCCCAGCTCAACGGGCGCACCGTCATCAGGGCCCGGATGGTCGACTGCGACTCGGCCACCGCGTTCGTCCTCGCGGTACGGGCCAACGTCACGCACGGCCTGCCGCTGCCGCCCCAGGACCGCAGGGCCGCGGCGCAGTTCATCATCGCGCTGCACCCGCAGTGGTCGGACCGGGCGGTCGCCGCCGCCACCGGGCTGTCCGACAAGACCGTCTCGGCGCTGCGCACCACCCCCGCGTGCGACGCCCCGCAGCCCCGCGAGCGGGTCGGCAGGGACGGCAGGGTCCGGCCGCTCAACAGCGCCGACCGGCGCCGCCAGGCGGCCGTGATGATCGCCGAGCGGCCCGACGCCGGGCTGCGGGAGATCGCCCGTGCCACCGGCCTGTCGCCGGCCACCGTACGGGACGTACGGCTGCGCACCGGGCGCGGCGAGGATCCCGTACCGGCGAAATACCGCGAGGCGGCGGCCACGGAGCTGGTGCCCAGGCCCGCGCCCTCGCCCGCACCGGCCGGCGGGGCGCCCGCCGCCCGGCGCACCGCGCCCGCCGCGCGGGTGGACGGCAGGTCGCTGCTGGCCAAGCTGATGAGCGACCCCTCGCTGCGGTTCAGCGACGCCGGGCGGGTGGCGCTGCGCTGGCTGCACCACCACACGGTGGACCTGGACGGCTGTCGCGACGTCGGCGGCACCATCCCCGACCACTGGTCGGCGCCGGTCGCCGAGCTGGCGCGGCAGTGCGCGATGGCCTGGCTCACGCTCGCCGACGAGCTGGAGGAGCGGCGCTGACGCCCTCCCGGCGAGTGGTCAACTGCCGGGCGGCCCGGCCGCGTTGACACCCGCGAAGGGGTCGGGAACGATCCCGCGGGGCCGTCCCCGGGGCAGTGCCCGCACACGCGCGGGCCCGGGAGCGTACCGAGCGCGTACCGAGAACGCAGCGAGAACGCAGCGAGAACGCAGCGGGCGCGCAACCCACCACGTACCACGAGGAAGAGCAGGAAGGGAGCCCCATGGCCGTCGCCCCGGAACAGCCGGACCGCCGCACGGAGCCGATGGGCAGGACGGCCCTGGCGGCCTCCCTGGAACAGGCCCACGAGCAGGCGCACGCGCACGACGCGGAGCCGGCGCCGCAGGCCGCGCCGCCCGGGCCGCCCGCCGACCCGGTGGCCGTCGCCATGGAACTGCTCTCCCCGCAGGGCAGGATCGACCCCTACCCGCTGTACGCGACGGCCCACCGCATCGGCCCGGTCGCCGGCATCGGCGGCGGCTGGTTCGTCGTCGCCGGCTACGACGCGGTCAACCAGGTCCTCCGCAGCACCGGTTACGGCGTGACCGGCGCGCAGATCAGCCAGGAGCGGCGCGACGAGCACGCCGCGCTCGCACTGCTCGCCCCCTCGATCCTGGAGAGCGACCCGCCCCGGCACACCGCGATGCGCTCGCTCATCGGCTCGGTCTTCACCCCGCGCCGGATCGCCGCGCTGGAGCCGATGATCCGCGCGGCGGTCGACGAACTCCTCGACGGGCTCGCGGAGTCGGGCGCGGACGGCCAACCCGTCGACTTCATGGCGGAGTTCGCCTTCCGGCTGCCGGTCACCGTGATCTGCGAGATGCTCGGCGTGCCCGTCACCGACCGGCAGCGCTTCCGCCGGCTCGCCGCCGGCCTCACCACCGCGCTGGAATTCATGACCGACCACAGCCAGTTGGCGCCCGCGGACGCCGCGGCCGTCGAACTCGCCGCCTTCTTCGGCGACTTGATCGCCGAGCGGCGCGACGACAGCGGCGACGCCCCGTCCGACCGGTCCGACCTGGTGGGCGCGCTGACCGCCGCGCGCGACGCGGACGACGGCCGGCTGTCGGAGGCCGAACTGCTCGCCAACCTCACGCTGCTGCTGGTCGCCGGCTTCGAGACGACGACCGATCTCCTCGGCAACGGGCTCCAGTTGCTCTTCGACCACCCCGAGGCCGCCCGGCGGCTGCGCGCGGCCGGCGGCGGCCAGGACGACGTCGCCGCGTTCGTCGACGAGGTGCTGCGCTGCGAGTCGCCGGTGCAGGTCACCTCGCGGGTGGCGCTCGCCGAGGGCCTGGAACTGGCGGGCGTGCCGATCCCCGCCGGCTCGCGGCTGATCCTGCTGATCGGCGCGGCCAACCGCGACCCGGCCCGCTTCCCCGACCCCGACCGCTTCGACCCGGCGCGGCCCGCGAACAAGCCGCTCAGCTTCGGCGTCGGCGCGCACGTCTGCCTCGGCAACGGCCTCGCCCGCCTTGAGGCCGCGGTCGCCTTCCCCCGCCTGCTCGCCCGCTTCCCCCGGCTCGCCCCGGCCGGCACCGCCCCGACCCGCCGCGACCGCGTCGTCCTGCGCGGCTACGAGACCCTTCCGGTACGCCTCACGGCCCCGCCTGCCTGACGCCCGCGCCGGCCTGCCATGATGCACCTTCTGCCGGCGGCGGCGGACGGGCGAGGGGGCAGGACATGGGTGGGGAGCAGGGCAGACCGGGCGCGGAGCCGTTCGCGTGGCAGCGGACGTGGCAGCCGTATCCGGCCAGGCTCGCGCGGTCCGGCGGGAGCAGGCTGATGCTCGCGCTGTGGCTCGGGGTGCTCGGCGGCGGGATCGTCGTCGCGGCGGTCGGGTTCGCCTACGCCGTGCGCTTCACCGCCCGCTACGAGCAGGTCCGCGCGACGGGCGTGACGATGCGGCCGACCTACCCCGACGGGGCCACCGTCATGATCCGCCGCACCGGCGGCTCCGCGGTACGCGACGGCGACGTCGTCCTCTTCGCCGACGCGGGCTGGGCCCAGGAGCCCGGCACCACCCATCTGCTGCGCGCCGTCGCCCGGGGCGGCGACCGCCTGGAACTCCGCGCCGACGGGGCGGTGGTGGTCAACGGCGAGCGGCTGCGCGAGCCGTACCTGCTCGCCCCGCCGCTGCCCCGCGACCGCACCTCGCAGCTCACCGTGCCCGAGGGCCGGCTGTACGTGCTGGGCGACAACCGCAACGACTCCCTGGACTCGCGCTACCGCCCCGGCGACACCGGCGACGGCACGATCGCCGCGTCCACCGTCAAGGGCGTCGCCGTCGACCCGGCGGCCGTCCCGCCACGCCACCGCGCCCCGCTGCCCATCGGCCTGGCGCTGACCCTCGCCGGCGGCGCCGGGCTGACGACCAACGCGGTACGGGCCAAGCGCCACCGCGCCCGCCTCACCGCGCAGGCCGCGGCAGCGGGTGCGGGTGCGGCTGCCGGTGTGGATGCGGGCACGGGTGCGGGTGCGCCCGGACCGTACGGGCCCGGCTCGCGCTGACGCGGCGGGTCCGCCGCGGAAGGTGCTGCGGGTCCGCCGCCCCCCGCGTCTCACAAATCGCCGGGCTACGTCGTCGGAGACGGTGAGCGGATGTCGCGGGGCTGTGGACCGGCCCCGCGGGGTTCCGCCACCGCGGGGCCGGGTGCCCGCGGACCGCCGGAGGGGGGCGGTCCGCGGAACCGCACCCGGCCCCGGACGCGAACAGGAGCCCGCCCGGCCGCCGTTCAGCCCGCAGCCGCCGCCGCGGACCGGTAGGGGCGGAAGAACTCGCGCAGCTCCGCCGCGTACAGCTCCGGCTCCTCGAACGCCGCGAAGTGCCCGCCGCGCGCCGGCTCGGTGACCCGTACGGTGTGCGCCGTGCGCTCCAGCCACGCGCGCGGCGGGCGGACGATGTCGCCGGGGAAGAGCGCGAAGCCGGACGGCACCTCGACCCGCCGGGCCAACTGCTCCGGCGCGATCGCGGCGTTGGCGTGGTACATCCGCATCGACGAGCCGATCGTCTGCGTCAGCCAGTAGAGGGTGACGTTGGTGAGGATCTCGTCCTTGGTGTAGGCGCGCTCCACGTCCCCGCCGCAGTCGCTCCAGGCCCGCAGCTTCTCCACGATCCACGCGGCGAGCCCGGCCGGCGAGTCGTTGAGCGCGGCGGCTGCGGTCTGCGGCTTCGTCCGGTGCATCGCCGCGTACGCGCCCTCGCTCGCGCCCCACGCCGCCGCGCCGGCGATCCAGTCGCGCTCCTCGGCCGTCAGGTCCGCGAGGTCGCCGGGGGCGTACGGCACGCCGGCGTCGGTGCGGTGCACGGCGGCGACCCGGTCGGGGAAGTCCAGGGCCAGGTAGCGGCTGACGTGGCTGCCGATGTCGCCGCCCGCCGCGCCGAACCGCCGGTAGCCGAGCAGGTCCATCAGCTCGGCCCACAGCCCCGCCACCTGGACAGAGTCCAGCGGGTCGCCGGACGGGCGGTCGGAGTAGCCGAAGCCGGGCATGTCGGGGACGACGACATCGAAGGCGTCGTCCGGGTCGGCGCCGTGCGCGCCGGGGTCGGTCAGCAGCGGGACCACCTTGGCGTACCGCCAGAAGGAGTCGGGCCAGCCGTGGCTGAGCACCAGCGGCAGCGCCCCGCCGGCGGGCGATCCGGCGGCCCGCGCATGCACGAAATGCACCCGGTGGCGGCCCGCGCCGAGCACGGCCCGGAAGTGCGGCAGCCGGGCGAGCGCGGCCTCCTGCGCGCCCCAGTCGAACTCCTCGGCCCAGTAGTCGACGAGTGCGCGCAGATACCCCAGGTCGGTGCCGAGCGACCACCCGGCGTCCGCGGGGGAGTCGGGCCAGCGGGTCGCCCGCAGCCGGCTCCGCAGGTCCGCGAGCGCGCCGGGGTCGGTGGTGAGGGCGAACGGCTCAGGCTGCTGCGGGGCGGCGGTCATGATCACAGATTACGTCGCGGGTCCGGCCCCGGCCGGAAGGCACCGCCGTCCGGCCCGGCGCGGAAGGCGCCGCTCCGGTGCGTTCCGGTTGTGAAGGTTTGTCCCCCGGGGGTGAGTGGAGCAAGACCGAAGTCGTCGGTACACGACGCAGCCGCCTAGGGTCACCGCAGCCCGTCACAACGACGGAGACCACGCAGACATATGGCGTAGTCGCATCGACGCACCTTGGGGGAGGGCACCATCCAATGGAAAAGTCAGCCACCTCGAACACGTCCGCCACACCCGCCCCGTCCGGCACGGAACCGTCCGCGTCCCCGCTCGCGCTGCCCGACCTGACCGGCCGCACGGCCGTCGTCACCGGGGCCAGCAGCGGTATCGGCCTCGCGACCGCGTGCGCGCTGGCCGGCAGCGGAGCCCGGGTCGTCCTCGCCTGCCGCAGGCCCGACATGGCCCGCGCCGCCGCCGCCCTGATCCGCCGGGCGCACCCGTCCGCCACCGTCGGGACCGGCCTGCTCGACCTCGCGGACCTCAGCGCGATCCGCCGCTTCGCCGACCGACTCGACTACGCACGCGTCGATTTACTCGTCAACAACGCCGGCCTCGCACTCGCCCCGCGCTCCCGCACCGCCGACGGCTTCGAAACCCACTTCGGTGTCAACCACTTGGGCACCTTCGCCCTCACGCTGCTCCTGCTGCCACGGCTGCTGGCGGCGCCCCGGCCGCGGGTGGTCACCGTCAGCAGCGAGGCGCAACGGGTCGCCGCGCTCGACCTCGCCGACCCCAACTGCGAGCGCCGCTACCGCCCTTGGGCGGCCTATCTGCGCTCCAAGCAGGCCAACCTGTACTTCGCCGCGGAACTCCAGCGGCGCGCCGACGCGGCCGGCACCCCGCTGCTGAGCATCGGCGCCGCACCCGGCCTGACCCGCACCAACGTCCTCGGCGCCAACGGCGAACACGCCGTGCTGCGCCGGGTGGTGCGGCTGCTCGGCAAGCCCCCGGCGCAAGGCGCCGCACCCGTGCTCTACGCGGCCACCGCCGACCTGCCCGGCGGCAGCTACGTCGCCCCGGGCGGGCCCATGCAGCAGCGCGGCGCCCCGCGCACCTGGCACCGCACCCGTACCCTCCACGACACCGCGACCGCCGGCCGGTTGTGGACGCTGTCGGAGGAAATGACCGGCGTACGGGCGGACTTCGGATACGCGACCGCGGCCTAGCCGATGCCCCCGGCGTCCTCGGCCCCGTCGTGCTCGGGGAGTCCGAAGCAGCGGCGCAGGTGGCGGGCGGCCTGGGTGGTCGCGGCGGTCGCCGCGTCCAGGGTGCCGGCCATGGCGAAGAAGCCGTGCGCCATGCCCGGGTAGCGGGTGAGCTCCACCGGCACGCCGGCGTCGGCGAGCCGGTGGGCGTACGCCTCGCCCTGGTCGCGCAGCGGGTCGTACTCCGCGGTGACGACCAGGGCGGGCGGCAGGCCGGACAGGTCGGCGGCCCGCAGCGGCGAGGCCAGCGGGTTCGCGGCGTCCGCCGGGTCGCGCAGGTAGTTGCGGGCGTACCAGGCCACCGAGTGGTGGTTGAACAGGTGCGGGTCGTCGTTCTCCCGCAGCGAGGCGTCGTCGGCGAGCTGGTCGGTGTTCGGGTAGACCAGCAACTGGCCCGCGAGCGGCGGGCCTTGGCGCTCGCGGGCGAGCAGCGTCACCGCGGCGGCGAGATTGCCGCCCGCGCTGTCCCCGCCCACCGCGAGCCGCGCCGGGTCCGCGCCCAGCTCCCGGGCGTGCGCGGCGACCCAGCGCAGCCCGGCGTGGCAGTCGTGCACCGCCGCCGGGAACGGGTGCTCGGGCGCGAGCCGGTAGCCGACGCTCACCACCAGGCACCCCGCCTCGGCGGCGAGCGTCCGGCACAGCACGTCGCTGGTGTCCAGGCTGCCGAGGGTCCAGCCGCCGCCGAAGCAGTAGAGCAGCACCGGCAGATGACGCCCGGGCCCCGGCCGGTAGACCCGGATCGGCAGCGCGCCGCCGGGCCCGGGGATCGTACGGTGCGTCACCTGGTGCAGCGCCCGCGGGCTCCCGCCGTCGGCCCGGATCGCTGCGAGGTCGGCGGCACGGGCGTCCGCGACCGACATCGCGTACAGCGGCGGCTCCCCGCTGCGGGCGCGCCGGTCACGCAGGGCCTGGAACTGCGGGTGGAGCGGCATGCGGGGCACCTCCGGGTGCGGGGCTCTTCGGCTGGCGTGGGGGCCCGGCGACACGCCGCTCGGCGGCGGCTGCGCGCCGGGCGGGCGGTGCGGCCGGGGATGTGCGGCGGTCCGCCGGCTCGGTCCGGGCGCGTTTCGTGGGCGTCATGGCTGCGGTTCGGTGGCGGTGGAGGCCGGGGGTGTGCGGGCGGCCGGCCGCTCGGTTCGGGTGCGTTTCGTGGTCGTCATGGCTGCGGTTCGGGGTCGAGGGCGGGGGCGGGGCTCGGGGGGCCCGTCCAGTGGTGCTGGGCGACCGTGAAGGCCGCGTCGCCCGAGAGGGCCACCGCCGCGCGGTAGCCGGGCGGGGCGGGGACGTCGGTGAGGCGGTAGCCGCGGGACCAGGCGTCGCGGGCGGGCAGGTCGGGCGGCGGCGGGCCGTCCGGGACGGGGACGCGCAGGGCCTGGGCCAGGCGCCCGCCGTGGGCCTTGGTCAGCGCCTCCTTGCGGGCCCACAGCCGGGCGAAGCGCTCGGCGCGGGTGAGGGCGTCGGGCGCGGCGCCGACGTGACCGGCTTCCTGGGGCGGGAAGTAGCGGCGGGCCATCGCCTCCGCGTCCAGCCGCGGCAGCACCTGCTGGACGTCCACGCCGACCGGCCGGGCCGCGCTGAGCGCGACCATCGCGACCTCCGCGGAGTGCGAGAGGTTCAGCTGCGCGCCCTGCCACCGGCCCGCCAGCTCCGGCTTGCCGTGCGGCCCGCGCCGGAACCGCAGCTCCCCGGCCGGCGCCCCGAGCCGCGCCGCGACGATGTGCCGCAGCGCCCCGTGCGCCAGCACGAACCGCCGCCGGTCCACCGCCGAGCGGTACGCCGCCGCCCGCTCCCGCTCCTCCGCGTCCAGCACGGCGAAAAGCTCGGCCTCCGCCGGGCCGGGCCCGGCCACCACCCACACCTCGACCTCATCCTCATCCACATCCGCATCCGCGTCCACGAGCGCCGCTCACCTCCCCGCCGCCTCCACCGGGTCACCGTGCGCCCGCACCAGCTCCGCCAGCCGGCGGACCCCCTCCGCGACGCGCTCCGGCGGCAGCGCGCTGCACGACAGCCGCACCGAGCGCCGCCCGCCGCCGGAACCCGGCGCGTAGAAGAAGCCCATCGGCGTCCACAGCACCCCGAAGTCCCGCCCCGAGACCTCCAGCATCGCCCCGTCCGCCGTCAACGGCACGTCCACGACGGCGAAGAAGCCGCCCGCCGGGGCGTTCCACCGCACCCGCGGATCCTCACCGAAGGACTGCTCCAACGCCCCCAGCAGCGCCCGCAGGTTGGCCCGGTAGAAGGCCGTCTTCTCCTTGCCCGCCGCCCGCAGGCTGCACCCGGACTCCACCAGGTAGCCGCCGATCACCGCCTGCGCGACCGGCGCGGTGTTCACCGTCAACAGGCTCTTGACGCTGGACAGTTCCTCCGCGAGCAGCGTGCGCGTGCCGTCCGCCGCCCGCACCGTCTGGTCGGCGACCAGGAAGCCCACCCGGGCGCCGGGGAAGGCGGACTTGGCGAACGAGCCCAGGTAGACCACCCGCCCGTCGGTGTCCAACGCCTTGAGCGTGGGCCGCGGTTCGTCGTCCAGGCCGAACAGCCCGTACGGGTCGTCCTCCAGCACCAGCAGCTCGCACTGCGCCGCGACCTCCAGCAGCCGCCGCCGCGCCGGCACCGGCATCGACGCGCCGGACGGGTTCGCGAAGCTCGGCACGACATAGAGGGCCCGTGGCCGGCGCCCCGAAACCCGTACCGCGGCGGCCACCTCCCGTACCGTCTCCGGGTCCAGCCCGTCCGCGGACTCCGGTACGGGCACGACCTCGACGCCCAGCAGCCGGGCCGCGCCCGTGAGGCCGACATAGCAGGGCTCGACCGCGAGCACGACGTCGCCGGGCAGCGCGCACAGGCCGCGCAGCGCCACGACCATGCCCTCCTGGCAGCCCGTGGTGACCATCACCGCGTCGCCGGGCACCTCGATGCCCTCGTCCACCGCGAGCATCCGGGCGATGAGGTCGCCGAGATAGCCGTTGGTGCGGCCGTACTGCAGCAGCCGCCGCTCGCGCTGCTCGTGGCTCAGGCCCTGCGCCTCCAGGTGCGCCAGGTAGCTGCGCAAGTAGCGGTGGACGTCGTCCGTGGTGTGGAAGCCGTCGTAAGGGCGGCCCGCCGCAAGGGAGATGGCGTCGGGGAAGCGGGCGGCGACCTCGTTGAGGAAGTTCATCGACGCCGACTCCGGGTCGGACACGGACGCGTGCAGGTCCTCGCGGGCCAACTCCACTGTCATCGGGCCTCCGTTCGCAGCACCACCGCCGACGCGTCGACCGACGCGAGGTCCGGGCGGCCGGTCAGCGCCATCGTGTGCGCCAACTCCTCGGTCGCCAGGTCCAGTACACCCGCCACGCCCGCCGCGCCGCCCGCCGCGAGCCCCCACAGCACGGGCCGCCCCAGCAGCACCGCCCGGGCGCCGAGCGCGAGCGCCGCGAAGGCGTCGGTGCCGCCGCGCACCCCGCCGTCCAGCAGCACCGGGCACGCCCCGCCGACCGCCGCCACGACCTCCGCGAGCGCGTCCAGGCTCGCCGGCGCCCCGTCCAGCTGCCGCCCGCCGTGGTTGGACACGATCAGCGCGTCGGCGCCGTGCGCCACCGCCAGGGCCGCGTCCTCGCCGGTCAGGATGCCCTTCAGGACCAGCGGCAGATCGCTGCGCTCCCGCAGCCACGCCAGGTCCGCCCAGGTCACCGAGGGGTCCACGGCCTCGACGGCGTGCGTCGCCAGCGCAGAGCGGCCGGCGCCCGGGACGTGCGCGGCGGCCGTCAGCGCCGGGTCGAGGTTGGCGGCGCGGATGCCGGGGCCCAGGGCGAAGCCGTTGCGTGCGTCCCGGTGCCGGCGGCCGAGCCGCGGCGCGTCCACCGTCAGCACGATCGCCCGGCAACCGGCCGCCGCCGCCCGGGATATGAGCGCGGCCAGCGCCTCCCGCCGGCGCAGCCAGTACAGCTGCATCCACAGCGGGCCGCCCGCCGCCGCGGCGATGTCCTCGACGGTACGGCTGGCGTAGATGCTCACCACGAAGAGCGCCCCCGCCGCCGCCGCGCCCCGCGCCGTCCCCACCTCCCCGTCCGGGTGGACCAGTTGGTGGTACGCGGTCGGCGCGATCCCGACCGGGGTGCGCAGGCGCGCCCCGAGCAGTTCGGTGCCGGTGTCGCACACCGAGACGTCCACGAGCACCCGGGGCCGCAGCGAAACGCGCCCGTACGCCCGCCGGTTCGCCGCGACGGTCCGCTCGCTCTCGGCGCCGCCCTCGATGAAGTCCCAGACGGCGCCGTCGAGTCGGCCGCGCGCGACCTGCTCGTAGTCGTGGAGGGTGGCCGGTGCCACGGTCTGCGGCAGCGTCATCGCCGCCCCCCGGAGCCGGAGATGGAGCCGGAGAGGGAGCCGGCGGCGGCGTCCACGGTCGCGAGGGCGAGGCCGCCGCCGGCCGCCCGGTCGGCCAGCACGAAGCGCCGCGCGACGGGGCGGCCGTCCGGCGGCGGCTGGGTCCGCATCGCCGCCGGGGGCCCGGTACGGGCGCCGGTACGGTCCGCGCCGACGAGCACGCGCGGCTCGGGCGTCCCGTCGCCCACCCGGGCGCGGCCCGGGGCCGCCCGCTCGACCTCCCCGGCCAGCTCCCACCACACCCCGGTGCCGGGCCGCCCCGGCTCCGCGGTCCGCACCCGCTGTACGCCGGCCAGCTCGCCCGGCAACCCGTCCGGCAGCCCGCCCGCCAGCCCCTGGCCGAGGATCGCCGTGACGTCCCCCGGCGCCTCCCCGTCCGGGCCCGCGAGCCCCGTCGGGCCCAGCAGCAGCCCCACCCCGTACGCGCCGGACGGCAGCACCGCCGCCCCGGGAGGGTACGGCAGCACCGGCTGCTCCACGACCAGCAGCAGTGCCCGCGCCGGGCCCGCGCCCGCCGCGTACGCCCGGGCCAGCCGCAGCGCCGTGAAGGCGGCCGTGTGCGTCTCGTCGGACACCGCAAAGGCCAGCGGGCCGCCCGGGCACACATGGCTCAGCCACGTCGCCGTCGCGCGGCCCGGCGTGACGTCCGGCACGCTGTACGCCAGGACCAGCAGGTCCACCGACTCGCCCGGCGGCACCGCGGCGCGGATCAGCGCCTCGGCCATCTCGCCGTACGACTGGCCGCCGCGGGCGAACGCCGCCTCGTCCAGGGCGAGTTCGTACGGCCGCAGCATGTCGGTGAGGTAGGTGCGCAGCCGCCCGCTGTGCACGGGGTCGGCGGCGACGGCCGCGGCGCCGGGAAAGGCCAGGCGTGCGGCCCGGCGGACGCCCCAGCCCGCGGGGACGTCCTGGTCGGGGCCACTGGGCAGATAGGTGCGCATCCTCGGCCGCCTCAGGCTTCCGTCAGCAGATTCCCCGCCACGTAGTCGGCGAGCGAGCCGACCGTGCCGAAGTCGTCGCGGCCCAGGTCCTCGACGCTGATCTCCAGCTCCAGCCGCTCCTCCAGTTCGAGGACCAGCTCCAGGCCGGTCGTCGAGCTGAGCCCCAGCGCGTCCATCAGCGCGGTGTCCTCGGTGACCCCGTCCACCTCGCGCCGCAGCACCTGCGGCAGCAGCTCGCGGATGCTGCCGACGAGCCGTTCGCGCAGCTCGGGATCGGCCGCGGCGGGGGCGGCGGTGTTCTGCTCCGTCATGGTCAGGCAAGCCTCTCTGGGAAGAACGGGGGAGTCGGGGCGGGTCAGTGGACCAGGACCATCGCGGAGAAGGCCGCGCCGAGACCGGCGCCGGCCGCGGCGACCACATACGGTTCGCCCGGCCGCAGCAGCCCGCGCTCCTTCGCGGTGCGGTAGTTGACGAAGCTGTCGGCGCAGAAGAGGTGCCCGGTGCCCGTCACGTGGTCGAGCAGCACGCGCTCGCGCGGGTAGCCGAGGATGCGGCACACCTGCTTCCACGCCTGGTGGTTCACGTTGTGCGGCAGGATCGCCGCGATGCCGTCCACCGCCAGCCCGGCCCGGCCGACCGCCGCGGTGATCGCGGCGGCGAGCGCTTCGGCGTAGATCCGCTGGAATTCCAGGGCGAGTTCGGGCTCCTCGGAGTCGAACTCCCCGCGCAGCTCGGTCGCGTAGCACAGCATGCGGTCGCGCTCGCCGGACGCGGCGACCAGGCAGGCCGCCGCGCCCTCGCCGAAGAAGGAGGTGTCGGGCACGAGTTGGGCCTCGCCGGTGAAGGCCTTCTCGCCGGTGAGGACGAGCGCGAGGCCGTCCGGGTCGCCGTCCGCCGCGAGCAGCCGCCCGGCCGCGTCCAGCGCCAGCAGGCCGGACGCGCACGCGTGGTGCCCGACCGAGAACGCCGTGGCGTGGCCCAGCCCGTACTCCTCGCACAGCCGCCGCAGCGGGTCGTGGCCGTACGGCGTGACGGTGGGGAAGGTGCGGGCGTGCAGCACGTACCGCACCCGGTGCTCCTGGCCGCGGAGTCCTTCGAGCCGGTCGAGGGCGCCGCGCAGCAGATCGCCGAGGCCGCCCCCGGGGTCGCGGGCGACCTCGCCGAGCCGGTGGTAGCGCCGGAAGACCTTGACCTGCATGGCGCTGAGCCCGAGCCGGCCGGCGGGCTCCTCGATCGGCACGCGGCCCGCCGGCACGTACGCGGCCACCGCGGCGAGCGAGGTCACCGGCCGGCCTCCACCGGCTCGGCTCCAGCGGCCTCGGCTTGCGCTCCCTCACCCGGCGCGAGCCCCGCCGGGACGGCCTCCGGGACCGCCTCCGGGACCGGCCCCGCGACCGCCTCTGCGACCACCTCCGAGACCGCCGCCTCGATCGCCGCGGCCTCCATGGCGTAGGCGAACGCCTCCGCCTGCGCGGGCGAGACGTAATGCGTGTCGATGCGGATCTCGAACCGCAGCCCGCCCTCCGCCGTGTCGTCCACGTGCATGAAGAACCGCTCGGTCTGGGCGTCCTCCTCGGCGATCCAGCGGAAGACCGTGTCCGCGCGCGCCGCGAGCAGCTCCCGCGCCAGCTCCTGCGGGTCCGCCTCCGCGTCCGCGCCGGCGCCCGGCGGCGGCTCGTACGTGCTGCGGTTGTTGAAGTACGTGCGGATCTCGGCGTCCTCGCCGCGCTCGACCGAGATCCGCGCGACCAGCTCGTCCAGCGCCTCGGGATCGAAATATGCGTGCTTGTACGCCGCCATGCTGCCGCGCCGGGCCCGCTCGACGACCTCGGCCGCCGTCGCGCCGGCGACGTCGATCACGCACACGCCCGCCTGCGCCACCATGCACACGACGTCCGAGAAGGCCGCCCGGAAGCGGTTGTTGACCACCGGCCGCACCACCACCGGATCGATCCCGGTGGCCCGGTACAGCCCGATCGCGAACAGCCCCAGCAGAACTCCCGGTATGCCGGTGCCCGTTCGCGCCGAGATCCGCGGCAGCGCCGCCACCAGCGCCGGCGAGTGGAACTCGGCACCCCAGTGCCGGGGGCTGCGCGGGTCCGTCGGACCGGGCAACTGCCGTGCCGGCATGGTCCGCAGGACGTTCTCGAAGTGCCGCAGCGCCCGCTCGCTCTGCCGCTGCCCGGCGGGTGAGCGCTGCCACCGCGCCTGCTCCAGCTGCTGCATGCCGCTGACCGGCGAGGTGTCCCGGGTCGCGACCTGGCGCAGCATGATCGCGCCGCCGAGGCCGTCGGTCACCAAGTGGTGCATGACGGTGACCAGATGGACCGGCCGGCCGTGCTGCCGTACCGCCCCCATCCGCACCGGCCACTCCCCGGCGAAGTCGAACTCCCGGTCCCGGTACGCCTGTTCGACTGCGGCGGCGACCTCGTCCGGGTCGGCGTCCGGCGGGGCGTCGTAGACCTCCAGCACGGTCTGCCCGGTGGCGAAGAGCTGCTGCAGGGCCCGGCCGCCGGGCGCGAAACGCAGCCGGGTGCGCATCGAGGGGAACCGCTCCAGCAGATAGCGCAGTTCGGCCGCCAGGTCGTCGACCGTCGTGCCCGGCTCCAGCGCGGCCCGCCCGCCGATCGGCAGCGGGCTGCGCTGCCGGGCCATCGCCTGCCAGATCTCCCACATGCCCCAGGACATCTCGGCCACGCCCTCGCCGTCCCCGGCGAAGTCCACGACCACCCGCTCGCTGACGACCGGCGCCCCGCCCGTACCCTCCACCTCGCCTGCGTCCCCGCCCGTACCCGCCACGCCCGGCACGTCTTCGGCGGCGTCCGCCGCCCGCTCCTGCGTCGTCATGTCACACCCCCGCCGTCTGCGCCCGGTGCCGCTGCCGCATCAGGAACTTGCGCACCTTCCCCGTCGGCCCCGTGATGAGGTCCGACTCCGAGATGACGACGACGTTCCGCAGCGTCGCCGCCGCCGCGGCGGTCAGCGCGCCGCGCACCGCGGCCGTACGGTCCCGGCCCGCGTCCGCGGAGTTCGCGTCCCCGTCCCCGTCCCCGTGCGCGTCGGCGTCCGCGTGCAGCGCCAGCAGCACGTCCGTCACGACCCGCCCGTCCACCTCCGCCGAGACCACCGTGCAGTCGTGCACGTCCGGGCACGCGGCGAGGATCCGCTCCTCCGACATCGCCGTGTACAGCCACTCCCCGCCGCCCAGGTCGACCGCGTCCACCGCCCGGTCGACGTGGTAGTAGTAGCCCTCCTCGTCGCGGTACATCAGGTCGCCCGTGAGGTAGTAGCCGGCCAGCCGGTTGCGGTAGGTCGCGCCCGAGTCGTTCCAGTAGCCGGGCGCCAACGTCGGCGCCTTCAAGCCCAGTTGGCCGACCTCGCCGACCGGCACCTCGCGGCCTGTCGCCGTGTCGAGCAGCGCCACCTCCGCGAAGCCGTGCGGCACGCCGACGCAGCGCCCGTACCGCCCGGTCGTGCGGGTGTGGGTGATGTGGAAGGCGGAGTGGCCCATCTCGGTGGAGCCCAGGCCGTCGACGAAGCTGGAGCCGGGCAGCCGGCGTACGCCCTCGCGCGTCACCGTCTCGCGCGAGCCGACCGCCACCAGCCGCCGGATGTGCGGCTCGTGCGCGCAGTCCCCGGTGTTGAACCACAGCGACACCGAGTCCAGGTCCCGCCCCGCCAGGTCCAGCCGGGCCATCTGCGCCCAGGTCGCGGCGAACCCGAGCACCCCGCTGGGCTTCCAGCGCTCGATCGCCCGCACGACCGCCGCGCCGTCGTTCTGCGTCGACAGGAACAGCAGCCCGCTGCGCAGGCACAGCGCCATGTTCAGCGCCGAGATGCCGGCCGCGTGCGCCGCGGGCAGCGCGCTGAGGATCCGCTCGGCGCCCCGCGCGCGCGGCGCCGACAGCCGGAAGAGCCGCATCGCGGCGAACAGGCTCGCGTGCGAGTGCACGACCGCGGCGGGCGTACGGGTCGTGCCGGAGGAGTGCGTGATCGCGATCGGGTCGTCCGCGTGGTGCCGGTACGGCTCGGGCGCGTCCGCCGGGTCGGCCGTACCGGTCTCCGCGGCGTCCGCGTGCACCGCGGGCCCGCCCAGGTCGTGGCCGGCCAGCCGCGCCCGGTGCTCGGCGTCGGTCACCAGCGCGACCCCGCGCAGCCGCCGTACGTACTCCGCGGCGATGTCACCGGGCAGGTACTGGTTCATCAGCGCGGGGATCGCGCCGAGCCAGGCCAGCGCGAGGAAGCTCAGCATGCAGTCCGCCGAGCTCGACACGTAGACCGCGACGGGGTCGCGCGGCCCGATGCCGTGCGCGTGCCACCACGCCGCCCGGGCCGCCACCCGGTCCCGCAACTGGCCGAGCGTCAGCTCCTGCCACGCCGGGTGCCCGTCCACGGGCACGTCGAAGGCCGCGCCCGGCCCGTCCGGGTCCGCCCCGTGCGCGAAGAGCCGGGGCAGCACGTTGCCCGCGCCCAGCTCCGGGTCGGCCGCGAGCCTGGCCCGCATGTTGCTGCCGGTCACAGCGTTCCTCCTACGTATCGCCTCGTCCTGCGCCGCTTCATCCGTCTCCACCCGCCGCCACTCGTCACCCGTCGCCGTCCGCCGTTCATGCGCGTTCACCCGACCCCCGCCACCTTCTCGACGGCCGCCCGCAGTTGCGCCCGGGTCGGCTGGCACGCCAGGTCCAGCTCGCGCGCGAAGGGCAGCACCGCGCCGTCCGGGCGGGTCACCCGGCGCGGCGGGGCCGTCAGCCGCATCTCCTCCGCCGCCGTCGCGACGATCTCCGCCCCGATGCCGCACGTCCGGTTGGAGTCGTCCACGACCACCAGCCGCCCGGTCCGCTCCAGCGACGCCGCCAGCCCCCGCCAGTCGAACGGGTAGAGCGTGCGCGGGTCGAACACCTCCACCGACACCGTCCCCGCCAGCTCCTCCGCCACCGCGAGCGCGTCCCGCACCAGATGCCCGACCGCCACCACCGTGACGTCCGTACCGGCCCGGTGCACCCGCCCCGAGCCCAGCGGCACCGGCGCGAGCGCCCCGAAGTCCACGTCCTCGCGCAGCGGCAGCGCGCCGGCCGGCGCGAAGACGACGACCGGGTCGTCGTCCCGGATCGCCGTCACCAGCAGCCCGTACGCGTCCGTCGCCGTCGCCGGCACCACCGTCTTCACCCCGACATGCGCGAACAGGCTGTACGGGTGGTCCGAATGCTGGCCCGCCCAGCTGTCGCGCGAACCGGAACCGGGCAGCAGATACGTCACCGGCACCCGGGTCTGCCCGCCCGTCATCAGGGCGAACTTGTGCGCCTGGTTGGCGATCTGCTCGAAGACCAGGAAGAGCAGCGCCGGGATCTGGAACTCCACCAGCGGTCGCATCCCGGCCATCGCCGCGCCGGTCGCGAAACTCGTGAACGCCTGCTCCGAGATGGGCGTGTCCAGCACCCGGTCGGGCCCGAAGCGCCGCAGCAGCCCGGCGGTCGCGTAGCCGACGGCCACCCCGACGTCCTCGCCGAGCACGCACACCGCCGGGTCGCGCTCCATCTCGTCGCCGATGGCCCGGTTGAGCGCCTTGAGATAGGACAGGTTCGGCATCACAGCGCCCCCGCCCTGGGCCGCAGCCCGCTCGCGTACAGCCCGTCGAGCGCGGTCGCCGGGTCCGGGTGCGGCCCGTCGAGCGCATACCGTACGGCCGCGTCCAGCAGCCCCGCGGTCTCCGCGTCGATCGCCGCCCGGGTCGCCCGCGCGATGCGGGCGCCCTGCACCTCCAGCGGATCGCGGGCCCGGCCGGCTTCGACCTCGGCGTCGGTGCGGTAGCGGGGGCGGGCGGTGTGCTCCCACGTGTGGTGGGCGTCGAAGCGGTACGTCACGCACTCCACCAGCGACGGCCCCGCCCCCGTACGGGCCCGTGCGGCGGCCTCGGCGGTGGCGTCCCGTACGGCCTCGGCGTCCATGCCGTCCACCGTGACCGCGGGGATGCCGAAGGCCGCGGCCCGGGCGGTGACGGTGCCGGCCATGGTGTCCTGCGGGCGCATGGACGTCGCGAAGCCGTTGTTCTCGCACACCAGCACCAGCGGGACCCGCCACAGGGCGGCGAGGTTGAACGCCTCCAGCACCACGCCCTGGCTGACCGCCCCGTCACCGAAGTACGTGAGCGCGACCCGGTCCGTGCCGTCCGCCGCGGCGGGGCGGTACGTACCCGGCCCGTACGCCGCCGAGCGGCGCATCGCCCACGCCGCGCCCGCGGCGATCGGCACCGCGGCGCCGACGATCGCGTTCGCGCCCAGCACGCCCACCGCGA
The DNA here is from genome assembly GCF_012034175.1 of Actinacidiphila epipremni. Taxonomy (GTDB): domain Bacteria; phylum Actinomycetota; class Actinomycetes; order Streptomycetales; family Streptomycetaceae; genus Actinacidiphila; species Actinacidiphila epipremni. Next base: position 278,127 of record NZ_JAATEJ010000006.1, read on the forward strand.
AGTCCGCCGCGTGCATCGAGCCGCCGCGGCCCTGGTTGAGCCCGGTCGTGCGGCCGGCGAGCTCGGCCATCATGCGGGCCGGGTCGGCGCCCTTGGCCAGGACGTGGCCGTGGCCGCGGTGGGTGCTGGTGACGACGTCGCCGGGCCGCAGCGCCGCGCACGTGCCCGCGGCGACCGCCTCCTGGCCCGTGCACGGGTGGATGCCGCCGCGGATCACGCCGGAGCGCACGAGCTCCACCGCGCGCTGCTCGAAGCCGCGGATGAGGGCGATCGTCCGGTAGAGCCCGGCGGCGGCGTCCCCGGCCGCGGGTGGTGCGTCAGCCACGGTCCGCCGCGGCTTCCGTACGCCACAGCACCGGGCAGTACGCGGGGTCGGCGTAGTCGGGCCGGCCGTCCGGCAGCCGGCGCACCAGCACGTCGTGGTTGTACGCGGCGTGCGTGCCGTCGCTCAGCGGGAAGCGGCGGTATTCGTTGCCGCCGTCCTGCATGTGCAGCGAGATCGCCCGGCGCGGCCGGTCGCTGCGGTTGGTGCCGCTGCCGTGGTAGGTCAGGCAGTGGTGGAAGGTCATATGGCCCTTGGGGATCGCCAGCGGCACCTTGCGCACCTCGGCGCCGTTGAACGCGGCGTTCTCGGCGAGCAGTTGCTCCAGCTGGCTCTTGTCGCGGTCGGCGAAGTGCCGGGTCATCGAGTCCTCCCGGCCGGTCTCCTTCCACCGGTGGCTGCCGTCGACGACGGTGAGCGTGCCCATCTCCTCGCCGCAGTCGTGGAAGGGGATGAACGCGGTCAGCATCCGCTCGGAGGTGGACGTCGACCAGTAGTGCTTGTCGATGTGCCACGGCACGACGTTGCTCGGCTCGCCCGCGATCGGCGGCTTGAGGATGAGCGTGGACTGGAAGACCCGGATCTCCGCCGCCTGCGCAAGGCGCGCCGCGACCGCGCCGATCAGCGGCTTGCGCAGGACGCGGGCGATCGGGTCGCTCTCGTAGTGCACGTAGTCGTTGTGCCGCTGCACCGGCCCGTCCGACGGCTGCCAGGCCGCGAGCCGCGGCGGCCGGACCGGCAGCGTACGGCTGCGCTCGCCCTCGTAGTAGGCGTCGCTCGCCGCGACGAGCGCGTCCACCTCGTCGTCGGTCAGCAGCTTCTTGGTCAGGAACCAGCCGTGCTCGGCGTAGAAGGCGACGTCGTCGTCATCGGGCAGCAGCGCCGACTCGGCCTCGGTGAGGGCGAATTCGCGCGCGAGCGGGTCGGTCTGCGCGAGCGGTTCTGCCTGCGCGGGCGGGTCGGTCCGCGCGGGCGCGGTGGTCGTACGGTCCTGGTCGGTGGTCATCTCACAGCCCTGCCTTCGTGGTCGGACGGACGGCGTCCAGCTCGCGCTGCTTGGCCTCGTACAGCGCGGGGATGTTGCTGGTGCCGAAGGTGCGGGCGCCGTGCCGCTCGATCAGCTCCCAGAAGTAGGTCCGCCGTACGTGCAGGGACTGGGCGAAGATCTGGTACATCTGGCCCCAGTGATCGCGGTCGACGAGGATGCCGCGCGGGCGCAGCCGGTCCACCGGCACGTCCACGGCGCCGAGCCGGCCGCCGAGCGTGTCGTAGTAGCTGGCCGGCGTCGGCGCGAAGCCGACCCCGCGCTCGCCGAGCGCGTCCACGGCGGCGACGATGTCGTGCGTGCTCAGCGCCAGGTGCTGTACGCCGGGGCCGCCGTGCCAGGCCAGGAAGTCGTCGATCTGGCCGGGCGTGTGGGTGAGGTCGGGCTGGATGAGGGTGAGCGTCGCGCCGCCGCCGGGGCTCTGCACCACCTGCGAGAACATCCCCTGGCCGCCGACCTCGATGTACTCCTCGAAGATCATGTCGAAGCCGAACGCCTCGTGGTAGAAGCGGACCGTCGCGTCGAGCGTGCCGGCCTCCAGGCACACCGCCGCGTGGTCGATGGTGTGCAGCAGGTCCGCTTCCGCGGGCGGCGGCACGTCCTGCATCTCGATCACGCCGGGCAGGAACTCGCCCGGCGCGCCGTGCCGTTCCACCAGCCGGTGCGTCACATCGCCGAAGCCGGACACGGTCGCGGTCAGCACGGTGGCGTCCTTGCCCTCGTGCGTGCGCGGCGCCTCGATCGCGGTCGCCCCACCGGCCACCGCCCCGGCGAACGCACTCCGCGCGTCCGGCGTCCCGAACGCGACCACCGCCACGCCGTCCCCGTGCCGGGCCACGTAGTCCACCGCCGGGTGGTCGGGCCGCAACGCCGAGGTCAGCAGCACCCGGCTGTCGCCCTGTCCCAGCAGCAGGCTGCGCTGCCCGTCGAGTCCCGTCTCGGGGCCGCCCTGTCCGTACAGCCGGAAGCCGAAGGCGGAACACAGGACGAACGCCGCCTGGCGCGCGTCCCCCACGTAGAACTCGACATGATCGATGCCGAGGTAATCCATTGCCGCTCCTTGGTCGATGACGTGCAGACGTTCAGGTGCGCTGACGTTCAGGTGCGCTGAGCTTCCGGCGTGCTGAGGTTCCGGCGTTCGGTGGTGCTGAGGTTCAGGCGGGCTGACGGTCAGGGGTGCTGAGGGCTGGCGGGGTCGGGGCGTGGTTGGGCTGACGATCAGGCGGACTGACGGTCGGGAGCGCTGACGGTCGGCGGGTCGGGTGGACTGATGCTCGGTCGGGCTGATGCTCAGGTGGGCTGACGATCGGGGCTGCTGACGGCCGGCCCAGCCCGTCCGCCCGTCCGCCGGCCTGACGGTCAGGGCCGCTGACGATCAGCCCGGCCGGCAGGCTGACGGTCAGGGCCGCTGACGATCAGCCGCTCAGACGTTCCGGGCCAGCCGGGTGGCCGGTGGGCCGAGGACGAGGGAGACGTTGTGGCCGCCGAAGCCGAAGGAGTTGGACATCACGTGGGTGATGCCGGGCGCCGGGCGGGGGCTCTTGCGGATGTGGTCCAGGTCGCACTCCGGGTCCGGGTCGTCCAGGTTGTGGGTCGGCGGGAGCACACCGCGGCGCAGGGCCAGGACGCTGACGCCCGCCTCCACGACGCCCGACGCTCCGAGCATGTGGCCGGTGACGGCCTTCGTGCCGCTGACCGGCGGGGCGTCCGGGCCGAAGACCCGGCGGATGGCCAGGGACTCCGCGCGGTCGCCGATCTTCGTGCTCGTGCCGTGCGCGTTGACGTAGCCGATGTCGGCCGGCTCCAGGCCCGCGTCGGCCAGGGCGCGGCGCATGCAGGCCGCGGCGCCCTCGCCGTCGGGGTGCGGGGTCGTCGGGTGGTGGGCGTCGTTCGTGGCGCCCCAGCCGGCGACGGCCGCGTAACCGGCGGCGCCGCGCGCGTCCGCGTGGTCCGCGCGCTCCAGGACCAGCACGCCCGCGCCCTCGCCCAGCACGAGCCCGTTGCGCCGCCGGTCGAAGGGCCGGCTCGCGCCCGTCGGGTCGGCGGCCCAACCGCGGGCCAGCGCACGGGCGTTGTTGAACGTGTCGGCGAGCGTCGGGAAGAGCGGCGCCTCGCTGCACCCGCACACCACCACGTCCGCCTCGCCCGCGCGCAGCAGCCGCAGCCCCTCGCCCACGGACTGCGCGCCCGCCGCGCACGCCGTCCCGATCGAGGAGCTGTAGCCGCGGATGCCGTGCCGGATCGCGACCCGGGCGGCGCCCATGTTCGGCAGCATCCCCGGCAGCAGATACGGGCTGACGCCCAGCCGGCCGCGCTGCGTGCGCGTCACGACCTGCGCCTCCAGCGTGGCGAGCCCGCCCGTGCCCGACAGGATCACCCCGATCCGGTACGGGTCCACGTCCCGCCCGACCTCGATCCCGGCGTCGGCGAGCGCGTCGGCGGCGGCCCGCAGCGCCATCACGATGTAGCGGTCGACGACCCTGGTCTCCGGCGCCGGCAGCACGGACTCCGGGTCGATCGGCGGCCCGAACGCCCCCACCTCCAGGCTGCCTTCGAGCGCGTGCCCGGCCGGCGGCCGTACCAGCCCCGACCGGCCCTCGCACATCGCCGCCGTCACCTCGGCGGCACTGGTCCCCACCGGGGTGACCATGCCCATCCCGGTGACCACGACCTCCGTGGCGTTCCCGCCCCGCTCACCCGTCATGGCGCCTTCCCTCCACTCACCAGTACGGCCTCGGCCCGATCCCGCGCCCCGGCTCCGGCAGTTGCCTGGTCCACCCGGACCAGCAGGACCTCGTCCGCGTCCCCGTCCTCGACGAGCAGGGCGGCGACCTCCACTCCCGCGGCGGTGTCCCCGACGCACACGACGGGCCCGAACAGGCCCCATTTCGCGGCGACATGACCGGCGACGGCGTTGGGCACGGCCTGGAAGAACATCAACGGGCTGAGCCCGCCGCCGCCTTGGGCGCCGCCCGCACCGCCCTCGACGCCCGCCGCGTCCACCACCGCGGCCACGTGCACCGCGCTCGCCACATCCCCCAGCGCGCTCACCACGACCACTGCCGTGACGGCGTCCGGGGCCGCCTCGGGCCGGCGTTCCAGGCACCGCCGGGCGGCGGCGGCGAAGAGCGGGCTGAAGGACGAGACCACGAAGCCCGGCACCTGCGGCGGTTCGCCGTCCGCCGGGCCCTCCGGCCAGGCACCCGCGGCACATACCGACAGCCCCGCGGCCCCGGCCCGTACGGAAAGCGGCGGCGGCGGGAGCGCGGGTGGCGGCGCGGCGGCCTGCGAACGGGCGGCGGTCATGGCGTACCCACCAGCAGCGCGGTGTTGGCCCCGCCGAAGGCGGAGGTGAGGCTCAGCCCGTACGCGGCGGTCGTCGGCGCGGGCTCGTCGAGGACGAGGCCGAGCCGGCAGTCGGGGTCCGGCCCGAGCCAGCCGGCGTTGACCGGCAGCCGCCCGGCGCGCAACGCCGCGATCGTCACGACGAGTTCGAGCAGCGCGCCGGCCTCCAGGCCCTGGCCGTGCACGGATTTGGTGGAGCTGACGGGTAAGTCCGCGGCGGCCTCGCCGAACGCCCGGTGCAGGGCCGCCGCTTCGGCGGTGTCGCCGGCCGGGGAGCCGGAGCCGTGCGCGTTGACGTAGCCGATCCGCTCGGGGCGCAGCCGCGCGCGGCGCAGCGCGTCGCCGATGGCGCGGGCGAGCCCGGCGCCGTCGGGGCGCGGCTTGCACACATGGTGGGCGTCGCCCGCCCGCCCCCAGCCGGCCAGCCGCGCCAGCGGCTCCGCCCGCCGCTCGCGGGCCGCCGCCGCGGACTCCACGACCGCGGCCACCACGGCGTCGCCCAGCAGCAGCCCGCCGCGCCCGGCGCTGAAGGGGCGGACCCGCCCGTCGCGGGCCAGCGCGCGCCCGGCGTCGAAGACGGCGAACTGGTCGGCGTCCACGAGGTATCCGCCGGCCACCACGATCCGCTCGGCCCGCCCGTGCGCGACCAGCGCGGCGGCGTCGGCCACCGCCGTGCTCGACGCCACGCACGCCGAGGTGTACGCCCGCGCCGCGCCGGACAGCCCGCCGCGCCGGGCGACCGTCCGCGCGAAGCCGTCCGACCCGTGCGCCGCCCGCTCGTGCGCCGGCACACGCGGCAGGTCCGGGTCGCCGTGCACCGCCAAGTACAGCGGGGCACGCCCGCGTTGGGCGGCCGACAGCCCCGCCTGGTCGCAGGCGAGCCCGATGATCCGCGGCAACTCGTCGGCCAGCACGGGTGATCCGGGATGCACCGCGGCATGCCGCACCCGCCGCCCCTCCACCCCGAACCGCCGTACGGGAGCGAAGCCCGACCGCCCCGCGTACGCGGCCTCCATCAACGCCCCGACCCCGACCCCGAAAGCGCTGAGCACCCCGACACCGGTGACGACAACCTCCCCTTCCCCCCGCCGCACCTCACCCACCCCCCGGCTCCTCACGCCGGCCCCCGACCCGCACCCCGCCGGCCGGGAAGCCGCCCGCGCCGGGAACGTCGACCTCGAAGCCGCCGCCCGCGCCGGGGACGCCCGCCGGAGAGCCGCCGGCATCGGAGCCGCCCGCCGGGGAGCCCGTCGCGGGTCCGCCCGCCCGGGAGCCGCCGACCCCCGACCCGCTCGCCGCGGGTTCGCCCGCCTCGGAGCCAACCGCCCCCGGCCCGGCGGCGCTTGGGGCGGTCGTGATGCCCAGCCCGAGCGCCGCGAGTTCCGTCACCACCGCCGAGACGGTCGTCATCCGGACCAGCGCCCCGTCCGGCACGCTGCCGCCGTAGCGCTGCTCGACCTGGTGGACCAGCCACGCCAGTTCCATCGAGTCGACGCTCTCGGGCACCTCCTCCGGCGTGCGCTCGCCGAAGGCGGCGAGTATCGCCACGACTTCCGCGCGCCCGGGAGCGCCGCTAGCGCCGGCCGCGCCGACCGCGTCCGGTGCCACCTCCGGTGCCGCCTCCGGCGCCGCAGGCGTCGCGTGCGGCGAACTCCCCGCCCCGGCGGGCCCGTTGCTCACTGGCCCGCGGCCGGCGCGGACGCCAGGCGCTCGGCGAGCGCCGCGGTGAACTCGCCGACGGTCATCGTGCCCAGCCGCTCCGCCTCGTCCTCCTCGAAGACGATGCCGAACTCCTCCTCGACCCTGATGCCGAGCTCGGCCAGGGCCAGCGACTCCAGGTCGACGCCCGCCGGGCCGAGGGGCGTGTCGTCGTCGACGCCGGCGACGCTGTAGTTCATCTCGGTCAGCGCGCTGAGCACGAACTTCCGGATCTCGTCCGTGGACATCTCGGTGGTCATCGCGGGGGTTCCCTTCCCGTTGGCTTGCGGTTGGCGTGTCACTGGGCGGCGGAGGCGCCGGGCAAGGCAGCGGCGCCGGGCGACGCGGAAGCGCCGGACGAGGCAGATGCGCCGGGCAAGGCAGAAGCGCCGGCCGAGCCGGAAGCCGCAGCCGAGCCGGAAGCCGCGGCACGCAGCGCGGCGAGATCGCGTACGAGCTTGCCTGTGGCCGTACGCGGCAGCCGCTCGACGACATGCAGCAGCCGCGGCCGTTTGTACGGGGCCAGCCGCTCCGCGAGCCCCGCCTCCAGCCGCGCGGCGGCCCCCGGGGCGCCCGGCTCGCGCAGCACCGCGTACGCCTCGATCGACGAGCCGAAGACGACCACCGCCGCGGCCACGTCGGGCAGTTCGGCGAGCGTGTGCTCGACCTCGGTGAGGTCGACCTTCAACCCGCCCACCGACACCTGCGAGTCGAGCCGCCCGAGCACCCGGATCCGCCCGGTCGCCGCGTCGACCCGCCCGCCGTCGCGGGTGTGCAGCCAGCCGTCGGCCCAGCGCGAGGGATCGTCGGAGTTCAGGTACGGCGAGGCGTCCGTGGCGATCAGCAACTCGCCCCGCTCGGACTCCCGCAGCGTCATGCCGGGCGCGGGCGTCAGCTCCGGGCGGTGCGCGCCGAACAGGTCGGTGGCGATGACGCCGACCTCCGTCATGCCGTACATGCTGCCGAGCCGGACGCCGTAACGGCTGGTGAAAGCCTCGTACACCCGGGGCCGCACCAGCTCGCCGCCGGTGGTCATGCCGGTGAGCTGGGGGAGCCGGGGCGGCTCGGCGACCCAGCTGAGCAGGTCGATGTGGAAGGGCACGCCGAGCAGCGTCGTCGGCTCGCGGCCGGCCGCCACCGTCGCCAGAATGCCCTCCGCGGTGGCACGTTCGGGGAAGGCCAGCTTCACCCCGGCGTGCAGCCCGTGCAGCAACCCGCCGACCAGGCCCAGGACATGGACCATGGACGCGAGCGACACGATGCGCTCGCCGGCCCGCGGCACGCCCTCGATCCGTGCGTAGCGGCCGAGTTCGGCGACGACGTCCGCCGCCGTCCGGCCGATGATCTTCGCGGGCCCGGTCGAGCCGGAGCTGAGCTGCACCAGCGCGTGCGGCGTACGGGCGGGGCTGCCGGCGGCCCGGGCGCGTACGGTCGGGCGCTGGTCGTAGAAGCCGCGCGCGGGCCCCGCGGGGACCGGCTCTGCGGACACCACGACCTGCGATCCCAGCCGGCCCAGGGCCTGCTCGGTCTCGAACGGCGTGAGCCGGTGGTCGAGTAACGCGACCTGCGCCCCGGTCCGCCAGCCCGCCAGCAGATGCGCGACCAGCGCGAGCGAGGGCGCCAGGCACAGCGCGGCCGTGCCGCCGGCCCGCAGGCCCGCCCCGGTGAGCGCGTCCTGCGCCTCGCCGACGAGCCGGCGCAGCTCGTCGCGGGTGACGGGCGCGTCGAAGACCAGGCAGACACCCGAGCCGGCGCCGGCCAGCAGGACGTCGTCGACCCAGGACGGGTCGGGCGGCGTCGCCCGGCCGTCACGCGGCGTTGTCGAGGCAGCCTTCATGAAGAACCCGAACCCCATTCCCGTTTCCCGGCCCTCGCGGGGCCGCCGTTCCCGGTTCGTTCCGGTGGCTCTTGCGCGCCGGTCGCTGTGCACGGCACCGGCCTTGTACGTGCGGTGCGCGGCGCCCGGGCCGTACTGCCGCGGCGCGCCGGCCCGAATGCCGGTCAAAGGTCTAGATCGAAAAGGGAGCGACCGAATTTCCCATGCCGAACTTTCAACTCTGAATTCGGCGCTGTCAAGACCCGCCCTGAGTTCCCGGTCTTCCCAGGAATCTCGGTCGTATCAACGCGTCACACGCGACACAAATTCTCTCGTATTGACGTGCCACGACACCCGCCGCTAGCATGGCCGCCAATTGGTCGACTGCCGTAACCCGGCCAGAAGTCGACCACGGAAGTTGCCAGCTCAGCACCACCGCAACACTTCAGGTGATCCCCTAGCCGCCCCTCACGGCTGGGTGCTCCCATTCTCGTGCGGCCGGCCTCCCGGCCCGCGCTTCCGCGCCCTCCTGCGCGTTTTCCCCGGCACTCCGGTACCTCCAGCACTGCCGTACGCACTGCTCCCCGTACTCATCAGGTGCAACTTTTCCCCACCCTCCGGGTGCAACATTTACCCGTGCCCGGAGTATGTGTCACGCATTCCCACATTCCTGTCCAGCTTTCGAGGATTGGCCGTCATTGGAACCTGGGACCGGCGCCGGCCTGAACACGGCCGTGGAGCGCTACTACGACATCACGCTCGATCTCTACGAGGACCTGTGGGGAGAACACGTCCACCACGGTTTCTGGGACCCCGGAGAAGTCCCCGGTGAGAATGGCGCGGATCGGCATGCCGCGACGGACCGGCTGGTCCGTGAACTCGTCGAATTCGCGCGCATACCGGCGAAGTCGCGCGTTCTCGACATCGGTTGCGGTATCGGCGGCCCCGCCCTGCACCTCGCCGGCGCGATGGGCTGCACCGTCGAGGGCGTCACCCTCAGTGCCCGCCAGGCGGCCAGGGCCAACGAGAAGGCGCAGGCCGCCGGCGTCGCCGAGCGCGCCCGCTTCCACCAGCTGGACGCCCTGTCCACCGGCTTCCCCGACGCCTCCTTCGACGTCGTGTGGGCGCTGGAGAGCGTGATGCACCTGCCCGACCGCGCCGCCTTCTTCGCCGAGGCCCTGCGCCTGCTGCGCCCCGGCGGCACGCTCGCGGTCGCCACCTGGGCGGTGCGCGACGGCGTCCTCGACGACGACGAACGCGAGCTCGTCCGGCAGATCCTGCACCACCAGGTCATGCCCGACTTCTCCTCGCTGGAGGAGCACGACCGGCTCGCCCGCGCGGCCGGCTTCGCGGATGTCGCGATCGTCGACTGGAGCCGGGCCGTCGCCAACTCCTGGGACCCGGCCTTCGCGCAGATCCCGCAGTACGACAAGGGCCGCAGCGTGATGCGCCAACTCGCCCGCGAGCGCGGGGTGGACGTCCTCGGCTTCTTCCACGCCGGGCCGCTGATGACCAAGGGCTTCGAGACCGGCGTCATCACCTACGGGGCGCTGCGGGCGACCCGGCCCCGGGCCGCGGGAACGCCCTCCGGCGACTTAGCCGCCGCGGAGTCCGGTGACGCGGACCACCACCCCGCCGGCACGGACCACCTCACCGGCGCGGGCCACCTCACCGGCACGGACCACGCCGCCGGTACGGGCCACCCCGCCGGCACCGGCGAACTCGTCCGCCCCGTCGCCGACTTGCTGCGCGAGATCGTCGGCGAGGACGACGCCTGGCTCGACGCCGTCACCCCCGGCACCCGCGTGGACGCCGAGTTGCTGGTCGAGAGCCATGAACTCGCCGCGTGGAGCGAGGCGTTGCGCGAGCGCTACGGCGAGCGCGTCGACCTCGCCGGCCACGTCGCCCAGCTCGGCATCGACCAGATCATCGCCCTCACCGTCGCCGACGTCGCCGCGTACGTCGCCGCCCGCCGCGACGAGACGCCCGGCGTGCAGGGCGACGCCACCGGCGACGTACACGGGGCCGGGACCCCCGACGTACCCGCGCCACCGCAGCCCGCAGACGGTGGCTGATGGCCCGCTACCTCTTCGTCTCGCTCCCGCTCAGCGGCCACGTCAACCCCCTCGCCGCCGTCTCCCGCGCGCTCGTCGCCCGCGGGCACGACGTCATGTGGGCCGGCTCGGAATCCTTCCTGCGCCCGGTGCTCGGCCCCGACACGCCCATCGCCGCCATCCCGCTGCGGGCGCACCGCGGCCAGGCCGACCGGGGCATGGCCGCGGCGAAGTCGCGCTGGGAGGGCTACATCGTCCCGCACGCCCGGGTGACGCTGCCCGGCATCGAGAAGGCCGTCGCGTCCTTCCGGCCCGACGCCCTCGTCGTCGACCAGCACGCGGTGGCCGGCGCGGTCGCCGCGCACCGCGCCGGGCTGCCCTGGGCGAGCATGGCGCCGACCACCATGGAGCTGACCCGGCCCTACCGCGCCCTGCCCAAGGTCGAGGCGTGGCTCCAGGACCGCATGGCCGAGATCTGGACCGGCGCCGGCATGCCCGGCGCACCCCCGCACGACCTGCGCTTCTCCCCGCACCTGCTGGTCGCCTTCACCGGCGAGGCCCTCAACGGCCCGCTGGAGTGGCCCGGCAACGCCGTGCTGGTCGGCCCGGCCCTCGCCCCGCGCCCGCCCGACACGGCCTTCCCCTGGCACCGGCTGGACCCGTCCCGCCGGCTGGTCCTGGTCACCGTCGGCACGCTCGCCCTGGACCTGGCGCAGGACTTCCACGCCCGGGTCGTCGAGGCGCTGCGCCCGCTCGCCGGCAGCGTGCAGGCGGTCGTCGTGGCGCCGGAGGGCACGGTCGCCGACACCCCCGACGTGCTGGTCCGCCCGCGCGTGCCGGTGCTGGAGCTGCTGCCGCGGCTGGACGCGGTCATCAGCCACGGCGGCCTCAACACCGTATGCGAGACGCTCGCGCACGGCGTGCCGCTCGTCGTCGCCCCCATCAAGGGCGACCAGCCCATCAACGCCGCCCGGGTGGCGGCGGTCGGCGCCGGCCGCCGGGTCAGGTTCGCGAGCGTACGGCCCAAGCCGCTGCGCGAGGACCTGCTCGCCGTCCTCGACGACCCCTCCTACCGCGCCGCCGCCCGCCGGATAGGCGACTCCTTCGCCGCCGCGGGCGGCGCGGACAGCGCCGCGGCGCACCTCGAACGACTCACCCACAGCACACCACGCACGCAAGAAACGGGGGACCCGACGTGAAGACGCTCCGGGACACCTGGCTGGTCTTCCAGCGGCACATGCTGCTGCTCGGCCGGTCACCGCTGTCGATCCTGCTGGGCGTGGCCCAACCGGTCGTCTACATGGCGCTGTTCGCCCCGCTGCTCAAACCCGCGCTCGCCTCCATGGGCGCGGACTCCATGACCGACGCGTACCGCATCTACGTGCCCGGCATGCTCGTCGCCCTCGCGCTCGGCGGCGGTCTCTACGTCGGCTTCGGCCTGCTCGCCGAACTCGCCTCCGGCGTCATCGAACGCGCCCGCGTCACCCCGGTCAGCCGGGTCGCGCTGCTGCTCGGCCGGGCGCTGCGGGACGTCGTCGTGCTGGTGATCCAGGCCGCCGTCATCATCGTGCTGGCCATGCCGCTCGGCCTGTTCGTGCACATCACCGACCTGCTGCTGGCGTACGCGCTGCTCGCCCTGATCACCCTCACCAGCTCCGCGGTCTCCTACGGCCTCGCGCTCAAGGTGAGCGACCCCAACGCGCTCGGCCAGGTCGTCAACAACATCGCCCAGCCGCTCATGCTGCTGTCCGGCACCCTGCTGCCGCTGGCCCTCGCGCCGCTGTGGCTGCGCCGCATCTCGGACGTCAACCCCTTCAGCCGGGCGGTGGTCGGCATGCGGGCGCTGTTCGCCGGGCACGCCGGCGACTCCTCGGTCTGGCAGGGCATCGCGCTGCTGGCCGCGGTCGCGCTCGTCGCCCTCGCGTGGTCGGCCCGGCTCTTCGCCCGCTCCGTACGCTGACCGCCCCGCCCGCCCACACACGACAAGGACAGCCCGATGATCAGAACCAGGGGACTGCGGAAGACCTTCCGCACCGGGCGGCGCCGCAAGTCCACGACCGTGGAGGCGGTCGCCGGCCTGGACCTCACCGTCGGCGAGGGGGAGATCTTCGGCTTCCTCGGCCCGAACGGCGCCGGCAAGACCACCACCTTGCGCATGCTCGCCACCCTCCTGCCGCCCGACGGCGGCGAAGCAGTCGTCGCCGGCGCCGACCTGCGCACCGCCCAGGCCGAGGTGCGCCGCAGCATCGGCTACGTCGCCCAGGGCGGCGGCACCTGGGACGACGTGACTGCCCGCGAGGAGCTGGTCCTGCAGGCCCGCATGCACGGCATCGGCCGCGCCGAGGCGCAGGCCCGCGCCGCCGAAGCCCTCGACGCCTTCGACCTGACCGCCTTCGCCGACCGCAACTGCCGTACGTACAGCGGCGGTCAGCGGCGCCGCGTCGACATCGCGCTCGGTGTCGTGCACCGCCCCAAGGTGCTCTTCCTCGACGAGCCGACCTCGGGCCTCGACCCGCAGAGCCGCTCCCACATGTGGGACGAGATCCGCCGGCTGCGCACCGCCGGCATGACCGTCTTCCTGACCACGCACTACCTCGACGAGGCCGACGCGCTCTGCGACCGGATCGCCATCATCGACGGCGGCGGCATCGTCGCCGAGGGCACCCCGACCGAGCTCAAGCGCGGTATCGCCGGCGAGGTCGTGACGCTGGAGGTCGCCGACCACGCGGCCAAGGCCGCCGAGGTGCTGGCCGCGCTGGACTGCGTACGCAGCGCCGAGGTGCGCGACGAGGGCGACGTACGGCTGTCGGTGGACGCCGGCGAGACCGCGATGCCGCGCGTCATGCGGGCGCTCGCGGACGTCGGCGTGGAGCTGACCACGATCGAGCTGCACCGGCCGACGCTGGACGACGTCTTCCTGACGAAGACCGGCCGCTCGCTGCGGGAGTCCTGACATGGGCGCCACGAGCGAGCCGAGGCAGCCGACGGCAATGGATGCGGCGGCGGCTGCGGACCCGGGCCCGGGCCCTGCCCCGGTCCCGCGGACGGTACGGCGGGCGGTGGTCACCGGCGGCGCCGGATTCGTCGGCTCGCACCTGTGCGACCGGCTGCGGGCCGAGGGCACCGAGGTCGTCTGCGTCGACAACCTGCTGACCGGCAGCGAGGACAACGTCCGGGCCCGGTCCGCCGACCCCGGCTTCACCCTCGACGTCCGCGACGTGTGCGACCCCTTCGACGTGCCGGGACCGGTCGACCTGGTGCTGCACCTGGCGTCGCCCGCGTCCCCGTACGACTACGCCCGCCACCCCGTCGAGACGCTGCGGGCCGGCGCGCAGGGCACGCAGAACGCCCTCGACCTCGCCCGCCGCAAGGGCGCCCGGTTCCTGCTGGCCTCCACCTCCGAGGTGTACGGCGACCCGCTCGTCCACCCGCAGCCCGAAGGCTACTGGGGCAACGTCAACCCGGTGGGCCCGCGCAGCCAGTACGACGAGGCCAAGCGCTACGCCGAGGCCCTGACCACCGCCTACCGCACCACCTACGGCGTGGACACCGTCATCGTGCGGCTCTTCAACACCTACGGCCCGCGGATGCGCCCCAAGGACGGCCGCGCCGTCCCGACCTTCGTCACCCAGGCGCTGGCCGGCGAACCGCTCACCGTCGCCGGCGACGGCTCGCAGACCCGGTCCCTGTGCTACGTCGACGACACCGTCTCCGGCATCCTCGCCGCGGCGACCGCGACCCACCCGGGCCCGGTCAACCTCGGCAACCCCGTCGAGCTCACCATCCTCGACCTGGCCCGCCGCATCCGCGACCTGTGCGGCTCGGACTCCCCGCTCACCTTCGTCCCCCGCCCCACCGACGACCCGGCGCTGCGCCGCCCCGACATCTCGCTGGCCCGCGGGGCGCTCGGCTGGCAGCCGGTCGTCGACTTCGACAAGGGGCTCGCGCTGACGGTGGACTGGTTCAGCCGCCTGGCGTGACGGCCGCGGTGGCCGGCGCGGGCGCCGACGCCGGTGCCTTCGCCGGTACGTGCGAGGCCGCGGGAGCAGTGCTGAGCAGGACGACGGTGGCGACCAACACGCCGGTCAGGCCGCCCAGTTCGAGCAGCACCGAGCGCCGTACGTGCCCACCCTGGTCCTTGCCGCCGGCGCGGCGGGACCGGGCGTGGCGGGCGGCGGCCACCGCCAGGACCAGCACGGCGAGCGCGACCTTGACCAGCAGCAGCCGGCCGTAGCGCGTGCCGGTGACGGCGCCGAGGGTGCCGACCTCGCGGTACGCCTGGACGAGGCCGGTGACCAGCAGCACCGCGACCGCGCCGAGCGCGACCCGGCCGAACCGGCGGGCGGTGTCGGCCAGTTGCGGCTCGCGGTGCCGGAGCAGCAGTACGGCCAGGGTCGCGACCCCGCCGGCCCACACCGCCATGGCCGTCACGTGCAGCGCGGTGAGCAGCACCGCGAGCGGCGCCATGGGCTGGTCCGGCGCGTGGCTGATCTCGCTCCAGGTGAGCGCGAGCAGCACGGCCAGCACGGCGCCGCCCACCGCCCCGGCCCGCCGGTGCCGCAGCACCTGCTCGCCTACCGCCGCGACCAGCGCGAGCAACATCAGCCGCGCCACCAGGGTGTGGCCCACATGGCTCGCCAACGAGGCGGACAGCAGCGCCCGTTCGAAGGCGTGCCCGACCGACTCGCCCTGCGTGGCGGGCCCGTGGACAAGCAATTGCCCGAGCGTGCCGACCAGCAGCACCCCCCACCCGACCCCACCCGGCCACCGCAACCCCCACCACCCGGGCACCCCCTCACCGATGGCCCCCGGCCCGGAGCCCGCGGCATCCCCTCCCGGCACCCCGCCTGCCGTGACTCCGCCGCACTGGCCCTGCTCCGCGGCATTCCCTCTCGTCGCGCCGCCGCCCTCGTCCTCCGCCGCGGCCCGCCCGGACTCCGCCGGCGCGCAGCACAGCCGCACCGCCGTGAAGCCGACCATGCCCGCGAGCCCCGCGAAGCCCAGCCAGATCGCCACGTCGAGGATCGCGTCGGTCGTACGGTCGCCGCCACCGCCGGTCGCGCTCGCCGGCCCGGAGGCCGCGCCGGGGGAGCCCACCGAGAAGGTGAGGGCGCCCGACGTGGTGTGGCCGTCGTCCGTCGCGGTGGTGCGCCAGGTGAGGACGTACGTGCCGGTCCGCAGGTCCGGCGCGAGCCGTACCCGCAGCCGGTCCCCGCCGGGGCCCGCGGCGACTGGCGCGCCCTGCTCCACCCGGCGCCCGCTGGGCCCGACGACGGAGACGGAGCTGAGGCCGAGCGTCACCGGCTCGGAGAAGACCAGCGTGACCTGCGCCGGCTCGTGCGCGAGCACCGCCCCGTCGGCCGGCGAGGACGAGAGCAGCGACGCGTGCGCGGCGGCCGTGCCCGGCGCCGCGATCAGCACCGCGCACGCCAGGACCAGCGCGGCCCCGAGCGCCCGCACCAGGGCGCCCGCCCGGCCGCGCACCCGCCCCGCCGCAACGGCCTGGCGCCCCGCCGCAAGGGCAACGGCCCGCCGCCCCGCCGTACGGTCCCGGCGCCGCCCCCGCGGGCCCCCCGCCACCCCGCCCCGCGCGGTCATGCGCATGATCCCGTCGCCCGCAGCCGCGTGAGCGCCCCGGCCTCGCCCGCCCGGTAGTCCGCCAGCACCGCCGGGTCCGGCGCGAAGCGCCACCGGCCGGCCTGCCAGGCGACGGAGTCCGTCCCCGAGTCGGCGCCGCGGTGCCAGGCCACCCGTACCTCTTCCGCCCCCGCGGCCGTACCGCCGTCGATGACGTACGGCACCCCGAGCGCCGGCCGGCACGCGGCGTTGACGCGTACGAACTCCGCCCGGGGCACGGCCCGTTGGCCCTCGGCGGTCCACAAGTCCCAGGCGCCGCCCCAGTCGCCGCCGGACAGCCGCCCGAACTCCTGCCGGGCGAGGGCGTACGCCTGCTGCGTCTGCGGCCCGCCCAGGCCCGGCCCGTCATGCCGGGACGGCGCCCCGGACCGTACGGCGGCCACGGTGGCGAGCACCAGGCCGGCGGCCCCCAGGACGACCCAGCCGGTACGGATGCGGCGCACGGCCCCTCCTCGACGTCGTGACCGGGCAACGGGATGTGCCGGGAGCGGACGCGCCCGGTACGCGCCCGCTCCCGCCAAGTGGTGGCGCCGAGTGGTCAGTTGGTCAGCCGGTCGGTGCCGTAGTGCTCGATCAGGGACTCGTTGCCCTTGAGGTCCAGATCCGCGGTGAAGGCGAGCGAGTCGCGGATCTGCTCGGTGCTGATCGCCGTGCTCGGCACGCCCCCGAGGGAGTACGTGAAGGACTGGCCCGGCGCGATCTGGCGCTGGTCGAGGGGCACGTCGTGGAAGCCGAGCCGGGCGACGTAGAAGGACGTGCCGTCGCCGCGCGGCACTTCGAGGTAGTCCTGCTGCGGGTGGCCGTAGCTCTGCGTCGCGGTGTAGCCGTGGTCGTCCGAGCCGGAGGGCGCCCGGAAGACCAGGACCGCGCAGTCGGTGGACAGCACGTGCGACGTGGTGTTGGTGAAGACGAAGTTCCAGTCGCCGTACCACTGGTTGCCGGTGAAGGTGACGTACTCCGACAGCCCGACGTTGCTGGTGAAGTGCGTGGTGGGCGGTTCGCTCAGCAGCGGGTTGGCCCCGCTGAGGGGGTGGTCGGTGCCGTTGGCGCAGCGCTCCAGCGGCGCGTTGTACTGGGACGGCTGGCCGGTGGCCACGGCCTGGGTGAAGTCGGCGGGGCCGGCGCTCACCGGGGTGGTCGTGTTCGGGTCGGCGGACGCGGGGCTGCCGCCCGCGAACGCCGCGAGCCCCGCGAGGAGCGTGACGGTGCCGAGACTGGCGGCCAGGCCGAGTCCGGTGGACTTTCCGCGCATGGTGGGTCGTTCCCTTCGGTCGCGAACGATCGGGTGTGCGGCCCGCGGCCTCGCGCCGCGGGCCGGTGGGGTCACCGCGGCCCGGCATCGGAGCACTGGCCGCTTGTTACCTCGTCGACGCGTGGCCGCCCGGCCCGCGGTCCCCGGCCGGACGCCACCCGCCCGGCCGGCTCCACGCCCCGGGCGGCCTCGGCGAGTACCGTCGCACCGCCCCCACGCCGACGCAAGGTCTAAACCAATAAGGTCTGGACCTTTACGCATCCTCGCTGGCCGCAGCGCTGCCGGTCACCCGGCGTACGGCTCCGGGCACGCGAATTGGTCTACACCACAACCCGCCACGCCGGGCCCATGACAACGAACGCCACCGCCCCCGGTGGTCCAGCCCCCGCGCCCGCCGCGGCCCGCCCGGGCCGCCGGGGGACCACCGCGGCCGACCGCAGAAATCCGGCCACCGGCCTCACGGCGAAAACTCGCCGGTGCCCCGCGCCGATCCCGGGTAGGCGCCAGGGAGCAGGACGGCGGCGCGAGGGCGTGACGACCCCCGCGCCGCTCACCCTTGCGCCCGCGCACCCCTTCCGGACGCCCTCCCGGACGCCCTTACGCCCGCTCAGCCGGCCGTCCGCGGCGGCAGCCGGTGCAGGGTGACGCCGGACAGCACCCCGTCCTCGGCCGTCGCCGTCATGTACGTGCAGAACGGCTGCCGCCGCCGGTCGGTCGGCGAGCCCGGGTTCAGCAGCCGCAGGCCGCCCGGCGCGGTGGTGTCCCACGGGATGTGGCTGTGCCCGAAGACCAGCACGTCCGCCCCGCGGAACCGCTCGGCGCAGCGCCGCTCGCGCCCCTGCGCCGGCCCCGTCTCGTGCACCACCGCGAACCGCACGCCCGCCACCTCGGCCTGCGCCACCTCGGGCAGCCGCGCCCGCAGCCCCGGCCCGTCGTTGTTGCCGTACACCGCGACGAGCCGCCCGGCCCGCGCCGCCAGCAGGTCCAGCGTCGCCTCGTCCACCCAGTCGCCCGCGTGGAAGACGACATCGGCGGCCTCGACCGCCGCCAGCAGCTGCGCGGGCAGGCGCCGGGCGCGCTTGGGCACATGCGTGTCGGTCGTCAGCAGCAGCTCCACGGGCGCGCCCTCCTCGGTGATCGCGACACCGCCATCGCAGCACGGACGGTTGCGATTTTCTATGGAACTCGTACTTCCATTCACCTCTGCGGCGGCTGTGGTTCACCGGAAAGTGGTCGGCTGCACCTGTCCGCCGAGCTACGGCGGACAGGGGAGGACGATCATGAACAGCACACGAGCCGGCCGCGCCGCCGGCGCCCGCCGGGCCCTGACCGGCAGGATCATCGCGACGGCGGCGGTCGTCGCCGGCGCGCTGCTCGCCGGTCCCACGGTGCCCGCGCACGCCGCGGACCCCGACGGCACCTACGGTGTCGCCGTGACCTCCGGCCCGAGCGGCGACGCCACCCAGGCCGTCGCCGACGCGCTCGGCAACACCCACACCGCGGGCGTCTACCTCGACAACACCACCCACCGGATGGCCGTCGCCGTCACCGACGAGGCGAGCGCGCGCACGGTGCGCGACGCCGGCGCCGAGGCGCGCCTGGTCACGTACGACACCTCCTACCTCGCCTCGATCCAGACCATGCTGGACGACACCTTCCGCACCCCCGGCACCACCTGGGGCATCGACGTCGCCGCCAACAAGGTCGCCGTGACGGCCGACTCCACCGTCAGCGACGCCGACTACCAGGCCCTCGCGGACGCCATCGCCCCCTACGGCGACGCCGCGACCATCTCCCGGGTCGCCGGCACCACGACCGAGACGGCCACCACCATGGCCGGCGGCTGGTACGTCAAGACGCCCGCCCTCTACTGCACCTGGGGCTTCAGCGTGCGGCTGAAGAGCCAGCCCTCCGTCCAGGGCTTCCTGACCGCCGGGCACTGCACCGTCGAGGCCCGCGACGCCGGCTACACCTACTGGCAGAGCTACAACTCGCAGTACATCGGCTACACCGCCGGCGGCTACTACGACGGCAACGACTTCGGCTGGGTACGCAAGGACACCAGCGCCATCACCTTCAACGGCGGCGTCGCCATCAACAAGAGCGGCGGCATCCAGGACATCAACACCTCGCGCGACACCAAGCTCTACGAGACCGCGTGCGCGTTCGGCGCGACCACCGGCTACGGCTGCGGCTTGGTCGGCGCGAAGAACCAGACCATCAACTACACCGACGGCAGCCGGGTCACCGGCATGGACGTGCTGTCGATGCGGCGCAACCCCGGTGACAGCGGCGGCCCGCTGTCCATCGGCAAGGCCGCCGTCGGCATCCTGTCCGGCTCCAACGGCTCGGGCGGCCTGTCGTACTTCCAGCCCGTCAACGAGGCGCTGGCCTGGTACGGCCTGGAGGTCTACTGAGCCGCCCGGCCGGCGGCACCGGGCCGGTCGACTCGCGTACGACCAGCGGGGTGGCCAGCTCGACGTGCAGGGTGTCCACCGCATGGCCGGACACCAGGCGCATCAGCAGTGAGACGGCCATCCTGCCCATCTCCTCCAGGGGTTGACGCGCCGAGGTGAGCAACGGCGTGGTGGAGGACGCCAGTTCGCTGTCGTCGAAGCCGGTCACCGACAGGTCCTCCGGCACCCGCAGCCCCCTGCTCCTGGCCGCCCGCAGCGCGCCCGCCGCCGTCTTGTCGTTGAACGCGACGACGGCGGTGGGTGGTTGCGGGTGGTCCAGCAGCGACAGCGCCGCGCGATGGCCGTGGTCGGCGGTGGGCTCCTCGACGTGCCGCACCAGCCCGGGGTCCAGCAGGATGCCGATCTCGGCGAGCGCGGAGGCGTAGCCCACCAGCCGGTTGCGGCTGGCGAGCCAGTCCTGCGGGCCGCCGACGAAGCCGATACGGCGGTGGCCGAGCGCGGTCAGGTGCCCGGTCAGCCGGCGCGCGCCAGCCGCGTGCGCGGCCGACACCGAGGCCACGTCCTCGGGCAGTTCGGCGCGCGGGTCGATCACCACCAGCGGGTAGTGCCGGGCGTGCAGCGCCGCCAGCTCCTCGGTGGAGCTGGGCGGCAGGACGAGCACCGCGCCCGCGATGCCGGGCCGGCGCGGCAGGTCCGGCAGCGACACCGACGACCGGCTCCGCTCGCTCACGCCCGCGTGCACGACCGCCTGCCGGCCGTGCAGCTCCAGCGTCTCGATCACCGAGGTCACGATCGTGCCGAAGTAGTCGGTCAGCATGTACGGGCAGTACACGAACACCGCCCCGGCCGCGGCCCCTTGGCCGCCGGGCACCGAGACCGACGCCTCGCCCAGCCGCTGCGCCGCCCGGCGCACCATCTCCTGCGTCGCGGGAGCCACCGTGGCCCGCCCGTTGATCACCCGGGAGACGGTCGCGACGGAGACGCCCGCCTCGTCGGCGATGGCCCGGATCGTGACCCGCGCGCCCGGCCGCCTACCCACCCGGGACAGAGCTCCCCTTCATGCCGCGACAGTCTAGAGGAGCCGCGCTGCTGCCGCGTTTGCGTCATCTCTTGACGTGCCATGCGTCAGCTGGTCGGATCGGCTCCCAGGAGCCACGGCCGCCCGCCCGCCGCACCGCCGGAGCACGGCCCGTACATCCCGCTGCGTCCCGCCGCATCCCGCGCACCACGGCCGCGGGCCACCGGCGCGGCCGTCCCTTCAACTCCTGTACGAGAGCCGGGCCGTGCGGGCGCCCGGCGCGAGTCGTCGCTGCCGATCCTGAACGCACAGGTCAGGGCGGGCGGCGCACTGGATGCGAGTAGTGACGCCTTATCTACTAGTAAAGTTTCCTGACAAAAGCCTTGACGCCGTGTCGTGTACACGCGCAGACTCCCGCTTGCCCGGCCGGAACACCCCCACACCTTCGGCCCCTTCGGAGCCCTCATGCGCGTCAAACACAGCATCGCCGCCGTCGCAGCCCTCGGCCTCGCCGCCGGCGGCGCCCTCCTCGGCGGCGCCGGCAGCGCCCAGGCGGCGGGCCCGGCCCTGCCCGCCCACTTCGCCGCCCCCTACCTCCAGATCGACGGCAACACCGCCAACGACATGGCGGCGGACATGAACGCCACCGGACTGAAGTACTACACGCTGGCCTTCCTCATCCCGCGCTCCGGCTGTACCCCCTACTGGGAGGCCAGCGGCGAGGGCATCGGCGCGTACACCTCGCAGATCAACGCCCTCAAGGCGGCCGGCGGCACCGTGATCATCTCCTCCGGCGGCGCCGAGGGCGGCGAGCTCGCCCAGACCTGCACCTCGGTGTCGTCCCTCACCGCCGCCTACGCCAACATCGTCAACACCTACGGCATCAACCGCCTCGACTTCGACATCGAGGGCGGCACCCTCGGCGACACCGCCGCCAACCAGCGCCGCAACCAGGCCCTGGCCGCGCTCCAGGCGCAGAACCCCGCCGTCCAGGTCGCCTACACCCTCGCGGTCGACCCCGGCGGCCTGCCCTCGCAGGAGTACAACGTCCTCAGCGACGCCAAGAGCAAGGGCGTCAACGTCAGCGCCGTCAACATCATGACGATGGACTTCGGCAACGGGCAGAACGCCCTCAACGACGCCCTGTCCGCCGCCCGCGGCACCGCGAGCCAGCTCGCCGGCCTCTACGGCATCTCCACCTCGGCCGCCTACGGCCGTATCGGCCTGACCCCCATCGCCGGGCAGAACGACGACAACGAGTACTTCTCGCAGTCCGACGCCCAGACCCTGGAGAGCTTCGCCGCCACCAACGGCGTGCAGGAGCTGTCCTTCTGGGAGGTCGACTACTACGACAAGGGCACCGGCTACGCCTACTCCCGCATCTTCAACCAGATCACCGGCGGAGGCGGCACCACCCCGCCCCCGCCCGGCGGCGGCGGGACCGGCCAGATCACCGGCTACGGCAACAAGTGCGTCGACGTCGCCGGCGCCAACTCCGCGAACGGCACCGCCGTCCAGCTCTACGACTGCAACGGCAGCAACGCCCAGCAGTGGACGGTCGGTTCTGACGGAACCGTCAAGGCCCTCGGCAAGTGCATGGACGTGACCGCCGCCGGCACCGCCGACGGCACGAAGGTCCAGCTCTACGACTGCAACGGCTCGGCCGCCCAGTCCTGGCAGCACCAGTCCAACGGCGAGCTCATCAACACCGGTTCGGGCAAGTGCCTGGACGCGACGGGCCCCAGCTCCGCCAACGGCACCCGGCTGCAGATCTGGACCTGCTTCAACAGCTCCAACCAGCACTGGAACCTGCCCAGCTGAACCCGTGGGCCGGCCGCCGCCACGGCCGGCCCGCGCGGCGGAGCACGTCCCCTCCCGGCCCGCCACGGGCCTCGACCGGAAGGAAGCACGCATGCTCTCCGGACGTCTGCGCACGGTCCTTTCCACCCTCGCGGTCGCCGCCCTGGCGCTCTTCGCGGGCCTGTCCCTCGGCACCGCCGACTCCTACGCAGCCGCCACCGCCTCGGGCCCCACCGCGGCCCAGCTGCTGGCCAAGACCTCCTCCTGCTCCCAGGTCTCCAACGGCCGCTACGCCACCGACGACGGCGGCGCGGCCACCGTGCCGATCTGCGCGAGCGGCTCGGCGTACTACTGGACCTCGGACATGGACATCGACTGCGACGGCATCACCACCGCCCACTGCAGCCCGTCCACCGACCCCTGGTACCAGGCCCAGACCTCCTTCACCACCTCCACGGGCTCGTACTTCACCTCCGACGTCACGCGGTACTTCGTCATCCCGCTGCCCAGCAGCCGCTTCGACTACCAGGCCCGCGGCATCACGCCCGGCAGCGTCGCCGCGGTCGTCTACAACGGCAAGGTCGCGTACGCGGTCTTCGCCGACGAGGGCCCCGACGACATCATCGGCGAGGGCTCGTACGCGCTGGCCACCGCGCTCGGCATCGACCCGAACCCCGCGACGGGCGGCACGGAGGGGCCGGTGACCTTCATCGTCTTCCCCGGGCACGTCCCCAACCCGGTGGAGAACAACTCCGCGATCGACTCGGCCGGTTCGTCCGCCGCGACCGCGTGGGTCGGCTCCGGCGGCACCACCCCGCCTCCGCCCGGCGGCGGTGCCACCGGGCAGATCACCGGCTACGGCAGCAAGTGCGTGGACGTCGCGGGCGCCAACTCGGCGAACGGCACGGCCGTCCAGCTCTACGACTGCAACGGCAGCAACGCCCAGCAGTGGACGGTGGGTTCTGACGGTACGGTCAAGGCGCTCGGCAAGTGCATGGACGTGGCGTCCGCGGGCACGGCCGACGGGACGAAGGTGCAGCTCTACGACTGCAACGGCTCGGCAGCGCAAGCCTGGCAGCACCAGTCCAACGGCGAGCTGGTCAACACCGGTTCGGGCAAGTGCCTGGACGCGACGGGTCCCAGCTCCGCCAACGGCACCCGGTTGCAGATCTGGACCTGCTTCAACAGCTCCAACCAGCACTGGAACCTGCCCGCCTGAGACCCGCCGGCCCGGTTTCCCGTCCCCGCGGGGGGTGCGCCCGCGGCGGCCGGGGAACCGGGCCGGCGTCTTCGCGTGCGGCCGTCCGACGCGGCCCGGGCGCGGGGGACTTCACGCGTGCGGGGTCGCCGGCACCGCCTGCTGCGCCGCCCAGCGGTCCACCCGCTCCCATTGCGCCATCAGCCACTCGCTGCGTGCCGCGTCCCCGCGCGGGACGTCCGCAGCCGGCACCCGCCACCAGGTCGCCCGCACCGGGCGGCGCAGCGGCAGGAAGGACCAGGCCGCGCGCGGCGAGGCGATGACGTCCAGCCCGGCGTGCGCGACGAACACCACGTCGGCGTCCGGCGCGGCGGCCAGCGCCGCGAGGCTCCCGGTGTCCCGCGGCGGCAGCACGTACCGCAGCCGGGCCGCCCGCGCGGCCTGCCGGTGCCGGCCGAGGCGGTGCAGCCGGGCCACGGCCCGCCGGTGCCGGCCCGGCGTGAAGTTGCCGCCCTCGGGGAAGATCACCAGCGCCTCCGGCGCCCGCAGCCCCGCCGCGAGCCCCGCGACGGCCTCGCCCGCGGTGCCCCGGGCCGGCGGCAGGAAGCAGTGCGGGACCCGCCCGAGCAGGACGTCCAGGCACGGATCGGCCCGCAGCATGCCCTTGAGCACGGTGCACGGCAGCAGCCCCGCCTCCGTCAGCAGCATCTGGAGCAGCAGGAACGAGTCCCCCAGCCCGGCGTGCCGCACCAGCACCACCAGCGGCACGTCCGGCCGCCGCCCGCCCGCCGGCAGCGCGGGCACGACCTCCACCTCCAGCCGGAACAGCCGCCCGGCGACCCGCCGCAGCACCCGCAGCAGCCGCCCCAGCAGCCGGTACGCCCCGCGCGCCCGCCGCTCCCGCGCCGCCGCCCCCGGCAACGGCGCCCGCAGGAACTGCCCGCCCGCCGCGAGCACCCCCACGAGGTCCACGACCAGGTAGACCAGCGCGAACACCCCCATCCGCGTCGCCCGCCAGGCCCCCCGCCCCGCCACGGAGACCGGCGCCCCGAGCACCGTCACGACGACCACCACGGCGGCGACCACGGGTATGAGCGCCACCACGCAACCCACCCCCACCACCCGCCGCCCCGCGGTGACCAGCGCCCCGCCGACCCGCCCGAAGGCCCGCCCGAACGCCCGCGCGACACGGGCCTCCCCGCTCACGGCCGCTCCCGTAGGCGACGGAGCCTGCCCCTGCCCCCACCCTGCCGCCTCCGCGCCCGCGGCGCGCGGCCCGCCGCCTGCCCCAGCCGCTCCCTCCGCCCCCGCGGCGGCAGCCGCCGGCTCGCCCGGCGCGCAGGCGTCCGCGCCGCTCACGCCCCGCCGCCCGAGGCCAGGGCGGTGTCCAGGTAGCGCGCGGAGGCCGCGTACGCGCGCTCGATGCGGTCGGCGGTCTGGCCGAAGGCCCGGTGGCGCAGTTGGCTCAGCGTGCCGCCCGACGCCTCGGCGGCGTACGCGCCGCTGGGGAGGACGTGGACGGTGACGTCCGGCGGCAGGTCGGCCATGTCGCGGGCGAAGCGGTGCCGGCGGGCGATCTCGAAGGCGACCGTGGCGACCTGCCAGGGCAGCCGCGGGGGAGTGAGGGGGCGTTCGATGCGGCCGACCTGCAGGACGTAGATCTCCCGGGCGCCCAGCGCGACCGCCCGGCCCACCGGGATGCTGTTGACGAGCCCGCCGTCCACGAAGTGCTCGCCGTCCAGCCCCACCGGCGGCAGCAGGCCCGGCACCGCGGACGACGCGAGCACCGCCTCGACCAGCGGCCCGCGGTCGAACCAGTGCTCCGCCGCCAGCTCGATGCTCGCCGCGACGCACTGGAACGGCACCGCCAGCTCCTCGATACGCGCCACCGGCAGATGCGTGGCCAGCAGTTCGCGCAGCGGCGCCGGCGTGTAGAGGTGGGTACGGCTGCGGACCGCGGTCGTCACCCGCCCCACCAGCGAGCCGGTGAAGACCCCCGCCCGCCCGAGCCCGGTCCACAGGTCGATGAGCCGCCCGACGGACGCGCCCGAGGGCTCCGCCGCGACCGCCGCGCCGTTGATCGCCCCGACCGAGGTGCCGAGCACCATGCCCGGCCGCACCCCGGCCGCGAACAGCGCCTTGAGCATGCCGACCTCGTACGCCCCGAGCGCGCCACCGCCGCCCAGCACGAACGCCGGGCCCTCCGCCTTCCGTTCCGCACGTCCCATGCAGGGCCGCGTTCCCGCCCGCCGCCCCGCCAACCAGCCCGTACGGCCCAGGCAGCCGCGAGAGCGTCAGCGCCGAGAGCCCCGGCCCGCGCAAGCCCCAGCCCACGTAAGCCCCCGCCCGCGTAAGCCTCAGCGCGCGAAGGTCGTCCCGCCGCTCGTCCCCTGCGCGTCCAGCTCCAGCACCCCGCCGTCCGCGGTCACGTACACCGTCCCGGCGGTGAAGTGCTGCTTGCCGGTCTCCGCGGGCAGCGCCGCGACCGCCGTGACGGCGCCGGTGCGCGGGTCGAGCCGGACGAGCTGCTGCTCGGTCGCGGGCCCGGCGATCGCGTAGACCGGCTCGTCGGGCCGGACGGCGGTGGCCAGCGCGATCGCCGGGTACGTCCACAGCTTCGCGCCCGTCGCCACGTCGAACGCGTCGATCTCCGCGCCCGCGGCCGTCGTCGCCGGCGTGACGAGCACACCGTCCACGATCCGCGCCGAGTGGTCGGCGTCGCTGTCGTTGCCCGGCGCGACCTCCGTGTTGCCGACCGCGAGCTTGCGGCTGCTCCCGGACGCGGCGACGACCCGTACGCTGTCCTCGCCCGCCGTGTGCTCCGAGACGATCAGCGGCGAGCCGGAGAAGACGTGCGCCACGTCCGTATGGGCGTCCTGCGTGCGGCTCCACAGCTTCTTGCCGGTCGCCCCGTCGTACGCGGCGAAGGTGAAGGCGTTCTTGTCGTCGGCGCAGTAGTCGTCCACCAGGACCACCCCGTCGCCGCCCCACGTGTAGGCGTTGCAGTAGTAGCCGCGCGGCGCGAAGCCCCATATCCGGTGGCCGGTGCGCACGTCGAGGCCGCCCAGGAAGTTCTCGCTGACGATCGTGGCGACGTCACCTTGCACGTACGTCTCCGCGGCCATCGCCACCTGGTGCTTCGCGTCGGTCAGCGGCACCGTCCACAGCACCGTGCCGGTCGTGGTGTCGATACCGGCCAGCGCGGTGCAGGAGTTGCCGTCCTTGCCGAAGGCGACCGTGCCGAGCCCGGCCGCCGTCAGCGCCGGCGACATCGCGCACGGCCGGGTGACGCCGTCCCCGGCGCTCTTGGGCAGCGCCGCCGTCCACACCGGGCGGCCGTCCGCCAGGTCGTACGCGGTCACGCCGCCCTCGGTGCTCGCCCGGATGAGCAGCTTGCCGGTGAGCCAGCTGCCGACGAGCGCGTCGTCGGCCGCCGGCGCGGGCAGCTGCCAGGCCCGCGTGAGGTGCTTGGACGCCGACGGGCCGGACTCCTCGCGGTGCATCGTCACCGCCGCCGCGCCGCCCGCCGCGGCCAGCACCACCAGCGCGAGCGCGATCCGCCCGCGCCGCCCCGGCCGCCGCTTGGGCGCCCTGCGGTCGGGCCGTGCCGCGACCTGCTCCGGTGCCTGCGTCGTCATGCCGTCATCCCCCACCCGTTCCGTACTCCCGGCCGCCTCATGCGCTCAGCCCCATGCGCTCAGCCCCCTGGCTCAGCCCCATGCGCTCAGCCGCTCCCGAAGGGATGGCCGAAGCCGTGGCGCGCGGACTCCGCGCGGAAGGCGGCCCGGGAGCCCACCGAGGTGTCGATCCGCCAGTCCATCATCTGCGTGCTGCCCGGCCAGTCCTTGCGCTGGTCGTACCAGACCAGGCCGATCACCCCGGCCTTGTCCGCGCCCGCGAACAGGTCGCGCACCTGCGCCTCCTTGGCGGAGCTCTCGGCCACCCCGGTCTCGGTGATCAGCAGCGGCTTGTGCGCGAAGCCGGCGACCTGCCCGATGGTGGGGGTGAACAGGCTCGCGAAGGCGGCGCCGTCGATGGGCCCGTAGTAGCCGATCAGCCCGACCCAGTCGACGTAGGCGTCCCCGGGGTAGTACGGCTTGAGCTTCGCCGTGGTGCCGCTGTCGACGACGTGCGGGCTCCAGGTCCAGATGACGTTGCGGACCTTCAGCTCGCGGAAGACGTCGTGCACGTGCCGCCAGGCCGCCACGAAGTCCGCGGGCTCGGCGTGGCCCGGACCCCAGGAGTTCCAGGGGCCGTTCATCTCGCCGGCGAAGGAGAGCACCAGCGGCCCGTGGTAACCGGCGATCTGCTGGGCGAGCTTGCGTACGTACGCGTCGTCGTAGCCGTCGCCGATGTCGGCGAGCGCGGTGTCGGACGGCACCAGCGCCATCATCGGCAACTGTCCCTTGCCCCACAGGAAGGTGTTGCCCTCGGCGTCGAAGTCGTCGCCCCACGTGGCGTAGTACTCGCGGATGTCCGGCGCCCGGCCGGCCTGCGTGGTGAAGGTCTTCACGATGTCGTACTGCCAGGGCGACTTGTCGTCCACCACGCCCAGCATCCGCCCCGCCGGGTGCAGCAGCGGCGCCACGTCGTACGGCCCCGCCGAGGTGGTGTGGGCGGTCCCGCCGGCCGCCGCCGTGGCGTCCGCGCCGCCGCTGCCGCTGTTGCCGCCGCCCGAGCCGTGGCCGGCGCAGGAGTACGCGAGCAGCAGCACGGCCACCGCGAGGACGGCTGCGACCGAGCAACCGGTGCGGCGGGATCTGGCCATGGGGGAGTCCGATCGGGCGGGCGGCGACGCGACGAGGCGGGGGCGAGCATCAGGATCCTATGCATCTCCGGGCAGCTGAACATATTTCCATCTCAATCTGGTCACGCAGGCCCGGTAAATCCGGATAAGTAGGTCAAGCGTTCGGACATGTGCCGCTTACCCACGCTATTTTCGGCACCGGAGCAGTGACGGCACGATCACGAAAGGCCGAGGCCCCTCGGTGACCAGCACCCTGTCGGAGGTCGAGCCCTCACCGGTCTTCGTCGACGAGTCCGGCCGCCGCGGCCGGCGTCTGCGCGGCCTCGGCTGGGTCTTCGGCGTGGCCTTCGTCGGCATGACCCTCGCGATGGTCTCCGGGCTGCTCGGCACCCAGTCCGACGCCCCGTCCTTCACCGTCCCGGGCAGCGCTGACACCCTGCCCCCAGGCCAGTATGTGGACGCGCCGCTGCCCGCGCCGCCCGGCAAGGCCGACCGCAGCAAGGGCGCCCCGCGCACCGCCGCGCCCGGCGCCTCCGGTACTCCCTCCGGCACCCCCACGGCCACCACCAGCCCCACCGCGAGCGCGACCGCGTCCTCCGGTGCCGGCGACGACCCGGCGACCGCCACCGGCACCCCCGGCGGCAGCAGCGACAGCGGCAGCGGCACGAAGCACACCAAGCCCCCGGCCACCGCGAGCAGTTCGGCCAAGCCCTCGAACAGCGCGCCCGCCCCGACGCACACCGACCCCCCGACGCAGGCGCCCCCGACGCAGCCCACCGGCGACGACCCGCCGCCCGCCGCACCCCCCGCCGGCTGACGCCGGGCCGCCCCACCGGCTCGCGGCCACCCGCTCACCCCACCCGCTCGCTCCATCCCCCCGCAGCTCGCCCGGTCCCGTCACGCCGCCCGCCCCGCCGCCGCCGGCCCCGTAACAGCGCAAGGACGTCCCCGAACCATGTCGCGCCATCAACGACCTCGGCAGACGGTGCTGCGCCCGCGAAGACTCGCGGCGCCGCCGCTGCGCTTCTTCCTGCCGATCTCGGTGCTGGTCACCCTGCTGGCGTTCATGGTGCTGCGCGGCATGGCCAACAACGAGGTCTTCCACGACGAGAAGGTGGCCGTCTCCGTCGACAAGAAGACCGTGCCGAAGAGCGTCCTGGAGGGCGGCCCGGTCGTGGACGCCCGCGGCGACAAGCAGGACAAGCCGGTCAGCTACACCGTCCCCGACAAGACGATCGTGCTGACCTTCGACGACGGCCCCTCCAAGGACTGGACCCCCAAGATCCTCGACGTGCTCGCACAAAAGCACGTCAAGGCCGACTTCTTCGTCACCGGCTCCATGACGACCCGCAACCCCGACCTGATCCGGCGGATCGTGGCCGGCGGCCACGAGATCGGCGTGCACACCTACACCCACCCCGACCTCGCCCTGCACAACAACATGCGGCTGGACTGGGAACTCGGCGAGACCCAGCTCGCGCTCGCCGGGGTCGCCGGCATCCACAGCAGCCTGTTCCGCCCGCCGTACTCCTCGACCGCCGACGCGCTCGACGACTGGTCCTGGCCGGTCAGCAAGGCCGTCGGCAAGGACGGCTACCTCGTCGCCTTCATCGACAAGGACACCGACGACTGGAAACGCCCCGGCGTCGGCGCCATCGTGCAGGCCGCGATGCCCAAGCTCGCCGGGCAGGGCGAGATGATCCTCCTGCACGACGCCGGCGGCAACCGCTCCCAGACGCTCGCCGCGCTGCCGCTCATCATCGACAAGCTGCGCGCCCAGGGCTACACCTTCAAGACCGTCGGCGAGGCGCTCGGCGCGGGCTCGGCCAACACCAAGGTCAGCGGCTCCACGCTGTGGGCGGGCCGGGTCTTCGTGAAGTCCACCGCCTTCTCCGTCTGGCTCATGCCGTTCCTGGTCGGGCTGCTGGCCGTGGTCGGCGTGCTGGTCTTCGCCCGGTTCGCGCTCATGCTCGTGCTGTCGCTGCTGCACGTGCGCCGCACCCGCAGACCCGGCTTCGCCCACGGGCCGCCGGTGACCGAGCCGGTCAGCGTCATCGTGCCCGCGTACAACGAGCAGGAGTGCATCACCAACACCCTGCTCTCGCTCGCCGCGAGCGACCACCCCATCGAGGTGATCGTCGTCGACGACGGCTCCTCCGACGACACCGCCGCGATCGTTTCGGAGCTGGGCCTGCCCATGGTGCGGCTCATCCGGCAGCCCAACAGCGGCAAGCCCGCCGCCCTCAACACCGGGGTCGCCGCCGCCTCGCACGAGCTGATCGTGATGATGGACGGCGACACCGTCTTCGAGCCGGCGACCGTCCGCGAACTCGTCCAGCCCTTCGGCAACCCGCGCATCGGCGCGGTCGCCGGCAACGCCAAGGTCGGCAACCGCGACACCCTGATAGGCGCCTGGCAGCACATCGAGTACGTCATGGGCTTCAACCTCGACCGCCGGATGTACGACGTCCTGGACTGCATGCCCACCATCCCCGGCGCGGTCGGCGCCTTCCGCCGCGAGGCGCTCACCCAGGTCGGCGGCATGAGCGACGACACCCTCGCCGAGGACACCGACGTCACGATGGCGCTGCACCGGGCCGGCTGGAAGATCGTCTACGCCGAGGACGCCCGCGCGTGGACCGAGGCCCCCGGCAGCATGAGCCAGCTGTGGTCGCAGCGCTACCGCTGGAGCTACGGCACCATGCAGGCGATGTGGAAGCACCGCCACGCCGTCCTGGAACGCGGCCCCGGCGGGCGCTTCGGCCGGATCGGGCTGCCCTTCGTGGCGCTCTTCATGGTCGTCACCCCGCTGCTCGCCCCGGCCATCGACATCGCCATGCTCTACGGCTGCTTCTTCGTCGACCCCTACAAGAGCCTCGGCGCCTGGTTCGCCGTACTGGCGCTGCAGGCGTTCTGCGCCTGGTGGTCCTTCCGGCTGGACCGCGAGAAGCCCTGGTACCTGATCACCCTGCCGGTCCAGCAGGTCGTCTACCGCGTGCTGATGTACATGGTGCTGCTCCAGTCCTGGATCACCGCCCTGACCGGCGGCCGGCTGCGCTGGCAGAAGCTCCGCCGCACCGGCGAGGTCGGCCTCGACGTCACGACGGCGGAGGCGGCCAGGTCATGAACACCACAGAACGCGGCACCTTCATGAGCGCCGCCGAGCGCGGCACGTACGTGATGGCCGACAACGAGACCGTCCAGCTGCGCACCATCAGCGTGCCCGAGGCGTTCGTCCGCAGGACCGAGCACCTCGACAAGCCGGGCCGGCCCGACGCGGCACCGGACGCCGGACCCGGCGCCGAGCAGCCCGCCGCGCCCAGGGCCCGCGGGGTGCGCGACCGCTACCTCGACCTGCTGCGCGCCCTCGCGCTGGTCCGGGTGGTGATCTACCACAACTTCGGCTGGACCTGGCTGCCGCTGGTCTTCCCGTCCATGGGCGTGATGTTCGCGCTCGCCGGCTCGCTCATGGCCCGCTCGCTGAGCCGGCCCGCCTTCGGCGTCATCCGCTCCCGGCTGCGCCGGCTGCTGCCGCCCATGTGGATGTTCGGCGCGGTCGTGGTGACCGCGATGATCCTCGACGGCTGGGGCCCGCACTCCGAGGGCCACCCGCACTGGTGGTGGGGCAAGCTCGCCTTCTGGGTGCTGCCGCTGAGCACCCCGCCCTTCGCCGGGACCGTCCACGGCTTCTCCGGCCACCTGCCGCACAGCTGGGCCGAGCAGGTCGTCGTCCCGCTGTGGTACCTGCGCGCGTACCTGTGGTACGTGCTGCTGTCCCCGCTCATGCTGAAGCTCGTGCGGCGCGTGCCGTGGGTGACGCTCGCGGTGCCGCTGGTGCTCTCGGCGGTCCTCAACTCCGGGCTGGTGGACCAGTCGGGGCGCGTCATGGAGACCGCGACCGACTTCACGACCTTCGGCGCGTGCTGGGTGCTGGGCATGGCCCACCAGGAGGGCCTGCTGCGGCGCATCCCGCAGTACGTCGTCCCCTCGCTCGCCCCGCTGGTCCTCGCGGCCGGCTTCTGGCTGCTGCAACGCGCCCCCGTCGACGACCCGCGCATCGGCCCCGACCTGGAGGCGGTGCCGCTGGCCCAGGCGGTGTGGTCCTTCGGCTGCGTCATGCTGCTGCTGCACCTGAGCCCGTCGTGGGAGCGCTGGCCCAAGCCGCTGGAGCGGTTCAACGGCGTCATCACCCTGCTCAACTCCCGTGCGGTGACCGTCTACCTGTGGCACTGCGTGGCGCTGGTGATGACCGAGCCGCTGATCGACCAGCTGTGGAACAACCACTTCGCGTACGCCCACCTGCGCTGGCTGCTCACCAGCCAGTGGTTCCCGCTGCTGGTCGCGATCCCGCTCATCGTGCTGGCGCTGCTGCTCTTCGGCTGGGTCGAGGACGCCGCCGCCAAGCGCCGCCCCCGGCTGTTCCCGTACCCGCGGCGGGTGAAGGGCCGCCGCCGCGCGTAGCCCGGTTGCAGGAACCAACCCCTGGCCAACGATTCGTCAGCTCGCAGGGGATACTTGCGATCATGTTTCGTCACTTCATACGCGCACTAGGGGTGTGCGCAGTCGTCTACCCCTTCTTAGTGCTGGTCACGGCCGTCGCCTGGCCGCTCTTCGGCGACAGCGGGACCACCGACTGGAAGCCGCTCCTGACGTACGAGGGGGTCGTCCTCGCCGCTCTCGCCCTCGTCTACGCCCTGTGGCGGCAGGCCACCCGGGACTGACCCGGCCCACCGCGCCCGGTGCGGCGCCGCGGGGTCCCGGACACACCCCCTCCCGTCCCGGGACCCCGCCGGTCCGCTCCCTTTCATGTGCTGTTCGCGTGGTGGTCAAAGCCCGCTGGTTTGGCTCCTTTTGCATTGCCCGGCCGTCTCGGGGTTCCAGGTCCCGCGTGGCGAGTCCCTAGTCTCAGGAGCTGACTCATGTCCCTTCCTCACCCGAGGAACTCCCGATCCCGGCGGGCGCTGATCGGGGCGGCCACCGGCATCGTGATCGCCGTGACCGGTCTCGGCGGCGTCGTCGCGCCGCCCGCGCAGGCCGACCCGGCCGGCACCGGACCGGTGATCAACGAGGTGTACGGAGGCGGCGGCAACTCCGGCTCCACGTACACCCACGACTACATCGAGCTCTACAACCCCACCGCCGCGCCGATCGACCTGAGCGGCTGGCTCGTGTCGTACTACAGCGCCAAGGGCAACCTGGGCGGCGCCACCGCCCTCACCGGCAGCGTGCCGGCCCGCGGCTACTACCTCGTGCAGGAGTCGCAGGGCGCCGGCGGCAGCACGCCGCTGCCCGCGCCCGACGCGAGCGGCCAGCTGGCCCTGTCCGCGACGGCCGGCTCGGTGACGCTCACCGACGCGGGCGGCACCGTCGTGGACACCGTCGGCTTCGGCGCCGCCGCGATCGCCGAGGGCGGCGACGCCCCCGCGCCGGGCAACACCACCGCCGTGACCCGTACGACGCCCGGCGCCGACACCGACGACAACAACGCGGACTTCGCCGTCGCCCCGCCCGCCCCGCACAACTCCGGCTACGACGGCGGCACTTCGGCGCAGCCCACGGTCGCCGCGATCGGCCCGCGCAGCGCCGTCGTCGGCACCGCCTTCTCCTTCACCCCGGCCGTGACCGGCGGCACCGCCCCCTACACCTGGAGCGCGACCGGCCTGCCCGCGTGGGCCTCGCTCGACCCGGCCACCGGTACCGTCACTGGCACCCCGGACGCCGCCGGCACCGCCTCCGTGCAGCTCACCGCCACCGACGCCGCCGGCGCCACCGGCAGCGCCACGTTCACGCTGACGTCCCGGGCGGCGGGCGCCGGCGCCGGCCATGTGCTCATCAGCCAGGTGTGGGGCGACGGCGGCTACACCGACGCGCCCTTCGCGCACGACTACATCGTGCTGTACAACCCGACCGGCACCGCCGTGGACCTCACCGGCTGGTCGATCGGCTACGGCGCCTACAACCGCGGCGCCGGCGCCGCGCTCGCCGACTACCCGATCTCCGGCACCATCCCCGCGCACGGCCACTTCCTCGTCCAGGCCGGCGCCGACACCGCGGGCGACGGCGCGGCGCTGCCCACACCGGACGCGACGATCCCGGTCAACCTCAACTACCTCGGCTCGTTCGTGGCGTTGCTCGACACCGCCACCGCCCCCGCGCTGCCCACCGGCGACATCACCGGCACCGCGCACGTCGTGGACGCGCTCGGCTACGGCGACGCCGACACCTTCGAGGGCCAGGCCCAGGGCACCAACCTCGGCACGGACGTCGCCGCGCTGCGCACCCCCGAGGGCGCCGACACCGACGACAACCACGCCGACTTCACCACCGGCCGGCCCGTCCCGGTCAACGCGGCCGGCCAGATCGGCACGGGCGACGGCGGAGGCGACGCCGGCGACGTCACGATCGCCCAGATCCAGGGCACCGGCACCGACACCTCGCCGCTGGCCGGCAAGACCGTCAGCACCCAGGGCGTCGTCACGGCCGTCTACGCCACCGGCGGCTTCAACGGCTTCTACCTGGAGACCGGCGGCGCCGGCGGCACCGCGGCCGACGACCCGACGCCGGGTGCCTCCGACGCGGTCTTCGTCTACGGCTCCCAGTCCGCCGCCACCGTCACCGTCGGCGAGAGCGTGCAAGTGCGCGGCACCGTCCAGGAGTTCGCCGGCGAGACGGAGATCTCCTTCCCGACGGTCAGCAAGCTCGCCACCGCGCTGCCGCCGGTCACCGCCGACCAACTGCCGTGGAGCGAGCTGCAGACCGACGCGCAGAAGGAAGCCCACGAGGGCGAACTCCTCGCCCCGCAGGGCGACTTCACGGTGACCGACAACTACGACACCAACTTCTACGGCCAGGTCGAACTCGCCGCGGGCGACACCCCGTTGCGCCAGCCCACCGACGCGGGGCCGGCCGGCAGCGCCGCCGCCCAGCAGGCCGCCGACGGCAACGCCGCGCACGCCATCACCCTCGACGACGGCGCGAGCGTCACCTACAGCCCCACCGGCAGCGCCGCTGCCGACCCGCTGCCGTGGCTCACCGCCGGCAACCCGGTCAGCGTCGGCGCGAAGGCCACCTTCCACCAGCCCGTCGTGCTGGACTACCGCAACTCGCTGTGGAACCTCCAGCCCACCACCGGCCCGGTCCACGGCGCCGGCACCGACATCGTGTCGTTCTCCGACAAGCGCACCCAGAACGCGGCGCCGGCCGCCGTCGGCGGCAAGGTCCGGCTCGCGACGTTCAACGTCGAGAACTACTTCCCGATGACCGGCGCCCGTTACGCCGCGAGCGGCCTCGGCTCGTGCTCGTACTACAACGACCGGCAGGGCAACCACATCGCGGTCGACGACTGCGGCGCCACCGGCCCGCGCGGCGCCGCCGACGACACCAGCTTCCAGCGGCAGCAGCAGAAGATCGTCACCGGCATCGACGGGCTGGGCGCGAGCATCGTCTCGCTCGAAGAGGTCGAGAACTCCGTCAAGTTCGGGGAGGACCGCGACAGCGCGCTGGCCGGCCTGGTCGACGCCCTCAACGCCAAGGCGGGCGCGGGCACGTGGGCGTACGCCCCGTCACCGGCCGCCGCGGACCTGCCGGCGACGGCAGACCAGGACGTCATCCGCACCGCGTTCATCTACAAGCCGGCCGACGTCAGCCCGGTCGGCGTCTCGCACGTGCTCAACACCCTCTCCGGCCCCGGCCAGGACTTCTCCATCGCCCGCGAGCCGCTGGCGCAGGGCTTCAAGGCGGTCGGCACCGACGACTCCGACGCCTTCCTGGTCGTCGCCAACCACCTGAAGTCCAAGAGCAACGACGCCGCCGGCCTCTACCCCGGCGACACCGAGGACACCCGCCCCGCGTACGACCAGGGCGGCTACAACGAGACCCGCACCCACCAGGCCCAGGACATGGCCGCGTTCGCCCAGGCCCAGGCGCAGGCGCTCGGCACGGACAAGGTCTTCCTCGTCGGCGACTTCAACGCCTACACCCACGAGGACCCGATGCAGTACCTGTACGGCCAGGGCTACACCGACCTCGGCTCCACCTACGACCCGAACCACTGGTCGTACTCCTACAACGGCCTCGAAGGCTCCCTGGACCACATCGTGGCCAGCCCCGCCGCGCTCACGATGGTCACCGGCGCGACCGTCTGGCAGATCAACGCGCAGGAGTCCGTCGGCTACGCCTACAGCCGCTACAACTACAACGTCACCCCACTCTTCGACGCCACCGACCCGTTCGCGGCCTCCGACCACGACCCGGTGATCGTCGGCCTCAACACCGCCCCCGCGAGGACCGCGTCCAAGGTCTCCGTGACGGCCCTCCCGTCCAAGCCCGTCGTCGGCCGCACCTTCCCCCTCCTCTACGTCGCCGTCACCGCCCCGCACCGCATCCCCACCGGCAAGGCCACCCTCACGGTCGACGGCCACACCTACACCGCCCCCCTCCTCCTCGGCCAGACCCTCTTCCTCCTCCCCCCCTTCACCACCGCGGGCCCCCACACCCTGACCCTCCACTACTCCGGCGACCCCAAGACCGCCCCGAGCACGACGACGATCACCCTGACCGCCACCAAGAAGTAACCCCCACCCAGGAGCCCGCCCAGAGCCCGCCGGCCCGGCGCCCGTGTTCGCTCGGGTGGCCGGGCCGGTGGCGGGATCGCGTCGGGCGGGAATGCGCCGGGTCGGGACGGGATCGCGCCGGCGCGGCGCGGAGCCGGCCGGCGGCGCAGCATGATGGGCCCGGTGCTGGGCGTTGGGGGCGGAAGGGGCGACGGTGCGGCAGGTCGGGGCGCCGATCGCGCGCGGAGCGGACGGGACCGCCGACCGGGCGGACCGTCCGGGGGCGTGATGGAGGCGGCGGGCGGCCGGACCGCGGAGCCGGACGCCGCCGTGCTGCGCGTCCTGGCCTACCCGCCGGGATCCGGCCGTGCCGTCGAACCGCTCGGCGTCGGCTTCCTGGTCGACGACCGGCACATCCTGACCTGCGCCCACGTCGTCGCCGACGCCCTGGGCCTCGCGTCCGGCGACGAACCCGGCGCCGACGCAACGGTGTTCGTCGACCTGCCGCTGCCCTCCGAACCCGGCAGCCCACCCGCCACGGCGACCGCGAGCGTCGTACGGTGGGGCCCTTCCCACGGCGCGCCGCCCGGATCCTCCCCGGCCGTGGACGGCCCCGACGTCGCCGTACTGCGGCTCGACGCCGCCGTCCCCGGCGCGGGGCCCGCGCCGCTCGCCGACGCCGAACCCGCCGACATCCGCGGGCACGCCGTCCGGACCGTCGGCTTCCCCCGCCACGGTGACGAGGGCGCCTGGCACCAAGGCGTCGTACGCGGGCGGGTGGCCGGCGGCCTGGTCCAGATCGACCGGGTCGGAACCGGCTACGCCGTCGCCCCGGGCTTCAGCGGCAGCCCCGTGTGGGACGAGGACGCCGGCGCGGTCGTCGGCATGGTCGCCACCGCCGAAGTCGGCGCGCCCGCGGTCTCGTTCATGGTCCCCGTCCGCCAGATGGCCGCCGTCTGGCCGCCGTTGGAGGTCCTGGCCCGGCCGCCGTCCCCCTTCCGCAGCCTCGAACCCTTCGAAGAGGAGCACGCCGCCGCCTTCTTCGGCCGCGACGCCGACAGCGACCGCCTCGCCCGCGCCGTCGCCCGGCAGGGCTGGACCACCCTCGTCGGACCGTCCGGCTGCGGCAAGTCCTCGCTCGCGCGGGCCGGTGTCGCACCCCGGCGCCGCGCGGACGGCGACACCGTGGCGGTCCTGCGCCCCGCCCACCACGCCACCCCCGTGCGCGGCCTGGCCGCCGTACTGCTGGACCTGCTGGAGCCCGGCCGCCCCGAGTCGGAGAAGTTCGTACGGATCTCCGCCGTCGCCGGCGAACTGCTCCGGCACGGGATCGGCGAGGTCGCCGGCGCCGTGCTGCGCGTCCAGCGCTCCCGCCGACTGCTCGTCGTCGTCGACCAGTTCGAGGAACTCCTCGCCACCGGAGCCTTCACCGCCGCCGACATCGACGACTTCGCCACCGTCCTCGGCGTCCCGCCCGCACAGCGGAACGTCGCCGTACTGGCCGTTCTGCGCAGCGACTTCCTCGACCCGGTCCTCGCGCACCCGCGCCTCGGCCCGCTCGTGCGGACCCGCGTCGAGGCGCTGGAGCCCATGCGCCCGGACCAGTTGGAGGACGCCGTCACCAAACCCGTCGCGGCCGTCCCGGCCATGGCGTACGCGCAAGGGCTCGTCCCCCGCATCCTGGCCGACGCCGGCGACGCGCCCGGCATCCTGCCGCTGCTCAGCTTCGCCCTCGCCCAGCTGTGGGACCACCGGCATGCCGGCCGGCTCACCCACGAGGCGTACGACGCCCTCGGCGGGGTCAGGGGCGCGCTCGGTCGGCACGCCGACCGGGCCTGGGCGGAGTGCGTCGGCGAGGAGGACCGCGAGCACGCCGCGCGCCTGCTCACCCGGCTGGTCCGTACCCCCCTCGGCGCCGAGAAGCCGGTCCGCAGGGTGGCGCTGCGCGTCGACATGGCCGACCGGGAATGGCAGATCGCCGGGCGCCTGGCCGACGCGCGCATCCTGGTCCGCGGCCGGCTGCGCACCGCCGGGGCCGGCGAGGGCCCGGCCGAGAGCAGCCACGGCGGCACCGAAACCGTCGAGCTCGCCCACGACACCCTCATCGCCGACTGGCCCCGGCTCAGGGACCACGCCACCGCCGACGCCCTCTTCCTGAGCTGGCGCGAGAGCCTGCGGGCCGATGTCGCCCGCTGGCGGCGGGCCGGCCGGCCCCGGGACCTGCTGCCCACCGCCACCACCCTCGCCGCCGCCCGGGACTGGCTGCCGGAACGCGACCCCGAACTCGACGCCGAGCAGCACACCTACCTCACCCGGGGCCGCGCCCACCAGCGCCGCGCCGCCGCCCTCCGCCGGACGCTGCTGGCCCTCCTCGCCGTCTTCGCCCTCGTCGCCGGGGTCACGGCCGGCGTCGCCGTCGAGCAGCGGCAGACCGTCGTCCACCAGCGCGACCGCGCCACCTCCGCGCAAGTCGCGGGCCTGGCCGAGTCCCTGGGCCCCACCGACCCGCAACTCGCCCGCCGCCTCGCCGTCGCCGCCGAAGCCCTCGACGACACCCCCGAGGCATGGTCCGCCCTGCTCACCACCCGCTACCAGCCCGAGAAGCGGGCCGCCCGGCTCCCCGCCTTCGACGTCACCACCAGCGACCTGGACGGCGCGGGCCGGGTCCTGGCCGCCGCCGGCGGCCGGCGGGTCGGCACATGGGACGTCGACACCGGCCGGCAACTCGGCTCGTACCAGACCGCGGACCCGGTACGGGGCGTGTACGTCTCCGCAGACGGCACGACCGTCGCGGTCAGCACCGCCGACGGTACGACGACCGTCCTGGCCGCCCGCGGCCTGCACAGGCTCGGCGGCGGGACGTACCCGACGTCGGGCGCCCGGCTCACCCTCAGCGCCAAGGGCACGTACCTCGCCGCCACCGGCCCCGGCGGCACAGACCGGCTCGCCGTCGTCTGGAACACCCGCACCGGCCGCGAGGTGCTGCGCCGCGACACCGCCGGCCTGCCCGACGTGCCCTCGCTGCACGCCACCTTCTCGCCCGACGAGCGCGTGCTGGCCCTGACCGGCGTCGCGGGCAGGGGCCTGGAGTGGATCGGCACGGCCGGCGGCAAGGACCTCCCCGCCCCGGCGTTCGGCCTCGCCGCCACCGACTACGACGCGCCGCTCTCCTTCGCCCCGGACGGCGGCCGGGTCGCGATGCTCGGCCGCCGCGGCCTGTTCACCGCCGCGCTGGAGCAGGGCCGGGTCACCTTCACCCAGGTCACCGCCCCGCCCTCGTACCAGAGCCGGATCCTGGACTCCGGCGACGTGCACTTCAGCCACGATGGGACGTACGTCGCCGTCGGCTTCAGCGTGTGGCCGGCCGCCGCGGCGACCGGGCCGCCCTTCTTCACCCATCCCACCGTCAGCGGCGACTGCGCGGCCGGCACCTTCCGCTTCTCCGCCGACGGCACCGAACTACGCTGCGTCGCCGTCGACGGGACGTTCCACTCGCTCGACCTGGCGCCCCTGCGGCCGGACGGCCCGCGCCTGCCCGAGCACCCGCGAACGGCGGCGGCCAGCCAGGACGGCTCGACGATCGCTTTCCCCGACCGCGGCACCGTCCACGTCTGGTCCACCGCCCCACTGGCCGAGCGCGCCGAACTCCCGATCCCCGGCGGGGACTTCGTCCTGCTCAGCCCGGACGGCCGGCTGGTCGCGCGGGACGAGGACGGCAGCGTCGAGATCTGGGACGCGGCCAAGGGCACCCGGCTCGGCCGGCTGCCGGGCAGCCTGCGCGGACCGGGCAGGACGGTCGCCTTCTCGCCGGACGACAGCACGTACGCCACCTACGGCCCCGCCCCGGGACGAGCGGCCGGCCCGGGGCAGGTCACCCGGTCCCTGCAGTTCTACGACCTGCGGACGATGCGGCCGGTCCTGACGACCACCTACACCCTCGAAGCCGCCCTGGCCGGCTACGCCCCGACGGTGACCTTCCGCCCCGACGGCAGGGCCGTGGCCGTCACCCCGGACCTGGGACTGGTGGCCTTCCCCACCGGCCGCACCCTGGTGCCCGGCAGCACGCAACTGCACGTCGACGGCTTCGGCGCCGACGGGAAGAGCGCCTACACCGACCCCAGCAGCGAGCGCGACGACCTGCTCCTCCTCGACCCCGGCACCCTGCGCCCCCAGGGCGACCCGCTGAACGTCGGGGAGAACGCCGGCGAGCTGAGCGTGGACGAGGACCCGGTCGCCCACTCCGCGGACGGCCGGCTGCTCGCCGCCCTCTACACGCCTACGCCGGCCGGCCGCACGGACACCTCCGCCCCCGCGATCGGCCTGTGGGACGTGCCGTCGCGCCGCCGCATCGGCCCCGGCCTGCCCGGGCCCGTCAGCGGGCTGCTCCTCACCTTCACCGCCGACGACTCCACCCTGGTCAGCCTGGACGACCAGGGCACGTTCCGGACGTACGCCGTCGCCCCGGCCCGCCTCGTGCACGAGCTGTGCGGCACGGCGGGCGGCCTGACCCGGCAGGAGTGGAAGGCGCACATCCCCGATGTGCCCTACCGGCGGACCTGCTGACCGGAGGACCAGCGGACCGCCTGACCTGCAATTCTGCTGACCGGAGGACGGGAAGACCTGCTGATCACACCGCCTCCCGCGCCGCCGACCCGACCGGCGGCGCCGGTCCAGTGGTTGAGGAATCAACCAGATCGGCGAGGTGTTGTGCGGGACATGAAACGCATCGGCTTCCTGTCCTTCGGACACTGGTCCGACACCCCCCACTCGCAGACGAGAACCGCCTCGGACGCGCTGCTCCAGGCCGTCGACCTCGCCGTGGCGGCGGAGGAGCTCGGGGCCGACGGTGCCTACTTCCGGGTGCACCACTTCGCCCGGCAGCTGGCCTCGCCGTTCCCGCTGCTCGCGGCGATCGGCGCGAAGACCTCGCGGATCGAGATCGGCACCGGCGTCATCGACATGCGCTACGAGAACCCGCTCTACATGGCCGAGGACGCCGGCGCCGCCGACCTCATCGCCGGGGGCAGGCTGCAGCTCGGCATCAGCCGCGGGTCACCGGAGCAGGTGATCGACGGCTGGCGCTACTTCGGGTACGGGCCCGGCGAGGGCGACACCGAGGCGGACATGGCCCGTAAGCACGCCGAAGTGCTGCTCACCGTCCTGGAGGGCAAGGGATTCGCGCAGCCCAACCCGCGGCCGATGTTCGCCAACCCGCCGGGGCTGCTGCGGGTCGAGCCGCACTCGGCGGGGCTGCGGGAGCGCATCTGGTGGGGCGCCGGATCCAACTCCACCGCCGAATGGGCCGCCGGGCTCGGCATGAACCTGATGAGCTCGACCCTCAAGGACGACGAGGGCGGCGCGCCCTTCCACGTCCAGCAGGCCGCGCAGATCCGCGCGTACCGCGAGGCGTGGGCGAAGGCCGGCTGGGAGCGCGAGCCGCGCGTCTCGGTCTCCCGCAGCGTCTTCGCGCTCACCGACGACCGCGACCGCGCCTACTTCGGCCGCGACGCCGGCAGTGCCGACCACGTCGGCTACATCGACGCCAGCACCCGGGCGATCTTCGGCCGTACGTACGCCGCCGAGCCCGACGTGCTGGCCGAGCAGCTCGCCGAGGACGAGGCGGTCGCCGAGGCCGACACGCTGCTGCTCACCGTGCCCAACCAGCTCGGTGTCGACTACAACAGCCATGTGCTGGAGAGCATCCTCACCCACGTCGCCCCCGCGCTCGGCTGGCGCTGACACCGCCCGGCCGGACACCTCCGGGGAGCCCCTGTACGTCACCCGCCGGGCCCGGCTCCTGCGCCGGGCCCGGCACCCGCGCACTTCGGCGTAAACTAGGACAAACCGCAACCAACGCGATCGTGCGCTAGAGGCGCCGCATGACCGATATCCAGGGCTTCCTCAAATACCCCCGCCGCCCCGTACCACCCCGTCCCGTCGAGGAACGGCTCGGCGACTGGAACGAGGTCTACGCAGGCCAGGCCCTGCTGCCCGTGGTCTCCGAGCAGGCCGCGCGCTGCATGGACTGCGGCATCCCCTTCTGCCACAACGGCTGCCCGCTCGGCAACCTCATCCCCGAGTGGAACATCTACGCCGCCCACGACGACTGGCAGGCCGCCGCCGAGCGGCTGCACGCCACCAACAACTTCCCCGAGTTCACCGGACGCGTGTGCCCGGCGCCCTGCGAGGACGCCTGCGTGCTGGCCATCAACGCCGACCCGGTGACGATCAAGAACGTCGAGCAGGCCATCGCCGACCAGGCGTGGGAGCGCGGCTACGCCGAGCC
This sequence comes from Actinacidiphila epipremni, assembly GCF_012034175.1. Lineage (GTDB taxonomy): Bacteria > Actinomycetota > Actinomycetes > Streptomycetales > Streptomycetaceae > Actinacidiphila > Actinacidiphila epipremni. Next base: position 321,314 of record NZ_JAATEJ010000006.1, read on the forward strand.
CCAGCCGCCCGAACGCCACAGCGAGAAGAGCGTCGCCGTCGTCGGCTCGGGCCCCGCCGGGCTCGCCGCCGCCCAGCAGCTCACCCGCGCCGGGCACACCGTCGCCGTCTACGAGCGCGCCGACCGCATCGGCGGGCTGCTGCGCTACGGCATCCCCGAGTTCAAGATGGAGAAACGGCAGCTCGACCGCCGGCTCGACCAGATGCGCGCCGAGGGCACCACCTTCCGCGCCGGCGCGGACGTCGGCGGCGACCTCGACGCCGCGGAGCTCGCCCGCCGGCACGACGCGGTCGTGCTCGCCGTGGGCGCCACCCGGCAGCGCGAGCTGCCCGTCCCGGGCCGCGACCTGGACGGCATCCACCAGGCCATGGAGTACCTGACGCTCGCCAACCGGGTCCAGGAGGGCGACTACGCCGAGCCACCGCTCACCGCGCAGGGCAAGCACGTCGTCATCGTCGGTGGCGGCGACACCGGCTCCGACTGCCTCGGTACGGTGCTGCGCCAGGGCGCGGCCTCCGCCGTGCAGCTCGACATCAACCCCGAGCCCGAGCAGGACCGCCCCGAGGGCGAGCCGTGGCCCACGTACCCGAAGGTCTACCGCATCTCGCACGCCCACGAGGAGGCCCGCGGCCGGGCCGGCACCGACCCGCGGGTCTTCTCCGCGGCCACGCTGCGCTTCGAGGGCAGCGCGAGCGGCCGGGTCCGCGCCCTGCACCTGACGGAGGTGGAGCCGGGGGCACGCAGCCCGCGGCCCGGCACCGAGCGGGTCATCCCGGCGGAGCTGGTGCTGCTCGCCCTCGGCTTCGACGGGCCCGAGCCGGGCTCGGGGCTCGTGGAGCAGCTCGGGCTGGCGCTGGACGGCCGCGGCAACATCGCCCGTGACGGCGGTTTCGCCGCGCTGGCGGCGGGCGGCGAGCGGGGCGAGGGGGGTGAGGGGGCCGAGACGGGTGAGGGCGCCGAGGGGGCCGAGGGGATCTTCGTCGCCGGTGACGCCGGGCGCGGGCAGTCCCTGGTGGTGTGGGCCATCGCCGAGGGCCGCTCCGCCGCGGCTGCCGCGGACCGCTACCTGACCGGGACGACGACCCTGCACGCCCCCGTCACGCCGGAGGACACACCCTTCACCGTGTGACGCCGGCTCCGAGGCAGGCACGATGCGAGGGGAGGACGGTCCGGGGGACGACGGGGGACGAGAGGAGAGGAGCAACCGTGTTCAGGGACCGACAGGAGGCCGGCCGCAAGCTCGCCGCCAGGACCGCGCACCTGGCCGGCGACGACGTGATCGTCCTCGGCCTGCCCCGCGGCGGCGTGCCCGTCGCCGCGGAGGTCGCGGACGCGCTCGGGGCGCCACTGGACGTGTGCGTCGTCCGCAAGCTGGGCGTCCCGTACCGCCCGGAGCTGGGCATGGGCGCGATCGGCGAGGGCGGCACCCGGGTGATCAACGAGGAGGTCGTCGAGGGGGCGGGGGTCGACACTGCCGACCTTGCGGCGGTCGAGGAGAGCGAGCGCGACGTCCTGCGGCAGCGCGCCCGCCGCTACCGCGGCAACCGGCCGCCGGCGCCGCTGACCGGCCGTACCGCGATCATCGTGGACGACGGCGTCGCCACCGGCTCCACCGCGAAGGCCGCCTGCCGCATCGTCCGCGAACGCGGCGCCCGCCGCGTCGTCCTTGCGGTCCCGGTGGCCCCGGCCGACTGGACCGCCCGCCTGCCCGGCGCCGCGGACGACTACATCAGCGTGGAGACGCCGGCGTACTTCGCGGCGATCGGGCAGTTCTACCAGGACTTCGCGCAGACGAGCGACGAGGAGGTCACGGACTGCCTGGCCCGGGCGTCCTCCCGCGGCACGCCCGCCGCGGACCGTACGGGGACGGGCGCGGCCGGCCGGAACCCCGCGGGTACGGACACCGCCGGCCGGAACCCCGCCGGGCATGACGCGGGCCGGACCGCGCGCCCGCACCGCAGCAGCGTCGAGGTCGGGATACCCGTGCCCGGCGGCGTGCTCGCCGGGGAGCTGGCCGTACCGCCGGGCGCGGACGGCATCGTCGTGTTCGCGCACGGCAGCGGCAGCAGCCGGCACAGCCCGCGCAACCGGCAGGTCGCCGCCGCGGTCAACGAAGCCGGCCTCGGCACGCTGCTGTTCGACCTGCTCACCGAGGAGGAGGCCGGCGACCGGGCCAACGTCTTCGACATCGCGCTGCTCGCCGGCCGCGTCACCGAGGCCACCGAGTGGCTGCGGGCCCGGCCCGAGGCCGAGGGTCGCGCGCTCGGCTACTTCGGCGCGAGCACCGGCGCCGCCGCCGCGCTGTGGGCCGCCGCCGACCACGCCGCCGACGTCGCCGCGGTGGTCTCCCGCGGTGGCCGCCCCGACCTCGCCGCCCCGCGCCTGTCCGACGTCCGGGCCCCCACCCTCCTCGTCGTCGGCGGACACGACGACGACGTCCTCGACCTCAACCGGCACGCCCAGCAGGCCCTGCACTGCGAGAACTCCCTCGCCGTCGTCCCCGGCGCCACCCACCTCTTCGAGGAACCCGGCACCCTCGCCGAGGCCAGCGCCCTGGCCACCGACTGGTTCACCCGCCACCTGACCCGCACCCCCCAGCACACCGGCTGACCCGCCCGCTCAACCGCCCGCCGCCGGGTCCTGCGTCCGTACGACGTCCCGCACGTACGCGAGCGCGTCCACGTACGGCAGGTGGTCCGGGTCGAGCGGCGCGTAACCGAACCACGGCGACACCCGCGGCACCGGACGCGGCTCCGCCGCCGCCAGCCGCGCCGGATCGACCAGGGCGCGGTCCGCCGGCAGTGCGTACAGCATCCCCTCGCTCGTGTCCGGCGGCGGTACGTCCACGCCGTGGTGCGGGAGCGTGCCGAGCGCGGCGGCCACGAAGGCGTACCCCTCGCCGAGCCGCGCGCTCAGCAGCGCGCCCGCGCCCCACCACTCCACCGGGCCCTGCCACATCCGAAGCGCGCTGAGCTGCCGCTGGAGATGGGAGTTGTGGGCGTGCACGAGCACCGGACCGCGCGCGGCGAGCGCGAGCAGATTGCCGGCCATCATCAGCGCCCGCCCGGCGCACAGCCGCGCCATGCGCGCCGGCGACGGGTCGGCGGTCCAGTGGTGGTAGCGCAGCAGGCCCGTCGCGGTGCGGGCGTACAGCCGCGCCCGCTCCCACTCCTCCGGCGTGGAGGTCGCGCGCAGGTGCGGCGCCTGCGCGTCGAGCAGCGCCACCAGGTCGTCGGCGAGCAGCCGCAGCCGGCCGGCATCCGCCGACCGCCCCACCGAACGCGCCGGGTCCGTCATCGCGGCGGGCTCGGTCCACCGCTCGTCCGGGCCGAGCAGCAGGTCCAACTCCTCGGCGGTGCAGGGCATCAGCTCTGCGGCGACCCGCGCCGCGAGGTGGCCGTGCAGCGCCAGGAGCGCCCGCCGCGGGCTCGCCGCGCCCTCCATCTCCACCGGCCCGTCGAACCCGGCGAAACGCACCTGCTCGGCGGCGGCCCTGCCCGCGTTGCGCTCGCGCATCCACCGCACCAACTCCCGGTTGGCCTGGGACGCGTTGAACCACGTGTGGCTGAACCCGCCCGCCATGACCTCGTCGAGGCTGCCCTCGCCCGAGGTGACGTGGTCGTCCACGGCCAGGCCGAGCAGGCAGTCACTCTCGACCGCGATCGTCAGATACCCCTCCTGCTCGACGAGTTCGCGGAAGAGGTCGTTGCGTAGGGCGAGCAGCTTCTCCTCGCCGTGGGTGGGCTCGCCGAGGGCGAGTACCCGCGGGCGGGGCGCCGGGAGCAGCTGCATGAGGGCGGCGGCGGTGACGGGGCGGGTGATGTCCGTGAGGTCCATTCCCTCAACGGTATCGTTGAACTTCCGCTGGAAACTTCGGCGCGATAACGTCAGGTCGATGGGGCGAAACCTTCAAAGTGACCATGGCGGGGGCGACCGGCTCAGGCCGGTGGACCTGGCGCGTGAGCACGGCCTGTCCACGCAAGCGGTGCGCAATTACGAGGAGGCCGGCATCCTCCCGCCCGCCGCCCGCACCCCGGCCGGCTACCGGGCCTACACGCGGCTGCACGCGCAGGCCCTGCGCGCCTTCCTCGCCCTCGTCGCGGGGCACGGCCACGGGACGGCGGCGGCGATCATGCGGGCGGTGAACGCAAGGGAGGGGGACCCGGGGGAGCAGGACCCGGCGCGGGAGGGCGCGGCGCAGGAGGCCTATCGGCTCATCGACGAGAGCCACGCCCGGCTCCTCGACGACCGCCGCACCCTCCAGGCGGTGACCGACGCCCTGCCCGAACTGGGCCCGGCAGGGCGCGAGTCGCCCGAGGGAGCCGATACGTTCATCGGCCCGCTGGCGGCAGCCCTGGGCCTGCGCCCCGCGACCCTGCGCACCTGGGAGCGCGCCGGCCTCGTACGCCCGCGCCGCGACCCCCGCACGGGCTATCGCGTGTACGACCCCGCCGCGGCACGCGATGCCCGGCTGGCTCACCAACTGCGCCGCGGCGGCTACCTCCTGGAGCAGATCGCGCCGCTCCTGGCGCAGGTACGGTCGGCCGGCGGCCCGGAAGCGCTGGAGGCCGCGCTGACCGACTGGCGTGGCCGGCTCGCCGCCCGGGGCCGGGCGATGCTGCACGGCGCGGCGGAGCTGGACGCCTACCTGCGCGCCCTGGCCTGAACCGGCGCTACGGGCAGTCGCCCTGCCAGTCCCACATCCCCTCGCGCCCGGCGCGCGGCTCGTACACCGCGCGCCCGCCGCGTATCCCGGCCAGCTCCGTGGTGAGCGCGGCACCGCGGCGCAGCGCCTCCGCGTCCCATCCGGTCACGTCGAGCAGCAGCCCGTCCAGCGGGCCGCCGACGAGCTCGCGGTAGTCCCGCCCGGGCCGCGGCGCGGGGTCCTCGTGGTCGGCGCCGTACACACGCCGGTAAGTGTGGGCCATGACGCCACCTTCGCACGCCCCACTGACAATCCCGGCGGATCGGTACGCCGGTGCAGGCCAGGGCCCTGGGCGCAGGTCAGGACGGGGCCAGGACGCACAGCTCGTGGCCCTCCGGGTCGGTCAGGCAGGTCCACGGCACGTCGCCGCCCTGCCCGATGTCGAGGTCGGCCGCGCCGAGGCCGCGCAGCCGGGCGGCCTCCGCCGCCGGGTCGGCACCGGGCGCCGGGAGGAGGTCGAGGTGCAGCCGGTCCGGTACGGTCCTGGCGTCGCCCGGCCTGCGGATGAACTCCAGGTACGGGCCGACGCCGCCGGGGGAGCGGAACACCGCGATGTCGTCGGTGACTTCGCGCAGGGTCCAGTCCAGCGCCGCGCCCCAGAAGCGCGCCATGGCCCGCGGATCGGCGCAGTCCACCGCCACCGCGGCGACCGGCCCGGTGTCCCGGTAGACCTCCCGCGGCTCCAGCACGCAGAATTCGTTGCCCTCGGGGTCGGCCAGCACGACCCACGGCACGTCGTCGCCCTGCCCCACGTCGGCGTGCCTCGCCCCGAGGTCGAGCAACCGGGCGACCCACTCGGCCTGATGGGCCGCGGAGGTCGTCGCGAGGTCCAGGTGCATACGGTTCTTCACCGCCGGCTTGCCCTCCGGCACCCCGACGACGTCGATCCCGAGGACGACCGGGTGCGGCCACACGAGCCCGCCGCCGGGCCCGACATACGTCGTCCGGCCGGCCGGCCCGGCGTACGCGCTCCAGCCGAGAGCCTGCGCCCAGAACCGCCCGACCGCCGCGTGGTCGACGGCCTTGACGTTCACCTGCACAGGTCGCAGCGCCATGCGCCCGATCCTACGCACGCGCCCGCGGCTCGGCCGCACGACGGAACGGGGCACCGCCCGGTAGGCGGTGCCCCGTTCCTGTGCCCGTGCCGGCCGGCTACCGCAGCCAGCGGTGGTCGCGGACGATCGGCAGCCGGGCCCACAGCCGGCCCAGGCCCCAGGCGGTGCCGGCGGCGGTCGCGGCGAAGACGATCATGGCGAGGGCGTAGACGACGTGGTAGTCGACGACGGGGTTGGAGGACATGGTGGGGGCGCCGGTGGTGAGGTGC
>NZ_JAATEJ010000061.1 GCF_012034175.1 Actinacidiphila epipremni
CGGCCCTTGCCGGTCAGCGCGATGAGGATCTGCCGCCGGTTGCCGGGGTCGGGTTCGCGCTCCAGCATGCCGGCGGCGGCAAGCCGGTCGACCATGCGCATCGCCGTGGACGGGATGACGTCCAGGTGCTCACCGAGCCGGGAGATGTTCATGGCGCCCCGGCTGTCCAGCACCACGAGCATGCGGAACTGCGGCAGTGTCAGCGTCTCCTCGACCGCGGCCAGCGAGCGCGCCGAGACCGACACCAGCAGGCGGGACGCCGTGAGCACGGCGGTCACCACCTCGTCCGCCACCCCGTCGGCCGGCCCTGCGGGCAGCCCGGTGGGCGACTCGGACACGGGAGCCGGAGCGGTCTCGGCGGCGGGCTGACGCTTGGGCATGGGCCATTTCTACCGTCTCCGCGCCCGCCGCAGGAACGCCGCCGGGTACGGCCGGGTGGGCTTTGCACAGGGCAATGGTTCATATTGCATAATGCAAATGTGCCTCGCTTCCTCGCCCCCCGCCCCGCCGCCGCCACCGTCCCTGCGCAGCCCCTGCGGGTACGCCACGGGCTGCTGCCCTCCGCGGCCACCGCCCTGCGCGAGGCCAAGGGCGGCCTGCTGGTCCTCGCGCTGACCGTCGGGTCGGGGGCGGGGCTCGGCGCCATCGCCTTCCGCCGGCTGATCGAGACGTTCACCCGGGCGCTGTCCGGGCACGCCGACTACGCCGCCGCCGGGCACGCCGCCAACCGCCATGTGCCGTGGCTCGGGCACTGGTTCGTGCTGCTCGCCCCGGTGGTCGCCGGGCTGGCGTACGGGCCGCTGGTGCAGCGTTTCGCCCGCGAGGCGCGCGGGCACGGGGTGCCCGAGGTCATGTACGCCGTCGCCCGGCGCGGTGGCCGTATCCCGCCGCAGGTGGCGGTGGTCAAGGCACTGGCCTCGGCGTTGTGCATCGGCGGTGGCGGGTCGGTCGGCCGGGAGGGGCCGATCGTGCAGATCGGCTCGGCGCTCGGCTCCGCGCTCGGCTCCGCGGTGCGGGTCGCGGAAGAGCGCATGCGGGTGCTGGTCGCGTGCGGGGCGGCGGGCGGTATCGCGGCGACTTTCAACGCGCCGCTGGCCGGGGTGTTCTTCGCGATGGAGCTGATCCTGCGGGACTTCACCGCCGAGTCGTTCGGCATGGTCGTCCTCTCCTCGGTCACCGCGAGCGTGATCGGCCGGGCGGCCTTCGGCGACCACCCGTTCCTGCACCCGCCCGCCTTCACCGTCACCCACCTGTCGGAGTACCTGCTCTTCGCCCTGCTCGGCCTACTGGCCGGCGGGGTCGGGGTCGCCTTCACCCGGGTGCTGTACCTGGTCGAGGACATCTGCGACTGGGCGTGGCGCGGCCCGCAGTGGGCACGCCCGGCCGCGGGCGGGCTGCTGCTCGGCGTCCTGCTGCTGCTCCTGCCGCAGATGTACGGCGTCGGCTACCCGGTGCTGGAGCAGGCCGTCGCCGGCCGGTACGCCATCGGCTTCCTGATCCTCCTGGTCGTGGCCAAGATGACCGCCACCAGCCTGACCATCGGCATCGGCGGCTCCGGCGGCGTCTTCGCCCCCTCGCTGTTCATCGGCGCCGCCTTCGGCGCGGCGTACGGCACCGCCGCGCACCACATGCTGCCCGGCACCACCGGGCCGGTGGGCGCCTACGGGCTCATCGGCATGGGGGCGGTCTTCGCCGGCGCGGCACGCGCGCCCATCACCGCGGTGATCATCATGTTCGAGCTCACCGGCGAGTACAGCATCATCCTGCCGCTCATGACGGCGATCGTGCTGGCCACCCTCGTCAGCCGGGCCCTGTCCACCGACACCGTCTACACCCTCAAGCTGCGCCGCAGGGGCGTGGACCTGGACCGGCAGCCACCGGTCGACATACTCGCCGGCGTCACCGTCGC
>NZ_JAATEJ010000062.1 GCF_012034175.1 Actinacidiphila epipremni
GAGGACGCTCCCGGTGCCGGTCGCGGGCAGACTCTGGCCGATGCCGGGGCTGCGGTGCCCGCGGCCCGTACGAAGGAGGCCGGCGATGCGCGCGCGTGAACTCGCCGAGGAATACCCGACCGTCCCGCTGGAGAGCGACGCGCTGGAGGCGGCACGGCTGCTGGCCGCCGGGCGGCTCCCCGGCGTGCTGGTGGTCGACGGCGACGGGGCGCCGCACGCGGTGCTGCCGGCGTCCCGGCTGGTCGCGATCCTCGTGCCGCCCTATGTCGTCGAGGACCCGGCGCTCGCCGCCGTCGTCGACGAAAAGCACGCCGACCGGCTCTGCCAGGCACTGGCCGGCCGGTCCGTCGCGGACTGCCTGCCCCGCGACAAGCAGCGCCCCGCCGTGTGCGACGCCGACGACACCGCGCTGGAGGTGGCCGCCGTGATGGCCCGCGAGCGCAGCCCGCTGGTCGCGGTCGTCGACCGGGCCGGCCCGCGCCAGGCGCCCGGCAGCGCCCGCACGCTCGGCGTGATCACCGCCTCCCACCTCCTCGAACGACTCCTCAGGGTGACATGAACGACTGGCACAGCTGGGCCGCCGTGGCGATCTTCGCCGGAACCTACGCCCTGATCATCAGCGAGAAGGTCCACCGTGTCGCCGCGGCCCTGGGCGGCGCCGGCCTGATGCTGCTGGTCGGCGCGACCGACGACACCTCGGCCTTCTACTCGGTGGACTCCGGTATCGACTGGAACGTCATCTTCCTGCTGATGGGCATGATGATGATCGTCGGCGTGCTCAAACGCACGGGGCTGTTCGAGTACCTGGCGATCTGGTCGGTCAAGAAGGCCAGGGCCCGGCCGTTCCGCGTGATGGCGATGCTCATCGTCATCACCGCCTGCGCCTCCGCGCTGCTGGACAACGTCACCACCGTGCTGCTCGTCGCCCCCGTCACCCTCCTGATCTGCGAACGGCTCGCGCTGCCGGCCGCCCCGTTCCTGACCGTCGAGGTGTTCGCGTCCAACATCGGCGGCATAGCGACCCTGGTCGGTGACCCGCCGAACATCATCATCGGCAGCCGGGCGGGCCTGACCTTCAACGACTTCCTCGTCCACCTCGCGCCGCTGGCCGCCGTCCTCGTCGCCGTCCTCGTCGCCCTGGCGCGGGTGATGTTCCGCGGCGCCTTCGTCCACGACGCCGACCGGGCGGCGGAAGTGCTCGCCCTCGACGAGCGGGAGGCCGTACGCGACCCGCGGATGCTCGTCCAGGGCCTCGCCGTCCTCGCCCTGGTCATCGCCGGCTTCGTCCTGCACCCGGTGCTGCACTTCGCGCCCAGCATCGTCGCGCTGCTGGGCGCCGGGCTCCTGGTCGCGATCTCCACCGTGGAGACCGGCGAGGTCCTGGCCGAGGTCGAATGGCCCACCCTGGCCTTCTTCGCCGGCCTGTTCGTCATGATCGGCGGCCTGATCGACACCGGCGTCATCTCCCAGGTCTCCGACGCCCTCGCGAACGCCGTCGGCGACCGCGAACTCGGCGGCTCCATGCTCATGCTCGGCGCCTCCGGCATCCTGTCCGGCGTCGTCGACAACATCCCCTACGTCGCCACCATGGCCCCGGTCACCGCCGACCTCGTCCACTCGCTGGGCGGCGACGCGCACCACGTCATGTGGTGGGCGCTCGCGGCCGGCGCCGACCTCGGCGGCAACGCCACCGCCATCGGCGCCTCCGCCAACGTCGTCGTCCTCGGCATCGCCGAGCGCGCCCGCCAGCCCATCACGTTCTGGCAGTTCACCCGCTACGGCCTCGTCGTCACCGCCGCCACCCTCGCGGTGTCCGCCCTCTACCTCTGGCTGCGCTACTTCGCCCTGGCGTGAAGGCGG
>NZ_JAATEJ010000063.1 GCF_012034175.1 Actinacidiphila epipremni
GCGCCGGCGGTGACGCCCGCGGCGACGTAGCGCTGGGCGAGGACCAGGAGGACGGCGGCGGGGACGGAGGCCACGACCGCGGTCGCCATGATGGCGTTCCACTCCTGGTTGTTGTTGCCGATGTACTTGTAGATGCCCAGCGTGATGGGCCGCATGGTGCCGCCGCCGTCGAGGGTGTTGGCGAAGACGAAGTCGGACCACGCCCACAGGAAGCTGAACAGCGAGACGGTGACGACCGCGTTGCGGCTGACCGGCAGGACGACGGACCTGAAGACGCGCCACGCGCCCGCGCCGTCGATCCTCGCCGCGGCCATGAGCTCGTCCGGGATGCCCGACATGAACGCGCTGAAGATCATGACGCCGAAGGGCACCGCGATGGTGGAGTCGGCGACCACCAGTCCCCACCAGGTGTTCATGATGCCCAGGTCGAGGAAGATGCCGTAGAAGCCCATCGCCATGACGATGCCGGGGATCATCTGCGCGATCAGCAGCAGCAGCCCGACCGCGCCGGCGCCCCGCGGGCGCAGCTTGGCCAGCGCGTATCCGGCGGGCGCGGCCAGGACCAGGGTGAGGGCGACCGTGCCGAGGCCGACGAGGAGGCTGACCCACAGGTACGGGAGCTGGTCGTCCAGTACGGCGCGGTAGCCGCTGAAGGTGGGGTGCAGCGGGAGCAGGTCGGGCGGGTCCTTGCGCATGTCCTGCTGCGGGGTGAGCGAGACGTTGACCATCCAGTAGACGGGGAAGAGCATCACCGCGGTCAGGACGAGCCCGACGACGGTGTTGCGGCGGCTGCCGGGCCGCCGCGCGCGGCGGGGTGCGGGCAGGCCGCGGGGAGCGGGAGCGGTCGTCATGCCGCCTGCCTCCTTTGCACACGGATGTAGAGCAGGCCGAAGGCCAGGGCGATGAGGATGAGGATGTTGCCGACCGCGGCGCCGGGGCCGAACTCCGGCAGCAGCGAGCCGAAGCCCAGGCGGTAGGACCAGGTGGCCAGGGTGGTGGAGGAGTCGCCGGGACCGCCTCTGGTCATGATCCAGATCAGGTCGAAGACCTTGAGGGTGTAGATCAGGCCCAGCAGCACGGTGATCGCCGAGACCGGCCGCAGCAGCGGGAAGGTGATCCGGCGGAACTGCTGCCACCGGCCCGCGCCGTCCAGCGACGCGGCCTCGTACAGCTCCGCTGGGATGTTCTGCAGCCCGCTGTAGAGGATCACCAGGTTGAAGGGGATGCCGATCCAGATGTTCGCGACGATGACCGACGTGAGCGCCCACGAGGGCGAGGTCAGCCAGTCCACCTTCCCGGCGCCCGCCAGGTGGAGGGCGTAGTTGACCACCCCGGACTCGCTGTTGAGCATCCACGACCACGTCGAGGCCGACACGATCAGCGGCAGCAGCCACGGGATCAGGAACAGCGCGCGCAGCGTCGGGGCCAGCCGGAAGCCGCGGTTGAAGAAGACCGCGAGCGCCAGCCCGATGCCGTACTGGAAGAGGATCGACACCAGCGTGAAGACCAGGGTGTTGCGCAGGGCCGCCCCGAAGCCCGGGTCGTGCAGGACCTGGTGGAAGTTGTCCCAGCCGGAGAACGGGGCGCCGCCCTGCACGAACGAGCGCACGGTGTAGTGCCGTACCGACAAGTCCACGTTGCGGTAGAGCGGATAC
>NZ_JAATEJ010000064.1 GCF_012034175.1 Actinacidiphila epipremni
CAGCGCACCCTGGAGCACATCTCCTCCCTCGGCGCGAAGGACATCCGCATGGTGTCCTTCCGGCAGCTGGTGGACTGGCTGGACGCGCAGGACCCGGCGGTGCTGGAGCGGCTGCGGTCGCTGGAGGTCGGCCAGAAGCCCTCGCAGGGCTGGCGGGCCCTCACCGCCGGTAGCTGACAGCACACATACGGCGAGCCCGATCGACCGGGGTGCAAGAGGACTGTCAAGAAGTCGTACGGATCGTGTAAGTTCGATTGTGGTGTGCCGGGAAGCCTGGTCGGCGGTACGAGAGAACTCTCTCTTCGCTGACTCGGGGGCGATATCCGTGGTACTGATCGTGGTCTTCGGGGCCGCGCTGCTGACGGCCGTGCTGCTGTCGGGGCTTGCGGCCCGGTCCGTCCTGTCGACCTCGCTGCTGTTCCTTGTCGGTGGCGCGCTGGTCGGTGACGGGGTGCTCGGCCTGGTCCACATCACCGCGGACAGCGGGATCGTCGCGACCACTGCCGACCTCGCCCTGTTCACGGTGCTGTTCACCGACGGCATGCACGTCTCCTTCCCCTCGCTGCGTGCCGCGTGGCGCAACCCGGTCCGGGCTCTGGGCATCGGCATGCCGCTGGCCTTCGCCGGGATGGCGCTGCTCACCCACTGGCTGGTGGGCCTTGACTGGACGACGTCCTTCCTCGTCGGTGCGGTGCTGGCGCCCACCGACCCGGTCTTCGCGTCGGCGATCGTCGGCCGCCGGGAGGTCCCGGCCCGGCTGCGGCAGCTGTTGAACGTGGAGAGCGGTCTCAACGACGGTCTGGCGCTGCCCGTGGTGCTGGTGCTCATCGCGGCTGCGGGGCCGGCCGCCGGGGCCGCCGACGACTCCCTGCCGCACATCGGCCTGGAGCTCGTCGGCGGACTGGCCCTGGGAATCGTGCTGCCCTTGCTGGTGGCATCGGTCGTACGGCTGCCACTGCTGGGCGCCGAACCCAAGCTCCAGCCCCTGCTCCCGCTGGCCACCGGCGTCATCCTCTACGCCACCTGCCACCTCACCCACGCCAATCCGTACCTGGCGGCGTTCTCCGCGGGTGCGGTGCTGGCGTCGGTGTCCCCGCAGGGCAAGGCGGCGTTCGAGCCGCTCGGTGGGGCGCTGGCGGAGCTGAGCAAGTTCGCCGCTCTGCTGGTCTTCGGCAGCCTGCTCACCCCCGGCCTGTTCGGCGACCTGTCCCTCGGCGGGTATGTCGCGGTGGTGCTGGCGATCGTGCTCGTACGCCCGGCCTCGCTGCTGGTCTCGCTGGCTCGGTCCGGTATCGAGCGGCGCGAGCAGCTGACCGCGGCGTGGTTCGGTCCTAAGGGCTTCGCGTCGGTCGTCTACGGCCTGCTGGTGCTGCAGTCGGGCATTCCGCAGGCCGAGCGGGCGTACACCCTGATCGCCGTGTGCATCGCCTTCTCGATCGTGGCCCACAGCAGCACGGACGTGCCGATCGCCCGGATGTTCGATGTCGAGGACCTGGTCGGCATCCCCGAGGAGGACGGCGACACGCGCGTCCGT
>NZ_JAATEJ010000065.1 GCF_012034175.1 Actinacidiphila epipremni
GGTATGCAGTTGACGGGTGATCGTTTCACGTCGGAGACGGCGTCGTTCGGTAATGATCTGTCGACGCTGCCGAATTTCCCGGCGGAGATCCGGGCGCCGGCAGGGACGCTGCCGGGGGTGTCGTCGTTCCAGTTGCATTTTGCGGATCATGACATTCTCACGCCGGGGGATGCGCCGGATGTGCTGGTGGCGATGAATCCGGCGGCGTTGAAGGCGAATCTGGGTGATCTGCCGCGGGGTGCGGAGATCATCGTGGACACCGACGAGTTCAGCAAGCGGGCGCTGGCGAAGGTGGGGTGGGTGTCGTCGCCGCTGGAGGACGACACGCTGGCGGGTTTCGCGGTGCACAAGGTGCCGTTGACGTCGTTGACGCTGGAGGCGTTGAAGGACTCCGGTCTTGCGCGCAAGGATGCCGGGCGGGCGAAGAACATGTTCGCTCTGGGGTTGCTGTCGTGGATGTACCACCGTCCGACGGAGGGTACGGAGGCGTTTTTGCGGGCGAAGTTCGCGAAGAAGCCGCTGATCGCGGAGGCGAACGTCGCGGCGTTCCGTGCGGGGTGGAACTTCGGGGAGACGACGGAGGATTTCGCGGTCTCCTACGAGGTGGCGCCGGCGGTGGCGGCGTTCCCGGCGGGTACGTACCGGAACATCTCGGGGAATCTGGCGTTGGCGTACGGGTTGATCGCGGCGTCGAGGCGGTCGGGTCTGCCGCTGTACCTGGGGTCGTATCCGATCACGCCTGCCTCGGACATTCTGCATGAGTTGTCGCGGCACAAGAACTTCGGTGTGCGGACGTTCCAGGCCGAGGACGAGATCGCGGCGATCGGGGCGGCTCTTGGGGCGGCGTTCGGGGGGTCGCTTGCGGTGACGACGACGTCGGGGCCGGGTGTGGCGTTGAAGTCGGAGACGATCGGTCTTGCGGTGTCGTTGGAGCTGCCGCTTTTGGTGGTGGACATCCAGCGGGGTGGGCCGTCGACGGGGATGCCGACGAAGACCGAGCAGGCGGATCTGTTGCAGGCGATGTACGGGCGGAATGGTGAGGCGCCGGTTCCGGTGGTGGCGCCGGCGACGGCGGGGGACTGCTTCGCGGCGGCGTTGGAGGCGGCGCGGATCGCGGTGGCGTACCGGACGCCGGTGTTCCTGCTGTCGGACGGGTATCTGGCCAACGGCTCGGAGCCGTGGCGGATCCCTTCGGTGGACGAACTGCCGGAGATCGCGGTGGAGTTCGCGAGGGAGCCGAACCATACGGCTGCCGACGGGTCGCGGGTGTTCTGGCCGTATCTGCGGGATCCGCAGACGCTGGCGCGGCCGTGGGCGGTGCCGGGCACGGCGGGGTTGGAGCATCGGATCGGGGGGATCGAGAAGCAGGACGGGACGGGGAACATCTCCTACGACCCGGCCAACCACGACCTGATGGTCCGCACCCGGCAGGCCAAGATCGACGGGATCGAGGTGCCCGACGTCGAGGTCGACGACCCCTCCGGC
>NZ_JAATEJ010000066.1 GCF_012034175.1 Actinacidiphila epipremni
TCAGGTGGTCCTACGTTGTTGGTGGGTTGGATGGGCCGTCGTAAGGTCCAGAGATCCAGAGATGCCGGGTATGGCTTTCAGGTGGTTGCACAAGATGGTTCACCTCACCTGGCCGCCCGGCGTCTCACGACGACTCGGCCGCTGATTAGGAGCTGCGGGCCCCTGCGGGTGCATCGCTGAGTAGGACCACGCTGGCGAGGTCGTCCGGACGAACAGCGCATGTCGAACGACCGGAGGAACACGTGGCCCGTATCTGGGCGGGGACGGACATTGGCAAGACCCACCACCACTGCGTGGTGCTCGATGCCGATGGCAAACGGCTGCTGTCGCGGAGGGTGCTCAACGACGAGCCGGAGCTCCTGGCCCTCTTCGCCGATGTGATGGCCATCAACGAGGACGTGGTCTGGGCGGTCGACGTCGCCGACGGCATGGCCGCCTTGTGGATCAGCCTCCTGCTCAACCATGGCCAGCAGCTCGTCTACATACCCGGCCTCGCGGTCAACCGCGCCTCCGCCGGCTACCGGGGCACCGGCAAAACCGATGCCAAGGACGCCGTCGTCATCGCCGATCAGGCCCGCATGCGCCGGGACCTGACCACGCTGCGGCCCGATGACGAGCACGCCATCGAGCTGCGCGTCCTCACCGGCCGACGGGCCGACATCAATACGGACCGCACCCGGCGGATCAACCGCCTGCGCGGCCAGCTGACCAGTATCTTTCCCGCTCTGGAACGCGTTCTCGATCTGGGCAATGCCGGCCCGCTGATCCTGTTGACCGGCTATCAGACCCCTGCCGCACTGCGCCGGACCGGCCGCAAGCGGCTGGAGACCTGGCTGCGCAACCGCAAGGTCCGCGGCGCCGAGGCCCTGGCCGAAGCCGCTCTCGAAGCGGCCGGCCGGCAGCACACCGCGCTTCCCGGGGAGAGGATCACCGCGCAGGTGATCCACACCCTGGCCAAGGAGGTGATGGGCCTCAACGAGCAACTTGCCGACATCGACAAGCTCATTGCGGCCCGGTTTCGCGAGCACGACCTCGCCGAAGTGATCGAGAGCATGCCCGGCATCGGCCCGCTGATGGGCGCCGAGTTCCTCGCCGCGACCGCCGGCGACATGAACCGCTACGGCTCCGCCGACCGGCTGGCCAGCATGGCCGGCGTCGCTCCGACGCCCCGGGACTCGGGCAGCGTCAACGGCAACCTGCACCGGCCTCGGCGCTACCACCGCGGCCTCCAACGGGTCTTCTACACCTCCGCGCTGATCAGCATCCGCAACTGCGATGCCTCCCGGCGCTTCTACGAACGCAAGCGTGCCGAAGGCAAACGACACGTCCAGGCCGTCCTCGCTCTGGCCCGTCGGCGAGTAAACGTCCTCTGGGCCCTCATCCGTGACGGACGGTGCTACCAAGACGGACTCCCGGTCACAACGGCAGCTTGACAACATCATTAGGAGGTGA
>NZ_JAATEJ010000067.1 GCF_012034175.1 Actinacidiphila epipremni
CTTGGGTTCTAGTGGTCGTCGCAGCACCCCAGCTCAGGGGATGCGATGGACTTCGAGATTCGAGGGGACCGGACTCCGCAGGGGCGTAAGAAGCTGTTCCGGGAGCGGGAGGCATACTCCCGGCTCGTGAAGCAGGGATTCAGCAACACCGAGGCGTGCCGGATCGTCGGCGTCGATGCGCGGACCGGTCGGAAGTGGCGCAACGGCCGTTCCGGGGAACGGAACCGGAAGCCGGTACCACCGGTCAATCTGGTGGTACCGGTTTCCGGCCCGTCCCGGTACCTGCGGGAAGACGAGCGAATCCACATCGCCGACCGGCTGCGGGAGAAGGCCACCGTGCGGGCGATCGCTGTGGAGCTGGGCCGCAGTCCCTCCACGATCAGCCGGGAGATCCGCCGCAACCGCACTGAAGGTACGCGTGGCCAGTGGCACTACCGCCCCCACGCGGCCCAGGCCCGGGCCGATGCCCGCCGGCCCCGGCCCAAGCCCCGCAAGATCCTTCAGAACCCCGGGCTGCGGGATGCCGTCCAGGAGATGCTGGACGAGAAGTGGAGCCCGGAGCAGATATGCCACGCTCTACGGCGAACGTTTCCCGACCGGCCGGAGATGCACGTGGTCCACGAGACCGTCTACCAGGCGCTCTACGTCCAGGGACGGGGCCAGCTGCGGCGCGAGCTCGCAGGCGCCCTGCGCTCCGGCCGCGCCCGCCGCAGGCCCCGGCGACAGGCCGGCTGCCGCCGGCCCCGCTTCGCCACTCCGATGGTGATGATCAGCGAACGGCCCGCCGAGGCCGCAGACCGGGCCCTGCCCGGCCACTGGGAAGGCGACCTGATCATCGGCAAAGACGGGAAATCGGCGATCGGCACCCTGGTGGAGCGCGCCACCCGCTACGTGATGCTCCTGCACCTGCCGGGCGACCACGGAGCCGAAGCAGTACTCGGTGCACTGACCTCCACCGTTCAGACCCTGCCCACCCAGCTGATGCGGTCCCTGACCTGGGACCAGGGCAGTGAGATGGCCCGGCACGGCGAGTTCACCCTCGCCACCGACATCCCGGTCTACTTCTGCGACCCGGCCAGCCCCTGGCAGCGCGGCTCGAACGAGAACACGAACGGCCTGCTGCGACAGTACTTTCCCAAGGGCACCGACCTATCCGTCCACGACCCCGAGCACCTGACCGCCGTCGCAGACCAGCTCAACCGGCGCCCACGCAAAACGCTCGGCTGGGAAACCCCAGCCGAGCGCCTGCATAAACTGCTCGCGGCCTGATCAACACGACCACGTGTTGCAACGACCGCTAGAAACTGCC
>NZ_JAATEJ010000068.1 GCF_012034175.1 Actinacidiphila epipremni
CTTGCGGTAGTCGAAGGGCAGCGGGTCGAGGTCGGTGAAGCCGGTGTTGGTCCGCCAGTGGGTGACGAAGTCGACGGCCTGGTCGATCTCGCTCTTCCAGTCGGCGGGCGTCCAGCGGCCGACGCTGCCGGTGCCCTCGCAGAAGTGGCCGTTGAAGTGCGTCCCGATCTCATGGCCGTCCAGCCACGCGGCGCGTACCTGCTCCAGCGTCATCTTGATGTGCTTGTCCGAGAAGTAGCCGATGGCGGAGGCGCCCACCGGGTTGTTGGGCGGGTGGTAGAGGTTCTTCTTCGCCTCCGGCAGGGCGTAGAGGCCGGACAGGAAGAACGTCATAGCGGCGTTGTGCTCCCGGGCGAGCCGACGGAAGCGTACGAAAAGGCCGTTGTCGAGCTCGCCGGCGCCGTCCCAGGAGAACACCACGAACTGCGGCGGGATCCGGCCGGGTTCGAGGCGGTCGGTCTCGGGCTGGCCCGGCTGGGGGCCGGTGTCGGCGGTCGAGCCGTCGCCGATGAGGCGCGCCGGCGGTGGCGTGGCCGGCGCGGTGGGGGTCTCGGGCGGGGCGGCGCCGTTCGGCTCGCCGTTCCCGTGGCCGTCGGCGCATCCGGCGACGCCACCGGCGGCGGCCCCCGCGGTGAGGGCGAGCAGGCTTCTGCGCGAGAGGGTTCCCATGGTGTGTCCACTTCCGAATGGTCCGGCGACGGCCGCGGTCGCACCGGAGCCGTCCTTTGCACAGTGCACAATGGGTACCCGACTGAAAAGAAATATCGTGCGCTGATCGGATGAATCAGGTCACGGTTGGGCCAAGGGCCTGGTTGCCTGGTGCATGGCGGCGAGGAGGGTCTGGTGGGTGATCCAGCCGATGAGGCTGTCGTTCTGCCCGTCGAGTACGGGCAGCCCTGCGCCTTCCGTCCCGACGAGTGCGCCGAGGGCGTCGGACAGTCCGGTCGCGGCCGTCAGGGAGCGGGGGATGTGCGCCACGGTGCTCACGGGCGTGGTGTCGTGTGCTCCGTCGGCGAGTGTCTCGGCGACGGTTCTGGCGTCGGCGACGCCCAGGTAGGTGCCGTCCGCCGTGGTCACGGGGAGGACGCCGTGGGCGGAGCGGGCGAGCCCTGCGGCGGCCTCGGCCAGCGGTGCCGAGCCGTCCAGCGGGGTGGGGACGGGCTCCATGACCTGT
>NZ_JAATEJ010000069.1 GCF_012034175.1 Actinacidiphila epipremni
ACGGTGACGAACTCGCCGCCGGTGGGCGCGGGCGCGGCGCCGCCGTCGCGGGCCGGGATGGAGATCACGCCGTAGGGGAAGCCGGCCTTCTTGGCGTTGGCGAGCTGCCAGGTGCCGTTCTCGCCGAACGCGTACTGGCCGGTGGCGAACTCCTGCCAGCTGGTGGTCTGGGTGTTGGTCAGCACGTCGTCGGGGGCGAGCCCCTGCGCGACCCAGTCCTTCCACAGCGAGAGCGCGGCCTGCCCGTCGGCGTTGTCCAGGTGCGTCAGATCGCCCTTGGCGCCCCAGAACCACGGGAGGAACTGGAAGCTGCCCTCCTCGGTGCCGATCGCCGAGAAGGTGATGCCCTTCTTGCCGGCCGCCTTCACCTTGCCCAGCGCCGCCGTGAGCGACGCCCAGTCCTTGATCGAGGCCGGGTCGACGTGCGCGGCGTCCAGGATGTTCTTGTTGTAGTAGAGCGCGAGGGTGTTGGCACCGATGGGGACGCCGTACGGGGCGCCGTCGACGACGCCGGCCCCGATGATGTTGCTCTGGACCGAGGCCGTCGAGATGCCGACGTCGCTCATCTTGTTCAGGATCCCCGCCTGGACGAGCGTGGAGACCACCGGGTTGTCGACGAGCATCACGTCGGGCGCGTTGCCCTGCTGGGCGGCGAGCAAGGCCTTGTTGCCCAGGTCGGTGGTGTCGTACGCGGTGCGCTTGACGGTCACACCGGACTTCGTGCCGCAGGAGGCGACCAGCTTGCCCCAGTCGGAGGACCCGTCGAACTGCGGGTAAGGGTCCCAGAAGGTGTACGTCCCCGAGGCCGCCGACGAACCGGATCCGCCGCCGGAGCCCCCGCAGGCGGCGACCCCGGTCAGTGCGGTGCAGGCCGCGACGGCAGCGATGGCGATGCGCGTGTGTCTCATGGCGTTCCTTGCTCGGTGCGTGGATGAGGGTGGG
>NZ_JAATEJ010000007.1 GCF_012034175.1 Actinacidiphila epipremni
CTCCCTCGGTGGGCTTCCCCGAAGTGTCGGCCCTCCGGCGCAAGCTGGACGCTTTGAACGCTCTGGACCAAGAACAGGGCGGGCACGACCGGCTGGAAAGAGCGGCCTTGAACGCGGCATCGGAGGCGCTGGCGCTGCAACAGCGGAACGCCGCCCAGAGCATCCGGCGCAAGTTGTTCAGCCTGGCCGCAGATCTCACCGCGACTGCCGCGTGGACGGCTCTCGACGCCCGCGCGTTCGCCCGTGCACGTGAGCATCTCGACTCGGCTCTCGTGCTGGCCGGCATGGGGCAAGACAGCGTGACCGAGCTGCACGTGTGGAAGACGATGGCCATGCTCGGTTACAACACGCACCGGTACACCGACTCGCTCGCGGCGGCACAAGCCGCACAGCGAACCGGCGTTGCTCGTCGTGATCCGCTGTACGCGGCACTCGGCCACACGCAAGCCGCAGTGGGCCATGCGGCCCTGGGCGATCGGCAGGCGACTCTTCGCAGCATCGGGTACGCCGAAGAGGCCCTGGGTAAAACGTCGGAAACCCGGGGGCCCACCTGGGTGTCGTTCTTCGGACCCGGCGAGTTCTACTCCGTTCTCGCCAGCACGCAACAGGATTTGGCAAGGCCCGCGGAGGCCGAAGCCGCCTCGTACCGGGCCCTCGCTGCCCTGCCCGACGGGTTCCGGCGCAACAGGGCATCCGTGACGGCACGGCTCGCCATCGCTCTGCTCCATCAGGGAGAGGTGGAGCAAGGGTGTGTCATGGCCGAGGAGGTCTTCCGGCTCATGGGTAGTGACCCGCTACCGGGCCGTCTACGCTCCTTGATCGGTGACTTCCACCGCGATCTCCTGACGGTGGCGCCCGACTCCAGGGCCGCGACCGACTGGGCGGATCGCTTCCGAACCGAATGGATATAGCCGACGTGACCGAGCTGCGTAGCTACACCACCGAGGATCTGGCGTCGATTCGGCAACTGCTGATCGACGTGCACGCCGATGCCTTCGCCGACCAGATGGACGACGAGTTCCACCGGCGCTTCCCGTGGTTCGTGGACCAGTGGGGTGGGCGCGAGGGCTTCGCCTGCGTGGTCGGGTACGACACTGACGAGCCCATGGGGTACGCGTACGGTGCGCCGTCCGCCGCGGGGCGCGAGTGGTGGCGTCCCTTCATGGCGGAGCCGGCGGATCCCTCGACCTTCTCCCTCTCGGAGCTGATGGTGCGCCCGCGCTGGCGCAAGCAGGGCGTCTCCGAGGTGCTGCACAAAGCCCTGCTCGAAGGCCGGCCCGAAGCGATGGTCGCCCTGTCGGTGGACACCGCCCACCCGAAGGTGCAGGGACTCTACGAGTCCTGGGGGTACCGGAAAGTCGGGGAGTCGAGGCCCTTTGCCGACTCCCCGCTGTACGCAGTGATGGTCGCCGACCTTCCGCTGACCACGGGCACAGCAGGTTCTTGACCCTCATCGCCAGGCGTGATGATCGGTCCCTCAGAGGGGACTTGACGTGGTGTCCTCGAAGGCGTGGGGCGGTGCGTCGACCGAACTCGGCTCGGCGAGAGGCGGATTCGGGGCGCGGCGGTACTGCCGGGTCGGTAAACCGGTCGAGCGGGTGGGGGAGGGGCCGGTACGGTGCGGGGTGTGGCGAAACTCAATCAGATCATCGCGGTCGAGAAGGGCGTCAAGACCAAGGCGCAGCAGGAGTTGACGTCGGCTCAGCATGACCTGGCCAAGCCCGCGCTGCTGTCCGGGATATCCCGGACGTACCAGGCGAAGGACGAGGAGGGCGAGCAGCTGCCGCCCGAGTCGACGCGGGTGCAGGTGCAGGCCGAGGGGGTGCTGCGGTCCGCGGTGGCGGCGCTCACCCGGCTGTTCGACGTGACCGCCACGAAGGACTGGGCCAACTGCGAGGCGCGCGCGGACGTCACCGTGGACGGGCGGGTGGTCGTCGCGGCCGTGCCGGTGTCGTATCTGCTGTTCCTGGAGAAGCAGCTCACCGACCTGCACGCCTTCGTACGCCGGCTGCCGGTGCTGGACGCCGCCGAGTCGTGGACGCAGGACCCGTCGACCGACGCGTGGAAGACCGAGCCGGTGCGCACGATCCGCACCCGCAAGGTGCCGCGCAACCATGTCAAGGCCGAGGCGACCGAGAACCACCCGGCGCAGGTGGAGGTGTACTACGAGGACGTGCCGGTGGGCTACTGGACCACCGTCAAGTTCTCCGGCGCGCTGCCCGCCCGCCGGGTCAACGAGCTGCTGGACCGGGTCGAGAAGCTGCAGACGGCGGTGAAGTTCGCCCGCGAGGAGGCGAACGGCACCGAGGTCACCGACCGGCGGGTCGGCGAGGCGGTACTCGGGTACGTGTTCGGCGGCTGACCCCCAAGACCCCCTCCGCCTGGGTGCGGAGGGGTGCGCGAGGAGCGCAAAGCTGAAGCTGAAGCTCGTCGTGAGCGACGCGATCACCGTCGCCGTCAATCTCAGACTCTCGCTCCAGGCTCAGCATTCGCCGCCGCTCGCCGCACCGCCCGGCCACGGTCCGGGTCGTCAGGTGCCGGTTCGACTCCGGCCCGCCGCTCTTCCTCGTGCGGCGGTAGTTCAATGGCAGAACGCGACGACATGAGAAGTGAACCGTGCGCCATCGGGTGCGAGCAGGTACATCGGCGGCATCCAGGGACCCGGAGGATGGACAAAACCTCCGGGTCCCGCTCCGTCCCCCCGGGGCCCTTGCACCCCCGGCCCGTACGCCTCCGGCCCGCACGCTCGCGGCCCCGCGCGGCGGCCGGGACCCGCCCGTACAGGCCCTACGCTGGGGGGATCATGCACCGATTCAGCACCCCGTGGGGCGAACTCGACCTCACGCGCCACCCCGCGGACCCCCGCGACCAGTTGCGGGCGTGGGACGCCGCGGACGACTACCTGCTGCGGCACCTCGCGCAGGAGGGCCCGGGCCCCGAGGGCGGCGGCACCACCGTGCTGCTCGGCGACCGCTGGGGCGCCCTGGCCACCGCGCTCGCCGCCCGCCACCCGGTGCAGATCTCCGACTCCTACCTCGGCCAGCAGGCCACCCGGGCGAACCTGCGCCGGATCGGCGCCGAGGACCAGGTGCGGCTGCTGTCCACGCGGGACGCCCCGCCCGAGCGCGTCGACCTGCTCGTCGTACGGGTCCCCAAGAGCCTCGCGCTGCTGGAGGACCGGCTGCACGCCCTCGCGCCCGCCGTGCACGCCGGCACGGTGGTGGTCGGCGCCGGCATGGTCACCGAGATCCACACCTCGACGCTCGCCCTCTTCGAGCGCATCCTCGGCCCGACCCGCACCTCGCTCGCCGTCCGCAAGGCCCGCCTCGTCCACTGCACCCCCGACCCGGACCTGCCCCGCACCCCGAGCCCCTGGCCGCTGCGGTACGCGCTGCCCGACGGCATCGGCGCGATGTCGGGCCGCGAGGTCACCAACCACGCCGGGGTCTTCTGCGCCGACCGGCTCGATCTCGGCACCCGGCTGCTGCTCACCCACCTGCCCCGACGCGAGGGCCAGGACCGCGTCATCGACCTGGGCTGCGGCAACGGCGTCCTCGGTACGGCCGCGGCGGTCGCCAACCCCGGCTCCGAGGTGGTCTTCACCGACGAGTCCCACCAGGCGCTCGCCTCCGCCGAGGCGACCTTCCACGCCAACGCGGCACTGGAGGCCCGCGAGCGCGCCCGCTTCGTGCTCGCCGACGCCGCGGCCGGCGTCCCGGCGGGCAGCGCGGACCTCGTGCTGAACAACCCGCCCTTCCACTCCCACCGGGCCACCACCGACGCCACCGCCCGCCGCATGTTCGGCACCGCCCGCGCGGCCCTGCACCCCGGCGGCGAGCTGTGGGTCGTCGCCAACCGCCACCTCGGCCACCACACCCGGCTGCGCCGGCTGTTCGGCAACTGCGAGGTGCTGTCCTCCGACCCGAAGTTCGTGGTGCTGCGCGCGGTGCGCTGACCCGGCCCGGACCCCGGATGCCGCGCACAGCGCGCCGACCGCCTACCCGGCGCCGGCGCCGGCCCCGGCCCCGGCCCCGCCCCCGGTGGCGCGGTCAGCTGAAGCGCGAGCTGCCGACCGGCCCCGCGGAGCGGACGCGGTCGCGCGGGCCCTGGAGCCAGCTGCCGCGGACGGCGGCGGCGAAGGCGGTGAAGGCCGCGTCGGTGTCGGCCGGGGCGTCCTCGTCGCCCTCCGCCGGTGCGGGGTCGGCCGCGGCGATGTCCGCGGCGATCTCGGCGTCCGGCCGGTCGTCGGACTCGGACCGCTCGACGCCGCCGCCCTCGGTGACCCGCATCCGGCTCTCCCACGGCGCCACGACCGACTGCCGCAGCAGCGCGGCGCTGTCCGGCGTGACGACGGGGGTGTCGGTCCAGCAGCTCGCGTGCTCGTGCAGCACCTGGCCCGGCGCCCGCTCCCGCAGGCTCATGAGCGCGTCGCGGCCCTCGTCCGTCTCCGCCAGCGCCTCCAGGTCGTACGCGACGACGAGGGTGTCGGCGGCGCCGGCCGCGAAGGGCTCGGCGGGCAGGCCCAGCACATCGGCGGCGGCCGTGCCGAGGATACGGCTGCCCCGGTCGGGCAGCAGCGCGACGGACCGGGGCCGTACCTCCGCCGCCTCCAGCAGCGCGCGCAGCCGCAGCAGGCCGGCCAGGCACAGCTCGGGGCTGTCCTGGAGCCAGGCATAGCGGCCGGTCATGCCGGCGGAGAAGCCGTACGGCGACAGCGTCCCCAGCACGGTGCCGCCGATGACGTACTGCCAGCCGCGCAGGTCCGTGCCGTCCAGCGGGCTCACCGCCGCAGCGGCGCCGGCCCGCGCCAGCATCAGCCGCTGCCGGGCCTGCGCCGGCAGCCACACCGGGTCCTCGGGGTCGGGCAGCCCCGCGTGCCGGTCGCGGGCCAGCGCCAGGTCACCGGACATGAGCGCGTTGAAGACCAGCAGATAGCGGTCCGGCCAGGGCGCGAGCCCGCTCTCGTGCGCCAGCAGCACCTCGACGGCCTCCCGGTGCCTGCCCTCCCGCTCGTACGCCGTGACCAGCTCCCGCAGCACCCCCGGCTTACCGGGCAGCTGCCGCAGCGCCTCCCGCAGCGCGGGCACCGCGAGGAAGGCCAGCCCCCGCTCCACGCACGCGTACCCGTACCCGGCGAGCGCCCGCGCGTCACCGGGATCGGCGGCCACCGCCGCGGCGGCGCCCTCCAGATCCTCGAACCCCACCATCCCGGCGGCCCGCCGGACGACCATCGCGACATCCCCGAGCGCCGCGTCCTCCCCGGCACCCCGCAACTCCCGTATCCCCGCGGGCACATCCCCCGCCTCCAGGCACTCCCACGCCTTGAGCGCCCCGGCGGACTTCGGACGACGATTTCTGCGCGCAAACATCCCCGCATCCTCCCGGCAATCCGCCACCCGCTCAACGTGATTACCGAGGGCGCCCCGCCCCACCACTGCGCCGAAGGCGCCCCGTGCCGGCGGGGTGGCCGGCCGGTCAGGGCAGAGCTTTGCATAAAAGTGCGGGCAGCCGTATAGTCATGCTGTCGAGGAGGAGGATTCCATGGCGGTGCGCGCGGCGGTGGCCGGGGCGAGCGGGTATGCGGGTGGGGAGGTGCTGCGGCTGCTGGCCGGGCATCCGGAGGTGGAGATCGGGGCGCTGACCGCGAACGCCAGTGCCGGGCAGCGGCTCGGGGCGGTGCAGCCGCATCTGGTGCCGTTGGCCGACCGGGTGCTCGCGGAGACCTCCGCGGAGGTGCTGGCCGGACACGACGTGGTCTTCCTCGCGCTGCCGCACGGGCAGTCCGCCGCCGTCGCCGAGCAGCTCGGCCAGGACGTGCTGGTCGTCGACATGGGCGCGGACTTCCGGCTCAAGGACGCCGCGGACTGGGAGCGCTTCTACGGCTCGCCGCACGCCGGGACGTGGCCGTACGGGCTGCCCGAGCTGCCCGGCGGGCGGGCCGCGCTGGAGGGGACGAAGCGGATCGCGGTGCCCGGGTGCTACCCGACCGCCGTCTCGCTCGCCCTCGCCCCCGCCTACGCCGCAGCCCTCGCCGAGCCGGAGGCCGTGATCGTCGCCGCGTCCGGCACCTCGGGCGCCGGCAAGGCGCCCAAGCCGCATCTGCTGGGCTCCGAGGTCATGGGCTCGATGAGCCCGTACGGCGTCGGCGGCGGCCACCGGCACACCCCCGAGATGATCCAGAACCTCAGCGCCGCCGCCGGCACCCGCGTCGGCGTCTCCTTCACGCCCACCCTCGCGCCGATGCCCCGCGGCATCCTCGCGACCTGCACCGCCAAGGCCGCCCCCGGCGTCACCGCCGCCGACGTACGCGCCGCGTACGAGAAGGCGTACGCCGACGAGCCGTTCGTCCACCTGCTGCCCGAGGGGCAGTGGTCGGCCACCGCCTCCGTCTACGGCTCCAACGCCGTCCACCTCCAGGTGGCCCTCGACCCCGACGCGCACCGCGTCATCGCGATCAGCGCGATCGACAACCTCACCAAGGGCACCGCCGGCGGCGCGGTGCAGAGCATGAACATCGCCCTGGGACTGCCCGAGACGACCGGGCTGAACACGATCGGAGTCGCCCCATGAGCGTGACCGCTGCGAAAGGGTTCCGGGCGGCGGGCATCGCCGCCGGGATCAAGGCGAGCGGCAGCCCCGACCTCGCCCTGGTGGTCAACACCGGGCCCGGCCGCGCCGCGGCCGGCGTCTTCACCTCCAACCGGGTGAAGGCCGCGCCCGTGCTGTGGTCGGAGCAGGTGCTCAAGGGCGGCGCGGTGACCGCGGTCGTCCTCAACTCCGGCGGCGCCAACGCCTGCACCGGCCCGCAGGGCTTCCAGGACACCCACGCCACCGCCGAGAAGGCCGCCGAGGTGCTGGGCCACAGCGCCGGCGAGATCGCGGTCGCCTCCACCGGGCTGATCGGCGAGCTGCTGCCGATGGACAAGCTGCTGCCCGGTGTCGCGAAGGCCGCCGCCGAGCTGTCCGAGCACGGCGGCGAGAAGGCGGCGCTGGCCATCATGACCACCGACACCGTCCACAAGACCGCCGTGGCGAGCAGCCCGGCCGGCTGGACGGTCGGCGGGATGGCCAAGGGCGCGGGCATGCTCGCCCCGGGCCTGGCCACGATGCTGGTCGTGCTCACCACCGACGCCGACGTGGACACCCCGGCGCTGGACAAGGCGCTGCGCGAGGCCACCCGGGTCACCTTCGACCGGGCCGACTCCGACGGCTGCATGTCGACCAACGACACCGTCCTGCTGCTGGCCTCCGGCGCGAGCGGCATCACCCCGGACTACGACGCTCTCGCCGCCGCCGTCCGCACCGTGTGCGCCGACCTCGCCCGCCAGCTCATCGGCGACGCCGAGGGCGCGAGCAAGGACATCAGGATCGAGGTCGTCAACGCCGCGACCGAGGACGAGGCGGTCGACGTCGGCCGCGCCATCGCCCGCAGCAACCTGCTCAAGTGCGCCATCCACGGCGAGGACCCCAACTGGGGCCGGGTGCTGTCCGCGATCGGCACCACCGCCGCGGCCTTCGAGCCGGACCGCCTGGGCGTCGCCATCAACGGCGTGTGGGTGTGCCGCAACGGCTCGGTCGGCGAGGACCGCGACCTGGTCGACATGCGTTTCCGCGAGGTCGTCATCACCGCCGACCTCGCCGCCGGCGAGGAGTCCGCGGTCATCTGGACCAACGACCTGACCGCCGACTACGTCCACGAGAACAGCGCGTACAGCTCATGACCGCACGCAAGCACTCCGCCCTGCCCAAGGCCCAGGTCCTCATCGAGGCCCTGCCGTGGCTGACCGCCCACAACGGCCGTACCGTCGTCATCAAGTTCGGCGGCAACGCCATGGTCGACGACGCCCTGAAAGCCGCCTTCGCCCAGGACGTGGTCTTCCTGCGGCAGGCCGGCCTCAAGCCGGTCGTCGTGCACGGCGGCGGCCCGCAGATCAGCGCCCAGCTCGACCGGCACGGCCTGGTCAGCGAGTTCAAAGCGGGCCTGCGCGTCACCACGCCGGAGGCCATGGACGTGGTCCGGATGGTGCTCGCCGGGCAGGTGCAGCGCGAGCTCGTCGGGCTGCTCAACCAGCACGGGCCGCTCGCGGTCGGCCTGACCGGCGAGGACGCCCACACCATCACCGCCGTCAAGCACCTGCCGACCATCGACGGCGAGAGCGTCGACATCGGCCGGGTCGGCGAGATCACCGCGATCGACACCGGCGCGATCGACGCGCTGCTCGCCGACGGCCGGATCCCGGTCGTCTCCTCGATCGCCCGCGCCTCCGACGACGGCCACATCTACAACGTCAACGCCGACACCGCCGCCGCCGCGCTCGCCGCCGCCCTCGGCGCCGAGACGCTGATGGTCCTCACCGACGTCGAGGGCCTGTACGAGGACTGGCCCCACAGCGACGACGTGATCAGCCGGCTCACCGCGAGCGAGCTGGAGAAGCTGCTGCCGGAGCTGGCCAGCGGCATGGTCCCGAAGATGCAGGGCTGCCTGCACGCGGTACGGGGCGGGGTCCGCACCGCCCGCGTCATCGACGGCCGGGTCCCGCACTCGATCCTGCTGGAGATCTTCACCGACGAGGGCATCGGCACGATGGTCGTCCCCGACGACCCGCCGGCGCCCGCCGCCGCCACGACCGAGCACGTACCGCAGCAGGCAGCCGCAGAAGGGGGAGTACGGTGACCGCCACCGCGCAGACCGCACAGGTGACCACGGGCCAGGGCAACGAGGCGCTCACCGCCCGCTGGCAGGGCTCGCTCATGGACAACTACGGCACCCCCCGGCTGCCCCTGGTCCGCGGCGAGGGCGCCCGCTTCTGGGACGCCGACGGCAGGGCCTACCTGGACTTCCTCGGCGGCATCGCGGTCAACTCGCTCGGCACCGCCCACCCCGCGGTCGTCGCGGCCGTCACCCGGCAGATCGGCCTGCTCGGCCATGTCTCCAACCTCTTCGTCGCCGAGCCGCCCGTCAGGCTCGCCGAGCGGCTGCTGGGGCTGTTCGGCCGCCCGGGCCGGGTCTTCTTCGCCAACTCCGGCGCCGAGGCCAACGAGGCGGCCTTCAAGATCGGCCGGCTCACCGGCCGGACGAAGATGATCGCCACCGACGGCGCCTTCCACGGCCGCACCATGGGCTCGCTCGCGCTCACCGGCCAGCCCGCGAAGAGGGCCGCCTTCGCCCCGCTGCCCGGCGACGTCGTGCATGTGCCGTACGGCGACACCGAGGCGATGCGGGCGGCCGTCGACACCGACACCGCGCTGGTGATCCTGGAGCCGATCCAGGGCGAGAACGGCGTCGTCGTGCCCCCGGCCGGCTACCTCCAAGCGGTACGCGACATCACCGCCGCGACCGGCACACTGCTGGTGCTGGACGAGGTGCAGACCGGCGTCGGCCGCACCGGCCACTGGTCCGAGGGCCTGGCCCAGGGTGTCCACGCCGATGTCGTCACGCTCGCCAAGGGCCTGGGCGGCGGGCTGCCGATCGGCGCCGCCGTCGCCTTCGGCCCGGCCGCCGACCTGCTCACCCCCGGCGCGCACGGCACCACATTCGGCGGCAACCCGGTCGCGTGCGCCGCCGCGCTCGCGGTGCTGGACACCATCGAGGGCGACGGCCTGCTGGACAGCGTCACGCGGCAGGGCCAGAAGCTGCGGGCCGGGATCGAGGCGCTGCAACACCCGCTGGTCGATCATGTGCGCGGTTCCGGGCTGCTGATCGGTATCGTGCTCACCGAGCCACTGTCCGCGCCGGTCCAGCAGGCCGCGCAGGACGCCGGTTTCCTGGTGAACGCCGCCGTGCCCGACACGGTACGGCTCGCGCCGCCGCTGATCGTGGGCGACGCCGAGACCGACGCCCTGCTGGCGGCGCTGCCCGGGATCCTGGACCGGGCGCGGCAGGCGAACCAGCAGGGGACAGACGGAGAATGACCAGACGATGAGCGAGGCGCAGCAGCACGGCGGCGGCCCGGCCGTACCGCAGACCCGTACCGCCCGGCACCGCAGGATCGTGGACATCCTCGGCCGGCAGCCGGTGCGGTCCCAGAGCCAGCTCGCCAAGCTGCTCGCCGACGACGGGCTGAGCGTCACCCAGGCGACGCTCAGCCGGGACCTGGACGAACTGGGCGCGGTCAAGATCCGCACCAACGACGGGGAGCTGATCTACGCCGTCCCCTCCGAGGGCGGCTTCCGCACCCCGCAGGCGCCGCTCGGCGAGTCCGTCAAGGAGGAGCGGATGCGCCGGCTGGCCGGCGAGCTGCTGATCTCCGCCGAGGCGTCGGCCAACCTGGTGGTGGTACGGACCCCGCCGGGCGCGGCGCAGTTCCTGGCGTCGGCGATCGACACCGCCGAGGTCCACGACATCCTCGGCACGATCGCCGGCGACGACACCGTGGTGCTGATCAGCCGGGACCCCACCGGCGGCCAGAAGCTCGCCGACCACCTGCTGCGGCTCGCCCAGGGCGAGGGCTGACGCCTTCGGGCGCACCTGCCTTCTGACGCACCCGCCGGCTGACGCACCTGCCGGTCGTCTCCGCAAGAGCGCACTGACCTGCCGCTTTGGCGTTCCATACGCTGGAGTGCATACTTATACCAGTCAGTGGATGCACCCTAAGGAGAGCCCCGTGACCGAGCGCGTCGTACTCGCCTACTCAGGCGGTCTTGACACGTCCGTCGCCATCGGCTGGATCGCCGAGGAGACCGGCGCCGAGGTCATCGCCGTCGCCGTCGACGTCGGCCAGGGCGGCGAGGACCTGGACGTCATCCGCAAGCGCGCCCTCGCCTGCGGCGCGGTCGAGGCCGAGGTCGCCGACGCCAAGGACGAGTTCGCCGAGGAATACTGCGTCCCGGCGATCAAGGCCAACGCGCTCTACATGGACCGCTACCCGCTGGTCTCGGCGCTGTCCCGGCCGGTCATCGTCAAGCACCTGGTCGCCGCCGCCCGCAAGCACGGCGCCGACACCGTCGCCCACGGCTGCACCGGCAAGGGCAACGACCAGGTCCGCTTCGAGGCCGGCATCTCCTCGCTCGCCCCCGAGCTGCGCTGCATCGCCCCCGTCCGCGACTACGCGATGACCCGCGACAAGGCCATCGCCTTCTGCGAGGCGAACGACCTGCCGATCGCCACCTCCAAGAAATCGCCGTTCTCCATCGACCAGAACGTCTTCGGACGGGCCGTCGAGACCGGCTTCCTGGAGGACATCTGGAACGCCCCGACCGAGGCGGTCTACGAGTACACCGCGAACCCCGCCGAGGCCCGCGAGCCCGACGAGGTCGTCATCGCCTTCCACCGGGGCGTCCCCGTCGCCGTCGACGGCCGGCAGGTCACCCCGCTGGAGGCCGTCCGGCTGCTCAACGCCCGCGCGGGCGCCCAGGGCGTCGGCCGGATCGACATGGTCGAGGACCGGCTGGTCGGCATCAAGTCCCGCGAGGTCTACGAGGCGCCCGGCGCGATCGCGCTCATCACCGCCCACCAGGAGCTGGAGAACGTCACCGTCGAGCGCGAACTGGCCCGCTACAAGCGGCAGGTCGAGCAGCGCTGGGGCGAACTCGTCTACGACGGGCTGTGGTTCTCCCCGCTCAAGCGGGCCCTGGACGGCTTTGTGAACGAGGCCAACGAGCACGTCACCGGCGAGATCCGGATGGTGCTGCACGGCGGCCGGGCCGTCGTCACCGGCCGGCGCTCGGCGGAGTCGCTGTACGACTTCAACCTCGCCACGTACGACACCGGCGACACCTTCGACCAGTCGCTGTCCAAGGGCTTCATCGAGATCTTCGGCATGTCCGGCAAGATCGCGGCCCGGCGGGACCTGGCCCTGTGAGCGCCGCGAACCCGGCCGGCCGGGACCAGCAGCCGAGCGCCAAGCTGTGGGGCGGACGCTTCGCCGACGGGCCGTCCGCGGCCCTGGAGCGGCTGTCGGCCTCCGTGCACTTCGACTTCCGCCTCGCGCCCTACGACATCGCCGGCTCCCGCGCGCACGCCCGGGTCCTCTACCGGGCCGAGCTGCTCACCGCGGACGAGCTGGACCGGATGATCGCCGGCCTCGACACGCTGGAGAGCGACGTCGCCTCCGGCGCCTTCACCGGCACCATCGCCGACGAGGACGTCCACACCGCGCTGGAGCGCGGCCTGATGGAGCGCGTCGGCCCCGAGCTCGGCGGCAAGCTGCGGGCCGGCCGGTCGCGCAACGACCAGGTCGCCACGCTCTTCCGGATGTACCTGCGCGACCACGCCCGGACCATCGCCGGCCTGCTCGCCGAGCTCCAGGACGCGCTCGTCGGCCTCGCCGAGGCCCACCCCGACGCCGTCATGCCCGGCCGCACCCACCTCCAGCACGCCCAGCCGGTGCTCTTCGCCCACCACGTCCTCGCGCACGCCCAGGCCCTGTCCCGGGACGCCCAGCGGCTGCGGCAGTGGGACGAGCGCACCGCCGTCTCGCCGTACGGGGCGGGCGCGCTCGCCGGGTCCTCGCTCGGCCTGGACCCCGAGGCCGTCGCCCGCGACCTCGGCTTCGAGGGCGGCTCGGCCGGCAACTCCATCGACGGCACCGCCGCGCGGGACTTCGCCGCGGAGTTCGCCTTCGTCACCGCGATGATCGGCGTGGACCTGTCGCGGATCGCCGAGGAGGTGATCTTGTGGAACACCAAGGAGTTCTCCTTCGTGACCCTCCACGACGCCTTCTCCACCGGCTCCTCGATCATGCCGCAGAAGAAGAACCCCGACATCGCCGAGCTCGCCCGCGGCAAGTCCGGCCGGCTGATCGGCAACCTCACCGGCCTCATGGCCACGCTCAAGGCGCTGCCGCTGGCGTACAACCGGGACCTGCAGGAGGACAAGGAGCCGGTCTTCGACTCCTGCGACCAGCTGGAGGTGCTGCTCCCGGCGTTCACCGGGATGATGGCGACCCTCACCGTGCACACCGACCGGATGGCCGAGCTGGCCCCCGCCGGGTTCTCGCTGGCCACCGACATCGCCGAGTGGCTGGTCCGGCAGGGCGTGCCCTTCCGGGTCGCGCACGAGGTCGCCGGCGAGTGCGTCAAGGTGTGCGAGGTCGAGGGCATCGAGTTGCACGAGCTGACGGACGACCAGTTCGGCAAGATCTCCGAGCACCTGACGCCCGAGGTCCGCACGGTGCTGGACGTCCGGGGCGCGCTCGCCGCGCGCAACGCCCGCGGCGGCACGGCGCCGTCCGCGGTCGCCGTCCAGCTCGCCGAGGTCAAGGCGGACCTGGCCGCGCAGCACGCCTGGGCGACGGCCAAGCAGTAGCCCGAAGGGGGGCGCCGGGCCAAGCCCGGCGCCCCCTTCCCGTCAGGCGGCCTTCGCCTTGGTGGCGTACATGTCGACGTACTCCTGGCCGCCCAGCCGCATGACCTCGCTCATCACCTCGTCGGTGACGGCCCGCAGGACGTAGCGGTCGCGGTCCATGCCCTCGTAGCGGGCGAACTCCAGCGGGCGGCCGAAGCGGATGGTGACCGGCGCGATGCGCAGCATGCCCGAGCCGCCGGGCTGCACCTTGTCCGTGCCGACCATCGCGAACGGCACCACCGGCGCGCCGGTCATCAGCGCCAGCCGGGCGACGCCGGTGCGCCCGCGGTACAGGCGGCCGTCGGGGGAGCGGGTGCCCTCGGGGTAGATGCCGAAGATCCGGCCCTCCTCCAGCACCCGGCGGCCCGTCATGAGCGCCGCGACCCCGCCGTGCCCGCCGTCCCGGTCCACCGGGATCATGCCGCAGGTGGTGAAGAACCACGCCATCAGCCGGCCCTTGAGGCCCTTGCCGGTGACGTACTCGTCCTTGCCGATGAAGTACACCTGCCGCTCGACCACCAGCGACAGGAACAGCGAGTCCACGAACGTCACGTGGTTGCCCGCGACGATCACCGGCCCGTCGCCCGGGATGTGCTCGACGCCTTCGACCACGGGCCGGTACAGCACCCGCATCAGCAGTCCGAGAATCACCTTGAGCACACTGCGGGACACCGCGTTCCTCCGGTTTCACGGTCAGGCCGGCCGGACCCTACCGGTCCGTATGTACAGCAGGACGATACTTCCTCCGCCGCGACTTCGCCTGTGAGGTACCCCTCGGCGCTCCCCGCACGCCGCCGTCACGGGAAAGCCATCCGGTGTTGACGTGTGTTACGGATGTGTTCCGTGCGCCGTCGGGTGGACGCAAGGTGTCCGGGGCACGATGCCCGCATGACGGATGACCAGCACACAACGGGCCCCGGCAGGCGCGCCCTGCTGTCCGCGGCGGCGCTCGGCGCCGGCGGCGCGGTGATCGGCACGGCGACCTCGGCGCAGGCCCGGCCCGCGCAGGGCGGCGGCCCGGGGCACGGCGCTCCCCAGCTGCCGGTGCCGACCATCGTGGGCCACCGCGGCAGCGCGGGCTACCGCCCCGAACACACCTTCGGATCGTACGAGTACGGCCTGGCCATCGGCGCCGACGTCGTCGAGCAGGACGTCGTCCCCACCCGCGACGGGCACCTGGTGTGCCGTCACGAGCCGGAGATCGGCGGCACCACCGACGTCGCCGACCACCCGGAGTTCGCGCACCGCAAGACGACCAAGACCATCGACGGCACCCCCACCACCGGCTGGTTCACCGAGGACTTCACCCTCGCCGAGCTCAAGCGGCTGCGCGCCGTGGAGCGGCTGCCCGACGTGCGCCCGCACAACACGATCTACAACGGCCGCTGGGACATCCCGACCTTCGCCGAGGTCCTGGAGTGGGCCGAGAAGGAGGGCCGCAAGCGCGGCAAGCCGGTGTGGCTGCACACCGAGACCAAGCACCCCAGCTACTTCCGCGGCATCGGCCTGCCGCTGGAGGAGCGGCTGGTGGCGCTGCTCAAGCCGTACGGGCGGCACCGCGCCGACGCCCCGCAGTTCCTGCAGTCCTTCGAGGCGCAGAGCCTCCAGCGGCTGGGGAGGCTGGGCGCGAAGGCCACCAAGATCTTCCTGCTCAACGGGCTCACCAGCCGGCCGTGGGACTTCGTCGTCTCCGGCGACCAGCGGACCGTGGCCGACCTCGTCACCCCCGCCGGCCTGAAGTGGATCGCCGGCTTCGCGCAGGGCATCGGCCCGACCACCGACGTCATCATCCCGCGCGACGCCGCCGGCAAGCTGCTGCAGCCCACCGCCGTGGTGCGCGACGCCCACCGGGCCGGCCTGGTGCTGCACCCCTTCACCGCGCGCAACGAGAACCAGTTCCTGCCCGCGGACTTCCAGGTCGGCACCGACCCGAACGCCTACGGCGACCCGATCGCGGCCTTCCGCACCTGGTTCGCCACCGGCATCGACGGCCTGTTCACCGACAACGCCGACACCGCGGTGCTCGCCCGCGAGGACTACTGGGCCTCCTGACACCCCCCGCGCCCCGCGCCGGCCCTGTTGTCCGGATCCGACCCCTCTTACCGGGAAATCTCCCGGGAGTTGGGAATCTCACAGGGCGGCGCGGGGCCGCTGCGCGCGCGCTGACCCGACGGTGTGCGACCGATCCTGAATTCGAGGGTTGGATCCCCGGTGAGACGGGGTAATGCACGGTAAACAGTCGGCGGCAGTGGGCACCCTTGGCACGCCCGGACAGGACTGGGGCGGGCAGTGCGAGCCACTGACCCGCGCGGATGTTTGTGCGATCATCGGCGCCACGGAGACGGCGCCGACCGGCACCAACTCCGTTCAGGCACACGTCCCGGGCGCATACCTCACCCTCAAACTGCCCGGACGGATTCGAAGGGGAGGCCTGCGCTATGGGCATGAGCGTGACCATCTCTACGGCGGAAGCGAGCGACGCCGAGAAGATCCTGAAACTCCAGTACCTCTGCTACCAAAGCGAAGCCGAGCTGTACGGCGACTACAGCATCGAACCGCTGACCCAGACCCTCGACGAACTGCGCTCCGAACTGGCCGAGGGCTGTGTGCTCGTGGCCCGGCTCGGCGCGGAGGTCGTCGGTTCCGTGCGGGGGACCGTCGACGAGGACGGGACCGCCAAGATCGGCAAGCTCATCGTGCATCCGCGCCTCCAGCGGCACGGCCTCGGCGGCCGGCTGCTGGCGGCCCTGGAGGACCGCCTCGCGGCGGAGCGGGAGGCCAAGGTGTACCAGCTGTCCACCGGCCACCGCAGCGAGGTCAACCTGCGGATGTACC
The DNA here is from genome assembly GCF_012034175.1 of Actinacidiphila epipremni. GTDB lineage: Bacteria > Actinomycetota > Actinomycetes > Streptomycetales > Streptomycetaceae > Actinacidiphila > Actinacidiphila epipremni. The sequence continues at coordinate 16,121 of NZ_JAATEJ010000007.1, forward strand.
GCAAGCTCGGCTACGAGCAGGTGGGCGCCGCCCGCCCGGTCAGCCGCCGGCTGAGCATGGTCACCCTGGAAAAGCCCGCGGAGCCGGCCCGTTACGCCGCCACCGCCTGACCCGTACGGCCCAGGGGGCGTCCACCAGGCGCCCCCGGGGCCGCTCCGGCTCCGGCCGCTCCGGCCCCCTGTCGCGGGGTGCTACGCGGCGCCCGCCGCCTCGCGCCCGGACCTGCGCAGCCACAGCAGGCCCATGACGGGCAGGATCAGCGGCAGGAAGACATAGCCGACGCCGAAGTCCGACCAGACGGTGGCGTCGGGGAAGGCCGAGGAGTCGGCCACGGTGAGGATGCCGACCGCGATCACCCCGGCCAGCTCCGCCGAGCACGACACCAGCGCGACCTTGCGCGCCTGGTCGCCGCCGCGCCACAGCGCCACCGTGATGACCGCGTAGACGATGCCCGCCGCGAGCGAGAGCACGTACGCCAGCGGCGCGTCATGGAACTTGGTCGAGATCTGCACGATCGAGCGGGAGAGCGCGGCGACGGTGAAGACGCCGTAGAACCACAGCAGCAGCCGCCCGGGCCCCTGCCCGAGCTTCACCGTGCCCGTGCCCTTGTCCGTGCCCGCTTCCGTGCCCGTATCCGCCGTCGCGCCGGTGTCCGGGGCGGCGTCCTGCCGTGCCGCCGGGGCGGGCTGTGTGCGCTGCTGCGCCATGTCCTCGGCCTCCGTGCCGTCCGCGGGGATGCCCGGGTGGATGTCCTCAGCCATGACCGGCTCCCCAGATGTCGTGCAGCCGCAGTTCCAGCACGGCCAGGATCAGCCCGCCGGCCGCCACCACCGCGGTGCCCCAGCGGCTGCGCTCGGCCAGCGACATGAACGCCGCCGCCGGGATGGTGAACACCGCGCCGATCAGGTAGCCGATGAAGACCGGCACCCCCTGCTCCGGGCGGTCGCCGTGCCCGAGCTGCACCAGCGAGACCACCAGCTGCACCAGCGTGGCGAGGGTGACCACCGCCATGCCGGCGAAATGCCGGTCGTTGGTCGGCTCGTCGCGGTACGCGGCGTAGGCGCACCACGCCGCGAGCAGCAGCGCCGTGACCGAGACCGTGAGGGTGACCGCGTCGAGCATGGGCCGACTGTATTACGGCCGCGGTGCCGCCCTTCCTCCCACCCCCGTCCCGCCGCCCGCCGACCGTCACGCCGCCATGGCCACCCTGTGTCCGGATAATGAACAAGGCGCCCGGATTTCGGGACGGCGCGCGGGGTCTGGTTTACTGGGACCCATGACCACGACGAAACGCCGCAATCGCGCCACCGAGGCAGCCATGCCCGGTGTTCGTCGTATGTGTCGCATGTGCCACATGTGCCGAATGTGTGCCTGACCTGAGGCCCTGAGCGGCGCCCCGCCCGGCGCCGCCGCCCACGTCGGACCCTCCCGTTCCGGAGCGGCGCGCCACGCCGCGCCGCCGGAACCCCGTGGCAGCCGGCCGACCCGCGCCACGCCTTCCGAGCACACCCCCTGCGCGGTGGTCCGTCCACCGCGCGCCCGACCACCATGGACACCCCTGTGATCACCACCACCGCCCTGCGCAAGGTCTACCGCTCGCGCGACCGCGAGATCACCGCACTCGACGGCGTGGACCTCACCGTCCGCGAAGGCGAGGTCTACGGCGTCGTCGGCCGCAGCGGCGCCGGCAAGAGCACCTTGATCCGCTGCGTCAACCTGCTGGAGCGCCCCACCTCCGGCACCGTCGAGGTCGCCGGGCGCGACCTGACCGCGCTCGCCGGCCGCTCCGACCGCGCGCCCGCCGCGCTGCGCGCCGCCCGGGCCGGCATCGGCATGGTCTTCCAGCACTTCAACCTGCTCTCCTCGCGCACCGTCCAGGACAACGTCGAGCTGCCGCTGGAGATCCTCGGCGTCACCCGCCGCGAGCGCGCCGCCCGGGCCCGCGACCTGCTCGACCTCGTCGGGCTCGCCGACAAGGCCCGCGCCTACCCCGCGCAGCTGTCCGGCGGCCAGAAGCAGCGCGTCGGCATCGCCCGCGCGCTCGCCGGCCGGCCGCGGGTGCTGCTCTCCGACGAGGCCACCTCGGCGCTCGACCCGGAGACCACCCGCTCGGTCCTGGAACTGCTGCGCGACCTCAACCGGCAGCTCGGCCTGACCGTGCTGCTCATCACCCACGAGATGGATGTCGTCAAGGCCGTGTGCGACTCGGCGGCCCTCATGAAAGGCGGACGCGTGGTGGAATCCGGCACCGTCGCGGAACTGCTGGCCACTCCCGGCTCGGAGCTGGCCGACGCGCTCTTCCCGGTCGGCGGCACCGCCTCCGGGCCCGACCGCACCGTCGTGGACCTCACCTTCCACGGCGACAGCGCGACCCGGCCGGTGATCTCCCGGCTGGCCCGTACGTACAACGTCGACGTGTCGATCCTCGGCGCGGCCATGGAGACCTACGACGGCCGGCAGATCGGCCGGATGCGCATCGAGCTGCCCGGGCGCTTCGAGGACAACGTCGTGCCCATCGGCTACCTGCGCGAGCAGGGCCTCCAGGTCGACATCGCGCCGGAGGCGACCGCGGAACCCGTCACCGGGGAGCCGGCGGCGGTGGGCAAGTGACCTGGTCCGAGATGCACCCGCTGCTCACCCAGGCGCTCGGCGACACGCTGCGGATGGTCGGCTGGTCCGCCGCCGTCACCGTCGCCGCCGGGCTGCCGCTCGGGGTGCTGCTGGTGCTCACCGACCGCGGCGGGCTGCTGCGCAACCTCGCCGTCAACAAGGTCCTCGCCGCGGTGGTCAACCTCGGCAGGTCGCTGCCGTTCGTGATCCTCATGATCGCCCTGATGTCCTTCACCCGGGCGGTCGTCGGCACCACCATCGGCTGGCAGGCCGCCGTCGTCCCGCTGTCGGTCGGCGCCGTCCCGTTCTTCGCCCGGCTCGTGGAGACCTCGCTGCGCGAGGTCGACCACGGCCTGGTCGAGGCCGTCCAGGCGATGGGCGGCAGTACGTGGACGGTCGTCCGCAAGGTGCTGCTGCCCGAATCCCTCGCCTCGCTCGTCGCCGGCGCCACCACCACCGTCATCGCGCTCATCGGCTACTCCGCGATGGCCGGCGTGGTCGGCGGCGGCGGGCTCGGCGACCTGGCGCTGCGCTACGGCTACCAGCGCTTCGAGACCGGCTTCATGTGGGTCATCGTCGCCGTCCTCGTCGTGCTCGTCACCCTCGTCCAGCTCGCCGGCGACCTCGCCGCCCGGGCCGTCGCCCGCCGCGGCCGGACCTCCGCCGCGCCCCGGCTGCGCCTGCTGCGCACGGGCGCGGCCCCCTCGTCCCCCTCGGCCCCCTCGACCACCTGACCCACCGCACCACCGGGCAGCACCAGAACACCCGGGAAACACAAGAAAGAGGCACTTTTCGTGCGTAGCACCGTCAAGATCACGACCGTCGCCGCCGTCGCGGCAGCCCTCGCGCTGGGCCTGGCCGCCTGCGGCTCGGGCTCCGGCTCCGGGACCTCCAGCAAGGCCGACGGCAAGGCCGCCCAGGACGCCTCGGCGCCGCTGGTCGTCGCCGCCAGCCCCACCCCGCACGCCCGCATCCTGGACTACGTCCGCGACCACCTCGCCAAGAGCGCGGGCCTGGACCTCCAGGTCAAGGAGTTCTCCGACTACGTCCTGCCCAACACCGCCACCGAGCAGGGCCAGGTCGACGCCAACTTCTTCCAGCACAAGCCGTACCTCGACGACTTCAACAAGAAGAACGGCACCCACCTGGTGCCGGTCGCCGACGTCGAACTCGAACCGCTCGGCCTGTACTCGCACAAGGCCGGCTCGCTGTCCGCGCTCAAGGACGGCGCCACGATCGAGGTGCCCAACGACACCACCAACGAGGCCCGCGCGCTGGACCTGCTCGCCGCGGGCGGCCTGATCACGCTGCGGGACGGCGCCGGCCAGAGCGCCACCCCGGCCGACATCACCGGCAACCCCAGGCACCTGAAGTTCAAGGAACTGGAGGCGGCCCAGCTGCCGCGCTCCCTCGGCGACGTCGACGCCGGCGTCATCAACGGCAACTACGCCATCGAGGGCGGCCTGAACCCCGCCAAGGACGCGCTGGTGACGGAGAAGGCCGCCGGCAACCCGTACGCCAACATCCTGGTCGTCAAGCAGGGCAGGGAGAACGACCCGCGGGTGCGCAAGCTCGTCGAGCTGCTGAACTCGCCGCAGGTCGAGCAGTTCATCAAGGACACCTTCAAGGGCGCGGTCGTCCCGGCGTTCGGCACCCCCGCCGCCTGACACCCGGGCCCGTCACCTACGGCAGCGGCGTCCCCGGACGCCGCTGCCGTACCGTTTCTGCCGGTTCGGGCGGGGGCGCGGAAAGCTCTCGGGGGGCTCAGACCGGGCGCACCCAGTAGACGTCCGTGGTGTACGGCATCTCTATCCGGCCGCTGCCGCGCGTCGCGTCGTGCGCCCCCAGCACCGCCTCGACCTCCGCGCGCACCCGGGCCTGCGCCGCCGCGTCCAGCACCGCGATATGGCTCGACGACATCATCCGCTCCACCACGTCCGCCACCGTCGTCGGATGCGGGTTCGGCCAGTGCCGCTCGGCGATCTCCCCCCAGCCCGACCCCGGCTCCTCGAACACCGCCCGCCACCCGGCGCCCGGCCACTCGCCCGGACCGGCGTCCCCCGGGCCCGCCGACAGCGGCGGACTGGGCAGATCGCGCGGCGCGAGCCGGAAGTAGATGTCCTGGAAGTCCCGTACCCACGGCACCGACGTGTCGTAGGTGTTCCACACCAGCGTCAGCGCCCCGCCCGGCCTGAGCAGCCGCCGCACCTCCGCGAGCGCGGCCCGCTCGTCGAACCAGTGCCACGACTGCGCCGCCACCACCGCGTCCGCGCATCCCGCCGGCAGCCCCGTCGCCTCCGCCGTGCCCGCCGTCACCGCCACCCCCGGCAGCAGCCCGGCCAGCGTCTCGCGCATCTCCCGGACCGGCTCCACCGCCAGCACCTCGGCGCCGGTCAGCGCCAGCAGCCGGGTGAACTTGCCCGTCCCCGCGCCCAGGTCGACCACCGTACGGCCCGCCTCCAGCGGCAGGGCGTCGGCGAGCGCGGCAAGCGCGGCGAGCGGATAGGAAGGGCGGGAGCGCTCGTAGACGCCGGCGGCCCGCTGATAACCGACTCCTGCTGCGTGGTGCACCGTCACGCGGGCTGACGGTAGCAGGATCGGATGACGTCCACGGATACCTGCCCTGACCGCCATCCGCCCTACTCTGGAAGGGCGTTCGCCGTCAGGGCCCGCCTCGGGCCCACCCGCGCCAGGCGCGTCGGACCCGCCCGGCGGACGCCGCGCGCGATGCTGCATGCTGTGCAGTCCACCCTTGCCCTGGTTACGGAGCAGTGAATGACCGCCACCTTTCCGGACATCTCACTCAGTACGGAGCGGCTGCTGCTGCGGCCGTACGACGAGGCCGACATCCCCGAGCTCGTCGAGATGATGAACGACGACCTGGTGACCGCCTGGACCGGGGCGCCACGGCCGTACACCGAGGCCACCGCCCGGGCGTTCACCACCGGAGGGGCCGCCGCAGAGCGCACCAGCGGCCGGGGACTCGTGCTCGCCGTCACCGAACTGCTCACCCAGCGCCTGGTCGGCACCGTCCAGCTGCAGAACACCGACTGGCGCATCCGCGGCACCGAGGTCGGCTACCTGACCGCCTCCTGGGCCCGTGGCGAGGGATACGCCGGCGAGTCCGTGCTCGCCGTGGTGCGCTGGCTGTTCGGCAGCCTCGGCTTCGAGCGGGTCGAACTGCGCACCGCCGCCGACAACAGCGCCTCCCAGCAGGTCGCCCAGAAGATCGGCTGCATCAGCGAGGGCGTGCTGCGCGGCGCCGGCCTCATCCGCTCCCGCGCCGGCGACGACCCCGAGGGCCGCTGGGTGGAGACCCGCACCGACCTGCTGGTGTGGAGCCTGCTGCCGGAAGACCTCGACGACGCCGACGACGCCGACGGCTCCGGCACCGCCGCCGGCGAGGTCTACGAGACCGGTTACGCCCCCTATCCCGACTACGCCGACTACTCCGCCGCCGCGCAGCGCCGCTGACCCGCCGCACGCGTACCGGACGCGGGGCACCGCGGCGCCCGCCGCCGGGTTAGGGTTCTCACCCGGGCCGTGCCTGCGCCCGCCGCGAGGCGGCCCGAACGGCACCCCCGCGACCCCACAGGCATGAGAGGCGGACGACGATGGCCGACCGGGTCACGGTGATCGGATGGGACGGCTCGCCCCCCTCCGAGGCCGCCCGTGCCGCACTGGACGCCGCCACGCTCGTCGCCGGCACCCGCCACCACCTCGCGCTGCCGTACGTACCGGGGAACGCCGAGCACATCGTGCTGGGCAGCATCGACATCGCCGCTCGCCGGATCGCCGGCCACCGCGGCACCGCGGTCGTCCTGGCCGACGGCGACCCCGGCTTCTTCGGCGTCGTCCGCGCCCTGCGCGACCCCGAGCACGGCCTGGAGGTCGAGGTCATCCCCGGCGTCTCCGCCGTCGCCCGGGCCTTCGCCCGCGCCGGCATGCCCTGGGACGACGCCCGCGTCGTCGTCGCCACCGGCCGGACCCTGCGCCGCGCGGTCAACGTCTGCCGCTCCTACCCCAAGGTCGCCGTGCTCACCGCGCCCGGCGCAGGACCCGCCGAACTCGCCCTGATGCTCACCGGGGTCCACCGCACCTTCGTCATCTGCGAGGCCCTCGGCTCCGAGCGCGAGCAGGTCACCGTGCTGACCTCCGACAAGGTCGCCGACCACATATGGCGCGACCCCAACATCGTGCTCGTCGTCGGCGGCAGCACCGCGGCCCCCGGCCTCCTGCCCGCGCCCTCCGTCGGCGCCCGCCCCGCGACCTCCCGCGGCGGCGGCTGGATCGCCGGCCGCGACCCCAACTTCCCCGGCCCGGTGCGCGGCTGGGCGCTGCCCTCGGCCGAATACGGCGGCCATGTGCCGGTACCCGTCCGGGCCGTCCAACTCGCCCGGCTCGGCCCGCGCACCGGCGACCTGGTGTGGGACATCGGCGCCGCCGACGGCTCCGTCGCCGTCGAGGCCGCACGGCTCGGCGCCGCCGTCATCGCCGTCGACCGCGACCCGCAGGCGTGCGACTGGGTCGCCGCCACCGGGCGCCGGGCCGGCGTCCAGCTCCAGGTCGTGCACGGCACCGCGCCGCAGGCGCTGGAGGACCTGCCCGAGCCCGACGTGGTCCGCGTCGGCTGCGCCGACCCCGCCGTCGTCGCCGCGTGCGCGGCCCGCCGCCCCGAGCGGATCGTCGTCGCGGCGCCCGGCCGGGAGTCGGCGGAAGCACTCGACCGGGCGCTCGCAGAAGGCGGTTACACCGTCGAACGGATGTTGCTGCACTGCGTCGAACTCGGCGACGGATGGCACCCCAGGGACGGCTCGGAGATCTACGTCCTGAGCGGTACCCGGCCCTGATCCACGGCTGATCCGTACATGATCAAAGTGCCGTCCGCGGCGGCGTTTGCGCATGTCGGGGCGGTGTACGGGCGCGGCATGTGAGATACGTCCCGAGGTGCGGACTTCGGCACGGAGCGCGGTGCCCCGGGGGGTAGGCTGACGGATCGTTGTGCCGTCGTCGTGCGTTGACGGGGCGTCGATACCACCGGCGTTCCCGGCGCCCGACGTGCCGCATCACAGGCCCGCTCGTTGAAGTCTGTGAGGGGTGGGGTGTGCGAGGCGCAGCGCTGGAAGGAGCGACACCGATGGGCGAGGGGCACGCATGACGGACACCGCTCGGATCCCCGGCGAGGGGCAGCCGGAGAACGCGGTCGGCGACACGGCTCACCAGCCGCACACCGGCGCGACCGGCGCACCGCACGCCGCCGCCCCCGGCTGGGGCGCCCCCGCCGACCCCGGCTACGCCTACCTCGACCAGCCCGCCCCCGCCGGGCTCGACGAGGACGACGACGTGCTCCTCATGCCCGGCCCCCAGGGCACCTGGAGCGACCCGCAGCCCGTCCCGCCGCAGCCCGAGCCGCACCTGGCCGGGGGCGAAGCGGCGCCGCCCGCACCGGGGTTCGCCGGCGCCGGGGCCGCCGGCGGGAGCGAGGGCGCCGGTTTCCCGGCGCCGGACGCGGGGTTCACCGCGGGGGGGCCGCAGGCGGGGCAGGGGTTTGCGCCGCAGCAGGTGGCGGGCGCGGAGGGCGCGCAGGGGTTCGCGGGCCAGGGGTTCGCGGTGCCGGGGTCTGAGCAGGGGTTCGCCGCGGCGGGCGCCGAGCAGGGGTTTGTTGCGCCGGGGCAGCTGCCGGGCGGTGAGCCGGGCGCCGCGTTCGCCGCGCCGGGGCAGGTGCCGGGTTCGGAGCAGGGCGCGGGGTTCGCCGCGCCGGGTGAGGGCTTCCCGGGGTTCGCCGGGCCCGGTGCGGTGCCGGGTGCCGAGGCCGCCGCGGGGTTCGCCGGGGCGGAGCAGGGGCTCGCGGCGCCGGGACAGCCGGCCGGTGACGCCTCGGGGGCGGGCTTCACCGCGCCGGGGCAGGGACCTGACGGCGAGTCGGGCGGGGGCTCCGGCTTCGGCGCCGAGGTCGCGCCGGGCTTCACCACGCAGGGGCAGGGCGGCTTCGCCGCCGCGCAGGACGCGGCTTCCGGCGCTGCGGGGCAGGGCGCCGACGCGGCCGGGTTCATGGCGCCGGGCGGCGAGCAGGCGGGGCCGCAGGGCCCGGGCTCCGTCCCGGGAGGGCAGGAGCAGGCTGCGGGCCATCTCCCCGCCGGGCAGCCGGAGTCCGGGGGCCGGCCGGAGACCGCCGGGCCGGCCGCGCAGGGGCACACGCCCGCGCAGGGCACGCCCCGTCCCGCCGCCGAGCCGGGCACGGGCGACGACGCCGGGCGCCCCCGCGGCGCCGACAGCCCGCCGCGCCGCCCGCTGCACATGGGCCCGCCGGTCAACGACACCCCGAGCGGCGGCGTGTCCGTACGCTCCCTCGCCGACCGCGGACCCGCGGCCACGCCCGTACGGGTCCAGGGCCCGCCCACCGCGGGGCCCGAATACCTCGACGTGCTCCCGGACGGCACCCGCGCCATCCCCGCCCAGCAGAACGGCGATCCGGCCGACCAGGGCGCCGCGGCGCAGAACGGCTGGCCGTCCGCGCAGACCCCGTCGCAGCAGTCGCTGATCCCGCACGCCGACAGCATCATCCCCTCCCAGCCGGCCCCCGGGACGCAGCCGCCGGCCGCGCAGGACGCCGCCGCTACGGCCGCGCCCGCAGCGCAGGCCGCGGAGGGCGCCGCCGGTACGGGCACGCCCGCGACGCAGGCCGCGGAGGGCGCCGCGCCCGCGCCGGACGCGGGGGAGCACACGCCGTCCGCGCAGGAGTCGGGAGCCGGGACGGCGACGACCGGGCAGGTGCCGGGCGCCGGGGATGCGACGTCCACGCGGAAGTCGGGGCAAACGCCCGCCGCCCAGGCGCCCGCGCCCGCGCCCGCGCGGGAGCAGCAGACGCCGCCCGCGCAGGAGCCGGCGCCGCACACACCGGCCGCCGGTGTGGCCGCGCCCGCCGCCGAGCCGGTCCAGGCGACGCCGCCGCAGGGCACGGGCTCCGAGCTGGCCGGACCCGCGGCTTCCGGCGCCGCGCCCGCCCCGATCGGCCTCGACCTGGCCACCCCGCCGTCCGGCCCCGCCTTCGACGCGCAGGCCGCGACCGCCCAGGCCGCGCCGGTCGAGAACGGCCAGGGCGGCGCCCCGAGCCTCGCCTCCCTCGTCGCCGACTCCGCCGCCCCCGCGGCGCAGCCCGAGCCGTCGCCGGAGCCCGCCGCCGACGCCCCGTCAGCCCCCGCCGCCCCGGCGCGTACGCCCGCGGCCGAAGCGCCCAAGAGCGGTGGCCGCAGGGCCCGCCGCGAGGCCAAGGCCGCCGCGGCGGCCGTACAGCCCGCCGCGGAAGCCGCAGCGCCCGAGCCGGCGGAAGCGGCCGTACCCGCCGAGCCTGCCGCGCCCGCGGAGCCGGCCGTGGCCGAGGCCGAAGCCGCCCCCGTACCGGCGCCGTCGCCCGAGCCGGCGGAGACCGCCGAGGTGCCCGCCCCGGCGACCGAGCCCGCGGAGGCGTACGAGCCCGCCGTGCGCGACGCCGTGCACCGGGTCATCCGCGAACGCCGCGACATCCGCAACGGCTTCCGCCCCGACCCCATCCCGCACGACGTGCTGCTGCGCGTCCTGGAGGCCGCGCACACCGCGCCCAGCGTCGGGCACTCGCAGCCGTGGGACTTCGTCGTCATCCGCTCCGAGAAGACCCGCGAGAAGATGCACGAGCTGGCCATGGCGCAGCGCGAGGCGTACGCCAAGTCGCTGCCCAAGGGCCGGGCCCGGCAGTTCCGCGAGCTCAAGATCGAGGCGATCCTCGACACGCCCGTCAACATCGTGGTCACCGCCGACCCCACCCGCGGCGGCCGGCACACCCTCGGCCGGCACACCCAGCCGCAGATGGCGCCCTACAGCTCCGCGCTGGCCGTGGAGAACCTGTGGCTCGCCGCCCGGGCCGAAGGGCTCGGCGTGGGGTGGGTCAGCTTCTTCGACGAGCGCCAGATGGTCGCCGAACTCGGCCTGCCCGAGCACCTGGAGGTCGTGGCGTACCTGTGCGTGGGGTACGTCGACGAATTCCCCGAGGAGCCCGAGCTGATGCAGGCGGGCTGGTCGCAGCGCCGCCCGCTGTCCTGGGTCGTCCACGAGGAGGAGTACGGCAACCGGGCGCTGCCCGGCGAGGAGCCGCACGACCTGCTCGACGAGACGCTGCGCGGCATCCGCCCGCTGGACGCGAAGGCGCTCGGCGAGGCGTGGGAGCGGCAGAAGCGGATGACCAAGCCGGCCGGGGCGCTGGGCATGCTGGAGATCATCTCCGCGCAGCTCGCCGGGCTCTCCCGGCAGTGCCCGCCGCCGCTCCCGGAGCCGGCCGCCGTGGCGATCTTCGCCGGCGACCACGGGGTGCACGCGCAGGGCGTCACCGCGTGGCCGCAGGAGGTCACCGGGCAGATGGTCGCCAACTTCCTCGGCGGCGGGGCGGTGTGCAACGCCTTCGCCAACCAGGTCGGGGCGGAGGTGTGCGTCGTCGACGTCGGCGTGGCCTCCGAACTGCCCAGCACGCCGGGGCTGCTGCCGCGCAAGGTGCGGGCCGGGACGGCGGACTTCACCGCGGGGCCGGCGATGACGAAGGAAGAGGCGCTGCGCGCGATCGAGGTCGGCATCGAGACCGCGCGCGACCTGGTGGCGGCGGGCAACAAGGCGCTGCTCACCGGGGAGATGGGCATCGCCAACACGACGACGTCCGCGGCGCTGATCGCCGTCTACACCGGGGCGGACCCGGCGGAGGTCACCGGGCGCGGCACCGGCATCAACGACGAGATGCACGCCCGCAAGGTGGAGGTCGTACGGCGGGCGCTGGAGCTGCACCGGCCCGACCCGGCCGACCCCATCGCCGTCCTCACGGCGGTCGGCGGGCTCGAACACGCCGCGATGGTCGGCCTGCTGCTCGGCGCGGCTGCGCTGCGCACGCCGGTGATCCTCGACGGCGTGAGCGCGGGCGCGGCGGCGCTGGTCGCCCGGGCGATCGCGCCCGAGGTGCTCGCCGCGTGCATCGCCGGCCACCGCAGCGCCGAGCCCGGCCACGTCGCCGCCCTCACCGCGCTGGGGCTCCGCCCCCTGGTCGACCTCGACCTCCGCCTCGGCGAAGGCACCGGCGCGCTTCTTGCCCTCCCGCTGGTCCAAAGCGCCGCCCGCGTCATGCACGAGGTCGCCACCTTCGACGCGGCGGGCGTCACCGAAAAGGCGTAACCCCCCAGGGGCTCACCGGTTACCCGCCGGGCTGCCCCTTCCTGCCGGTGCCGGGATCTTCCCGCCGTTGTGGCTTGTCGCTCCGTTCTCCCCCAGAGCTTCGCCTGGGGGTACCCCCACGCGCCCCTGAAATGCTCACCCGGCGCGGCAGCAGTGAGCTGCTCCAGCGCCGGAGGTCGGCAAACCCAGGGGCGCGTGGGGGTACCGGCGTAACCCCCCAGGGGCTCACCGGTTACCCGCCGGGCTGCCCCTTCCTGCCGGTGCCGGATCTTCCCGCCGTTGTGGCTTGTCGCGCAGTTCCCCGCGCCCCTGAAATACTCGCCCGGCGCGGCAGCAGTGAGCTGCTTCCGCGCCGGAGGTCAGCAAACCCAGGGGCGCGTGGGGGTACCCCCAGGCGAAGCTCTGGGGGAGAACGGAGCGACCAGCCACGACGGGCGGATGGTCGCGACGGGACAGGACGGGGCAGCTCGCGGCGTACGCGCCGGGCGCGGGCGTACACAGGCGCGGCGGGACCGGCGGGGGCGGGAACGTAAGATCGGGGGGTTCGGGGTTGGGCTCAGGAAGGAGCGCCACGCAGTGGAGGACGCACCCGCGTATCCCGTTGGGCTGCGGCTGAAAGGCCGCCGCGTCGTCGTGATCGGCGGCGGCCAGGTCGCCCAGCGGCGGCTGCCCGCGCTGCTGACGGCGGGCGCCGACATCGTGCTGGTCGCGCCGGAGGCGACCGCCTCCGTGGAGGCGATGGCGGACGCCGGCGAGCTGCGCTGGGAGCGGCGGGCCTACCGGGAGGGCGACCTGGAGGGAGCCTGGTACGCCCTGGTCGCCACGAAGGATTCCGCCGCGAACGCCGCCGCCTCTGCGGAAGCGGAAGCCCGCCGCGTATGGTGCGTCCGCAGCGACGACGCCGGCGCCGCCACCGCCTGGACGCCGGCCACCGGCCGCACCGACGGAGTCACCGTCGCCGTCCTGACCGGCCGCGACCCGCGCCGCTCCGCCGCCGTGCGGGACGCCGTCGTCGAGGGGCTGCGCGACGGCAGCCTCGTCGCGCCCCGGCACCGGGCCCGTACCGCGGGCGTCGCCCTGGTCGGGGGCGGCCCCGGCGACCCCGACCTCATCACCGTCCGCGGGCGCCGGCTGCTCGCCGAGGCCGACGTCGTCATCGCCGACCGGCTCGGCCCGCGCGACCTGCTGGACGAACTGCCGCCGCACGTCGAGGTGATCGACGCGGCGAAGATCCCGTACGGCCGGGCGATGGCCCAGGAGGCGATCAACGCCGCGCTGATCGAGCACGCCAGGGCCGGCAAGGCCGTCGTACGGCTCAAGGGCGGCGACCCGTTCGTCTTCGGCCGCGGCATGGAGGAGGCCGAGGCGCTGGCCGCGGCGGGCGTCGCGGTCACCGTCGTGCCGGGCATCTCCAGCTCCATCAGCGTGCCCGGCGCGGCCGGCATCCCGGTCACGCACCGCGGGGTCGCGCATGAGTTCACCGTGGTCAGCGGGCATGTCGCGCCGGACGACGCGCGCTCGCTGGTCGACTGGCCCGCGCTCGCCCGGCTGCGCGGCACCCTCGTGCTGCTGATGGCGGTGGAGCGGATCGGCGCGATCGCCGGCACCCTGATCGCCGGTGGCCGCCCGGCCTGCACGCCGGTCGCCGTGGTGCAGGAGGGCACGACCGCCGCGCAGCGCCGGGTGGACGCCACGCTGGCGACGGTCGCGGAGGCCGTCGCGACCGAGGGCGTACGGCCGCCCGCCGTCATCGTCATCGGCGACGTGGTGAACGTCGGCCCCGCCGCCGCGGCGAGCGCCCGTGGCTGAACCGGTCGCCGTCACCGACCCGCACGACCCGCGGCTGCACGACTACACCTCGCTCACCGACGTCGAGCTGCGCCGCCGCCGCGAACCGGCCGAAGGGCTCTTCATCGCCGAGGGCGAGAAGGTCATCCGGCGGGCGCTCCAGGCCGGTTACCCGATGCGCTCGATGCTGCTCGGCGACAAGTGGCTGGACGCCCTGCGCGATGTCGTCGACGAGGCCGAGGCGCCGGTCTACGTCGTCGGCGACGACCTCGCCGAGCAGGTCACCGGCTACCACGTGCACCGCGGCGCGCTCGCCTCGATGCAGCGCAAGCCCCTGCCGGACCCGGCCGGGGTGCTGGCCGGCGCCCGCCGGGTCGTGGTTATGGAGGCGGTCAACGACCACACCAACATCGGCGCGATCTTCCGCAGCGCCGCCGCCCTCGGCATGGACGCGGTGCTGCTCTCGCCGGACTGCGCCGACCCGCTCTACCGCCGCTCGGTGAAGGTGTCGATGGGCGCGGTCTTCTCCGTGCCGTACGCGCGGCTGGCCGCCTGGCCGCGCGACCTGTACGGCACGGTGAAGGACGCCGGCTTCCGGCTGCTGGCCCTCACCCCGGCCGAGCGGGCGACCGCCCTGCCGGACCTCCCCGTACGCGAACTCCCGCGCCTGGCGCTGCTGCTGGGCGCGGAGGGCCCGGGCCTGTCGCCGAAGGCGCTCGCGGCGGCCGACACCCTGGTCCGTATCCCGATGGCCCACGGCATCGACTCCCTCAACGTCGGGGCCGCCGCGGCGGTCGCCTTCTACGCGGTGGCCCGCGGCCCGCAGTAGGCGTCAGCCCGCCGCCGCCGGGAGGTCGACCAGGCCGGCCAGGGCGCGGCGGTGCCGGCCCGGGGTGCCCAGCGCGATCTCGTCGGCCTTCGCGCGCTTGAGGTACAGATGCGCCGGGTGCTCCCACGTCATGCCGATGCCGCCGTGCAGCTGCACCGCCTCCTCGGCCGCGTGCACCGCGGCGGGGGAGACGTACGCCTGCGCGACCGCCACCGCGAGCGCGACCTCCGCCGGGTCGTCCCAGGCGGCCAGCGCGCCCGCCGCGTTGCGGGCCGCGGCACGCGCCGAGACGACCTCCAGCCACAGGTCGGCGAGCCGGTGCTTGAGGGACTGGAAGGAGCCGACGACCCGGCCGAACTGGTGGCGCTGCTTCAGGTAGCCGGTCGTCTCGTCCAGGCACCACTGCGCCAGGCCCAGTTGCTCCGACGCCAGCAGCCCCGCCCCGGTCAGCAGCGCCCGCTCCAGCGCGGCGCGGGCCGCCCCGCCCGCCGCCAGCAGCCGCCCGGGCGCCCCGTCCAGCGTGAGGTCGGCCAGCGGCCGGGTCAGGTCCAGCGACACCGGCGCCGCCAACGCCGCGGCGTCCGCGGCCACTTCGTAGAGCGCGGGCCCGTCGGGGCCGGCCGCCGGCACGACCAGCGCCGCCGCGCCCAGCGCGTCCACCACGCTGGTGACCCGGCCCGTGAGCCGGCCCGCGGCGTCCGCCCGTACGCCCTGGGGGAAGGCGTCGCCCGGCGCGGCGGTCAGCGGCACCGCGAGCGCCGCCGTGACCTCGCCCGCGGCGAGCCGCCCCAGCAGGTCCGGCGCCCCGGCCTCGGCGCAGCCCAGCAGCGCCGAGGCCGCCAGCACCGCGCTGCCCAGGAACGGCGTCGGCGCGACCGCCCCGCCCAGCTCCTCCAGCACCACCGCGGCCTCCCGCGCCGAGGCGCCCTGCCCGCCGTACTCCTCGGGCACCAGCAGCCCGGCCAGGCCCAGATCCGCGCCCAGCACCTTCCACAGCCCCGGGTCGTACGGCTCGGCGGTCTCGATCCGGCCCAGCACCGCGGCCGGCCCGCAGCGGTCGGCGAGGACCGCGCGCACCGCGGCGCGCAGGTCGTCCTCGACCTCGGAGTAGAGCAGGTCGGGGACGGCGGGGGAGGGGCGCTTCGCGGTCGTCATCGGGGCAGGTCCTTCCACGGGACGTCCTTGTCGGTGCGGGGCTCGGCGGGCAGGCCCAGCACCCGCTCGGCGACGATGTTGCGCAGGATCTCGGACGTGCCGCCCTCGATCGAGTTGCCCTTGGCCCGCAGGTAGCGGTAGCCGGCGTCGCGCCCGTAGAAGTCGACGCTTCCCGGCCGCACCATCGTCCAGTCGCCGTAGCGCAGCCCCTGCTCGCCCAGCAACTCGACCTCCAGGCCGCTCAGTTGCTGGTTCAGCCGGGCCATCGACAGCTTCAGGCCCGAGCCCTCGGGGCCCGGCGTGCCCACCGCCATCTGCTGGCGCACCCGCTCGGCGGTGAGCCGGGCCACCTCGGCGTCCACCCACAGCCGCAGCAGCCGGTCGTGCAGCTCGGGGGTGCGCAGCTCAGGGCGCTCCCGCCAGGTCGCCGCGACCGGGCCGACCATGCCGCTCTCGCGCGGGACGGCGGAGCCGCCGCCGATCGCGACCCGCTCGTTCATGAGCGTCGCCTGCGCCACCCGCCAGCCGTCGCCGACCGCGCCGAGCCGGTGCGCGTCGGGGATCCGCACCCCGGTCAGGAAGACCTCGTTGAACTCCGCCTCGCCGGTGATCTGCCGCAGCGGCCTGACCTCCACACCCGGGTCGGTCATGTCGCACACGAAGTAGGTGATGCCGCGGTGCTTGGGCACGTCCGGGTCGGTGCGGGCGATGAGGATCGCCCAGCGGGCGGTGTGCGCGCTGGACGTCCACACCTTCTGGCCGTCCACCACCCAGTCGCCGCCGTCGCGCACCGCGCGGGTCCGCAGGCCCGCGAGGTCGGAGCCGGCACCGGGCTCGCTGAACAGCTGGCACCACACCTCCTCGCCGGTCCACAGCGGGCGCAGGAAGCGGGCGCGCTGCTCGGGGGTGCCGTAGGCGAGGATCGTCGGCGCCGCCATGCCGAGGCCGATGCCGATACGCCGCGGGTCGTTGTCCGGCGCGCCGGCCGCGGCCAGTTCCGCGTCGGCCACCGCCTGGAGGGCGCGCGGGGCGTCGAGGCCGCCGAGGCCGGCGGGGAAGTGGACCCAGGCGAGCCCGGCGTCGAAGCGGGCCCGCAGGAAGTCCCGCCGGCCGGTGGTACGCGGCGGGCAGGCCGCGAGCAGCGCCCGGGCCCGCTCCCGCACCTCCGCCGCGCCGACACCGCCGGCGCCGCCCGTACTCCCTGTGCCGCCTGCGCCGGGCATGCCGCCCGTACCGTTCGCGCTGCCCGTACCCGCCATACCCGCGCCGTCCCTTCCGCCGCCGGGCCCGCCGGAGGCTCCGGCGCCGCTCCTGCGTGCTAAGCAAGCGCTTGGTAACGTACTCCCCTCAGAGCCTCACGGCCAGCGAGTACAGCCGGGTGATCTGGTTCGCGCTGTTGTTGTCGTCCGACACCATCAGCAACGGCCGCCACCCCTTGCGCGGCCCGTCCCGCCACACCGGCCCCAGCGCCATGCCCTCGACGTTGTCCAGCAGCGGGTTGCGCTGGTCCGGCTCGGAGCGCGCGACCCGGCCCCGGCCGCCCGCCGGGCAGTCCGCGAGGTCGAACAGCAGCGCGCGCTGCACGTACGTGTTCGCCGGCAGGTTGTACAGCGACGTCATACGGGAGACGTCCCGGGCGCCGGCCAGCGACAGCTCCGCCACCTGGATCGCGTTGCCGAGCCCGCCCACGTACTGCCGCTCCAGCGCCAGCAGGTGGTCGTCGTCCACGGCCACCAGGTCCGCGAGGTTCAGCCCGTCCCCTGACCGGTAGGCGTACTGCCCGGCGGGGACGTACGCGCCGCCCGGCGAGCCCTGGTAGCGCTGGATGCGCAGCACGTTCGCCCCGCGGTTGTCGCCGTCCTGCGCCAGCGGCGCCTCCCAGCCCGCGTACAGGTACCTCCCGTCCGGCGAGACCGTCAGCGACTCGATGCTGCGGCCCTGCTGGGCGCTGCCCTTGGGCGGATAGGACAGGTTGTCCGGGATCGTGAGGTCCGGGCCGACCTGCCGGCCGGTGGCCGTGTCGAAGCGGCGGATCGCCGGGCCGGTCTCCGAGCCGATCAGCATCGTGCCCAGGGCCTTGCCCGCCGCCTGCTCGACGACCATCGACTCGGCGTCGTACCAGCTGTCCGGGAAGGGCGAGCCGTCCGCGCGCCGCAGGGCGATCGCGGTGGACGGCCGCGGGTCGAGGTCGGTCAGCGAGCCGAGCCGCAGCGGGAAGACCCGGCCGGAGTCGTTGTCGGCGACGGTGAGGGCGCGCGTCTGGTCGCCGGGCAGGAAGGCGATCGCCGACAGGCCGCCGATCGGCTCGTTGTCGACCTGCTTCTTGTTCAACGCGTCGGAGTGGTCCAGCAGTTCGGCGTGCGAGCCGCACATCCCGGCCGCCGCGCCCGGATGCGCGTCGCGCCACCATGTCAGGCCCGGCTGCGCCAGCAGCCCCAGCGCCAGCCCGGCCGCCCCCGCCGCCAGCGACCAGCGCACCCGGTGCCGCGGCGGCACCGGCGGCGGGGCCTCGGGGAAGAGTGCCGGCAGCACCGCCCGGTTGCGGACGAAGTCCAGGCCGCCGACCCCGTTGTGGTCCTCGTCCTGCGGCGTCTGCGGCGCCGCCGGCTTCAGCGCCGCGATGCGCTGCGCGACCGCCTCGCACACCGCGTGCAGCCCGAGCATGCCCGGCCCGCCCTCCACGCCGCCGTCGAGCACGTCCACCAGTGCGCCGGTGAAGACCGTGCAGCGGTCCGGGTAGGGCGCGTGCGAGGGCCGGTCGCGCGGCGAGGACGCCATCGTGTACGACCCGCTGACATCCCGCAGCGTCTGCACCGCGGCCTCGGGCCTGTTTTAAAAGTCCCGTCTGCCCGGAGGGGCTGGGCACGCACGCTTGCCGCGTTGTCGGTCGTCGGCGCAGCCCGCTGCGCTCTCCTCCCTCCGCCTTGCAATCGCACGCACCCAGCCCCTCCGGCCCCCGCCCTTACGGGCGGGACGACGCTACTTTTAAAACAGGCCCGGCGCCCCCGGATGCCGCGGTCGGCCGCGGACATGCCCGCGATGGCCTGGCCGCTGTAGCAGCAGTCCAGCACCAGGACGCGGCGCTGCGGGGCGCCGGTGTCGCTGATCGCCCGCCGTACGTGCCCGATCGGCACGCAGGTGTCCGGGTAGTCCTCGACGGAGCCGGGCAGCGTCAGGTGCAGGTCGTTGTCGTCGCGGTCCAGCAGCCCGTGGCCCGCGTAGTAGACCAGCAGCGTGTCCTTGGCCAGCAGCGCCGCCTTGCGGATCGGCTCCACGAGCTCGTACGGCGTCGCCGGGTTCGCCACGACGATGACCCGCTCCTGCGGGACGCCCCAGATCTCCGGGCTGGTCAGCGCCTTCTTCAGCTCGGTGAGGTTGTGCCGGACGCTGCGCAGGGGATCGAGCCTGGCGTAGTCGTCCACGCCGATCAGCACGCACGCCGACAGCTCCGGCTCGATCCGCCGCGAGCCCGTCCCGGCGGTGCCCGGCTCGCTCACCGCGCCCCGCCTTCCGCATCCTCCTGCGGGGCCGGCTCCTGCCCGCCGTCCGGGGGTGCCGCGCCCGCGAGGATGCCCAGGTCGCGCAACACCGCCTCCGCCCGGGCCCGTTCGGCGTCCGGGGCGATCACCACCACCGTCACCGGTGGGGCGGTACGGCGGTCGCGGTGGCGCCAGGCCAGATACGACCGCGCCAGCTCGCCCAGCGCTGCGCCCGACGACAGCACCGCGCTCACCGCCTCCAGCGCCGGCGACATCCGCCCGGGCTGCGCCCCTGGCACCGGTGTGACGTCGACGGTTCCGCGTAACGCGCGGTCGCCGGCGAGCCACGCCCGCAGCGAGCGCAGCTCCCGCTCCGCCCCGGCGCCCGCCACCTCGAACCTGATCTCCACGGCCTCCCCCTTCACGGCCTCGAAATCCCGCACCAAAGGGTGCACGTTCGACGTAGCACAGCCATGGTAGGCGGCGCGGCCACTCTCCTACCGGCCTTATCGCGTTGGCCCGTCGGCCACCCGGCGGTCGCCGCGCGGACACGCAGGCGAAGAGGTCGGCGTGCGGCGGCGGGTCAGCCGCGGGAGGCCCCCGGGGCGTGCTGCGCGGGCGCCGCGGTGCGGGCAGCGCCCGAGGGGCCCGCGGCGTGCGTGAAGCGGTGGCAGCCCTGGACCGCGGCGATGAAGACGGCGACGAGCAGCGTGACGATGACGAAGACCGCCAGGCGCTGGCGCATCAGCCGGCGGCCCGGCGCGGTCGGCGCGGGGCGGCGGGAGGCGTTGGTGCGGACCGCGGCGCGGGTCGCCGGGACGGTGGGCGCCGGGGTGCGCGGGGCCGGGCGGCTGCCGGCGGGCCGGCCCGCGCTCTTCGGCTGGCCCCCCGTACCGGGCGCGGGCCCGTCCAGGCGCGGCGGCGTCCGCCGCTGGGTCGGCTGCTGCGCGTACTCCTCGGCGCGCCGCCCGACCGGACGCTCCGGGCGCGGCCCCGCCGCCTTGGGCAGGCCCTCGCGGCGCGGCGCCCCGATCCCGCGGGCCTCGCGCGCGGCGATCTCGGAGAGCCGCTCCGACAGCTGCACCGTGCTCGGCCGGGTCTCCGGGTCCTTGGCCAGGCACGCGTAGACCAGCGGCGCCAGCGCGTCCGGCACCCCGCCGAGATCCGGCTCCTCGTGCACGACCCGGTAGAGCATCACCTCGGAACTGCCCTGCCCGAAGGGCGAGTCACCGGTGGCGGCGTAGGCGAGGGTCGCGCCGAAGGCGAAGACGTCGGTGGCCCCGGTCACCGCCGCGCCGCGCACCTGCTCGGGCGCGAGGAAGCCGGGCGAGCCGACCGCCGTGCCCACGTGCGTCAGCGTGCTCGCCCCCGTCGCCCACGCGATGCCGAAGTCGATGATGCGCGGGCCCTTGGGCGACAGCAGGATGTTGGACGGCTTCAGGTCCCGGTGGACGACCCCGGCCTCGTGCACCGCGACCAGGCCCTCGGCGAGCGCCGCCCCCATCGAGGCGGTCTCCGCCGCCGACAGCACACCGTGCTCGGCCACCTTGTCGTGCAGCGAGGGCCCCGGTACGTACTGCGTGGCGAACCACGGCCGCTCGGCCTCCAGGTCCGCGGCGACCAGCCGGGCCGTGCAGCCGCCGCGGATCCGCCGGGCCGCCGACACCTCGCGCGCGAAGCGCGACCGGAACTCCTGATCCTCCGCCAGCTCCGGCCGGATCACCTTCAGCGCGACGCGCTGCCCGCGCTTGTCGGCCCCGAGGTAGACCACGCCCATGCCGCCCGCGCCCAGCCGCCGGTGCAGCCGGAACGCGCCGACGACCCGCGGATCCTCGCGCCGGAGCCGCATCATCGCCATGTCCGTTCCCCTACCCTCCGGTGGGGAGGACCCCACTGCCGCTCGCCTGCTCGCGTGTCTGCCTGCCGGTGCCGGGCCGCCCGGGCAGCCGCCCACAGCTTACGGACTCCGCTCCCGAAGCGGCGTGAAGCCCCGCAGGCGGCGGGCGGTGAATTGTCAGTGCCGGGTGGGATTCTTGACGGGTGGCGCGAGGCCCGTCCGACGGGCCGTCACCGCCGTGCACGATCTGCCAACGGCCCGCCGAGCAAGGGGGATTGACGCCGTGAAAGGTGATCGCGTGGAGATAGTCGTCGACGCCGGGGACAGCACCCGTACGTATGAGGTGGTGGCCACCCGGGCCGGCCGCCGGGTGGAGACCGCGGTACGCCGCGGGGTGGTGGAAGTGAGCGAGGTCACCCGCAGCGGGACGGTGGTGCGCACCGCCCGCTTCATGGCCACCCGGGTGCTCGCCCTGGTCGAGCAGCCCGTCCCGCGGGACGACGAGTCGGTCGCCGCCGCCGCCGAGTCTCGGGGATGACCCCGGGAAGGCGGAGGCCGGTGTCCACCCAGGGGAGTACGCCGGGGGTCCGCCGTCATCCTCCGGGATGCCCGCGAAGGGGTACCGCAGCCTGACGTGCGGGAGCCGCGGCGGCCCTAGATTTGAGGTCAAGCGGCGGGCGGAGCACTCGTCCCCCGAGGTCAAACGCCCGCCGCCCCCGACGACTGCTGGACGCGACCGACCGCACCGCACACCCCGGGAGGGGGCAGGCATGGCGAACACGGTGACCCGCACCGCACGCGCCGTGCGCGGCACCCGGCGCACCGGGCCCCGCCACCCGCTGGTGGCGGCGGCCATGGTGCTGCCGCTGGCCGCCCTGCTCGCCTACCTCTTCGGCGGAGTCGACGCGGTGGTCACCCAGGCGTCGTCCGTGGCCGGCCTGATGGGGCGCTGAAAGGCGCTCCCGACCTGGAAGAGCGGTCCGGGTCAGGGACTCACCGGTGGACCCCGTGGGGACGGGGGTAGGCGGACGACTGTGCTTGCCCGGGCATCATCCGATGCCCGGGCATTGCGCTGTCCGGGCATGGGGCGACGCCCGGCGCCGAAGCCAGGTGCCGACCCCCGGTGCCGACGTCGGGTGCCGACGCGCGTCGCCGGCCCCGGGGAGCCCGCCGCGGGCGCCGCCCCGCGCTGCCCGGGCCCCGCGCCACCCCGCCCCGCGCTGCCCGGGCCCCGCGCCACCCCGCCCCGCGCCGTCCGGGTCCCGCGCCGCCCTGCGCTGTCCGGGCCCCGCGCCACCCCGCCCCGCGCCGCCCGGCCCGCCGCCGGACGGCCCCCTTCGCCGGGCCGGGCAGGCGGCGGGATGCTTGACTGGGCCGATGACGACCACGGGGGAGCAGTCCGGGGCCCGGCGCGGCGGCACCGTCCGTATCGACCGGCAGGCGGCCCGCCGCGGCGCCGGCCCGGCCGCCGACGACGCCCTGATCGCGGCGCTCGCCGCCACCGCCGCAGCAGCCGCCCGCCGCACCGCCCGCCCCCCGGGCGCCGCCCCCGCCCCGCCCACCGTCCCGGCCGCCACCACCGTGCTGGCCGACCGCCCCGACGGCACGGTCGTACGGGTCGGGTCCGTCGTCGCCAAGGCCCACGCCCCCGGCACCGACGCCGCCGCCCTCGCCGTCCGGGTCGCCGTCGCCGCCCACCCGGCGCTGCGCGGCATCCTGCTCGCCCCGCTCCCGCCCGAGCCGGCCGCCGAGGGTGCCTGCGGCGTCCTGGAGCCCGCGGCCGGCGGCGGCCGGCCCGTCACCGCCTGGCCCTACGGCCTGCCCGTCGACCGGCACGACCCCGCCGCCGCCCCCTGGGCCGAGGCGGCCGTGCTGCTCGCCCGGCTGCACAACGTGCCGCCCGCCGCGCTCCCCGGCCCGCTGCCGCCGATGCGCGGCCCCGCCAAGGCCGCCCTCGCCGTCGCCCGGCTGCGGGCCGTACCGGACTGCGCGGCGGCCCGTACCGTACGGCGGGCCTGGCGGCGGCTGCCCGCGTGGGCCAGGGACGAGGCGCCGCACCCCGGGCCCGCCGCCCTCTGCCACGGCGACCTGCACCTCGGCCAGCTCGTCCGGCACCCCGCCCCCGACGGCCCCTGGCTGCTCATCGACGTCGACGACCTCGGCACCGGCCCGGCCGCCTGGGACCTCGCCCGCCCCGCCATGTGGTTCGCCGCCGGCCTGCTGGAACCCGACGCCTGGGCCCGCTTCCTGGCCGCCTACCGCGCCGCCGGCGGCCCCGCGGTGCCGCACACCGGCGACCCGTGGGCGCAACTGGACGTACCCGCCCGCGCGTTGGCCGTACAGACCGCGGCGATAGGTGTCGCCAAGGCGGCCCGGGAGGGACGCGAACTCGACGAGGCGGAGTCCGAACTCGTGGCCACCTGCGCCCGTATCGCCCAACTAGAGTGAACTCACGTGTTCGACGCGAGGAGTTGATTTCGACGATGTTGGTCTGCCCCAAGTGCCACGGCCAGATGCAGACGTACAACCGCAGTGGCGTCCAGATCGAGCAGTGCACCAACTGCCGCGGCATCTTTCTCGACTACGGCGAGCTCGAAGCCCTGACCCAGCTCGAAGGCAAGTGGCAGCAGCCCGCCCCGCCGCCCGCCTACCCCGCCCCGCCCATGCAGCCCGGCTACCCGCAGCCCCCGGCCCCCGCCTGGGGCGCCCCGCAGCACTACGGCCACGGGCACGGGCACGGCCACGGCCACAAGCACCACGGCCACGGCGGCTTCGCCCACATGCTCTTCTCGTCCTGACGACCCGCGCCGCGCACACGGCGAAGGGCCCGCAAGCGGTGCTTGCGGGCCCTTCGGCCGTAGCTGCTGGTGGACGATACTGGGATTGAACCAGTGACCTCTTCCGTGTCAGGGAAGCGCTCTCCCGCTGAGCTAATCGTCCTCGGGTCCCGGCCGCCGGGGGCGCCGGTGCCTGGTGCGCGATACTGGGATTGAACCAGTGACCTCTTCCGTGTCAGGGAAGCGCTCTCCCGCTGAGCTAATCGCGCGGGTCTCCTGCTCGGGGCCGGTGGGCCCCCGTGGACGATACTGGGATTGAACCAGTGACCTCTTCCGTGTCAGGGAAGCGCTCTCCCGCTGAGCTAATCGTCCTTGGAGGTGGAGACGGGATTTGAACCCGTGTAGACGGCTTTGCAGGCCGTTGCCTCGCCTCTCGGCCACTCCACCACAGCGCGGAGGGTCCCGGGAGGATCCCCCACATCGAGCGGACGACGAGATTCGAACTCGCGACCCTCACCTTGGCAAGGTGATGCTCTACCAACTGAGCCACGTCCGCCTGCCGGCCCTCGAAACACGTTCCCGGGCGACGGGTTGAACTCTAGCGGATTCCCGGTCCAGCTCAAAAACCGGTTTCCGCAGCGTGCCGGGCCAATGACCGGCAGTTGACGCGCGGGGAGCCCTGCGACCTCCCGCGACCGGCCCGGCCTAGACTCGGCTCACGCCCCTCCCCGGACCCCAGGAAGGCACCGTGCGCGATCTTCCTCCGCTGGCCCGGTTCCCCGGAATCGTCGCCCGCGACCTGCGGGATGTCACCGCGGACCCGGCCGCGCTGGACTCCGCCGGCTTCTGGGCGGTCGCCGTGGACTTCGAGGGCCGCACCGTCTGCGCCCGCTTCGGCGACGTCCGCCGCACCGGCGCCCCGCCCGACACCGGCGCAGGGACCGCCGCGCGGGCCGCCCGCTGGCGCGGCCCAGAACCGGACGCCTGGACCTCCTCCATGGACAGCGCCGCCTACCAGGCGGGCGTACGGACCATCCGCGAGCACATCGCCGCCGGCGACGTCTACCAGGTCAACCTCTGCCGCGTCCTGCACGCCCCGCTGCCGCCCGGCCCCGGCGGCGAGCGCCCCGACATCGACGCCCTCGCCGCCGTCCTCGCGCTCGGCAACCCGGCCCCGTACGCCGGCACGATCCGGCTGCCCGCGCACGGCGTCGAGATCGCCACCGCCTCGCCCGAGCTCTTCCTGCGGCGCGACGGCAGTACCGTCGAATCCGGCCCCATCAAGGGCACCGCGCCCACCGCCGGCGGCTTCCTGCCCAAGGACCGCGCCGAGAACGTCATGATCGTCGACCTGGTCCGCAACGACCTCGGCCGGGTCTGCGCCACCGGCACGGTCACCGTGCCCGCGCTGTGCGCCGTCGAACCGCACCCGGGGCTCGTCCACCTGGTCTCCACCGTGCGCGGCGAGCTGCGCGCCGGCGCCGGCTGGCCGCAGCTGCTGGCCGCCGCCTTCCCGCCCGGCTCGGTCACCGGCGCCCCCAAGGCCGCCGCCCTGCGCATGATCGGCGAGCTGGAGACCGCGCTGCGCGGCCCCTACTGCGGCGCCCTCGGCTGGGTCGACGCCGACCGGCGCACCGCCGCGCTCGCCGTCGGCATCCGCACCTTCTGGATCGGCCGCGACGCCGCCGACCGCCCGGAGCTGCGCTTCGGCACCGGCGCCGGCATCACCTGGGGCTCGGACCCGGCGGGCGAGTGGGCGGAGACCGAACTCAAGGCCAGGCGCCTGCTGGCGGTAGCGTCGCAGGCACACCACGACAGCGGGAGGTCACTGCGGTGAAGATCTGGGTGGACGGCGCACTGCGGGAGACCGCGGACGCCACCGTGTCGGTCCTCGACCACGGCCTGACGGTCGGCGACGGCGTCTTCGAGACGCTGAAGTCCACCGGCGGCCACGCCTTCGCCCTCACCCGGCACCTGCGCCGGCTCGCCCGCTCCGCGCGCGGCATGGGCCTGCCCGAGCCCGACGAGGCCGAGGTCGCCCGCGCCTGCGAGGCCGTGCTCGCCGCCAACCCCATGCCGCACGGCCGGCTCCGTATCACCTACACCGGCGGCATCTCCCCGCTCGGCTCCGACCGCGGCGAGGCCGGCGCCACCCTCGTCGTCGCCGCCGGGCCCGTCCCCGGGCACCCCGCGGCCGGCGCGGTCGTCACCGTGCCCTGGACCCGCAACGAGCGCGGCGCCCTGACCGGCCTGAAGACCACCTCGTACGGCGAGAACGTCGTCGCGCTCGCCCGGGCCCGGGAGCAGGGCGCGACCGAGGCGGTCTTCGCCAACACCACCGGGCGGCTGTGCGAGGGCACCGGCTCCAACGTCTTCGTCGTCCTCGACGGCCGGCTGCTCACCCCGCCGCTGTCCTCCGGCTGCCTGGCCGGCATCACCCGCGAGCTGGTCATCGAGTGGGCCGGCGCGCACGAGGAGGACCTGCCGTACGAGGCGCTGGGCGAGGCGGAGGAGGTCTTCATCACCTCCTCGCTGCGCGACGTCCAGCCGGTCAGCCGGGTCGACGCCCGCGAACTGCCCGGTGCGCCCGGGCCGGTCACCGCGAAGGTCATGGAGGTCTTCGCCGAACGCGCGGCGGCCGACCCCAACCCCTGACCGGGGGCGCTCCGGTACGCCGGTACGCCCGTCGTACGGGCCGCGTCCGCGCCGGGCGGGTGACCGTACACTCGACCGCACCCCAGCGGGGGGCAGCTCGGGCGGCGGACGGGAGCGCGACGCATGACGACGACCCTCAGACCTGCGGGCCCCGAACAGCGCGACGCCGACGGCGGCCGGGCGCGCGACTTCACCGTCGCCGTCAACGGCCGCCCCGTCGGCGGCATCCGGCTCGGCGCCGACCCGCACGGCGACCCCGGCCGGATCGACGCCCTCACGATCGACGAGCCCGACCGGCGCCGTGGCCGCGGCACCGTCGCGGCGCTCGCCGCGGAGGAGGTGCTGCGGCAGTGGGGCTGCACACGCGTCCTGGTCTCGGTGCCGGCGCAGGCGGCGTACGGGCTGCGGATCGCGCTCGCGCTCGGCTACACCGAGACCAACCGCACCCTGCACAAGGACCTGGAGCCGGGCCCGCGCGAGGCGGTCCTGCCGCCGGGCGCGCGGCTGCGGGAGGTGACCGTCGAGGAGAGCGCGCCCTGGCTCGCCAGCTCCCGTACCGGTTTCGTCGCCGCCCTCACCGCCTCCGGCGTCCCCGAGCACGCCGCGCAGGCCCACGCGGCGGCCTCCTACGCCAGCGCCTTCCCCGGCGGCCGTCCCGCGCCGGGCAGCGTACTGCTGGCCCTGGACGTCGACGGGCGGACCGCGGGCCGGCTGTGGCTGCACACCGCGCCCGCGCCCGGCTGGGTCCAGGTCGTCGAGGTCGCGCCCGAGCACCGGGGCAGGGGCCACGGCCGCACGCTGATGCTCGCCGCGGAGGCGTACTGCCGGGCGGCGGGCACCCGGGGGCTCGGGCTCAACGTCTTCACCGCCAACACCGTCGCCCTGGGCCTGTACGCCTCGCTCGGCTACGGGGTGCGGATGCGCCAGCTCTGGAAGCCGCTGAGCTGAGGGGGCGGTCCCGGGGGTGGCCCGGGGGCCTGGGGCGTACGGCCGCGAGTGCCGGGGCGGCTGCCCGGGCGGTACGAGGTGAGCCCGGGGCCGGCTGCTCGCGGCGTAGGGCTGCGGGCCCGGGGCTCGGCTGCTCCGGCCGTACGGTCGCCGGGTCGGCCGCTACTGCTGGCGGCCGGCCAGCAGTCCGTCCACCAGGGACTCGATGCGCGCCCGCAGGCCCTCCTGCGACGTGCCGCCGTCCAGCCGCTCGCCGGCGACGACGTACGTGGGCGTACCGGTCACGCCGATCGCCTTGCCCTCGGCCTCGTCCGCGTCGACGACCAGCAGGTGGCGGCCGTCGACCAGCGCGGTGTCGACCTCCTCGGCGTCCAGGCCCAGCTCACGGGCGATCTCGACGAGCAGCGGCTCGCCCTCCAGCGCCAGCGCCTCCGCCCGGCCCAGCACCGCCTCGGCGTACTCCCAGCCGCGGCCCTGCGCCTGGGCTTCCTCGAACGCCTGGGCGGCGGCCATCGCGTGCTGGTGCTTGGGCAGCGGGAAGTGCCGCAGCTGGATGTCGAGCGCGTCGCCGTACCGCTCGCGCAGGGCGGCGATGTCGCCGAGGGCGGTGCGGCAGTCCGGGCACTGCAGCTCGCACCAGACCTCCAGGACGGCGGGGCGGGCGGCGGGGGCGGAAGCGGGAAGATCCATGCGGCCAGTCTCCCACCCCGGGCGGCCACCCCGGGCGCTCTCCCACCCCGGGCACCCACCTCGGGCTACTACCGCGGGCGCTCTCCCACTCCGGGAGGAGCCGCCCCGGAGATCCCCCTGAACCTGCCCGCGGACCGTGGCCGTACGGGCCCGGCGCGAGGCACGATGGACGGACCCGAACGAACGGGAGTCGCAGCATGCTGACCACGACCCTTTGCGCCGCGCTGTCCGCGGGCGGCCTGGGCATCGCGATGATGACCGCCTACCGGCGCAGATTCCTCGCGGCCACCAGGATCGCCGCGCTGTCCCTCGTGCCCGTGGGCCTGGCCATGGCCGGGCTCGTCACGCTGGGCCGCAAGGTCGGCACGGCCGTGGGCCACTGGGGCGCGGACCTGGTCTTCAAGCCCACGGTGTGGGTCGGCTTCGGCGTCCTCGCGGTCGCCGCGCTGCTCTACGGCATCACGCGCCTGATCTCCGCGCGCCTCCCGGAGGGCTCGGCCGCGGCATCCCGGTCCGCCGCTCGCGCCGCCGGCCCGTCCGCCGCCCCCGCCGGAGCCCCGGCCCCGGCGGCCCTGCCCGCGTCCGACCGCCGCGCCCGCCGCTCGTCCGGCTCGGGGCTGTCGGAGTTCGCCGACGTCGAGGAGATCCTCAAGCGCCGCGGCATCTGACGGCGGGGCGCGCGGGGGCGCCCCCGAAGCTCCGGGGGGAGAACCGCGCGAGCGGCCGGCAACCGGACCGGAAGGTCCCACGGGCAACGGCACCGCCCCTCCCGGCGGGCTGACCTAGGGCCGCCGGCCGCCGGCACCCGGGCCGTCCGGCATGCGGACGAGCGGCGTCCGCATCGCGGAAGATCACCAGAATGTGCGCGTGTTGGTCCGCGTGCGGTCCTGGGCTACGCGAAGATCATCCCGTGCTGCCCATGTCCGGCGACCGCGTCGCCGCCGAGCGGCGCCCGGAGCCCGTGCGGCCGGCCGCCACCCCCGATGACCTCTCCGCCCGCACGACCGTCCCGGCCCAGGGCGGCGCCCCCCGGCAGGAGGCCGCCGGCCGGCCGGCGCCACCGCTGCCCGCGCCGGAGGCGCAAGGGTGCCTCTACGCGCTGTCGCAGCCGCCG
This sequence comes from Actinacidiphila epipremni, assembly GCF_012034175.1. Classification (GTDB taxonomy): domain Bacteria; phylum Actinomycetota; class Actinomycetes; order Streptomycetales; family Streptomycetaceae; genus Actinacidiphila; species Actinacidiphila epipremni. Next base: position 45,189 of record NZ_JAATEJ010000007.1, read on the forward strand.
CTGATGCTCTTCCTGCTGGTGATCGGCGGGCTGCTGGGGCTCGGCGCGGCGTACGACCTGATCTTCCTCTGAGCTGCCCCGTAAGGCGCGGGCCGGCTCGGTACGCGCCCGGCGCGGGGGCGCTCGAAGCCCGGGGCGCAGGTGTGCGCGCAGGCGTACGCCTCAGGACGCGGCGGCCTCGCCCGCGACCTGGCCCTCCGCCGAGGAGTCCGCGCCGTCGCCCGCCTCGCGCCGCCGGGCGCGGTACGCGGCGACGTGCAGCCGGTTGCCGCACGTACGGCTGTCGCAGTAGCGCCGGGAGCGGTTGCGGGAGAGGTCGACGAAGGCGCGGCGGCAGTCGGGCGCGTCGCAGCGGCGCAGCCGTTCGCGTTCGCCGGCGACGATCAGGAAGGCCAGCGCCATGCCGCAGTCCGCGGCCAGGTGGTCCGACAGCGACGCGCCCGGCGCGAAGTAGTGCACGTGCCAGTCGTAGCCGTCGTGGTCGGTCAGCCGCGGTGTCGTGCCGGCCTCGGCGATCATCGCGTTGAGCATGCCGGAGGCGGTCGCGTCGTCGGGCGCGGCGAAGACCTCGGTGAACCGGCCGCGTACCGCGTGCACCGCGGTGATGTCGTGGCGGTCGAGCCGCCCTATCTCGCTGACCCGGTTGCGCTCCACGAAGGCCCGCAGGTCCGCGACCTCGGCGAGGCCCTCGCGGCCCTCGATCGCCGGCGCGGTGTTGAGCAGGTCGACCACGCTGTCGAGCGCGCATCGGGTGTCATGGTTGATCAGCACGGAACGCTCCCTGCCGGCGTCGTCGAGCGGCTGCGTTCCGGTGACTCTAGCGCGCGAGAGCCGCCGCCGTGGGATCGCGGGTCCCACGGCGGCGGCTGTCGTTCCTGCGGTGTCAGGCGGTCGGGCAGGCCCTGTGCCGCCTTGGGCGTCCGGGCGGTCCCCCCGAGTAGGACGGCCGCGGACGGTCGGGGACCGGGCTCAGCTCTCCGCGAGGATGTGCGAGAGCTCGGTGTCGAGGTCGAAGTGACGATGCTCGGTGCCCGGCGGGACCGCGGCGTCCGTCCGCTTCAGGAAGGACTCCAGGGCCCGCGCCGGGGCTTCGAGCAGGGCTTCGCCCTCGGGGGAGCTGAGGGCGATGCACACGACGCCCTGACCGTGGCTGCGGGACGGCCAGACTCTGACGTCGCCGGTGCCGGTCGGGCGGTGCAGGCCCTCGGCGAGCAGGTCGCGGGCGAAGACCCATTCGACTGTCTCTTCGGCTCCGGTGTGGAAGGTGGCGTGCACGGCATACGGATCGGCCGTGTCGTACCGCAAGCCCGCGGGTACGGGCAGTGAGGATTCGCTCGACACAACGAGGCGCAGGTGCAGCTCGCAGCTGACCGTGGTGTTCATAAGCGCCAGGGCCTTTCGCTCAGTGTGCGCTCGGGGATTCGCACGTCGGCGAAATCGACATGCCACCTGCGGGGACGTTGTAAACCCCTCTGAGGGGTTTGTGAGGCTTCTGGTAGCTCGTACGGGCTAGTGGCGAGAAGGGCGGAACGCCTGTTTCAGCGATTGCCGCATCGTCCGGTACGTTGGCTTATGTGATCGCAGAGAGTGACCAGCGCGCTGAAGCCGTGGCCAACGATTCACGGCTCGGCTCGAAGGCCCCCGCCTTCGTGCAGCGGCACGGGACGTTGCACGGGGCGTGGCGGGTCATGATCTTCGTCTTCGGCCTCGCGGTGATCGGCGGCGGCGTGATCCTGCTGCCGCTGCCCGGGCCCGGCTGGCTGATCATCTTCGGCGGCATGGCGATCTGGGGGACGGAGTTCGTCTGGGCGCAGAAGGTCCTGCTCTGGACGAAGACGAAGGTCACGGAGTACGCCAAGCGCGCCGCCGACCCGCGGGTGCGCCGCCGCAACCTGCTGATCACCTCGGCGGTCGTGGTCGTCCTGGCGGGCCTGGCCATCTGGTACGTCACCAGCTACGGCTTCACGCTGCCGTGGGACATCTCCTGAGCGGACCGCCCGCGCGGAGCCGGTCCGGGCTGGTCGGGAGGGCCGCCGGGGTGCGGTAAAGTAGTCCGCACGCCGGGGCGATTAGCTCAGCGGGAGAGCACTTCGTTCACACCGAAGGGGTCACTGGTTCGATCCCAGTATCGCCCACCCGGACCGAGGGTCCCGGAGCCGTTCCTACAGCTCCGGGACCCTCGGCGTTCTCCTGCCCCGGACGAGCGCCCCGCTGCGTGGAATCCACCCCGGGCGGCCCGCCCACCGCGCACACTGAGCCCATGGACTGGTCCATGGACTGGAGTCACTACCGATTCCACAGCGTCTGGCCGCTGGAGGCCGACCCCGACGCCGTCTACCGCGTCCTGGAACGCCCCGACTTCTACCCCCAGTGGTGGCCGCAGATCCGCGAGGTCACCCAGACCGGCGAGACCACCGGCATCCTGCGCTTCCGCTCCGTCCTCCCGTACGACCTCGTCGTCACCGCCCGCTCCACCCGCCAGGACCCCGCCCGCCGCATCCTCGAAGTCGCCATGACCGGCGACCTGGAGGGCTGGGTCCGCTGGACCGTCACCCCCGCCCGCCCCGGCACCCTCCTCCACTTCGACCAGGAAGTCGACGTCCGCAAACCCCTGATGCGCCGCCTCGCCCTCCCCGGCCGCCCCTTCTTCCTCGCCAACCACACCCTGATGATGCGCGCCGGCCACCACGGCCTCCGCACCCGCCTCCAGGCCCCGCCACCCCATGTCATTTGAACGCGGCCCGCGTTCACCTGTAAGGTTCTTCCCATCCCGGGCGATTAGCTCAGCGGGAGAGCACTTCGTTCACACCGAAGGGGTCACTGGTTCGATCCCAGTATCGCCCACCGTTTTTTCCGAGAGGCCGCCTTTCCGGGCGGCCTCTTCCTTTTCCCGCCTCCCGGCGGCCGGTGGGCAGTTCAGCCCGTCAGCGCGATCGTGCACCACACGACTTTGCCGCCGGTGGGCAGGAGGTAGTAGTCCCACTCCTTGGAGATCTCGCCCACGATGAACAGCCCCCGGCCGCTCTCGGTGTCCTCGGACATCGTCGTGTCGGCAACGGGCGGGCGGTCGCTGGGGTCGGCGACTTCGGCGATGAGCTGTGATTCGTCGTGGCGCAGCGTCAGAGTGACGTGTGCGTGGGGGGCGTCGGGGGCGACGTGCTGCACGGCGTTCGAGACCAGCTCGCAGACCGCCAGCTCCGTCGTGTCGATGCACGCGCCGGCGACGTTCCAGGCGCTGAGCACGTCGCGGACGTGCCGTCTGGCCCACGGTGTCGCTTCGGCCCTGGCGTCGAGTTCGAGAGTGCTGACGTAGCGCTCAGCGGTCACGGCCGCCTGCTTCGAACGGCGGCGCCGGCCAACTCGTGTCGGCGTCGTCGGCGAGCCATACCGTGCCGCGGATCTTCTCGGCCAGCTCCTCACGCATATAGGCGGCGACCACGGGGTCGTGGTGGAAGTGCCCGGCGCTCGGCACCAGGACGTTGCCGACACCTTCGGAGCGGCAGCTCGTGATGAGCCCCATCCATGTGCCGAGCCGCTCGCTCGGGCGTTCCTCGTAGTGGACGCCGGCCAGGCTGAGACCCCGGTCGACCGAAAAGGCCACCAACGCGGCGATCGCCTCCCGCACGGCTCCATCCCCATGCCGGGAAGACGCCGGAGGTAGCCGAACGCACTGCTGAGGTCGCCTTCGGGGTGTGATCGAGTTGCCGCTGCGGTCATGCGATAGCTCCTGTGCCTGGGGGCTCGGCCATGGGGAGCGTGGCCGCGGATGCCACCCGGGCGTCACGCCGGCGCCGTATGGGGCGGCCATACGCCGGACGCATGGACTGCCAGGCACGGCACGGCTACTGTCCGTAGGCTTGGCCTTTGGCACTGGCGATCGGGCGGCCCTGGGGTACGGAATGGCACAGCAGCAGGTCCGGCACTGCTCCTGCGGTACGCGGCTGGCCCGCGACAACCGGGGCACTTCATGCGCATCCTGCCTGCGACGACGGCCCACGACGGCCATGAGCCAACCACCGCGGGTGCCCCCGGAGTTCTGGCAGGACGACCGGCTGCGCGCCGCTCTGGCGAGCTGGCACATGGGCCAGGTCTTCTACGCCTACCGCGTCCACCCCTGGCACACCCGCGTCGTGTCGCAGGAAACCCTCGCCGGGTGGCTCGGCCTCACCCAGGCGCAGCTCAGCCGTATCGAAAGCGCCACTACCGCACCGCAGGACCTCGGCAAGCTCATGAGCTGGGCGCATAGCCTGCGCATTCCGGGCGACCTACTGTGGTTCAAGCTGCCGAGCGACAAGCCGGCAGTGCCGGCTGTCACCAACGACGCGGACCCCGTACCCGGAGACGCAAGGAAGCCTCGCGGTCGTGCAGTGCTGCCGGTCGTCGTGAACGGCCGTCCGGTGCTTGTTCCAGTCGATGCTCAAGCGCTCGTCGCCGGCGGTCCGGGCGGCTTGCTCGACGTGTCGGTGGTGCCTGCCGACGACCCGAGTACAACGGAGCACGAGGCCATGAGCCCACTCGACCGTCGGTCACTGCTGAAAGGCGGCGTTGCCGCCGCAGCTCTGCCGGGTCTCGGCCTGGACGAACTCCAGCACGTTGCCGCTGCCCTGGAGGACGCGCGCCGCTACCTCGACATGCCTGTGGTGGACTACTTCCGCCGTCGGCTCGATGGCGCCAAGCACGACGACGGCGTACAGGGGCCGCGCAAGACACTCCCTGTCGTGCTCGGCCTGCTCGGCGCAATCGACCAGTACGCCCGCGAGGTGAAACCGACCGTGCGCCGGCAGCTGCTGTCAGTCGGGGCGGACGGTGCGGAGTTCGCCGGCTGGCTGTATCGCGATCTGCACCAACCGAGCACCGCGACGTTCTGGTACGACCGTGCGATGGAGTGGGCGCAGGAAGCCGACAACCCGGCCCTGCAAGGCTATGTGCTGCTCAAGAAGTCCCAGATGGCGTATGACGAGGGACGCCGTGCGGGTCCTGACCCTTGCTCAAGCGGCTGGTCACGAGCGCTGGCGGTTGCCGCTGCGCGTCCAAGCCGAAGTGACCCAACAGGAGGCCTTGGGCGCTGCGATGGTCGGCGACTCCCTGGCAACCGTACGAGACAAGTTGGCGACCGCTCAGGACTTGCTCTCACGGGCCGGTGGAGGCGACCCACAGGACTTTGGCGCGTATTTCACCGAGCACACCTTGATGCTGCGCAACGCGATCAGCGTCACGGAGGCCGGTAAGCCGGGTCTGGCCGTTGAGCTGTTCAACGAGGCGATGCGCGCCGGAACGCTCTCGGTACGGGACGGTGGCTTCTTCAACGCACGCCGTGCTGCTGCGCTGGCACTGAGCGGGGAGCCTGACGAAGCGGCGCGGATCGGGACTGCTTCCGCCAGGGTTGCGCGCGAGATGAAGTCGGCACGCACCGTACGGGTACTCGGGGAGACGTTGCAGACGCTCGCCCGCTGGGACAGTCGGCCGGCGGTTCGGGAATTCCGCGAAGTGCTGCGGGTCGCCTAGCCCGTCAGCCAATCGGTCACGTTGCGGATGACAAACGCCTGATATTCCTGGCTCTTGGGATTGAGGTACTGCGGATCGTCGTGGACCGCGAAACCGTGCTGCGAGCCCGGTACCTCGATGAGCTTGACGGGCGCCGTGAACTTCGGCACGGCCGCGCGTGACGACTCGATGGGTACCAGCGTGTCAGCGTCACCGTGGACGATGAGGGTCGGCGCCTGCACGAGGCTCAGGGCTTCCTGCGTCGGGAACCAGAAGGCTTCGTTGAGCATGGCCCTGCCGTGGACGAGCGTCGGCGTGAACTGGATGGCGCCACGCTCGCTGAGCCCTTGGGCCGCCTCCTCGGTGATGGAGTCGTTCACCCAGTACGGCCGGGAGTCGATCGTGCGCCACTTGTAGTCCAACTGCGGGTTGAACAGCAGCAGGCGCGACACCTCCTGCGGCCGGTGCGCGGCGTAGTACGCGGCAACGCCCCCGGTGAAGCTCGTACCGTTCAAGGTGACCTGCTCGGCTCCGGTGGCTTCGCGGACATACGCCAGCACCACCCGAATGTCGTTGAGGATGGTCGAGAGCGTCAGCTCCTCCTGTCGGCCCTCGCTCTCTCCGTGGCCGCGAAGGTCGAAGCGCAGGGATGCCACGCCGGCGTCCGCCAGGCCGTCAGCCAGCCGCGTGAAGAAGCCGCCCTCTTCCCGGGTGACGCCACCGCCATGGACCAGCACAACGGCGCGGGTGGTGGCTTCCCGGGGCTGGGTCAGCGTGCCTGCGAGCTGCTGGCCGTCGAGGGTACGAACCGTCACGTGGTTGCTGGCTGGCATGGAGCCAACGGTAGTGCGGTCCTGGAGCGGGCGACAGCGCGTCGGGAGATACATAAGCCGGGCCGCAACGGAGGAACTGCGCAGTCCCACGCGGAGCGCGCCAGTCGAGTTCCGCTACTTCTGGTCCCTGTTCAGCCCCCGCCTCCGCGGCCGTCGAGGCCGAGGTACGCAAGGCACTCGACGTCGGCGCCCTGGTGGCGCACAACGCACACGTGGACGTGGGCGTGCTCCAGCTGCGGCTGGCAACGCACGACGACGCCGGTCCGCGCACGCTCGCAGAACTGCGCGACGACCCACCGGAAGGTGATCGACCGCTGTTCCGCGACGGCCTGACGCCGGCAGCGCTGCCGGCGACGGTCCGCTTGGACGGCGAGGTCGAGCGTGCCTGCCAGGTCGGGCACGACGCCTTGGCGCTCAGCCGGACGATCGGGTCGGCGCGTGTCACCGAACGCCGCGGCGAACCGGACACAGCTCCTGCGCCGTACGGACAGCTCTCCTACGTGCAGGAGTTCAAGGAGTTGTTCCGCCTGGTGACGGCGGACGCCGCATGAGAATCACCAACCGAACGCCTTGCCACAGCGGTCGGCGAACTCGGTGAGACCTGCCAGTACGACATGCGCCCCGGCCTGGCGCAGCTCGTCAGAAGTGTGCCTGCCACTGGCGACGCCCACGGCCAGGGCGTCGGCGTCGAGGGCGCCGCGGACATCGTGGGGCGTATCGCCGATGACGACGGCCCGGGTGCCGGCGAAGTCGTGACCGTACTTCTCCGACGCCCGCTTCCGAGCCAGGCGGACGAGGTCGGCACGGTCACTGCCGTCGTCGCCGTAGCCGCCGACCGAGAAGTCGAGGCCGTCGCCGAGGCCCAGCGCGGTGAGCTTGGCCGTGGCCACGGGACGTATGTTGCCGGTGACGGGCGACTGCACGGCGCCTCGGGCCGCGCACGACTCGACGGCTTCCCGCGCGCCGGGGAGAACGATGCCAATCTCACGCATACGGCCAGTGAGCTGTTCGGCGGCCACTGCCAAGGCGGCGTAGAAGTCGTCGAACCGCGCTTCCGGCTCACGGACACCGTTCAGACGCAGCGTCTCCGCCGTGATCGCCTGATCCGTGCGGCCCGACATGTCCGCAAGCTCGCCGAGCGGCCTGCCCGTCACCCGGTGGAAGGCCCGCTCATAGACGCTGCGGCTGACGCCCCCGCCGATCCGGACCAAGGTGTGGTCGATGTCCCACAGGATGAGCAAGGGGCCGAGGGTGTGCTGTTCAGTTGGCATACGACAAGGCTACGGGTTGTCCCGTAACTGACTTCGGATGGCTTGGGCGAGATCAATTGTTGTCCTGCTCGCTCGTATGTCCGGAGAGAACGGGGTTGTGGAGGCGTATGGCCTCCTGGTGGTTGGTGGAGTACCGGTAGTTTTTCGATTGCTCGGCGACCGTGTGATCACGGGTGGGAACCAGGCTGGCCTCCACGATCAGCACGGCCCCCTTGCGGAATCGCTTGCGCTCCCGCAGGGCCGGCAAAGGCCCGAGCTGATCGACTATCCGGTCCGAGTCGACTTGGATACTCCAAATAGCGGAGCGAGTTGCCGCATCGTGTTGACCAGCTTGCCGAACTGTCGCGGGCTCAGCCCCGTGAACGGAGCTATCCAGGACGGCTCGGACGCCGTGATTGCACCGGACACAGCAAGATCACCTCAACTGCCGACTATTCGCGGTGGCCTCTCGTGGCTGGCACCGTTCGATTGCTTGAGCAGCAGTGGCCTGTGAGCCAGGGGCGGAGGCAGCGGAAACGGCCTTGCGCCCGGTGTGGTCGGCGTGGATGCTGGCCCGCCGGAGGTAGTGAGGTGATCAACGTTGTGTTGAAGCTGTCAGCCCGGGATTTGGTGCATGCGGACCTGGCGTCGTGCGGGTGGGCAGGGTCTGACCATCATCTGGCCGGCGTCGCCGCGCAGTTGGAGCGGGTCCGGACCGGCGGGGTCGACTACCTTGCGGTGTGTCCGGCAACGGACATCCCCGTGGCGAAAGGCGGTGTCGACTACCAGGTCAAGGCGGGGGTCGGCACTTTGTGGCAGCTGGCGGTCCACCCCGCATTGCAGTCCTGCGGGATCGGCACGTTCCTTGTCGGAGCCGCAGAACTGCGGATCAGGAACCGCGGTCTGCGGCAGGCCGAGCTCAGTGTGGAGGAAACCAACCCGCGGGCACGTGCGCTGTACGAACGGCTGGGCTATGTCGCGTACGACCGTCAGCCGGACTCGTGGGACGAGCAAGCCCCTGATGGATCGTTGCGCCGCTACGAGACGATGTGCACGGTGATGCGGAAGGACCTTGCGTAGGCCTCCCGGGGTCTCCCGGTGGACGCGGCTTCCCAGGTCGTGTACGGGCGTCCCTCCGGGGAGCGCGACCGGCTCGCGCTCGCCCACCGGGCCACCGGGCCGCCGAGGAGCGCGGGGGAGCGGGACCGGGCTCGCAGGGTTCAGCGCGTGTGGGTGGGTACGCGAGATGGGTGCCGTGGGGGGTGATTCGCGGAGTGGACGGAGAGGTGAGTATGGAAGGCGCGTTGCGGCCACTGGTCGTGGTGGGGGCCGCGCTCGCGGTCACCGTTGCCGTGGGGTACGCGGTGGACAAGTCGTTGCAGGCGGTCGACGCGCGGCATCCGGAGACCCCGTTGTGGCATCTGCTGCGGCGGTGCCGGGTGCCGTTGCAGGTGGTGATCTGCGCGGCGGTGCTGCGCGGCGGGTACCGGGCCGCGCATGTGGTGCACGGGCACCTCACGGCGGTGGGGGAGGGGCTCGCCCTCGTGCTGATCGCCGCCACCGCGTGGCTGACGGTACGGGTCGCCGCGGCGATCACCGACTCGACGTACGCCCGGTACGCGGTGGTCTCGCGGGACGTGGCGAAGATCCGCCGGCTGCGCACGCAGTCGACGCTGATCCAGCGGGTGTTCACCGCGATCGTCGGCGTCATCGCCGTCGCCTCGATGCTCTTCAGCTTCCCGGAGATGCGCACGCTCGGCGCCTCGATGCTCGCGTCGGCCGGCATCATCGGCATCGTCGCCGGCGTGGCCGCGCAGTCCACGCTGGGCAACCTCTTCGCCGGGCTGCAGATCGCCTTCGGCGACATGGTGCGCATCGGCGACACCGTGGTGGTGGACGGCGAGTGGGGCACCGTCGAGGAGATCACCCTGACGTATCTGAGCGTCCGCACCTGGGACGAGCGGCGGATCACGATGCCGGTGTCGTACTTCACCAGCAAGCCGTTCGAGAACTGGACCCGCGGCGACCCGCAGATGACCGGCACGGTCTTCCTGCACGTGGACCCCGCGACGCCGCTGGACGCCATGCGCAAGCGGCTGCACGAGATCCTGGAGCAGGCCGCCGAGTGGGACCGCAGGGCGTGGAATCTGGTCGTCATCGACAGCACGCCGACCACCATGCAGCTGCGCGCGCTGGTCACCGCGAAGGACGCCGGCGACCTGTTCGACCTGCGCTGCATCGTGCGCGAGCGGCTCATCGAGTGGCTGCGCGACGAGCACCCGTACGCGCTGCCCCGGGTCAGCACCGCCGACGCGCCGGGCGCCCCGATGTCGGACTAGGGGAGCAGCGCCAAGGGCGGGTTTCGGCCAGGCGCAATGGACGCTTCGCCGGATGTGCGGATATTTGCGCGGGCGATATGTGAATTCTCGCGGCGTTCCGCTGCTGGCCGGAAAAGATCATACGAAGCTCGAAGTTCATTGGTCGCGTGCCAAACGTTCACCTAGGGTGCGTGGTGCCGGCAACGCACGCCAGAACGCAACGGAGGAGTAATATGAACTTCGAAGTTCGTAAAAAGGGAATCGCCCTGGTCGCGACGGTCGCCGCGGTCTCGGGACTGGCTCTGACCGCAGGTACCGTAAACGCTTCCGCCGCCACGCCGAAGGCGGTCGCCCCCGCGGCCAGCGGCATCCTGACCGTGCCGATCTACAACGGCAGCACCTGGCTCGGCGACTTCGAGTGGAGCGCGAACCCCAACGGCAGCAACCCCGGCGACGCCTTCCGCGTGCGGGACACCGTCGCCGACGGCGTCGGCCTGCGGGCGGAGCTGCTGACCAACCCGGTGCGGGTGGCCACCACCGCCGGCCACAACTCGCCGTACACGAGCCCGTGGAACACCGGCAACCTCACCGAGGGCAGCAAGTGGACGGTATACGTCTACTCGACGAAGGGCGGCGTCCTCACTTACCGGACGACGCTCACCGTCACCGCCTGACCGCATCCGGAGCCACGTAAGAAGCGGACCGCCGCGAAGAACCGCAGCGGTCCGCTTTTACGTGCCCGCGCACCGGCCGCGCGGAATCCGGCCCCCGGCTCAGTCCTCCTGGAGCGGCACGGTCGCGGTCTCCAGGAAGAACTGGTCGATGCTGCGCACCGACTCCAGGAAGTCGTCCAGGTTCACCGGCTTGGTCACGTACGCGTTGGCGTGCCGCTGGTAGGCCGCGCTCACGTCGTCCGGCGTGGAGGACGTGGTGAGGACCACAACCGGGATGCTGCGCAGCTCCGCGTCCTGCTTGAGCACGCCGAGCAGTTCACGGCCGTTCATCCGGGGCATGTTGAGATCGAGAACGATCAGGTCGGGCCGCGGGTTGGAGGCGTCACGCAGGTATTCCAGCGCCTCCACGCCGTCGTCGGCGCGCCCTATGGCACGGGCGATGCCCCGGTCCGTCAGGGCTTCCTCGATCAGCAGCGCGTCGGCCGCGTCGTCCTCGACCAGCAGGACGTGGTAGGCGCGTTGCGGAAGAAGGGAGTTCACAGCGGTGCTCCTCGGGGTCTGTACGCCGTACCGCCCGGCTCGGCCAAAGGAGAATACGCAGCACCGCCGACCGGCGACAACCGCGACCGCCGTCCAGGTACGATGGCGCGGCCAAGCTGGAGCGGCGGCGTCCTCGGGCACGGCCCCCAGCAGGGCTGACGGCACCCCCGTGAGGACGGCACACACGTGACGACGGGCCGTGATGGGGGCAGGATGTCAACCTCGGACGAGCAGACGGCGGCGGACGCCGTACGGCGGCGGGCGGGCGTACCGCACCAGGCCGCCGCACCGCACACCGGCACGCCGCACGCCGGTACGCCGCGGCAGGCGGCGGACGAGCCGGCCGCCGGCACCCCGCCGCAGCCGGACCCGGCCGGCAAGCCCGCCCCGACGGGCGACCCCGCCCCGGCGGCCAAGCCCGCCGCAGCCGGCGACCCCGCTCCCACGGCCAAGCCCGCCGCGCACGGCGACCCCGCCCCGCTCCCCGCAGCCCGCCCCGCGCGGCCCCCGCGCCGCCCCGCCGCCGGCCGCTGGACCACGCGGCGCTGGCTCACCGCCGGCGTCGCCGCCTCCCTCGCCGTGCTGCTCGTGCTCGGCATCGCCGGCGGCTGGGTCCTCGCCCGCTCCTCGACGCTGTCCGGCCGGGTCCTGGACGCCGACTCCTCCCTGGTCACCGCCGTACGCCTGGAGTCCGCGCTCACCGACCAGGAGACCGGCATCCGCGGCTACGGCCTCACCGGCCAGCCCGACTTCCTCGACCCCTACCGCAGCGGCGTCACCGACGAGCGCGCGTACACCACCCGGCTGCGCACCACCATGAGTGACCGGCCCGACGTCCTGCGCGACCTCGACGCCCTCCAGCGGCAGGCCCAGGCGTGGCAGCAGCGGATCGCCCTGCCGGTGGCCGCCACCCCGCCCGGCGCGCCCGTCGCCCTGGCCACCCAGCGCGCCGACGAGGGAAAGCGCGACTTCGACCGGATCCGCGCCGCCACCACCCGGCTCCAGCAGACCCTCCAGACCACCCGCGACCACTCCCGCGCGCAGCTGCGCACCGCCTACACCGAGCGCAACGCGATCTTCAGCGCCATCGCCGCGGTCATCCTCGTCCTGACCGCCGGCGTCGTCACCGGCCTGCGCCGCGGCGTCAGCCGGCCCCTGGAGCAGGTCTCCAGCGACGTACGCCTGGTCGCCGACGGCATGTTCGACCACCCCGTCACCCCCACCGGCCCCGCCGACATGCGGCAACTGGCCGGCGACGTGGAATCCATGCGCCGCCGGCTCGTCCACGAGCTCGCCTTCTCCGACGCCGCCCGGCTGCAACTGGACGAGCAGGCCACCGAGCTGCGCCGCTCCAACGCCGAGCTGGAGCAGTTCGCCTACGTCGCCTCGCACGACCTCCAGGAACCGCTGCGCAAGGTCGCCAGCTTCTGCCAGCTGCTCCAGCGCCGCTACGCCGACCAGCTCGACGACCGCGCCGGGCAGTACATCGGCTTCGCCGTCGACGGCGCCAACCGCATGCAGACCCTCATCAACGACCTGCTGGCCTTCTCCCGGGTCGGCCGGCTGCACACCGAACTGGCCTCGGTCGACCTGGAGAAGCTGTACGCGCGCACCGCCGACGTCCTCAGCGTCGCCGTCGAGGAGTCCGGCGCCGAGCTCACCCACGACCCGCTGCCCACCATCACCGGCGACGCCACGCAGCTGGGCATGCTGCTGCAGAACCTGCTCTCCAACGCCCTGAAGTTCCGCAGCCCCGACCGCCCGCCGCGGATCCACCTCAGCGCCCGCGCCGACGACGACGGCCTGTGGCACTTCGCCGTCGCCGACAACGGCATCGGCATCAGCCCGGAGTTCGCCGAGCAGGTCTTCGTCATCTTCCAGCGGCTGCACACCCGCGAGGCCTACCCCGGCAACGGCATCGGCCTGGCCCTGTGCAAGAAGATCGTCGAGTTCCACGGCGGGACCATCGCCGTCGACCCCGCCCACAGCCCCGGGACGCGTATCGCCTTCACGCTGCCCGGGCCGGCCCCCGCAGCGGTCGCCGCCGCGGCACAGGAGAACCAGCGGTGAACCACGCAGAACCCGGGCCGGCGCCGGCCCCGGCCATCCGCAGCGTGCGCGTCCTGCTCATCGAGGACGACCCGGGTGACGCGCTGCTCGTCGAGGAATACTTCGCCGACTCCACCCTGACCGTCGAGCTGCACTGGGTGCAGCGCCTGACCGACGGCCTGGCCGAGGCCGCCCGCGCCACGCCCGACTGCGTCCTGCTGGACCTGCACCTGCCCGACGCCACCGGCATCGGCGCGGTCCGCCGGGTCCAGGAGGCCTGCCCCGCCGCCGCCGTGATCGTGCTCACCGGGCTCGCCGAGGACAGCGCGGGCCCCGAGGCGGTCGCCTCCGGCGCCCAGGACTACCTGGTCAAGGGCTCGGTCTCCGGCGAACTGCTGGACCGCGCCGTCCGCTACGCCGTCCACCGCAAGCAGGCCGAGCAGACCGCGACGCAGCTGCGGGTCAACCAGCACCGCGCGCAGGAGAACCAGCGCCTGGAGCGCGGCCTGCTGCCGGTCCCGATGCTGTCGGACGACCCGCAGGTGCTGCCCACCTCCTGCTACCTGCCCGGGCGGGAGGGCGCGCTGCTCGCCGGCGACTTCCTCGACGTCGTCGAGACCGCCGACGGCACCGTGCACGCCGTCATCGGCGACGTCAGCGGCCATGGCCCGGACGAGGCCGCGATCGGGGTGTGCCTGCGCATCGCCTGGCGCACCCTGGTGCTCGGCGGCCACCGCGACGCCGGGCTGCTCGCCCTCATGGAGCGCATTCTGGTCGCCGAGCGCACCTACACCGCGATGTTCGCCACCGTCGCGACCCTGCGGCTGGACCCGGCCGCCGGCAGCGCCGACATCACGCTGGCCGGGCACGACGCGCCGCTGCTCATCGCCAAGGGCCAGGCCACCCCGGTCGAGGCCCGGCCCGGTATCGCGCTCGGCCTGCTGCCCGGCACCGACGACTGGCACACCACCCGGATCGCGCTGCCCGCCGCCGGCGCGCTGCTGCTGCACACCGACGGCCTCACCGAGGGGCACACCGGGCCGGGACCCGAGCGGCTCGGCACCGACGGCCTGATCTCGGTCATCGGCTCGGCCCCAGAACCGCACGGCCAGGCCCTCATCGACCACCTCACCGCCGTCTCCCGGCGGATGGACGCGGGACGGCACCTGGACGACATCGCCGTCCTGCTGCTGACCTGGGGCGCCGGCCACCGGCTGCCGCCGCAGCGGACACCCTGAGCCGGCGCGCGGCGGCACCCGGGATGATCTCCGTCACGCCGACTTAGGCCACCCTTCCCTGTGGCGCCGCCGCCTGGTACAGATGGAAGGGAACCCGCAGATCGGAAGTCCCGCCATGAACGCCGTGAACGCCCCGAACCAGGACGACTCCGCCGGCCTCATACCCTTCGCGATCGACCTGACCGTGGAAGAGGCCAGGCGCCGCGCCGAGGTGATGGCCGCGCTCGGCCCGGACTGGGACCCGGTGGAGGTGCTGCGCGGCGAGCAGGAGGCGTACGCCCTGCTCTACTCCGGGCTCGACGAGGAGCAGCGGCGCACGTACGACGAGCTGGTCGCGGCAGGGGTACTGCCGGGGGAGGGGCCGGGCCGTGCGGCTGCCCATTGACCCGCACGCCGACCCCGCCCGCCGCGCCTGGGTGCCCTGCCCCGGCTGCGACGACGCCCGCGGCTGCGCCACCTGCGCCGGCCGCCGCACCTGCGCCGAGCACTGGCGCTACCTGCTGGCCAGCAAGGGGCCGGTCGTCCACCTCCAGTGCCCGGGCTGCACGCACATGTGGACGCTGAACACCCGCCCCGGCGTCGCGGGCCGCACCTCCTGCCCCTGAGCCTCACCTCGCTGCGGGCCACCCGCAGCTCACCCGCGGCCCCTCCACGGCCCGCCTGCGCCCCGCGCTCACCCTCCGGCTCGGTACGATTCAGCCGTGCGGCGACGTCCGCCGCCGTCCGAGGACTTCAGTCAGGAGCAGACCGGTGTCAGACCTCCGTGTGATCATCAGACGCGATTCCGCCGAACCGGAAGAGCGGACGGTCACGACGGGCACGACGGCCGCCGGTCTGTTCGAGGGCGAGCGCTCGGTGGTCGCCGCCCGCGTCGGCGGCGAGCTGCGCGACCTCGCGCACGTCCTCGCCGACGGCGACACCGTCGAGCCGGTGGAGATCACCAGCCAGGACGGGCTCGACATCCTGCGGCACTCGACCGCGCACGTCATGGCGCAGGCCGTGCAGGAGCTGTTCCCGGAGGCCAAGCTCGGCATCGGCCCGCCGGTCAAGGACGGCTTCTACTACGACTTCGACGTCGACAAGCCCTTCCACCCCGATGACCTCAAGGCCATCGAGAAGAAGATGCAGGAGATCCAGAAGCGCGGCCAGCGCTTCTCCCGCCGGGTCGTCACCGACGAGCAGGCCCGCGAGGAGCTGGCGGCCGAGCCGTACAAGCTGGAGCTCATCGGCCTCAAGGGCAGCGCGGCCGGCAGCGACGACGGCGCGGACGTCGAGGTGGGCGGCGGCGAGCTGACCATCTACGACAACCTCGACGCCAAGACCGGCGAGCTGTGCTGGAAGGACCTGTGCCGCGGCCCGCACCTGCCCAGCACCCGGTACATCCCGGCGTTCAAGCTCATGCGCAACGCCGCCGCGTACTGGCGCGGCAGCGAGAAGAACCCGATGCTCCAGCGCATCTACGGCACCGCGTGGCCGACCAAGGAAGAGCTCAAGGCGTATCTGGACTTCCTGGAGGAGGCCGCCAAGCGCGACCACCGCAAGCTCGGCACCGAACTGGACCTGTTCTCCATCCCCGAGCAGATCGGCTCGGGCCTGGCGGTCTTCCACCCCAGGGGCGGCATCGTCCGCCGGGTCATGGAGGACTACTCGCGCCGCCGGCACGAGGAGGAGGGCTACGAGTTCGTCTACACCCCGCACGCCACCAAGGGCACGCTGTTCGAGATCTCCGGCCACCTGGACTGGTACGCCGACGGCATGTACCCGCCCATGCAGCTGGACGAGGGCACGGACTACTACCTCAAGCCCATGAACTGCCCGATGCACAACCTGATCTTCGACGCGCGCGGCCGTTCGTACCGCGAACTGCCGCTGCGGCTGTTCGAGTTCGGCACGGTCTACCGCTACGAGAAGTCCGGCGTGGTGCACGGCCTGACCCGCGCCCGCGGCTTCACGCAGGACGACGCGCACATCTACTGCACGCGCGAGCAGATGGCCGACGAGCTCGACCGGACGCTGACCTTCGTGCTGGGCCTGCTGCGCGACTACGGGCTCACCGACTTCTACCTGGAGCTGTCCACCAAGGACCCGGAGAAGTACGTCGGGTCGGACGAGGCGTGGGAGGAGGCCACCGAGACGCTGCGCAAGGTCGCCGAGAAGCAGGGCCTGCCGCTGGTCCCGGACCCGGGCGGTGCCGCCTTCTACGGGCCGAAGATCTCCGTCCAGACCAAGGACGCGATCGGCCGCAGCTGGCAGATGTCCACGGTGCAGCTGGACTTCAACCTGCCCGAGCGCTTCGACCTGCAGTACACCGCGGCCGACGGCTCACGGCAGCGGCCCGTCATGATCCACCGGGCGCTGTTCGGCTCGATCGAGCGGTTCTTCGCGGTGCTGCTGGAGCACTACGCGGGCGCGTTCCCGGCGTGGCTGGCGCCCGTGCAGGCGGTCGGCATCCCGGTCGGCGACGCGCATGTGCCGTACCTCCAGGAGTTCGCCGGCGAGGCCAGGCGCAAGGGGCTGCGGGTCGAGGTCGACGCGTCCTCGGACCGGATGCAGAAGAAGATCCGTACGCACCAGAAGCAGCGTGTGCCGTTCATGATCATCGTGGGCGATGAGGACATGACGAACGGCACGGTGTCCTTCCGCTACCGCGACGGCTCGCAGGAGAACGGCATCCCGCGTGACCAGGCGCTGGCCAAGCTCGTCGACATCGTCGAGCGCCGGGTCCAGGTCTGACCGCGGGCAGCGGACGCCCCCGGGCCCTCAGCGGCCCGGGGGTACCTCGCCCTCGCGGGCGAAGACCTGGTAGAGCCAGGAGGAGAAGGAGCCGGTCACCGCGCCGAGCAGGGCCAGGCCCATGGCCATCAGGAAACCCGCGATGACCCGCCCGCCCACCGTGACCGGCGTGACGTCGCCGTAGCCGACCGTGGTGAGCGTCTCGCACACCCACCACACCGCGTCCCCGAAGGTGCGGATCGTGGCGTGCGGCGCCCCGCGCTCCTGCTGGTAGACCGCGAGCGCGCCGGAGAAGCCCAGCAGCAGCGCCGCCATCCCCGCGTACGCGATGACCCGGCCGTACAGGCTCATCCGCGGCTGCTCGCGGCGGCGCTGGACCACCTGGTAGATCTCCACCGCCCGCAGCGGGCGCAGCAGCGGCAGCAGCAGGACGACGGTGTCCAGCAGATGGGTCGCGACATAGCGCACCCCGAAGCGCCGCCCGCTGAGCCGGACCCGCACCACGTAATCCAGCAGGAAGCCCGCCCAGGCCGCCCCGATCACCGCCAGCAGCGTGGCGTGCGCGGCCCCCGGCAGCCCGTGGGCCAGGACGTGCACGGCGTAGGCGGCGAGGTAGACCAGGCCCAGCACGAACAGCGGGATCTCGGTGCGGTTCTCCCAGCGCAGCAGCCGGACGTCCTCCTCCATCGGCCCAGGATCGCGGTACGAGCCCGGCGCCGGGCCCGGCGACACGCGCCCCCGGGGGGAAGTCCTATGCTGAGCGGCATGACGAGTGAGCCGGAGCACAGGAACGGAGCGGGGGCGCCGGACGCTTTCCAGCGGCTGTGGACCCCGCACCGTATGGCGTACATCCAGGGCGAGAACAAGCCCACCGGTCCCGGGGCCGGCGACGGATGTCCGTTCTGTGCGATCCCGGCCGAGTCGGACGAGGACGGGCTGGTCATCGCGCGCGGCACGCATGTCTACGCGGTGCTCAACCTCTACCCGTACAACAGCGGCCACCTGATGCTCGTGCCGTACCGGCATGTCGCCGACTACACCGAGCTGGACGAGCCGGAGACGCTGGAGCTCGCCGATCTGACCAAGCGGGCGATGACGGCGCTGCGCACCGCGTCCGGCGCGCAGGGCTTCAACATCGGCATGAACCAGGGCGCGGTGGCCGGCGCCGGTATCGCCGCGCACCTGCACCAGCACGTGGTGCCGCGGTGGGGCGGCGACGTGAACTTCATGCCGGTCGTCGGCGCGACGAAGGTGCTGCCCCAACTGCTCGCCGACACCCGCAAGATGCTCGCCGACTCCTGGCCGCGCTGACCTCTCCCGGCACCTGCGCCGCCGCTACGCGTCGTAGACGTCGGCCTTCTTCGGCGCCGCGTCCTGGACCGCGCCGCTCAGGCCGGAGGAGCGGCTGGTGAAGTGCGAGGTGTCCACGCCGTTCTCCGCCATGACCTGGATCGCCGCGGCGTGCACGGCGCGCAGTACGGGGGTCGCGGCGCGCAGCGCGTCGTCGGCCATGAAGCGGTGCGGCCACAGCTTCTCGGCCCAGGTGTGGCGCAGGCCGAACGGCTCGGGCAGGGTCAGGGTGCCGCCGAGGTGGTCCAGGATCGACGGGAACCAGGTCAGCGGGGCGCGGGCGGCGAGCCGGACGACCTCGGTGGAGTCGATCAGCGGCAGGTTGACCGACTTGGTCTCCCAGAACTTCACCGGCTTGCTGACCGTCTTGGTCTTGGCCGAAGGGCCCGACGTGAACAGCCCGTTGATCGGGCCGAGGGCGTGCGCGGTGACATCCACCCGCAGGGTGTGGGCGAGCACGGTGACGGTGGTCATCAAGGTGATGACGAGGTTGCCGTCCCACAAGGTGAACTGGATGCCCAGGTAGTGGCGGTTGCCCTTGCCGAACTGCTGGGTGTTGCAGATCCGCTGGATCTCGAAGTCCTTGACGGTGTAGCCCTCGACCTCGGTGCCGGTGGGCCGGGAGATCTTGCCGGCCTTCTCGGTGGTCTGGACGACGACCCAGTGCCGTATCGACGGCTTGGTGAATCCGCCGGTGTGCAGCGGGGTGCGCTCCAGCATGCGCAGCCGGTCGTGGATCGCCCGGATGACGTCCCAGCTGCGGAAGGGGTTGATGTCGGTGACGCCCTCGGCCGGCACCAGCTCCTCGGCCATGTGCCAGCTGCCCCAGCGGCTGCCCATGCCGAGTATCCCCTTGGTGCCGCCGGCGTAGAAGACGACGTTGCTGGCCTGCTCGGTGCCCAGCTTCACCAGCGCCTGCCGCAGCTTCTCGGCGCGCACCTGGTTGGGGTTGCGCGGCACCGCCTCGGGGATCTTCGCGGCGACGCCGCTGCCGCCGGCCAGGCCCCCCCAGCGGTCGCGCAGGTCCTTCGCGGTGCGCTCGCAGATCCGCTTGGCCCAGAACCAGCCGATGACGGGGGCGATCATCATGATCCGGAAGTACAGCTGCCAGAAGCCGGAGAACGGCGGCCGGATCGCGAACAGCGCGGCCAGCACCACGGTGACGGCCAGCACGGCGCCGCCGAGCACCCCGTAGCGCTTGCCGCCGGCCCTGGCGCTGGCCAGCGACTTGCGCAGCTGGAACGCGCCGAGCCACAGCAGCACGCCGGGCAGGAAGAGCACCCCGAAGACGCCCATGAGGACGGTCAGCCGGGTGTCGCGCTCCTGCCGGATGCGGTTGGCGGCCAGGCAGTGCTCGACGACGGTCTGCGGCTCGATGCCGAAGGACTGCACGAGCTCGCCGCGCGCGGCCCCCAGCATCCGCACCGTGATGGCGCGGGACCACGCCTCGCCGAGGTTCGGCTCGAACAGCGACAGCCGGGGGCCCTTGATCTTGGTGTCCTCGTTGATCTCGACCAGCGTCGTCATCGCGGAGTCGCGGTACGCCACCGAGGACAGCGCCTGCGTCGCGCCGGTCTCGCCGTCGGAGCCCGTGAGCGGGACCTGCGCCCCGGGGCTGAAGTCGAAGCCGCTCGTCACCAATGCCCCCAGTCCGCCGTCACGCCGCACACGCCGGCTCCGACCGGCCCATTCCCCGTGGGGAACGGCCTCACACGTTCGGAGCAGTCACCAGATTAGCGGCGTACGGCGGCCCGCGGGGGTCGCCCGCGGGCCGCCGTACCCGGGCGACGGACCGTCAGGCGTCCTCGCGGGCCCGCATCCTGGCCGCGAGTGCGGCCGGCATCGGCTCGTGCCGGGCGTAGTGCCGGCTGAACCGGCCGGTGCCGTGCGACAGCGACCGCAGGTCCACCGCGTAGCGGCCGATCTCCAGCTCGGGCACGTCGGCGCGCACCAGGGTGCGGCCGGGGCCGGCCGGCTCGGTGCCCAGCACCCGGCCGCGGCGCGAGGACAGGTCGTTCATCACCGGGCCCACATACGCGTCCGGCACCAGCACGCCGACCTCGTCGACCGGCTCCAGCAGGTCGATGCGGCAGCCGGCGGCGGCCTCCCGCAGGGCGAGCGCGCCCGCGGTCTGGAAGGCGGCGTCGGAGGAGTCGACGGAGTGCGCCTTGCCGTCCGACAGCGTCACCCTGATGTCGACGACGGGGAAGCCCATCGCGACCCCGCGGGCAGCCTGGGCGCGTACGCCCTTCTCGACGGACGGCACGAACTGCCGGGGCACCGAGCCGCCCACGACCTTGTCGACGAACTCGATGCCGGAACCCACCGGGAGCGGCTCCACCTCGATGTCGCAGATCGCGAACTGCCCGTGCCCGCCGGACTGCTTGACGTGCCGGCCGCGCGCGGTGGCGGTCGCGCCGAACGTCTCGCGCAGCGGCACCTTGTACGGCACCGCGTCGACCTGGACGCCGTAGCGCCCGCGCAGGCGCTCCAGGGCGACATCGGCATGCGCCTCGCCCAGGCACCACAGCACGACCTGGCCGGTCGCCGGGTTCTGCTCCAGGCGCATCGTGGGGTCCTCGGCGGCCAGCCGGGCCAGGCCCTGGGAGAGCTTGTCCTCGTCGGCCTTGCTGTGCGCCTCGATCGCCACCGGCAGCAGCGGGTCGGGCATCTGCCAGGGCTCCATCAGCAGCGGGTGGTCCTTGTCCGACAGGGTGTCGCCGGTCTCGGCGTGCGCCAGCTTGGCCACGCACACCAGGTCCCCGGCCACGGCGGAGGGCACCGGGCGCTGCTGCCTGCCGAACGGGGACGACAGCGCGCCCACCCGCTCGTCCACGTCGTGGTCCTGGTGCCCGCGGTCCTCCATGCCGTGCCCGCACACGTGCACGGTGTCGTCGGGCCGCAGCGTGCCGGAGAAGACCCGCACCAGGCTGAGCCGCCCGACGTACGGGTCGGAGGTGGTCTTGACGACCTCGGCGGCCAGCGGGCCCTGCGGGTCGCAGGCCAGCTCGCGGCGCTCGCCGTCCGGGGTGGTGACCGGCGGCACGGCCCGCTCCAGGGGGGTGGGGAAGCCGCCGGTGACCAGCTCCAGCAGCTCCACCGTGCCCAGGCCCTGCCGGGCGTGCGGGGCGGCGGGGGCGGCGGCGAGCACCGGGTGGAAGCTGCCGCGGGCGACGGCCCGCTCCAGGTCGCCGACCAGGGTGCCGACGTCGACGTCCTCACCGCCGAGGTAGCGGTCCATCAGCGTCTCGTCCTCGCTCTCGGCGATGATCCCCTCGATCAGCCGGTTGCGGGCCTCGGCCAGCCGCGGCAGCAGGCCGTCCTCCGGGTCGCGCTCGGTGCGCTCGCCCGAGGAGTAGTCGTGGACGCGCCGGCTGAGCAGCCCGGCAAGGCCCGTCACGGGCGCGTGGCCGTCGGGGCCCTCGGGGCCGTGGACGGGCAGGTAGAGCGGCAGCACCGCGTCCGGGTCGTCGCCGCCGAGCTCCCGGGCGACCTGCGCCGCGGTCTCCTCGAAGCCGGCCCGCGCCGACTCCAGGTGCGTCACGACGACCGCCCGCGGCATCCCGACGGCCGCGCACTCGTCCCACACCATGCGCGTCGGGCCGCCGACGCCCTCGCCGTCCTGCGCGGCGGAGACCACGAAGAGGGCCGCGTCGGCGGCGCGCAGCCCGGCCCGCAGCTCACCGACGAAGTCGGCGTAGCCGGGGGTGTCCAGCAGGTTGATCTTGATGCCGTCCCAGCCGACGGGCACGAGGGACAGCTGCACCGAGCGGCCCTGCCGCTGCTCGATCTCGTCGTGGTCGGAGACCGAGCCGCCGTCCTCGACCCGGCCGGCCCGGTTGACCGCGCCGGTGGCCAGCGCCAGCGCCTCCACCAGGGTCGTCTTGCCTGCTCCGCTGTGGCCGACCAGCACCACGTTGCGCACCTTGCCGGGGCGGTCGGCCGCCGGTGCCCTTCCGGCGGCCCCTGGCTGTCCGTCTTTCCTGTCGGCTGCACCCATGTGCACTCGCCTCCCGGGTCCTGCTCGCTCACCGGTCCGCGCCCTCACGAGGGGGCGCGCTCCAGGACGCCGTGGAAGGACCGCGCAGTGCCGAGGCGGCCTCGACGACGCCCGCGGTCCTTCGACCTTCCCACGCCGGTCAGGTCGCGTCCATACGTCGTACCGGCGGCGGTCGCCGGGCGGTCGCCGCGGCGTGCTGTATGGGGGGTGCGGGGGTCCCGGCGGTGCCTGGCGCGTCGGGCCGGCGGGGGCTGGCTACGATGGGCCATCCGGCGGCGGACCCTCGCTGCCACCGGCGGCGGCCCAGGCCGCCGCGCTCACGTCCTGCGACCTTGTCGGGAAGACCATGCTGAACAAGTACGCGCGTGCTTTCTTCACGCGTGTCCTCACGCCGTTCGCCGCGTTCCTGCTGCGCAGGGGGGTGAGCCCGGACGCGGTGACGCTGGTCGGCACCGCGGGCGTGGTGGCCGGCGCGCTGGCCTTCTACCCCAGGGGCCAGTTCTTCTGGGGCACGGTCGTGATCACCCTGTTCGTCTTCTCCGACCTGGTCGATGGCAACATGGCCCGCCAGATGGGCCGCTCCAGCCGCTGGGGCGCCTTCCTGGACTCCACCCTCGACCGGGTCGCCGACGGGGCCGTCTTCGGCGGCCTCGCCCTGTGGTACGCGGGCGACGGCGACAACCTCACGCTGTGCGCGGTCACGCTGTTCTGCCTGGCCAGCGGCCAGGTGGTGTCGTACACCAAGGCGCGCGGCGAGGCCATCGGGCTGCCGGTCGACGTCAACGGCCTGGTCGAGCGGTCCGAGCGGCTGGTCATCACGCTGGTGCTGTGCGGCCTGTCCGGCTTCCACCGCACCTTCGGCGTGCCCGGCATCCAGTACCTGCTGCCGGTCGCGCTGTGGGTCGTCGCCGCCGGCAGCTTCGTCACCCTCATCCAGCGCGTGGTCACCGTCCGCCGCGAGGCCGCCGAGGCGGACGCCGCGTCGCCGCCGGCCGGCCGCGAGCAGCGGAGCGGCGTATGACCGGCGACGGCCCCTCCCGGGCCGCCGCGCTCCGGGGCAGCCTGGTCGACGGCCTGTACGGAGCCGGCTGGAGCGCCGTCAAGACGCTGCCGGAACCCGCCGCCCGGGCCCTCGGCCGTACCGTCGCCGACGCGGCCTGGCGGCGGCGCGGCAAGGGCGTGCTGCGGCTGGAGTCCAACCTGGCGCGGGTCGTGCCGGACGCCGACGCCGCTGCGCTGCGGGAGCTGTCGCGCGCCGGGATGCGCTCCTACCTGCGGTACTGGATGGAGTCCTTCCGGCTGCCGGCCTGGAGCAAGGACCGCATCCGCGGCGGCTTCGCGCCCTCCAACGTGCACTACCTCACCGGGGGCCTTGCCGCCGGCAAGGGCGTGATACTCGCCCTGCCGCACATGGCCAACTGGGACCTGGCCGGCGCGTGGGTCACCACCAAGCTGGAGACACCGTTCGCGACGGTCGCCGAGCGCCTCAAGCCCGAGACGCTCTACGACCGCTTCGTCGCCTACCGCGAGGGCCTGGGCATGGAGGTGCTGCCGCACACCGGGGGCAGCGCCTTCGGCACGCTGGCCCGGCGGCTGCGCGACGGCGGCCTGGTGTGCCTGGTCGCCGACCGGGACCTGTCCACCTCCGGCGTCGAGGTCGACTTCTTCGGCGGCCGGGCCCGCATGCCGGCCGGACCCGCGCTGCTGGCCCAGCAGACCGGCGCGCTGCTGCTGCCGGTCACGCTGTGGTACGACGACTCGCCCGTCATGCAGGGCACCGTGCACGAGCCGGTGGTGGTGCCCGCGGAGGGCGACCGGGCGCGGCGCACCGCGGTGATGACGCAGCAGCTCGCCGACGCGTTCGCCGCCGGCATCGCCGCGCACCCGCAGGACTGGCACATGCTCCAGCGGCTGTGGCTGGACGACCTGCGGCCCCGTACGCCGAAGGCACCGCCCGCGGAGGCCGGCGCGCAGCCGGCGCAGGAGGCCCGCGGAACCGGGGAAGCGGGGAGCGCGTGAGGATCGGGATCGTCTGCCCGTACTCCTGGGACGTCCCCGGCGGCGTCCAGTTCCACATCCGCGACCTGGCCGAGCACCTCATCGGGCTCGGCCACCACGTGTCCGTCCTCGCCCCGGCCGACGACGAGACACCGCTGCCCCCGTACGTCGTCTCCGCCGGCCGCGCGGTGCCGGTGCCGTACAACGGCTCGGTCGCCCGGCTGAACTTCGGCGTGCTGTCGGCCGCCCGGGTGCGGCGCTGGCTGCACGACGGCGGCTTCGACGTCGTGCACATCCACGAGCCCAGCTCGCCCTCGCTCGGCCTGCTGGCCTGCTGGGCCGCGCAGGGGCCGATCGTGGCGACCTTCCACACCTCCAACCCGCGCTCGCGGGCGATGATCGCCGCCTACCCGATCCTGCAGCCCGCGCTGGAGAAGATCAGGGCGCGTATCGCGGTGAGCGAGTACGCCCGGCGCACGCTGGTGGAACACCTCGGCGGCGACGCGGTCGTCATCCCCAACGGCGTCGACGTCGACTTCTTCGCCCGCGCCGAGCCCCGCCCCGAATGGCAGGGCGGGACCATCGGCTTCATGGGCCGTATCGACGAGCCCCGCAAGGGCCTGCCCGTGCTGATGCGGGCCCTGCCGGCGATCCTGCGGGCCAGGCCGGACACCCGGCTGCTGGTCGCCGGCCGCGGCGACACCGAGGAGGCCGTCGCCACGCTGCCCGAGCACATGCGCGGCCGGGTCGAATTCCTCGGCATGGTCAGCGACCAGGACAAGGCGCGGCTGCTGCGCAGCGTCGACCTGTACGTGGCCCCCAACACCGGCGGCGAGTCCTTCGGCATCATCCTGGTCGAGGCGATGTCGGCCGGCGCCCCCGTGCTCGCCAGCGACCTCGACGCCTTCGCGCAGGTCCTCGCGCAGGGCACCGCCGGCGAGCTGTTCGCCAACGAGGACGCCGACGCGCTCGCCACCGCCGCGCTGCGGCTGCTCGCCGACCCCGAGCGGCGCGCCGCGCTCAGCGAGCGGGGCCGGGCGCACGTACGGCGCTTCGACTGGTCCTCGGTCGGCGCCGACATCCTCGCGGTGTACGAGACCGTCGCCGACGGCGCCGCGCGCGTGGCCACCGACGAGCGCACCCGGCTGCGCGGCTTCTTCGGCCCGACACGCCGGTAGCCTTGCCGCCCGTGACCACCACCATCATCTGGATCGCGGTCGCGCTCGTCGCCGTCGGCCTCTACCTGAGCTGGACCGCGGGGCGCCTGGACCGGCTGCACGCCCGTATCGACGCCGCCCGCGCCGCGCTGGACGCCCAGCTGCTGCGCCGCGCCTCGGTCGCGCAGGAGCTCGCGACCGCGGGCGTCCTGGACCCGGCGGCCTCGATCGTGCTGTACGAGTCCGCGCACGCCGCCCGGCAGGCCGAGCCCGAGCAGCGCGAAGTGGCCGAGAGTGAACTGAGCCAGGCGCTGCGGGCGGTTTTCGCCGACGCCGAGGCGGTCGCCGAGGTCGGCGCGGCCCCCGGCGGGACCGCCGCGATCGGCGAGCTGACCCAGGCGGTGCGCCGGGTGCCGATGGCCCGCCGCTTCCACAACGACGCGGTACGCGCCGCCCGCGCCGTCCGTGAGCACCGGGTGGTGCGCTGGCTGCGGCTGGCCGGGCACGCGCCCTTCCCGCTGGCCTTCGAGATGGACGACGAGCCGCCCGCGCCGCTGACCGCAGAAGGCGCCCCCGCGCCCTGACCTGTGGCGGGAGCCACCCGCGGCGAATTGGCCCTTTTCCGCCGCCCCGTCCGGCCGGACCATTCTTGAGGCCCCGGTGGTAGACCGGGGTGGCAACCGCCCCTTTGCGTACCCATCCGTCCACGTCAGCGAGTGAGGTCACACGTGTCCACCACACCGTCCACCGGCAGCACCCCCGAGACCGGCACCGCGCGCGTCAAGCGCGGCATGGCCGAGCAGCTCAAGGGCGGCGTGATCATGGACGTCGTCACGCCGGAGCAGGCGCGGATCGCCGAGGACGCCGGAGCCGTCGCCGTCATGGCGCTGGAGCGGGTCCCCGCCGACATCCGCGTGCAGGGCGGGGTGGCCCGGATGTCCGACCCGGACATGATCGAGGGCATCATCGGCGCCGTCTCCATCCCGGTGATGGCCAAGTCCCGCATCGGCCACTTCGTCGAGGCGCAGGTCCTGCAGTCGCTCGGCGTCGACTACATCGACGAGTCCGAGGTGCTGACCCCCGCCGACGAGGTCAACCACTCCGACAAGTGGGCCTTCACCACCCCCTTCGTATGCGGCGCCACCAACCTCGGCGAGGCACTGCGCCGGATCGCCGAGGGTGCGGCCATGATCCGCTCCAAGGGCGAGGCCGGCACCGGCAACGTCGTGGAGGCCGTCCGCCACCTGCGGCAGATCAAGGGCGAGATCGGCCGGCTGCGCTCGCTGGACAACAACGAGCTGTTCGCCGCGGCCAAGGAGCTGCGCGCCCCGTACGAGCTGGTCAAGGAGGTCGCCGAGCTCGGCAAGCTGCCCGTCGTGCTGTTCTCCGCCGGCGGTGTGGCCACCCCCGCGGACGCGGCTCTGATGCGCCAGCTCGGCGCCGAGGGCGTCTTCGTCGGCTCCGGCATCTTCAAGTCCGGCGACCCCGCCAAGCGCGCCGCCGCGATCGTCCGCGCCACCACCTTCTTCGACGACCCCAAGGTCGTCGCGGACGCCTCCCGCAACCTCGGCGAGGCCATGGTCGGCATCAACATCGACACGCTGCCGGAGTCCGAGCACTACGCCAAGCGCGGCTGGTGAGGCCGGAGCCACCGATGACCCGTCCCACCATCGGCGTGCTCGCCCTCCAGGGCGACGTACGCGAACACCTCGCGGCGCTGGCCGCGGCGGGCGCCGCGGCCGGCCCGGTCCGCCGCGCCGAGGAACTGGCCGGGATCGACGGCCTGGTCGTGCCGGGCGGGGAGTCCACCACCATCTCCAAGCTCGCCGCGCTGTTCGGCCTCACGGAGCCGCTGCGCGCCGCGATACGGGGCGGGCTGCCGGTCTACGGCACGTGCGCGGGCCTGATCATGCTCGCCGACAAGATCCTCGACCCCAGGTCCGGGCAGGAGACCTTCGGCGGCATCGACATGATCGTGCGCCGCAACGCCTTCGGCCGGCAGAACGAGTCCTTCGAGGCCGGCGTGGACGTGGCCGGCGTCGAGGGCGGCCCCGTCGAGGGCGTCTTCATCCGCGCCCCCTGGGTCGAGTCGGTCGGCGCGCAGGTGCGGGTGCTGGCCGAGCACCGCGGCCACATCGTGGCGGTGCGGCAGGGCAACCTGTTGGCCACCTCGTTCCATCCGGAGCTGACCGGCGACCACCGCGTGCATGAACTCTTCGTGTCCGCCGTGCGCGCCGCGGGGTGATCCCGTCCCGGTAGGATCGACCGAGCCGAAGAACAGCACTGGGTGACGCGAAGGAGACTGTCGGATGTCCGGCCACTCTAAATGGGCTACGACGAAGCACAAGAAGGCCGTGATCGATGCCAAGCGCGGCAAGCTCTTCGCGAAGCTGATCAAGAACATCGAGGTCGCCGCCAGGACCGGTGGCGCGGACCCCGACGGCAACCCGACGCTCTTCGACGCGATCCAGAAGGCCAAGAAGAGCTCGGTCCCGAACAAGAACATCGACAGCGCGGTCAAGCGCGGTGCGGGCCTGGAAGCCGGCGGCGCCGACTACCAGACGATCATGTACGAGGGCTACGGGCCGAACGGCGTCGCCGTCCTCATCGAGTGCCTGACCGACAACCGCAACCGCGCCGCCTCCGACGTCCGGGTCGCCATGACCCGCAACGGCGGCTCGATGGCCGACCCGGGCTCGGTGTCGTACCTGTTCAACCGCAAGGGCGTGGTCATCGTCCCCAAGGCGGAGCTGACCGAGGACGACGTGCTCGGCGCGGTCCTGGACGCCGGCGCCGAGGAGGTCAACGACCTCGGCGAGTCCTTCGAGGTGATCAGCGAGGCCACCGACCTGGTGCCGGTGCGCAAGGCGCTCCAGGAGGCGGGCATCGACTACGACTCCGCGGACGCGAACTTCCTGCCGACCATGCAGGTGGAGCTGGACGAGGACGGCGCCCGCAAGATCTTCAAGCTCATCGACGCGCTGGAGGACAGCGACGACGTGCAGAACGTCTTCGCCAACTTCGACGTCTCGGACGAGGTCATGGAGAAGGTCGACGCCTGACGGCGGCACAGGGCGGGCCGGGCGGGAACACACCTGCCCGGCCCGCCCTTTGCCGTCCTGGCGTTTTGCTGTCCTGGCGTTGTCGGTGCGAACCGATAGCCTGCGGGAACGGGTGGTCGAACGGGCGAGGGAAGGGGGCGGCGGTGCGCGTGCTCGGCGTGGACCCGGGGCTGACCCGGTGCGGCATCGGCGTGGTCGACGGCACGGCCGGCCGGCGGCTGGCGATGGTCGGCGTCGGGGTCGTCAGGACACCGGCCGACGCGCCGGTCGGCGAGCGCCTGGTGCTGGTCGAGCAGGGCATCGAGGCATGGCTCGACGAGCACCGGCCGGACGCCGTCGCCGTGGAGCGCGTCTTCAGCCAGCACAATGTGCGCACGGTGATGGGCACCGCCCAGGCCAGCGCGGTGGCGATCCTGTGCGCCGCCCGCCGCGGGCTGCCGGTCCACCTGCACACCCCCAGCGAGGTCAAGGCCGCCGTCACCGGCAGCGGCCGGGCCGACAAGGCCCAGGTCGGCGCGATGGTGACCCGGCTGCTGCGGCTGGACGCCCCGCCCAAGCCGGCCGACGCCGCCGACGCGCTGGCGCTGGCCATCTGCCACATCTGGCGCGGCCCCGCCACCGACCGCCTGCGCCAGGCCGCCGCCCGGCAGAACGGCACGGCCGCCGCCCCGTCCGCCTCCGCCGCCTCGTCCTCGTCCTCCGCGGTCGCCGCCCGCCCGGCCGCCGACCGCCCCGCCGCCCGAGACACCGCCGTACGCACCCGGGAGTCCGCCACGTGATCGCCTTCGTCAGCGGCCCTGTCGCCGCCCTCGCGCCCGACGCCGCCGTGATCGAGGTCGGCGGCATCGGCATGGCCGTCCAGTGCGCGCCCGGCACCCTCGCCGCGCTGCGGATCGGCGAGCCCGCGCGGCTGGCCACCTCACTGGTCGTCCGGGAGGACTCCCTGACCCTCTACGGCTTCGCCGACGACGACGAGCGGCAGGTCTTCGAGCTGCTCCAGACCGTGAGCGGGGTCGGCCCGCGGCTGGCCCAGACCATGCTCGCCGTGCACGCGCCCGACGCGCTGCGGGCCGCGGTCGCCGCGGGCGACGAGAAGGCGCTGACCGCCGTGCCCGGCATCGGGAAGAAGGGGGCCCAGCGGCTGCTGCTGGAACTGAAGGACCGGCTCGGCGCCCCGCTCGGCACCGCCGCCGTCGCCGGCGCGGCCCCCGCGGCCCCGGCGTCCTGGCGCGAGCAGCTGCACGCCGCGCTGCTCGGCCTCGGCTACGCCGCCCGCGAGGCGGACGAGGCGGTGACCGCCGTCACCCCGCAGGCCGAGTCCGCGCCCGAGCCCAACGTCGGCGCCCTGCTGCGCAGCGCCCTCCAGTCCCTCAACCGCACCCGCTGACGCCGCGTCGGCCCCGCCACCGCCCACCGCCCACCACCCACGGCCCGCCCGTACCGGCCACCGTAAAACCGCCCGACCGCCCCGACCGTCAGGCACCGACCGATCCGCCCACCGTCCGAGCCGAGAGACCCGAGAGACCATCCATGAACTGGGACGACGCCGACAACGCCGCAGCCGACCGGCTGGTCGGCGCCGTGGCCGACAGCGACGACCAGGCCGTCGAGGCGGCGCTGCGGCCCCGCGACCTCGACGAGTTCGTCGGCCAGGAGCGGGTCCGCGAGCAGCTCGGACTGGTCCTCCAGGCCGCCCGCAAGCGCGGCGGCACCGCCGACCACGTGCTGCTGTCCGGCGCCCCGGGCCTGGGCAAGACGACCCTGTCGATGATCATCGCCGCCGAGATGGGCGTCCCGATCCGTATCACCTCCGGGCCCGCCATCCAGCACGCCGGCGACCTCGCCTCGATCCTGTCCTCGCTCACCGAGGGCGAGGTCCTCTTCCTCGACGAGATCCACCGGATGTCCCGGCCGGCCGAGGAGATGCTGTACATGGCGATGGAGGACTTCCGGGTCGACGTGATCGTCGGCAAGGGCCCCGGCGCCACCGCGATCCCGCTGGAGCTGCCGCCCTTCACCCTGGTCGGCGCCACCACCCGGGCCGGCCTGCTGCCGCCGCCGCTGCGCGACCGCTTCGGCTTCACCGGCCACATGGAGTTCTACGCCCCCGCCGAGCTGGAGCGGGTCATCCACCGCTCGGCCGGCCTGCTGGACGTCGTGGTCGACGCCGCGGGAGCCGCCGAGATCGCCGGCCGCTCCCGCGGCACCCCGCGGATCGCCAACCGGCTGCTGCGCCGGGTCCGCGACTACGCGCAGGTCCGGGCGGACGGGACGATCACCCGGCAGACCGCCGCCGCGGCCCTGGAGGTCTACGAGGTCGACGCCCGCGGCCTCGACCGGCTGGACCGGGCCGTCCTGCATGCCCTGCTCACCCTTTTTGGCGGCGGTCCTGTGGGTTTGTCCACACTTGCTGTCGCAGTGGGGGAGGAGCGTGAGACTGTTGAGGAGGTGGCCGAGCCCTTCCTGGTGAGGGAGGGGCTCCTGGCCCGCACTCCGCGGGGCAGGGTGGCCACCGGCGCCGCATGGGCACACCTCGGCCTCGCACCTCCGCACCCCACCGGCGGGGCGGGACCGGGACAGACCGGGCTGTTCGGGCCGTGACAACGGCCGAACTCGCCCCGTCAGGAACCTCAGTGCCATGCTTGGCGTTGTTCCAGCGGCGAGCCAGCGCTTAGACTCCGCCGACGCCCTTCCTCTGGAGCGGCATCCATATCCCGGAAACCAGGCCAGCCCCGTTGGCCGTGCGAAGGAACGTCCACACCGTGAATCCCCTGATCTTCGTCTTCATCGTCCTCATCCTCGGCATGCTGCTCATGACCAGGTCCGCGAAGAACAAGCAGCGCCAGGCCCTGGAGATGCGCGAGAAGATGGAGCCCGGCACCGGGATCCGCACCATCGGCGGCATGTACGCCGTGGTGAAGGAGGTCAACCAGGAGACGGTCCTGCTGGAGCTGACCGACGGCGTGCACGCGCACTTCACCAAGGGCGCCATCTCCGCCGTGCTCAGCGAGGAGGAGTTCAACCGGATCGTGCACGGCATCGAGCCGGACGACCTGGAGGACGGCGAGGACGGCGACACCGCGCACGACGCGGCGCACGACGGCCACGACGACGGCGCCACCCTCGCCGCGGACCCGGTCGACGGTGACGCCCCGGAGTCGGACGAGGACCGGGTGGAGCTGAAGAAGACCGAGGACGGGCCGGGGGCGGGCGGCTCGGACTCCACCACCAAGTAAGGGTCAGGTTCGCGCACAACTCGTCACCACCCGTAGGCGCGCAGGCCGCGGTGTGGTCGGACAGGGAGACACAAGAAGGTGGCAGCAGCCAAGAAGGGCCGCAGGTCCCCGGGGAGCCAGGGGTACCCCGGGCGTGCTCTGGCCGTCATCCTCATCGCCCTGGTGGCGATGACCGGAGGAATCTTCCTCTCCGGTGACAGGACGCCCCGGCTGGGCATCGACCTCGCCGGCGGCGTCAGCATCACCCTGACGGCCAAGCCGGGCCAGGGCGACGCGGTGAACAAGGCCAACATGAACACCGCGGCCAGCATCATCAGCAACCGGGTCAACGGCCTCGGCGTCTCCGAGGCGGAGGTGCAGACCGAGGGATCGAAGAACATCATCGTCAACATCCCCAAGGGCACCAACGCCGACCAGGCGGAGAAGCAGGTGGGGACCACGGCGCAGATGTACTTCCGCCAGGTCCTCACGGTCGCCGACGGCGCCCCGGCGCCGGCCACCACCCCGACCCCCTCGGGCAGCGCCACCCCCTCGCCCTCCGGTACGCCGAAGTCCACCCCGAGCGGTACGGCCACCCCGAAGGCGACCGGCAGCGCGTCCAGCACCCCGTCGACCAGCGCCACCCAGGGCCGCGCCGTCACCGGCGCCCTGACCTCCTCGGTCGACAAGGCGCCGACCCCGCTGCCCACCCCGGCGCCCAGCGACCCGGCCACCAGCGACCCGAGCGCCGGCGGCAGCGCCGCCACCTCGATCCCGGCCGACGTCCAGGCCAAGTTCGCCGCGCTGGACTGCACCGATGCCAACCAGCGCGCCAAGGCCAACGAGGGCTCCAAGCCCACCGACACCATCGTCGCGTGCGGCAAGGAGGGCGGCGTCTGGGCCAAGTACGTGCTCGGCCCCTCCCTGATCGACGGCAAGCGCGTCTCCGGCGCCAACGCCGCCTTCGACACCCAGCAGGGCAACGGGTGGGTCGTCAACCTGACCTTCGACTCCAAGGGCGCCGGCGAGTTCACCAAGGTCACCGGCGACCTGGCCAGCCAGACCGACCCGAACAACCGCTTCGCGATCGTCCTGGACGGGAACGTCGAGTCCGCGCCCTCGGTGCACGAGGCCCTGCCCGGCGGCAGCGCCCAGATCTCCGGCAGCTTCCAGCAGAAGGACGCGCAGGACCTCGCCAACGTGCTCAAGTACGGCTCGCTGCCGCTGGCGTTCGAGACGTCCGACCGCACCACCGTGTCCGCCGCGCTCGGCGGCGAGCAGCTGCGCGGCGGCCTGATCGCCGGCGCGGTCGGCCTCGCCCTGGTCGTGCTCTACATGTTCGCCTACTACCGCGGACTGAGCTTCGTGGCCATCCTGAGCCTCATGGTGTCGGCTGCGCTCACGTACACGATCATGTGCCTGCTCGGCCGGGCCATCGGCTTCGCGCTGAACCTGCCGGCCGTCGCCGGTGCGATCGTCGCCATCGGTATCACCGCGGACTCCTTCATCGTGTTCTTCGAACGCATAAGGGACGAGTTGCGCGAGGGCCGCTCGCTGCAGCCCGCGGTCGCCCGCGGCTGGCCGCGCGCCCGGCGCACCATCCTGGTGTCGGACTTCGTGTCCTTCCTGGCCGCCGCCGTGCTCTACGTGGTGACGGTCGGCAAGGTCCGCGGCTTCGCCTTCACGCTCGGCCTGACGACGCTGCTCGACGTCGCGGTGGTGTTCCTGTTCACCAAGCCGCTCATGACGATCCTCGCCCGCCGCCGGTTCTTCGCCGAGGGCCACAAGTGGTCCGGTCTGGACCCCAAGAGCCTCGGCGTCAAGGCGCCCCTGCGCCGAGTCCGCCGTAACCACAGCACGGAGACGAAGGAAGCCTGATGTCCAAACTCGGCACTCTCGGTCACCGGCTGCACCGGGGCGAGGTCAGCTACGACTTCGTGGGCAAGCGCAAGCTGTGGTACGGGGTCTCGATCCTGATCACGCTCGCGGCCGTCGTCGGCCTGGTCGTCAACGGCCTGAAGTTCAGCATCGAGTTCTCCGGCGGCGCCGTCTTCACCACCCCGAAGACGACGTACAGCGTCAACCAGGCGCACGACGCCCTCGACGGCCACACGCTGGGGCACACCGCCACCGTCCAGAAGCTGGGCAACGGCGGGCTGCGCATCCAGGTCAGCGACATCGCCACCGACACCTCCAAGCAGATCCAGCAGAACATCGGCCAGGAACTGAAGATCACCCCGTCGAAGATCGACGCGGAGATCGTCGGCCCGAGCTGGGGCAAGGAGATCTCCCACAAGGCGATCGAGGGCCTGATCATCTTCCTGGTGCTGGTGGTCGTCTACCTCGCGATCGCCTTCGAGTGGCGGATGGCCGCGGCGGCCCTGGTCGCCCTGCTGCACGACCTGACGATCACCACCGGGGTCTACGCCATCGTCGGCTTCGAGGTCAGCCCGGGCACGGTGATCGGCCTGCTGACCATCCTCGGCTACTCCCTCTACGACACCGTCGTCGTCTTCGACGGCCTGAAGGAAGCCAGCAAGGGCATCACCAAGCAGAACCAGCACACCTACAGCGACATCGCCAACCGCAGCCTCAACAGCACCCTGGTGCGGTCGATCAACACCACCGTGGTGGCGCTGCTGCCGGTCGCCGCGCTGCTGTTCATCGGCGGCGGCCTGCTCGGCGCCGGCGTGCTCAACGACATCGCGCTCGCGCTGTTCGTGGGCCTGACCGCCGGCGCGTACTCCTCGATCTTCATCGCCACCCCGATCGTGGCCGAGTTCAAGGAGCGCGAGCCGCAGATGAAGGCGCTGCGCAAGCGCGTGCTGGCCAAGCGCGCCTCCGACGCGGCGAAGGGCAAGGACGCCAAGGACGAGCCGGCGGACACCCCCGGCGCGGACACCGCCGAGGACGGCGACGAGCCGGCCGACGAGGCGGGGGCCACCGCCTCCGCCGGCGCCGGTGTGGTCGCCCCGCGCGGCCAGAGCGGCACCCGCGGCACCGGCACCCGCAGCACCCGCACCCAGCCCGGCGGACGCGGCGGACGCGGACGCCCCTCGGGCCGCAGGCGCTGAGCCGGCCGCGCCCGGCGCACCACCCGTACCGCGAGCCGCCCGGTCACCACGACCGGGCGGCTCCGGCGTGCCGGGGCACCGACGTGCGCGAAACAATCACGGGGGACAATGACCGCACCACGACGACCGGGGACGACGGCCCGCAAGGGCTCCCGGCGGCACCGCCCGGGCGCACCGCCCGGCCGGACCCCACCGGGACACAGGAAAGCCGAGGAAGACACCGCGATGACCACCACCGAGTCCGCGTCCACCGAGCTGCGCGAGCTGCTGCTCGCCCACATCAGGGACGTGCCGGACTATCCGGAGCCCGGCGTGGTGTTCAAGGACATCACGCCGCTGCTGGCCGACCCGCCGGCCTTCGGCGCCCTGGTCGACGCGCTCGCGGCGCTGTGCGCCCGGCACGGCGCCACCAAGGTCGTCGGCCTGGAGGCGCGCGGCTTCATCCTGGCCGCCCCGGCGGCGGTACGGGCCGGCGTCGGCTTTGTGCCGATCCGCAAGGCCGGCAAGCTCCCCGGGGCCGTGCACGGGCAGGCGTACCAGCTGGAGTACGGCACCGCCGAGATCGAGGTGCACACCGACGCCTTCGCCCCCGAGGACCGGGTCCTGGTCATCGACGACGTCCTGGCCACCGGCGGCACCGCCGAGGCGAGCCTGGGGCTCATCCGGCGGGCCGGCGCGACCATCGCCGGGCTCGCGGTGCTGCTGGAGCTGAGCTTCCTCGGGGGGCGCGAACGGCTCGCGCCCGTGCTCGCCGACGCCCCACTGGACGCCCTGATCACCGTCTGACGCGCCCGCCCCCCGCCGCCACCCCGGCGGGGGGCGCCCGCCGACGGCGCACGCCCGGGTACCGGCGCAGGTCGATACCATGGAAGTTCTACCCCGCGTGAGGAGTGCACTTGCCGGACAAGGCCCAGCCACTCGACGCCGCGGGCGGCACCGAACCCACCGCCCCCGCGGGGGGCAGCCCTGCGCACGGCGGCCCGGCAGGCACCGGCGCGCCCGCGCACACCCCCGCGGACTCCGCGCCCAAGCCCGCACCGCCCGCCGTACGGCCGGTCCGCACCCCGGGCAGCGTCGCGCCGACCCGGCCCGGCGCGTCCTCCAGCCGGGTACGCGCCCGGCTGGCCCGGCTCGGCGTGCAGCGCTCCAGCCCGTACAACCCCGTCCTGGAGCCGCTGCTGCGGGTCGTGCGGGGCAACGACCCCAAGGGCGACAGTGCCCAGCTGCGGCAGATCGAGGCCGCCTACCAGGTCGCCGAGCGCTGGCACCGGGGCCAGAAGCGCAAGAGCGGCGACCCGTACATCACCCATCCGCTGGCCGTCACGACCATCCTGGCCGAGCTCGGCATGGACCCGGCCACCCTGATGGCCGGGCTGCTGCACGACACCGTCGAGGACACCGAGTACGGGCTGGACCAGCTGCGCCGCGACTTCGGCGACCAGGTGGCGCTGCTGGTGGACGGCGTCACCAAGCTGGACAAGGTCAAGTTCGGCGAGGCCGCGCAGGCCGAGACGGTCCGCAAGATGGTCGTGGCGATGGCCAAGGACCCCCGGGTCCTGGTGATCAAGCTCGCCGACCGGCTGCACAACATGCGCACGATGCGCTACCTCAAGCGGGACAAGCAGGAGAAGAAGGCCCGCGAGACGCTGGAGATCTACGCCCCGCTGGCCCACCGGCTGGGCATGAACACCATCAAGTGGGAGCTGGAGGACCTGGCCTTCGCCATCCTCTACCCCAAGATGTACGACGAGATCGTCCGGCTGGTCGCCGAGCGCGCCCCCAAGCGCGACGAGTACCTGGCGATCGTCACCGACCAGGTGCAGCAGGACCTGCGGGCCGCCCGGATCAAGGCCACCGTCACCGGCCGCCCCAAGCACTACTACAGCGTCTACCAGAAGATGATCGTCCGCGGCCGGGACTTCGCGGAGATCTACGACCTGGTCGGCATCCGGGTGCTGGTCGACACCGTCCGTGACTGCTACGCGGCGCTCGGCACGATCCACGCGCGATGGAACCCGGTCCCCGGCCGGTTCAAGGACTACATCGCGATGCCGAAGTTCAACATGTACCAGTCGCTGCACACCACGGTGATCGGCCCCAGCGGCAAGCCCGTCGAGCTGCAGATCCGCACCTTCGACATGCACCGCCGCGCCGAGTACGGCATCGCCGCGCACTGGAAGTACAAGCAGGACGCCGTCGCCGGCGCCTCCAAGGTGCGCACCGACAGCCCGCGCTCGGACAAGAAGGACGACGCGGTCAACGACATGGCGTGGCTGCGGCAGCTGCTGGACTGGCAGAAGGAGACCGAGGACCCGGGCGAGTTCCTGGAGTCGCTGCGCTTCGACCTGTCGCAGAGCGAGGTCTTCGTCTTCACGCCCAAGGGCGACGTCATAGCGCTGCCGGCCGGCGCCACCCCGGTGGACTTCGCGTACGCGGTGCACACCGAGGTCGGCCACCGCACCATAGGCGCCCGGGTCAACGGGCGGCTGGTCCCCCTGGAGTCCACGCTCGACAACGGCGACCTGGTGGAGGTCTTCACCTCCAAGGCCGCCGGCGCCGGCCCCTCCCGCGACTGGCTGGGCTTCGTCAAGTCGCCCAGGGCCCGCAACAAGATCCGCGCCTGGTTCTCCAAGGAGCGCCGCGAGGAGGCCGTCGAGCACGGCAAGGACGCCATCGCGCGGGCCATGCGCAAGCAGAACCTGCCGATCCAGCGGGTGCTCACCGGCGACTCCCTGGTCACCCTGGCGCACGAGATGCGCTACCCCGACATCTCCGCGCTGTACGCGGCGATCGGCGAGGGCCACATCACCGCCCAGTCGGTGGTGCACAAGCTCGTCGACGCGCTCGGCGGCGAGGAGGGCGCGACCGAGGACGTCGAGGAGATCGCGGCGCCGCCGCAGGGCCGCAAGCGGCGCGGCATCGCCGACCCGGGCGTCGTCGTCAAGGGCGCGAGCGATGTGTGGGTCAAGCTGTCGCGGTGCTGCACCCCGGTGCCCGGCGACCCGATCATCGGCTTCGTCACCCGCGGCAACGGGGTGTCGGTGCACCGCGCCGACTGCGTCAACGTCGACTCGCTGTCGCAGCAGCCCGAGCGGATCATCGACGTGGAGTGGGCGCCGACGCAGTCCTCGGTCTTCCTGGTCGCGATCCAGGTCGAGGCGCTGGACCGCTCCCGGCTGCTGTCGGACGTCACCCGGGTGCTGTCCGACCAGCACGTCAACATCCTGTCGGCGGCGGTGCAGACCTCCCGCGACCGGGTGGCGACCTCGCGCTTCACCTTCGAGATGGGCGACCCCAAGCACCTCGGGCACGTCCTGAAGGCCGTACGCGGCGTCGAGGGCGTCTACGACGTCTACCGGGTCACCTCGGGTCGCCAGCGCTGACGTACGGCCCGCACAGGGCCGTACGTCAGCGCCGGCGGGGGCGGCAGCCCCCCGGGGTCAGCCCCCGAACTCCTGCAGGCCCTTCAGGGCCTGGTCCAGCAGCGCCTGGCGGCCTTCGAGCTCGGCGGTGAGCTTGTCGGCCTTGGCGGTGTTGCCCGCCGCGTTCGCCGCGTCGATCTGCGCCCGCAGCTTGTCGACAGCGGCCTGGAGCTGCCCGGTCAGGCCCGCGGCACGGGCCCGCACCTCCGGGTTGGTGCGCCGCCACTCGGCTTCCTCGGACTCCGCCAGCGCCCGCTCCACGGCGTGCATCCGGCCCTCGATCCGGGGCCGGGCGTCCCGCGGCACATGGCCGATGGCCTCCCAGCGCTCGTTGATGGAGCGGAAAGCGGCCCGCGCCGCCCTCAGGTCCGTCACCGGCAGCAGCTTCTCGGCCTCCACGACCAGCTGCTCCTTGGCCGCGAGGTTGTCGCGCTGCTCACCGTCACGCTCGGCGAACACCTCGGCGCGGGCGGCGAAGAAGACGTCCTGCGCACCGCGGAAACGATTCCACAGGTCGTCCTCGGCCTCGCGCTGCGCGCGCCCGGCCGCCTTCCACTCCGTCATCAGCTCGCGGTAGCGGGCCGCCGTCGCGCCCCAGTCCGTGGAGTCCGACAGCGACTGCGCCTCGGCGACCAGCTTCTCCTTGGTGCGCCTGGCCTGCTCGCGCTGCGCGTCCAGCGACGCGAAGTGCGCCTTGCGGCGCTTGGAGAACACCGAGCGCGCATGGCTGAAACGGTGCCACAGCTCGTCGTCGGACTTGCGGTCGAGACGCGGCAGGCCCTTCCAGGTGTCCACCAGCGCCCGCAGCCGCTCACCGGCCGTGCGCCACTGCTCGCTCTCCGCCAACTGCTCGGCCTCGGCGACCAGTTGCTCCTTGGCGGTCCTGGCCTCCTCGCTCTGCTTGGCCTTGGCCGCCCGGCGCTCCTCGCGCCGGGAGTCCACCAGCGCCACCAGCGCGTCCAGCCGGACGCCCAGCGCCGCCAGGTCGCCCACCGCATGCGCCTCGGTCACCTGCGTCCGCAGGTGCTCGATCGCCGCCAGCGCCTCCTTCGGGGCGAGGTCGGTGGTCTGCACCCGCCGTTCGAGGAGGCCGATCTCCACGACGAGCCCCTCGTACTTGCGCTCGAAGTAGGCCAGCGCCTCAGCTGGGGAGCCCGCCTGCCACGAACCGACCTCCTTCTCCCCGTCGGCCGTACGCACGTACACGGTCCCCGTCTCATCGACGCGGCCCCACGGGTCGCTGCTCACAGCGCCTCCTCCACGTGATACCCGGCCGGGTGGCGGCTCGCGGGCATCGTCCACAGTGTCTCTCCGGCCGGGCTTTCCGCGACGACCGGTCCAACGCCAACATAGGCGACCTGCGCCCCGGCTGTCCGCATCCGGTGCGGCGGGATTCAGGATTTGGTGACGGTCGCCTTGTTGATCACGACGGTCGCGTTGGGCGCCCCGTCGCCCTGGCCGCCGCTGTTCTCACCGGCGCCGGCGATCTTCGTCAGCACCTTCATGCCGTCGGCGCTCATCGTGCCGAACGGAGTGTAGTTGGGCTGCAGCGGGCTGTCCTTGTAGACCAGGAAGAACTGGCTGCCGCCGGTGTTGGGCCCGCTGTTGGCCATCGCCACGGTGCCGGCCGGGTACGTGACCGAGCCGTTGGCGTCGGCCTTGCCGAAGGCCGTCAGGTTCTCGTCCGGCAGCGAGTAGCCCGGGCCGCCGCTGCCGGAGGCCGTCGGGTCGCCGCACTGCAGCACGTAGATGCCGGCCGTGGTGAGGCGGTGGCACTTGGTGTGGTCGAAGAAGCCCTTGTCCGCCAGGAACTTGAACGAGTTGACCGTCTGCGGGGCCTTGGCCGCGTCCAGGCTGATCGGGATCGTGCCGCACGTGGTGGACAGCGTGAAGGTGTACTTCCCGCCCTTGTCGATCGCCATCGCCGGCGCCTTCTTCCACTGCTGCGTCCCCGGGTTGCCCGCGGCGGGCTTCTCGCACGGGTCCGGCGCCGTGGTGGGCGCGCCGCTCGCCGACGGCGACGCGCTGCTGTCGCCGGCCGCCTGGTCCGAGGCGGTGTCCTTCTTCTTCGGGTCGCTGTCGAAGGCGCCCGCCGCCCAGGAGATGCCGCCCGCGGCCAGCACGACCACGACCGCCGACGCGATGACCGCGTTGCGCGTGCGGGCCTTGCGCTGGTGATCGACCCTGCGTGCCTGCTGCCGCTCGAACTTCTCCCGGGCGAGCTGCCGCCGCCGCTGATCCTTGGTGACCACTTCGCCTGCTCCCGGTCGTCTGTCGGATACGTCTGTGGTGCGTGTCGTTGCGATACTGACCCGACCCGCTTGCGTATTGTGCCGCAGGCCGTGTGAGCTGTGCGTTTACTGTGCGTCCGCGCCGCGGGCGCGGATCCGTACGAGCGTGTGTGCGCAGATCTTCGCGTCCTGCGGCGGGTGGAGTCCAGTCCGCAAACGCGCCGATGCACGCCCGATACGGGTTCGCGACCGCGATGTGCTCGCCGGTAGGCTCGTGAGCTGCCGACACCGATCGCGGACGACAGAAGGACGAACGTGCTCATTGCCGGGTTCCCCGCCGGGGCCTGGGGGACCAACTGCTACGTGGTCGCCCCCGCCGCCGGTGAGGAGTGCGTGATCATCGACCCGGGCCACCTCGCGACCCAGGGCGTCGAGGACATGCTCGCCAAGCACCGCCTCAAGCCCGTCGCCGTCATCCTCAGCCACGGCCACATCGACCATGTCGCCTCCGTGGTCCCGGTGTGCGGCGCGCACGGCGTGCCGGCCTATCTGCACCCCGAGGACCGCTACATGCTGACCGACCCGGAGAAGGCGCTGGGCGGCGGCATCGGGCAGCGGCTGCTGGGCGAGCTGACCATCGGCGAGCCCGACGACCTGCGGGAGCTGACCGACGGCGGCACGCTGGAGCTCGCCGGTCTGGAACTGCGCGTCGCGCACGCGCCCGGCCATACCAAGGGGTCGGTGACCTACCGGCTGCCGGAGGCCGCGGACATCCCGTCCGTGCTGTTCTCCGGCGACCTGCTGTTCGCCGGCTCCGTCGGACGCACCGACCTGCCCGGCGGTTCCACGGCCGAGCTGTACGAGTCGCTGGCCCGCGTGTGCCTGCCGCTCGACGACTCCACCGTGGTGCTGTCCGGGCACGGCCCCCAGACCACCATCGGCCGCGAGCGCGCCACCAACCCCTTCCTGGGCGAGGCGGCCCGCGGCCAGGGAGCCCCCGACGCGGCTCCCCGACGAGGATTGTGACGACTGCTGACGTGAGCACCATCCAGGCCCCCAAGGGCACCTACGACCTGCTGCCGCCGGACTCCGCGGTCTTCCTCGCCGTCCGCGAGGCCAT
Source organism: Actinacidiphila epipremni (assembly GCF_012034175.1). Classification (GTDB taxonomy): domain Bacteria; phylum Actinomycetota; class Actinomycetes; order Streptomycetales; family Streptomycetaceae; genus Actinacidiphila; species Actinacidiphila epipremni. Next base: position 86,937 of record NZ_JAATEJ010000007.1, read on the forward strand.
CGCCGCCCCGGCCCGCCGGGCCGGCTACGGCTATGTCGAGACCCCCGGTTTTGAGCACGTCGAGCTGTTCTCCCGCGGTGTCGGGGAGTCCACCGACATCGTGACCAAGGAGATGTACACCCTCACCACCAAGGGCGGCACGCAGCTGGCGCTGCGCCCCGAGGGCACCGCCTCGGTGCTGCGGGCGGCCCTGGAGGGCAGCCTGCACCGCGCCGGCAACCTGCCGGTCAAGCTGTGGTACTCCGGCTCCTACTACCGCTACGAGGCGCCGCAGGCCGGCCGCTACCGGCACTTCTCGCAGGTCGGCGCCGAGGCGCTGGGCGCCGAGGACCCCATGCTGGACGCGGAGCTGATCATCCTGGCCGCGGACGCGTACCGCGCGCTGGGGCTGCGCAATGTGCGGCTGCTGCTCAACTCGCTGGGCGACCGCGCGTGCCGGCCGGTCTACCGGGCCGCGCTCCAGGACTTCCTGCGCGGCCTGGACCTCGACGAGGACACCCGGCGGCGGATCGAGATCAACCCGCTGCGGGTGCTGGACGACAAGCGCGAGTCGGTGCAGCGGCAGCTGGCCGGCGCGCCGCTGATCACCGACCACCTGTGCGAGGCGTGCAAGGCGTACCACGAGCAGGTGCGCGAGCAGCTGGCCGCCGCGGGTGTGGCCTACGAGGACGACCCCCGGCTGGTGCGCGGCCTGGACTACTACACCCGCACCACCTTCGAGTTCGTGCACGGCGGCCTCGGCTCGCAGTCCGCGGTCGGCGGCGGCGGGCGCTACGACGGCCTGTCGGAGATGATCGGCGGCCCGTCGCTGCCGTCGGTGGGCTGGGCGCTCGGCGTGGACCGCACGGTGCTCGCGCTGCGCGCGGAGGGCGTGGAACTGCCGCTGCCCGCCGGCACCGACGTCTTCGCGGTGCCGCTGGGCGAGGAGGCCAGGCGCACGCTGTTCGCCGTGGTCACCGAGCTGCGCAGGGCCGGGGTCGCCGCCGATTTCGCCTTCGGCGGCAAGGGCGTGAAGAACGCCATGAAATCGGCCAACCGTTCCGGTGCCCGCTTCACGCTGGTCGCCGGCGACCGCGATCTGGCCGACGCGGTGGTGCAGGTCAAGGACATGGAGAGTGGCGAGCAGACCGCGGTGCCGCTCGACGGGATCGTCGCGGCCGTCAAGGAGCTGCTGGCGTAAACCGCTCGTCCGTGTACCAGGGTGGCGCAGGCTTATTCCGTCCTGACCACCCTGGTGCACAATGAGTGTGCCCGCCCCACCGACCTGAGAGATCGGCGACCATGACGACTTCCGCCCTGGACGAGACGCGCACCGACGGCGAGAGCGCGCCGCAGCCGGCAGAAGGCATCGTGGCGGGCAAGGCCTTCACGTGGCTGCTGCTGATTTGCGGAGCGCTCGGCCTGCTCGCGTCGTTCATCATCACCGACGACAAGTTCAAGCTGCTGCAGGCGAAGGTCGACGGGAAGACGTACACCCCGGCGTGCAGCCTCAACCCGATCATCTCGTGCGGCAACGTCATGCAGAGCGACCAGGCGCACGTCTTCGGGTTCCAGAACCCGATCATCGGACTGGTCGCCTACCCGGTGCTCATCACCCTGGCCGCCGGGATGCTCGCCGGCGCCCGCTACAAGGCGTGGTTCTGGTACGGGCTGCAGGCCGGCGGGCTGTTCGGCGTGGTCTTCGTGTCCTGGCTGCAGTACCAGACGATCTACAACATCAACGCCATCTGCCTGTGGTGCTGCCTGGCGTGGGTCGTGACCATCGCCACGTTCTGGTACACCGCGGTGCACAACATCCGGCACGGCCTGTACCGGGTGCCGGCCAAGGCCCGTGCGCTGGTGCTGGAGTTCCACTGGGTCGTGCCGGTGCTGTGGTACGGCGTGATCATCCTGCTGATCCTGACGCACTTCTGGTACTACTGGAAGACCGTCATCTGACCACCCTCGGTGGCCGGCGGCGCCGGCCGTCCGCGACTCCGGCCGTCCGCGGTGTCGGTGCGGTGACCTAGGCTCGAAGCGTGGAGCCAGATCTTTTCACCGCCGCCGCCGAGGAGCGCCGTGAGCGCGACCCGGGGGCCAGCCCGCTCGCCGTGCGGATGCGCCCCCGCACACTGGACGAGGTCGTCGGGCAGCAGCATCTGCTGCGGCCCGGCTCACCGCTGCGCCGGCTGGTGGGGGAGAGCGGCGGCGGCCCCGCCGGGCCGTCCTCGGTGATCCTGTGGGGCCCGCCCGGCACCGGCAAGACGACGCTGGCGTATGTGGTGAGCAAGGCCACCAACAAGCGCTTCGTGGAGCTCTCGGCGATCACCGCCGGCGTCAAGGAGGTCCGCGCGGTCATCGAGAGCGCCAAGCGCCAAGCCGGCGGGTACCAGCGCGAGACGGTGCTCTTCCTCGACGAGATCCACCGCTTCAGCAAGGCCCAGCAGGACTCGCTGCTGCCCGCGGTGGAGAACCGCTGGGTGACGCTCATCGCGGCCACCACGGAGAATCCGTACTTCTCGGTGATCTCCCCGCTGCTGTCCCGCTCCCTGCTGCTGACGCTGGAGCCGCTCACCGACGACGACGTGCGCGGGGTGCTGCGCCGGGCGCTGGCCGCCGAGCAGGGCCTGGCGGGTGCGGTGAGCCTGCCGCAGGACGCCGAGGAGCATCTGCTGCGGATCGCCGGCGGTGACGCCCGGCGGGCGCTCACCGCGCTGGAGGCGGGCGCGGGCTCGGCGCTGGCCAAGGGCGAGGACGCGATCACGCTGGCGACGCTGGAGGAGGCCGTCGACCGGGCCGCGGTCACCTACGACCGGGACGGCGACCAGCACTACGACGTGGCGAGCGCGCTCATCAAGTCCATCCGCGGCTCGGACGTGGACGCCGCGCTGCACTACCTGGCGCGGATGATCGAGGCGGGCGAGGACCCGCGCTTCATCGCCCGCCGGCTGATGATCTCCGCGAGCGAGGACATCGGGCTCGCCGACCCCACCGCGCTGCCTACCGCGGTCGCCGCGGCGCAGGCGGTCGCGATGATCGGCTTCCCCGAGGCGTCGCTGATCCTCTCGCACGCCACGATCGCGCTCGCGCTCGCCCCGAAGTCCAACGCGGCGACCACCGCGATCGGCGCGGCGCTGGCCGACGTACGGGCCGGCAAGGCGGGCCCGGTGCCGCCGCACCTGCGCGACGGCCACTACAAGGGCGCCGCCAAGCTCGGCCACGCGCAGGGCTATGTCTACCCGCACGACGTCCCCGGCGCCGTCGCCGCCCAGCAGTACCTTCCCGACGAACTCGCCGGCCGCCGCTACTACGAACCCACCCGCTACGGCACCGAGTCCCGCTACGCCGACGTCCTCGACTGGGTCCGCACCCGCCTGGAGGGCGGCGGCACGGAGTAGCGCCGGCCGGACCGCCGCTGCCGGGCTCCGCCCGGCGAGCGGCGGGGCGACGCGGCGTCGCGCGGGCTTCGCCGCGCGCCGGGCCGCGCCGCCGTAGGCGCGCACGTGATATGCGGCACAGCCGCGGGCGGCGGGCCGCACGGTGGAACCGGCGGCCCTGCCGCCGGGTTACGCTCGGGTGGAGTGCGTGTGCCCTGGCCGTAAGCGCCGGGGGTGAAGCTTCCGCATCGGGACGCGGCTGACCGTGACACCGGCGCAGCGCAACGCGCCGTCGGCGAACGGGGTTCCCGGGTCGAAACCTGCGCACTCCTCAGTTAAGGTAAGCCTTACCTAATCCCGATGGAGGTTCGACGCACGTGAACCAGTCGCGTCCCAAGGTCAAGAAGTCCAGGGCACTGGGCATCGCGCTGACCCCGAAAGCGGTCAAGTACTTCGAGGCCCGCCCCTACCCGCCGGGCGAGCACGGCCGAGGCCGCAAGCAGAACAGCGACTACAAGACCCGGCTGCTGGAGAAGCAGCGGCTGCGCGCCCAGTACGACATCAGCGAGCGGCAGATGCAGCGCGCGTACGACCGGGCCAAGAAGGTCGCGGGGCTGCGCACGGGCGAGGCGCTGATCATCGAGCTGGAGCGCCGGCTCGACGCGCTGGTGCTGCGCTCGGGCCTGGCCCGCACCATCTACCAGTCCCGCCAGATGGTCGTGCACGGCCACATCGAGGTCAACGGCCGCAAGGTCGACAAGCCGTCCTTCCGGGTCCGCCCCGACGACGTCGTCCAGGTCCGCGAGCGCTCCCGGGAGAAGACCCCCTTCCTCGTCGCCCGCGAGGGCGGCTGGGCCGGCGACGGCGAGACCCCGCGCTACCTCCAGGTCAACCTCCAGGCGCTGGCGTTCCGGCTGGACCGCGCGCCGAACCGCAAGGAGATCCCGGTGATCTGCGACGAGCAGCTGGTCGTCGAGTACTACGCCCGCTGATCCGCGGCCCCCGCGCGACCCTCAGCCCGCCGCCTCGGGAGAGGCGGCGGGCTCGTGCGTCCGCGGCACCGGCGGCCGTCCCCGCTGCTCCCCGGCGGCCGGGCCGCCGCCCGGCCGGTTCAACGCCCGGTGCGCCGCCGCGTCCAGGCCCAGCCGCGCGCCCTCGCCGACCGCCGCCGCGTAGGCGGTGTCGCCGAGCGCGGCCCGCACCCGCTGCTCGCACACCGCGTGCGGGGCGTTGAAGTACCGCGAGCCGAACAGCCGCAGGCCCACCGACTCCCAGAGCCGCCCGGCCGCGCCCTGGAGCACCGCCGCCTCGTACGGGGCCCCCTCGCCCTCGGTGATCAGCGCCAGCAGCTCCAGCGCCAGCACCGCGCCCACCAGGTCGTCGAAGCCGTGGTCGATCGCCAGCGACTCCTCCGCCAGCCGCCGGGCCCGCTCCGGCTCCCCGCCGAGCCAGGCCGCGTACCCCAGCACGTACAGCGCGTACGCCAGCGTCCACCGCTCGCCGTGGTCGCGGCAGATGTCCCTGACCTCCTCCACCAGCCGCACCGCGTGCGCCACGTCGCCCTGGAAGGCCACCGACATCGCCAGCTCCACCTGCGCCATCAGCACATTGCTGTTGAGCTCGCCGACGCTGCGGTAGCGCAGCAGCGCCTCGTCGATGAAGCGCTCGGCGCGCGGCATGTCGTCCGAGACCAGCGCCAGGCAGCCCAGCCGGTGCACCGCGTACGCCTCCGCCACCGCGTTGCCCGCCGCGCGGGCCTGGTCGCGGCACTCCTGGAGCACCGCGAGCGCCGCCGCCGAGTCGCCCTGGAGCAGGGCGACATAGCCGTACACCCACATGACCTTCGCCCGGGAGTCCGACGGCTCCGCCGACAGCTCCAGGGCCCGGCCCAGCCAGTGCCGCCCCTCCGCGAGCCGCCCGCAGCCCACCCAGCAGAACCACAGCGTGCCCGCCAGATACTGGCCCACCGCCGGGTCCTCGGCCGGCTCGCCCGGCATGCCGTCCAGGCTGAACTCCAGCGCCAGGCGCAGATTCGGCAGGTCCGCGGCGATCCGGGCGGCCACCTCCGCCTGCCGCGGGCTGAACCAGTCCAGCTCGCACCAGGTGGCAAGGCCCAGGTACCAGTCGCGGTGCCGGCGCCGCAGCCGCGGCTCGTCGCCGAGGGCCGCGAGCCAGCCGGCGCCGTACTCGCGCACGCTCTCCAGCATCCGGTAGCGGGCCCCGCCGCTCCCGCCGTCCGTGTCGTCCCCGTCGGCCTCCCGGCTCAGCACGGACTGCGCGACCAGGGAGCCCAGCGCGTCCACGACCTCCTCCTCGGCGATGCCGCCGCCCGCGCACACGTACTCGGCCGCCTCCAGGTCGAAGCGGCCGGCGAAGACCGACAGCCGCGCCCACAGCAGGCGCTCGGCGGGGCTGCACAGCTCGTGGCTCCAGCCGATCGCGGTGCGCAGCGCCCGGTGCCGCTCGGGCGCGCTCGGATCACCGCCGGTCAGCAGCCGGAAGCGGTCGCCGAGCCGGTCCAGCACCTGCTCCACCGACAGCGCCCGCAACCGCACCGCCGCCAGCTCCAGCGCGAGCGGCAGGCCGTCCAGCCGGGCGCACAGCTCGGTGACGGCCGCGCGGTTGGCCGCGGTCACGGCGAAGCCGGGCAGGACGGCGGCGGCCCGCTCGGCGAACAGCCGCACCCCCTCGGTGCCGGGCTCCAGCGGCTCCAGCGGCAGCAGCCGCTCGCCGGTGATGCCCAGCGCCCGGCGGCCCACCGCCAGCACCCGCAGCCCCGGCGCCCGCCGCAGCAGCGCCGCGACCAGGCCCGCGCAGCCCGCCGCGAGCCGGTCGAAGCCGTCCAGGACGAGCAGCAGTTCGCGGTCGGCCAGATGCTCGGTGAGCGCGGCGCGCGGCGGCCGGCAGGTGTGGTCCGGCAGCCGCAGCGCCTCGGCGACGGTGTGCTCCAGCAGGTCGGGGCCGGGCAGGCCGGCGAGCTCCACGAGCCACACCCCGTCGGGGAAACGGTCCTGCAGGCGCGCGGCGGCACGCAGCGCGAGGCGGCTCTTGCCGACGCCGCCGGCGCCGGTGATCGTCGCGAGCCGCGCGGCGCGCAGGGTACGCGCCACCCGCTCGACGTCGGCCTCCCGGCCGACGAACCCGGACAGTTCCGCCGGGAGGTTCCCCGCGATGCTCATATGTGCGGAGCGTACTCGCCCGGCTGCGCTCGGTTCAACGGCGCTTGCGCCCCCGCCGGACGCCCGCCCCGCCCCGGCCCCGGGCGCCGCCGCGCCCGGCCCTGTGCGCCGGCCGAACAGCCCCTTGCGGCCGTCTGCGGACCTTCCCGCCGTCCCGGCTGGTCGCGCAGTTCCCCGCGCCCCTGAGGCGCTCACCGTCCGGCGCGGAGGGCAACCAACCAGGGGCGCGGGGAACTGCGCGACCAGCCGACCACCGGGGGGAGGTCCCGGGGCGGGAGTAAGGGGCACCCCGGGGGGTAATGCGGTGCGGGGCAGGCGCGTCGGGGCGGTAAGGTCGGTGGGCAGTGACCTGGGCGCAGAGGGAGAGGTACGGCAAGGTGTCCGGTGGAGAGCTGGCCGGCGTAGCCGGCCTCGTCGTCGCGGTGTTCTGGGCGATCCTCGTCGCCTTCCTCGCCGTCGCCCTCGCACGCCTCGCGGCCACGCTGCGGCGCGCCGCGGAGCTGGTCGCCGGGATCACCGAGCAGGCCGTACCGCTGCTCGGCGAGGCCACGGACGCGCTGCGCTCGGCGCACGACCAGCTGGAGCGGGTCGACACCATCACCGCGGACGTGGCGGAGGTGACGGCCAACGCCTCCGCGCTGTCCTCCACCGTCGCCAGCACCTTCGGCGGCCCCCTGGTGAAGGTCGCGGCCTTCGGCTACGGAGTGCGGCGCGCCGTCGGACGGCAGGCCCGCACCGGAACCGACCTGCCCGCCGCCCGGCGCGGCCGGCGCCGCAACCGCTCGAAGGACTGAGGCCCATGTTCCGCCGACTGTTCTGGTTCCTCACCGGTGCCGCCACCGGGGTGTGGGCCACCACGAAGGTCACCCGCGCGGTGCGCCGGCTCAGCCCCGACAGCCTCGCGGCGACCGCGGCGGACCGCGCGCTGGAGACCGGCGCGCGGATGCGGGCCTTCGCGCACGACGTACGGGCCGGCATGGCGCAGCGCGAGGGCGAGCTGCAGGACGCGCTGGGCCTGACCGGCGGCGACCCGGCGCGCCGCCCGCAACCGCTGGAACTGGAAGCGGACACCGACCTCCCGGCACCGCGCCGGGGCCTGACGTACAACGCGTACGACCGGAAGGACGAGAACTGATGGAGTCGGCAGAAATCCGCCGCCGCTGGCTGCGCTTCTTCGAGGAGCGCGGGCACACCGTTGTGCCGTCGGCGTCCCTCATCGCCGACGACCCCACGCTGCTGCTGGTCCCGGCGGGCATGGTCCCCTTCAAGCCGTACTTCCTCGGCGAGGTCAAGCCGCCCTTCGCGCGCGCCACCAGCGTGCAGAAGTGCGTGCGCACCCCCGACATCGAGGAGGTCGGCAAGACCACCCGGCACGGCACGTTCTTCCAGATGTGCGGCAACTTCTCCTTCGGCGACTACTTCAAGGAAGGCGCCATCCGCTACGCCTGGGAGCTGCTCACCTCGCCCCGGGACAGCGGCGGTTACGGCCTGGAGCCGGACAAGCTCTGGATCACCGTCTACGAGGGGGACGACGAGGCCGAGCGGATCTGGCGGGACGTCATCGGCGTGCCCGCCGAGCGCATCCAACGGCTCGGCAAGGGCCCCAACTTCTGGTCCATGGGCGTGCCCGGGCCGTGCGGCCCCTGCTCGGAGATCAACTACGACCGCGGCCCGGAGTTCGGCGCCGAGGGCGGCCCGGCCGTCAACGACGAGCGCTACGTGGAGATCTGGAACCTGGTCTTCATGCAGTACGAGCGCGGCGCCGGCGAGGGCAAGGAGGACTTCCCGATCCTCGGCGACCTGCCCGCCAAGAACATCGACACCGGCCTCGGCCTGGAACGCCTGGCGATGATCCTGCAGGGCGTGCAGAACATGTACGAGACCGACACCCTGCGCGTCGTGATCGACAAGGCCACCGAGCTGACCGGCGTCCGCTACGGGCAGGCCGACGCCTCGGACGTCTCGCTGCGGGTGGTCGCCGACCACATCCGCACCTCCGTGATGCTCATTGGCGACGGCGTCACCCCCGGCAACGAGGGCCGCGGCTACGTACTGCGCCGCATCATGCGCCGCGCCATCCGCAACATGCGCATGCTCGGCGCCCACGAGCCGGTCGTCGGCGAGCTGGTCGACGTGGTCATCCGCACCATGGGCGAGCAGTATCCGGAGCTGGTCACCGACCGGGGGCGCATCGAGACCGTCGCGCTCGCCGAGGAGGTCGCCTTCCTCAAGACGCTGAGGGCCGGCACCAACATCCTCGACACCGCCGTGACCGAGACCAAGGCCGCCGGCGGCAAGGTGCTGGCCGGCGACCAGGCGTTCCTGCTGCACGACACCTGGGGCTTCCCCATCGACCTCACCCTGGAGATGGCCGCCGAGCAGGGCCTGTCCGTGGACGAGGACGGCTTCCGCCGGCTGATGAAGGAGCAGCGCGACCGCGCCAAGGCCGACGCCCGCGCCAAGAAGACCGGCCACGCGGACCTGTCCGCCTACCGCGAGGTCGCCGACCGCACCGGCGGCACCCTGTTCACCGGCTACACCCTCGACGAGAACGAGGCCAGCGTCGTCGGCCTGCTCGTCGACGGCCTGCCGTCGCCGGCCGCGAGCGAGGGCGACGACGTCGAGGTGGTCCTCGACCGCACCCCCTTCTACGCCGAAGGCGGCGGCCAGCTCGCCGACACCGGCCGGATCCGGGTCGAGGGCGGCGCCGTCGTCGAGGTCCGCGACGTGCAGCAGCCGGTGCCCGGCGTCACCGTCCACAAGGGCGTCGTCCAGGTCGGCGAGGTCACCGTGGGCGCCACCGCGCACGCCCAGATCGACCTCACCCGCCGCCGCGCCATCGCCCGCGCCCACAGCGCCACCCACCTGACCCACCAGGCGCTGCGCGACGCCCTCGGCCCGACCGCCGCCCAGGCCGGCTCGGAGAACTCCCCGGGCCGCTTCCGCTTCGACTTCGGCTCGCCGACCGCCGTGCCCGGCACCGTGCTGACCGACGTCGAGCAGAAGATCAACGAGGTGCTCGCCCGCGAACTCGACGTCACCGCCGAGGTCCTGCCGATCGCCGAGGCCAAGCGGCAGGGCGCCATCGCCGAGTTCGGCGAGAAGTACGGCGAGCAGGTCCGGGTCGTCACCATCGGCGACTACTCCAAGGAGCTGTGCGGCGGCACGCACGTCCACAACACCGCCCAGCTGGGCCTGGTCAAGCTGCTCGGCGAGTCCTCCATCGGCTCCGGCGTGCGCCGCGTCGAGGCCCTGGTCGGCGTGGACGCGTACCACTTCCTGGCCCGCGAGCACACCGTCGTCGCCCAGCTCACCGAGCTGGTCAAGGGCCGGCCCGACGAGCTGCCCGAGCGGATCTCCGGCATGCTCGCCCGGCTCAAGGACGCCGAGAAGGAGATCGAGCGCTTCCGCGCCGAGAAGGTGCTCCAGGCCGCCGCGGGCCTCGCCGAGAGCGCCGAGGACGTCAAGGGCGTCGCCCTGGTGACGGGAACGGTCCCGGACGGCACCGGCGCCGACGACCTGCGCAAGCTGGTGCTGGACGTGCGGCAGCGCATCACCGGCGGCCGGCCGGCCGTCGTGGCGCTGTTCACCGTCGCGAACGGCCGCCCGCTGACCGTGATCGCCACCAACGAGGCCGCCCGTGAGCGCGGCGCCAAGGCCGGCGAGCTGGTGCGGACCGCCGCCAAGGCCCTCGGCGGCGGCGGCGGCGGCAAGGACGACGTCGCCCAGGGCGGCGGCCAGAACCCGGCCGCCGTGCCGGAGGCCGTCGAGGCCGTGCGCCGGCTCGTCGCCGAGAAGGCGTGAGCGTGCCGGACACCCGCGACGAGGGCGCCGAGCCGCCCCGGCCCGCCATGCGGCGTGGCCGCCGGCTCGGCGTCGACGTCGGCGACGCCAGGATCGGCGTCGCCTCCTGCGACCCGGACGGCATCCTGGCCACCCCCGTCGAGACGGTGCCGGGCCGCGACGTGCCGGCCGCGCTGCGCCGGCTGGCGCAGATCGTCGCCGAGTACGAGCCGATCGAGGTCGTCGTCGGCCTGCCCCGCTCCCTCAACGGGACCGAGGGGCCGGCCGCGGCCAAGGTGCGCGGCTTCGCGCAGGGTGTGGCCAAAGTCATCGCACCGGTGCCGGTACGGCTGGTGGACGAGCGGATGACCACCGTGACCGCCGCGCAGGGCCTGCGCGCGTCGGGCGTACGGGCCAAGAAGGGACGCTCCGTAGTCGACCAGGCGGCGGCCGTCATCATTCTGCAGAGCGCCCTGGAGGCCGAACGGCTGTCGGGTAAAGCTCCCGGGGAGGGCGTCCAATCCTCGGTCTGATCGCGATACGGTAACGTTCCGCGCGACACGGCGGCGCCTGATGGCGCCGCCCGTTTCGCAAGGTCGGCAGAACCGCCGCCGACCGCGTACCAAGGGGACCGATGACTGACTATGGCCGGGGCTCAGGCTCCGAACCGTGGCACCCGGACGACCCGCTCTTCGGCGACACGTACGACGCGAGCCAGGGTCAGGGCTACCAGCAGCCACAGCAGCCGCAGCAGCAGTACGGCGGCGAGTGGCAGGACCCGTACGCCACCGGCCAGCACCAGCAGCAGTACCCGCACCCGCACGGCACGGGCCAGTACCCGCAGCAGTACCCCCAGCAGGGCTACCCGCAGCACCCCCAGCAGCACACCGGCCAGTACCCGCAGCAGCAGGGCTATCCGCAGCAGGGCGGCTACGACGGCTACGACACCGGCTCGCACGGGACGTACGACACCGGCTCGCACCAGACCGGCGGCTACGGCGGCCAGGACCCGTACGGCGGCCACGCCCCGCAGGACCCCTACGCCACAGGACAGCACCAGCAGCAGGGCTACTACGGCCAGGGCGGCTACCCCCAGCAACCGCAGCAGCCCCAGCAGCCCCAGCACCAGACCGGCCAGTACCCGCAGCAGGGCGGCCGGCCGATGCCCGCCCCCGGGCAGGGCCAGGCGCCCGGCACCCGCCCGCGTACCGCCCCCGCCGCCCCGGCCGCTCCCACCGGCCCCTCCGCTCCCTCCACCGGTGATTGGGACGCCGACGACGAGGGCGACCCGCGCGAGCACGCCTTCTTCGCCGGCCGCGACGACGACGATGACGACGACGCCCCCGCCGCGCACGAGAGCTCCGGGCGCCGCTCCGGCCGCAGCCAGCAGGCCCCCCGCAAGCGCCGCAGCGGCTGCGCCTGCTTCGTGGTGGCCGCGGTGCTGCTCGGCGGCCTCGGCGGCGGTGTCTACTTCGGCTACGGCGTCTACCAGGACCACTTCGGCCCCGCCCCCGACTACTCCGGCCAGGGCACCGGCGCCACCGTCCAGGTCACCATCCCCAAGGGCGCGACCCTGACCATCATGGGCAACCTGCTCAAGGACGCCGGCGTGGTCAAGAGCGTCGAGGCCTTCACCACCGCCGCGAACAAGAACCCCAAGGGCCAGAGCATCCAGGCCGGCGTCTACGCGCTCAACAAGGAGATGTCCGCGGACGCCGCCGTCGCGATGATGCTCGACCCCAAGTCGCAGAACGCGATGATCATCGCCGAGGGCATGCGCGACAAGCAGATCTACGCCGCCATCGACGGCAAGCTCGGCCTCAAGGCCGGCACCACCGAGAACATCGCCAAGACGAAGTACAAGACGCTGGGCCTGCCCGACTGGGCCGTCAGCGGGCACAACGTCCTGGACCCGCTGGAGGGCTTCCTCTACCCGTCCCGCTACAGCGTCGCCAAGGGCATGAAGCCCGAGGACGTGCTCAAGCAGATGGTCGGCCAGGCCAACGAGGAGTTCGCGAAGTTCGACCTGGTGGCCGAGGCGAAGAAGCAGAACCTCACCGGGCCCTACCAGCTGCTCACCGTCGCCAGCCTCGTCCAGGCCGAGGGCAAGAGCGACGACGACTTCCGCAAGATGGCCAAGGTCATCTACGACCGGCTCAAGCCCGACAACAAGCAGCAGACCAACTTCAAGCTCCAGTTCGACTCGACGTACAACTACGTCAAGAACACCTCCCAGGAGAAGATCTCCACCAAGGAGATCTACTCGCTGGACAGCCCGTACAACACGTACACCAACAAGGGCCTGCCGCCCGGCCCGATCGGCAACCCCGGCGAGGTCGCGCTCAAGGCCGCAATGGACCCGGACCCGGGCGACTGGTACTTCTTCATCTCCAAGGACGGCAAGACCACGCAGTTCATGGAGACCTCCGCGCAGTTCGAGAAGGTCAAGAACGAGTGAACCCCACCGCACCACCGGCCGCCGCCCACCGGGCGGCCGTGCTCGGGGCGCCCATCGCGCACTCGCTCTCACCCGTGCTGCACCGCGCCGCCTACGCGGCGATGGGCCTGCCCGGCTGGAGCTACGACCGCTTCGAGGTGGACGAGGCCGCGCTGCCCGGCTTCCTGCACGGCCTGGACCGGGCCGCGTGGGCGGGGCTGTCGCTGACGATGCCGCTCAAGCGCGCGGTGATCCCGCTGCTCGACGACATCACGCCGACCGCCGCGTCCGTCGAGGCCGTCAACACCGTGGTCTTCGGCGCGGACGGCCGGCGCCGCGGCGACAACACCGACATCCCCGGGCTGCTCGCGGCGCTGCACGAACGCGGCATCACCACCGTGCCGTCGGCTGCCGTCCTCGGCGCCGGCGCCACCGCCTCCTCCGCGCTCGCCGCGCTCGCCCGGATCTGCACCGGCGAGGTGACGGCGTACGTCCGCGGGCCCGAGCGCGCCGCGCAGATGCGGCAGTGGGGCGAGCGCCTCGGCGTCGCCGTCCGCACCGCCGACTGGGCCGACGCGGGGCGCGCGCTGCACGAGCCGCTGGTGGTCGCCACCACCCCGGCCGGCGCCGCCGACCACCTCGCCGCCGCCGTCCCCGACCGGCCCGGCGCCCTCTTCGACGTCCTCTACCACCCCTGGCCGACGCCGCTGGCCGCCGCCTGGTCCGCCCGCGGCGGCCCGGTCCTCGGCGGCCTCGACCTGCTCGTGCACCAGGCCGTCCTGCAGATCGAGCAGTTCACCGGCCGCACCGGCGTCCCGCTGGCCGCGATGCGCGCGGCCGGCGAGGCGGCCCTCGCCGCCCGCTGACCGCGCGGCCCCGCGTCCGGGACCTGGACGGCGGTCCGGGCGCGGCGGGGAACGTGGGAGGATCGGGACCAGAGACGGCAGGCGTTTTCTTTAGGAGCACCGTTGAGCAGGTTGCGCTGGCTGACCGCGGGGGAGTCGCACGGACCCGCACTCGTGGCGACGCTGGAGGGGCTGCCCTCCGGGGTGCCGGTGACCACCGACCTGGTGGCCGACGCGCTCGCCCGGCGGCGGCTCGGCTACGGGCGCGGCGCGCGGATGAAGTTCGAGCGCGACGAGGTCACCTTCCTCGGCGGGGTGCGGCACGGACTGACCATGGGCAGCCCGGTCGCCATCATGGTCGGCAACACCGAGTGGCCCAAGTGGGAGCAGGTCATGGCCGCCGACCCGGTCGACCCCGACGTGCTCGCCGGCCTCGCCCGCAACGCCCCGCTGACCCGGCCCCGCCCCGGCCACGCCGACCTCGCCGGCATGCAGAAGTACGACCTGCCCGAGGCCCGTCCGGTGCTGGAGCGCGCCAGCGCCCGGGAGACCGCGGCCCGCGTCGCACTCGGCGCCGTCGCCCGCTCCTACCTCAAGGAGACCACCGGCATCGAGATCGTCTCCCACGTCGTCGAGCTCGCCGCGGCCAAGGCGCCCTACGGCGTGCTGCCGGTGCCCGCCGACCAGGCGCGGCTGGACGCCGACCCGGTTCGCTGCCTGGACGCCGCCGCGAGCGAGGCGATGGTCGAGGAGATCGACCAGGCCCACAAGGACGGCGACACCCTCGGCGGCGTCGTCGAGGTGCTGGCCTACGGGGTGCCGGTGGGCCTGGGCAGCCACGTCCACTGGGACCGCCGGCTCGACGCCCGGCTCGCCGGCGCGCTCATGGGCATCCAGGCGATCAAGGGCGTCGAGGTCGGCGACGGCTTTGACCTCGCCCGCGTCCCCGGCTCCCGGGCGCACGACGAGATCGTGCCCGGCCCGGACGGCATCCGCCGCGCCACCGGCCGCTCCGGCGGCACCGAGGGCGGCATGAGCACCGGCGAACTGCTGCGGGTGCGCGCCGCGATGAAGCCCATCGCGACCGTGCCGCGGGCGCTGGCCACCATCGACGTCAGCACCGGCGAGGTCGCGCAGGCCCACCACCAGCGCTCCGACGTGTGCGCGGTGCCGGCCGCCGGCATCGTCGCCGAGGCCATGGTCGCGCTCGTGCTCGCCGACGCCGTCGCCGAGAAGTTCGGCGGCGACTCGGTCGCCCAGACCCGCCGCAACGTCCAGGACTACCTCGACCACCTGGTGGTCCGGTGACCGCCCCGGCCGTGGTCCTGGTCGGCCCGCCCGGCGCGGGCAAGACCACCGTGGGCCGGATCCTCGCCGACCGGCTCGGCGTCGGCTACCGCGACACCGACGCCGACATCGAGGCGGGCGCCGGCAAGCCCATCCCGGACATCTTCATCGACCAGGGCGAACCGCACTTCCGCGCGCTGGAGCGGGCCGCCGTACGCGATGCGCTCGCCGGCCACGACGGGGTGCTCTCACTCGGCGGCGGCGCCGTCATGGACGACGGCACCCGCGCGCTGCTCGCCGGGATGCCGGTGGTCTTCCTGGAGGTCGGCCTGCATGCCGCCGTCCACCGGGTGGGCCTGGACGCGCCCCGCCCGCTGCTCGCCGTCAACCCGCGGCAGAGCTGGCGCGAGCTGATGGAGGCCCGCCGCCCGCTCTACACCGAGGTCGCCAGGGCCGTCGTCGGCACCGACGACCGCACCCCCGAGGACGTGGCCGACGCCATCCTCGACGCACTCCAGCTGAAGGACGCATGAGCGACACCCCCGCACCCGAGCAGACAGCCGCGCACGCCGCCGCACCGGCCGCCGACCCGGCCGCGCCCCCGGTCCGTATCGCCATCGCCGGCAGCGCCGGCACCGCGCCGTACGACGTGCTGATCGGCCGCCAGCTGCTCGGCGAACTGCCCGGGCTCATCGGCGAGAAGGCCAAGAGGGTCGCCGTGCTGCACCCCGAGGCGCTGGCCGGCACCGGTGAGGCGCTGCGCGAGGACCTGGCCGAGCAGGGCTACGAGGCCATCACCATCCAGCTGCCCAACGCCGAGGAGGCCAAGACCGCCGAGGTCGCCGCCTACTGCTGGAAGGCGCTGGGGCAGACCGGCTTCACCCGCACCGACGTCGTCGTCGGCGTCGGCGGCGGCGCCACCACCGACCTCGCCGGCTTCGTCGCGGCGACCTGGCTGCGCGGGGTGCGCTGGATCGCCGTGCCCACCACCGTGCTCGGCATGGTCGACGCGGCCGTCGGCGGCAAGACCGGCATCAACACCGCCGAGGGCAAGAACCTCGTCGGCGCCTTCCACCCGCCGGCCGGCGTGCTGTGCGACCTCGCCGCGCTGGACTCGCTGCCCGTCCACGACTACGTCAGCGGGCTCGCCGAGATCATCAAGGCCGGCTTCATCGCCGACCCGGCCATCCTCGACCTCATCGAGGCCGACCCGCAGGGCGCCCGCAGCCCCGGCTACCCGCACACCGCGGAACTGGTCGAGCGGGCGATCCGGGTCAAGGCCGAGGTGGTCTCCAGCGACCTCAAGGAGTCCGGGCTGCGGGAGATCCTCAACTACGGCCACACCCTCGGCCACGCGATCGAGAAGAACGAGCGCTACAGCTGGCGGCACGGCGCGGCCGTGTCCGTCGGCATGGTCTTCGCCGCCGAGCTCGGCCGGCTCGCCGGGCGGCTCGACGACGCCACCGCCGACCGGCACAAGGCGGTGCTCGGCGCGGTCGGGCTGCCGCTGACCTACCGCGGCGACCAGTGGCCGCGGCTGCTGGAGACCATGAAGGTCGACAAGAAGTCCCGCGGCGACCTGCTGCGCTTCATCGTCCTGGACGGGCTGGCCAAGCCCGCCGTCCTGGAGGGCCCCGACCCGGCCGTCCTGCTCGCCGCCTACGGGGAGGTCTCCGCGTGAGCCGCCGGGTGCTGGTCCTCAACGGCCCCAACCTCGGCCGGCTCGGCTCCCGCGAGCCCGACGTCTACGGCTCCACCTCCTACGGCGGCCTCGTCGACCAGTGCCAGAGCTTCGGCGCGAAGCTCGGCTTCGAGGTGGAGGTGCGCGAGACCAACGACGAGGGCGAGCTCATCGGCTGGCTCCACGAGGCCGCCGACGCCCGCACCCCGGTCGTCCTCAACCCCGGCGCCTTCACCCACTACTCCTACGGCCTGCGCGACGCGGCGGCGCAGCGCACCGCACCGCTGATCGAGGTCCACATCTCCAACCCGTACGCCCGTGAGGCCTTCCGCCACGAGTCGGTCGTCGCGCCGGTCGCCACCGGCACGATCGCCGGCTTCGGCCTCACCTCGTACCTCCTGGCCTTGCAGGCGATCGCCGAGGGCAGCAGCCAAGAGGACACAAGCTCCCGCTGAGCAGGCCCCGGGCAGGGTAGCGTTCCGTGTCAGCCCGCGCGGCAGGCGCGGGCGCGCAACCGGAGAAGATGGAGTCGGCCGACATGCAGCACGCTGTGGGGTCGCCGCAGCCCGGCGGGGGACCGACGCCCCCGGCCGCCGGCGTCACCGGGCACTTCCCGCTGCCGGCAGCCGCGCCGGTGCAGCGGGAGGCGCCGGACGGGGGCGGCTCGCTCGGCGGCGGCGTCCACGGCCCGGTCGCGGTCCTGCTCATCGGGGCCGCGGGCGCGGGCAAGACGACCATCGCCCGGCACTGGGCCGAGCACCGTACCGCCCCGACCGCCCACATCAGCCTGGACGACGTCCGCGAATGGGTGCGCTCGGGCTTCGCCGACCCCCAGGCGGGCTGGAACGAGCGCTCCGAGGCGCAGTACCGGCTGGCCCGCCGCACGTGCGGCTTCGCCGCCCGGAACTTCCTGGCCAACGGGGTGTCCTGCATCATCGACGACGCCGTCTTCCCCGACCGCCCCGCGGTCGGCCTCGGCGGCTGGAAGCGGCATGTGGGTCCCGGGCTGGTCCCGGTCGTGCTGCTGCCGGGCCTGGAGGTCGTGCTGACCCGCAACGCCGAGCGCACCGGCAACCGCCGGCTCTCGGACGAGGAGGTCGCCCGCATCCACGGCCGGATGGCCGGCTGGTACGGCTCGGGGCTGCCGATCATCGACAACTCCCAGCTCGATGTCGCCGCCGCCGCCGCGGCCCTGGACCGGGTGGTGCTGCGCAGCCTCCAGGGGCCCCCGACCTGGTAGCGGGCCGCGCCCCCGGCGGTCCCGGCCGGCTGCGCCTCCGACGGGCGGCGAAAAGAAGCGGCCCGGCGGATGTCGACTTAGGCTCGCCGCATGGCGGAGGTGCATGCGACCCGCAGGGACCGGCTGCGCGAGCGGTGCGCGGCGGCAGGCGTGGGTGCCGCGCTGGTCACGCGACCGGCGAACGTACGGTACCTGACCGGCTGCGCGCCGCCCGGCTCCGCGCTGCTGGTCGGGCCCGGGGGCGACGACATCCTGGTGCACCTGCGACCGCCGCCGGACGACGACGGCGGCCAGCGCGGCGGGGCGGGCCCGCAGACGGCGCCCGACGACCTGCGCTCCACCGTGCTCCCGGCGCCCGACGGCGACGCCGCGGTGGCGGCGGCGACCCTGGCGCGCGAGAGCCACGCCGGCTCGCTCGCCGTCGAGGAGCACCATCTGACCGTCGCCCGGCACCGCGCGATCCGCTCGGTCACCGACGGCATGCCCATGTCGGACCTCGGCGGGGCCGTGGAGCAGCTGCGGCTGGTCAAGGACGAGCACGAGATCGCGGCGCTGCGGATCGCCGCGGAGATCGCCGACCAGGCCCTCGGCGAGCTGCTGGAGTCGATCCTGGTCGGCCGCACCGAGCGGCACCTGGCGCTGGAGCTGGAGCGGCGGCTGGTCGACCACGGCGCCGACTGCGCCGCCTTCCCCACCTCGGTCGGCACCGGACCGCACTCGGGCACCGCCCGGCACATCCCCACCGACCGGCGGGTGGAGGAGGGCGACTTCCTCACCGTGCGGCTCGGCGCGTGCTACCGCGGCTACCGCTGCGAGGTGGGCCGCACCTTCGTGATCGGCACCGCGCCGGCCGGCTGGCAGATCGACCTGTACGATCTGGTCTTCAACGCCCAGCGGGCCGGCCGGGAGGCGCTGGCACCCGGGGTGGCCTGCCGGGACGTGGACGGGGCGACCCGCGGCCCGCTGCTGGCCGCCGGGCACGGCGAGGGCGTGGCACAGTGGTCGGGGCACGGGGTGGGCCTGGAAATCGACGAGGACCCTCAGTTGTCACCTGCGGCCATGGGTAAACTGGACGCTTGCGTGCCGGTCACCGTCGAGCCGGGGGTCCACCTTCCGGGCCGCGGCGGTGTCCGCATCGACGACACACTCGTCGTACGTCCCGTGGCGGACGGCGGGCCCGAGCTACTCACCATCACGACCAAGGAACTCCTCGCCCTGTGACGGGCGCGGCGGCTTCCGCGGTCCCCGAAGCAGCACATTCAGGAGATCCGCAACCGTGGCCACCACGAACGACCTCAAGAACGGCCTCGTGCTCAAGCTGGACGGCGGTCAGCTCTGGACCGTAGTCGAGTTCCAGCACGTCAAGCCCGGCAAGGGCCCCGCCTTCGTGCGCACGAAGCTGAAGCACGTGCTCTCCGGGAAGGTCGTCGACAAGACCTTCAACGCGGGCGTGAAGGTGGAGACCGCCAACGTCGACAAGCGCGGCATGCAGTTCTCCTACAAGGACGGCGCCGACTTCGTCTTCATGGACACCGAGACGTACGACCAGATCACCATCACCCCCGAGGTCGTCGGCGACGCCGCCAAGTACCTCCTGGAGGGCTTCGAGGCCGTCGTCGCGATGTACGAGGGCGCGCCGCTGTACGTCGAGCTGCCCGCGGCCGTCGAGCTGGTCATCGAGTACACCGAGCCCGGTGTGCAGGGCGACCGCTCCACCGGCGGCTCCAAGCCGGCCCGGCTGGAGACCGGCCACGAGATCGGTGTGCCGCTCTTCATCACCACGGGTGAGAAGGTCAAGGTCGACACCCGTACGGGCGACTACCTCGGCCGGGTGAACAGCTAACCGTGGCTGCCCGGAACCGGGCCCGCAAGCGGGCCTTCCAGATCCTCTTCGAGGCGGAGCAGCGGGGCGCCGACCCGGTGACCGTCATGGCGGACTGGATCCGGCTCGCCCGCACCGACGACCGGCAGCCGCAGGTCACCGAGTACACGACACAGCTGGTCGAGGGGTACGCGGCGCACGCCGAGCCGATCGACGAGCTGCTGTCGCGGCACTCGGTGGGCTGGTCGCTGGACCGGATGCCGGCCGTCGACCGCAATGTGCTGCGGCTCGGCGCGTACGAGCTGATCTGGGAGGACGACGTCCCGGACGCGGTCGTGCTGGACGAGGCGGTGGAGCTGGCCAAGGAGTTCTCCACCGACGAGTCGCCGTCCTTCGTCAACGGCCTGCTGGGCAAGCTCATGGAGCTCAAGCCCACCCTGCCGCGCTAGCGGACACAGCACCCCCCCGCAGGCGCTCCCGCAGGCCCCCGACCAGGCCCGACAGCAGAAGGTGAACAATATTCTGCTTCGGGCCTGGCGTATGCCACGGGCAGTGGCCTAGATTCCCGCGCATGGACGAAGCGGCGGGCAGCGGCGGCGACGACATGATCCTGGCCCACCTGGACCGGCTGCGGGCCGCCGACCTGCCGGTGCACGGCGGGCGCACCATGGCCTACGTCTACGACGCGGGGCTCGCCGGCCTCGACGAGCTGGCGGCCCGCGCGCACGCCGCCTTCGCGGGCGTCAACGGCCTGGACATGACGGCCTTCCCCAGCGTCGTGGCGCTGGAGAACGACATCGTCGGCCAGGCCGCCCGGCTGCTCGGCGGCGGCCCCGGCACCGCCGGCACCTTCACCAGCGGCGGCACCGAGAGCTGCCTGCTCGCGGTGCTCACCGCCCGCGGGCACGCCGCCCGCACCCGCGGCGTGGACGCGCCCGAGATCGTCCTGGCGCAGACCGCGCACCCCGCCTTCCACAAGGCCGCCGCCCTCTTCGGCCTCACCCCGGTCACCGTCCCCGTCGACCCCGCGACCTTCCGCCCCGACCCCGCCGACGTCGCCGCCGCGATCGGGCCGCGCACCGCGCTGGTCGTCGGCTCCGCGCCCTCGTACGCGCACGGCGTCATCGACCCGGTGGAGCAGATCGCGGCTGCCGCCGCCGAGCGCGGAGTGCTCTGCCACGTCGACGCCTGCATCGGCGGCTGGTACCTCGGCCACCGCCGGCTCGCCGACGGCATCTCCGCGCCGCCGCCCTTCGACCTGGCCGTGCCCGGCGTCACCTCGCTGTCGGTGGACCTGCACAAGTACGGCTACACGCCCAAGGGCGCGTCCGTGCTGCTCTTCCGGGACGCCGAGCTGCGCCGGCACGGCTGGTTCGCGCACCGCTCCTGGCCCGGCTACCCGGTCGTCAACGCCACCCTCCAGGGCACCAAGTCCGCGGGGCCGCTCGCCGCGGCGTGGGCGGTGCTGCAGAAGGTCGGCACGGCGGGTTACGTGGAGCTGGCGCGGCGGGTGCACGAGGCGACCGGCGCCCTCGTCGAGGGGATCGGCCGGATCGACGGCCTGCGGGTGCTGGGCCGCCCCGACGCCTCGCTGGTCGCGGTCGCCGCGGACGGCGAGGGCCTTGACCCCTTCGTGGTCGCCGACGAGATGCGGCTGCGCGGCTGGTACCTCCAGCCGCAGCCCGCGTACGGCCCGTCACCGGCGAACCTGCACCTGACGGTGACCGCGGCCGTCGCGGACCCGGCCCGTATCGCCGAACTGCTCACCGAACTCGCCGCCGCGGTGGCCCGCGCCCGCACCCTCGGCCCGGCGACCCCCGACCCGGCCATCGCCCAGGCCGCCGCGACCCTGGACCCGGCGACCCTCACCCCCGAGGAGGTCGCCTTCGCGCTGGAGGTCGCCGGCGTCGCCGCGGACGGCGTCCTGCCGCTGCGGATGGCGCCGGTGCTGGCCGTCCTCCAGGCGCTCCCCGCGCCGCTGACGGAACGCCTGCTGCCCGAGGTGATCTCCCGGCTCTACGCGCTGTGAGCGGGGCGGGGGCCACGGCGGCGGCGGTGCGGCGGCTACAGCGGTCGCGGCGGCAGCGGTGATGCGACGGCCACAGCGGCGGTGCGGCGGCTACGGCGGCAGCGGTGGTGCGACGGCCACGCGGCGGTGCAGCAGCAGCGGCGGTGCAGCGTGGGAAGTCCGATGCGGGAAATCCGATGCGGGGACGCCCTGGCGAGGGCTACGCTCACGCCTGGAATCGCGCGCCGGCTGCTGGCGGATGACAGAACGGCAGTGAGCGGCGCGCCCGTTGACGAACCGGGGGAGGGACGGCCATGCGCAGTCGCAGCGTCGCCGTCATCCCCGCGTCGCGGCACCGGGTGATCCTGGTGTCTCCGCGGCTCCGGCGCCGGCTGCGCGGCCGGCCCCGGACTCCCTGACGCACCTCGCCCGCCACCCCATACGCCGTCCCGCCGCACCGCGGCCAGATGCCGGGGGAGCGGTGCGCCCCGCGACGCCGGGGCACGGTGCGCCCGGGCAATCGCGCCCGCCCTTTCCCGGATCACCCGAAAGGCCCAGGGCCGTGCGCAGCACCCGCACCCGCGACCACCGGACGACCACCACCACCGCCAACCCGCTCGCCGACGTACGCAACCTCGGCATCCTCGCCCATGTGGACGCCGGCAAGACCACCGTCACCGAGCGGATCCTCTACCTCACCGGCGCCACCCACAAGCGCGGTGAGGTCCACGACGGCACCACCGTCACCGACTTTGACCCGCAGGAGCGCGACCGTGGCATCACCATCTTCGCCGCCTCCGTCAGCTGCGACTGGCGCGGCCACCGCGTCAACCTGATCGACACCCCGGGCCATGTCGACTTCGCCGACGAGGTCGAGCGCTCGCTGCGCGTCCTGGACGGCGCGGTCGCCGTCTTCGACGCCGTCGCCGGCGTGGAACCGCAGAGCGAGTCGGTGTGGCGGCAGGCCGACCGCTACGGCGTGCCGCGCATCGCGTTCGTCAACAAGCTGGACCGGGCCGGCGCCGACCTCGACACCGCGGCCGACTCCCTGCGCCGCAAGCTGCACACCGTGCCGCTCGTGGTGCAGCTGCCGATCGGGCGCGAGGACGGTTTCACCGGCGTGGTCGACCTGGTCGGCATGCGCGCCCTGACCTGGGCCGACGGCGACACGTACACCGAGACCGGGATTCCGGCCGAGCTGGCCGCCGAGGCCGCGCGGCGGCGCCGGCAGCTGGAGGAGGCCGCGGCGGAGCTGCACCCGGTCGCGCTGGAGGAATTCTGCGCCGGCCGGCCGCTGAGCCCCCAGGCGCTCACCGGCGTGCTGCGCGACCTCACCCGCGGCGGCGAGGCGGTGGTCGTGCTGTGCGGCTCGGCCTACCGCAACCGCGGCATCGAGCCGCTGCTCGACGCGGTGACGGCCTACCTGCCCTCGCCGCTGGACGTCCCGCCGGTACGGGGGCTGTCCGGCGACGAGCGGCCCGCCGACCCGGCGGCGCCCTTCGCGGGGCTGGTCTTCAAGGTCACCGCGACGGCCACCGGGCGGCTGACGTTCCTGCGCATCTACTCCGGGACCCTGCGGAAGGGGGACAGCATGCTGGACGCGACCTCGCGGCGCACCGAGCGCGCAGGGCGCATCCTGCGCGTGCAGGCCGACCGGCACGCCGAGGTCGAGCAGGCCGTCGCCGGCGACATCGTCGCCGTCGTCGGACCCAAGGCCGCCCGGCCCGGCGCCACGCTGTGCGCGCCCGGCGCCCCGCTGGTACTGGAGCCGCCGGCGGCGCCCGCGCCGGTCATCTCGGCCGCCGTCGAGCCGGCGCGCAGTGCCGACACCGAGCGGCTGGTCGCCGCGCTCACCCGGCTCACCGAGGAGGACCCCTCGCTGGGCCTGCGCACCGACCCGGAGACCGGGCAGCTGGTGCTCGCCGGCATGGGCGAGCTGCACCTGGAGGTCGCGGTGGAGAAGGTCCGCCGCGACCACGGCATCGAGGTGGCGGTCGGCCGCCCGCAGGTCGCGTACCGCGAGACCGTACGGCGCGGCGTCACCGGTTACGTCCACCGGCACGTCAAGCAGGACGGCGGCGCCGGGCAGTTCGCGCACGTCGTGATCGACGTGGCGCCCTACGAGGGAGAGGAGGAGTTCGTGTTCACGTCCGCCGTGACCGGGGGCCGGGTGCCGCGCGAGTACGCGGCGGCGGTGGGTCTCGGCTGCGCCGACGCGCTGCTGGAGGGACCGCTCGGCGGCCACCCCGTGACGGGCCTGCGGGTCACCCTCACCGATGGGGCGACGCACTCCAAGGACTCCTCGGAGCTCGCCTTCCGCATCGCCGGCCGGGATGCCCTGCGGGCGGCGCTGCGGGCCTGCGAGATGGTGCTGCTGGAGCCGGTGGCCGAGGTCACGGTCACCACCCCGGACGCCACGGTGGGCTCCGTGCTCGCCGACCTCGCCTCGCGGCGGGCCCGCGTCAGCGCGCAGCGCTCCCTCCCGGGCGCGACCGCCCTGACGGCGAGCGTCCCCCTGTCCGAGCTCTTCGGCTACGCCGGTACCCTCCGCAGCCGCACGCAAGGCCGCGCGACCTTCACGACGCGCTCCGCGGGTTACACCCCGACGTAGCCCCCGCGCCTGCGGCCCCCCCGCCCTCCCCTGCGGGGCTGCACCGCCGTCGGCGGCGACCCGCCGGTGGGAAACACCCCGCGCCTTGCGGCGCGGGGTGTTTCCCACCCGCACCACCCGTGCAGATAGGAGATCGGCTCTCCGTCCTCCCGTGGGGCTACATCGCCATCGGCGGCGAACCGCCCGTGCGGGTGGACGGTCGGCTTTTGCTCGCCCGCTGGGCAAGGCTGCCGGCGGAGGGGAGCCGTCCGGGTGGATGGGCGGCGGGGCGAGGTTGGTGTTGGCGGCGAGCCGTAGTCCCTCTGTGGGATGCACCACCGGGCGGGAAGTCGCCGTGCAGCACAAGGGGGACGATCCGGGGGTGCCCCCGCAGGAATGCGCTGGTAGGGGGGTGCCGGGGTGGTGGGAGGGGGAACGCGCATTCCGAGGAGGTGCCCCCGGAGTGGCCCCCGCCCCCACCGACCACCGCCGGCGAGGGGCGCGGGGAACTGCGCGACCAGCCCACCACCCCCGGAAGGTCCCACGACGACAGGACCACCCCCCCGGAGGGGCAGCGCGGCGGGACGTTTCTGCTCAGGCCCGGGCGTCAGCCCTCTTCGTGCTGGACCGCACGCCGTGCATCCGCGTCGAGCACACCCCAACCGATGAGCTGCTCCGTCAGAACGGACGGCGACTGATCGTAGATCACCGCGAGCGTGCGCAGATCGTCCTGCCGGATCGACAGCACCTTGCCGTTGTAGTCGCCCCGCTGGCTCTGGATCGTCGCGGCATACCGCTGCAACGGCCCCGCCTTCTCCGGCGGCACCTGCGACAGCCGCTCCAGGTCGAGAACGAGTTTCGGCGGCGGCTCCGCCGCACCACCAGGCGTCGAGCCCGGCAGCAGCTCCTGCACCGGCACGCCGTAGAAGTCGGCGAGTTCGGCCAGGCGCTGCACGGTCACGGCACGGTCGCCGCGCTCGTAGGAGCCCACGACCACTGCCTTCCAGCGGCCCTGGGACTTCTCCTCGACACCGTGCAGGGAGAGCCCCTGCTGGGTGCGGATGGCGCGGAGCTTCGCTCCGAGCTGTTTGGCGTAATCGCTGGACATATAGCTCCCCGGACGTAATCTCGGTGACTCACTGTGAGGTTACGCAGCGTAATCCACGCTCGTCAAGCCGAAAAGGTCCGACCGGTCCCTGACCTGCGCGGTCTACCCCTGACGACCTGCCCTACAGCGTGCCCAACGACCTGCCCTACAGCGTGCCCAACGACCTGTCCTGCGACGTGCCCCGAGACCCGCCCCGCGACGTCCGCAAAACGTCACCTGATACCGTGAGGAGGTACCCCCGACGTCCTTTAACGCCCGTCCCGTGAGGCGGGGAAGGAGGTCCCCGACCCATGGTCGACGACCGCACGACACCAGAACCAGCAGGCGCAGGACCGGCAGGCGCAGCAAAAGCAGCCGCACCAGGAGAAGCAAGCGCCCAGGACCGCCCCGTCCTGGAAGCCCCCGACATCGCCCGCGTCCTCACCCGCATCGCCCACGAGATCGTCGAACGCGCCAAGGGCGCCGACGACGTGGTGCTGCTCGGCATCCCCACCCGCGGCGTGTTCCTGGCCCGCCGGCTCGCCGGCAAGCTCGCCGGGATCACCGGCCGCGAGGCCGCCGTGGGCTCGCTGGACACCACCATGTACCGCGACGACCTGCGGATGCGCCCGCCGCGCGCGCTGGCCGCCACCGAGATCCCCGGCGACGGCATCGACGGCAAGCTCGTCGTCCTCGTCGACGACGTCCTCTTCTCCGGCCGCACCATCCGCGCCGCCCTCGACGCCCTCAACGACATCGGGCGCCCGCGCGCCGTGCAGCTCGCCGTCCTGGTCGACCGCGGCCACCGCGAGCTGCCGATCAGGGCCGACTACGTCGGCAAGAACCTCCCGACCTCGCAGCGCGAGACCGTACGGGTGCTGCTCACCGAGCAGGACGGACGCGACAGCGTCCTGCTCGGCCAGCGCGACCCCGGACCGCGCGACGGCACGGCAGCAGAGGCCTAGCGCCGCCCCGCGCAGGACCCCGCCGACGCGGGGGACCTGCGCCGCCGCATGCCCGAAGCCGCCCCGCCACGCCCCAGCACACCCGGAGAGACCCCGATGAAGCGCCACCTGATCTCGGCCGCCGACCTCACCCGCGACGACGCCCTGCTGATCCTCGACACCGCCGAGGAGATGGCCCGGGTCGCCGACCGGCCCATCAAGAAGCTCCCCACCCTGCGCGGACGCACCGTCGTCAACCTGTTCTTCGAGGACTCCACCCGCACCCGCATCTCCTTCGAGGCGGCGGCCAAGCGGCTGTCCGCCGACGTCATCAACTTCTCCGCCAAGGGCTCCTCGGTCTCCAAGGGCGAATCGCTCAAGGACACCGCGCTGACCCTGGAGGCGATGGGCGCCGACGCCGTCGTGCTGCGCCACCACTCCTCCGGCGCCCCGCACCGGCTCGCCACGTCCGACTGGATCAGCGCCTCGGTCCTCAACGCCGGCGACGGCACCCACGAGCACCCCACGCAGGCGCTGCTGGACGCCTTCACGATGCGCCGCCACCTGTCGGGCGTCGGACGCGACCTGGAGGGCCGGCACGTCACGATCGTCGGCGACATCCTGCACAGCCGGGTCGCCCGCTCCAACGTCCTGCTGCTGACCACGCTCGGCGCCCGCGTCACCCTGGTCGCCCCGCCCACCCTGCTGCCGATCGGCGTCGGGCAGTGGCCGTGCGAGGTGTCGTACGACCTCGACGCGGTGCTCAAGACCAGCGACGCGGTGATGATGCTGCGGGTGCAGCGGGAGCGGATGAACGCCGCCTACTTCCCCACCGAGCGCGAGTACGCCCGCCGCTACGGCCTGGACGGGCTGCGGATGGCGGCGCTGCCCGAGCACGCCGTCGTCATGCACCCCGGGCCGATGAACCGCGGCATGGAGATCACCGCCGAGGTCGCCGACTCGCCGCGCTGCACCGCCGTCGAGCAGGTCGCCAACGGCGTCAGCACCCGTATGGCGGTGCTCTACCTGCTGCTCGGCGGGTCCGAGCCGGCCCTGAGCACCCCCGCAGAAGTCCCCGCCGCCGACACCGCGGGCGCCGCCCGCCCCGAGGAGAGCAAGTGACCATGAGCGACACCACCCTGATCCGCGGCGCACGGATCCTCGGCGGCCCGGCGCAGGACGTGACGATCGACGGCGGCACCGTGACCGCGGTCGGCGGGGGCCTGGAGGCCCCGCGGGGGGCCACGGTGATCGAGGCGGCGGGCCATGTGCTGCTGCCCGGCCTGGTCGACCTGCACACCCATCTGCGCGAGCCCGGCCGCGAGGACTCCGAGACCGTGCTGACCGGCACCCGCGCCGCCGCGGCGGGCGGCTACACCGCCGTGCACGCCATGGCCAACACCTTCCCCGTCGCCGACACCGCCGGCGTCGTCGAGCAGGTGTGGCGGCTGGGCAAGGAGTCCGGCTACTGCGACGTCCAGCCGGTCGGCGCGGTCACCGTGGGCCTGGAGGGCAAGCAGCTCGCCGAGCTCGGCGCGATGGCCGACTCCGCCGCGCAGGTGCGGGTCTTCTCCGACGACGGCAAGTGCGTGGACGACGCCGTCATCATGCGCAGGGCGCTGGAGTACGTGAAGGCCTTCGACGGCGTCGTCGCCCAGCACGCGCAGGAGCCGCGGCTGACCGAGGGCGCCCAGATGAACGAGGGCGCCGTCTCCGGCGAGCTGGGCCTGACCGGCTGGCCCGCGGTCGCCGAGGAGTCGATCATCGCCCGTGACGTGCTGCTCGCCGCGCACGTCGGCTCCCGGGTGCACATCTGCCACCTGTCGACGGCCGGCTCGGTGGAGATCGTCCGCTGGGCGAAGTCCAAGGGCTGGGCGGTCACCGCCGAGGTCACCCCGCACCACCTGCTGCTGACCGACGAGCTGGTGCGCTCGTACGACCCGGTCTACAAGGTCAACCCGCCGCTGCGCACCGAGGCCGACGTGCTGGCGCTGCGCGAGGCGCTGGCCGACGGCACCATCGACTGCGTCGCCACCGACCACGCGCCCCACCCGCACGAGGACAAGGACTGCGAGTGGGCCGCGGCGGCCATGGGCATGGTCGGCCTGGAGACCGCGCTGTCGGTGGTGCAGCACACCATGGTCGACACCGGCCTGCTGGACTGGACCGGCGTCGCCGACCGGATGTCCGCCCGTCCCGCCGCGATCGGCCGGCTCGCCGGCCACGGCCGCCCCGTCGCCCCCGGCGAGCCCGCGAACCTGGTGCTGCTCGATCCCGCATACCGTGGGACCGTCAACCCCGCGGGGTTCGCCTCCCGCAGCCGCAACACCCCCTACGCGGGCCGCGAGCTGCCGGGCCGCGTCGTCGCCACCTTCCTGCGGGGCCGCGCGACGGTCATGGACGGGAAGCTCGTATGACGCACCTCACCGCACGGTTCAGCGCCGCGCTGGCCGCCGGGCCGGCCGAGGGGAAGCACTCGGCGCACGTCACCCACTGGGGTGACCGGATCGGCTGGATCGTGGGCCTGCTGCTGTTCGTCACCCTGGTCTACTGGCTGATGCGGCAGGGCTGGCAGTGGCGCCGCACCCTCCAGGGCGGCCTGCCTGCCCTCCCGCAGGCCCCCGAGACCCCCGGCGAGCCGCTGCTCAGCGCCGAGGGCCGCTACCACGGCAGCACCACCGCCGGGCAGTGGCTGGACCGCATCGTCGCGCACGGCCTGGGCGTACGCAGCCGCGCCGCCCTCACCCTCACCGCGCAGGGCCTGGACGTGCGGCGCACCGGCGCCCCCGGCTTCTTCGTCCCCGTCGCCGCGCTGCGCGGCGCCCGGCTGGACAAGGGCATCGCCGGCAAGGTCCTCACCGAGGGCGGCCTGCTGGTCGTCACCTGGGAGCACGGCGGCACCCTGCTCGACTCCGGATTCCGCTTCGACCACGCCGCCGAGCACCCGGCGTGGGTGGCCCGGATCGACGAGCTCAGTGGCGACAGCGTCGTCGCCTTCACGGACACCAAGCCGGCCACCGAGCCGGCCGGCACGCCGGACACCCGGCAGCACGAGAAGGAAGGCGCGAAATGACGACCTCCACCCGGGCGGACCGCACGCCCGCCGTCCTCGTCCTGGAGGACGGCCGCACCTTCCGCGGCCGTGCCTACGGCGCGGTGGGGGAGACCTTCGGCGAGGCCGTGTTCTCCACCGGGATGACCGGCTACCAGGAGACCCTCACCGACCCCTCCTACCACCGCCAGGTGGTCGTCATGACCGCCCCGCACGTCGGCAACACCGGCGTCAACGACGAGGACCCGGAGTCCCGCCGCATCTGGGTGGCCGGCTACGTCGTGCGCGACCCGGCCCGTATGCCGTCCAACTGGCGCTCGCGCCGCTCCCTCGACGAGGAGCTGGCCGCGCAGGGCGTGGTCGGCATCAGCGGCATCGACACCCGCGCCCTGACCCGGCACCTGCGCGAACGCGGCGCGATGCGGGTCGGCATCTTCTCCGGCCCCGCCGCCGGCGCCGACGACGACACCCTGCTCGCGAAGGTCCGCCGGGCGCCCGAGATGGCCGGCGCCGACCTCGCCGGCGAGGTCGCCACCGAGCAGCCGTACGTCGTCCCGGCCCTCGGCGGCAAGCGCTTCACCGTCGCCGCCCTCGACCTCGGCATCAAGGGCATGACCCCGCACCGCATGGCCCAGCGCGGCATCGAGGTGCACGTGCTGCCCGCGAGCGCCACCGCCGAGGACGTCTACGCCCTCGCCCCCGACGGGGTGTTCCTGTCCAACGGCCCCGGCGACCCCGCCACCGCCGACCTCACCGTCATCCAGGAGGTGCTGGGCCGCGGCACCCCGCTGTTCGGCATCTGCTTCGGCAACCAGCTCCTCGGCCGCGCCCTCGGCTTCGGCACCTACAAGCTCAAGTACGGCCACCGCGGCATCAACCAGCCGGTGCAGGACCGCGCCACCGGCAAGGTCGAGGTCACCGCGCACAACCACGGCTTCGCCGTGGACGCCCCGCTCGACGAGGTCAGCGACACCCCCTTCGGCCGCGCCGAGGTCAGCCATGTGTGCCTCAACGACAACGTCGTGGAGGGCCTGCGGCTGCTGGACCGCCCCGCCTTCAGCGTGCAGTACCACCCCGAGGCCGCCGCCGGCCCGCACGACGCCGCGTACCTGTTCGACCGCTTCACTTCGCTCATGGAGGCCCAGCGTGCCTAAGCGCACCGACATCCGGTCCGTTCTGGTCATCGGCTCGGGTCCGATCGTCATCGGCCAGGCCGCCGAGTTCGACTACTCCGGCACCCAGGCCTGCCGCGTCCTGAAGGCCGAGGGCCTGCGGGTGATCCTGGTCAACTCCAACCCCGCCACGATCATGACCGACCCGGAGATCGCCGACGCCACGTACGTCGAGCCGATCACCCCGGAATACGTCGAGAAGATCATCGCCAAGGAGCGCCCCGACGCCCTGCTGCCCACCCTCGGCGGCCAGACCGCGCTCAACACCGCGATCGCGCTGCACGACAACGGCACCCTGACCGAATACGGCGTCGAGCTCATCGGCGCCAACGTCGAGGCCATCCACAAGGGCGAGGACCGCGACCAGTTCAAGGGCGTCGTCGAGGCCGTCCGCGGCAAGATCGGGCACGGCGAGTCCGCCCGCTCGGTCATCTGCCACACCATGGACGACGTGCTCGCCGGCGTCGGCGCCCTCGGCGGCTATCCCGTCGTCGTCCGCCCCTCCTTCACCATGGGCGGCGCCGGCTCCGGCTTCGCCCACGACGAGGACGAACTGCGCCGCATCGCCGGCCAGGGCCTGGCCCTCTCGCCCACCACCGAGGTGCTGCTGGAGGAGTCCATCCTGGGCTGGAAGGAGTACGAGCTGGAGCTGATGCGCGACAAGCACGACAACGTCGTGGTCGTCTGCTCCATCGAGAACTTTGACCCCATGGGCGTGCACACCGGCGACTCCATCACCGTCGCGCCCGCGATGACCCTCACCGACCGCGAGTACCAGATCCTCCGCGACATCGGCATCGCCGTGATCCGCGAGGTCGGCGTGGACACCGGCGGCTGCAACATCCAGTTCGCCGTCAACCCCGAGGACGGCCGGGTCATCGTCATCGAGATGAACCCCCGGGTCTCCCGCTCCTCGGCGCTGGCCTCCAAGGCCACCGGCTTCCCGATCGCCAAGATCGCCGCCCGGCTCGCCGTCGGCTACACCCTCGACGAGATCCCCAACGACATCACCGAGAAGACCCCGGCGTCCTTCGAGCCCACCCTCGACTACGTCGTGGTCAAGGTGCCGCGCTTCGCCTTCGAGAAGTTCCCGGCCGCCGACCCGACGCTCACCACCACCATGAAGTCCGTCGGCGAGGCCATGGCCATCGGCCGCAACTTCACCGAGGCGCTCAACAAGGCGCTGCGCTCGCTGGAGAAGAAGGGCTCGCAGTTCGACTTCACCACCGACACCGCCGCCCTCGGCGCCAAGGACGACCTGCTGGCCCGCGCCGCCGTGCCCACCGACGGCCGGATCAACACCGTCATGGCCGCCATCCGGGCCGGCGCCACCCCCGCGGAGGTCTTCACCGCCACCCGCATCGACCCGTGGTTCGTCGACCAGCTCTTCCTCATCCACGAGTACGCCCTCGAACTCGCCGCCGCCGACCGCCTCGACCCCGCACTGCTCGCCGAGGCCAAGCGGCACGGCTTCTCCGACGCGCAGATCGCCGGCATCCGGGGCCTGCGCGAGGACGTCGTCCGCGAGGTCCGGCACGCGCTGGGCATCCGCCCGGTCTACAAGACCGTCGACACCTGCGCCGCCGAGTTCGCCGCCGCCACCCCGTACTTCTACTCCTCCTACGACGAGGAGAGCGAGGTCGCGCCGCGCACCAGGCCGGCGGTGATCATCCTCGGCTCCGGGCCCAACCGCATCGGCCAGGGCATCGAGTTCGACTACTCGTGCGTGCACGCCTCCTTCGCGCTGCACGACGCCGGGTACGAGACGGTGATGGTCAACTGCAACCCCGAGACCGTCTCCACCGACTACGACACCTCCGACCGGCTCTACTTCGAGCCGCTCACCCTGGAGGACGTGCTGGAGATCGTGCACGCCGAGCAGCAGGCGGGCCCGGTCGCCGGGGTCGTCGTGCAGCTCGGCGGCCAGACCCCGCTGGGACTGGCGCAGGCCCTCAAGGACAACGGCGTGCCCGTCGTCGGCACCTCGCCCGAGGCCATCCACCTCGCCGAGGACCGCGGCGCCTTCGGCCGGGTCCTGGCCGAGGCGGGCCTGCCCGCGCCCAAGCACGGCACCGCGACCTCCTTCCCCGGCGCCAAGGCCATCGCCGACGAGATCGGCTACCCGGTCCTGGTCCGGCCCAGCTACGTGCTCGGCGGGCGCGGCATGGAGATCGTCTACGACGAGACGCGGCTGGCGGCGTACATCGCGGAGTCCACCGAGATCGGCCCGGACCGCCCGGTCCTCGTCGACCGCTTCCTCGACGACGCCATCGAGATCGACGTCGACGCGCTCTTCGACGGCCAGGAGCTCTACCTCGGCGGCGTCATGGAGCACATCGAGGAGGCCGGCATCCACTCCGGCGACTCCGCGTGCGCACTGCCCCCCATCACGCTGGGCGGCCACGACATCAAGCGGCTGCGGGCCTCCACCGAGGCCATCGCCCGCGGTGTCGGGGTGCGCGGCCTGATCAACATCCAGTTCGCGCTCGCCGGCGACATCCTCTACGTCCTGGAGGCCAACCCGCGCGCCTCCCGTACCGTCCCCTTCACCTCCAAGGCCACCGCGGTCCCGCTCGCCAAGGCCGCCGCCCGGATCTCGCTCGGCGCGACGGTCGCCGAACTGCGCGCCGAGGGGCTGCTGCCGGTCTCCGGGGACGGCGGCACGCTGCCGCTGGACGCGCCGATCTCGGTCAAGGAGGCCGTGCTGCCCTGGAGCCGCTTCCGCGACGTGCAGGGCCGCGGCGTCGACACCATCCTCGGCCCGGAGATGCGCTCCACCGGCGAGGTCATGGGCATCGACGCGGTCTTCGGCACCGCCTACGCCAAGTCGCAGGCCGGCGCGTACGGGGCGCTGCCCAGCAAGGGCCGCGCCTTCGTCTCGGTCGCCAACCGCGACAAGCGCGCCCTGATCTTCCCGGCGCGGGCGCTGATCGACCACGGCTTCGAGCTGCTGGCCACCTCCGGCACCGCCGAGGTGCTGCGCCGCAACGGCATCCCGGCGCGGGTGGTGCGCAAGCAGAGCGAGGGCGTCGGCCCCGAGGGCGAGCCCACCGTCGTCACCCTCATCCACGAGGGAGAGATCGACCTCATCGTCAACACCCCGTTCGGCACCGGCGGCCGGCTGGACGGCTACGACATCCGTACCGCGGCGGTCGCCCGCGGCATCCCGTGCCTGACCACCGTCCAGGCCCTGGCCGCCGCCGTCCAGGGCATCGACGCGCTCGGCCGCGGCGACATCGGGGTGAGCTCCCTGCAGGAGCACGCCGCCCGGCTCGCCGAGAGCCGGGGCTGAGGGCGCCGGGGCACGGCGGGGAGCACGAGATGTACGAGCTGTTCTTCCGGGTGGTCTTCCGGCGGATGGACGCCGAGCAGGCGCACCACCTGGCCTTCCGGTGGATCCGGGCCGCGGCCCGGATCCCCGGGGTGCGCGGCGCGGTCGCGCGGGTGCTGGCGCCGCGCCGGGCCGGGCTGGCGACGACGGCGTTCGGGCGGACCATGCCCGGCCCGTTCGGGCTGGCCGCCGGGTTCGACAAGAACGCCGTCGCGATCGACGGCATGGCCATGCTGGGCTTCGACCATGTCGAGATCGGCACCGTCACCGCGCAGCCGCAGCCGGGCAACCCCGCGCCGCGGCTGTTCCGGCTGGTGCCGGACCGGGCGCTGATCAACCGGATGGGCTTCAACAACGACGGCAGCGCCGCCGTCGCCGCCCGGCTGGCGGCCCGGCGGGCGGTCTTCCCGGTCACCGTCGGCGTCAACATCGGCAAGACCAAGGTCGTCCCCGAGGGGGAGGCCGTACGCGATTACGTCACCTCCGCCGAGCGGCTGGCCGCCCATGCGGACTACCTCGTTGTCAATGTGTCGTCGCCGAACACTCCGGGGCTGCGCAGCCTTCAGGCCACCGCGGCGCTGCGCCCGCTGCTCGAAGGGGTCAGGGCGGCGGCCGACCGGGCGGTGCCGGGGCGCCGGGTGCCGCTGCTGGTGAAGATCGCCCCCGACCTGGCCGACGAGGACGTGGACGCCGTCGCCGACCTCGCCCTGGACCTGGGCCTGGACGGCATCATCGCCACCAACACCACCGTCGCCCGCGAGGGCCTGGGCCTGACCGGCGACCCGCGGACCGTCGCGCAGACCGGCGGCCTGTCCGGGGCGCCGCTGGCCGACCGCTCGCTGGAGGTGCTGCGCCGGCTGTACGCCCGGGTCGGCGACCGGCTGACCCTCGTCGGCGTCGGCGGGGTGCAGGACGCAGAGGACGCCTGGCGGCGCATCCTGGCCGGGGCGACGCTGGTCCAGGGCTACAGCGCCTTCGTCTACCGCGGGCCGTTCTGGATGCGCGCGGTCCACCAGGGCCTGGCCGCACGGCTGGCCGCGAGCCCGTACGCCACCCTCGCCGACGCGGTCGGCGCCGACACCAGGAAGGCCACCACCGCATGAGCACGCAAGGGACGCCGCAGGACGCGCGGACCGGAGCGCCGGAGCCCTTCGGGGCGCGGCTGCGCCGGGCCATGGACACCCGCGGGCAGCTGTGCGTCGGCATCGACCCGCACGGCTCGCTGCTGGAGGGCTGGGGGCTGGCCGACGACGTACCGGGCCTGGAGCGCTTCACCATGACCGTGGTGGAGGCGCTGGCCGAGCAGGTCGCGGTGTTCAAGCCGCAGTCGGCCTTCTTCGAGCGCTTCGGCTCGCGCGGGGTCGCGGTGCTGGAGCGGGCGGTCGCGGCGGCCCGGGAGGCGGGCGCGCTGGTGCTGATGGACGCCAAGCGCGGCGACATCGGCTCGACCATGGCCGCGTACGCCGCCACGTATCTGGACGCGTCCTCGCCGCTGTTCAGCGACGCCGTCACCGTCAGCCCGTACCTGGGCTTCGAGTCGCTGCGGCCGGCCCTGGACGCGGCCCGTATCTCCGGCTCGGGTGTCTTCGTGCTGGCGCTGACGTCCAACCCGGAGGGCGCGCAGGTGCAGCGGGCCACCGCGGCCGGCGGGCGGTCGGTGGCGCAGCTGGTGCTGGACGCGATCATGGTGGAGAACGCCGGCGAGGCGCCGTTCGGCTCGGTCGGCGCGGTCGTCGGCGCGACGCTGCGCGAGGCCGGGGCGGACCTGGCGGTCAACGGCCCGCTGCTGGCGCCCGGGGTGGGCGCGCAGGGAGCCACGCCCGCGGACCTGCCCGCCGTCTTCGGCAAGGAGCTGCGCAATGTGCTGCCGAGTGTGAGCCGCGCGGTGCTGCGGCACGGGCCGGACGCGGCGGCGCTGCGGGCCGCGGCGGCACGTTACGCGGACGAGGTGCGGGCCGCCCTCGCGGCGGTGTGAGGGGGCCCGGGCGGGCGCGGCCGGGGGCGTCCGCCGGGCGGGGCAATAGTGCGGTAATACCTGCGGGTAATCCGGTCGAATATCGAACGGAAAAAGGGCCGGATTCAACCACCTGCGGGATTGGACCCGCGCAGCGTTCCGCTTTGTCCCAAATATCCCCTCGGATCAAGGCTGACCAGGACTTTTCGACTGTTCTCGCTGACTTGAGCCGTCCGGACCGCTAGTCTCCGACAGGAGCGCGCAGTTCACCCGCGCAGCTCTTCACTCCGCAGGTGCGGGGTGAGCGTGTTCCGACACGGTCCATATCCGATTGCTCTACTTCCGAGGTGACGTAGGCGTGGCTCTTCCGCCCCTTACCCCTGAACAGCGCGCTGCCGCGCTCGAAAAGGCCGCCGCGGCTCGCCGGGAGCGCGCCGAGGTCAAGAACCGGCTCAAGCACTCCGGCGCGTCTCTGCACGAGGTCATCAAGCAAGGCCAGGAGAACGACGTCATCGGCAAGATGAAGGTCTCCGCCCTGCTCGAATCCCTTCCCGGCGTCGGGAAAGTGCGCGCCAAGCAGATCATGGAGCGGCTCGGCATCTCCGAGAGCCGCCGGGTGCGCGGTCTTGGCTCGAACCAGATCGCTTCCCTGGAGCGCGAGTTCGGCGGTACCGCCGCCTGAGGTCCCGGCACGTCCGGGAACCAGGGATAATCGCTCCATGAGCTCTGCTGTCTCCCGGGGGGCCGACCGCCCCCTCGCTTCGCAGGGGGCCGCCCCGGCCCCCCCGGTCAGACGTCCGCGACTGACCGTGCTCTCCGGCCCCTCCGGGGTCGGTAAGAGCACGGTCGTCGCCCACCTGCGCACCATGCACCCCGAGGTGTGGCTGTCGGTCTCGGCGACCACGAGAAAGCCCCGCCCCGGGGAACAGGACGGTGTGCAGTATTTCTTCGTCGACGACGACGAGTTCGACAAACTCGTCGCCAACGGCGAACTGCTGGAGTGGGCCGAATTCGCCGGCCACCGCTACGGCACCCCGCGCCAGGCGGTGCTGGACCGGTTGCGGGCCGGCGAACCGGTGCTGCTGGAGATCGACCTCCAGGGCGCCCGGCTGGTCCGCGAGTCCATGCCGGAGGCCCATCTGGTCTTCCTCGCCCCGCCCGGCTGGGACGAGCTGGTCCGCCGGCTCACCGGCCGCGGCACCGAGTCGCCCGAGGTCATCGAGCGGCGGCTGGCCGTGGCCAGGATCGAGCTGGCCGCCGAGTCCGAGTTCGACCGGACCCTTGTCAACACCTCCGTCGAGGATGTAGCGCGTGAGCTGCTAGCCTTGATGCAGATTGACTGACTTCTGCACCATCCACTTGTTTCCGTCAGTAGGGGTAGGTAGAGCGTGTCCTCTTCCATTGCCACGCCCGAGGGCATCATCAACCCGCCGATCGACGAACTGCTCGAGGCGACCGACTCCAAGTACAGCCTGGTGATCTACGCGGCCAAGCGGGCGCGCCAGATCAACGCGTACTACTCCCAGCTCGGCGAGGGCCTGCTGGAGTACGTCGGCCCGCTGGTGGACACCCACGTCCACGAGAAGCCGCTCTCGATCGCGCTGCGCGAGATCAACGCGGGTCTGCTGACCTCCGAGGCCGTGGAGCCCCCGCCCACGCACTGAGCGCGCACGTACGCCGTCCCGTGCCGCCGCCCCGCAAGGGGTGGCGGCACGGTCGCGTTCACCGGCCCGGCGGCGCGACCGCCGGGCCGGTGGTGTGTCATGGGAGCAGACGGGCCGGGCCGGCCGGCCCGGCGGCGGGGGCGGACGGACGGGAGTGGCGATGGCGCGGCAGGCCGACGGCGGCACGGACGGTACGGCGGCGGAGCGGCGGGGGCCCCGGGTGGTGCTCGGGGTCAGCGGCGGCATCGCCGCGTACAAGTCCTGCGAGCTGCTGCGGCGGCTCACCGAGTCCGGCCACGACGTCACCGTGGTGCCGACCGAGGCGGCGCTGCACTTCGTCGGCGAGGCCACCTGGGCGGCGCTGTCCGGCCGGCCGGTGGCCACGAGGGTGTGGGACGGGGTGCACGAGGTGCCGCACGTCAGGATCGGGCAGCACGCCGACCTGGTGGTCGTCGCCCCGGCCACCGCCGACCTGCTCGCCCGGGCCGCCCACGGCCTGGCCGACGACCTGCTCACCAACACCCTGCTCACCGCCCGCTGCCCGGTCGTCTTCGCACCGGCCATGCACACCGAGATGTGGGAGCACCCCGCCACCCGGGAGAACGTGGCGACGCTGCGCCGCCGCGGCAGCGTGGTGATCGAGCCCGCGGTCGGCCGGCTCACCGGCGTGGACACCGGCAAGGGGCGGCTGCCCGACCCCGCGGAGATCTTCGAGGTCTGCCGGCGGGTGCTGGACCGCGGCGGCGACCTGCCGCGCGACCTGGCCGGCCGGCATGTCGTGGTGAGCGCCGGCGGCACCCGCGAGCCGCTGGACCCGGTGCGCTACCTCGGCAACCGCTCGTCCGGCAAGCAGGGCTACGCGCTGGCCCGTACCGCGGTCGCCCGCGGCGCCCGGGTGACGCTGGTCGCCGCCAACACCGCGCTGCCCGATCCGGCAGGGGCCGACGTCGTGGCCGTGGGCAGCGCCGAGCAGCTGCGCCGGGCGGTGCTCGCGGCGGCGGCGGACGCCGACGCGGTGGTGATGGCGGCGGCCGTCGCCGACTTCCGGCCCGCCCGCTATGTGGACAGCAAGATCAAGAAGCGAGACGGCGAGGGGCCCGCGCCGCTCGTCCTGGAGCAGAACCCGGATGTCCTCGCGGGGCTCTCCGCGGCGCGCCCGCACCCGGGCCTGGTCGTGGTGGGCTTCGCCGCCGAGACCGACGACGTGCTCGCCAACGGCCGCGCGAAACTCGCCCGCAAGGGCTGTGACCTGCTGGTCGTCAACGAGGTGGGGGAGCACACCGCCTTCGGCACCGACGACAACCAGGCCGTCGTTCTCGGTGCCGACGGCACCGAGACCCCGGTACCGCTCGGGCCGAAGGAAGCGCTTGCCGACCGGGTGTGGGACCTCGTGGCGGCCCGGCTGGGCGGCGAGCTGCGGGGCCGCTGAGCGGCGGAGCGCCGACCTGGGCGGGACGGGGAAACGTAAATCCCCCGGACGGGTGGAATAAAACGGACCTATCAGCCGGAAAGCGTCTCCCGCCGGGCCGATGGTCCTACCGGCCGGTGAGGTGACGCAGGTCATGGCATATCCAAGGTGCGAGATGTCGTGTCCGTCCGGGCGGTGCGAACGATAAACTGGCGCCGGAGTGCCAGGCGCAGCCCTGCGCGCTCCGCCGAAATGTCAGCCAGCAGCCGCTGCAACCCCAGGGAGCGATGTGTCCCGCCGCCTGTTCACCTCAGAGTCCGTGACCGAGGGCCACCCGGACAAGATCGCTGACCAGATCAGCGACACCATTCTCGACGCCCTGCTGACCGCCGACCCCGCGTCGCGCGTCGCCGTCGAGACGCTGATCACCACCGGTCAGGTGCATATCGCGGGCGAGGTGACGACGACGGCCTACGCCGACATCGCCACCCTGGTGCGCAACAAGATCCTCGACATCGGCTACGACTCGTCCAAGAAGGGCTTCGACGGCGCCTCCTGCGGCGTGTCGGTGTCCATCGGCGCGCAGTCCCCGGACATCGCGCAGGGCGTCGACACCGCGTACGAGAAGCGCGTCGAGGCCGCCGCCGGGCGGGTCGAGGCCGAGCTCGACGACCTGGACAAGCAGGGCGCCGGCGACCAGGGCCTGATGTTCGGCTACGCCTCCGACGAGACGCCCGAGCTGATGCCGCTGCCGATCACGCTGGCCCACCGGCTCTCCCGCCGGCTCACCGAGGTCCGCAAGAACGGCACGATCCCCTACCTGCGGCCCGACGGCAAGACGCAGGTCACCATCGAGTACGACGGCGACAAGGCGGTCCGGCTCGACACCGTCGTGGTGTCCTCGCAGCACGCCTCCGACATCGACCTGGAGTCGCTGCTCGCGCCCGACATCCGCGAGTTCGTCGTCGAGGTCGAGCTGAAGGCGCTCATCGAGGACGGGATCAAGCTCGACACCGAGGGCTACAAGCTGCTCGTCAACCCGACCGGGCGGTTCGAGATCGGCGGGCCCATGGGGGACGCCGGGCTCACCGGCCGCAAGATCATCATCGACACGTACGGGGGTATGGCGCGGCACGGCGGCGGCGCGTTCTCCGGCAAGGACCCGTCCAAGGTCGACCGCTCGGCGGCGTACGCAATGCGGTGGGTCGCCAAGAACGTGGTGGCCGCGGGGCTGGCGGCGCGGTGCGAGGTGCAGGTCGCTTACGCGATCGGCAAGGCGGAGCCCGTGGGGCTCTTCGTCGAGACGTTCGGTACGGAGAATGTCGACGTCGAGAAGATCGAGCAGGCCATTACGCAGGTCTTCGACCTGCGGCCGGCCGCGATCATCCGCGACCTCGACCTGCTGCGGCCCATTTACGCCGCGACGGCGGCGTACGGTCA
Organism: Actinacidiphila epipremni; assembly: GCF_012034175.1. Classification (GTDB taxonomy): domain Bacteria; phylum Actinomycetota; class Actinomycetes; order Streptomycetales; family Streptomycetaceae; genus Actinacidiphila; species Actinacidiphila epipremni. The sequence goes on from NZ_JAATEJ010000007.1 coordinate 127,217, forward strand.
CTTCGGTCGTGAGCTGCCCGAATTCACCTGGGAGCGCACGGACCGCGTCGACGCGCTCCGCTCCGCGGCGGGTATCTGAGCCACCCCCTGCGGCGGGCGGCCCCCGCCCCCGCCGCGGGGGTTCCCCCGCGCCCCTGCCCTCGGGGCTGGCCCCGCACCCGTCCGCCGGCGGTGGGTTCCCCGCGCCCCTGCCCTCCGGGCTGCCCCGTTCTGCCGTCGCGGGATCTTCCCGCCGCTGTGGCTTGGCGCGCAGTTCCCCGCGCCCCTTCCCCTGGGGGTGCCCCCACCTGTCGTTGCGGGATCTTCCCGCCATCTCGGCTGGTCGCGCAGTTCCCCGCGCCCCTGTTGGCTCGGGTCGTCCGCGTCGGCGTTCGCTCGGGTCCTCCGCGAGGGTGTTGCTCGGGGTGTCCGCATCGGGGTTGGCTCGGGTCGTCCGCAGCGGTGTTTGTTCGGGTCCTTCCGCATGGGCCCTGTTTCTGCGGCGCGGGGCAACAAACCAGGGGCGCGGGGAACTGCGCGACCAGCGACAGCGGTGGGGAGGCCCCGCGACGGCAGAGCGGGGCAGCCCGGAGGGCACAGGGGCGCGGGGAACTGCGCGGCAAGCCACGGCGGCGGGAAGGCCCCGCAACGACAGAACGGGGCACCCCCAGGGGAAGGGGCGCGGGGAACTGCGCGACCAGCGACAGCGGTGGGGAGGTCCCGCGAGGGCAGAGTGGGGCAGCCCCGGGGGGCATAGGGGCGCGGGGAACTGCGCGACCAGCCGGGATGGCGGGAAGATCCCGCGGCGGCAGGGTGGGGCAGGACGGGGGGACTGTCCGAAGCGGGTGGCAGGATTGGCGGGTGAGTGAGCACAGCGGTGAGCAGCTGAGCCTCGTGCGGGAGGCCGCCCGCAGGGCGAAGCCGCGGACGTGGCGCGGTGCCCCCCTGGCCGAGGGGACGCCCGTCGCGCGCGTGCTGGTCGACAAAGGGCTTCTGCACCTGGACCAGTTCTTCGACTACGCCGTGCCCGCCGCCATGGACGCCGACGCCCAACCGGGCGTCAGGGTACGCGTGCGGTTCGGCGCCCGCGTCGTCAAGGGACGGCGCGAGGGCGGCACCCTCCACGACGGCTTCATCGTCGAGCGGCTCGCCGAGAGCGACTTCGCCGGCCCCCTCGCGCCGCTGGCCCAGGTGCTGTCCACCGAGCGGGTCCTCACCCCGCGGCTGCTGGCCCTGTGCCGGCTCGTCGCCGACCGGTACGCCGGCGCCCTCGCCGACGTCGTCTCGCTCGCCGTGCCGCCCCGGATGGCCCGCGCCGAGCGTGAGCCGTCGCCCGAGCCGGCGCCCCCCCCGCCGGCGCCCGCGCCGGGCACCTGGGCGCGGTACGGCACGGGCCCCGGCTATCTCCAGGCCCTGGCCCGCGGCGACACCCCGCGGGCGGTCTGGCTCGCGCTGCCCGGACCGCACTGGCCCGCCGAGCTGGCCCGCGCGATCGCCGCGACGCTCGCCTCCGGGCGCGGCGCCCTCGCCGTGCTGCCCGACGGCCGGGCCGTCGCCCGCGCGGACGCCGCCCTCACCGAGCTGCTGGGGGAGGGCCGGCACGTCATGCTCACCGCCGACGCGGGGCCCGAGGAGCGCTACCGCCGCTGGCTCGCGGTCAGCCGCGGCGCGGTCCGCGCCGTCGTCGGGACCCGCGCCGCGATGTTCGCCCCCGTCGCCGACCTCGGCCTGGTCGCGCTGTGGGACGACGGCGACTCCAGCCACGCCGAGCCGCACGCCCCCTATCCGCACGCCCGCGACGTGCTGATGCTGCGCGCCGCCGAGGAGCGCACCGGCTTCCTGCTCGGCGGCCTGACCAGCACCGTGGAGGGCGCGCAGCTCGTCGACAGCGGCTGGGCGCTGCCGCTGGCCGCGGCCCGCGAGCAGGTACGGGCCGCCGCGCCGCTGATCCGTACCGTCGGCGACGCCGACCAGGCCCGGGACGCCGCCGCCCGCGCGGCCCGGCTGCCGTCGCTGGCCTGGCAGGTCACCCGGGACGCGCTGGCCCGCGGGCCGGTGCTGGTGCAGGTGCCGCGGCGCGGATACGTCCCCCGGCTGGCCTGCGGCAACTGCCGGGCCGCCGCCCGCTGCGCGGCCTGCTCGGGACCGCTGGAGCTGCGCGAGCAGGGCGGCCTGCCGCACTGCGGCTGGTGCGGGCGGCCCGCGGCCGACTGGCACTGCCCCGAATGCGGCGGCTTCAAGCTGCGCGCCCAGGTGGTGGGCGCCCGGCGCACCGCCGAGGAGCTGGGCCGGGCCTTCCCGAAGGTGCCGGTGCGCACCTCCGGCCGCGACACCGTCCTGGCCTCGGTCGGCGCGGCCCCCGCGCTGGTCATCGCCACACCGGGCGCGGAGCCCGTCGCGGACGGGCCCGGTTACGCCGCCGCGCTGCTGCTGGACGGCTGGGCGCTGCTGAACCGGCCGGACCTGCGGGCGGCCGAGGAGGCGCTGCGCCGCTGGGCCGCCGCGGCGGCGCTGGTGCGGCCGGCCCAGGAGGGCGGCAGCGTGCTGGTGCTGGCCGAGCCGACGCTGCGGCCGGTCCAGGCCCTGGTCCGCTGGGACCCGGCCGGGCACGCGGTGCGGGAGCTGGCCGAGCGGGCGGAGCTGCGCTTCCCGCCGGTGTCGCGGATGGCCTCGGTCACCGGCCCGGCCGCGGCGGTCGCCGAACTGCTGGCCCTGCTGCGGCTGCCGCCGGGCACCGACCAGCTGGGCCCCGTCCCGGCGCCGAACGGCGCCGAGCGGCTGCTGCTGCGCGTGCCGCCGGGCAGCGGGGCCGCGCTCGCCGCGGCCCTGAAGTCCGCGCAGATCGCCCGCGCCACCCGCGGCGGCGGCGACCCGGTCGCCGTCCGCCTCGACCCGACGGACATCGGCTGAGCCGACATGGCCGGCCCGGGCGACATGGCCGACCCGGTAGAGCCCGGCCCGCGTCCGGATCAGCCGCCGCGCGGGCTCGGCAGCACCGCGTCGGCCGGGCCCTGCCGGGCGGCCGGCACCGCCGGCACCGCGGTGTCGGGCGCCGGGGACTGCGGGGGCACGGCCGGCCGGCGCCCCCCGTAACGGCGGTGCACGGCCTGCTTGGTGACGCCGAGGGCCGAGCCCACCGCGTCCCAGGAGAAGCCGAGCGAGCGGTCGAACTCCACCGCGGCGGTGACCAGCGTCTCGACGCTGTCCCGCAGTTCCTGCGCGAGCCGCACGGTGGGGGCCGGCGCGCGGCCGTAGACGACGAAGCCCGCGGTGGGGCCGCCGCGCCGCGGACGGTACACATTGCCGAGTTGCGCCGTGAGGGTCCGCAGCGCGTCCGCCTGCCGGCGGACCCTTTCGATGTCCCGCACCAGCAGGTGCAGGCTGGCCCGCGCCTGGGCGTCAGGGGTTGCGTGGTCGGGCATCAGCAGGCCTCTCCAACCGACGGTGACTTGGGTCAAACTGCCTTGACCAACGCGGCACCGCCCCTCGGAGTCACGCCCCGGGGGCGTACGGCCTGGTCCGCACCCCCGCCATGCGCTGCGGACGACCGCCCAGGACCCCCTAGAATTGGCAGCCGCATCCGAGCCGCCGCCCCCCGGCAGCCGCCGCCCTACGGTCAGGAGAGACCCGCGTGGCCGTGAGACCCATCCGCCTGTTCGGCGACCCGGTGCTGCGCAGGGTGGCGCAGCCGGTGACCGACTTCGACGCGGAACTGCGCACCCTGGTCAAGGACTTGACCGAGACCATGCAGGCCGCGCCCGGCGCGGGCCTGGCCGCGCCGCAACTGGGCGTGCCGCTGCGGGTGTTCACCTACTTCGTCGAGGGCGAGCTGGGCCACCTGGTCAACCCCGAGCTGACGCTGGGCGAGGAGCAGCAGGACGGCCCCGAGGGCTGCCTGTCGATCCCGGGCCTGACGTACGACTGCCGGCGGGCGTACGAGGTGGTGGCGCGCGGCTGGAACATGTACGGCGAGCCCGTGGTGGTCAACGGCACGCAGCGGCTGGCCCGCTGCATCCAGCACGAGACCGACCACCTCGACGGCATCCTGTTCGTCGACCGGCTCGACGCCGAGCAGCAGGCGGCGGCGATGCAGGCGATCCGCGAGGCCGAATGGGCGGGCCAGGCCCCGCCGGACATCCGGATCTCCCCGCACGGCACCCTCGGCCGCGCCCTGTGACCCCGTCGAGAAAGGCATCCCCCGCACGATGAAGCTCGTCTTCGCCGGTACCCCCGAGGCCGCCGTCCCCGCGCTCGACGCGCTGATCGCCGCCGGGCGGCATGAGGTCGCCGCCGTCGTGACCCGGCCCGACGCGGTCGCCGGGCGGGGCCGCAGGCTGGCGGCCAGCCCCGTCGCGCAGCGCGCCGAAGCGGCCGGGATCGAGGTGCTCAAGCCGGCGAAGCCCCGCGACGAGGACTTCCTGGCGCGGCTGCGGGAGATCGCGCCGGACTGCTGCCCCGTCGTCGCCTACGGCGCCCTGCTGCCCAAGGCCGCCCTCGACGTGCCCGCCCGCGGGTGGGTCAACCTGCACTTCTCGCTGCTGCCCGCCTGGCGCGGCGCCGCCCCCGTGCAGCACGCGGTGATGGCCGGCGACGAGGTCACCGGCGCGTCCACCTTCCTGATCGAGCAGGGCCTGGACTCCGGGCCCGTCTACGGCGTCGTCACCGAGGAGATCCGCCCCACCGACACCAGCGGCGACCTGCTCGGCCGGCTCGCGGTCAGCGGCGCCGGGCTGCTGGTCGCCACGATGGACGGCATCGAGGACGGCCGGCTCAGCGCCCGCCCGCAGCCCGACGACGGGGTCACGCTCGCGCCGAAGATCACCGTCGAGGACGCCGCCGTCGACTGGACCGCCCCCGCGCTGCGGGTCGACCGGCTGGTCCGCGGTTGCACCCCGGCCCCCGGCGCGTGGACGCTGATCGGCGGGGAGCGCCTCAAGCTCGGCCCGGTCGTCCTCGCGCCCGAGCGCACCGACCTCGCGCCCGGCGAGCTCGCGGTCGCCAAGAACGCCGTGCACGTCGGCACCGGCAGCCACGCGGTGCGGCTCGGCGACGTCCAGCCGCAGGGCAAGAAGCGCATGCCGGCCGCCGACTGGTCCCGCGGCGTCCAGCTGCCCGCCGGCACGGTGCTCGGCCGCTGAGCGCACGACGTAGGCTGATCGGGCCAGCAGCCCGCAGGTCCGGCGACCCGCAGGGCCGACGCCCGCGACGAGACGACGCGTCCGTGACGCAGCCACCCGGCAAGCAGACCCAGCAGCAGACCACGAAGCAGAGCGAAGTGAACGGCAGACACCAGCAGCGCCGCCCGCAGGGCGCCACCCCCGCCCGGCGCCCGCAGCGCGACCCGGTGCGCGTCCTGGCCTTCGAGGCGCTGCGCGCGGTCGACGAGCGCGACGCGTACGCCAACCTGGTGCTGCCCTCGCTGCTGCGCGCCGCCGAGCGCGAGGCCGAGGACCGGGGCCGCGGCTTTGACCGGCGGGACGCCGCGCTCGCCACCGAGCTGGTCTACGGCACCCTGCGCAACCAGGGCACGTACGACGCGGTGCTGGCGGCCTGCGTGGACCGGCCGCTGCGCGAGGTGGACCCGCCCGTGCTGGACGTGCTGTCGCTGGGCGCCCACCAGTTGCTCGCGACCCGCATCCCCGCGCACGCCGCGGTCTCGGCGACCGTGGACCTGGCGCGGGTGGTGCTGGGGGAGGGCCGGGCGCGGTTCGTCAACGCCGTGCTGCGCCGGGTCGCCGCGCACGACCGGGACCGCTGGCTGGAGCGCGTCGCGCCGCCGTACGACGAGGACGCCGAGGGGCATCTGGCGGTCGTGCACTCGCATCCGCGGTGGATCGTCTCGGCGCTGTGGGACGCGCTCGGCGGCGGCCGGGCCGGTATCGAGGAGCTGCTGGCCGCCGACAACCAGCGCCCCGAGGTCACGTTGGTGGCCCGCCCCGGCAGGTCCACCGCCGCGGAGGTCGCGCAGTCGCTGCCGGCCGGCTCCACCGAGCCGGGCCGCTGGTCGCCGTACGCGGTGCGGCTCGCCGAGGGCGGCGACCCGGCCGCGGTGCCGGCGGTCGCCGAGGGCCGGGCCGGCGTGCAGGACGAGGGCAGCCAGCTGGTGGCCGCGGCGCTCGCGGCGGTGCCCGTCGAGGGCCGCGACGCGCGCTGGCTGGACGGCTGCGCGGGCCCCGGCGGCAAGGCGGCGCTCCTGGCCGGGCTCGCGGCGCCCCGCGGCGCCCGGGTCGTGGCGGCGGAGAAGCAGCCGCACCGGGCCCGCCTGGTGGCCCGCTCGCTGGCCGGCAGCCCCGCTCCGTACCAGGTGGTCGTGGCCGACGGCACCCGCCCGGCGTGGGCGCCCGGCTCCTTCGACCGGGTCCTGGTCGACGTGCCCTGTACGGGCCTGGGCGCCCTGCGCCGCCGCCCCGAGGCCCGCTGGCGGCGCCGTGAGCAGGACGTGCCCGGCTTCGCGCCGCTCCAGCGCGGCCTGCTGGCCGAGGCGGTCCGGGCGGTCCGGGTCGGCGGTGTCGTCGGCTACGCCACCTGCTCCCCGCACCTGGCCGAGACCCGCGCGGTCGTCGACGACGTGCTGGCCGGCGCCCCCGGCCTGGAGCTGGTCGACGCCCGCCCCTTCCTCCCCGGCGTCCCCGACCTCGGCCCCGGCCCCACCGTCCAGCTGTGGCCGCATCTGCACGGCACGGACGCGATGTTCCTGGCGCTGATCCGCCGCATCGCCTGAGCCCTGCGCCGCGTCACGTACGCGAGGCCGACCGGCTCAGGCGGGACGGCCACCAGATGCGGTCGCCCAGGTCCAGGGCGATCGCGGACACCAGGACCGAGCGGACGACGAAGGTGTCCAGCAGCACCCCGAAGGCCACCGCGAAGCCGATCTCGGCGAAGCCCACGACCGGCAGCGTGCCCAGCACCGCGAAGGTGCCCGCCAGCACCAGCCCCGCGGAGGTGATGACGCCGCCGGTCGCGGCGAGCCCGGTCAGCACGCCCTTGCGGGTGCCCTGCGCGGCGCTCTCCTCGCGGATACGGGTCATCAGGAAGATGTTGTAGTCGATGCCCAGCGCCACCAGGAAGACGAAGACGAACAGCGGGAAGGCGGTGTCCTGCCCGGCGTAGTCGAAGACGTAGCGGAAGACGACCGCGCTGACGCCGAGCGCCGCCGCGAAGGACAGCACCACCGTGCCGATCAGCACCAGCGGCGCCACCACCGCCCGCAGCAGCACGCCGAGGATGAGCAGCACCACCAGCAGGATCAGCGGGATCAGCAGCTCGTCGTCCCGGGAGGACGCCTGCGAGGTGTCCTGCTGGATCGCGGTCGCCCCGCCCACCCGGGCGTCGGCGCCGGGGAGCGCGTGCAGTTCCTTACGCGCCCGGTCCACGGTGGCGCGGGCCGCGTCCGAGTCCGGCTGGTCGGTGAGGGTGGCCTCCAGGTAGACCCGGCCGCCCTTGCGCGGGGCCACGCCCGGCGGTGTGCCGACGCTCGCCGGGACGACGCCGGGCAGCGACTTCAGGGCCGCGGTGACCTCGGCGGCGGCGCCCTCGTCGGCGATCACGACCATGGGCTGGCCGCTGCCGGCCGGGAAGTAGCGGTCCTGGATGCGCTGCCCGACGACGGAGTCCGGGGAGTCGGTGAAGGTGTCGGCGCCGGCCAGCCCGTTCGCCTGGAGCGCGAACAGGCCGAAGCCGAGCGCGCCCAGGACGACGACCGTGCCGGTCCACACCAGCCGGGGCCGGCGGCTGATCCGCCGCCCGATCCGCGCCCACACCCCGGTCGCGGTCGGCTCGGGGCTGCCGACGTGCGGGACCGCCGGCCAGAACACCCACCGCCCGGCGATCACCAGCAGCGCGGGGAAGAGCGTGACCATCGAGATCAGCGCCACCGCCACCCCGATCGCGGCGACCGGGCCCAGCCCCGAGGTGGAGTTCATGTCGGCGGCCAGCAGGCACAGCATGCTCAGCGCGACCGTCGCGGCGCTCGCGATCACCGCGGGGCCCGCGCGGTGCAGGGCCAGCGCCATCGCCTCGTGCCGGTCCTCGTGCCGGCGCAGCTCCTCGCGGTAGCGGGCCACCAGCAGCAGCGCGTAGTCCGTACCGGCGCCGAAGACCAGCACGGTGAGGATGCCGGCGCTCTGCGCGTTGACGACCAGGCCGCCGTGCCGGGCCAGCAGGTAGATCAGCGCCTGCGCGCTGAAGAGCGCCACCACCACCGAGACCACCGGCAGCACCAGCAGGGTGAGGCTGCGGTAGGTGACCAGCAGGATCACCACGACCACGGCGAGCGCCGCGTACAGCAGGGTGCCGTCGATACCGGAGAAGGCCTTGTTGGAGTCGGCGGCGTAACCGCCGGGCCCGGTGATGTGGACCTGGAGGCCGCCGTCGCCCTGTGTCGCGGTGTCACGCAGCGCGGTCACGGCGTCCTCGACCGAGTCCCAGCCGCTCTCCTCGACCACGATCGGCACGACGACCTGCGCGGCCCGCGGGTCCTTCGGGCGGTCGGGGATCGGGCCGACGGTGCGGGAGCCGACGATGCCGTGCGCGGTCATCGCGCGCATCTGCCCGGTCTTGCGCCCGATGGCGGCCAGGTCCGCCGGGGTCAGGCCGCCGGCCCTGGTGTAGAGGACGACGGCCGGCGCGGTCTCCGGGACGAAGGCCTTCTGCTCCTGCGTGACCTTGGTGGATTCGGCCTGGCCCGGCAGCCAGCTCGCCGCGTCGTTCTTCTCGGCGCCGTTCAGCCTGGTCGCCAGCGGTGCGAGCGCCAGCACCACCAGCACCCACAGCACCAGCACGACCCACTTGCCGCGCCGCCCGCACGGCAGGTGCGCCAAGCGTCCCGCTGTGCCCGCCATCTGCGCTCCCCCCGTCGCCGGCCCGGTGGTGGCCGCCGGTGCTCCCTGCGGGCGCGGCCGGGGCCACGGCCAGCATGGCACCACCGCCCGCCACCCGCCCGCGGGCCGGTGCGGACGTGTGGTTTGCTGGGCCCATGAGCGTGCAGATCAGCCCCAGCATCCTGTCCGCGGACTTCGCCCGGCTCGCCGACGAGGCCAGGGCCGTCGAAGGGGCCGACTGGCTCCACGTCGACGTGATGGACAACCACTTCGTGCCCAACCTGACGCTGGGTCTGCCGGTCGTGGAGTCGCTGCACAAGGCGACCGGCACACCGCTCGACTGCCATCTGATGATCGAGGACCCCGACCGCTGGGCGCCCGCCTACGTCGAGGCCGGTGCGTCCTCGGTGACCTTCCACGTCGAGGCAGCCGCGGCCCCGGTCCGTATCGCCCGGGAGATCCGCGCCAAGGGCGCCCGGGCCTCGATGGCGCTGCGCCCGGCGACGCCGGTCGAGCCGTACGAGGACCTGCTGCCGGAACTCGACATGCTGCTGATCATGACCGTGGAGCCGGGCTTCGGCGGGCAGCGGTTCCTCGACATCATGCTGCCCAAGATCCGCCGCACCCGTGAGCTGATCGACCGGCACGGGCTGCAGATCTGGCTCCAGGTGGACGGCGGGGTCTCCGCCGAGACCATCGAGCGCTGCGCCGAGGCCGGCGCCGACAACTTCGTCGCCGGCAACGCGGTCTACGGCGCCGGCGACCCGGCCGAGGCCGTCAGGGCGCTGCGCGAGCAGGCCGTCGCGGCCCACCGGCACTGACCGCGCGGGCTCCGTCCCGGCCACCGGAGCTACGCGCCCGTAACATCGCACGTCTGCGAGGATGAGCAGAGGATGGGCAAGGAGCGGGAACGGCCGGGCGACTGGGGAGAACGGACGTGAGCACAGGCCGCGCACACGCGCGCATGGGCCCGGGAGAGATGGTCCAGGCGGCGGCGATGGCACGTCGCTTCTACCTGGAGGGCAGATCCAAGATCCAGATCGCCGAGGAGTTCGGCGTGAGCCGCTTCAAGGTCGCGCGGGTGCTGGAGACGGCGCTGGAGCGGGACCTGGTGCGGATCGAGATCCGGGTGCCCGCCGAGCTGGACGCCGAGCGCTCCGACGCGCTGCGCGCCCACTACGGGCTGCGGCACGCGGTGGTCGTGCAGACCCCGCAGGACCAGGCCGACGCCCCCGACCCGGAGAACCTGGGCGCGGTCGCCGCCGGCCTGCTCGGCGAGCTGGTCACCGACGGGGACGTACTGGGCCTGGCGTGGGGCCGCTCCATCATCACCATGGCCAACGCGCTGGAACGCCTCGCCCCCTGCACCGTCGTCCAGCTCACCGGGGTGTACGACGTCGGCACCGCCGAGCGCGGCTCGGTCGAGGCGGTACGCACCGCCGCGGCCGTCTCCGGCGGCGACGCGCACCCGCTCTACGCGCCGATGGTGCTCGGCGACCCGGCGACCGCCGCGGCGCTGCGCGGCCAGAGCGGTATCGCCGCCGTCATGGGCTACTACGACAAGGTGACCGTCGCGGTGGTGTCGGTCGGCTCGTGGGAGGCCGGGATCTCCACCGTCCACGACGCCCTGTCCGACGCCGAGCGGGAGCACTACGCCGGCCTCGGGGCCGCCGCCGAGATGTCCTCGCACCTGTTCGACGCGGCCGGCCGCCGGGTCGGCCGGGACCTCGGGGAGCGGTGCATCACCATCGACGCGGACCGGCTGCGCCGCATCCCGGAGGTGCTGGCCATCGCCGGCGGCACCCGCAAGGCCGCGGCGATCGACGCGGTGCTGCGCTCGGGGCTGGTCACCAGCCTGGTCACGGACGCCGCCGCGGCCGGCCGGCTGCTCGCCACCACCGAGCCCGCCCGCCGGCCGGCCCTGGAGCGCGCCGACCCCGACGGGCCCTGAGCCCGGGCGACCGGTCCGACCTGCCCGGACGGCGCGCTGCCACGGCGCGGGCGGGGCGCTGTGGCAGCATCGGCGCATGCTCGTGCTCGACCTGACCGGCGTCGGCGACCGGCAGGCGTTCATGGACCGGTGCACCGCCGACCTGCAGCTGCCCGGCTGGTTCGCCCGCACCTGGGACTCCCTCGCCGACTGCCTCACCGACCTGTCGTGGTGGCCCGCCGAGCCCGGCGGCCGGCGGCTGGTCGTACGCGGCTGGCCGGGCTTCGCGCAGGTGCTGCCGCGCGAGGGGCGGATCGTCCGGGACGTCCTGCGCGACGCCGAGATCTTCTGGCGGGACACCGACACCCCGCTGACCGTGGACTTCGCCGACGGCGCGGACCCGGACGCCCGACCCTAGGCGAGCACTGCCCGCACCCGGCCGCGGGGGCGGTGACGGCTGCCGTGGATCCAATCAAGGCTGTAAAGTATCCAGCACATCACGCGCTGCGTACACGGGTGCCTGATTTCCCCGCGCCATTTCACCGATCGACGGTGTGCGCGTCCTCTTGCCCCGATGCCGGGAGGGAAACCGAGCGATGTCCAATGTCGAGATCGTCAGGAAGATGTACGACGACTTCTTCGTCCGGGGGGACAGCGACGCGGTGGTCGCGGTCCTCGACCCGGCCATCGAATGGGCGGAGCCCGACCTGGAGTTCCTGCCCTACGCCGGGCTCACCAAGGGCCGGGACAAGGTCAGCGAGCTGGTCTTCCCGCACATCCCCAGGACGTACGAGCAGCTGCTCTTCCGCCCCGAGGTGTTCATCGACGGCGGGGAGACGGTCACGGTCATGGGGGAGTGCGTCGCCAAGGGGTTCGGCAACCCCGAGGAGCGGTTCCCCTTCGCGCATGTGGTCAGGCTCCGCGACGGCCTGGTCGTGCGGTTCGACCACTTCGTCGACACCCACAAGATCGCCCGCACCCTGAGAGCGGGATAGCGCGCCGCGATGACTACGGACTGGACGTTCGGCGGTCTGTGGCCCTACCAACCGCGGTGGTTCGACACCCCCGAGGGCCGCCTGCACTACATCGACGAAGGGCCCCGCGACGCCGACGCCGTCGTCCTCGTCCACGGCAACCCCACCTGGGGCTTCCTCTACCGCAACTTCGTCGGCCCGCTGACCGCCGCCGGCCACCGGGTCGTCGTCCCCGACTTCCTCGGGTTCGGCCGGTCCGACAAGCCAAAGGACCGCGCCGTCTACCGCGCCGACGCGCACACCCGCCGCCTCGTCGACCTGCTGGACTCCCTCGACCTCAGGCACGCCACGGTCGTCGTCCAGGACTGGGGCGGCCTGGCGCTCGGCTGGGCCGTCGCCCGCCCCGAGCGCGCCGACCGGCTCTTCCTGCTGAACACCACCGCGCACAACCCCGAGCGGTTCGACGTCCCCTTCGCCCTCCGGCTGTTCCGGCTGCCCGGCGTGGGCGAGGTCATGGTCAAGGGCCTGTCCCTCTTCCACCGCCTCTTCCTCTTCGGCGCCGGCACGATGCGCCGCGACCGGCTCACCCCCGACGTGCGGCGCGCCTACCTCGCACCCCACCCGACGTGGTCGAGCCGCACCGCGGTGCTGGAATTCCCCCGGCAGATACCCACCGGGCCGGTCAGCCCGGTGGCGCCGCTGCTGACCGCGCTCGAAAGCGGCCTCGCCCGCGAGTTCAAGGACCGGCCCGTGAAGATCGTGTGGGCGATGAAGGACGTGGCCTTCACCCCGGACATCCTCGAAGGGCAGTGGCTGCGGACCTTCCCCGACGCCGACGTGGTGCGGCTCCCCGACGCCGGCCACTACCTCCAGGAGGACGCCCACGAGGAGATCGTCGCCGAACTGCTCGGCTTCCTGCGCACCTGAGCCCCCGCCGCACCCGGGGAGTTGTCCGGGAAATGGCCGGATCGGCGGTGTTGTCGGCCGGAAGCGGCGTGCCGCCGGGCGCCGCGGAGAAGACTGGGCGCATGGCGGACATACGAGCCGATGTGACACGGATGCTGGCGCGCTGCGAGGCACCCTGGACCCCCGACGTGGAACGCGCGGTCGCCGCGGCCCAGGGCGGCGGGACCGACCGGCTGCTGCCGGCGGCTGCGGGCGCGCTGCGCGCCTCCTGGAACGAGGGCGGCCGGTCGGCGGCGGTCGCCGCGGTCGCGCTGCTGGAGACCGCGCTGGAGACCGGCGCACGCGACGACCCGATGCGCCCCCGCTGGGTCCTGCACCTGTGGCTGGCCGAGCGGACCCTGTCCTTCCGCTACGGCGACCACCGGCTCTCGCAGGACATCCAGCACACCTTCGGCGCCCAGACGCAAGGGCGCTCCCCGGACGACCCGGTCGCGGTGGCGGCGGTGTACCCGGACGGGCCGCTGCCCCGCCACGGGGACCCGGTGGCGCCGGTGGAGCGGGCGGCGCTCCGGCTGGCCGGCACGCTGCCGCCCGACGACCCCGGCCGCCGCAGCGTCCTGGTGCGGCTGGCGCTGACCGCCGCCTACCGCCACGAGTCCGGCGACCCGGCGGCGCTCGCCGACGCCTGGCAGCGGGCCAGGGACGCCTACGAGGGCCTGGCCGTCGACCACATCGAGGCGCATACGGTGGCCAACGCGGTCGCCCACCTGGCCGGCGCCTGGTTCCGCGCCCACATGGACGACGAAGCCGCCACCGAACTCGGTGTCCGCGCCGGCCGGTCGGCGCTGGCCGCGGTACGGCACGCCCAGGACCACGGTGCCGCGTACGTCGGCTACGACCTCGCGGTGGCGCACTCCACGATGGCGCAGGCGCTGATGTGCCGTGCCTCGTGGGACCTCAGCCGTGAGACCGTCGACGCCGCGATCGAGCACCTGGAGGCCTTCCGGGAGGCGGGACCGCCCGACGACGGCGGGATCTACGCCGGCAACATGGCCTCGATGCTCGCCGCCCGCGGGTTCCTGACCCGCTCGCGGGGCGACCTCGCCCGGGCCGCGGACCTGCTCGGCCGGCTGGAGAAGGACCTGCCGGTCGGCCATCCGCTGGTCGCGCCCGTCGCCCAGAAGCGTGCCGCCTGCGAGAAGCTGGCGGGCCTGATGCGGCGGGTGCCGTTCGACACCTCGGGGCTGCTGCGGCTGCTGCGCCCGCACGCGCGCCTGCTGATGATCCCGACCGCGCTGCCGCCGATCCAGATCCTCGCGCCGCTGCCCAGCCCCGGCTACCGCTCCCCGGGCCCGGGCCCGGCGGACTTCCGCGAGCGCTTCGGCGACCTCGGCTCCGGCCCGCCCGACGCCGCCGCGTACCGCCGGGCCCCGGCGGGACCGGGCGCCGTACCCGGGGCGCCGCCCGGTGGCGGGTGGAGCTGGCCGCCCGTGCCCGGCCCGGGGCCGGCTCCCGCGTGGCCGCAGGAGGCCGACACGGCCGGGATGCCGCCCGACGCCGCCGCCGTGCTCGGCGCCCTCGACGGCTCCACCGGCGTACCCGTCGACCCGCGCCGGCTGGAGCCCGCCGAGCGGCAGTTGCGGGCCCGGCTGGCCGAGCCGGGGCTGACCGAGGGGCAGCGCGGCTGGACGGCGACCGTCCTCATGAACGTCCTGGCGGCGCGGCTGGCCGCAGACCCGGGCCAGGAGCGCCTGCTGGCGGCGGTACGGACCGGCGACACGGCGCTGGCCGGGCTGTCCCCGGCCGGCTCGCGCTACGTCGGGCTGCTCGACGTGGTGGAGACCCAGCGCCTCGCCCTCGGCGGCCTGACCGAGGACCTGCCGACGATGGTGCGGGCCCAGGACGGCTTGCGCTGGGCCCTGGAGCACGCGCCCGCCGGATCGACGCTGTGGGTGCAGTGCGCCTACTCCTACGGCATGGCGCTCGCCGGGGTCGCCAGGTTCCGCCGGGACGCCGACGCGGCACGCCGTGCCGTCGCGCTGCTGGCCGAGGCGTCGCAGCTGCTGGACCGGTTGGGGCAGGGCCTCCCGCCCGGCTCGCCGCAGGCCGCCGTCGTCACGCGGCTGCGCGTGCTGGTCGACCAGGTGGCGGCGGTCGTCGGCGGTCTCGACGCCGAGCTGCGCCACGACATCCACGACGCGCACGACAGGAAGATCCCGTGGGACCGCGCCGCCGGGGCCGCCCTGCCGCCGGCGACACGCTTCGCGCAGGCGCGCGGCGCCGCGGAGCGGGCGATGGAGGACAAGGACATGGCGGGCGTCGCCGACGCCGTCGAGGCCGCCCTGGAGGTGCTGCCGCTGCTCACCTCGCGGGCGCTGGACCGCGACGCCCGGCAGGAGGCGCTGCGCACCGCGCTGCTGGGCGGCCGGGCGTTTGACGCCTACGCCCGCGGCGACCGCGCCGACCTGCCCGACCGGCTCTCGGGCACGAGCCTGGGGCGGACCGGCTGCGCGGCGGCGGTGTCCGTCGGCGCCGTGGACCGGGCCGCCGTGCTGCTGGAGCAGGGCCGCACCGTCCTGATGAACCAGGACCTCGAAGCACGGGCCGACCTCACCGACCTGGCCGCCGCCGAGCCCGGGCTCGCCGCCCGGTTCACGGCCGCCGCCGAGCGGCTGAGCCGCGCCGAGACCGCGGCGGCGGGCGCCGGCGCCGGCCCCCTCGTCGACGAGCAGGACGCAGCCGCCGCCCAGTGGCGCGGGCTGCTCGCCGAGATCCGCTCCCGCCCCGGCTTCACCGGCTTCCTCGCGCCGCCCACCGCCGACGCCATCCGCGCCGAGGCCGCGCACGGGCCGATCGCCCTGATCAACGTGGACAAGCTGCGCTGCGACGCGCTCGTCGTCACCCCGGACGCGATCGTGCCCGTGCACCTCAAGGACGTCACCGAGGGGCTGGTGGCGCGCATGGCGCGGGACTTCCTCGCCGCCGCCGCGGTCGAGGACCGGCGCGGCACCCGGGCCGAAGAGGCCCGCGAGACGGTCTTCCGCACCCTGGAGTGGCTGTGGGACGCGCTGGCCGAACCGGTCCTGGAGGCCGCCGGGTTGACCCGGCCGCTGCCGCCGGACACCCCCTGGCAGGACTTCCCCCGGATATGGTGGTCGGCCTCCGGACCGCTGGCGCACCTGCCGCTGCACGCCGCCGGCTACCAGCGCAAGGGCCGGCTGGACGTGCGGCGCTCGGTGCTGGACCGGGTCGCCTCCTCGTACACGCCCAGCGTCAGGGCGCTGCGGCACGCCCGGCAGGCGCCGGTGCCGGCCGGCGACGGCCGCTCCCATCTGGCGGTCGGCCAGCCCACCGGCGCGGACGGCTCGGCGGGCGCGTCCGCGCACGAGATCGCCATGGTCGCCCGGCGGCTCGGGGACACGCGGATCCTGGACGGCGGGGAGGCGACGGCGGCGGCGGTGCTGGCCGCGCTGGAGTCGGCGGGGGTCGCGCACTTCGCCTGCCACGGCCTCAGCGACCCCGCCGACCCCTCGCGCAGCCGGCTGGAGCTGGCCGACGGCCCGCTGGAAGTGCCGGCGATCGCCCGGCAGCGGCTGCGGACCGCGCAGCTCGCCGTGCTCCTGGCCTGCCACACCGCGCGCACCGACCGGCTGCCCGACGAGGCGATCCACATCGCCTCCGCCTTCCTCACCGCCGGCTACCCGCAGGTCGTGGGCACGCTGTGGGCGGCCACCGACCTGGTGTCGGTACGCTTCGCCGACCGCCTCTACGGCAGGCTGCGCCGCTTCGGCGGCGGCGTCGACCCGGCCCAGGCCGGCCGCGCGGTCACCGCGGACGTCCGCGAGCTGCGGGCGCGGTACGCCTCGTCCCCCGCGACGTGGGCCGCGTACGTCCACACCGGCCGCTGACCGGTGAACGCCATCCCTGCCGAACGCCATCCCCACCAGACGACCGGAGCCGCACATGACCCCCTCGCGCATCGGGCGCCACGCCGCCGACGACCTGCTGTTCGCCCTGGAGATCGTGCGGACCTGGATGCTGACGCCCGAGAACTGGCGGGCGACCGAGGAGCTGCTGGCCGAACTGGCCGCGGCCGTCGCCGAGGCGGACACCGCCCGGGTCGTCGAGGCGACCGCCGAACTGGAGTCGCTGGGCTGGCGGGTGAGCCGGGTCGCCGGCCAGGAGCCGGAGCCCGCCGACGGGCGGGTGCCGCTGCCCGGGCCGGTACGGGACCGGGTGGTGGCGCTGGTGCACGCGCTCGAACCGGACGCCCCGGCCGGCAGCCCGCCCACCGGGGCGCCGGGGAGGCCCGGAACGCCCGGGGCCGGGGCCGGCGCAGGAGTGGGATGATCATCGCACCGCGCCGGCCGTAAGGCGCGGGCACGGCCGGGGCCCGTCAGGGGCACCCGGCCGCGGGGCGTGCCGCGGACGGGGGTTCCGCGAGCGTGGTGGAAGGGGGACACCATTCTTTCGGTGCTGGGCAACATCGCGGTCGGGCTGGCGACCAGCCTGGTCGGCGGCGTGCTGGTGTGGCTGTGGGAGCGGGGCAAGCGGGCCCGGGTGGCGAACGGCAAGGCCGCGTTCTTCGGCGTGCGGCCCGGGGAGACCTGCCTGATCGTGCTCGGCGACAAGCACGACGCCCCCGGCACGTCGCCGCGCAGCGACGTCCGCGCGACCGTCGAACTCGCCATGCTCGCCGCGGAATTGGGCTGCGACGTGGAGCTGGAGTCCGGCTCCTACCGGGGCAGCAACGGCGGCCGTACCGAATTCTGCGTCGGCGGCCCGCTGGGCGGGGCGAACCTCAGGACCGGCGGGCACCTGGCCGCGTACCTGCCGGGCGTGACCATCCACCCGTACGGCACCGGGCCCGACTCGGTCGCCCTCGCAGTCGGCGGCCGGCGCTACCTGTTCGACCACGACCGCCAGGAGTACGCGCTGGTCGCGAAGTTCACCCCGACCGAGGCCGGCCGCCCGGTGCTGCTGGTGTGCGGGCAGAGCTCGCTGGCCAACCAGGCCGCGATCCACTTCCTGCGCCGCGAGTACGCCCAGGCCGCCGCGCTGCTGGAGTCCGTGACGCGGTTCTGCCTGCTGCTGAAGGTCTCCGACATCGGGACGTACGGATACCACCGCACCGCCATCGAACGGGACGTCACCCGCGAGGCGTTCACCCGGCCCTGAACGCACGGGACAAGCGCCGGGGGGGCGAGGAGTGCCGGGGGGCGAGGAGCGCCGAGTGGGAGAGGCGCCGAGGGGGGAGGGGCACCGTCCGCCCCTCCCCCCTCGCCCCCCGATCGCCCCCCGCTCTCTCTCCCCCCGGGTCAGATGCCCGTGTACCGCAGCGAGCCGTCCTCCGCGGCCAGCGCGTTGACGAACCGGCGGATCTTGCGGTTCGCCTTGACGCCGAAGGCCCCCAGCGCCTTGCCGACGCCCAGCATGATCTCCCGGTGGGAGCCGCGGTCCCACATGTTCATGTGGACGGCCGACTTCTGTATCTCGGTGCCGCCGCCGCCGAGCACGGCCATCACCACGAAGTCGGGCTGGTCGCCGGAGAGCCGGTCGAAGACCGACCCGCGCGGCTCCTCGAACTGGGTCCCGGCGCCGCGGAACTCGCTCCACCAGCTCACCCGCATGGCGCGCTGGAACAGGGCGGCGACATCCTCCATCGGAAGCGTGGTGGTGATCTCCACCGGTTGTCTGGCCATGTGCGTCACTCCTGATCTGCGGGCGCCGGCGTGTACGGCGCCCGCGTGGTCACTTGCTTTCGAATTCCTTCGCGGTGAAGCGGTACCGCTTCCCGCTGTTGATGTAGTTCGCGCAGGCCGGATTACGGCATTCGTAATAGACCCAGCTCCCCATCGGCTCACGCCGCTCATTCGTCACGGACATGCGCTGACGGCACACGTCGCAGCTTCGCCCTTTGGCCATCGTCGGTTTTTCCTTTCTCGGGCCCGGGCCGCGTCACAGGGTCGGCGCGGGCAGCGGGATGAACGGCGCGAGGTCCGCGCCGGCCCAGTACGGCGGCACCTGGAGGGTTTCGCCGAGCCGGGCGTAGAGGTCGTAGAGGGTCGGCGCGCCGAACCACTCGAAGACCGAGCGCGTCGGGTCGGTGTCGCTGGCCCGCGCCTCGACGAGCAGCTGGAAGCCGCCGCCCGCGGCCCGCACCGACAGCACGTTGGAGTCCGGCGCGGCGGTGAGCACCGCCACCCGGCGGACCTCGCCCGGTACCAGCGGCGCGATCCGCACCGCCTCGCGGGCCGGCCGGGGCCGGCCGACCAGCCAGGTGTCGCCGCGGTGCCGCCGCCAGAACTGCCAGTCGCCCGCGGTGAGGCGGTTCTTGGGCACACCGGCGGCCCGGAAGAACTCCAGCGCGGCAAGCCTGACGGTGTCGTACGCCGGGTGCCGGAAGTCCGAGCCCAGCAGATTCCACACCGTGCGCGCGGCGCCGTAGAGGGCGAAGCCGCCGGCCGGCAGCACCGCCTCGGCCAACGCGGCGGCGAACCGGTCCGGTTCGGACTGGGCGAACTCCAGGAAGGGCGCCTGCAGGACCTCCCACACCACGGTGCCGTCCAGCTCCGACCCGGCCGGGTCGAACTCGAACCGCCCGAACTGCTCCATCCGCGGCACGACATCGCGCGGCAGCCGGGCCGCCCCCTGGTCCCTGCGGGAAAACGACATCATCTCTCCTGACACTGCGCCGGATCGCTCCGGGCGGGATATGCGCACCGGCCGGCGACATCCGGTCTAACAGCGGGCCGGAAAAGAGCACAACGCCTCCCGGACGGCACCGGGCCATCACCGGAAAACCCGCCCCGGCCGACGGAAAACGCGCAGGCCCGCTATTGCCCCCGCCGGGCGTGCGCCGGAAAACACGCCGGCGTCCGCCGGGCGCTGTGGAACACTTGACGTAAAGGCACCGGGAACGGGCGGGAGTTCACCACCATGGGTCGTCCGGAGCAGGAGATCACCCCCGACGGATCACCGGTCCGGCTCCTCGCGTACTGGCTGCGCGAGCTGCGCGACGACAAGGGGATGTCCAACAAGTCCCTGATCAGCCGCACCGGTTACGCCAAGACCACGCTCAGCGACGCCCTGGGCGGCCGGATCCTGCCCAGCCGGCCGGTGACCCTCGCGATCGTCGCGGCCTGCGGCGGCGACACCGAGCGCTGGGCGGCCTTCCACAGCCAGGTGCGCCGGGCCGTCGACCCGCACACCGTAGGACCGGCCGAGATCACCCCGCCGCCGTGGGGCAACCCCGCCGCCGCGCCGGGCGGCGTGCACAACGAGCAGTGCCCGCCGAACTGCGCCTCCACCGAGCCGCACGGCTGGTACACCGACTCCGTCCGCACCCGGCTGAGCCTCGACACCGCCACGCCCGAGGCCGTCGAACGCCGGGTCGTCGTCGCCACCTGCGACGGCCTGACCCGCATCCCGCTGGCCTTCAGCGTGCCGCGGCACTCCGCCGACGCCGCCCCGCGGCACGGCCTGGACGTCACCGTCCGCCGCGGCGGCCGGCTGACGGCGGGCGAGCAGCCCTACGAGACCTTCTTCCGGCACCAGTTGCTGCTGCCCGCGCCGCTGCGCACCGGCGAGCGGCACGAGTTCGTGCTGCGGCTGCGGATACCGCCCAAGCAGCCCATGGCGCCGCACTTCGTGCACGTACCGCTCACCCGCAGCCAACGCTTCAGCCTGGAAGTGCAGTTCGACCCGGCCCGGCTGCCGCGCGCGGTGTGGGCCCTCACCCATGTGCCCACCGCCGTCATCTACCAGCGCACCCCCGGCAACGCCCTGCTGCGCCCCGACCGGCACGGCTGCGTCGCCGCCGACTTCGAGGGGATGCGGGTGGGGTACGGCTACGGGCTGTGCTGGCGCGACGCCTGAAACCGGCGCCGCCCGGCCGCCGGTGAGCCGGCGTCAGCCCGCGGTCGCCGCCAGCTTGGCGCGGACCGCCGCCGCGTCCGGGTGGCGCAGCGCCTCCAGCACCGTCAGCGCCCGGGCGCGCAGCGCCCTGGACTCCTCGTGGTGGCCGAGCGCGGCGTGCGCGCCCGCCAGGTGGTCCAGGGCGTGGGCCTCGCGGTAGTGGTCGCCGAGCGAGCGGTCCAGCGCGAGGGAGCGGTCGTAGACGGCGACCGCCTCGGCGGGCCGGCCGAGCGCCTGCTCGCAGCGCCCGATACCGAGCAGGATGCCCGCCTGCCCGTCCAGATGCCGCAGCCGCTCGTACAACTCCAGGGCCCGGCGGGCGTGTTCCAGCGCCTCGGCGGGGCGGCCGAGGCTCTCCTCGGTCTGCGAGACCGCGGTCAGGCCATCGGCCAGCGCGAGCGGGTCGCCGGTGCGCGCGGCCCTGGCCAGGGCCAACCGGGCGTGCGGGAGGGCCCGTTCGTGGTGACCGGTCGAGGCGTACATCCGCACCAGCGACAACCGCACCTCCCGTACGCCCTCGTCGTCGCCCCGCTCCCGGCAGGCCCGCAGCGCCTCGTGCAGCAACTCCCGTGCCTCGGCGGGCCGGTCGAGCCGGGACACCGCGTCCCCCAGCTGCCGGGTCGCGGTGCACCAGGCCGCCCGGTCACCGGCCCGCCCGGCCGCCTCCCGGGCCAGTCCGTGCACCAGGCCGCGCTGGAAACGCCGCCCGGACCTGCGTAGATGGAGCGCGCACGCACGGGCGAGGCGCCATGCGTACGGCTCCAGGCCGCCGGTGGCCGCGGCCTGCGCCATCACCGCCTGCAACGTGGTGAGTTCGGCGTCGAACCACGCCGTGGCGGCGGCGTGCCCGTCGATCGGCGGCAGCGCGGCGGGCGCCGTGTCCGCCGTGTCCGCCGTGTCCGCCGGGTCCGCCGGGTCCGCCGGGTCGCCGGGGCCGGCGTCCGGCGCGGCCGGATGCCACGGTTCGAGGTGCCGGTCGGCGAGCCGGGCCGCGGCCAGGTAGTGCCGCAGCAGCCGCTGCACCGCCGCCCGCGCCTCGCCCGGCGGGCCGCCGCCGGCCAACTCCCGTGCGTAGGCCCGCAGCAGGTCGTGCAGCGCGTACCGGCCCGGGCCCTGCTGCCGCAGCAGGTGCGCGGCGGTGAGCGCGTCGAGCTGGGCGCGCGGGGGACCCGCGGTGCCGGCCAGCGCCGCGCACGCGAAGTCGTCGATCTCCGGCCCCGGATGGCAGCCCAGCAGCCGGAAGAGCCGCGCGGCCGGCGGCGGCAGCAGGGCGTAGGAGCCGTGGAAGACACTGCGCAGGTCCAGATCGGCGTCCGCCTGGCCGAGCACGTCCAACTGCCCCTGCTCCGCCTCCCCTTGCGCCTGCCGCAGCTCGGTCACCAGGAAGTTCATCGAGCCGGTCGGGGCGGCGGCCACCCGGGCCGCGGCGACGGCCAGCGCCAGCGGCAACCGCGCGCACAGGTCCACCAGTTCGTCGGCCGCGCGCGGCTCGCGGGCCAGCCGCGCGGCGCCCACCAGCCGCTCCAGCAGGCTCCGCGCGGCGTACCGCGGCAGCACGTCCAGGGTGATGCGCAGCGCGCCCTCCCGGACCACCAGGCCGTCCAGGCGGTTGCGGCTGGTGACGATCGCCAGGCAGCCGGGGGTGCCCGGCAGCAGCGGCCGGACCTGCTCGGCCGAGCGGGCGTTGTCCAGCACCAGCAGCACCCGGCGCCCGGTGAGCAGGGTCCGCAGCAGGGCCGCGGCCACCCGCTCGTGCGCCGGCACCGCCCCGGGCGCCACCCCGAGGGCCAGCAGGAAGCCGTACAGCGCCTCCCCGGCCTCCACCGGCGCCCCGGAGTCGAAACCCCGCAGATTGACGTGGAGTTGGCCGTCGGGGAAGCGGTCCTTCACCCGGTGCGCCCAGTGCAGCGCGAGCGTGGTCTTGCCCACGCCCGCGGTGCCCTCGATGACGGTCACCGTCACCGGGCGGGTGCCGGCGGCATCCGCGACCGCCGCCGACAGCGCGTCCAGGCGCCGCAGTTCGGCCTCCCGGCCGACGAACTGCGGGTAGGCCGCCGGTAACTGGCGCGGTACGGCGGCCGGTGCCGGGCCCGCGGGCGGCTCGTCGCCGGCCCGCCCCGCTGTGCCCCGGCGGCCGTGCCGCAGCCGGCGGGCCGTCTCCGCCGCGTCCCGCAGGGTCGCCAGCCGGCCGGCCTGCGCGCCGGTCACCCCGAGCGCGGCCAGCAGCTCGTCGAAGACCGCGGTCCCGGCCAGCGTCGTGCCGTTGAGGTACGCGTACAGGCTGCTCGGCGACACGTTGAGCCGCCGCGCCAGCTCGGCGCGGTCCACCGCGCGGCCCAGCCGCTTCTCGGCCCGCACCACGGCCGCCGTCAACTCCGCGGCCAGCCGCTCGCGCAGCGCCCCGGCGTCGTCCGCGACGCCCACGGCAGGTGTTGCGTCCACTCGTGCTCCTCAGCCACCGCCCACGGCGGTTTCCGGACTTCTCCAGTGTCTTCCAGAGCGGCCCCGGGCGCGGCCGTCCCGGATGGTCCCGTGGACCTCGCCGGCGTCCGCTCGCGCCGGTGCCGTCCCGCGGGGAGGAGAAACACCGTGCAGACCCACTGATCCCACGCCCGACCCGGACGGGCCGCCCCACCGCCCCCAGCCGCACGGGCCGGGGCGGCCCCGCGGCCCGCCGGTACCGCCCCGCGGGGGAGGGCGGCACCGGCGGGCTCAGCCGTCCGCCAGCGCCAGCACCCGCCGGGCCACGTCCGCCCAGGTCACCGCCTGCTCCACCAGATGCCGGCGGAGCTCCGCGGCACGCCGGAAGGACGTCGGCAGGTCGTACATCACCTGGCCGATCCGCGCCGCCCAGCGCGCCACGTCCTCCTCGATCCTGGCGGGCTGGCCCGCGACGTCGACGACCACCTGCTCCGCCCACCGCGCCGGCAGCAGCCCGGCCAGCATGATGCCCAGGCCGCTGCGCCCGCTGACCAGCGCGGGCACCGCGTCGCCCACGGCCTCGGCGCCCACCAGGCCGAAGGACTCCGCCCGCGAGGGCATCAGCACCAGGCTCGCGCGGGCCAGGTCGGCGGCGATCCGGGCCGGGTCCGGTGTGTACGGCCGCACCGTGACCTCGACCGCGGGGTTGTCGACCAGCGCCTCCACCTCGGCGCGCACCGCCTGCGACGTCCCCTCGGCCGCGCCCCGTACCAGCAGCTCCCACCGCCCGAACGCGGACCGCTCGGGCACCGCCCGGCCCAGCGCCCGGCAGGCGATGTTCAGCCCCTTGCCCTCGTCGTCGGCCATCCGGCCCATCAGCAGGATCTGCGGCACGCCGGCCGGCGGCGGGTGCGGCCCCGGGCGGCCGGTGTCGAACCCGGGGTCGATCCGCAGCGTGGGCGGCAGGTCCTGGTAGGCGGGCACCCCGCGCTCACGCTCGACCATGCTCTCCAGGCGCGGCCCCACCGGCAGGATGCGCCAGGCCCCGCGCGCCAGCTCCAGCTCCAGCAGGGTGCGCTCCTCCGCGCGGGCCCCCAGGTCGTGGCCGCGGCCGTCCTTGAACCACTCGTTGCGGTCCGGCTCGACGTGCAGGAAGTGCAGCCGGCGCGGTACGCCCCCGAAGTGGTCCTCGGTCTGCGCACGGGCCGCCGGGCCGGTCAGCCTGCCGTGGCCGATGACCAGGTCGGGTACGACGCCGGCCGGCAGCCGGGCCCGCCGCATCAGCGACGCGGGGCCGGCCAGGTCGGGCCGCGCGGCCTCCACCAGCCGCACCCCCGCCGCCGCGGCGTCCGCCTGCTCGGCCGGGCCCGCCGCCGGCAGCAGCACGTACACCTCGGCGCCGGCCGCCGCGAGCGCCCGGCACAGCGCCCGGTTGAGGTTGCTGACCCCGCCGTGCGCCGGCAGCCACTCGTCGACGACGGCGAGCACGCGCACGGGCCCGCGCGGCGCGACGCCGGAAGCCGCCCGCGGACCGCTCGCCGTACGCGCCACGGGCGCGGCTTCGGACGGCGGGTCGGCGGGGCGTACGGGCCCGGTGGCTTCCAACGGCGAGTCGGCGGGGCGTACGGGCGTGGCGGCCTCCGGCGGCGGATCGGCGAGAGGTGCGGGCCCGGGCCCGGCGGCCTCCGGCGGCGGGTCCGTGGGGCGTACGGGTTCCGGCTGCGGCTCGGCCGGCGGGGCCGGTGCGGGGTGCGGGGGGCGGTCGGTGGGGGTGGGCGGGGCGAATCGCAGCAGGGCCGCGTGGTCGGCGAGATCCTGGCGGAACCAGGCCACGAAGTCCCGGTCGTCGTCGAGCACCCGGCGGTCCGCCAGGGCGCCGGCGCCGGGCGACTCCTCGCACAGCCGCAGGGCCCGCCGCGCGTTGTCCCAGGCGGTGTCCACAGCCGTCCGCACGGCCGCCAGCCGCTCCGCGGGGGAGTCCAGGTCGACGAAGCGCTCGCCGTACGGCACACGCAGTACGGCCCGCGGCCCCGCGGCCCCCGGCGGCCCGCCGGCCGCGAGCCGCCGATGGGCCCGCAGCTGGTGGCGCAGCGCCGCCATGTGCATCAGGTAGCGCACGAAGGGCGGCATCGCCATGCTGCCGTTCGCCGACCAGGCCCACGCCGACAGCCGGCCGTCCTCACCGGGCCGCCCCAGCAGCCGCAGCCGCCGCAGGCTGCGCGGCTCGTCCGACCGGTCCGCCTCGGTGAGGTCCAGCGTGCCGGGCGCGCCCGCCGCGCTCTTGCCCAGCGCCAGCACCGCGCCGCCCAGGCACCCTCCGCCGAGCGTCCCGTCCGGCGCGCCGAGGACGCCGGCCATCCGCCGCTCCAGGTCCGGCCAGGCCCGCCCGGGGGCGGCGCCGAGCAGCAGCGAGAGGTTCAGCACCGCGCGGTCACGGCGTACGAGCATCTGGTCCAGCCCGGTGTGGCTCTGCGCGGCGGCGACCGCCACCGAGCCGTGCACCGGGGCCTGCGGCAGCGCGTCCGGCCGCCGGTGCGGGGTGGCCGCCCGCACCGGCCGGTCCGCGCCCTGCTGCCGGCCGAAGCGGTCCCACATCGCCCACAGCGACTCCTGCGCGGCTGCCGCGTCCGGCGCGTCCAGCGGCACGAAGACGTGCGCGGCGATCTCCTGCTCCCCGACTCTCTGCTCCCCGGCCTCCCGCTCCCCGATCGCCTGCTCCCCGGCCTCCCGGCCGGCGGGCGCCCGCCCGCCGGCGCCCCGCTCCGTGATCTCCTGCTCCGGGACCTCTCGTCCCGCGGTCCTTCGCGCCGCAGCGGGCGGTTCGGGCATCCGGAAGTTCACCCCCGCCGTCCGTCTTCCGGTTCTCGTCCTCGCAGTCGGGGGAATTCTACGAGCGGGGCGCCCGACATATGTCCCGATGGCGCAACTCGCTCGCGTACCGGCCGCACACCCCCGGGAGCGGCCGGACGCCGGTCGCAGGCCCCCCGCTGACCAGCGGGATCTACACTTGACGTCGCCACGGACATCCACGACCGCCCGACCCCGGGCGCCGGCGCCCAGCCGCAGCGTGCGATGGACGGGGCGCCGACCAGCGCCACCGTGCTGGTTCCGTGCTGACTCCGGCTGGCCAGCATGGCAAAGCCGCAGGTGGGAGCTACCGCGTGAAATTCCTCAACGATGTCAGGCCCGCGTACGACCTCACGTACGACGACGTCTTCATGGTGCCGAGCCGCAGCGCGGTGGGCTCCCGGCAGGGCGTGGACCTCAGCTCGCCCGACGGGACGGGCACCACGATCCCGCTGGTGGTGGCCAACATGACCGCCATCGCCGGGCGCCGGATGGCCGAGACCGTGGCCCGCCGCGGCGGCCTGGTCGTCATCCCGCAGGACATCCCGATCGACGTCGTCGCCGATGTCGTCGCCTACGTCAAGCAGCGGCACCTGGTGCTGGACACCCCGATCACCCTGGCCCCCGGCCAGACCGTCGCCGACGCGCTGTCGCTGCTGCCCAAGCGGGCGCACGGCGCGGGCGTGGTCGTCGAGGACGGCCGGCCGGTCGGCGTGGTCACCGAGTCCGACCTGACCGGGGTGGACCGCTTCACCCAGCTGTCCGAGGTGATGTCCGCCGACCTGCTGGTGCTGGACGCCGGGATCGACCCGCGGGACGCCTTCAACCGGCTGGAGGACGCGCACCGCAAGCTCGCCCCGGCGGTGGACGCCGACGGCCGGCTCGCCGGCATCCTGACCAGGACCGCGGCGCTGCGCGCCACCCTCTACCAGCCCGCGGTGGACGCCGAAGGCCGGCTGCGGATCGCCGCCGCGGTCGGCATCAACGGCGACGTGGCGGGCAAGGCCGCCCAGCTGCTCAAGGCGGGTGTGGACACCCTGGTGGTGGACACCGCGCACGGCCACCAGGAGTCGATGCTCGCCGCGGTCCGCGCGGTACGCGCCCTCGACCCGGCGGTGCCGGTCGTGGCCGGCAACGTGGTGTCCGCCGAGGGCACCCGGGACCTGATCGAGGCGGGCGCCGACATCGTCAAGGTCGGCGTCGGCCCCGGCGCGATGTGCACCACCCGGATGATGACCGGCGTCGGCCGGCCGCAGTTCTCCGCGGTCCTGGAGTGCGCCGCCGAGGCCCGCCGGCACGGCAAGCACGTATGGGCCGACGGCGGGGTGCGGCATCCGCGGGACGTGGCCATGGCGCTCGCGGCCGGCGCGTCCAACGTCATGATCGGCTCGTGGTTCGCGGGCACGTACGAGTCGCCCGGCGACCTCCAGCAGGCCGCGGACGGCCGGCTGTACAAGGAGTCCTACGGCATGGCCTCGGCCCGCGCGGTGCGCAACCGCACGAGCGAGGAGTCGGCGTACGACCGGGCCCGCAAGGGGCTGTTCGAGGAGGGCATCTCCACCTCGCGGATGTTCCTGGACCCGGCGCGGCCGGGCGTGGAGGACCTGATCGACTCGATCATCGCCGGGGTGCGCAGCGCCTGCACGTACGCCGGCGCCGGCTCGCTCGCGGAGTTCGAGCGCAACGCGATCGTCGGCATCCAGAGCGCCGCGGGATACGCCGAGGGCAAGCCCCTGCACGCCAGCTGGCAGTAGCCGGCGGTAGCGTCGGCGGATGTGCCGCTGAACGAACTCGACGAACGCATCGTCCACGCGCTGGCCGCCGACGCCCGCCGCACCTACGCCGACGTCGGCGCCGAGGTGGGGCTGTCGGCGCCCGCCGTCAAACGCCGGGTCGACCGGCTGCTGGCGGCGGGCGCGATCACCGGCTTCACCGTACGGGTGGACCCGGCCGCGCTCGGCTGGCAGACCGAGGCGCTGGTGGAGCTCTACTGCCGCCACAACACCTCGCCGGACGACATCAGGCGGGGCCTGGCCCGCTACCCGGAGGTGGCGTCCGCCTCGACCGTGACCGGTGAGGCGGACGCGGTGGTGCAGGTCTTCGCGGCGGACGTGCGGCACTTCGAGCAGGTGCTGGAGCGGATCGCCGGCGAGCCCTTCGTGACCAGGACCAAGTCGGTGCTGGTCCTCTCGCCGCTGCTGCGGCGCTACGGGGCGGGCAGCCCGGCATGAGCCGACCTGGGGTTTTGCCAGGTCATGCGGGCGATTGGGCAAAATGTCGGAATTGGCAGGTTTTGCCAGCACTCCGGGGGTAATCCGATGAGTGACCGTTCCCTGGTCACGGCAGCCCCGAGGAGGCGAGCATGATCACCCGCGAGCAGATACCCCAGGTGGTGGGCCAACCGGTCCACGATGCCGAAGGGAAGAAGATCGGCGACGCCAAGCACATGTATCTGGACGACAACACCGGCAACCCCGAGTGGGTGACGGTGAAGACCGGGTTCTTCGGCAGCAACGAGACGTTCGTGCCGACCCGTTCCGCGCGGCTGGTCCAGGACCACCTGGAGGTGCCGTACCCCAAGGAGAAGATCAAGGGTGCGCCCAATGTGGACGTCGACTCCGGCGGCCACCTGTCGGTGGAGGAGGAGCAGCATCTCTACCGCTACTACGGGATCGAGCGCACCGGTGAGAAGGGCATGTCCCCGGACAAGTCCGCAGCGGCGGGTACGGCCGGGGCGGCGGGCGCCGGGGGCGCGGCGGCCGGGGCGGCTGCGGGGCGCTCCGCGCGGACCGGTGCCGGCGGTGAGGCCGGCGGCATGGACAAGTCCGCCGCGGCGGCCGGCACCGGCGCCGGAGCCGGCGCGATGGCCGGCCGCACCGGGGCCCCCGAACGCTCCGCCGCGGGCGCCGGGGAGGGCGGCGAGTTCCTGACGCGCTCCGAGGAGGAGATGCACGTCAAGGTCGAGCGGCACGCCGCGGGGAAGGCCAGGCTGCACAAGTACGTCGAGGTCGAGGACGTCGAGCAGACGGTGCCGCTGCGGCACGAGGAGGTCACGCTCGAACGCGAGCCCCTCAGCCCCGCCGACCGCGAGGCGCTGCGCACCGGTGCGCAGATCAGCGAGGCGGACCGCTATGTGACCCTGCACGAGGAGAGCCCCGTCGTCGAGACGGAGGTCGTCGCCAAGGAGCGGGTCCGGATGCGGGTGGAGGAGCAGGTGGAGGAGAAGAAGGTTCGGGGCAGGGTGCGCAAGGAGCGCATCGAAACGGACATGCAGGCCCCGACCGATCCCCTCCCGGGCGACGAAGCGTAACCCTTTTCCCCGAGGGCCCGCCCTCCCCCTCCCCCGGGGAAGCCGGGCCCTCCCCCCTGCCCGGACGCCGGCCTGCGGCTGCGCCGCGGGCCGGCAAGCCAGGGGCGCGGGGCTGTGTTCTCTGTGCGGCTACCGCCGCGCGGGCGCGACCACCCAGGGGCTGCGGCTGCGCCGGACGGTGACAACCAGGGCGCGGGGCTGTGTTTGTTGTGCGGCTGGCGCCGCGTGGGCGCGCTCGGCGGGGGCTTGCGTCTACGTCGGACGCCGACCACCAGGGGCGCGGGGAACTGCGCGCGCAACCGGTCACCGGCCGGTGGTCCGGATCGGACCGAACAGCCCCTTTGGGTCGGTGACGACCTGCGGGCCGCATGTGGCTGGTCGCGCAGTTCCCCGCGCCCCTGAAAGGCACCCCGCGGCGCAGCCGCAACCCCCCGCCGGTCGCGCCCGCGCGGCGGTAGCCGCAGGTCGACAACGGCCCCGCGCTCCTGAAAAAAGCACCCCGCGGCGCAGCCGCGTGTTCCGAAGTGAACAGGTCGGGGCTCCTGGGGGGCCGGGGCGCAATGGATCGGTGGGGGGAGGGGGAAATGCGCAACGGATGGCGCATAGGTGCGCAAGGGATGGGGGTGGTGGGGGCGGGGGTGGGGTCGTAGCGTCGAGGGGGACTTGGCTTGGGGAAAGAAGGAACTCTTGCGGATCGCTGTAGCTCAGGGCATCGCGCCCGGGGAGGAGGCGCTCGGCGCGGTGGTGGAGGGGGCGGCCAGGGGCGGGGCGCGGCTCGTGGTCGCGCCCGAGCTGTCGTGGACGGGCTACGTGCTGGGCCGGGAGGCCGCGCGCGTGGCCGAGCCCGCGGACGGGCCCGCGGCCCAGTGCGCGGCGGCGCTCGCCCGCAGGTACGGCGTCGCCGTGGTGTACGGCTGGCCCGAGCGCGACGGCACGGCGGTCTACAACAGCACCGCCCTCGTCGGCCCGGACGGCGAGACCCTCGCGACGTACCGCAAGACGCACCTGTACGGCGAAGAAGAGCGCGCCGCCTTCGCCCCCGGCGGCGACCTCCTCGTGCAGGCCCGCCTCGACGACCTCACGATCGGCCTGCTGGTCTGCTACGACATCGAGTTCCCTGAGCCCGCCCGCGCCCACGCGCTCGCCGGCACCGACGTGCTCGCCGTCCCCACCGCGCTGACGCGCCCGTACGAGAACGTCCCGCGCGTGCTCGTGCCGGCCCGCGCGTACGAGAACGGGCTCCATGTCGCCTACGCCAACCACTGCGGCCCGCACGGCGGCCTGGACTTCGCGGGCCTGAGCTGCCTCGCCGGGCCCGACGGCGAGGTGCGGGCCCGGGCCGGCGCGAGCCCCGCGCTGCTGTTCGGCGACGCCGACCGGCACAGCGTCGCCGCCGCCCGCGCCGACACCCCTTACCTCACCGACCGCCGCCCCGACCTCTACGCAGACCTCGCCAGGAGCCCCCGCACATGACGTCCGTGCCCACCGCCGTCCACGACGAGCAGCACATCGAGGCGCAGACCGAACCGCCCATCACCATGTTCGGCCCCGACTTCCCCTTCGCCTACGACGACTTCCTCGCCCACCCCGCGGGCCTGGGCGCGGTGCCGCCCACCGAGCACGGCACCGAGGTCGCGGTGATCGGCGGCGGCCTGTCCGGCATCGTCACGGCGTACGAACTGCTCAAGATGGGCCTGCGCCCGGTGGTCTACGAGGCCGACCGGATCGGCGGCCGGCTGCGTACCGTCGGCTTCGACGGCTGCGACCCGGCCCTGACCGCCGAGCTCGGCGCGATGCGCTTCCCGCCGTCCTCCACCGCCTTCTGGCACTACGCCGACCTCGTCGGCCTGGACTCCGCGCCCTTCCCCAACCCGCTCGCCCCCGGCACCCCCTCCACCGTCGTCGACCTCAAGGGCGAGTCGCACTACGCCACCACGCTGGACGACCTGCCCGAGGTCTACCACCAGGTGATGGACGCCTGGAACCGCTGCCTGGAGGACGGCGCGGACTTCGCCGCGATGCAGCGCGCCCTGCGCGAGCGGGACGTCCCGGCGATCCGCGCCCTGTGGCACCCGCTGGTGGAAAAGCTCGACAACCAGACCTTCTACGGCTTCCTGTGCGACTCACCGGCCTTCCGCTCCTTCCGGCACCGGGAGATCTTCGGCCAGGTCGGCTTCGGCACCGGCGGCTGGGACACCGACTTCCCCAACTCGATCCTGGAGATCCTGCGGGTCGTCTACACCGGCGCCGACGACGACCACCGCGGCATCGTCGGCGGCAGCGAGCAGCTGCCGCGCCGGCTGTGGGAGCGGGCACCGGACAAGGCCGTGCACTGGCCGCGCGGCACCTCGCTCGCCTCACTGCACGGCGGCGCGCCCCGCCCCGCCGTCACCGGCCTGCACCGCACCGCCGGCAACCGGATCACCGTCACCGACGCCACCGGCGACATCCGCTCGTACAAGGCGGTGGTCTTCACCGCGCAGAGCTGGCTGCTGCTGTCCAAGATCGCCTGCGACGACGCGCTCTTCCCGATCGACCACTGGACGGCGATGGAGCGCACCCACTACATGGAGTCCAGCAAGCTCTTCGTGCCCGTCGACCGGCCGTTCTGGCGCGACAAGGACCCGCGCACCGGCCGGGACGTGATGTCGATGACGCTCACCGACCGGATGACCCGCGGCACCTACCTGCTGGAGGACGGCCCGGACCGGCCGGCCGCGATCTGCCTGTCGTACACCTGGTGCGACGACAGCCTCAAAT
This sequence comes from Actinacidiphila epipremni, assembly GCF_012034175.1. Classification (GTDB taxonomy): domain Bacteria; phylum Actinomycetota; class Actinomycetes; order Streptomycetales; family Streptomycetaceae; genus Actinacidiphila; species Actinacidiphila epipremni. Next base: position 159,080 of record NZ_JAATEJ010000007.1, read on the forward strand.
GGCTGCCGCTGAGCGCGCACGAGCGCATGGAGGTCATGCTCAAGTCGCTCGGCGAGATATATCCCGGCGTCGACATCAGGAAGCACGTCATCGGCAACCCGGTGACCGTCTCCTGGGAGAACGAGCCGTACTTCATGGGCGCGTTCAAGGCGAACCTGCCCGGCCACTACCGCTACCAGCGGCGGCTGTTCACCCACTTCATGCAGGACGCGCTGCCCGCCGACCGGCGCGGGCTGTTCCTGGCCGGCGACGACATCTCGTGGACGGCCGGCTGGGCCGAGGGCGCGGTGCAGACCGCGCTCAACGCGGTGTGGGGCGTCATGCACCACCTCGGCGGCGGCACCGACCCGCTCAACCCCGGGCCCGGCGACGTCTACGACGACATCGCGCCGGTGGCGCTGCCCGAGGACTGACGCCCGCGCCCGACCGGCGTCAGCAGCAGCCGGCCGACCAGCCCCACGCCCGCGTCGAGCCGGCTCTCGGCCTCGTCGTACGCGTCGGGCAGGCCGCGCAGCGCCCACAGCAGCCGGGCCGCCGCCCAGGCCGCGTCCCTGGCCCGGGCCAGCGACCAGGAGCCGACGAGGTGGGTGAGCGGGTCGGCGGCCTCCAGCAGGTCGGGGCCGGGCATCAGCTCCTCCCTGACCCGCTCCTCGATCGAGGTCAGCACCCCGCCGACCCGGTCGAAGTCGCCCTCCAGGACGCCGAGGCCGCAGCCGGCCGCCCGGCAGGTGTCGACCACGGCGAGCGCGAGGTCGTGGCCGACATGCGCATTGATGCCGGCCAGCGCGAACTGGAGCGGGCGGATGCCCGGGTGGGCGCGCATCGCGAACAGCGGGCGCCAGCACGCCGGCGGGCGGCGCCCCGCCGTGTCGTCCTCGACCGCGGCGAGGAAGCGCCCGGCGAACCGCACCGCGAGGTCGGCGGCCAGCACCCGGTCGGCGAAGCCGCCGCCCGCGAGCCGCGCCGCGACCTCCTCGGTCACCGAGCCGTACACCCGGGTGAAGACGGCGACCCCGTCCTCGTACGGCAGCCCCGCCTCGGCACCCCGCATCCGCGCCAGCACACCCGCCACATCCGTCGTCATGCCCGGCAGTCTCGCCGCCCGGCCCCGCCCGCGGCGGGCGGCACGCCGTCACAGCACGCCGGCGTCCCGGGCGGTCCACACCGACGGGTAGAGCGGGCGGTAGCCCAGCTCGTCGCGGATACGGGTGGTGGAGACCACGCCGTCCCACGGGTCGTCCAAGGGCCGGCCGGCGCTGTCCTGCGGGACGGGCACGCCGTTCAGCCAGTGCAGCTCCACCGCCGAGACCGGCGCGTCGTCGGCGATGTTGTAGACCCGGCCGGCGACACCCGGCGCGTACAGCACCCGCAGCAGGCCCTGCGCGACGTCCGCGTGGTGCACGGTCTGCAGCCGCTTGTGCGCCGGCCAGTGCGCGGCCCAGCGCAGCGAGTCCGCCAGGTGCGGATCGCCCTCGCCGTAGACGAAGGCCAGCCGCGCCACCCGGACGTCCATGCCGCTCTCCCGGTGCAGCGCCAGCAGCCGCAGCTCGGCCTCCTTCTTCGCCGCCGGGTAGGCGCCCCACATCGGCGAGCCCGGCAGCGTGTCGTCGTCCTCGACGGCCGGCCGGCCGCGCCCGGCGCCGTAGACGAGGTTGGTGCTGACCTGTACGAAGCGGGTCACGCCCGCCGCCGCTGCGGCCTCGCCCAGCGCGATCGCGGCATCGCGGTTGACCGCCCAGGACTCCTCGTCCGGCACCCCGCGGAAGGACGCCGCGATGTTGACGACCGCGTCCACCCCCGCCACCGCCGCCCGGACGTCCCCGGCCGCCCCCAGCTCCCCGGCGACGACCTCCGCACCCGCCCGCGCGAACGGCTCGGCCCGCCCCGCGTCGCGCACCAGCAGCCGTACGGAGCTGGCGCCGGCGCCGGCTTCGGCGCCGGCCGCGCGCCGCAGCAGCCGCGGCACGAACCGGCGGCCGACCTGACCGGTGGCCCCGGTGACCAGAATCCTCATGAACAGCTCCCCTGCGAAGACGTGGACCGTATACGCCCCCCACCCTGGGGCGACGGGCCGGCCACCGGGAGAGACCTTCCGATCCAGGGACCGCCACTGCCTGGATAGCCGCGCCGGCCCACCGCATCCTTGACGGGTGAACCGACCCGAACTGGCCGACTTCCTGCGCCGCTGCCGCGCCCGGCTCGCCCCCGCCGACGTGGGCCTGACCGGCGGCGCCCGGCGCCGCACCCCCGGACTGCGCCGGGAGGAGGTCGCCCAGCTCGCGGGCATGTCGCCGGACTACTACGCCCGGCTGGAGCAGGCCCGCGGGCCGCGCCCCTCGCGGCAGATGCTGGGCGCGCTGGCCAGGGCGCTGCGGCTGACCGCGGACGAGCGCGACCACCTGTTCCACCTCGGCGGCGAGCAGCCGCCGCGCGAGGCGTCCGGCAGCGGGCACGTACGGCCCGGGCTGCTGCTGGTCCTGGACCGGCTGCACGACACACCCGCCCAGGTCGTGAGCGACTTCGGCGACGTGCTGGCGCAGAACGCGATGGCCGCCGCCCTGGTCGGGGACGTCTCGGCCCGGCCGCCGGCGATGCGCAACGTGGTGCGGCGGATGTTCACCGACCCCGGCTCCGCCGCCATCTTCCCCGCCGAGGACCGCGAGGCGCTGGCCCGCGGCCATGTGGCGAACCTGCGCGCGGTCCTCGCCGCCCGCCCCGACGACCCGCGCCCGGCCGCGCTGGTCGCCGAACTGCGCTCCACCAGCGCGCACTTCGCCCGGCTGTGGGACGAGCACGAGGTCGCGGTGCGGCGCTCGGACGCCAAGCGCTTCCTGCACCCGGTGGTGGGGGAGATGGCGCTGGACTGCGAGGTGCTGCTGAGCACCGAGCACGACCAGCGGCTGATCGTCTACACCGCCCGGCCCGGCAGCCAGGCGTACGAGCGGCTGCAACTGCTGCGGGTCGTGGGGCTCCAGGACCTGACGGCCGGCTGATCGCGCCGGCACCCGCACCGCCGCCCGCACCGTCGCCCGCACCGGCGCCCGTACCGGCACCTCAACTGGCGCCGGCACCGCGCCCGTACCGCCGCCCGCGCCGGAACCGGCCGCGGGCGCCCGCGGGTTGCCTACCGGCGCCCGTGCCGCAAGCGCAAGCGGAACCGCACCCGTGTTCGCCCGCCCGCCGTCCCGGGACCGCCCAACTGCCGTACAGCGCACGGTTGGTGAGGGCGCGCCTGTGCCATGGCGTAATCCCGCGGAATGAATTGCCCGTTGCGCCCTCCCGCCGGGGCGCCATGCGCCGGTAACGTAATGCTCGGTTCGGCGGGCGCGATTCCCCCGTGCGCGTCCGCCGAACCCCCCCACCTGCCGTGATGTGACCTCTCCACCGGCACCCCCCGCCCCGTGTGCGCCGACCGCGTGAACCCCCGGCCCGGCCGGTCCGCGCGCCCCCGCGGCTCATCGGCGGCCACCTACGGTGTGAAAACCCACGGGACGGCGGGGAGGAGCGGGGCTGATGGTGCGCGGGGTCGGCTGGACGGTGCACGGGGACGGCCGCAGCCCGCAGCCCGGCGCGGTGGTCCGCCCCGGCGAGCGGCTGAGCTGGGGCCGCACCGCCGGGCTCGGCGCCCAGCACGTGGTCGCGATGTTCGGCGCCACCTTCGTCGCGCCGGTCCTGATGGGCCTGGACCCCAACCTCGCGGTGCTGATGTCGGGGGTGGCCACCGTGCTGTTCCTGCTCGCCACCGGCGGCCGGGTGCCCAGCTACCTCGGCAGCAGCCTGTCCTTCGTCGGCGTGGCCGCGGCCGTCCGCGCGCAGGGCGGCGACAGCGCGACGCTCACCGGCGCGCTGCTGGTGACCGGCGCGGTGCTGTGCGCGTGCGGGCTCGCGGTACGGGGCCTGGGCGCGCATGTGGTGCACGCGGTGCTGCCGCCGCCGGTGACCGGCGCGGTGGTGCTGCTGATCGGCTTCAACCTCGCGCCGGTCGCCGCCGGCACGTACTGGCCGCAGGACCAGTGGACGGCGCTGCTCACCCTGGCCTTCACCGGCTTCGCCCTGGTGGCGCTGCGCGGCTTCTGGGGCCGGATCGCCATCTTCCTCGGGCTGCTGTTCGGCTACGGCGTCTCCTGGCTCTTCGACCGGGTCTTCGGCCGGCTCGGCGTCAAGCACACCCCCACCGGGCACACCGGCGGGCACTGGCGGCTGGACCTGCACGAGGTGGGCGGCGCCGCCTGGTTCGGCTGGCCGGCCACGCACGCGCCGTCCTTCGACGGGTCCGCGGTCGTGCTGGCGCTGCCCGTGGTCATCGCGCTCATCGCGGAGAACGCCGGGCACGTCAAGGCGGTCGGCGAGATGACCGGCGACCGGCTGGACTCGGTGCTCGGCACCGCGATCGCCGCCGACGGCGGCACCACGGTCCTGTCCAGCGCGCTGGGCGGCCCGGCCACCACCACGTACGCCGAGAACATCGGGGTGATGGCGGCGACCCGGGTCTACTCCACCGCCGCCTACTGGGCCGCCGCCGGCTTCGCGATCCTCTTCGGCCTGTGCCCCAAGTTCGGCGCCGTCGTCGCGGCGATCCCCGGCGGGGTGCTCGGCGGCATCACGGTCATCCTCTACGGCATGATCGGGCTGCTCGGCGCCAGGATCTGGGTGGAGAACCGGGTGGACCTCGCCAACCCGCTGAACCTGGTGCCGATCGCCGGCGGAGTGGTCGCCGGCATCGGCAACGTCACGCTGGACGTCACCGGCAGCTTCTCGCTCAGCGGCATCGCGTTCGGCACCATCGTGGTGCTGGCCGGCTACCACGGGCTGCGGCTGGTCGCGCCCGCCGCCCTGCGCGAGGCCGCCGACACACCCAGGGGCGGATCCGGGGACGTGGAGCAGGAGGGCGGACCCGGGGACGTAAGGCGGGAGAAGAAGGAAGCGCCGGGGGACGGGTGACACCGGGCCGGCTCCCACTCCGGTCGGGGCCGCCCGTCCCCCGGCGGGCTTATTCGGCGGCCACCGGCGCGGGCGCGGCGGCGCCCCCGACCTGCGTGGTGCCGCGCGTCCTGACGACGCCGGCGCCGGCCACCAGACCCAGCGTAAGCGCCGTGACCAGCGCGAAGGACACCGTCAGCGACGTGGCACTGGCGATGCCGCCGATCGCCGCCGGCGCCACCAGCCCCGAGGTGTACGTGACGGTCGCGACACCGGCGATGGTCTGGCTGGGGTTGGAGCCGCTGCGGCCGGCGGCGGCGAAGCACAGCGGCACCACGACCGAGATGCCGATCCCGATGAGCGCGAACCCGGCGATCGCCGGCGCGGGGGAGTGCGCGAGCACCACCAGCAGCCCGCCCCCGGTCGCCACCACACCTCCGGTCCTGACCGCCGTGACCGCGCCGAGCCGGCGCACCGCGAGGTCGCCCATCAGCCGGGCGGCGGCCATCGTGCAGGAGAACGCGGTGTAGGCCAGCGCCGCTATCGCCGGCGAGGCGTGCGCGATGTCCCGCAGGAAGACCGCGCACCAGTCGGCGGTGCCGCCCTCGGCGAAGACCCCGCAGAAGCCGACCGCCCCGATCACCAGCGCCGAGCGCGGCGGCAGCGCGAACCGCGGCGGCGCCTCCTGGTCCTCGGCCGGGTGGATGTCGGGCACCTGCGAGCACAGCACGAGCGCGACCAGCACCAGCGCCCCGGCGACCGCCCCGAGGTGGATCCGCCCGTCGAGGCCGGCGTGCGCGGCCGGCACGCCGATCGCGGCGCCGACCAGGGTGCCCACGCTCCACATGCCGTGCAGCCCGGACATGATCGACTTGCCCTTGTGCTCCTCGACGGACACCCCGACGGCATTCATCACGACATCCGCCATGCCGGCGCTCGCGCCGAACGCCAGCAGCGCCAGGCACAGCCACGGCAGCCCCGGTACGAGCGGCGGCAGCGCGAGCACCGCGCACCACAGCGCGAGCAGCAGCCGCAGCGCGGTGCGCGAGCCCAGCCGGTGCATCAGCCGGCCCGCCAGCGGCATCATCAGCACCGAGCCGATCGCCGGGAACATCAGGGCGGCGCCCAACTCGCCCGCGCTCAGGCCCAGATGGTCCTTGATCCAGGGGATGCGGGTGGCGAACGTGCCGGCCACCGCGCCGTGCACGGCGAAGACCGTGGCGATGGCCAGGTGGAAGCGCCGGACCCTGGCCGGTGACCAGGGGGCGGCGTCGGAAGCGGGCGTCGTCATGGCGCGTAAACTATCAGGAAGCCTGCCTGAAAGTTAAGCCCCCGGCATCACCGACGGCGTCCGAACCCCGCCCGCCGGTCTGGAAGGATCGCCCGCATGACCGCCACCCGCCCGCAGCCCGGCCGGAACGCCTCGCCGCGTACGGCCAGGGCCATCAACGACCGGCTGGCCCTGCACCTGCTCCACCGGGAAGGCCCCCTGACCGCCGCCCAGCTCAAGGAGCTGACCGGCCTTTCCCGGCCCAGCGTCGCCGACCTCGTCGAGCGCCTCCAGGAGTCCGGGCTGATCGAGGTCGTCGGCGAGTCCGGCGCCGCCCGCCGCGGCCCCAACGCCCGGGTCTACGGCATCGTCGCCGGCCGCGCGTACGTCGCCGGGCTCGACGTACGCGTCGACAGCATCGGCGTGGAGATCGCCGACCTGCTCGGCACCACCCTGACCCGCGCCGGGCTCACCGTCCCCGACGGCGCCGACCCCGCCGCCACCATCGAGTCCGGCGTACGGCTGCTGCTCGACGCGGCCGGCGGCAAACCGCTGCACACCGTCGCCTGCGGCGCGCCCGGCCTGGTCGACCCCGGCACCGGACGGCTCGCCGCCACCGGCGAACTGCCCGCCTGGCACGCCGACCTCGTCGACGAGGTACGCCGCAGGACCGGTGTGCCGGTGCTGCTGGAGAACGAGGTCAACCTCGCCGCGGTCGCCGAGCAGCGGCTGCGCGGCGGCGCCCCCGACGAGACGTTCGTCCTGCTGTGGATCGGCGGCGGCGTCGGCGCCGCGCTCATGCTGGAGGGCCGGCTGCGCCGCGGCACCTCCGGCGGCGCCGGCGAGGTCGGCTTCCTGCCGGTCGCCGCCGGCGGCCGGCTGCCCACCGCCACCAACTGCGACGACGGCTTCCACGGCCTGGCCGGCAGCCACGCGGTGTGCGCCCTGGCCCGCGCCCACGGCATCCCCGCCGGCCCGCTCGCCGACGCCGCCGCGGCAGCCGACGCCGTACGCGCCGGCAGCCCGGCCTTCCTCGACGAGCTGGCCGGCCGGATCGCGGTGGGCGCCGCGGCGATCTGCGCCGTCCTCGACCCCGGCACCGTCGTGCTCGCCGGCGAGGTCGGCGCGGCCGGCGGCACCGACCTCGCCGAGCGGGTCGCCGGCCGCCTCGCGCTGCTGTCGCCGCTGCGCACCCGGGTGCTCGCCACCGCCGTGCCCTCCGGGCCGATCCTGCGCGGGGCCGTCATCACGGCGATGGACCGCGCCCAGGACGCTCTCTTCAGCCCGCAGCCCTGAATCCCGCCAACCGCCCCGAATTGGCCCCAACCGGCCCGAACCGGCACCCGCTCCGGCGCCCCGGGAGCCCGCCGCCGGAAAACCCCCTGGAGACACGCCCGGCAGGCGTGGCAAAATAGATCCCGTACCAGTGACGTTTGCGCACTCCGGGGTCGGTGTAATTCCGAACCGGCGGTTACAGTCCGCGACCCGGCCACCTCCAGTGGCCGGTTGACCAGGTGAAATTCCTGGACCGACGGTGAAAGTCCGGATGGGAGGCAGTGCGCGGCGGGCGTTCACGACGGTGCGCCGCCATGGCGGCGGGTCCCCCCGGACCTGCCGGCCGCAGTGCGAGGCGCCCCCGGCGTGCGTGTCCCGCTCGCCCCGGAGTCCGTGCCCGATGCGGCAGGAGGACCCGGTGGCCACCACCACGGAAACCGACGCGATGCGCCGAGCCATCGCGCTCTCCGCCCGCGCCCTCGGCGCGACCGCCCCCAACCCCGTCGTGGGCTGTGTGATCCTCGACACGGCCGGCGGGATCGCCGGCGAGGGCTGGCACCACACGGCCGGCGGCCCGCACGCCGAGGTGCACGCGCTGCGCGCGGCAGGACCGGCCGCCCGCGGCGGCACCGCCGTCGTCACCCTCGAACCCTGCAACCACACCGGCAGGACCGGCCCCTGCGCCCAGGCGCTCATCGAGGCCGGCGTCGCCCGCGTCGTGCACGCCGTGGCCGACCCCAGCCCGGCCGCCGCCGGCGGCGCCGCCACCCTGCGCGCCGCGGGCGTCGACGTCGAGAGCGGACTGCTGGCCGCCGAGGCCGAGGCCGTCAACATCGCCTGGCTGACCTCGGTACGCCGCGGGCGCCCGTACGTGCGCTGGAAGTACGCGGCCACCCTCGACGGGCGGATCGCCGCCGCCGACGGCACCAGCCGCTGGATCACCTCCGAGCACTCCCGCGCCGACGTGCACCGGCTGCGCGCCGAGGCCGACGCCGTCGTCGTCGGCTCCGGCACGCTGCGCGCCGACGACCCGCAGCTCGCCGTCCGCGGCATCCCCGGCGCCGTCCAGCCGCTGCGGGTGGTCGTCGACTCCCGGGCCCGTACCGCCCCCGGCGCGCGGGTCCTGGACGACGCGGCCCCGACGCTGGTCGCGGTCGGCAAGGACGCCGACACCTCCCACCTCACCGGCGTGGACACCGTCCGCCTCCCGGCCGCCGACGGCCGCCCGGGACTCGACGTCGCCGCGCTGCTCGCCGAACTGCACGCCCGCGGCGTCCGCTCCGTGCTGCTGGAGGGCGGACCGACGCTCGCCGGCGCGTTCGTCGCCGCCGGCGCCGTCGACACCGTCGTCGGCTACCTGGCCCCCGCGCTGCTCGGCGCCGGGCCAGGCGCCCTCGGCCCGGCAGGAATCAGCACCATCGCGCAGGCGTTGCGGCTCGACGTGACCGACGTCGCCCGCCTCGGGCCCGACCTGCGCGTCACCGCCGTCCCCGCTGCCCTACAGGAGAAGTGACGTGTTCACCGGAATCGTCGAAGAACTGGGTGAGATCACCGCGATCGAGGAGCAGTCGGACTCCGCCCGCTTCACCGTGCGCGGGCCCGTCGTGACCGAGGGAGCCGGGCACGGCGACTCGATCGCCGTCAACGGGGTGTGCCTGACCGTCGTGGAGCTCGGCGACGGCAGCTTCACCGCCGACGTCATGGACGAGACCCTCAAGCGCTCCAGCCTCGGCGCCCTGCGCCCGGGCTCCCGGGTCAACCTGGAGCGCCCCATGGCGCTCGGCGGGCGGCTCGGCGGGCACCTGGTCCAGGGCCATGTGGACGGCACCGGCACGGTGCTGGAGCGCGTCCCCGGCGAGCACTGGGAGATCGTGAAGATCTCGCTGCCCGCGGAACTGTCCCGCTACGTCGTCGGGAAGGGCTCCATCACGGTGGACGGCATCAGCCTGACCGTCGTGGATGCCGCCGCCGACCACTTCACCGTCAGCCTCATCCCCACCACGTTGGAGCTGACCACGCTGGGCCTGAAGCAGCCCGGCGACCCGGTCAACCTGGAGGTGGACGTCATCGCCAAGTACGTCGAGCGCATGCTCGGCGACCGGGCGGCCGTACCGGCACCCGGGGACCGGCGATGAGCGCCCTGCACTGGCTGGACAGCGAGGCGTTCACCGCCTTCGACCAGCACGTCATGTGGTCGGACATGATCGGCAACCTGCTGGGCCTGGCCGCGCTCGCGCTCGGCTGGCGGCGGGCGCTGCTGACCTGGCCGGTGCAGCTGCTGTCCGGCGTGGTCCTCGTCGCCGCCTTCTGGTCGGCCGACCTCGGCGGCGGCGTCGGCAAGCAGTTCGTGGTGATCACCGTCGCCGTATGGGGCTGGTACCGCTGGCGGCGCGGCCGGGCCGACGCCGGGCAGGTCGCCGTCCGCTTCGCCACCTGGCGCGAGCGCGCCGTCCTGGTGGCCGCCACCGGCGCCGGCACCGCCGCCGTCGCCGCGCTGTTCCTGGCCTACCCGTCGCTGTCGTGGAACCCCTGGCCGGACGCGTACATCTTCACCGGCACGCTCGCCGCGATGTACGCCCAGGCGCGCGGCTGGGTGGAGTTCTGGTTCGCCTGGCTCGCCGTCGACCTGGTCGGGGTGCCGCTGAACTTCCACAGCGGCCTGCCCTTCTCCGGCCTGGTCTACATCATCTACTTCGTCCTGGTCATCGCCGGGATGTACGCCTGGTGGCAGCAGACCCGCCGAGCCGCAGCGGCTCGCGCGGACCGGCAGCCGCAGGCCCAGCCAAGCACCTCCGTCGCGGAAGGAGTGACGGCATGAGCGCCGTGACCGCACTGCAGGACGACTGGTACGACGAGGCCGACCTCGGGCTGGACCCGGTCGAGCGGGCCATCGCCGACATCGCCGCCGGCCGCCCGGTCGTCGTGGTCGACGACGCGGACCGGGAGAACGAGGGGGACCTCGTCGTGGCCGCCGAGAAGATCACCCCGGAGATCGTGGCGTTCATGATGAGCGAGTGCCGCGGGCTGATCTGCGCGCCCATGGAGGCCCCCGACCTCGACCGGCTGGACCTGCCGCAGATGGTGGACGCCAACACCGAGTCGATGCGCACCGCCTTCACCGTCTCGGTCGACGCGGGCGCCGCGCACGGCGTGACCACCGGCATCTCCGCCGCCGACCGCGCCGCCACCATCCGCCTGCTGGCCGAACCGACCGCGCTCGCCGCCGACTTCGTACGCCCCGGGCACGTCTTCCCGCTGCGCGCCCGCAGCGGCGGGGTGCTGGTGCGGCCCGGCCACACCGAGGCCGGGGTGGACCTCGCCCGGCTCGCGGGGCTGCGGCCGGCCGCCGCGATCGTGGAGATCGCCCGCGAGGACGGCACCATGGCCCGGCTGCCCGACCTGGTCTCCTTCGCCCGCAAGCACGGCCTGGCCATCATCTCCATCGAGGACCTGATCGCCTACCGCCGCTCCGCGGAGCCCACCGTGCGCCGCGAGGCCGACACCACCCTGCCCACCGCGTACGGCGACTTCCGCGCGTACGGCTACCGCAGCACCGCCGACGGCGTCGAGCACATCGCGCTGGTCGCCGGCGACCTCGGCGACGGCACCGACGTCCTGGTCCGGGTGCACTCCGAATGCCTCACCGGCGACGTCTTCGGCTCGCAGCGCTGCGATTGCGGCCCGCAGTTGCAGGAGGCGCTGCGCCGGATCGCCGAGCGGGGCCGCGGCGTCGTGCTGTACCTGCGCGGCCACGAGGGCCGCGGCATCGGCCTGCTGTCGAAGCTGCGGGCCTACGAACTCCAGGAGCGGGGCCGCGACACCCTGGACGCCAACCTCGAACTCGGCCTGCCCGCCGACGCCCGCGACTACGGCGCCGCCGCGCAGATCCTCACCGACCTCGGGGTGCGCTCGCTGCGGCTGATCACCAACAACCCCGCCAAGACCGGCGCGCTGGTCCGGCACGGCCTGGACGTGCTGGGACGCGAGCCCATGCCGGTCGGGGCCGGGGAGCACAATCTGCGGTACCTGCGGACCAAGCGCGACCGGATGGGGCACGACCTGCCCTGGCTGGAGACCGTGGCCCGCCCCCGCACCGTCGACGCCGGAAACGGCACCGAGCACCGAGGAGAGATGTGAGCGGCAAGGGCGCCCCCGAGCTGACCGTCAAGAACTGCGGCGACCTGCGGGTGGCGGTGATCGCGGCCCAGTGGCACCAGCAGGTGATGGACGGCCTGGTGGACGGCGCGATCCGCGCCCTGCACGACCTCGGCATCGAGGAGCCGACCCTCCTGCGGGTCCCCGGCAGCTTCGAACTGCCGGTCGTCGCCAAGGCGATGGCCGGCCGCGGCTACGACGCGGTGGTCGCGCTCGGGGTCATCATCCGCGGCGGCACCCCGCACTTCGAGTACGTCTCGCAGGGCGTCACCGCCGGGCTCACCCAGGTCAGCGTGGACACCGGGGTGCCGGTCGGCTTCGGCGTGCTCACCTGCGACACCGAGGAGCAGGCGCTGGACCGCGCCGGACTGCCCGGGTCGAACGAGGACAAGGGCCATGAGGCGGTCACCGCCGCGGTCGCCACCGCCACCGTCATCCGTTCACTATCCGAGCCGTGGCGGTGAGCCCGGGGCGGTTCCCCGTAGGCTAGGGACCACCATGGCCAACAAGACATTCGAGCAGCTCTTCTCCGAGTTGCAGCACAAGGCCGCCACCGGCGACCCCGGCACGTCCCGCACCGCAGAACTGGTCGGCAAGGGCGTGCACGCGATCGGCAAGAAGGTGGTCGAGGAGGCCGCCGAGGTGTGGATGGCCGCCGAGTACGAGGGCGCCGCCGCCACCGCCGAGGAGATCTCCCAACTGCTCTACCACGTCCAGGTGATGATGGTCGCCCGCGGCATCTCGCTGGACGACGTCTACGCCCATCTGTGAGCCGTGCGGCCCGCGCGCCCCGCAAGGGGCACGGGCCGTACGGCCACGCCCGCTTCCGTGGCACCCCCTGGCACCAGCTCCCGCACGCATCCCGCACGCATCCCGTACGTATCTTGTACGCATCCCACACGAAGGAACCCCACCCCATGTTGCGCATCGCCGTCCCGAACAAGGGCTCACTGTCCGGACCCGCGGCGGCCATGCTCCATGAGGCCGGCTACCGGCAGCGCAAGGAGTCCAAGGAGCTGGTGCTCTTCGACAGCGCCAACGACGTGGAGTTCTTCTACCTGCGCCCGCGCGACATCGCCATCTACGTCGCCTCCGGCCGGCTCGACATCGGCATCACCGGGCGCGACCTGCTGCTGGACTCCGGCGCCAGCGCCGAGGAGATCCTCCAGCTCGGCTTCGCCCGCTCCACCTTCCGCTACGCCGCCCGCCCCGGCACCGCGAGCAGCGTCGCCGACCTCGGCGGGATGACGGTCGCCACCTCCTACGAGGGCGTCGTCGAGAAGCACCTGGCCGACAACGGCGTGGCCGCCACCGTCGTGCACCTCGACGGCGCCGTCGAGACCGCGATCCAGCTCGGCGTCGCCCAGGTCATCGCCGACGTCGTGGAGACCGGCACCTCGCTGCGCAACGCCGGCCTGGAGGCCTTCGGCGAGCCCATCATGGCCTCCGAGGCCGTCGTCGTCCGCCCGGTCGGCGCGCCCGCCGACGACCCCAAGGTGCAGAAGTTCCTGCGCCGCCTGCAGGGCGTCCTGGTCGCCCGGCGCTACGTGATGATGGACTACGACATCCGCGCCGAGCACGTCGAGCGGGCCGTCGCCCTCACCCCCGGCCTGGAGTCGCCGACTGTCTCCCCGCTGCACCACGAGGGCTGGGTCGCGGTCCGCGCCATGGTCCCCACCGACGACGCACAGCGGATCATGGACGAGCTGTACGACCTGGGCGCCCGCGCTATCCTCACCACCGGCATCCACGCCGCCCGGCTGTGAACGCCACCGGCGGCGAGCGCGCCGACCGGGACCGGGCCCGCGCCGAGGCAGCCGCCCGGCTGCCGGTCACCTTCCGGCCGCTGCTCACCCGTGTGGTACTGCTCACGGTCGGCATACTGCTGCTCGGCACGTTCCTGGTCCTCGCGGTGCTGATGCCCGAGGAGGGCGCCTCCCCGTGGAGCACCGGCGACCGGGTGGGGGTGGCCGTCCTCGGCGTGCTCGCCCTGGCCGTACTGGTGCTGCTCAGCCGCCCCAAGGCCGTCGCCGACCGCGGCGGCCTCACGGTGGTCAACGTCGTCGTCCGGCGGCGGCTGGCCTGGGCCGAAGTGCTCGGCGTCCGGCTGCGGCCCGGCGACGCCTGGGTCCACCTGGACCTCGCCGACGGCACCACGCTGGCCGTCATGGGCATCCAGCCCGGCATCGCCCGCCGGCAGGCCCTGCACGACGCCCGGCTGCTGCGCGAGCTGGTGACCGCCCTCGGCGAGGCGCCCGAGCGCCCCGGGCGGGGCGGTGACCAGGCCGGCCCCGGCTGACCGCCCGCCCGGCCCGTACGCCACCGTCGCGGCCCGCCGTCCTTCGCGGTCGGCGGGCCGCCTACTACTCTGGATCCGGGGCCTGCCCGCGCGGCACGCCCGCAGACCCGACCGCCCGACCGAGGAGTGACACCCACACCCCGATGGACGCACCGTCCGGTAGTACCAGCGCCGCCCCTTCCTCCGGAGAACCGGGAGCGGCGGCCTCATGAGCACGTCCCTGCTGCTGCTCGCAGCCGCATCCGTCCTGGTGATCGCCAACGGCTTCTTCGTCGCCGCCGAGTTCGGCCTGGTGACGGTGGAGCGCCCGGCCGCCGAGCGCGCCGCGGCCGAGGGCGACCGCCGCGCCGCCGGCGTGGTGGCCGCGCTGCGCAAGCTCTCCTTCCAGCTGTCCGGCACCCAGCTCGGCATCACCATCACCTCGCTGGTGGTCGGCATGCTCGCCGAGCCCGCGCTCGCCGACCTGCTGACCGGCCCGATCCGCGGCGCCGGCATACCGGGCGGCGCCGCCCCCGGTATCGCCGTCGTGGCCGGCATGATGGCCGCGTCCGCGGTGCAGATGGTCATCGGCGAGCTCGTCCCGAAGAACTGGGCGGTCTCCCGGCCGCTCGCCGTCGCCCGGATGGTCGCCGGACCGCAGCGCGCGTTCTCCCGCGCCTTCCGGCCGGTGATCGAACTGCTCAACGGCGCCGCCAACCGCCTGGTGCGGATGCTCGGCGTGGAGCCCGCCGACGAGCTGGCCTCCGCCCGCACCCCCACCGAGCTGGTCTCGCTCGCCCGGCACTCCGCACGCGCCGGCGCCCTGGAGCAGGACACCGCCGACCTGTTCGTGCGCACCCTGTCGCTCGCCGACCTCACCGCGGAGAACGTCATGACCCCGCGGGTGCGGGTCAGCGCCCTGGAGGACACCGCGACCGCCGCGGACGTCCTCAACCTCACCCGGGCCACCGGCCTGTCCCGCTTCCCGGTCTACCGCGACCGGCTGGACGACATCGTCGGCATGGTCCACCTCAAGGACGCCCTCGCCGTCCCCGCCGAGCGGCGCGACCGCACCGCGGTCGCCCGGATCGCCGTCGTCCCGCTGCTCGTCCCCGAGACGCTGGCCGCCCAGCCGCTGCTGGAGCTGCTGCGCAGCCAGCAGCCGATCGCCGTCGTCGTCGACGAGTACGGCGGCACCGCCGGGGTCGTCACGCTGGAGGACATCGTCGAGGAGCTGGTCGGCGAGGTCCGCGACGAGCACGACGCCATCGACCTGCCCGAACTCGCCCAGGTGCCCGCCGAGGACGGCAACCCCGCGTGGGACGCCGACGGCGGCTGCCGGGTCGACGAGCTGGCCCGGATAGGGCTGGAGGCGCCCGAGGGCCCGTACGAGACCGTCGCGGGCCTGGTCGCCGACCTGCTCGGGCGGATCCCCGAGGTCGGCGACACCGCCGAGCTGCCCGGCTGGCGGCTGCGGGTCGCCGAGGTCGGGCACCACCGCGCCGAGCGGGTCAGGATCGTCCGCACCGCCCCGGCCGGCGGCGGCGACGCCACCGGCGGCGGCAGCGGCGGCACGGACGCCGCCGGCGGGACGCGGGAGGGCGGCCGATGAGCGCGCTCATGCTGCTGGTCGCGCTGCTGCTGGTGCTCGGCAACGGCTTCTTCGTCGGCGCCGAGTTCGCCCTGGTCTCGGTGCGCCGCAGCCAGATCGAACCGCTCGCCGCCACCCAGCGGGCCGCCCGTACCGTGCTGTACGGCCTGGAGCACCTGCCGCAGATGATGGCCGCCGCGCAGTTCGGCGTGACCGTCTGCTCGCTGACCCTCGGCGCGGTCGCCGAGCCGACCGTGGCGCACCTGCTGGAGCCGGTGTTCACCGCGGTGCACGTGCCCGAGGACCTGGTGCACCCGATCGGGTACGTGCTGGCGCTGGCGCTGGTGGTCTTCCTGCACCTGGTGATCGGCGAGCTGGTGCCGAAGAACCTGGCCATGGCCGACCCGGAGCGGACCGCGCTGCGGCTCAGCCCCGGCCTGGTCGGCTTCGCCCGGATCTGCCGGCCGGTCATCGTGGTGCTCGGCACCGGCGCCCGGCTGATCCTGCGGGCCTTCCGCGTCGAGCCCAAGGACGAGGTCGACGCGGTCTTCACCAGCGCCGAGCTGACCGTGCTCGTCGAGGACGCCCGGCGGGCCGGGCTGCTGGACTCCGACGAGCAGGAGCGCCTTGAGGACGCCCTGGAGCTGGGCACCCGCCCGGTCACCGAGGTGCTGCTCACCCCGGACCAGCTCATCACGCTCGGCCCGTCCGTGACCGCCCGGCAGGTCGAGGAGCTGACGGTACGCACCGGCTACTCGCGCTTCCCGGTCGCCGCCGACTCCGACGCCGGGCCCGGGTTCCTGGGCTATCTGCACGTCAAGGACGTGCTGGACCTGGAGGACCAGGACCGCCCGGTGCCGCGCCGGCTGTGGCGGCCGATCATCACCCTGCGGGCCGACCTGCCGCTGGACGACGCGCTGACCTCCATGCGGCGGGCCGCCTCGCACCTCGCGGCGGTCGCCGACGGCGGCGGGCGGGTGCTGGGGCTGGTCGCGCTGGAGGACGTGCTGGAGATGCTGGTCGGCGAGGTCACCGACCCCTCCCACCGCTCCCACCGCACCGAGCCCGGCGAGCTGGTCCGCGCCGCCGTCGCCGCCGACCGGCACCGGCCGCTGACACCCGGCCGCTGAGCCGTCCCCGCCGCCCGGCCCGGGCTACTCCACCGGGTCGGGCGGCGGGACGCCAGGGCCGCGGCCCGACAGCACCTCGCCGTACGCCTGCATCAGGTCCGGCAGCCGCAGCGTCGCCAGCTCCTCGCGGGTGGGCGTCGCCCGGTACTCCGACAGCCGCAGATCCCGGTAGGCGCAGCTCTTCTCGTACAGGGTGCGCAGCAGCCGGCCGTTGCCCAGCTCGTCGATCCAGCCCTGCTCGACGACATGCGTGCTGATCGCCCGCAGCTCCTCCAGCGCCTCGTCGTCCCAGTGGTCGCCGTTCTCCGCGGCCAGCACCTGGCCGATCCGGGTCAGCTCGGCGGGGCGGTAGCTGGGGAAGTCCACCCGGGTGGTGAAGCGCGAGCCCAGGCCGGGGTTGGCGGCCAGCAGTCGGTCCATGCCCTCGGGGTAGCCGGCGAGGATCACCACCAGCCGGTCGCGGTTGTCCTCGGCCCGCTTGAGCAGCACCTGGAGGGCCTCGTCGCCGTACGCGTCGCCCTTGCTGTAGCCGGAGTTGGACAGCGCGTACGCCTCGTCGACGAACAGCACCCCGCCGAGCGCGGAGTCGATCAGCTCATTGGCCTTCACCGCGGTCTGGCCCAGGAACTCGCCGACCAGGTCCGAGCGCTGGGCCTCCACCAGGTGGTCGCCGCCCAGCAGGCCGAGGGCGTAGAAGACCCGGCCGAGTATCCGGGCCACCGTGGTCTTGCCGGTGCCGGACGGGCCGGAGAAGACGAAGTGCCGTTTGGGCGGCTGCACCGGCAGGCCCTGCCCGGCGCGCAGCCGGGCCATCCGCAGCTGCGCCGACAGCGCCTTGACCTGGCGCTTGACCGGCTCCAGGCCCACCATCCGGTCCAGCTCGGCGAGCGCCTGGGCCAGCAGCGCCGGGTCGGAGCCGCCGAGCGGCAGGGTCTGCGCGGGGGCGGCTGCCGCGGCGGTGGCGGCCAGCGGGGCGGCGGCCCGGTCGCGTATGTCGTCCTCCAGCGGGCCGGGCGGGGCCAGCAGCGCCTCGTCCGGGTCGGGGCCGCCGGGCGGGCGGCCGTCGCCGGGGTCGGCGTAGAGCGCGGCGTCCAGGTCGGCGGCGCCCTCGGGCACGGCCTGGCCGCCGGCCAGCGACACCGCGGTGGCCAGGCCCGCGCCCTCGTCGAGGCCGTCGTCGGTCTCGTGTATGGCGGCCAGCCGCGCGGCGGTGTCCATGAACGCCGGGTCCACCCGGTGCACCGCCCGGTAGAGCGGTACGGCGGCGGCGGTGCGGCCGGTGCCCTCGTAGGCCCGGGCGAGCCAGTAGCGCAGCTCCTTGCGCTGCGGCTGCTCGCTGCGGCAGCGCATGAGCGCCGCGGCCAGCAGCGGCTCGGCCTGCCCGCACATCTCCAGCCGCACCCGGGCCATCCCGCCGAACAGGCCCGCCTCGATGCCCAGCAGCGGGTCGCCGAGCAGCGGCTCGGTGTGCCGGACCAGGTGCTCCCAGTCCTTGACGAGGTAGGCGCGGCAGGCGTGCAGGAAGCGCACCTGCGGGTCGGTGTCGACCGGCGGGCAGTCGGCGAGCGCCCGGTCCAGCTCGGCGACATGGCGGCCGTCCAGCCAGTGCGAGGCGTGCGCGAGCAGCAGGTCGCGGCCGGTCTCCAGCACCGGCTGCACCCACCAGCCCAGCCAGTACCAGGAGTTCAGGGTGCGGCGGTGCGCGGCGCGCTGCTCGCCGAAGCGGTCGCGGTGCCGGTACATCTGGAGCAGCGCCGTCGCGGTGTCGGCGCGCAGCGCGTGCAGCCCGAGCCAGGCGTCGGCCATCCCGGGGTCCAGCCGGACGGCCGTGCGGAACTCCTCCTCGGCCTGCACGTACGCCCCCACGGTGTACGCGTCGATGCCGCGCAGCCACGCGAGATCGGCAGGGGTGCCCGCGCGGTCGGTGCCGAAGTCCATGTGGTCCCCACCCTCGTCCCCCGTGCCCCTCGCCGACACCTCCCGTCGCCAACCGGTAGGCGGCATACGGGAGTTGAAGCAGGTGGTGACACCCCACGACACCACCGGCAACCCTTTGGCATCGTACCCGCGAAGCGTTCACCGCCGTAGAGCGCGTAGCCTCTGCGAGGTTGCTCGCCGGGGGGCCGAGGCGCGCCCGCCCCCGGGCGCCCCCGCCCCGGGGCGCACCGTCGGCCTCGCGCCGTCGCGCGGCGGTCGCGCGGGGACCCGTCCGCCGCTGGCCTCTGCGCTGTCGCGCGGGTTCATCCGCCGGGGCTGCGCCCCGGGCGCCCGCTCGGACGCCGCGCCTTTGTGGGCCGGGGCTGCGCCCCGGGCGCCGGCCGGGGTTTGTCACCGGGCTGCGGGCTGGGGGTGCGTCTTCGCGGGGTGGCTGCCCGTGCATTCGGCGCCCGCCGCTGTGCTTTCGCGCGGTGGCCACCCGCGGGTCTGTGTGCCGGGGTTGCGCCCCCGGCGTCCGTGCGGGCGCCGTGCCTTGGAGTGCGCCTTCGGGCGCAGGTGCGGGCGCCGCGCCCGTCGGGGGCGCCTCAGGGCGCAGGTGGGGGGATGCAGGACGGAGCCCCCGGTCACGGGGGAACAACCGGGGGCTCCGTGCTACGGAAGCGGTCTTCCGGGACCGCTTGGTTGAAAACGTAATTGCTCTCCGCCAAGGGGTCAAGCCGTGTCCCCCAGGCCCCGGGGGAGCCGGGTCGCGGCGGCGGGGACGGCGCGGTAGCCGTCGGGGGTCTGATGGACCAGCAGGTCGGCGTAGAGGCGGGACGGGTCGGCCGCGAAATGCGCGTCCTCCGCGGCCGACCAGCCGGTCCAGAAGTGCTCCAGCTGCGGGCCGTCGCGGCGCATCCCGCGCGCCCTGGCGACCGGCGGCTCGACCTCCAGCCACAGCAGCAGCGCCAGGTGCGGGCGCAGCGCCCGGCGCCCGGTGCCGACGCCCTCGACGAGCACCACCGGCGCGGCCGGCACCGTGCGCTCGCCGGCGAACCGGCGGGCGGTCCAGTCGTAGACGCCGTGCGTGGCCGCCCGGCCCCCGGCGAAGGGCGTGAGGACCTGCGCGGCGAACCGGTCCTGCCAGCCGAAGGGCTCCTCGTGCGTGGCGAGGTCGTCGGTGTGCAGCACCGGCACCCCGTCCAGCTCCTCGGCCAGCCGCCGGGCCAGCGTGGACTTGCCGGCCCCGGCGTGCCCGTCGACGGCGACCAGCCGCACCGGGCCGCAGGACGGCGGCAGCATGCCCAGCGTGGCGGCGAGCCCGCGCAGGGAAAGGCCGTGTTCCTCCATGACCCGGCAGCCTAGGGCCTGTCGTGCGGACCACCGGGCAGGGGCGCGTACGACGTGCCGGAAAAGGTCGCGACCCGCGGCAGGCCCGGCGTCTACCGTGGGCGGCGTGACCGATTCCGACCACTCCTCAGCCGCCGCGCTCCACCCCGCCGAGCGCCTCCACCTGGCCAGGAAGGCCGTACGCGACGCCGGCGTCGACGCGCTGCTGGTCTCGCCCGGCGCCGACCTGCGCTATCTGACGGGCTACCACGCGCTGCCGCTGGAGCGGCTGACGTGCCTGGTCGTGCCGGCCGAGGCCGACCCCTTCCTGGTCGTGCCCGCGCTGGAGCGGCCCGCCGCGCTCGCCTCGCCCGCCGGCGGCCTGGGCCTGGACATCACCGGCTTCGCCGAGACCGACGACGCCTACGCGCTGATCGCCCGCCGGCTGCCGCCCGGGGTGCGCAGGTTCGCCGTGGACAACCACATGTGGGCCGAGAAGCTGCTGGCCTTCCAGGCCGCGCTGCCCGGCGCCCAGGCGAGCCTGGCCGGGGACGTGCTGCTGGAGCTGCGGATGCGCAAGAGCCCCGCCGAGGTCGAGGCGCTGCGCCGGGCGGGGGCGGCGATCGACCGGGTGCACCGCAGGGTGGGGGAGTGGCTGCGGCCCGGCCGCACCGAGCGCGAGGTCGCCAAGGACATCGCCGACGCCATCGTCGCGGCCGGCCACGCCACCGTGGACTTCGTCATCGTCGGCTCCGGGCCGAACAGCGCGAGCCCGCACCACGAGGTCTCCGACCGGGTCGTCCGGGCCGGCGACCCGGTCGTGGTCGACATCGGCGGCACCACCCCGGAGGGCTACTGCTCCGACTCCACCCGGACCTACGCCGTCGGCGAGCCGCCCGCCGCCTTCCGGGAGCTGTACGCGGTGCTGCTGCGCGCCCAGACCGCGCAGACCGACGCGGTGCGCCCCGGCATCACCGCCGAGGAACTGGACGCGGTCGGCCGCGACATCATCACCGCCGCCGGCTACGGCGAGCACTTCATCCACCGCACCGGCCACGGCATCGGCATGGAGTCGCACGAGGAGCCGTACATCGTCGCGGGCAGCCGGCGGGCGCTCGCCCCGGGCATGGCCTTCTCCATCGAACCGGGCATCTACCTGCCCGACACCTACGGCGCCCGCATCGAGGACATCGCGGTGTGCACCGAAACCGGCGGCGAGCGGCTGAATCTGACCGGGCGTGACCTCGTGGTGCTGCCCGGCTGAGCGCCACAGGACAAGACCAATGACGGTCGCGCCACGCGGCCGGAAAACCTGGTGGAAGGGGCGGCGGTACTGCCATGGTGGTGCGACCTGCCCGCCTGGCGGCGCGCAGGGGTGTCCCGTACCCGTCGAGGGAGAAGAGGGGATTCAGCCATGACCAGTACCGCACCCCGCCGTACCGTCATCACCGCGGCGCTCGCCGCCGCCGCTGCCGCGGCCACCACCGCAGCCGCGCGGCCCGCGGCTGCGGCTTCCGCAGCGCCTGCCACGGCCGCCGGCCGCCACGGGCACGGCGGCGGCGCCGCGCCCGACGACGCGCCGGTCGACTACCACGCGTGGACGACCTTCCCGCAGTGGCTGTCGGGCACGCACGCCGGCACGCTGCCGGTGCCGGGCGTCCGCCCGGGCCTGCGGATCGCCCGCGCGCACGGCACGTCGGACTACACCGACCCGCACACCGGCACCACCGCCGCCTGGGAGTACGCCAGCTGGACCTCCCCGGTACGGCGTGTGCCGCACCCGGCGAGCGAGCTCATCGCGTCCTGGAACGCGCACACCCCGGCCGGCACCTGGATCCAGGTCGAGCTGCTGGGCACGTACACCGACGGCACCGCGACGCCCGCGTACGTGATGGGCCGCTGGACCGCCGGCGACGGCCCCGAGGACATCCGGCGCACCTCGGTGGACGACCAGACCGACGGCAAGAGCAGCATCTGGACCGACACCTTCTCCATCGACGACACCACCGCGGGCCCGCTGCTGGCCTCCTACCGGCTGCGGCTCACGCTCTACCGCAAGCCCGGCAGCCGGCTCACCCCGACCGTGTGGCGGCTGGGCGCGATGGCCTCCGACATCCCGGACCGCTTCACCGTGCCGGCCTCGGTGCCGGGCGTGGCCACCGGCGTCGAACTGCCGGTGCCGGCGTACTCGCAGAACATCCACAAGGGCCAGTACCCGGAGTACGACAACGGCGGCGAGGCGTGGTGCAGCCCGACGTCGTCCACGATGGTCATCGAATACTGGGGCCGCGGGCCGACCGCGGAGCAGCTGGCGTGGGTGGACCCGTCCTACGCCGACCCGCAGGTCGACCAGGGCGCCCGCTACACGTACGACTACCAGTACGAGGGCTGCGGCAACTGGCCCTTCAACGCGGCCTACGCGGCCACCTACCAGGACCTCCAGGGCGTCATCACCCGGCTGCACTCGCTCAGCGACGTCGAGACGCTGATCGCGGCCGGCATCCCGGTGATAACGTCCCAGTCCTTCCTGGCCTCGGAGCTGGACGGCGCCGGATACGGCACCTCGGGGCACCTGATGGCGCTGGTGGGCTTCACCGCCGACGGCGACGTCGTCGCCAACGACCCGGCGAGCGACAGCGACGCGGTGGTCCGCAACGTCTACAAGCGCGCCCAGTTCGAGACGATCTGGCTGCGCACCAAGCGGATCAACGCCTCGGGCGGCGTCAGCGGCGGCACCGGCGGGGTGTGCTACCTCTACTTCCCCGCCAAGCCCAGCCCGCGGCAGCGGCGCGCCCTGGCGGCGGTCGGGGTGGTGTGACCGGGCCGCCCGGACCGCTCACGACCGGCCGCAGATGACCGGCCGCGGATGACCGGCGGCCCGCCGGAAACCCCAATTGGTAGAGACCAATTTGTGGATTGCTCTAAAGGTCTGGACCAACTCATTGACGGGTTCGCGTCAGCGCAGGATTCTGCTGCCACGTTCCCCCAAGGAGGTCCAGACGTGAAGCGTCTCCATGCACTGGGTTCCGGCGTGGCCGCCGCCGCGCTCGCCGTGGCCGGGCTCGGCGCCACCGCCACCTTCGGTGCCGGCCAGGCCGACGGCGCGACGGCGGCGGCCAACGCCCTGAGCAACCAGTGGTACGCCGCCGCCCCGTACCTGATGCCGACCGACAACAACCCGCCGGACGCGACCGCGATCATGGACGCCACCGGCCTGAAGGCCTTCCAGCTCGCCTTCATCCTCGCCCCCAACGGCGGCGGCTGCAGCCCCACCTGGGGCGGCACCAGCGCCGTCTCCTCCGACACCGCGGTCGGCAACGTCATCTCCGCGATCCGGGCCAAGGGCGGCGACGTCTCGGTCTCGATCGGCGGCTACGGCGGCACCAAGCTCGGCCAGGCGTGTTCCGACGCGGCCTCCACCGCCGCCGCGTACCAGCAGGTCATCAACAAGTACCAGCTCAAGGCGATGGACTTCGACCTGGAGGAGCCGGAGTACGAGAACACCGCCGCCGTCGCGCACGAGATCGGCGCGGCCAAGATCCTCCAGCAGAACAACCCGGGCCTGTTCATCTCGGTGACCACCGCCGGCACCGCGGCCGGCACCGGCTGGTTCGGCCAGCAGATGCTCAACGAGGCCAAGTCGCAGGGCTTCACGCCCAACAACTTCTCCATCATGCCCTTCGACGGCGGCTTCAACGGCGCCGCGTCGCAGACCGCCGCGCTCACCGCCTTCAACGGCCTGCTGAAGTCCACCTTCGGCTGGGACACCGCGACCGCGTACGCCCACGAGGGCTTCTCCGGCATGAACGGCCGCAGCGACTCGGGCGAGTACTTCTACCAGTCCGACTTCCAGACGGTGCTGAACTACGCCACCAGCAACCACATGGGCCGCTTCACCTTCTGGTCGCTCAACCGCGACCGGCAGTGCAACCCGCCGGACAACGGCACCACGTCCGGGACGTGCAGCAGCGTGCCGCAGGCGGCCTGGGACTTCGCGAAGTTCTCGGTGAAGTTCGCCGGCGTCACCCCGCCGACCAACCCGCCCACCACCCCGCCGACCACCCCGCCCGGCGGCGGCACCTGCACGGTGGCCGAGTGGAGCGCGTCGGCGGTCTACGTCGGCGGCAACGAGGTCGCCCACAAGGGCCACAAGTGGAAGGCCAAGTGGTGGACCACCAACGAGGAGCCCGGCACCACCGGCGAGTGGGGCGTGTGGCAGGACGAGGGCACCTGCTGAGCGCTGGCGCGAACGCGCAACTCCCGTACTGACAAGGTCGTTTGACGGGGCGTCGAGCGACCGCGCCAGGCCCCGGGAAAATGGCCGGAAAACGATGGTGGGCCCGCGGCTGCGCACGCCGCGGGCCCACCATGGTGTCCGGTCGTCCCCCGCGCCTGGCGCGATGTCGCCGTTGCGCGTTCCCGCACGTGCACATGCCGGTGGTTGTTGACCGAAAACGGACGTAGCGTCTCCGGATGGTTGTTTCGCTCCGAACACACGATCAGTAGCCTCACAGGGAAAGCGGCCCACCCGTCCGCGGCAGTGCGCTCCGGACGCGTCCACCCGGCCCCCCGACCTGGAGACTCCACCGTGACTGACCGTCCCTCCTGGGCACCACCCGGCATCGACATCAACGTGCCCAGCGTGTCCCGGGTGTACGACTACTTCCTCGGCGGTTCGCACAACTTCGAGGTGGACCGGGAGGCCGCCCGGCACGTCCTCAAGGCCGTGCCGGCGATGCCCAAGGTCGGTCAGGCCAACCGCGCGATGATGCGCCGGGCGGTGCGCTACGCCGCCGGCCGCGGCATCGACCAGTTCCTCGACATCGGCTCGGGCATACCCACCTTCGGCAACGTCCACGAGGTCGTGCACGCGCTCAACCCGGAAGCGAACGTCGTCTACGTCGACAACGACCCGGTCGCCGTCGAGCACAGCCGGGCGGTCCTGGAGGGCAACGCGCACGCCACCATCGCCGCCGCCGACCTGCGCGACCCGCAGTCGGTCCTGGACCACCCCGAGACCCGTCGGCTGCTGGACTTCGACCGGCCGGTCGCGCTGCTGCTGGTCGCGGTGCTGCACTTCCTGTCCGACGAGGACGACGCGCACGGCGTGGTCGCCACCCTCCGCGACGCCCTCGCGCCCGGCAGCGTACTGGTGATCACCCACGCCACCGTGACCCCGCACGACCGCTCCCTCGACGACGACGTGCACCGCGGCGCCGCGGTCTACCAGCGCACCAGGACCCCGCTGATCCTGCGCCCGGTCCCCGAGGTGGAACGCTTCTTCACCGGCTTCGAACTGCTGCAGCCCGGCGTCGTCCCGATGCCGCACTGGCGCCCCGACACCCCGCCCGGCGACGACATCGACCCGGCGGTGCTGACCGGGTTCGCCGGTGTGGGGCTCAAGGCGTGACCGCGCGACCGGCCCCCTCCGGGCGCGGCCCGGACGGGACCCCGGTGGTCCGGGCCACCGGCCGGGCCGCCGCCGCCGAGGACAGCCTGGCGCGCTTCGCCGCGATATGGAGCCGGGCGATCTACCCGGTGACCGCCACCTCGATGACCCGCGCCGAGTTCGAGGCGCACCTGCTGCCGCTGGCCCGCTCGCTGCGCGACTCGCTGCACGCCACCCGCTTTGACCCGCGCGACGCCGTACCCGTCGGCACCGCCCTGGTCGCCGCGCACTGCACCGACCCCGAGGCGCTGCCCAGCATCCTCGGCGTCATCGACGCCTACATGGTGCTCTACTGCGGCCCCGGGCCGGGCCTGGCCGCCGACGAGTGCCGGGTGCGCTGCTCCCGGCTGCAGCACGCGGTGGCGGTCGGCTTCTCGCAGGCGCTGCGCGAACGCACCCTGCGCGAGCAGGAGTCCATCTCGCGGGCCGCGCTCAACGCCAAGACCGAGGCCGAGATCGCGCTGGCGGCCAGCGAGGCCCGCTTCCGCGCGGTGTTCGAGACCGCCGGCATCGGGATCGGCATCGCCGACCTCGACGGCACCGTACTGGAGGTCAACGACGCGCTCACCGGGATGCTCGGCAACGAGTCCTACATCCGCCAGCGCCGGGTCGGCGAGTGGACCCACCCCGACAACGCCCCCGGCACCGACCACCTCAACCGCGAGCTGGTACGCGGCGAACGCGACCATTACCACGTGGAGAAGGCCTTCCCCCGCTCGGACGGCACGGTGCTGTGGGCCGACGTGCAGGTCTCGCTGCTGCGCGACACCGCCGGGCGCCCGCGCTACCAGCTCGCGCTGCTGGAGGACGTCACCGAGCGCCGCCGGCTGCTGGAGCGGCTGCGCCACCAGGCCACCCACGACGCGCTCACCGGGCTGCCCAACCGGGCGCTGTTCTTCGAGCGCCTCGACCAGGCGCTCGCCGAGAACACCGGCGCCGGCGGTACGGGCAGCGGCAATAAGGCCAGCCGTAAGGGCGGTACGGGCCCGGGCGGCGCGGCGCCCGCGCCCCGGCAGATCGGTGTGTGCTACCTCGACCTCGACGGCTTCAAGGCCGTCAACGACAGCCTCGGCCACGCCGTCGGCGACCGGCTGCTGGTCGCCGTCGCCGACCGGCTGCGCGGCTGCCTCACCACGCCCGACCAGCTGGTCGCCCGCGTCGGCGGCGACGAGTTCGTCGCCCTCTACGCCGACCCGCCGGACCTGCGCGCCGTCACCGAGCTGGCCGCCCGCATCCTCACGGCACTGTCCGCGCCGGTCCTGCTCGACGACCGGCAGCTGCCGGTGCACGGCAGCATCGGCATCGTGCACGGCCCGGTCGGCGGGCGCGGCGCCGAGGACGTCCTGCGCAGCGCCGACATCACGATGTACCGCGCCAAGGAGCGCGGCGGCAACCGCTACGAGGTCGCCGACCCGGCCGCCGACGCCCGCGCGATCACCCGGCACGGCCTGACCAACCAGCTGCCCAGCGCACTGCGGCACGACGAGTTCTTCGTGGAGTACCAGCCGCTCATCGGCCTGGAGGACAACGCGGTCCTGGGCGCCGAGGCACTGGTGCGCTGGAGCCACCCCGTGCACGGCGTGCTCGGCCCCGACCAGTTCATCCCGCTCGCCGAGAGCACCGGGCAGATCGTGCCGCTCGGCCGCTGGGTGCTGGAGCAGGCCGCGCAGCAGGCCCAGGACTGGCGCCAGGACCTGCAGTGCGCCGGCCGCCCGCCCCGTATCAACGTCAACCTCTCGCCCGTGCAGCTCGGCCACCCCGACCTGGTCGCCGAGGTCGCCGCGGTGCTCGACGAGACCGGCCTGGAGCCCACCGCGCTGTGCCTGGAGGTCACCGAGAGCGCCCTGATCGGCGCCGACGAGGACGCCCTCAAGCCGCTGCGGCGGATCGCCGACCTCGGCGTCGCCATCGCCCTGGACGACTTCGGCACCGGCTACTCCAACCTCTCCTCGCTGCGCTGGCTCCCGGTCAGCGTGCTCAAGCTCGACCGCTCCTTCACCCGCGGCATGCGGCAGCCGCAGCCCGACCCGGTCGAGGTCAAGATCGTCGAGGGCATCGTCTCGCTCGCCCACGACCTCAACCTCACCGTCACGGTCGAGGGCGTCGAGACCCGCGCCCAGGCCGAGCACCTGCGGGCGCTGGGCTGCGACACCGCGCAGGGCTGGTATTACGGCAAGGCCGGGCCCGCCGACCAGCTGCACAAGCTGAGCCTGGCCGACGCGGGCTGAGCGCCCCGCTGTGATGGAATCCCCTGGTACGCCGCCATCCGGACCGGGGAGTTCCACTGAGCACCGCTGCCGCAGAGACGCTGTCCGTGGCCGCGCTGCTGCTCGTCCTGGGCTTCGCCGTGCTGCGCCCGCGCGGCTGGCCCGAGGCCGCGGCGGCGGTGCCGGCCGCGGTCCTGCTCACCGCGGTGGGCGCGGTGCCGGTGTCCGCGGCGTGGCACCAGATCAAGGAGCTGGCACCGGTCGTCGGCTTCCTGGCCGCGGTCCTGGTGCTGGCCGAACTGTGCGCCGAGGACGGGCTGTTCACCGCCGCGGGCGACGCGCTCTCGCAGGCCTGCCACGGCCGCCCGCAGCGGCTGCTCGCCGGGGTCTTCGCGGTCGCCGCCGTCGTCACCGCGGTGCTCAGCCTGGACGCCACCGTCGTGCTGCTCACCCCGGTGGTCATCGCCACCGCCTCGCGCGCCGGCGCCCGCCCCCGCCCGCACGTCTACGCGTGCGCGCACCTGGCCAACTCCGCCTCGCTGCTGCTGCCGGTGTCCAACCTGACCAACCTGCTGGCCTTCACCGCCGCGGGCGTCACCTTCACCCGGTTCGCCGCGCTGATGGCCGTGCCGTGGGTGCTGGCCGTCGGCATCGAGTACCTGGTCTTCCGGCGCTTCTTCGCCGCGGACCTCGCCGTCACCGAGCACCCGCCCGAGCGCGGCGAACCGCCCGCCGTGCCGGTCCTCACCCTCGTGGTGCTGGCCCTGACCCTCGTCGGCTTCGCCGTCACCTCGCTGGCCGGGATCAACCCGGCGTGGGCGGCGCTCGGCGGCGCGCTGGTGCTGGGCGGGCGGGCGCTGTACCGCCGCAAGGCCACGGTGGGCGGCCTGGTCGTCGCCGCCGGGCCGCTGTTCTGCCTGTTCGTGCTGGCCCTCGGTGTCGTCGTCGAGGCGGTCGTACGGGGCGGGCTGTCGGACGCGGCCGGCAGCGTCCTGCCCGACGGCAGCGGCCTGCCCGCGCTGCTGGGCGTCGCCGCCTTCGCCGCGGTCCTGGCCAACGTCATCAACAACCTGCCGGCGACCCTCGCGCTGCTGCCGCTCGCCGAGCCCGGCGGCCCCGGCCCGGTGCTCGCCGTGCTCATCGGCGTCAACCTCGGCCCCAACCTCGGCTACGCCGGCTCGCTGGCGACGCTGCTGTGGCGCCGGGTGCTGCGCGACCACGGGGCCGACGCGAACCTGCGCACCTTCACCAAGCTCGGCCTGCTCACCGTGCCGCCCACGCTGGTCGCGGCGACCGTCGCGCTGTGGGCCGGGCTGCGGCTCACCGGGACCTGACGCCCGCTCAGCCCTGCTTCTCCAGGGTGGCCGGCGCCCCCGCGGCCTGCGAGCCCGCGTCCAGTCGCAGATGCGTCGCGTCGGTCATGGACAGCGTGTAGGTGCGCCCCTTGGGGCAGCCCAGCCCGGAGTCCGGGTCGGTCGGCGTGCTGGTGACCGCCCGGAGGACCACCGTGGCGCCCTGCACCTGGGACAGCTCCAGGTCCTCGGTGCAGCCGGCCTCCGCGGAGGTGCCCACGGCGCTGATGTTGCTGATCTGCCGGCCGACGGTGCTGCCCCGCTCGCCGCCGTTCAGCGTGAGGGTGACCTTGACGTCGCTGGTGCCCTGCAAGACGCTGCCGGGGCCCTCGCCGAACCAGGTGCCGACCCAGGAGGCCGGCAGCGCGCCGGCCGCCGTGGACGCCCCGTTCGACGGGCTGCCCGAGCCCTTGCCGCCGCCGCTTGCGCCGCCGTCCGCCGATCCGCCGTGGTCGCCGCCGCCCTGGCTGAGCACCACCGCCACGACGGCCGCGACCACGGCGGCGCCGGCCGCCGCGAGCACCGGGACCGCGACCCGCCGCCGCGCCGGCTTCCCGGCCGCGGGCGCGCCGCCGCCGTGCGGGCCGTACGGCTGCGGCGCGGGCGCGGGCGTGGGCGCGGGGCCGTACGGCGTCGTCCCCGGGGCGTACGGGGAGGTCCCCGCGGTGTACGGCGAGGGGCCGGGACCTGCGGCGTACGGCGGGGTCCCGGACCCCTCGGCGTACGGCTTGCCCGGGCCGGCCGTGTACGGCGTGGTCGCGGGCCCCGGGCCGTACGGCGACGCGCCGGCCTGCGGGCCCGCCGGTGCCGCGCCGAGCGCCGCCAGGGTCCGCTCCTGCCGGGCCGTCAGCTCCGCCGCCCGGCAGCAGCGCCGCCGCGGCAGCCGCGCCGGGCCGCTCGCGCGGGTCCTTGGCCAGGCACGCCCGGACCAGCGGCAGCACCACGTCCGGTACGCCGCCGAGGTCGGCCTCCTCGTGCACCACCCGGTACAGCAGCGCCGGCGCCGACGCCTCCTCACCCGGACGGTGGAACGGCCCGCGCCCGGTGGCCGCGTACACCAGCACGCACGCCAGCGCGAACAGGTCGCCCGGCTCGGCCGCGACCCCCGCCGTGGCCTGCTCGGGCGCCATGTAGCCGGGCGAGCCGATCATCCCGCCGGTGCTGGTGTGCCGGGAGTCCTCCGCGGCCCGGGCGATCCCGAAGTCGATGAGCAGCGGTCGCCGCTCGGCCAGCAGCACATTGGACGGCTTGACGTCGCGATGCGCCAGCCCCGCCTCGTGCACGGTCCGCAGCGCCGCGCACAGCTCTGCGGCCAGCGTCGCCACGGCCGGCGCCGGCAGCGGGCCCCGCGCGGCGACCCGGTCGGTGAGCGACGGCGCCGGTACGTACTCGGTCGCCAGCCACTGCGGGGACGCCCCGGGCGGGCTGAAGTCCACCACCGCGACCGTCCACGGCGAGCGCACCCGGTCGGCGTTGCGGATCTCCCGGGCGAACCGCTCGCCGAAGCCGGGATCGAGGGCGAATTCCGGCCGCACGGTCTTGAGCGCCAGCGCCCGGCCCGCCGGCGTCCGCGCCAGAAACACCTGTCCCATGCCACCCGCTCCGAGCCGGGCGAACAGCGGATAACCGCCGATCGACCGCGGGTCGCCGGCCCCCAGACTCTCCATGCGCGAAGCGTACGACGCCCGGCCCCGGCGCCCCGCCGGTTGCCGGAAACCGTTGCCCGCCTGCGACACCGGGCCGGTCGACTGCCGGTCGACTGCGGAAAGCCCCGGTGACGCGCGTCGCCCGATCGGGCATACTCCATCGCGCCGGTGGCGATGATCAGCCCCTGCCGAGACCCGGTACGGGAACCTCGCCGCCGGGTATGCCCATCGGACGGCACCGCCCACCCACGGCGGACGCCACCGTCGCCCCCGACCGGGAGGAGTGCGCCGCGATGCAGGAACACGGTCCGCAGCCGGTGATCCGCCAACTGCCCACCGAGGAGGCGCGCGACCTGCTCGCGCTCACCCGGGACCTGGCCCGGCGGGAGATCGCCCCCGCCGCCGCGGCCGACGAGGACGCCGGGCGCTTCCCGCGCGAGACGTTCACCCTGATCGGCGAGGCCGGCCTGCTCGGCCTGCCCTACCCCGAGGAGTACGGCGGCGCGGGCCAGCCGTACGAGGTCTACCTCCAGGTGCTGGAGGAGCTGGCCGCCGCCCGCCTCACCGTCGGGCTCGGCGTCAGCGTCCACACCCTGTCCTGCCACGCGGTGGCGAGCTACGGCAGCAAGGAGCAGCGCGCCGAGCACCTGCCCGCGATGCTCGGCGGCGCCCTGCTGGGCGCGTACTGCCTGTCGGAGCCCACCTCGGGCTCGGACGCCGCCGCGCTGCGCACCCGCGCGGTGCGCGACGGCGGCGACTGGGTGCTGGACGGCACCAAGGCGTGGATCACCCACGGCGGCGTCGCCGACTTCTACACCGTCCTGGCCCGCAGCGGCGGCGAGGGCGCGCGCGGCATCTCCGCCTACCTCGTCCCCGGCGACGCGCCCGGCCTGAGCGCCGCCGCACCCGAGCGGAAGATGGGCCTGAAGGGCTCGCCCACCGCCCAGGTGCACTTCGACGGCGTACGCGTCCCCGACGCCCGCCGGATCGGCGAGGAGGGCCAGGGCTTCACCATCGCGCTCGGCGCCCTCGACTCCGGCCGGCTCGGCATCGCCGCGTGCGCCACCGGCCTCGCCCAGGCCGCACTCGACGGCGCCCTCGGATACGTCCTCCAGCGGCGGCAGTTCGGCCGGCCCGTCGCCGACTTCCAGGGCCTGCGCTTCATGCTCGCCGACATGGCCACCCGGATCGAGGCCGGCCGCGCCCTGTACCTGTCCGCGGCGCGGCTGCGGGACGCCGGGCGGCCCTTCACCGCGCAGGCCGCCATGGCCAAGCTCTTCTGCACCGACACCGCCATGCAGGTCACCACCGACGCGGTCCAGCTGCTCGGCGGCTACGGCTACACCGCGGACTTCCCGCTGGAGCGCCACATGCGCGAGGCGAAGGTGCTGCAGATCGTGGAGGGCACCAACCAGATCCAGCGGATAGTGGTCGCCCGCCACCTGGCCGGCCCGGAGACCAGGCGCTGACGCGGGGCCGCGGGGCGGGTCCGGCGGGACGTACGCGGCAGGGTCCGCGCGGGTCGCGCCCGCCGGCGGCCGAAGGGCCGCCGGCCGGCACGCGGCAGGGGCGGCCCCCGCCGCTCGCGTCCGGACCGGCGGCAGCCGCTACGCCGCGAGGCGCTGCTCGGGCAGGTGCCGGGGCCGCGACTCGGGGCCGCCGACGTGCGAGAAGGGCTGGGTGCGCCAGTCCAGGCCGGCCGGCAGCGTCAGCAGCGCCGCCAGCTCCTGCCGCGCGTCGGCGGCCGGGTCGGCGTCGAGCGGGCGGGCCTCGGCGACCGAGCGCCCCGAGCCGTCGCAGACGGTCAGGCCGAACGGATTCCACGGCGTCGGGCACAGGGCGTGCTGCGGCAGCCGCTCCTCGTCCGCGAAGACCGCGATGGGCCGGCCGCAGCCGGGGCACGACAGCCGGATCAGGTCCGCGGCGTCCTCGTCGAGCCCGTCCTCGGCGTCAGCGGCGAAGAGCTCGGCGAGGTCGGCGGGCTCGTCGGACGGCTCGGCGTCCGGCAGGCCGGCGGACGCCACGGCCGGCGTCGCGACGGGTTCGTGACCCTCCTCGAACGCGGGCCTCGTCCGCTCGCTGCGGCTGTGGCGCACGTGATTGCGCATGATGTGTCCCCCTCGGGTGGGATGCCCTTCAACGGGTCGGCCCGGCGTCGCCCGTACTCGCGCGCTCGCGGCCATAGCGAGCACTTCCCGCCGCGCTACGCGGGTAACCACGCCATAGCGGACCGAGCGGTCCACCCGGTGTGGCCTTCGTCACACCCGCCGTGATGGCCGGATCGTGCGCCCCCGCCGTGCGCCCGCGCACCCCCCTGAGCCCCCGCGCGGCGCCTTGCCAAGACGCCGGATAAGGTGCCGAGAGGCGAGGCCAGGGCGGGTCCCGCGGGAAGCGGAAGCGTGACGTGATGCAGACCAACTGGGCGGGGAACCTGACCTTCTCGGCGGCCGAAGTGCGCCGTCCGGCCACCGTGGCCGAACTGCGCGCCCTGGTGGCCGGCGCCCGCCGGGCCAAGGCGCTCGGCAGCGGCCACTCCTTCAGCGACGCCGCCGACACCGACGGCACGCTCCTCGACGTCGGCGCGCTGCCGGCCGAGATCGACATCGACACCGCCGCCCGCACCGTCCGGGTCGCCGCCGGCGTCCGCTACGCCGACCTCGCCGCGCACCTGCACGCGCACGGCTTCGCGCTGCCCAACATGGCCTCGCTGCCGCACATCTCCGTCGCCGGCTCGGTCGCCACCGGCACGCACGGCTCCGGCGACGCCAACGGCTCGCTCGGCACCGCCGTCACCGCCCTCGACCTCGTCACCGCCGACGGCTCGCTGCGCACCCTCAGCCGCGCCGCCGACGGCGACACCTTCGACGGCGCCGTCGTCGCCCTCGGCGCGCTCGGCGTCGTCACCCACCTCACCCTCGACCTGCGGCCCGACTTCGCGGTACGCCAGCAGGTCCGCACCGGCCTCGAACTCGCCGACGCGCTCGCGCACTTCGACGCGATCACGTCGGCCGCGTACAGCGTCAGCCTCTTCACCGACTGGCGCGCGCCGCGCTTCACGCAGGTCTGGCTCAAGCAGCTCGCCGACGCGCCCGCCGCCGACTTCCCGTGGGCCGGGCCCGCCACCGCCAAGCTGCACCCCGTGCCCGGCGTCGACCCGGTCCACTGCACCGAGCAGTTCGACACCCCCGGGCCCTGGCACGAGCGGCTGCCGCACTTCCGGCCCGGCTTCACGCCCAGCAGCGGCGAGGAGCTCCAGTCGGAGTACCTGGTGCCGCGCGCCCACGCCACCGCCGCGCTCACCGCCCTCGACGCCCTGCGCGAGACCGTCGCGCCGGTCCTGCAGATCTGCGAGGTCCGCACGGTCGCCGCCGACCGCCTGTGGCTCAGCCCCGCCTACGGCCGCGACACGGTGGGCCTGCACTTCACGTGGGTGGCCGACACCGAGGCCGTACGGCCGGTGCTCGGCGCGGTCGAGGCCGCGCTCGCCCCGTACGAGCCGCGCCCGCACTGGGGCAAGCTCTTCACCACCGAGCCGGCGCAGGTCAGGGCGCGCTACCCGCGCATGGACGACTTCCGGGCGCTGGTCGCCGCGACCGACCCGGCGGGCACGTTCTCCAACGCCTTCCTGGACCGGATGTTGCGCGCATGACCGAAATCCCGGCCGGACCGGTAAGGTCGTCGGCTGTGGAGGAGCTGGACCGGCAGATCGTGGAACTGCTCATGGCCGACGGGCGCATGAGCTACACCGACCTCGGCAAGGCGACGGGCCTTTCCACGTCGGCGGTCCACCAGCGGGTACGCCGCCTCGAACAGCGCGGGGTCATCCGCGGCTACGCCGCGATCGTCGACGCGGAGGCGGTGGGGCTGCCGCTCACCGCGTTCATCTCCGTCAAGCCGTTCGACCCCTCGGCGCCCGATGACATCCCCGAGCGGCTCGCGGAGGTCGCCGAGATCGAGGCGTGCCACTCCGTGGCGGGCGACGAGAACTACATCCTCAAGGTGCGGGTGGCCACGCCGAGCGAGCTCGAGCACCTCCTCGCGCGGATCCGCACCCTCGCGGGTGTCTCCACCCGCACGACGGTCGTCCTCTCCACCCCGTACGAGTCCCGCCCGCCCCGCATGTAGCCCTCCGGGCCGCCCCTTCCCGCGACGGCGGAACGGGGCAGGTCGGGGGGCGCCCGAGGGGTGGGGGAGGATGAGGGGATGCAGACGCGCGCTACCGGTGGAAAAGACCTCGTGGAGGGCGGGCCCTCCGAGGAGGGGACGACGTTGCTCCGGGGGGGCTTCGTGTACAGCCCCGCGGACCCGTTCGCGACAGCGATGGTCGTGCAGGGCGACACCGTCGCCTGGGTCGGCGGCGAGGCCGCCGCCGCGTCGTTCGCCGACGGCGTCGACCGCACCGTCGAGCTGGACGGCGCGCTCGTCACGCCCGCCTTCGTGGACGCGCACGTCCACGCCACCTCCACCGGGCTCGCCCTCACGGGGCTGGACCTCACGGGATGCCGCAGCCTGCGGCACGCCCTGGACCGGGTCGCCGCGCACGCGGCCACGCACCCCGCCGACCGGGTCCTCCTCGGGCACGGCTGGGACGAGACCGCCTGGCCGGAGGGCCGCGCCCCGAGCCGCGCGGAGCTGGACCGGGCCGCCGACGGCCGCCCGCTGTACCTGTCCCGTACCGACGTGCACTCCGCCGCCGTCACCGGCGCGCTGGCCGCCCTCGTGCCGGGCCTGGACGCGCTGCCCGGCCACGCCCCGCAGGGCCCGCTCACCCGCGACGCCCACCACGCCGTACGCGAGGCGGCCTACGCCGCCGTGACGCCCGTACAGCGCGACGCCGCCCAGCGGGCCGCCCTGGCGCACGCGGCGGCGCAGGGCATCGGCGCGCTGCACGAGTGCGCGGGCCCGCGGATCTCCTCGCAGGACGACCTCACCGCCCTGCTCGCGCTCGCCGCGCGGGGCGGCGGCCCCCGTGTGCTCGGCTACTGGGCCGAACCGGTCGCCGGCCCGCAGGACCTGGAGCGGCTGCGCGACCTGCGCGCGGCCGGCGCCGCCGGCGACCTGTTCGTCGACGGCTCCCTCGGCTCGCACACCGCGTGCCTGCACGCGCCCTACGCCGACGCCCCGGCGACCTCGGGCGTGGCGTACCTGGACGGCGAGGTGATCGCCCGCCACCTGCTGCTGTGCACGCAGGCAGGCGTCCAGGCCGGCTTCCACGCCATCGGCGACGCCGCCGTGGACAGCGTCCTGGCCGGTGTGCGCGCCGCCGCGCAGGCCCTCGGCGTCGAGCGGGTGCGCGCCCTGCGCCACCGCGTGGAGCACGCCGAACTGCTCTCGGACACCGCCGTCGCGGCCTTCGCCGAGTTCGGCCTCGTCGCGTCCGTGCAGCCCGCCTTCGACGCCGCCTGGGGCGGCCCGGACGGCATGTACGCCCAGCGGCTGGGCGCCGAGCGGGCCGCCGCCCTCAACCCGTACGCCGCCCTCACCCGCGCGGGCGTCCCGCTGGCGCTCGGCTCCGACAGCCCCGTCACCCCGCTGGACCCGTGGGGCACGGTCCGCGCCGCGGCCTTCCACCGCACCCCCGCCCACCGCGTCTCCGCCCGCGCCGCCTTCACCGCCCACACCCGCGGCGGCTGGCGGGCGGCCGGCCGCGACGACGCCGGCGTCCTGGTGCCCGGCGCGCCCGCCGACTACGCCGTGTGGCAGGTCGGCGACCTGCTCGTCCAGGCCCCCGACGAGCGGGTCGCGAACTGGTCGACCGACCCGCGCTCCGGCACCCCGGGCCTGCCCGACCTCACGCCCGGCGCCGACCTGCCGGTGGCGCTGCGCACCGTCGTCGCCGGCCGCGTCGTGCACCGGCGCCAGGAGCAGCCGAACGGGTGACACCCGGCGCCGCCCGATGCGGCCGAACGGTGTGCCCTGGCCCGGCAGCGGCGTGTCGCACCCGCCGGGCGCGGTCCGCACTGACCTGCTGATTTGGTGAAACCCCGCAGGTCACAGGGCTGTTGACAGTTGCCGGTCGAAGGCGAGTAGGTTCGGCGAAGTCCACCACAGGACGCCGAACCGGGGGTACTCGCGGTTGCGTCGACCGCCGCTGGGCCATGGGGTGTCGCGCCGCACGTGCACGCCGCCACTGGCAGCCAGGTCCAGCGCGCACGACGTGGAACGCGGCTCGCCAGTGGGCCTCTCCGCCCGTGAGGGTACGGAGGGTGAGCGCCGCCCGATCGGCAGGTGGGACCCGGGAAGGGCCCGGACGCCCAGTAGACAACGGCCTCGGTCGGACGCGCAGCCAGCGTGTCCCGGGTCGGCCCGAAGGGTGTCCGGGCCCGTTCCGCAGCACGCGGGGTTGGGGCACGGCGGTGTCGGGTGGGAAGCTTTGCCCACCGGCGGCTTGCCTTGGGCTCATGGCGAGGTACGGTCGCCTTCACCACCCCGCCACCTGCAGGAAGGCCCACACCGTGCGCCTGCGCCCCGAAGCCGCGACGGCAGCGCCCCCGGCGGACCCCGCCGTGCCGGAAACGGCCCCCGGCGCGGAGCCGGCCCCGCAGACCGCCACCGCGACCCGCAGCGGCACCGGCACCGGCTCCGGTAGTGGCCGGTCACCGGCCGAGGGCGGCGCGACTGCCGGTGAGCCCGCCGGCACCGCGGCCCCGCAGGCCGCCCCGCCCCGCCCCACCCGGCGGGCCCGGTTCGCCGCCGTGTCCCGCCGGATGGCCCGCAGCAGCGCGGTCGCCGCGGTCAGCGGCCTCGCGCTGGCCGCCGCCTTCCCGCCGTACGACATCTGGCCGCTGTCCCTGGTCGCCGTCGCCGCGTTCACGCTGCTGATGCGCGGCCGTACCGTCCGGCAGGGCGCGTGGCTCGGCTTCGCCTTCGGCTGGCCGTTCTTCATCTGGCTGCTCCAGTGGCTGCACACCGTCGGCTGGGACGCCGTCGTCGGCCTCGCCGCGATCGAGGCGGGCTTCCTGGCCGTGCTCGGCGCCTGCACGGTGCCCGTCATGCGGCTGCCGGGCTGGCCGGCGTGGGCGGCCTGCCTGTGGGTGACCGAGGAACTGGCCAGGGACCGGCTGCCGTTCGGCGGCTTCCCGTGGGGCCGGCTCGCCTTCGCCAACACCGGCTCGCCCTTCACCCCGCTGGCCGCGCTCGGCGGCGCCCCGCTGGTGACCTTCGCGGTGGCCCTCAGCGGCACGCTGCTGGCCGCGGCGGCGCTCGCCCTGGCCCGGCTCCGCCCGGACCCCCGCGACCTGCGTACGGCCCTGTCCGCGGGCGCCGCGCTCGCGCTGTCCGCGGCGGTGCTGCTGGTCGGCCTGCTCGTGCCGCTGCCGACGAACGCCACCGACCACGTGCGGATCGCCGTCGTGCAGGGCAACGTCCAGCAGCCCGGCCTGCACTTCCTCGGCCGCCCGATGATGATCCTCGACAACCATGTCCAGGCCACCCTCAAGCTCGCCGCCGACATCAAGTCCGGCAAGGTGCCCAAGCCCGACCTGGTGCTGTGGCCGGAGAACTCCTCCGACCTGGACCCCTTCACCCACCCGGAGGCGTACGACAAGATCACCCAGGCCGTGCAGGCGGTCGGCGTACCGGTCCTGGTGGGCGTGCTGGTCGACGGGCCCGACGCCGACCACGTGCAGAACGAGGGCATCGTCTGGGACCCGGTCAAGGGCCCCGGCGCGCACTACACCAAGCAGCACCCGGTGCCGTTCGGCGAGTACGTGCCCTTCCGCAAGGAGCTCACCAAGGTCATCAGCCGGCTCGACGAGATCCCGCGCGACTTCTACCCCGGCAGGACCACCGGCGTGCTGCAGATCGGCCCGGCCCGGCTCGGCGACGTGATCTGCTTCGAGGTCGCCTACGACGGCATCGTGCGCGACACCGTCAACGCCGGCGCCCGCGCCATCGTCGTCCAGACCAACAACGCCACCTACGGCAGGACCGGGCAGCCCGAGCAGCAGCTGGCGATGTCCAAGCTGCGCGCGATCGAGCACGGCCGGGCCGTCGTCACCGCCGCGACCAGCGGAATCAGCGCGATCGTCGCTCCTGATGGCAAGATCGAGCAGCGCAGCAAGGAATTCACGCAGGAAGTGCTGGACGCCGACATCCCGCTGCGCGACGGCACGACGCTCGCCGATCGCGTCGGTGCGGCACCCGAGTGGACTCTCGCTATGGTGGGGCTCCTGTCCTGTGCGGCTGCCGTCGCGCTCGGCAGGCGCGAGCGCACCCGCACGGCGAAAGGGCACGAACAGCAGTGAACGACGGCGAGCAGCGGACCTACCGGCCGCTGGGCAAGGTCCTGGTCATCATCCCGACCTACAACGAGGCCGAGAACGTCGTGCCCATCGTGCGGCGGGTGCGGGCCGCGGTGCCGGAGGCCGAGATCCTCGTCGCCGACGACAACAGCCCCGACGGCACCGGCAAGCTCGCCGACGAGCTGTCCGCGGCCGACCCGGCCGTGCACGTCCTGCACCGCAAGGGCAAGGAGGGCCTGGGCGCCGCCTACCTCGCGGGCTTCCGCTGGGGCATCGACCACGGCTACGACGTGCTCGTCGAGATGGACGCCGACGGCTCCCACCAGCCCGAGGAGCTGCCGCGGCTGCTCACCGCGCTCAAGGGCGCCGACCTGGTGCTGGGCTCGCGCTGGATCCCCGGCGGCCGGGTGGTCAACTGGCCCAAGAGCCGCGAGTACATCTCCCGCGGCGGCAGCACGTACTCCCGGCTGATGCTCGGCGTCACCATCCGCGACGTCACCGGCGGCTACCGGGCCTTCCGCAAGGAGACGCTGCTCGGCCTCGGCATGGACGACGTGGCCTCGGCCGGCTACTGCTTCCAGGTCGACCTCGCCTGGCGCGCGGTGAAGGCCGGCTTCCACGTGGTGGAGGTGCCGATCACCTTCGTCGAGCGCGAGCGCGGCGACAGCAAGATGAGCCGCAACATCGTCGCCGAGGCGTTCCTGCGGGTCACCGCGTGGGGCATGACCGCCCGGGCCGGCCAGCTCACCGGCCGCAGGCCCGCCCCGGGCGACGAGCCCGGCGTCCGCGCCGCCGACCCCGCGGAGCCCGCCCCGCCGGCGGCCCCGCCCGCCGGCAGCCCCTCGGTGCCCGCACCCGCGGGCGAGGCGCCGATCGAGCGGCCGTCGCAGAGCCCGAGCTAGCGATTCCGGTACGGGGCCGGGTCCGCGCTCCGGTCCAGGCTCCGGCTCATTTCAGGATGTTCACCGCCCGCGCCACCACCAGCACCACCGTCAGCAGCGACACCGCGGACTGCGCCAGCATCAGCGCCTTCGCCCACCGCGTCACCGGCATGACGTCGGTCGGGCTGAAGGCGGTGGAGTTGGTGAAGGACAGGTAGAAGTAGTCGAAGAACGCCGGCTCCCAGTGCGGCGGGGCGAGTTCCGGCGACTGCATCTGGACGAACAGGAAGTCCGGTACGTCCCGCTCGCCGCCGGCGCGGGCGGCCGGGCCGCCGCGGTCCAGCTCCCAGTACAGCAGCGCGAAGATCACGATGTTGGTGAGCCAGATCGCGCCGCCGGTCAGCAGCAGCGGACCCGCCGACGACCCCTCCGTACCGCGTACCAGCCCCGCGACCAGCCGCACCGCCGCATAGGCGTTGGCGCCGCCGATCACCAGCGCGAGGGCCAGCTCCAGCGCGCGGATGACGCGGGAGCTGCGCTCGATGCGGTGCGGGTTGCCGATGACCAGGGCGACCAGCAGCACCAGCTCCACGGCCGGCATGAGCCACTGCGGGTGCACCGAGAGCCGGGCCGGCAGCGCGAGCTGGATCACCACCACGGCCGCCACCGCGGTCGTCGAGGCCCACCGGGGCTCGCCCCGGGTGACCCGGCGCCACGCGGGCTCCAGGCCGTGCGCGGCGGCGGGTTCCGCGGAAGTGGGGGAGGGGCCGCGAGCGGGATCGGGCGGGGGATCGGGCGGGGTGTGCGTCACGCGGCACATCGTGGCGTTCCGGGCGGGCCGCAGTCCAACCGGAGCGGCCCCTGCCGACCCGGCCTTTACCCGCTCTTTGGCACACTTGAGCTATGACGACGCGTTCACCGGACCCCTTCCGCCCGGGCCAGGAGCAGCCGGGCCCCGGTCAGCCGGGCTCCGGTCCGGCAGGCGGCCCCGGGCAGCGGCCCCGCAGGTCCCGGGCCCGTACGGTGGTGCCGCTCGCGGTCGCGGCCTGGGCGGTGCTGGAGATCTGGCTGCTGACCGTGGTGGCCTCGGCCACCAGCGGGCTCGTCGTGCTGCTGTGCATCATCGCCGGGTTCGTGCTGGGCGCCATGGCCGTCAAGCGCGCCGGGCGCAGCGCATGGCGCAACCTCACGGCGGCGGTCACCCCGCCGGGGGAGGCCGAGCAGCCGCCGCCGCCCACCGGCGGCGGGCGCACGGGCCTGCACATGCTGGGCGGGCTGCTGCTGATGATCCCCGGCTTCGTGTCGGACGCCGCCGGGCTGCTGCTGCTCTTCCCGCCGACCCGCAGGCTCGTCGGCGCGCTGGCCGAGCGCGCCACCCGCCGGTCGCTGCGCCGCCACCCGGGCAAGGAGCAGCCCGGATCGCTCGGCGACTTCTTCCAGCAGGCGCAGCAGGCCGGCGAGCAGGCCCGTATCCACCGCCCGGACGGCAAGGTCATCCCGGGCGAGGTCATCCACCGCGACCACTGACGTACGCCCCTCGCGGGCGTGCGCCGTGCGGACATGCCGTGCGGACATACGGCCGCCCGGCCGGGGAACGCAACGCTGCGTCCCGCGCCGGGCGGGAGAATCCGAGCCGTCCCCCCTGCTGAGGTCAGGCGGTCTTGCGGTTGTCGCGCGGGTGCACCGCGATGTTCATCGCGCCGGAGCGCAGCACGGCCAGCCGCTCGGCCAGCACTTCCTCGAGCTCTTCGAGGGTGCGCCGCTCCATCAGCATGTCCCAGTGCGTACGCGCGGGCTTGGTGGTCTTCTCTTCCGGGCCTTCGCCGTCCACCAGCAGCGCGGTCTGGCCGCAGGCGCGGCACTCCCACTCCGGCGGAATCTCGGCCTCGACCGAGAACGGCATCTCAAAGCGATGTCCGTTCCGGCATGCGTACTCAACGGTCTGGCGCGGGGCCAGATCGATACCGCGGTCGGTCTCGTAGCTGGTGGCCCCGAGTCGCGTGCCGCGGAGAGCTCGCTCACTCATGAATCGTGCCTCCCGGGCTTGGTCGCCCACAGGACAGGTGTCGCTGTCGTCGTCATCCGGTCAACGTCCGGTCGGCGGTGAAGATTCCCGTGAAGGGACATGCGTCGCCCGTCGTGTCGCCCCTGTTTGTACCCACCGGCGCCCGGTTTGTCACATCTGGGGGAAGATGTCACCCGGTGTTGTCATATCTTTCCCGTGCAGTAACGGTCAACCGATCGAGCCAACCGCGTACACTACCGCGCCGCGGGCTCCGGAGCTAAATCGTGTCCGCCATCGCGCGCCCCTGCGTCGCGGCGCCCCCGGTGGCGGTGACAGTGCGCGTACCCGGGCCCAGGCCGCCGAAAACCCGCAGGAAGAACTGCGCGAGCGGGCCGATCGTCAGCGCGTAGAGCACCGTGCCGATCCCCACCCCGCCGCCCAGCAGGAAGCCCGCGACCAGCACCGTGACCTCGATCCCGGTGCGGATCAGGCGCAGCGACCTGCCCGTCCTGCGGTGCAGCCCGGTCATCAGCCCGTCGCGCGGTCCCGGGCCGAAGCGGGCCGCGATGTACAGGCCGGTGGCGGCGCCGTTGAACAGCACGCCGGCCAGCAGCAGGGGTATCCGCACGCCCAGGGCCTCCACGTGCGGCACGACCGCGCAGGTCGCGTCGATCGCCGCGCCGACCAGGACGACGTTGGAGACCGTGCCGAGGCCCGGGCGCTGCCGGATCGGCCACCACAGCAGCAGGACGGCCGCACCGACGAGAATGGAGACATTGCCGATGGCGATGCCGGTGTGCTTCGCCAGGCCCTGATGGAAGACGTCCCAGGGGTCCAGGCCGAGTTCCGCGCGGATCACCAGGCCGTCGGTCACGCCGTACAGGAGCAGGCCGGCGTAGAGCCGGACCAGGCGGTCCACCGGCAGCGGGCCGCGGGGGCGGAGCGACGGGAGAAGCGACGAAAGTGGACGAAGCGGCGACAACGGAACCCCCCAGGCTGGTCATGTGCACGCGCATGACACTCTGTGGCCTGTAAGGCGACGCCAACCAGAGCCAATCCGCGGAAGGTGGACTGAATTCCATGTCGCAGTGGACCGCGTCGGTGAGTGCGGCGCATCTGGCCCGGCTCCTCCAGCCCGGACCCGCCACGGCGGGCGGCGGCGGCCGTAAGCTCCCCGCCTACCGCGGGCTGGCCGACGGGGTGCGGCTGCTGGTCCTCGAAGGCCGGGTCCAGGTCGCGGCGCGGCTGCCCGCCGAGCGCGAACTGGCCCTCGCGCTCGGTGTGAGCCGGACCACGGTCGCGGCGGCGTACGAGGCGCTGCGCGCCGAGGGCTTCGCGCGCTCCCGGCGCGGCGCGGGCAGCTGGACCGCGGTCCCCGAAGGCCACACGCTGCCGCACCGCGCGCTCGAACCGCTGCCGCCGGACGCCGCCGGCTCCGTCATCGACCTCGGCTGCGCGGCGCTGCCGGCGCCCGAGCCGTGGCTGACCCGGGCGATGCAGGGCGCGCTGTCCGAGCTGCCGGCCTACGCGGCCACGCACGGCGACTTCCCCGCCGGGCTGCCCGTGCTGCGCGAGGCCATCGCCGACCGCTACACCGCGCGGGGCGTGCCGACGATGCCCGAGCAGATCATGGTGACCACCGGCGCGATGGGGGCGATCGGGGCCGCGGCCCGCCGGGTGGCCGGGGTCGGCGAGCGGGTCGCCGTCGAGGCGCCGAGCTACGCCAACGTCCTGGAGCTCTTCCGGGAGACCGGCGCGCGGCTGGTGCCGGTGGCGCTGCGCGAAGGGCTCGGCGGCTGGGACATGGCCGCCTGGCGGCGGGTGCTGCGGGACGCGGCGCCGCGGATGGCGTACGTCATGCCCGACTACCACAACCCCACCGGCACGCTGGTCGGCGACGAGCAGCGGCGCGAGCTGGTCGAGGCGGCGCGGGCGGCCGGCACGGTGCTCGTCGCCGACGAGACGATGGCCGAGCTGACGCTCGACGGCCAGGAGCCGGGCGTACGGCCGATGGCCGCGTTCGACCGCGGCGGGACCGTGATGACGGTCGGCTCGGCGAGCAAGGCGGTGTGGGCGGGGCTGCGGATCGGCTGGGTGCGCTCGACGCCCGACGTGGTCCGCCGGCTGGTGTCCGCGCGCGCCTACCTCGACCTGGGCTCGCCGGTCATCGACCAGCTCGCCGTGGCGTGGCTGCTGCGCGGCGGCGGCTGGGACCAGGCGCTCGCCACCCGCCGGCAGCGCGCCCGCGAGTGCCGCGACGACCTCGCGGCAGCCCTGCGCGAGCACACCCCCGGCTGGGACTTCACCGTGCCGCGCGGCGGCATGACGATGTGGGTGCGCACCGGCGACGTCTCCGGCTCCCGGGTCGCCGTCGCCGGCGAGCGCCTCGGCGTCCGGGTCCCCTCGGGCCCGCGCTTCGGCGTGGACGGCGCGTTCGAGTCCTACGTCCGCATCCCCTTCACCGTCAGCAACCCCACCGCCTCCGAGGCCGCCGCCCGGCTCTCCGCCGCCGCGAACGTCGTCCGCTCCGGCGGCGCCCCCGACGCCGAGCCCTCGGGCCTGTTCGTGGCCTGACGCCGAGCACCGCGGCGGCGCGGGCGCGGCCCGGGGCGGACGGGGCGCGCGGGATCTGGGCCGGGTGGAGCAAGGAGGGGTCACACCATGGGGTGGGGGGCGGCGTGGTGTCGCGGGAGGCCCGCCCGCAGCGCATTGGCGTTCATATGGTGAGCGTATGAGAGACCGCCGCGTAGCTCAGAACCGTCGCCGCGTCGTCACCGCGCTCCGTGCGGCCTGCGCGGCCTGCTGCCTCGGCGCCCTCGCGGTCGCGCCGGGAGCGAGCGCCGCCGCGGCCCCCGGCGGCACGGGCGACGGGAGCCCCGGCAAGCTCATCGGCGGGGCGCTGCTCGCCGAGCCCGGCGTGCATGTCGCCGACGACGCCCCGCCGCTGCCCGACGGCCTGTCCGCCCTGTCGTGGACGGTCTCCGACGCCCGCACCGGCCAGGTGCTCGCCGCCAAGAACGCGCACCGCGAACTGCCGCCCGCCTCGACGCT
The DNA here is from genome assembly GCF_012034175.1 of Actinacidiphila epipremni. Classification (GTDB taxonomy): domain Bacteria; phylum Actinomycetota; class Actinomycetes; order Streptomycetales; family Streptomycetaceae; genus Actinacidiphila; species Actinacidiphila epipremni. The sequence goes on from NZ_JAATEJ010000007.1 coordinate 203,779, forward strand.
GAAGACCCTGTTCGCCCTCACCGTGCTGCCCCGCTTCCCCGCGGACGAGACGCACAAGGTCACCGACGACGACCTGCTCGGCATCGGCGAGGGCAGCAGCCTGGTCGGCGTCCAGGCGGGGCAGACGTACACCGTCGCCGACCTGTGGCGCGGGGTCTTCCTCGCGTCGGGCAACGACGCCGTGCACGTCCTGGCGCACATGAACGGCTCGGTCGCGCTGACGGTCTCCCAGATGCAGGCCAGGGCCCGGATGATGGGCGCCGACGACACGCATGTCGTCTCCCCGGACGGCTACGACAACCCCGGCCAGGTCTCCTCCGCCTACGACCTCGCGCTGTTCGCCCGCGCGGGGCTGGCCGACCACGACTTCGCCGCCTACGCCTCGACGGCCGAGGCGCAGTTCCCCGGCGGGTACGACGCCCAGGGCGTCTACGTGAAGTCCTTCGGCATCCAGAACACCAACCGGCTGCTGACCGGCGCGCAGGGCGTGCACCCCTACCCCGGGCTGATCGGGGTCAAGAACGGCTACACCACCAACGCCGGCAACACCCTGGTCGCCGCCGCGAAACGGGGCGGCAGGACGCTGATCGTGACGGTGATGAACCCGCAGTCCGGGCTGCCGCAGGCGGTGTACACCGAGGCCGGCAAGCTGCTGGACTGGGGCTTCGAGGCGGCCGGGCACACCGCCTCGGTCGGCACGCTGAACGCCGAGCCGACCGCGTACCAGCTCAAGAGCGCGGTGGTGCGGGCCCCCGCGTCGGCCGGGCAGCAGCAGGCGAAGCAGGCGCACGGGCAGGAGTCGCGCCCGGCGCCGGCCGCGCACACCTCGCGCGAGGACAACACCAGCGCCCGCGCCTGGTACGTCGGCGGCGGGCTCGCCGTGCTCGCGGCCGGCTCCGTCCTGCTGCTGCGCCGCCGCACCGGCCGCGGACGCTGACCCCGCCGGGCCCGGGGGCTCGTCCGCGGACGGTTCCGCGTGCTACAGTGCGGACAGCACTTCTCTGCGCCCGCCTCTTCGCGGCGCCGGTGCTGGTTCCGAAGTCCCGCCCCGCCCGACGGCTCGTCCGTCCGGCCCGGCGGATTCTCCTCCTCGCGGTAACCCCGGGCGTGATCCGCTCCGGTGCGCACCCGACGCCCTGGCGGCATGCCGCGGCACGGGCTCGCGGGTGAGGTCCGCGGTCCGCGGAGCGTGAGGTCTTCCGCTCGCGCCGCAGCCTCCCTCCACCCCCTGCATCTCTTCGCTCATTTCTTTCCACGCACGTCCGTGAAAGGACGACTCCCCATGACCGACATTCTCGAACGGCCGGACGTCCGGCCCCGGACGGCCGCCCCGGTGGCGGGCGTCCTCGACATCCACGGCGGCCAGGGCCGATTGCGCGGCCGGGCCCTGCACGCCTCCCCCTCCGACGTCCAGGTCTCCGCCGCGCAGATCCGCGCGGCCGGCCTGCGCAAGGGCGACCTCGTCGAGGGCCTGGCCGGGAAGCCCGGCGCACTCGGCGAGGTGCTGCTGGTCAACGGCCGGCCCGCCGGGCAGCCGCGGCCGAGGTTCGCCGACCTGACGCCGCTCCACCCGCGCGAGCGGCTGCGGCTGGAGAGCGCCGGGCTCAAGGGCTCGGGCGCGCTGTCCGGCCGGCTGATGGACCTCTTCTCGCCGGTCGGCAAGGGGCAGCGCGGCCTGATCGTCGCGCAGCCCAAGGCCGGCAAGACCGTCGTGCTGCAGAACGTCGCCGCCGCGATCGCCGCCAACCACCCGGAGTGCCACCTGATGGTGGTGCTGCTCGACGAGCGCCCGGAGGAGGTCACCGACATGGTCCGCAGCGTGCGCGGCGAGGTGTTCTCCTCGACCTTCGACCGGCCCGCGAAGGAGCACATCGCGCTCGCGGAGCTCGCGGTGGAGCGGGCCAAGCGGCTGGTGGAGCTGGGGCAGGACGTGGTGATCCTGCTGGACTCGCTGACCCGGCTGTGCCGGGCGCACAACACCGCGGCGGCCGGCAGCGGCCGTACGCTCAGCGGCGGGGTGGACGCCGCCGCGCTGACCGGGCCCAAGCGGCTGTTCGGCGCCGCCCGGCTGGCCGAGGAGGGCGGCTCCCTGACGATCCTGGCGACCGCGCTGGTGGACACCGGCTCGCGGGCCGACACCTTCTTCTACGAGGAGCTCAAGGGCACCGGCAACATGGAGCTGATCCTCGACCGCGCCCTGGCCGAGCGCCGGGTCTTCCCGGCGATGGACGTGACCGGGTCCGGCACCCGGCGCGAGGAGCTGCTGCTGGCGCCGGGCGAGCTGGCGGTGGTGCGCGGCCTGCGGCAGGCGCTGCACGGGCGGGACGCGCAGTCCGCGCTGGACGTCCTGCTGGAGCGGATGCGGCAGACGCCCGACAACGCGTCCTTCCTGCGCCTGGTGCAGGGCACCGTCCCGCAGCGCGGCTGAGCGCCCCCGGAGCCGCGCCCGGTGCCGCCCCCGGAGCTGCCCCCGGCGCCGGGACCGGCGTAAATCCGGTGGAAAGCGCGGCGCGGTCCCGGTGATGATCGGCCGTATGGACGCGACGGGGCGGGCGGATACGGCGACGGTCGAGGACTTCCTGCGGGACGGCTTCGTGAAGATCGAGGGGGCCTTCGACGCGCGGACCGCGCGCGAGTGCGCGGACCTGCTGTGGCGGGAGACCGGCTTCGACCGCGACGACCCCGCGACCTGGACGCAGCCGGTGCGGTGGGTCGGCGACATGCCGCAGCCGCCCTTCGCCGCCGCCGTCGACACCCCCGCCCTGCATGCCGCGTTCGACCTGCTCGTGGGCCCCGGGCGATGGGTGCCGCGGCGCTCGCTCGGCGCCTTCCCGCTGCGTTTCCCGCACCCGGACGAGCCGGACGACGCCGGCTGGCACATCGACGGCAGCTATCTGCCGGACGGCGAGACCTGGTATTTCGCGAACGTCCGCTCCCGGGACCGGGCGCTGCTGATGCTGTTCCTGTTCTCCGAGGTCACCGAGGACGACGCGCCGACCAGGATCCGGGTCGGCTCGCACCTGGACGTGCCCCCGGTGCTCGCGCCGTACGGCGAGCAGGGCGCCTCCATCCTGCGGATCGCCCGCCGGCTGGTCGAGGCGAGCGCGCACCGCCCGGTGGCCCTGGCCACCGGCCGGCCGGGCGACGTCTACCTGTGCCATCCCTTCCTGGTGCACGCCGCCCAGCCCCACCACGGCAGCCGGCCGCGCTTCCTGGCGCAGCCGCCGCTGCATCCGGCGGTGCCGCTGGAGACCGAGCGGGCCGACGGGGCGTACTCGCCGGTGGAGCTGGCGATCCGGCAAGGTCTCGCCGGCCGCGGCGGCCCCGTGGGCATCGGTTAGCGTGCCGGCATGCTGCACGGACGGGACGGGGAAGCGGCGGAGCTGCGCGCACTGCTGGACGGGGCGCGGGCGGGACGCAGCGGGGTGCTGGTGCTGCGCGGTGAGGCCGGGATCGGCAAGACCGCGCTGCTGGAGGAGGCGGTCGCCGCGGCGGCCGGCATGACGGTGGTGCGCGGCTCGGGCGTCGAGTTCGAGGCGGAACTGCCCTTCGCGGGGCTTCAGCTGCTGCTGCGACCGGCGATGGGCGCGGTGGACGCGCTGCCCGGGCCGCAACGGCGGGCGCTACGGGCGGCGTTCGGGCTCGCCGGCGAGGGCGACGGCGCGGGTGCGGGTGCGGGCGAGCCGATGTTCGTCGGCCTCGCGGTGCTGTCGCTGCTGTCGGAGCACGCGGGCGACGGGCCGCTGCTGTGCGTCGTGGACGACGCGCAGTGGCTGGACCGGGCGTCGGCGGACGCGCTGCTGTTCGCCGCCCGGCGGCTGGACGCGGAGGGCGTCGCGATGCTCTTCGCGGCGCGCGACGGCGAGGGGGCGTTCACCGCGCCGGGGCTCGCCGAGCTGCGGCCGGCGCCGCTGGACGAGGCGGCGGCGCTGGCGCTGCTGGCGGAGCGGCAGGCGCCGATGGCCGAGGCGCTGCGCGGCCGGGTGCTGGCCGAGGCGCAGGGCAATCCGCTGGCGCTGCTGGAGCTTCCGGCGGGCCTGCGGGAGTCCGCCGCGACAGCGGTCGTACCGGGGTCGCTGCCGCTGACCAGCCGGCTGCAACTGGCCTTCCACGGGCGGGTCAGCCATCTGCCGCGGGCCACGCAGACGCTGCTGCTGGTGGCCGCCGCCGACCATACGGGCGAGCTGGGCACGGTGCTGCGGGCCGCGGCCGGGCTCGGCGCGGACGTCGCGGACCTGCCGCCCGCGCAGGAGGCCGGGCTGGTGGCGGTGGAGGGCACGGCGCTGCGGTTCCGCCACCCGCTGGTGCGGGCCTCGATCCACCAGCGGGCGCCGCTGCCGGAGCGGATCGCCGCGCACCGCGCGCTGGCGCAGGCCGCCGACCCGGACCGCGACCCCGACCACCGGGCCTGGCACCTTGCCGCGGCGGCGACCGGCCCGGACGAGGCGGTCGCCGCCGCGCTGGAGCACACCGCGGGCCGGGCGCGGGAACGCAGCGGCCACACCGCCGCGGCCTCCGCGTACGACCGCGCGGCGCGGCTGAGCACCGACCCGGCGGGCCGGCTGCGCCGCCTCCTCCAGGCCGCGGAGTCCGCCACGGAGGCCGGCGAGCTGCCCCGCGCCCGCGCCTTCGCGGAGGAGGCGGCACGGCTGGCGGCACGGGCGGGGGCCGGCACCACGGGCGGCGGGTCCGGTGGGGGCGGGGACGCGGCCGTCGCGCGGACGCTGCATGTGCGCGGGCTCGCCGACTTCCTCGAAGGCGACTTCCCCGGGGCGCACCGGCTGCTCACCGAGGGCGCGGCGCTGGCGGCGACGGCCGATCCCGCGCGGGCGGCCCGGATGCTGGTGCAGGCGACGCACACGGCCTGGTATCTGGGCGCCGAGGAGGTCGTCGCGACGGTGGAGCGGCTGGACGCGCTGCGGCTGCCGCCGGACGCGCCGATACGGCCGGTCGCCCGGTTCCTGGTCGCGGCGCTCGGCGCGGGGGCGGCCGTACGGGTGCCGCCGGCGGTCGGGGAGGCCGCGGCGGCGGCGCGGGCGGCGCGCGGCGGCCGGGTGGACCCGCGGGACCTGGTGATGCTGTGCGGGGTGGGCCTGGCGCTCGGCCAGGACGCGCAGGCGCACGAGCTGACCTCGCAGCTCGCGGCCGAGAGCCGGGAGAGCGGCGGGGTGGGCCGGCTCACCACGATCATGTTCTTCCGCGCCGAGGCGGAGATCTTCGACGGCCGCTACGACGCCGCCGCCACGACCGTGCTGGAGGCGCTGCGGATCGCCGAGGACACCGGCCAGCGGCAGTGGGTCAGCCAGCTCAGCAGCGCGCTGGCGCATGTCGCGGCGGTGCGCGGCGACGAGCAGGAGTGCCGCCGCCGGGTGGACGCGGCGCTCGCCGGCGGCTCGGGTGCCGCGATGGCGCCGGGCGCGCCCTGGGCGTACTGGTCGCAGGGGCTGCTGGAGCTGGGCCTGGGGCGGGCGCAGGCGGCGCTGGAGCGGCTGGCGCTGCTCGGCGAGGAGTCGGTGCGGCACCACATCTGCGCCACCCGCAGCGTGCCGGACCTGGTGGAGGCGGCGGTGCGGCTGGGCGTGCCGGAGCGCGCGGACGCCTCCTTCGGCCGGTTCCAGGCGTGGGCGGCGCGCTCGGGCCAGGGCTGGGCGGCGGCGCTGGTGGCGCGCTGCCGGGCGCTGCGGGCACCGGAGGCGGACGCCGAGGCGTACTACCGCGACGCGCTCGCCGCGCACGACCCGCACCGGCGGGCGATGGAGTCGGCCCGCACGAGCCTGCTGTACGGCGAGTGGCTGCGCCGGGCGCGGCGCAAGAGCGAGGCGCGGGTGCAGCTGCGCGCGGCGCTGGACACCTTCGAGCGGCTGGGCGCGGCCCCGTGGGCGGAGCGGGCGCGCGGCGAGCTGGGCGCGGCGGGCGGCGCGGCACCGGAGGCGGCGCGGGCGGCGGGCCCGGTGGACGCCGAGGCGGGGCTGACGCCGCAGGAGTCGCAGATCGTGCGGCTGGCGGCGGAGGGCCTGTCGAACAAGGACATCGCCGCCCGGCTGTTCCTGAGCCCGCGCACGGTCGGCTACCACCTGTACAAGGCCTATCCCAAGCTCGGCGTCGTCTCGCGCGGCGAGCTGGCGGGGCTGTTCGGCTGAGCGCCCCGGGGGACGGCGGTGCCCGCCCGGTCGGGGTGACCGGGCGGGCACGCGGGTTCCGGGGCGGGCCCGGGCTCAGATGGTGACGCCGTGCGAGGCCAGGTAGGCGACCGGGTCGATGTCCGAGCCGTAGTACGGCGTGGTGCGCACCTCGAAGTGCAGGTGCGGGCCGGTGACATTGCCGGTGGCGCCGGAGATGCCGATCTCCTGGCCCTCGGTGACGGTCTGGCCGACCGAGACGACCGGGCGGGTCAGGTGGCCGTACAGGGTGTACTTGCCGTCGGCGTGCTTGATGATCACGTCGTTGCCGTAGGCGCCGTCCGCGCCGGCCTGCACGACGGTGCCGGCGGCCACGGAGTGGACCGGGGTGCCGCTCCAGACGAGGAAGTCCACGCCGGTGTGGTAGCCGGAGGACCACATCGAGCCGCCGGCCTTGTAGCCGGTGCCGATGGCGGCGTCGCCGACCGGCTTGGTGTAGCCGGTGTCCACGGCCTTCTTGACCGCGGCGGCCGGGGCGGCCTTCTTCGCGGGAGCCGGCGCGGCCTTCTTGGCCGCCGGTGCGGGCGCGGCCTTCTTCGCCGGGGCCTTCGCGGCAGCCTTCGCCGGGGCCGGTACGGCCTTGGCCGGCGCGGTGTTCAGCGTGAGGTGCTGGCCGGGGCGGATCAGGCTCGGGTTGGCGCCGATGACCTTCTTGTTGGCCTGGTAGAGGGCCTTCCAGCCGCCCTTGACGTGGTGGGTGGTGGCGATCTTCGCGAGCGTGTCGCCGCGGACCACGGTGTAGTCGTGGGCCTTGGCGGAGGTCGCGGCCGGCGCCTTGGCGGGCTCGGCGGCGGAAGCCGACTGGGCGATGCCGACCAGCGGGATCGTGACGGCGGCGGCGCCGGTGCCGGCGACGACGCACACCCGGGTGAGGCGGTTGAGCGAGCGGGGCTTGCGGTGCTGACCCTTAGCGGGCATGGGAATTCCTCTCCTGCGCCTGCGAGGTGAGCTGTCGGGTTCGGGCAGGAGTTGCCCGGCCGCGGCCGTCCGTCCGCGCGGTCCGTTCCCGGTCGCGCGCCGGCGGCGGCACGGCTTCACCCCGAGCCGTCCGGATGTCCGGGCGGCGGCTTACCTGGGTCCCCCGCTCCTGCCCTTTCGGTGCTCGGTGTCGCTGCGCCGGGGCGGCGGCAGGATTCGGCGTTCCGCCCGGCGGTCGGCGCGGGCGTCCGGCCCGCGGTACGGCGAAGCTAAGCGACCCCGCGAGCGACGGGCAAGCAAACCCGGCATGCGGTACCTTTCCGCCCTTACCGGCGGTCACCGCCTGTGATCGGGCGGCGGCTTTCCGCGTACGGGTCCGTCACCGCGGGTCGACCGGCGCGGCACGCACGGCGAGATTCCGGCCCGTGCGGTGACCGTCCGCGACGCCCGCCCAGCGCGGGGTGGCCGGTCCGTGAGACGGGTCACGGGAGCGTCCGGAAGTGACCCGCATCACCGTGAAATGCCCGAATTGCAGCGGTATTTCCGATATACGAAACATGTCGGTCGCAGTGCCGCGGCCGGCGTCAGTACGTCCCCGGCGGCCCGCCGATCCGGGCGTCCAGGGTGCGGGCGAGCCGGTAGCCGACCGGCCGGAAGCCGACCGCCGGCCAGTGCCCGGCCGCCAGCGGCGAGGCGGAGTGCCAGCGGGCCGACATGTAGCGGTGGCCGTTGTCGTACGCCCAGGCCAGCGCGGTGGCCAGTAGCACCCTGCTGATGCCCTCGCCGCGCGCGGACGGCTCCACGTATGCCTCCGCCAGCTCCACGCACGACTCCGGCACGACCGGGTCGGGGGTCGCCGGCACGACGACGACCATGGCGATCTCCTCGCCGCGCCGGGAGGCGATCCAGGCGCCGCAGCGCGGATCGGCGAGCGCGTCGGCGTACCGCAGCCGCAGGGCGGCGAGCGCGCCCTCGGGCTGCGGCTGGAAGACCGCGGACTCGCGCTGCCGGCGGGCGGACTCGGCGGCCATCCGGCCGATCTGCGGCAGGTCGCCGGGGCCGGCCCGGCGGATGCCCAGGCCCTCGACGCCGCGCGGCTGCCGGCCCCGGGCCTTGACGGCCATCAGGCCCTGCACCAGCTCGCGGCCGAAGCCGAGGTCGGACCAGGGGGCGGTGGCGATGTCGCCGGCGGGCACCTGCACGTAGTGCACCAGGCGGCGGTCGGCGACCAGCCGCTCGGCGACCTTGGCGTACAGCGAGCGCAGCACCTCGGTCTCCCGGCCGCCGGGCAGCGCGTGGCCGCCGTACGGGACGAGGGCCGAGCGCGGGTGGGTGCGCAGGGCCGCCGGGTCGTCGGGGGTGAGGGTGACGGGGCGGGCGGCGAGGTAGCCGATCATGTTGCCGTCGGCGTCGAGGGCGCGCAGCGCCTCAAGGCCGGGGACCGCCTGGAGCTTGCCGAGCAGTTCCGCGCCGCGCACCGGTCCGTCGGCCAGCCAGGAGCGCTGCGAGGGCGGGCGGCGGGCCCGCGCGAACCAGCGGTCGTAACGCTGCACGGCCAGGGGTATGTGGTCGGGGGTCAGCGGCGCGGTGGCGACAGTCATGGTGGTCGTGGACGCTAGCGGGGCGCGCGGCCCCACGGCAAGGCGGAGCCTGGTCGTCCAGCTCATCCGGCCGGCCCGCCCGACCACGCCGGATGCCGCGGGTCGTCGGCCCGCACCACGACGTCGGCGCTCTCCTCGGGCAGCACCTCGCGCTCGTAGCGCGCGTACGCCGGCAGCGTCCACCGCTCGGCGGGGTCGGTGCGCCGCTCCAGGGCGGCGGGCGTGAGCCGCAGATGCACCGTCAGGTCCAGCGGCAGCCCCTGGCCGAGCAGCAGCGGGCCGTCCAGCACCAGGACGCCGCCGGGCGGCAGTTCGACGTACTCCGCCCGGGTGGAGCGGTCGGTCGCCGGGTCGCGCAGCGACGGCAGGGCCCGGCCGTCGCCGCCGGGGCCGAGCCGGTCCAGGACCTCGCGGCGCAGGGCGCCGGTGTCCAGCCACAGCTGGTAGTACGCGTCCACGTCCTCGTGCCCGTACTCCAGGCGCAGCGACGCCGGCCGCCAGAAGCCGGCCGCGCGCACCCGCAGGACCGGACGGCCGAGCGCGGGCAGCGCCTGCGCCAGCGCGTCGGCGAGGTCCGCGGTGCCGGCGGCGGGCGCGCCGTCCACCGCGACGCGCCACCAGGGGCCGGCGGGCGGCTCGGTGGTCGCGATCCGCTCGGCGAGGGCGGCGGCGAGCCGGGTCCTGCTGATCGGGGTGAGCTGCACACGGCCATCCTGCCGGAACCAGGGGCCGGGGCGGCGGGCGGCCCCGGCACCCACCCCCGTGGGGGAAATCCGCTACAAATCACCCATTTGCCGCCGAGCGGGATTCATGACTTTTTGTGACCCTGGAAGAACTCATGGTGACCGTCCCCCTCACCCAGGAGAAAGCCCATGATCCTGTCCATTTCCGGCGTCGTCCTGCTCGGCGTCATCGTCTTCCTCTTCTTCCGCAAGGACGGGCTGAAGGCGTCCCACGGCATCGTCAGCGCCCTGTTCGGCTTCTACCTGGCGAGCACCGCCATCGCCCCCAGCATCACGGCGGGCGGTGCGAGCCTGGCCAGCCTGCTGGGCGGGATCAAGATCTAGCCGGCCGTCCCGGCGGACGGCGCATCCCCTCAGGGTCACACCTGGGACCTTCACCCCCCTGGCCCGGGAGCGGTCACCCGCTCCCGGGTCGCTTTCACCTCCATGGAGCAGTCGTGGCCAGGCGTCCCCTTCCCAGCATCCTCAGCAGCCGTCCCGCGCTCGTCCGCGGTCGCGACCTGGCGCGCAGCGCCGCCGACGGGGCCACGGACGTGCTGCACCCGGTGCTGACCATCGCCCGCGGCATGCGCCGCCAGGTGGCCTGGGCCGGCAGCTGGTGGGGCCGCACCCCCAAGGACCGCCGCGGGCCGGCGCTGCTGCTGGCCGCCGCCGGTGTCGTGGTGCTGGTGATGATGCCGTACGGGCCGCTGCTGGCCGTCGCGGCGGTGCTGGCCTCGGCGGCGTGGATGGGCCGCGACCGCACGGCCTCCGCGCCGGCCGGCCCGGGGCAGGCCGAGACGGCGCGCCTGCAGGCGCTGTACGAGGCGCTGGTGCCGTATCTGTCCGACCCGGCGGACCCCGCGCCGCTGTACGCGTACGACGGCAGCTGGGACAAGGCGTTCACCGCGTACGACTTCGAGGGCGGGCGGCTGGCGCGGCTGCACCTGCGCTACCCGGCGTATTTCACCGACGGCGAGGCCGACGCGCGCGCCCGGGTGGAGCAGCTGCTGCACGCCAAGGCCGGCCGCGGGCGCGAATACCGCTTCGACTGGAACGAGGAGGAGAACCACCTCACCCTGACCGCGCTGCCGCCGCTGGCCACCGACATCGTCGCGCAGCGCTTCGTCACCGCCCCGGGAGAGACGGTGCTCGGCTTCACCGACGCCGACGCGGTGGCCCGTACGGTGCCGGTCGCCGCCGGCGAGTGCGGCGAGGGCCGGGACGCGCCGCCGGTGGTGTGGCGCACCGGCGCCCGCTCCACCGAGCCGCACCTGCTGGCGCTCGGCCAGCCCGGCACCGGCACGACCAGCCTGCTGCGCTGCGTGGCGCTCCAGTCGCTGGTGCACGGCGACGTGGTGATCGTCGACGGCAGCGGCACGGGCGAGTACGCGTGCCTGGCCGGCCGGCCCGGCGTGCTCGCCGTCGAGGATTCGGTGCTCGGCGCCGCCGCGACGCTGGAGTGGGCGGCGCACGAGACCGAGCGGCGGCTCGTCGCGGTCAACCGCGCGCGGCAGGAGGGCCGGCCGGTGGAAGAGGACGCGCGGCGCCCGCTGTGGATCCTGGTCGACCGGCCGACCTCGCTGAGCCAGCTCGCGCTCGCCGAGGGCCGTCCCGATCCGCAGCTGCTGCTGGACGTGCCGCTGCGGCACGGGCGGGCGGTGAACGTCGCGGTCGCGGTGGCCGACCAGCTCGACGCGACGGAGTCGCTGGCGCCGTGCGTGGTGGCCCACACCCGGGCCCGGGTCGTCCTCGGCCGGCTCGCCCCGGAGCACGTCGAGGCCGTGCTGGGCGCCGCGCAGCGCACCACGCCCGCCGCGGAGGTCCCCCCGGGCCGCGGCTACGCCCGCCTCGGCACCGGGCCCGTCCTGCGCCTCCAGGTCCCGGCGACGCCCGACCCGTACGACGAGGAGACCTCCCCGGCCCACCGCGCGGCCGTCCTCGCCCTCCTCCCGGGCACGCCCCCGCCCCCGGCCGAGGAGGTCCCGGCGCCCGCGGCCCCGGAGCCCGCGTCCCTGCGCAAGGACGTCATCCGCACGGTGGCCGACCTGACCTAGCGCCGGGTTGCTTCGACAGCCCGAGACGAGTCCCCGGACTCCCCGGAGTCCCCGCAGCCCTGCCGGGGGAGGCCCGCTGCCCTACGCCGCCGAGCGCAGGGACGCCAGCAGGCGGTGGGAGTCCAGCAGCCGGCGGCGGTCGTAGGTGCTGGTCGTCACCAGGAATTCGTCGGCCCGCGAGCGTTCGAGCAGGGACGTCAGGGCGGGGGCGACCTGCTCGGGGGTGCCGGCGAGATGGCCGGCCAGGGCGGCGGTGAAGCGGTCGCGCTCCGCCGGGGCCATCGGGCGGGCCTCGATCGCCTCCGGCGGCAGGAGCGGGGGGAAGACGCCGTGCGTACGGGAGTACGCGGTGGACCACGCCTCGGACAGGAGCAGCCGGTGGGCCTCGGCCGCGGTGGGGGCGAGGGCGACCGTGCCGGACAGGGTGACATGCGGGGCCGCGGCCCACGGGGAGGGGCGGAAGGCGGCCCGGTAGCCGGCGACGGCCTTGAGCATCGCCTCCTCGCCCCGCACCGCGGCGACCACCAGCGGCAGCCCGAGCCGCGCGGCGATCTGTGCCCCGCTGCCGGTCGCCAGCACGAAGGGCGCCGGCCGCAGGCCCTCCGCCGGCCAGGCGTGCACGCCGGGGTGCGCGGGGGAGCCGCCGGTGAACCAGCCGAGCAGCTCGGCGATCTGCTCCTCGAAGCCGTCCGCCGCGTCCTTGCCGCGGCCCAGCGCCTTGCGCACGCCGTCGGTGAAGCCGACCGAGCGGCCCAGGCCCATGTCGATCCGGCCGGGGAAGAGCGCTTCGAGCACCCCGAACTGCTCGGCGACGACCAGCGGCTGGTGGTTGGGCAGCATCACCCCGCCGGTCCCGACCCGGATCCGGCTGGTCGCCGCCGCGACCGCCGCGGCCAGCACGGTGGGCGCCGAGCCCGCGACGCCGGGCACGGAGTGGTGCTCGGAGACCCAGAAGCGGTGGTAGCCCAGCGCCTCGGCCTCCCGCGCCAGCGCCACCGTGTCCCGCAGCGCCCGCGGGGCGTCCTCGCCCTCCCGCACCCGGGAGCGGTCCAGGATCGACAGCGGCGTGTCGCGCAGTACGGAACTCACCCTCATTGCAACGCCCCCGCCCGCCGGTGATTCCCGGTGGGGGCGCACGCGCCCCCGGCGTCCGTGCGCCCTTGTGGCGCGCCCGGGGCGGTTCTACTCTGTGCCCGCCCGCGCATCACGGGCGCACCACAGCCCGGGCCGCGCGGCGCCGGGCCGGTCCGGAGAGGACGCGTGCCATGGCCTTACGCGGGCGCCACCGCCGTTACCGACCGAGCAGGGTCTCGCAGGCCTCGCTGACCGTCACCGCGGGCGGCGCCGGACTCGCGCTGCCGCTCATCGGCCTGAGCAGCGCGCACGCCGAGAGCGCCGGGGTGTGGGACAAGGTCGCCAACTGCGAGTCGTCCGGCAACTGGCACATCAACACCGGCAACGGCTACTACGGCGGTCTGCAGTTCACCTCCTCCACCTGGAAGTCCTTCGGCGGCGCCGGCTACGCCCCGCGCGCGGACCTCGCCACCAGGAACGAGCAGATAGCGGTCGCCGAGCGGGTGCTGCGCAGCCAGGGCCCCGGCGCCTGGCCGGTGTGCTCCAAGCGCGCCGGGCTCACCCGCGAGGCGGCCACCGCGTCGCACACCGTACGCGTACCGGCGGCCAAGATCCGCCAGGTGACCGCGCACCCGGCGAAGGCGCCCGCCAAGGCCCAGCAGCCCAAGCCGCAGCACCCCAAGGCCCCGGCCGGCAAGCCCGCCCAGAAGCCGGCCGCGGCCAAGAAGCCCGCCGCCCAGGACCACTACACCGTGGCCTCCGGCGACACCCTGTCCGGCATCGCGGCCGACCGGCACGTCAGCGGCGGCTGGCCGCAGCTCTACGCCGACAACCGCGCGGTCGTCGGCTCCGACCCCGACCTGATCTTCCCCGGCCAGCGGCTCGCCCTGGGCGCCCCGCCCGCGAAGCCCGCGGCCGAGCCGGAGACCGAGGCCGTACCGAAGGCGCAGCCCAAGCCCGCGGCCAAGCCCGCCGCCAAGCCCGCGCCGAAGAAGACCGCGACGCCCGCGGCGCACACCGTGCACACCAAGCCCGCCGCCGCGCCGCACACCGGCGGCTACACCCTGCCGGTGCACGCCCCGCTCGGCACCGGCTACCAGGCGTCGGGCAGCCACTGGGCCAGCGGCCACCACACCGGGCAGGACTTCCTGGTGCCCACCGGCACCGCCGTGCACGCGGTCGCCGCGGGCAAGGTCGTCACGGCCGGCTGGGGCGGCTCCTACGGCTACCAGGTGGTGATCCGCCACCCGGACGGCCACTACAGCCAGTACGGCCACCTCTCGCAGATCTCCGTCAAGGTGGGGCAGCAGGTCAACGAGGGCCAGCGGATCGCCCGCTCCGGCTCGACCGGCAACGCCACCGGGCCGCATCTGCACTTCGAGATCAGGACCGGCCCGGTCTACGGCGACGACATCGACCCGCTGAACTACCTGCGCGCTCACGGTGTGAAGATCTGACCTTCGCCATCGCCGCCATCGCCGCCATCGCCGCGGTCGCCGCCGTCGCCGCCCCCGCGCGGCCCGGCGGTGACCCGGTCGGCGTACCGGCCCAGCACCGGCAGCACCGCGCTCAGCCAGAAGCCGGCGAAGAGCCAGCCGCCCAGCACGTCGGTCGGCCAGTGCACGCCCAGCCAGACGCGCGAGCCGCCCACCGCGAGCGCGACCGCCGCGCACAGCGCCGCGAGCAGCCGCCCGCGGGCCCCGGGCCACGCGCGCAGCAGGCCCCAGCCGAGCAGCCCGGCGGCCATGGCGCTGGAGGCGGTGTGCCCGGAGGGGAAGGAATAGCTCGTCGCGTGCGCCGCGAAGTCCGCGGCGGGCGGCCGGGCGCGGTGCAGCGAGACCACCAGCAAAGTCCGCAGCGACTGCCCGCCCAGCAGTGCGACCCCGGCGACCACCGCGACCCGCAGCCCGCCCCGCACGGTGCGACCGCCCGCCAGCCACCCGCCGAGCACGGCGGCCAGATACGGATACGGTCCCGTCCCCACCGCGGTGACGGCGCGCGCGGCGTCCACCGAGGCGCCCGGGCGGTGCTCCACCGCCCACCGGTGCAGCCCCGAGTCGAGGCCGTCCGGCCCGGCGCGGCCGGCCACGACCCACGCCAGCACGCCGAAGGCGAGCGCGAAGGCGGCGGCGAGGACGGTGGGCACGAGCACCCGGCGCCGCCGCGTCCGTCCGCCGTCCACCGGCGCGTCCCCTTCCGGATGACTACAACTGTGTAGTCACTTTACGCCGCGGCCGGTCCCGCGCAGGGCGGAGCCGGCCGCCCCGCGCGGGAAGCCGGACCTCACGGACGCTTGACCGGCACGTTCTCGTACACCTTCAGCGGGTCGGTGACGGCGACCGGCGCCAGGATCTCCTCGATCCGCGCCAGCACCTCGGCGTCCAGCCGCACGCCCGCCGCCTTCGCGTTCTCCGCGACCTGCTCGGGACGCGAGGCGCCCACGATCGCCGCGGAAACGTTGTCGTTCTGCAGCACCCAGGCCACCGCGAGCTGCGCGAGGCTCAGGCCGGTCTCGGCCGCGAGCGGCTTGAGCTCCTGGACCCGCGACAGCACGTCGTCGCGCATCCAGCGGCTGATCATGTTGGCGCCGCCCTTCTCGTCGGTGGCGCGCGAGCCCGCCGGCGGCTGCTGCCCCGGCAGGTACTTGCCGGTCAGCACGCCCTGCGCGATGGGGGAGAACACGACCTGGCCGAGGCCCAGTTCGCGCGAGGCCGGGACGACCTCGCCCTCGATGACCCGCCACAGCGCCGAATACTGCGGCTGGTTGGACACCAGCGGGATGCGCAGCTCGCGCGCGAGCGCGTGGGCGCGGCGGATCTGGTCCGCGGTCCACTCGGACACGCCGATGTAGTGCGCCTTGCCGGAGTGCACGACGTCGGCGAACGCCTCCATCGTCTCCTCGAGCGGCGTGAAGCGGTCGTAGCGGTGGGCCTGGTAGAGGTCGACGTAGTCGGTCTGCAGCCGGGTCAGGGAGTTGTCGATGGACTCCATGATGTGCTTGCGGGACAGGCCGCGGTCGTTGCGGCCCGGGCCGGTCGGCCAGAAGACCTTGGTGAAGATCTCCAGGCCCTCGCGGCGCTCGCCCTTCAGCGCCCGGCCCAGGACGGACTCGGCGCGGGTGCCGGCGTAGACGTCCGCGGTGTCGAAGGTGGTGATGCCGACGTCGAGCGCCGCGCGCACGCACGCGGTCGCCGCGTCCTCCTCCACCTGGGAGCCGTGGGTGAGCCAGTTGCCGTAAGCGATCTCGCTGATGATCAGGCCGCTGCGGCCGAGGTGACGGTATTCCATGGTCATGGACCTTAATCCGCCCTCCCGCGCCTGGTGAAGACGGCCTCGCGCGGCCCGGCGGCGCTGGTCGCGGGGCAGCTCAGCGCGTCCGGCGCGGCGAGACCAGCAGGAAGGGCGCGCCGGCGCGGTCGCGGTGCTCGGTGCACTGCCAGCCGTGCCGGCCGAGCCACCGCGCGCACCGGGCGAGCGCCGCGGACGCCGCCGTACGGTCGGCCGGGCCGCGCCAGTCGACCCGCGGCTCGCCCCCGGGGCCGGCGGCCGTGACCGCGTAGCCCGGCGTGTCCGGCCGCCCGGGCGGGCAGCCGGCCGCCTCCAGGGCCAGCGCCACCGCGTGCACCGGGCGGTCCCGCTCCCAGGGCGCGGGCACGTCCGTCACGCCGTCCTGGAGCAGCGCCCGGATGCGCAGCAGGCCCTCCCACGCGGTCGCCACCTCCGCCGCCCGGCGCGGCCCCCAGAGCGCGGCGCCACCTGTGCCGCCACCCGTACCCTCGCCCGTGCCGTCGTCCGCGGCGAAGGCGTCGGCGGCCGGCGCCGGGCGCCCCGGCGGGGGCACGTCCGGCCGAGCCGCCGTCAGGTCGGCGCGCAGCCGCAGCCCTTCGGGCGTCAGGTAGTAGCCGTGGTGCCCGGCGCGGCCGTGCCGGACCGCCAGGCCGCGGGCCGCCAGCGCCGCGCACACGTCGGCCCGCGCCGCCAGCCGGCCCGTCGCCGGGTCGGACCCGGTCACGGCCCGCCGCTGCGCCGCGGTCAGCGCGGTGCTCATCTGCGCCGTCCCTTCCGCCCGTTCGGGCCCCGTCCGCCACGTTCGCGCACGGTATCGCGCCGCGCCGACACCGCCCGGCGGCGCGGGCGGGCCGGCACGTCGCTACGGCGCCCGTACAAGCGCCGCCCGGTGCGTGGCGCCCGCGGCGCAGGGTGTAGCGTCCCGGTCCCACCGGAAACATGTGGCGAGTCACAGCAGGGGGCCAAGATCCGGTTCCGCCCAGGGAGGGTTCATGAAGATGTCCGTTCAGGGCCGTAGAAGATCCGCGGCCATAGGTCTGGTGAGCGCGGCGGCCGTCGCCGGCGCTCTGGTGATGGCGGCGCCCGCCTCCGCGCACACCCCCAGGTGGTCCGTCGGGTGCGACAAGGTGAGCGTCGACCTGACGAACTACGTCAAGGGCAGGCAGGGCAAGACCAATCACGTGACGCTGAAGATCGTGTCCGGCGAGGGCGCCCTCGTCGACCAGGACTTCGCGACGAGCTTCCACTACCAGAACGCGCTGCCGTCGCACGACCAGCCGCTGACGCTCAACCTGGTCGTCACGTCGTGGGACCACTCGGGGCAGGTCAACGAGAAGAAGACCGCGCCGGTGTGCGAGGGCCACACGACCCCGCCGACCACGACGACGCCGCCGACGACCGCGCCCACCACGACGCCGCCCACCACGGCGCCGACGACGCCGGAGACGACCGCGCCCACCACGCCCGCGCCGAGCGACACCACCACCGCGCCGGTCGCGGCGGCCTCGACCAGCCCGGCGTCCGGCAGCGGTGACCTCGCCGAGACCGGTAGCTCCAACGCCACCCCGATGATCGCGGGCATCGCCGCGGTCGTCGTCGTGGTCGGCGGCGGACTGGTCTTCTGGACCCGCAGGCGCAGCGGCTCCTCGCACCGCTGACGCTCCCTCCGGGGCGCCGCGCCGCCGCCGCATCCGCGGCCCGGCGCCCCGGCAACGGCCCGGCGGGCCGGCCCACCCGGCCGTCCCGCCGGGCCGCCGGCATGTGAAACGCCGGGGAATGCGCGCCCCGTTCCCGGTCCGCCGGCGCCCGCGAAATAGGATCGGGGGATGGATCTACGATGGCCGCGGCGCAGGCGGTGGTTGGCCGGGGCGGGCGCGCTTGCGGTGCTCGTGGCGGGCGGCGCGGCGGTCGGCACCGCGGCGGCGGCCGGCGGGGGAGGGCCGGTGCACCGCACCGACGCGATGCTCCCCGGGGCCGGCGGCGTACACCTGGACACCTCGTACTTCACCACCGGCGGCAGCGCCCGCAGACCCGCGGTGCTGCTCGGCCACGGCTTCGGCGGCAGCAAGGCGGAGGTGCGCGGCCAGGCCGAGGCGCTGGCCCGGCACGGCTACGCCGTCCTGACCTGGTCCGCGCGCGGCTTCGGCGCCTCCACCGGCCAGATCGGCCTCAACGCGCCCGGCGGCGAGGTCGCCGACGTGAGCCGGCTGATCGACTGGCTCGCCGCCCGCCCCGACGTCCGCCTCGACGGCCCCGGCGACCCCCGGGTCGGCGTCACGGGCGTCTCGTATGGCGGCGCGATCTCGCTGCTGGCCGCGGGCTACGACCACCGCGTCGACGCGATCGCCCCCCGCGAGACGTACTGGAACCTCGCGGACGCGCTCTTCCCGGCCGACGTCTACAAGAAGCTCTGGTCCGGCATCTTCTTCTCCAGCGGCTCCACGGCCCTCCCGGGCGCGGCGGCCCTCACGGGCGGCACGGGTACGACCGGCGCCACGCCCCCGGCCCCCGGCGCCGGCGGGGCCCCGACCGGCACCGATCCGCGGGCCGCCGCTGCCGCCGCGGGGATGACCGATCCGCTGTGCGGGCGGTTCACCGCCGGCATCTGCGCGCTCTACCAGCGGGTCGCGCAGGCCGGGCGGCCCGACGCCGCCGCGCGGGCGCAGCTCGAAGCGCTCAGCCCGTCCGCCGTCGCGTCGAAGATCAAGGTGCCCGCGCTGATCGTGCAGGGGCAGACGGACTCGCTCTTCACGCTCGCGCAGTCCGACGCCATGGCCACGGCGATCCGCGGCAACGGCGCGCCCGTCGCCGTCGACTGGATCGCCGGCGGGCACGACGGCGGCGACACCGAGGACGCCAGGATCGACCGCCGGGTCACCTCCTGGTTCGACCGCTACCTCAAGGGCGACAAGGGCGTAAGCACCGGACCCGTCTTCCGGGTCACCCGGACCGGCGGGCTGAACTCCACCGACGGCAGCGTCGTCCTGCGCGGCGCCGACGCCCGCGCGTACCCGGGCCTGGACGGCGGATCCGCCCGCCGGATCACCCTCGGCGGCGGGCCGCAGCGCATCACCAACCCCGCGGGCGGCAGCCCGCCGGCGATCTCCGCCGTCCCCGGCGCCGGCTCGCTGGGCGCGCTGGCCTCGCTCGGCGCGAGCCTGTCGCTGGACGTGCCGGGCCAGTTCGCCGGCTTCGAGTCCGCCCCGCTGCCGGCCGGCACCCACCTGACCGGCTCGCCCACCGTGACCGTACGGGTCCGCACCAGCGCCCACGACGCCGTGCTCTTCGGCAAGCTCTACGACGTCACGCCCGGCGGCAAGGCCACGCTGCCGGCCGGGCTCGCCGCGCCGGTGCGGATCGCGGGCTCCACGGACGGCACCGTCGTGACGCTGCGGCTGCCCGCCGTGGACCACGACTTCGCCGCGGGCCACCGTATGCGGCTGGTGCTGGCCACCACCGACCTCGGCTACGCCTCGCCGGCGGCGCCCGCGTCGCTGACCGTGTCGCTGGAGCAGCCGCAGCTGACCGTGCCGGTCGACACCGCGCTGTCCGACGACGCCGGGCCGCTGCCGTGGTGGGTGTGGGCGCTGCCGCCGTTCGCGCTGCTGGTCGCCGCCGCGCTGCTGGTCACCGGCCGCCGCCGGGTCCGCCCGCGCCCGGCCGACCCGGCGCTCGCGGCGGTGCCGCTGCAGATCACCGGGCTGAGCAAGCGGTACGCCAAGTCCGCCGACCGGTACGCGGTGCGCGACCTGTCCTTCCGGGTCGAGCCCGGCCAGGTGCTGGGGCTGCTCGGCCCCAACGGCGCGGGCAAGACGACGACGCTGCGGATGCTGATGGGCCTCATCCGCCCCGACGAGGGCGAGATCCGGGTCTTCGGCGAGGCGGTGCGGCCCGGCGCCCCGGTGCTCTCCCGGCTCGGCGCGTTCGTCGAGGGCGCCGGCTTCCTGCCGCACCTGACCGGCCGGGCCAACCTGGAGCTGTACTGGCAGGCCACCGGCCGCCCCGCCGCCGACGCCCGGATGGCCGAGGCGCTGGAGATCGCCGGCCTCGGCGACGCGCTGGAGCGCGCCGTGCGCACGTACTCGCAGGGCATGCGGCAGCGGCTGGCCATCGCGCAGGCCATGCTGGGCCTGCCGGACCTGCTGATCCTGGACGAGCCGACCAACGGGCTGGACCCGCCGCAGATCCGCGAGATGCGCGAGGTGATGATCCGTTACGCCGCCGGCGGCCGTACCGTCATCGTCTCCAGCCACCTGCTGGCCGAGGTCGAGCAGAGCTGTACGCACCTGGTGGTGATGGACCGCGGCCGGCTGGTGACCGCGGGGCCCGTCGCGGACATCGTCGGCTCGGCCGACACCGTGCTGGTCGGCGTGGCCGGGGAGCTGGAGCAGCAGCTTGTCGACAAGGTCGCCGGCCTGCCCGGCGTCGCGACCGCCGTCCGCGAGGAGGACGGCCTGCTCGCGGTGCTGGACGGGATGACGCCGGCGCAGTTCGTCGCCGAGCTCGTCCGGCTGGGCGTGCCGGTGGCCCGGGTCGGGCCGCACCGCCGCCTGGAGGACGCCTTCCTGACCCTGATCGGAGGCTCGGCATGAGCGCCGCCCCGCCCGCACCCGTCCCCGCCCCCGCGCCGCCGCCCGCCGCCGAGCGCACCCGCGCCACCGCCGACGGCTACCGGCCCGGCCGCACCCTGCGGCTGCGGGTGGAGGCGCGCCGGCAGCTGCGCCGGCGGCGCACGATGATCGTGTTCGGGCTGCTGGCGGCGCTGCCGTTCATCCTGATCGCCGCGTTCGCGATCGGCGGCACCCCCAAGGAGGGCCGGGGCGGCCCCACCCTGATCGACACCGCGACCGCGTCGGGCGGCAACTTCGCCGCGACCTGCCTGTTCGTGTCGGCGGGCTTCGTGCTCGTCGTGCCGGTCGCGCTCTTCTGCGGCGACACCGTCGCCTCCGAGGCGGGCTGGTCGAGCCTGCGCTACCTGCTGGCGGCCCCGGTTCCGCGGGCCCGGCTGCTGGGCGTGAAGCTCACCGTGGCGCTGGCCTTCAGCGCGGCGGCGCTGGTGCTGCTGCCCGCGGTCGCGCTGGTGGCGGGGACGGTCGCGTACGGCTGGGGCGACGTGGAGCTGCCCACCGGCGGTACGCTCGCGGCGGGGGACGCGCTGCCGCGGGTCGTGGTCGCGGTGGCCTACATCTTCGTGAGCCAACTGGTCACCGGCGCGCTGGCGTTCTGGCTGTCGACGAAGACCGACGCGCCGCTGGGCGCGGTCGGCGGCGCGGTGGGCCTGACCATCGTCGGCAACGTGCTGGACGCGGTGACCGCGCTCGGCTCGTGGCGGGACGTGCTGCCCGCGCACTGGCAGTTCTCCTGGGCCGACGCGCTCCAGCCGGACATGGAGTGGTCGAGCATGCTCCAGGGCACGTCGGTGTCGGTGTCGTACGCCGTCGTGCTGACCGCGCTCGCCTTCCGCGGCTTCCGCACCAAGGACATCGTCTCCTGACCCGGCCCCCTTCCTCGGGCCGGGAACGGACCGGCCTGATGCGGGCTCTCCTGACCGGTCGTCATCGGCAGGTCATGCGCAGGCAAAGAGAGGGCCATCCGGGTAAAACGCGATGCCGGAAATCCGGAGTGGCTCTTGTCCTGGGCATGATCTGTTCGGTGTGATCAGTCATCCGTCTCGTGCGGTCGTCCTCCACACAGGGAGAGTCCATGCGCACAGTTCGTCCGCGGTCCGCCGTGGTCGCCGCGGCCGGGGCCACCGCCCTCACTGCCGCCGCCCTGATAGCCGCTCCGGCCGGCGGCGCCTCCGCCGCCGCGCCCGCCGCCCACGCACCCGCCGTCACGGCCGTGCCCGCGGTCGCCGGCCACCGGCTGATCCACGGGGTGAGCAGCCCGCTGAGCATCGCCCAGTGCCAGGCGACATGGGGTATCAACTGCTACACCCCGCTGCAGTACCGGCAGGCGTACGACCTGAACCCGCTCTACCGCGCCGGCGTCACGGGCAAGGGCCGCACGATCGTGATCGTCGACTCCTTCGGCTCCCCGACGATCCAGCACGACCTGGACGTCTACAGCGCCCAGTTCGGCCTGAAGAGCACCACGGTGCAGGTCGTCAGGTGGGGCGACGTGCCGCCGTTCGACC
This sequence comes from Actinacidiphila epipremni, assembly GCF_012034175.1. Classification (GTDB taxonomy): domain Bacteria; phylum Actinomycetota; class Actinomycetes; order Streptomycetales; family Streptomycetaceae; genus Actinacidiphila; species Actinacidiphila epipremni. The sequence continues at coordinate 225,754 of NZ_JAATEJ010000007.1, forward strand.
CGGCGAACCCCGACCACACCGGCTGGGCGGGCGAGAGCACCCTGGACGTGGAGATGGCGCACGCGGTCGCGCCGGACGCGCACATCGTGCTGGTGGAGACCGGCGTCGCCGAGACCGAGGGCGTCACGGGCCTGCCGGAGATGATGGACGCCGAGAAGTACCTGATCGACCACAACGTCGGCGACGTCATCACCCAGAGTTTCGGGGCGACCGAGAACACCTTCCCCGGCTTCGACAAGGGCGACTTCTCCAGCATCCAGAAGCTGCGCTACGCCTTCCGGGACGCCGCCGAGCACGGGGTGACGGTGCTGGCCTCCTCCGGTGACGCCGGCCCCACCGACGCCCAGGCCGACGGCGAGACCGACTACCCGTACCCGGTCAACTCCTGGCCGTCCGCGGACCCGCTGGTCACCTCTGTCGGCGGCACCCAGCTGCACCTGGACGAGAAGGGCGACCGGACCGCGCCGGACAGCGTGTACAACGACTACGGAGCAGGCGGCGGCGGCCAGTCGCACGTCTTCGCCCGGCCCTCGTACCAGAACGGCGTCAAGAACGTGGTCGGCGCCCGGCGCGGCACCCCGGACATCTCGATGGCCGCGTCCGTCGACGGCGGCGCGTGGGTGTACTCCAGCTACGACCCGACGGCCACCGGCTGGGACGTCTACGGCGGCACCAGCGAGGCCAGCCCGCTGTTCTCCGGCATCGTCGCGCTGGCCGACCAGGCCGGCGGGCACCGGGTGGGCGACATCCACCAGGCGCTGTACGCGCTCGCCAAGGGCGCGCCCAAGCTCGGCGGGATCGTGGACGTCGCGGACGGCACGGACAACAGCTACGACGGCGTCACCGGCTACACCTCGGTGAAGGGCTACGACATGGCGACCGGCGTCGGCTCGCTGGACGCCGCGCGGTTTGTCCCCGCGCTCGCGCTCACCAGCTGGGGCCGCTGACCGCGGCGCCGGTGTTACGACAGGTCACCGCCGCGCCGGCCGGGCGCGGCGGTGACCTGCGTCGTCCGCAGTGCCGGAAAGGCCGGTTTTCCGCCCTCCGGCGGGCCGGAAGTGGTCCAACTCCAGTATCTGTTAGGACTCTTGACAGTCGGGTGGTCCAGACCATCAGTATTGGTCCAGACCAGCAGACCGCCGTCTGCTGATCCCCCCACCTGGAAGGAGCGCGGTCCATGACCGGACCCGTTCGAAAAACGCGCGTGCGCGCCCTGCTCACCGGACTCGTCACCGCCGCCGCCACCGCGGGGCTCGCCCTGACCGGCAGCGGCACCGCCCACGCGGCCACCGCGCTGCCGGCCCATGTCGCGGCCCCGTACTTCGAGGCGTACAACGGCGACAGCCTCTCCGGGCTCGCCGCCGCCTCCGGCAACAAGTACCTGACGATGGCCTTCATCCAGACCGCGTCGGTCGGCTCGTGCACCCCGTACTGGAACGGCGACAGCTCGATGCCGATCGCCCAGGCGAACTTCGGCGCCGACATCGACACCATCCAGGCCGGCGGCGGCGACGTCATCCCGTCCTTCGGCGGCTACGCGGCCGACGACTCCGGCACCGAGATCGCCGACAGCTGCACCAACGTCGCCTCGATCGCCGCGGCCTACGAGAAGGTCGTCACGACCTACGACATCAGCCGGATCGACCTGGACATCGAGGACAACTCGCTGACCAACGCCGCCGGCATCGACCGCCGCAACAAGGCCGTCAAGCAGGTCCAGGACTGGGCCAAGGCCAACGGCCGCCCGCTGCAGTTCTCCTACACCCTGCCCACCACCACCCGCGGCCTGACCACCGGCACCGCCGGCGACGGCTCGGGCCTGTCGGTGATCCAGAACGCCCTCTCCAACGGCGTGAACGTCGACGTCGTGAACCTCATGACGTTCGACTACTACGACAACGCCACCCACAACATGGCGACCGACACCCAGACCGCCGCGCAGGGCCTGCACGACCAGCTCGCCGGACTCTATCCCTCGAAGTCCGACGCGCAGCTGTGGGGCATGATCGGCGTCACCGAGATGCCGGGCATCGACGACTTCGGCGCCGCCGAGACGTTCACCACCGCCAACGCCACCACCGTCTACAACTGGGCCGTCAGCAAGGGCATCAACACCCTGTCCTTCTGGGCGCTCCAGCGCGACAACGGCAACTGCCCCGGCCAGGGCGGCTCCGACACCTGCTCGGGCACCACGCAGAGCACCTGGCAGTTCAGCCACACCTTCGAGCCGTTCACCAGCGGCGGCACCACCACCCCGCCGCCCGCCAACGACTTCTCGGTGTCGCTGTCCCCGGCGTCGGCCACCGTCACCGCGGGCGGCTCGGCGACCTCCAGCGTGCACACCGCCGTCACCACCGGCTCGGCCCAGTCCGTGAGCCTCGCCGTCAGCGGCGCCCCGGCGGGCGTCACCGCCAGCGTCAGCCCCGGCTCGGTCACCGCGGGCGGCAACGCCACGCTGAACGTCTCCACCAGCGCCTCCGCGGTCTCCGGGACGTACGCCCTGACCGTCACCGGCACCGCGGCCGGCGTCAGCCACCAGGCCACGTACACCCTGACCGTCACCGGCGGCGCCAGCGCCTGCACCGCGGCCCCGTGGAGCAGCTCGGCGATCTACGTCGGCGGCAACACCGTCTCGTACGGCGGCCACACCTGGAAGGCCAAGTGGTGGACGACCGGCGAGGTGCCCGGCACCACCGGTGAGTGGGGGGTGTGGCAGGACCTCGGTCCCTGCTAGCAGCACCCCGGGACCTGTCCCGAGGCGGCGGCCGGACCTCCCCGGATTCGGGGTCCGGCCGCTGATCCTCTAGAGTCGCAACCGACGTCTACGGCTGTGTAGTCGTCGGGAGCGGGCCGGCTGACCACCGGCGGACCACGGGACAGGACCAACCACCCACATGAGTGCCATCGGCGTCGGCCAGGCCGTCATTCTCGGAGTCGTGGAAGGAGTGACCGAGTTCCTCCCGGTCTCCTCCACCGGCCACCTGAAGATGGCCGAGGGCCTGATGAACATCAAGGTCGACGACACCTCCGTCGTCGCCTTCACCGCGGTGATCCAGGTCGGCGCCATCGCCGCGGTGTTCGTCTACTTCTACAAGGACATCGTGCGCTTCGTCTCGGCGTGGCTGCGCGGGCTGGCGAACAGGAGGGAGCGCGACAACCACGACTACAAGTTCACCTGGTGGGTGATCTACTCCACGATCCCGATCGTGATCGTCGGCCTCGCGGCCAAGCCGCTGATCGACGGGCCGCTCGGGGGCCTGTGGGTGGTCGCCGGATCACTGATCGTCGGCAGCATAGTGATGTGGGCCGCCGAGCAGATGGCCCGCTTCAAGCGCGGCGAGGAGGATGTGACGATCAAGGACGCGCTGATCGTCGGCACCTCGCAGATCCTCGCGCTGCTCTTCCCGGGCTTCTCCCGCTCCGGCGCGACCATGTCGGCCGGCCTGATCCGCGACCTGGACCGGATGGCGGCCACCCGGCTGTCGTTCTTCCTCGGCCTGCCCGCGCTCACCGGCGCGGGGCTGTACGAGCTCAAGGACGCCACCGGCGGCGGCGTCAGCACCAGCGCGCTCGCGGTCGGCACGCTGGTGTCCTTCGTCGTGGCCTACGCGTCCATCGCCTGGCTGCTGCGCTTCGTCGCCCGGCACTCGTTCAACTCCTTCGTGATCTACCGCATCGTGATCGGCTTCGTGCTGATCGGCCTGCTGGTGTCCGGAGCGCTCGACAACTGACCTGCGATCACGCGCCTGCGGCGGGCCGGGCCACCAGGTCCGGCCCGCTGCTGCGTTCGCATAATTCACGACTTATTTTTTGATGTGTATTGACTCCCCGTGAGGCGGCCCCTAGCGTCCTTCGCGCATCGCGACCCCACAACGCGACCGAGGAGACACGTGTGACCCAGGTATCCACCGGGCCCGGCACGCCCATCCGCCCCCGCTCCCACCGCAGACGAACGGCCGCCCTCGTGGCGGCGCTCCTCGTTCCGGCGGGCGCCGGCCTCGCCCTGGTCTCCGCCCCCAGCGCCGGAGCCGCCACCCTCCCGACGGCCCCGGCCACCGTGACCAACGTCGGCAGCGGCAAGTGCGTGGACGCCCGCGCCGCCGCCACCGCCAACGGCACCGCCGTCCAGCAGTACACCTGCAACGGCTCGGGCGCCCAGCAGTGGCAGTTCACCGCCACCGACTCCGGCTACTACCGCGTCGGCGTCTCCCCGGCACCCAACCAGGTGTGGGACGTCACCGACGTGTCCACCGCCGACAGCGCCAAGACGCAGCTGTGGCTCTACGGCGGCGGCGCCAACCAGCAGTGGCTGCCGGTCGCCGAGTCCTCCGGCGCCTTCCACTTCGTCAACCGCAACAGCGGCAAGTGCCTGGACGTGGCCGGCGCGTCCACCGCCGACAGCGTCCAGCTCCAGCAGTACACCTGCAACGGCACCGCCGCGCAGTCCTTCACCGTCAGCGGCTCCGGGGGCGGCACCACCACCCCGCCCACCGGCGGCGACCCGGACCTCGGGCCGAACGTCGTGGTCTTCGACCCGTCGATGTCCGCCTCGTCGATCCAGTCCCGGCTCAACACCATCTTCAACCAGCAGCAGAGCAACCAGTTCGGCAGCCAGCGCTACGCGGTGCTGTTCAAGCCCGGCACCTACAGCGCCGACGTCAACGTCGGCTTCTACACCCAGGTCGCCGGTCTCGGACTCAGCCCGGACGACGTCACGATCAACGGCGCCGTGCACGCCGAGGCCGACTGGTTCGGCGGCAACGCCACGCAGAACTTCTGGCGCGACGCCGAGAACATGTCCGTCAACCCCACCGGCGGCAGCGACCGCTGGGCGGTCTCGCAGGCCGCCCCGTACCGCCGGATGCACGTACGCGGCAACCTGGCGCTGGACGACGGCGGCTGGTCCAGCGGCGGCTTCATCTCCGACACCAAGGTCGACGGCCAGATCCGCTCCGGCTCCCAGCAGCAGTTCCTGACCCGCGACTCGACCATGGGCAGCTGGTCCGGCTCCAACTGGAACATGGTCTTCGTCGGCGACCAGGGCGCCCCCGCGCAGTCCTTCCCGACCTACACGAACGTCGCCTCCTCGCCCACCATCCGCGAGAAGCCGTTCCTGTACGTCGACGGCTCCGGCAAGTACCAGGTCTTCGTGCCGGCGCTGCAGACCAACGCCTCCGGCACCACCTGGAGCGGAAAGACCCCGCAGGGCCAGTCGCTCCCGCTGGACCAGTTCTACGTCGCCAAGCCCGGCGCGACCGCGGCCGACATGAACGCCGCGCTCGCCGCCGGCAAGAACCTGCTCGTCACGCCCGGCGTCTACCACCTCAACCAGACGCTGAACGTGACCCGGCCCGACACCGTCGTGCTGGGCCTGGGGCTGGCGACACTGGTGCCCGACAACGGCATCACCGCGGTCAGCACCGCGGACGTCGACGGCATCAAGCTCGCCGGGCTGCTCATCGACGCCGGCACCACCAGCTCCCAGCAGCTGATGACGGTCGGCCCGGCCGGCTCCTCGGCGACGCACGCGGCCGACCCGACGAGCCTGTCGGACGTCTTCTTCCGCATCGGCGGCGCGACGGTCGGCAAGGCCGTCAACTCCCTGGTGGTCAACAGCAGCAACACGATCATCGACCACACATGGATCTGGCGCGCCGACCACGGCAACGGCGGCACGGTCGGCTGGGGCACCAACACCGCCGACACCGGCCTGATCGTCAACGGCAGCAACGTCACGGCGTACGGCCTGTTCGTCGAGCACTTCCAGAAGACGCAAGTCCTGTGGAACGGCAACGGCGGGCGGACGTACTTCTTCCAGAACGAGATGCCCTACGACCCGCCCAACCAGGCCGCCTGGATGAACGGTTCCTCGCAGGGCTACCCGGCCTACAAGGTCGCCGACTCGGTCACCGGCCATGAGGCGTGGGGCCTGGGCAGCTACTGCTACTTCAGCAGCAACCCGTCCGTGGTCTCCGCCAACGCCTTCCAGGTGCCCAACACCTCCGGCGTGCGCTTCCACGACATGGTGACCGTCTCGCTCGGCGGCACCGGCACGATCAGCCACGTCATCAACACCACGGGCGCCGCCGTCAACAGCGGCCACCAGGTGACGGACCTGACCAGCTACCCGTAAGCACGCGAACGCAGCGCCAGAAGGCCGGCCGCCCCGGGAGAGCTTCCCGGGGCGGCCGGCCCGTGCGCGGTACGAGGCGGTACGGCGGGCGGTACGGGGCGGCCGGCGCGCGGTCGGAATGTCAGAACGTCAAGCGCGGCTTTGTCCGGGAGGGAAAGCGCGGCCCGGCGGGACAGCGCCGGGCAGGAAGATGCCCGGCCGACCCCTCCCCCCACGGAAGGGCCGGCCGGGCGGTTCGGTGGCCGCCACGCCGGGTCAGGTCAGCGTGGACGCCACCGGGTCCCAGTCGTCCGGCAGGACCGGCACATCGGGCGCGCCCGAGTCGAGTGCGAGCACCAGGTGCTGGTCCGCGGACGCGGTGATCGTGGCCATCAGGTCCAGGACGTGCTGGGCCAGCTCGCCGGAGGCGCGGTGCCGCGTGCCCGAGCGGATCGCCCGGGCCATGTCGAGCACGCCCATGCCGCGCCCGGCCGTCGAGCCGGCCACCGGCAGCTCGCGCCACTCCTGCTCGCCGAACGCCTGGAAGCGCAACGGCCCGTCGAAGGTGTTCGGGTCGGGCAGCGACAGCGTGCCCTCGGTGCCGGTGATCTCGATCATCCGGCGCGGCACCGAGGAGTCGAAGCTGAAGGTCGCCGCCGCGCTCGGGCCGCCGGTGAAGTCCAGCAGCGCGTGCACATGCGTCGGCACCTCCACGGCGAACCGGGTGCCGGCCTTCGGCCCCGACCCGATGACCCGCTCGGCCCGCGCCTGCCGTGCCGTCGCCGACACCCGGCTCACCGGGCCGAGCAGCGCCACCAGCGCGGTCAGGTAGTACGGGCCGATGTCGAACAGCGGACCCGCCCCGTACTGGAACAGGAACTCCGGGCTCGGGTGCCAGCTCTCCGGTCCCGGCCCCTGGGTCACCGCGGTGACGCTCACCGGCTCGCCGATGACGCCCGCGGCCACCGCCCGCGCCGCCGACTGCAGGCCCGCGCCGAGGAAGGTGTCCGGCGCGCTGCCCACCCGCAGGCCGGCGGCCTGCGCCTCGGCGAGGATCTTCGCCCCGTCGGCGGGGGTCAGCGCGAGCGGCTTCTCGCCGTAGACGTGCTTGCCCGCCAGCAGCGCGGCGCTCGCGACCTCGGCGTGCGCGGCCGGGATCGTGAGGTTGACGACGATCTCGACCTCGGGCACCGCCAGCACGGTGGCGACGTCGCCGGCGACCGGCACCCCGTACGTCTGCGCCGCCGCCCGGGCCCGCGCCACGTCCAGGTCGGCCACGCCCAGCACCCGTATGTCGGGGAAGGTGGACAGCGCCGTCAGATACTGCGTGCTGATGACGCCGGCGCCGATCAGCGCGACGCCGACCGGTCCGCCGCTCATGCCCGGCCCTCCAGCTCCGTCAGGTAGGCGTGGCTCTCGGCGACGGCCTCGAACACGTCGCCGGCGCAGGAGTCCAGCTCCACGATCCGCACCGCGCCGGGCGCGGCGGCCAGGATCGGCGGCACGTCGATGGTGCCCTTGCCGACTGCGGTGTGCGGCTCGTCCTTGACGCCCGGGCCGTCCTTGACGTGCAGCGCGTAGACCCGGTCGCCGAGGGTGCGCAGCAGCGCGGGCACGTCCGCGCCGCCCACCGCCGCCCAGTAGGTGTCCACTTCGAGGAACACCTCGGGCGCCAGGAGCCCGGCCAGCACCTCCAGGGCGGTACGGCCCTCGAAACGCGGCTCGATCTCCCACCAGTGGTTGTGGTAGCCGATGAGCGCGTCGTGCTCGGCGGCCTTGGCGGCGAAGCCGTTGAGGGTGTCGGCGACCCGCTGGAGGCCGTCGAGGGTGGTGAACTCGTCGTGGTCGATGCCGCCGGGGATGATCGCCCGGTCGGTGCCGGTGGTGCGGACCGCCTCGAAGACCTCCCCGGCGTCCTTGCTGAACAGCGCGTAGGCGTGGGTGCTCGGCACGACCAGGCCCAGCTCGTCGGCGGTCTTGCGGAAGCCGGCCGGATCGGCGGTCGGGTCGTAGGGCTCCACCGAGCGGTAGCCGATCTCGGCGAGCCGGGCCAGGGTGCCGTCGCGGTCGGCGGCGATCCGGTCCCGGAGGGTGTAGAGCTGGATGCTCAGCGGCGATGCCATGGAAACGAAGCCTCCTGGAAATACGGCAGGTGCGGTGCGGCTCTTGCGGTCGTGCGGTGGCGCTTCAGCGCAGGATCAGCGGGCTCAGCGTGCGGTGGGCGATCTCCAGGCCCTGCGTGACGCGGGCGGTGTCCCCGCTCCACACCGGGTCCTCGTGCTCGACGGACAGCACACCGGTGAAGCCGCCCTCGTAGAGGGTGTCCACGATCCGCCGCCAGTCCACGTCCCCCAGCCCCGGCACCCGGTAGCGCCACCAGCCGCTGTCCCAGCCGTCGGCGCGCTCCACCGTGCGGCCGAAGAAGCCGTGCCGGTCCCGGGCGCGCGGGTCGAGCTGGGCGTCCTTGGCCTGGGCGTGCGGGATGCGGTCGACGTACGGCTTGAGCGCCGCGACCGGGTCGATGCCCAGCCACATCAGGTGCGAGGGGTCGTAGTTGAGGTAGAGGCCGAGGCCGAACATCCACTCCCACAGCTCCGGGGAGTAGGCGAGGTTGCCCGGGTAGCCGTCGGGGTGCCAGCCCTCCATGACGCAGTTCTCGATGATGATCCGCACCCCGCGCTCGCCCGCGTACTCCACCAGCGGCGGCAGCTCGCGCTCGGCCAGCGCGATGTTCTCCTTGACCGTCAGCCCCGGGTGGCGGCCGACGAACGTGCCGACATGACGCACGCCGAGCAGCGCCGCCGCGTCGACGTTGGCCCGTACGTGGGCGGCGATCTCGGACCTGCGGGCCCGGTCGGGGTGCAGGTTGTTCTCGTAGTACGCCAGCGCCGACAGCGTCAGGCCGTGCCGGTCGAACAGCGCGCGGACCTCGTCGGCCTCGCGCTTGCCGAGGGCGGTGACGTCGATATGGCTCGCCTCGAAGTCCCGCGACCCGGTGGACGGCCAGGTGGCCACCTCCAGCGCCTGGTAGTCGTGCGCCGCCGCCCATGCGGCGATCTCGTCCAGCGGCAGCTGCGGAAGGCAGGCGGTCAGGAAGCCCAGCTTCATCTCAGGAGACCTCTTTCCAGGACCGGTCGGCCGCCGACGCGAGGACGGCCTCGGTGACGCGCACCATGCGGGCGGCGTCGTCGAACGTGGGGAAGGCGGGCGGGCCCGCGGGTGCCTCGCCCCGGACGGCGGCGTGCACATCGCGGACGAACGCGGCGAAGCAGTCGAGATAGCCCATCGGATGGCCGCCGGGCACCACCGACAGCCGCGCCGCGGCCGGCGAGAGCACCGCGGGGTCGCGCTGCACGGCGGCGTTCTCGCCGCGGCTGCCGACGAACAGCGTCTCGGGGTTCTCCTGGTCGAAGGCCAGCGACGTGGTGGCGCCGTCGATCTCGAACCACAGCCGGTTCTTCCGGCCCGGCGAGATCTGCGAGACGGTCAGCGCGCCGGTCGCGCCGCGGTCGGTGCGGAAGAGCATCTGCACCGCGTCCTCGGTGCGCGGTGTGCCGCCGGCCCTGGGCAGCGTCCGGCTGGTGGCGGTCAGCTCGGCGATGCGGTGCCCGGTGACCCACTCGACCAGGTCGCACCAGTGCGAGCCGATGTCGGCGAACGCCCGCGACGGGCCGCCGGCGATCGCATCCACCCGCCAGTTGGTGTCGGCCGGCTGCGAGAGCCAGTCCTGGAGGTAGTGGCCGTGCAGCAGCCGTACGTCGCCGGTCCGGCCGTCGCGCACCCGCTCCCGGGCCTCGGCGGCCATCGGGTGGTAGCGGTAGACGAACGGCACCGCCGCGACCCGGCCCGACTCCGCGGCGAGCGCGGCCAGTTCACCTGCGGTGGCGGCGTCCGTGGTGAGCGGCTTCTCGCACACCACGTGCTTGCCGGCGCGCAGCGCGAGCGCGGCGAGTGCGGCATGCGCGTCGTTGGGCGTGCAGATGTGCACCACGTCCACGTCGTCGCTGGTGACCAGCTCCTGCGAGCTGTCGAAGGCCCGCTCCACGCCGAGCGCGGCGGCGGCCTCCTTGGCCCGCGCCGGGCTGGAGGCGCTGACCCCGACCACCTGCGCTCCCGTACGGCGTACGGCGTCCATGTGTACGCGCCCGATCATCCCCACGCCGGCGATCGCCGTACGCAGCGACGAACCGGGCACGGACGTTGCGATACCGCCCACAAATGCCCTCCCATTCCGCTTGCTGAAAACGCTAGCCATCCGGGTTTCGGTTGACAATGGCAAGAATTCCGCTAACTTCTGTCATAAATAGCGGGGGGCGGGCCCGGTGACCGCCTTGGTGAAACCGCGGGGTAAGCCGGGGGAAAACCTGACGAAAGGCGGCGCCCGGTGGCGGCAGCAGCAGACCGGCAGTTGGCGGCGCTCAGCGAACTCGCCGGCCTGGTCGCCGGCGGCGCCACCCGGCGCAGCCAGCTCGCGACCGCCACGGGCCTGTCCCGCGCCGCCGTCGCCCAGCGGGTCGACCTGCTGATCGACAAGGGCGTACTGGTCGAGACCGGCACCGTCGCCACCGAGCGCGGGCGCCCGCCGCTCACCTTGCAACTGGCGTCGGCCGGCGCCGTGGTGTGCGCGGTCGACCTCGGCGCGACCCACAGCAACGTCGCCGTCGCCGAACTCGGCGGCCGGGTCCTCGTCGAGGCCACCGAGGACCTGGACATCAACGACGGGCCCGAAGCGGTACTGACCGGTGTGCACCGGCAGCTCGGCCGGCTCGTCGCCGAGGCCGGCCACCCCGACACGCACGTACGGGCGATCAGCATCGGCGTGCCCGGACCGGTCGAGGCCGCCTCCGGCACCGTCATCCGGCCGCCGATCATGCGCGGCTGGGACGGCTACCGGGTGCCCGGGTTCTTCGCCGGCCGCTACGACGCGCCCGTCCTCGTCGACAACGACGTCAACATGATGGCGCTCGGCGAGTACGCCCACCGGCCCGCGACCGCGCACCTGCTGTACGTCAAGGTCGGCACCGGCATCGGCTGCGGCATCGTCTCCGGCGGCGTCGTCCACCGCGGTGCGACCGGCGCGGCCGGCGACATCGGGCACATCCGGGTGCCGGGCCACGACGAGGTGCTGTGCCACTGCGGCAACACCGGCTGCGTCGAGGCCGTCGCCTCCGGCGCCGCGATCGCCGCGACGCTGCGCGAGGCGGGGCTGCCGGCCGAGCGGGCCTCCGACGTCGTCAAGCTGGTCGCCGCCGGCGACCCGGTCGCCCGCCGCCAGGTGCGGCTGGCCGCGCAGCGGCTCGGGGACGTACTGGCCTCGCTGGTCAGCTTCTACAACCCGGACACGATCGTGCTCGGCGGCAGCATCGCCAGCCTGCACGACGACCTGCTCGCCGACATCCGCGCCGCCGTCTACCGGCGCGCGCTGCCGCTGGCGACCCGTACCGTCGCGATCGAGACCACGCTGCTGGGCCGGCGGGCCGGTATCGAGGGCGCCCGGCGCCGCGCCGTCCAGCACCTGCTCTCGCCCGAGGGCATCGCCCATATGCTCGCCGGCGCGCCCGGCTGACCCCAGCGCCACCCCTACCGGTGGCGCGCGAGCATACGCCACGACCCCAGAAATCGGCGGGCGTTTCACCGAACAACCGCGCGAGGGCGCGGCGGGTGGGCATCCTGGTGCCATGGAGCATCGTGCCGATTCCGCCACCCCCGGCGGCCCTGCCACCGTCCACCGGACGATCCCGGTCAGCGCCCCGGAGTCGCCGGTCGCCGCGCTCGCCGACATCGAGGCGTGGAAGGCGCGCAAGACCTACCCGTCGATGCTCTTCGCCGGCGGGCCGGTCTTCGGTGCCGCCCGCGCGTGCGAGGCCGGCCGGTGGGAGCTCCTGCCGCACTTCAGCGGGCTCGCCCCGCAGGACGCCAGGGACGGGCTCGGCGCGTACTTCCGCCGCGGCGCCGAGGAGTGCCGGGCCCGGGGTGACGCGCGTAGCGCCGACGAATACGCCGCCGCGGGGGAGCTGCTGGACTGGGAGGCGCGCGACGACCTCACGGTCGCGGGGCGGCGCTACCGGGTGGTGCGCGCCGAACGCTTCATCAGGATGGGCCCGGACGGGCCCGAGCCGCCCCGGGTCACCGACCCGGACCCCGGCGACCCCGGCGAGTGCGAGGGCATCGACCCGGCCGCCGGGCTCGTCGTCGACCCCTACGACCCCACCGGCGTGCCCGACGGGCTGCTCAAGGCCGAACTGCTCGCGGCGCTGCGCAAGCACGGCACCGTGCCCGGCGAGGTGCGCGCCGACTCGCACGCCGCCGCGCTCAGCCACCCCGGCGGGGTGCTGCTGCCCGCGACCTTCATGACGGCCGAGCGCGACGGCGACCGCTGGCGCCCCGGCTCCACCGGCACCGCGCCCACCCCGCAGTCCGCGCGGGACGCGCTGGCGATGCAGCTGCGCGTCATGCTCCCCTGGCAGCGCGACCTCACCGACGAGCAGCGCGCCGTCTACAACCGCGCCGCCGACCGCCTCGACGCCGACCGCTGCGACGAACTCGCCGTCGCCGGGCGCCACTTCCGTATCGTCCGGGTCGAACGCCTGCTCCGCGTCGGCCCCGAGGGCCCCGAAGGCCCGCGCCCCTCCGACCCCGACCCGGTCCCGCCCCTGATGGTCCAGGACCGCGAACTGCGCGACCAGGACCACTGCCCGGAGGACGACGACCCCGCCGACGAGCCCGACGAACGCACCCTGCGCTTCCTCCGCCTCTTCGACGAGGAAAGACGCCGCCGCCAAGCCCTGCGGGGCTCCTGAGGGCCGGGGCAGCGGCCTGCGCCTGAGCTTCCCCTGCGGGGGGCTTCGGGGGCTGCGCCCCGGGTGGGCGTGCCGAGCCGTGCCCCGGGCGTTCGGCGACCTCCGCCGCGCCGGAGCCGTGCGGCAGCCGCAGCGTGCGGCGGTATGTCCGCCGGCCCGGCGCCCCCGTCACCTCCTCCACGCCGGCGACCGCCCGGGCGGCGAGGAAGCCGACGACGTGGCCGGCGTGCGGGCGCCCCGCGCGCGGGTCAGGGGAGGTCGGCGGCTCCCAGGTGGTGGGTGGCGTAAGTGCGCCAGGGGTGCCAGGCGGGGGAGGCGGGGGTGCCGGGGAGGAGGACGTCGGGGTCGCCGAGGGCGCGCATGCGGATGGCGGCGGCGGTGTGCGGGGGCATCGCCGGGAGGGCCAGCAGGGAGCGCTCGGCCTCTTCGCGGGCCGCGCCCGGGTCGAGCCGGACGGCGCCGGAGGCGAGCGCGGCGGACAGGGCGCGCAGCAGCGGGCGCACGCTCCCCGGCACCTGCGTCAGCTCCGCGTCCGCGAGGTCCGCCGGGCGGGGGAAGAGCCGGGTCAGGGTGCCGCTCGGGGCCGGCAGCGGCTCGCCGTACGCCGCCGCGACCGCCGCGCAGCGCTCCGGGTCGCCGATGACCGCCCGCAGCGCGTACTCCTCCGGGTCCGCGCTGCCCGGCGCCCGCAGGCCCGGCCTGGCCGCCACGGACGGCGCGAGCACCGGGTCCGCGCCCAGGCGCTCGGCCACCGCGTAAGGATCCGCGTCCAGGTCGAACAGCCGGCGCATCCGCTGCGTCGCCGTCGTGAGGTCGCGCAGGTCGCCCAGGTGCAGCCGGCACTCCAGCCAGCCGCCGCGCCCCGGCCGCTCGGCGACCTCCGCCACGCCCGAGCCGTGCGGCAGCCGCAGCGTGCGGCGGTACGTGCGCCGGCCCGGCGCCCCCGTCACCTCCTCCACCCCGGCGACCGCCCGCGCGGCGAGGAAGCCGACGACGTGGCCGGCGTCGTACGCGCCCCGGTACGCCAGCCGCAGCGGCACCCCGGTCGCGGTGGCGTAGTCCCCGCACGGTCCCTCCGGCACCCGCCCGCCGCGCCTGCGGTGGGCCAGGCGCAGCTCGGTGGGCGTCGCCGCGTAGATCTCCCGGATCGTCTCGTTGAACTGCCGCACGCTTGCGAACCCGGCGGCGAAGGCGATCTCCGCGGCCTGCATCGTCGTCGTCTGGAGCAGCACCCGCGCGGTGTGCCCGCGCTGCGCCCGCGCCAAGGCGATGGGCCCGGCGCCCAGTTCGGCGTTCAGCTGCCGCTGCACCTGCCGCGCGCTGTAGCCGAGCCGGCTCGCGAGACCCGCGACGCCCTCCCGGTCCACGACCCCGTCCCCGATGAGCCGCACCGCCCGGCCCACCACGTCCGCCCGTACGTTCCAGTCCGCCGACCCCGGCACCGCGTCCGGCCGGCACCGCCGGCAGGCCCGGAACCCGGCGCCCTGCGCCGCCGCGGCGGTCCGGTAGAAGGACACGTTCGCCCGCTTCGGCGTGATCGCCGGGCAACTCGGCCGGCAGTAGATACCGGTGCTGGACACCCCGAAGAAGAAGACGCCGTCGAACCGCGCGTCCCTGCTGCGCACGGCCTCGTACCTGCTGTCCGCGGTCATCATGCCCCCAGTATGCCGCCGGGCCAGGCCCGGGCCTGGCGGTTTTCGGACGCGCACCCGCACGTCCGGCGGCCCGGCACCCGGCTCCCGGCGCCCGCGCGCCCGGCCGCGTCGGCGGGGCCCGCGGCCCGGTGCGGAGGGCCCGTGTCGTCGTGCCCCGCACCGTCGTCCGGCTGCTGTCCCGGGCGTGGCTCCCTGGGGGCCGGCTCAGCGCGGGCGGACCGTGCGCGGCCCCGCGCACACCGCGCCGGCGGACTCCACGCGGGCGCGCAGGCCCCGGTCGGCGGTCACCACGAGGCATGGGCGGCCGGCCGCCTCGGCGGCCAGCGCGGCGATCAGGTCGTCGCCGGAGCCCGGGGCCTCCTCGACGCGCACGCCCGGCACGGAAGGGACACCGCGGGCGGCGCCCTCGGTGACCAGGACGAGCTCGACCGGCCCGGCGGTCGCCCACTGCGGGGCGCCGGAGTTCGCCGGGAGGCCCGCCGCCGCGTACGGGACCAGCGCGTCGCGCAGCCGGGCCGCGGCCCCCTTGCGGTCCCGCCACCAGCCGTCCGGCACCGACCCGACGACGTTCGCGCCGTCCACGACCACCAGCGGCACCGGCCCGCTCACGGCCGGCCCCCGCCCGCCAGGTGCGGGAAACCGAACTCCGTGCGGCTGCGCGCGACCTCGCCGGGCCGCAGCACCGTCGAGGGGTAGGCGGCGCGGTTCGGCGAGTCGGGGAAGTGCTGGGTCTCCAGGCACACCGCGTCGTGCCTGCCGTACCGCCGGCCGTCCGGGCCGGCCAGCGTGCCGTCGAGGCGGTTGGCGGTGTAGAGCTGCACGCCGGGCTCGGTGGTGCGCACCTCCAGCGTCCGCCCGCTGCCGGGGTCGTGCAGCACCGCCGCCGTCCGCAGGCCCGCAGGACCGGCGCCCGGCCGCAGCACGTAGCAGTGGTCGTAGCCCTTTGCCGCCGTGATCTGCGGGTCGGGCGAGCCGATGCCCTCGCCGATCGCCCGCGGCGAGGTGAAGTCGAACGGCGTGCCGGTGACGAGCTGTTCGGGCCCCCAGGGAATCGCCTCGGAGGAGACCGGCAGGAATCCGTCGGCGTCGATGCGCAGCATGTGACGCAGTATGCCGCCGCCGGGTGGCCCCGGCTCGGCCGCCGGACCCGCGAGGTTGAAGTACGCGTGGTTGGTGAGGTTGACGACGGTGGGCCGGTCGGTGCGGGCCTCGAAGGACAGCGCCAGCGTGCCCTCGTCGTCCAGCGCGTATGTCGCCGTGACGTCCAGCGCGCCCGGGAAGCCCATCTCGCCGTCCGGGCTGTGCAGCGTCAGCCGCAGCGCCCCGGGCAGCGGCTCGGCGTCCCACACCCGGCGGTGGAAGCCGTCGGGGCCGCCGTGCAGGGTGTGGCCCGCGTCGTTGGCGGGCAACCGGTGCAGCCGCCCGTCGAGCAGGAACCGCGCGCCGCCGATCCGGTTGGCGTACCGCCCGACGATCGCCCCGAAGTACGGGCTGCGCTCGGCGTACGCGGGCACGTCCGGCAGTGCGAGCACCACCGACGCCCGCCGCCCAGCCCGGTCCGGCACGTGCAGGGCGTGCAGGATGCCGCCGTACGTCAGGATCTCCGCCCCGACGCCGGCCGCGGATTCCAGCCGCCAGCGCTCCACGGGCCGCCCGCCCGGGGCGGTTCCGAAGGGCGAGCACTGCGGTACGGGTCGGGGCATCGGCGGTCCTCGGCGGTCGGTGGCGGCGGACGGTACGGGCGGGTGCGGTGCGGCGTCGTACGGGCGGTTGCGTGCGGTACGGGCTGTGCGGGCTGTGCGGGCGGTGCGTGGCGTTCGCGTCAGGCGGTGCGCGGGGCCGTGGACTCGCGGGCCACCAGCGTGTAACCGGGGCGGATCCGCTCGGGCTCCAGCTGCGGCGCCCCGGTCAGCCGGGCCACCACGCGCTCCACGGCCAGCCGGGCGATGGACTGCTTGTCCGGCGAGACGGTCGTCAGCGCGATCGTGGAGAAGCGGCCCTCCTCCACGTCGTCGAAGCCCACCACCGACACGTCCTGCGGCACCCGCAGCCCCCGCTCCACCAGCGCCCGCATCGCGCCGAGCGCCATCAGGTCGTTGTACGCGAACACCGCGTCGGGCCGCGCGCCCCGGTCCAGCAGCGCGTTCATCGCGGCGGCGCCGTCCCACCGGCCGTAGCCGTCCGTCGCGGCCACCAGCGTCTCGTCGTGCGGCAGCCCGGCCGCCGCCAGCTCCTCGCGCCAGCCGCGCAGCCGCAGATGCGCGGGCTGCCGGGCCATCTCCCGGCGGGCGCCGAGGAAGGCGATCCGCTGCCGGCCGAGCCCCGACAGGTGCCGTACCGCCGTGCGGGCCGCCGCCACGTTGTCGATCGCGATGTGGTCGTAGGGCGCGTCGTACTCGCGCTCGCCCAGCAGCACCAGCGGCGCGTCGCCCGGCCGGGCCAGCAGATCGGAGGTCTCCAGCTCGATGGGGCTGAGGATCAGCCCGTCGATGACATGCGCCCGGAAGCCGTGCGAGACCAGCACCTCCTTCTCCCGCAGCCCCGCGGTGTGGTCCAGCAGCACCGTGTAGTCGTGCCGCGCGGCGGCGTCGATGACGGCGCCGGCGAGCTCCGCGAAGTACGGGTTGCCGAGCTCCGGCACGGCCAGCGCGATGATCCCGGTGCGGCCCTTGCGCAAGTGCCGGGCGGTGAGGTTCGGCCGGTATCCGAGCTGGTCGATGGCGCGTTGGACCCGCTCGCGCATCGCCGGGGTGACGTGCGGGTAGTTGTTCACCACGTTCGACACGGTCTTGACGGACACGCCGGCCAGCTGCGCGACGTCCTTGAGGCTGGCGCCCACGAAGTTCCTTCCCTAGGCCGGCCCCCTTGGGCACGGCGCTTCCCCGGCCCCAAGTCTGCCGCTCGCCGCAGGGTCGCGGGCACGTGCCCGCCGGCCTCGTCAGGTGCCGCGCCGGGCGCCGGACAGGTAGCGCTGGGCGACCACGACGACGATCAGGAAGCCGCCGCTGACGACCGACTGGTAGGACGAGTCGAGCGAGCCGATCTGGTTGATCAGGTTCTGGATGACGCCCAGCAGCAGCACGCCCCACAGCGTCCCGGACACCGACCCGGCGCCGCCGACCAGCAGTGTGCCGCCGATGACCACCGCGGAGATCGCGTCCAGCTCCATGCCGACGCCGATGATGGTCACCCCCGACGACAGCCGCGCCGCGTTGAGCGCACCCGCGAAGCCGGCCAGCAGCCCGCTGAGCGTGTAGACCAGCACCTTCGTCCGCGCCACCGGCAGCCCCATGAGCAGCGCCGCGTCGCCGCTGCCGCCCACCGCGAACAGCGCCTGCCCGAACGAGGTGCGCTGCAGCACCACACCGCCCAGGCCGAACAGCGCCAGCGCGATCAGCACCGGGTAGCCGAAGCCCCACACCGTGCCGGCGCCCAGTTCGTGGAAGGCCGAGCCGCGCGGTACGAGATACGTCGTCGCGCCCTCGTGGGTGAGCGCCAGCAGCAGCCCGCGGGCGCCCAGCAGCGACGCGAGCGTCACGATGAACGGCGCCATCCCGGCCTTCGCGACCAGCAGCCCGTTGACCGCCCCGATCGCCCCGCACACCGCGAGCGGCACCAGCAGCGCCGGCACGAAGCCGTACTGCGAGGCCCACGCGGCGAGCACGCCGCCGAGCGCGAACACCGAGCCGACCGACAGGTCGATGCCGCCGGTCACGATCACCAGCGTCATGCCGAGCGCGACGACCGCCAGGAACGAGCCCTGGATGGCGATGCCGCGGGCGTTGTCGAGAGTGCCGAAGGAGGAGAAGACGACGGAGGAGATCACGCACAGCAGGACCAGCACGGCCAGCACGCCCTGCCGCTGGAGCAGTTCCGCGGCCCGCTGCGCCCCGCCCGGGCGGGGCTCTGCCACCAGCGCCGGCGGCGGCCCCGCGGGCGCCGGGGCGAGCATCTTCATCGGGGACTTCATCGGGTTCTGCGCTCCCTGGCGACGTAGACGGCGACGAGGATGATGCCCGCCTGGACCATCTGGGCGGTGGAGTCGTGCAGGTCGTGGGTGACCAGGGTGGCGTGCAGCAGCTGCATCAGCAGCGCGCCGAAGACCGTGCCGAGCACCCGCACAGAACCGCCGGTCAGCGGGGTGCCGCCGACCACGACCGCGGTGATCGCGGACAGCTCCATCAGGTTGCCGAGCGAGGACGGGTCGCTCGCGGTCAGCCGGGCGGTGGCGAGCACACCGGCGAGCGCGGCCAGCACGCCGCAGATCACGTACACCCCGATCAGCACCCGGCGCACCGGCAGCCCGGCGAGCGCGGCGGCCTGCCGGTTGCCGCCGACCGCGACCAGCCGGCGGCCGAAGGCGGTGCGGTGGACCAGCACGGCGACCGCCGCGGCCAGGGCCGCCGCGATCCACACCACCAGCGGGACGCCGAGGACGCTGTCGGTGCCGAGGCCGAGCAGGTCGTCGTTGCGGATCTGCTTGAGCTGCCCGTCGGCGATGACCAGGGCCAGGCCCCGGCCGCCGACGAACAGCGCGAGCGTCGCCACGATCGGCTGCAGCCCGACCAGCGCCACCAGTGAGCCGTTGACCAGCCCCACCACCACGCCGGCCAGCAACGACACCAGCAGCGCGGGCAGCAGCCCGTAGCCGAGGTAGAGCGGCAGCAGCGCGCCGGACAGCGCCATCGCCGAGCCCACCGACAGGTCGACACCCTCGGTGCCGATGACCAGCGCCATGCCGAGCGCGACGATCACGACCGGGGCGACCTGGACCGCCTGCGTACGCAGGTTGTCGACGGTCAGGAAGTGGTCGGTGAACAGGCCGTTGAAGGCCAGCAGCGCCAGCACGGCGGCGTAGACCCCGTAGCGCTGGGCGGCGTCGGCGAGCCGCGGCCGGTCCAGGCCGCGGGGGAGTGTCAGCGTCGTCATCGGGGCTCCTTCGCGCCCTCGGGCTGCGGCAGCGCGGCGGGCTCGGCGGGCTCGGCGGGCTCGGCGGGTACGGCGGGCTCGGCGGGTGCGTCCGGTGCGGATCGGGCCAGTACGGTCAGCAGCGCGCCCTCGGTGACGTCGTCCCCGGTCAGCTCGCCGGCGACCGAACCGGCGTGCAGCACCACGATCCGGTCGGCGCCCTCCACCAGCTCCTCCAGCTCCGAGGAGATCAGCAGCACCGCCAAGCCCTCGGCGGCCAGTTCGTCGATGAGGGTCTGCACCTCGGCCTTGGCGCCGACGTCGATACCGCGGGTCGGCTCGTCCAGCAGCAGCACCCGCGGCTCCAGGCACAGCCAGCGGGCCAGCAGCACCTTCTGCTGGTTGCCGCCGGACAGCTCGCCGACCTTCTGCTCCGGGCTCGCCGCCTTGATCCGCAGCCGCTTCATGAAGATGTCCACGACCCGGTCCTGGCGGCGCCGCGAGACGAAGCCGAACCGGGTCAGCCGCGGCAGCGCCGCCAGCACGATGTTCTCCCGCACCGACAGGCCCGGCACGATCCCCTCGGCCTTGCGGTCCTCCGGCAGCAGGCTGATCCCGGCCCGGATCGCGGCGGCCGAGCTGAGCCGGGACAGCCGCCGGCCGCCCACCGTGATCTCGCCGCCGTCCAGCGGCAGCGCCCCGGCCAGCGCCTTGGCCGTCTCGCTGCGGCCCGAGCCCAGCAGGCCGCCCAGGCCCAGCACTTCGCCGGGCCGCAGGCTCAGGCCCACCCCGTCCAGGACGTGCCGCCGGGTCAGCCCGGACGCGGTGAGCACCGGCTGCGCCGCGGGGTCCCGCTGCTCGCCGAAGCTGGTCGCGCCCTCGGCCCGCACCCGCGCCATCTCCCGGCCGAGCATGAGCGAGACCAGCCGCACCCGGTCGGTGCCGGCCAGGTCGCCGGTGTGCACGACCCGGCCGTCGCGCAGCACGGTGACCCGGTCGCATATGCGGTAGAGCTCGTCCATCCGGTGGCTGACGTACACCAGCGAGATGCCGCGCGCGTGCAGGTCCCGCATCACCCCGAACAGCGTCTCGACCTCGCGCGGTTCGAGCGAGGAGGTCGGCTCGTCCATCACCACCACCCGGGCCCGGACGGAGACCGCGCGGGCGAGCGCGACCATCTGCCGGGTGCCGACGCCCAGGGTGTGCAGCGGGCGGCGCGGGTCGGTGGTGATGCCGAAGCCGCCGAGCAGGGCCGCGGTCTCCTCGTGCATCCGGCGGAAGTCGATCAGCCCGAGCCGGTTCTTCGGCTCGCGGCCCAGGAAGACGTTGCGGGCCACGCTCATCAGCGGGACCAGGTTCACCTCCTGGTAGATCGTGGAGATCCCGGCCTGCTGCGCCTCGTGCGGGCGGTGGAAGACCACGGGCTCCCCGGCCAGCCGCAACTCGCCCTCGTCGGGCCGGTGGACACCGGTGAGGATCTTGATGAGCGTCGACTTGCCGGCGCCGTTCTCCCCGACGAGCGCGTGGATCTCACCCGCGCGCAGGGTGAACGAGACGTCGTCGAGCGCGACCACGCCCGGGAAGCGCTTGCCGACGCCGGCCGCCTCCAGCACGGGGGCCGGCGGCGCGCCGCCCGGCGGTCCGCCGGGCCCGGGCGGCGCCGAGCGCGCCGCCGCGGCTTCGGGTGGTGCCATGGGGGTGCCCTGCCTTCCTCACGAAACCCCTGGTCGAGTGGCTCAGAAAGCGCCGGCGACCGATGCCTTGGCGTTGCCGGTGTCGTAGGCGCGGTCGGAGATGATGACGTCCTGCGGGATCGCCTCGCCCGCGTAGAACTTCTGCGCGGTGGCGAAGGCCAGCGGGCCGAACCGCGGGTTGGACTCGATGACCGCGTTGTACTGCCCGTCGACGATGGCCTGCACGGCGTTGCGGGTGCCGTCCACCGAGACGATGACGACGTCCTTGCCCGGCTTCTTGCCGGCGCTCTTGAGCGCGGTGACCGCGCCGAGGCCCATCTCGTCGTTCTCCGCGTAGACCGCGGTGATGCCGGGCTTGGACTGGATGAGCTGCTCCATCACCTGCTGGCCCTTGTCCCGCGTGAAGTCGCCGGTCTGCTGGGCGACGACCTTCAGGCCGGGCGCCTTGGCGGCGATCTCGTCCAGGAAGCCCTTGGTGCGGTCGGTGGTGACGTTGTTGCCGGACGAGCCGAGCAGGATCGCGACCTGGCCCGTGCCGTTGGTCGCCTTGATCATGGCGTCGGCCGCCCGCTGCCCCTGCTTGACGAAGTCCGAGCCGAGGAAGGTGACGTAGTCCTTGCAGGGCGTGGCGTTGATCTTGCGGTCCACGGTGATGACCGGCACGTGCTTGGCGGCAGCCGCCTGCAACGCCGGCTCCAGGCCGTCGGAGTTGAGCGGTGCGACGATCAGCAGCTGCGCGCCCTGGTTGAGCATGTCCTGGATGTCGCTGATCTGCTTGGGGAGCTGGGACTGCGCGTCGGTGGTGAGCAGCTTCCTCACCCCGAGCTTGGCCGCCTCGTCCTTGATCGACTGCGTCTCGGCGATACGGAAGGGGTTGTCCTCCTTCTCCGACTGCGAGAAGCCCACGATCGCGTTCTTCAGGTCCAGCTCGGGCGCCCCGTAGGCGGACAGCGTGCAGCCGGCGCCCGCCGCGGCGCTCGGCGACTCGGTGACCTGCTGCTGGGCGGCGGCCTGCGAGGAGTCGGCCGGCGCGGCGCCGGAGCTGTCGTCCTCGGACTTCGAGCAGCCGGTGGCGGCCAGGCCCGCGGTCGCGAGCAGCAGGCAGGCGGCGGCCAGGGTGCGGGTTCTGTGCTTGTTCGTGCGCGGCTTCTTGCTCAGCTTCATGCTCAACGACACTCCTAGGTCTCGACGAGGGCTTCGACGGCTGCGACGGCTTCGACGAGGACGCGTCCCCATGGGTCGTACAGGTGTTCGTGCCGATGCGGCTTTACAACGTTATATAGGCGACGCGGGCGCGCCGACAAGGAGTCGCGCACGAGTTTCCACGCCCGGCCAACTCCCGGTGCTTCCGGGTTCCTTGCGGGGGCCGTGGGGCGTGAGACCACTTCTGTGCGTGCTCTGGACATCACCGCCGGACCGTGCTGTCATGCAGGGCGGCACCGATCTTTCCAACGTTGGAAGAGCGAGTAGCACAGGAGGCCACCCCCCATGCCCCTGAACCGCCGGACCTTCCTCACCGCCGCCGCAGCCACGGCCGCCGCCGGCTCCGCCGTCGCCGGCACCACCGGCGCCGCGCCGCCCGCACGGGCCGCGACGCCCGCCCAGGCCGCCGCCGGGGGAGGGGCGCCGGGCCGTGCCTCGACCCGCGTCGCCCCCGCCCCCGGCGGCCTGTACACCCCCAACGCCGCGCCGCTCGCCCCCACCGCCTTCCTGCGCCTGCCGCCCGGCGCGGTCACCGCGAGCGGCTGGCTCGCCGGCCGGCTCCAGCAGCAACTCGCGGGCCTGTGCGGGCAGTACGCCGCCACCTCGCACTTCCTGGCGATGGACGCCAGCGGCTGGGTCCACCCCGACAAGACCGGCTGGGAGGAAGTGCCCTACTGGCTGCGCGGCTACGTCGACCTGGCGATCCTCACCGGCGACGCCACCGCGCTCACCGCCGTACGCCGCTGGATCGACGCCGTCGTCGCCACCGCCGCGCCCGACGGCTTCTTCGGCCCGACCGCCCTGCGCACCTCGCTCGGCGGCGGCCCCGACTTCTGGCCCTTCCTGCCGCTGACGTGGGCGCTGCGCAACTGGCAGGAGTACAGCGCCGACAGCCGGATCGTCCCGCTGCTCACCGCCTTCTTCCGCTACATGAACGCGCAAGGGCCCGGCGCCTTCAACCAGAGCTGGGTGTCGGTGCGTTGGGGCGACGGACTGGACAGCGTCTTCTGGCTCTACAACCGCACCGGCGACGCCTTCCTGCTCGACCTCGCCGACAGGATCCACGCCGGCGGCGCGAACTGGGTGAACAACCTGCCCACGCTGCACAACGTCAACATCGCCCAGGGCTTCCGCGAACCCGCCCAGTACGCGCTGCGCGCGCCCTCGGCCGCGCTGACCCAGGCCGCGTACCAGAACTACACCGCCGTCATGTCCGCCTACGGCCAGTTCCCCGGCGGCGGCTTCGCCGGCGACGAGAACGCCAGGCCCGGCTTCGGCGACCCCCGGCAGGGCTTCGAGACCTGCGGCATCGTCGAGTTCATGGCCAGCCACCAGCTGCTGACCCGCATCACCGGCGACCCGGTGTGGGCCGACCGCTGCGAGGACCTCGCCTTCAACTCGCTGCCCGCCGCCCTCGACCCGTCCGGCAAGGCCGTGCACTACATCACCAGCGCCAACAGCATCGACCTGGACAACACCCCCAAGACGCAAGGGCAGTTCCAGAACGGCTTCGCCATGCAGGCGTTCATGGCCGGCGTCGACCAGTACCGCTGCTGCCCGCACAACTACGGCATGGGCTGGCCCTACTTCACCGAGGAGCTGTGGGCCGCGACCCCCGACCGGGGCCTGGCCGCGGTGATGTACGCGCCCAGCAAGGTCACCGCGAAGGTCGCCGGCGGCACGCAGGTCACGCTCACCGAGACCACCGACTACCCCTTCGGCGAGAGCGTGACCCTCACCGTCTCGGTGCCCGCCCCGACCGCCTTCCCGCTCTACCTGCGCGTCCCCGGCCGGTGCGGCAGCCCCCGGCTCACCGTCGCCGGCACCGCGACCGCCGTCCCGGCCGGCCCCGCCTTCACCGTCGTGAGCCGCACCTGGCGGAGCGGCGACACCGTCGTGCTCACCCTCCCGCAGTCCACGACCGTCAGGACCTGGCCCGGCAACCACGGCGCCACCGCCGTCGACCACGGCCCGCTCACGTACTCCCTGAACCTGGGCGAGAGTTACGTCCGGACCGGCGGCACCGCGCAGTTCCCGCAGTACGAGGTGCACGCCACCGCGCCCTGGAACTACGGCCTCGCCCTCGACGCGGGCGGCGCCGGCTTCAGCCGCACGGGCGGGGCGCTGCCCGCCGACCCGTTCACGCCCGCGACCACACCGGTGCGCCTCACCGTGCCCGCACGCCGGATCGCCGAATGGCAGGCCGACGCGCAGCATGTCGTCACCCCGCTCCAGGACTCCCCGGCCCGCTCCACCGCCGCGGTCGAGACCGTCACGCTGGTGCCGATGGGCGCGGCCCGGCTGCGGGTCGCCGCCTTCCCCACCACGTCCACCGGCGGCCACCCGTGGACGGCGCCGGCGCCGTACCGGCGGATCCGGAACAAGAACTCCGGGAAGGTGATGGGGGTCGATCTGATGTCGACGGCGAACAGTGCGCATGTGGTGCAGTTCGACGACAACGGGACGGCGGATCACCTGTGGCAGCTGGTCGACAACGGCGACGGCTGGTACCGGATCCGCAACCTCAACTCCGGGAAGGTGATGGGGGTCGATCTGATGTCGACGGCGAACAGCGCGCATGTGGTGCAGTTCGACGACAACGGGACGGCGGACCATCTGTGGCAGCTGGTCGACAACGGCGACGGGTGGTTCCGGCTCCGCAACAAGAACTCGGGGAAAGTGGCGGGCGTCGATCTGATGTCGACGGCGAACAGCGCGCATGTGGTGCAGTACGACGACAACGGAACCGCCGACCATCTGTGGCAGTTCGTCTGAGCGGGCCCGCGGCGGAGCCGGTCAGCACGGGTCGCGCCAGGCGTCCAGGGACAGGTGCTTGGCCATCGAGCTGAAGCCCAGCTTGCGCACCGCCGGGCAGAACTGCGCGGGCTTCAGCTCGTACTCGACGTGGAAGACCGGCTTGTGAGCGGTGATGAACGGCGTGAGCTGCTTGCACTCGCCGTACTGCGCGCACTGCTCGTCCACGGAGAAGTCGAAGTCCCCCAGGAGCTGGGGGACTTGGTCCAGGTCGTTCTTGAGGCCGACCGCGAGGCCGCGGTCGTGGGCGAGGGCCGCGATCATGCGGTTGTACGCGAGCTGGTCGGCCGCGGTGAGCGGGAAGCCGGTGGTGTTGGTGTACCCGTCGAGGAGGTCCGGCTCGACGGCGTCAAAGCCCTTGGCCCTGCACATGTCGAAGCGGGCGGCCATCAGCGGGCGGAGCCGGTCCCTGGCGCGGATGTCGAGCCAGCGCTCGCCGTCCCAGCCGTCGCCGCGGCCCAGCAGGGCGGCGGGGAAGTCCTTGGCGTCCGGCCGGAAGGACTCCCACGCGCCGGCGTTGACGTAGCAGATGACGTGCCGGCCGGCCTTGTGCAGCTCCGCGACGAGCGCGGCGTCGTTCTCGAAGCCGTCGACGTCGTAGACGGGCACGTCGACGGAGGTGTCGACCGTCCCGCTGAGCTGCCACTGCCACGCGACGCCGGGCTGCGGCTGCCAGCGCGTGGCCGCGCGGGTCGTCGGGGCCGGCGGCGCGACGGACGGCTTGCCGTCATCGCCTCCGCCGGAGGTGGTGCAGCCGGCGAGGGCGAGCACGCCGAGGGCGGCGCCGAGCGCGGCGAGCCGGCGGAGGGCGCGGGCGGTCCTGGCGGAGGGGCGGTTCATGGGGCCTCTGCGGTACGGGGAGGGGTGGGCGGTGACGGCGGGCCGTGGGCCCCCGTGGCGCTGGGCGCCGGGCCCGCCGCGGCGGGGGCGCCGGTCATGCGGCCTCCGCGGTGGCGCCCGGGACGTGCTGCCAGGGGTTCGGCGGGGTGCCGGGGACGGCGCAGTGGACGGCGGCGCCCCGGGCGGAGGCGGTGCGGGCCACCGCGCGGGCCGCGGCGCCGCCGGGGACGCCGTAGACGAGGTGGCAGAAGCGCGCGGGGGAGTGGGCGGCGGTCCAGCCCGGGACGGCCGCCGCCGTGTAGTCCGCCCAGCTGCCCTCGTACGTCACCAGCAGGTCGCCGACCGAGGTGTACGCCGGGTCCGGATGCACCCCCGGGTTGAGCACCACCGTACGGGCCCCGCCGCGGCGGGCGGCCCGCTCCAGCCGCCGGTAGTACGGCAGCCGGTCGCGGCCCGCGGCGGCGCGGTCGAAGAAGACGCCGGCGACGCCGTACCACTCCCGGTGCCGCGCCACATCCCGCGCGGCGTCCTGCACCGGCCGGGTCGCGTAGTCGGTGTCGACGTACCCCAGCAGCCGCACCCCGGCCGCCCGGAGCCGCCCCGCCGCCGCGGCGAAAGCCCCGTCAGGACCCGAACTCCCGGGCCCGTCCGCCACGTTGACGACGACGCCGTACAGCCGCGCCGCCGCCCGCTCCAACGCCCGCCACGCGGCGGGGTCGACATCCGGATGCACATACAACGGCACAAGCAGCGACCGCCCACCCCCGCCCCCGCACCCCCCGAGCCGCCCCGCCCGCCCGTCCGGCCGCGGGGCGGGCCCGGGCGTGCCTGTGGCCGGGGCGGGGGTGCGGTCGCCGGGGTGCTGCTCTTCCCGCCCGGCTCCCGCGGTCCGAACTGCCGGGCCCGAGGCGCTGCGTGGCCTCATACCCGGGCCCCCGCCGTCGGGGCCGTCGCCTCATAGAGCGACCTCAGGGCGTCGTCCAGGGTGCGGGTCGGGCGCCAGCCCAGGGCGGAGGCGGCCAGGGAGATGTCCGCGGCGGTCCAGGAGACCGCGGCCGAGCGCTCGGAGCCGGTGCCGGACTCCTCGATACGGCCGGTGAAGCCGGCGATGCCGGCCAGGCGGCCGGCCAGGTCGCGTACGAGGGTCGGCTCGCCGGAGCCGATGTTGAGCACCGGCGGGAGGGGGCCGGGGGCGGCGACCGCCAGGGCCACCGCATCCGCCACGTCCGCCACGTCCACGAAGTCACGGTACGCGCCCAGGTCACCGGTGCGGACCGGCGCGCCGGGCGGCGCGGCGCGGAAGGCCGCGGCCAGCCGTCCGGGCAGCCCCGACAGGGGCGCGCCGGCGCCCACCGGGTTGAAGACCCGCAGCACCACCGCGTCCAGGCCCGAGCCGGCCACCGCGAGCGTGCCGGCGAGCTTCGTCGCGCCGTACACCCCCGCTGGGCGGGCCGGCGCGGACTCCCGCAGCGGCGTGCCGGGCACCCCGGGGCCGTACTCGCCCGCCGAGCCCAGCTGCACGAGGCGGGCCGCGGGCACCCCCGCCGCGACCGCCTCGCACAGCGCCGCCGCGCCCCGCGCGTTGACCGCGGCCAGCGCGCTCGCCGGACCGGAGGCCAGGCCCGCGCAGTTGACGACCGCGTCGGGGCGCAGCCCCGCGAGGGCCGCGGCGAGCACGTCCACCGGCACCGAGCCGATGTCCACGCCGAGGTCCGGCATCCGCCGGCCGCCCCGCGCGCCCTGCGCGCCCCGCGCGCCTTCGCGGGGCCCGCCCCGCCCGCCGTACAGCACCGTCACGTCCGGCTCCGCCGCGAGCCGCGCGGCGACCGGGGCGCCGAGGTAGCCGCGGGCGCCGAGCACCAGGATCCTGCGCATCGCGCCCTCACGCCCCCTTGAGCAGCAGCGGACGCAGGCTGCTGAATTCCGCGTTGGCCCGGTCGTAGTCGTCGGGCCGGCCGATGTCCAGCCAGTACCCGTCGAACTCATGGGCCCGCGGCGGGCGTCCGGCCGCCAGCAGGTCCAGGACGACCTCGTCGAAGCCCAGCGGCATGCCCGGCGTGTAGCCGGCCAGCGCGCCGCGCGAGACGCCGTAGACCCCCATCGACACCCGGTAGTCCATGCTCGGCTTCTCGGTGAAGCCCACCACCTGCCCCTCGTCGGTGGTCAGCACCCCGAAGTCGATGTGCACCGTGCGCGGATACGTGGCGATCGTCAGCGCCGCGCCCGACGCCGCGTGCCCGCGCAGCAGTTGGCCGAAGTCCAGGTCGGTGAGCACGTCGCCGTTCATCACCAGGAAGTGCTCGGGCAGGTCGTCGCGCATGGTCAGCAGCGGCCCCATCGTGCCGAGCGGGTTGTCCTCGGTGGCGTAGCCGACCTCCAGCCCCCACTGCGAGCCGTCGCCGACGTAGGCCCGGATGATGTTGCCCAGGTGCCCGATGGCGATCGTGACGCTGCGGAAACCGGAGCCGGCGAGTTGTCTGAGGACGATCTCCAGGATCGCGTGGCTGTCGCCGATCGGCACGAGCGGCTTGGGCAGCGC
The DNA here is from genome assembly GCF_012034175.1 of Actinacidiphila epipremni. Lineage (GTDB taxonomy): Bacteria > Actinomycetota > Actinomycetes > Streptomycetales > Streptomycetaceae > Actinacidiphila > Actinacidiphila epipremni. The sequence continues at coordinate 254,319 of NZ_JAATEJ010000007.1, forward strand.
GGTGGTGTACGGCCGCAGGCGTACGCCCTTGCCGCCCGCGAGGATGACAGCGTGCATGGTGGGTCCCCCCAAATATCGTGCGGTCATGGTGATATGAGGTCCTGTCGGTGCAGGCAAAAGAACTGACGTCGCGTCAGACGTTGTAGGCGGCGGTCTTGTAGCGGGCCAGGTGCGCCGGGTCGCGGAAGAAGTCGATCGTGCGGGCCAGCCCGTCCTCCAGGCTGTACGCCGGCGCCCAGCCGGTCGCCTCGCGCAGCCGGGTCGCGTCGCACACCAGCCGCATCACCTCGGAACCGGCGGGCCGCAGCCGCGCCGGGTCCTCGACGACAGCGAGGTCGGTGCCCATGAGCTTGCCGATGAGCGTGACCAGGTCGCCGACCGAGATCTCGCCGCCGGTCCCGGCGTTGAAGGTCCGGCCGACGACCTTCCCGGCCGGCGCGGTGCCGGCCGCGAGGAAGGCGGCGGCGGTGTCATGGACGAAGGTGAAATCCCGCGTGGGGCGCAGGTCCCCGAGCGTGACGGTGCGTTCGCCGGCGGCGACCTGGCCGATGACGGTCGGGATGACCGCCCGCATCGACTGCCGCGGCCCGAAGGTGTTGAAGGGCCGCAGCGTCACCACGGGCGTGCCGAAGCTCGCGTGGTAGCTGTCGGCGAGCCGGTCCGCGCCGGCCTTCGAAGCGGCGTACGGCGACTGCGTGTTGATCGGGTGGTCCTCGCTGATCGGCACGGTCCGCGCGGTGCCGTACGTCTCGCTGGTCGAGGTGTGCACGAGGCGGGCGGCGCCCACGTCCCGTACCGCTTCGAGGACGTTGAGGGTGCCGGTGACGTTGGTGTCGACGTAGGAGCGCGGGGCGCGGTAGGAGTACGGGATCGCGATGAGCGCGGCCAGGTGGTAGACGGTGTCGCAGCCGGCGACCAGCTCGCGTACCGAGCCGGGGTCGCGGACGTCGCCCATCACGACCTCGACGTGGTCGCGCACCTCGGACGGCAGCAGCTCCAACCAGCCGTGCGAGGCGAAGGAGTTGTACTGCACCATGGCGCGCACCCGGCGGCCCGAGGCGACCAGCGCCTCGACCAGGTGCGAGCCGATGAAGCCCTCGGCGCCGGTGACGGCGACCGGAGTTGCGGTGGACACGGAGGTATCTCCTCTGCGGTGACGGTGAGTTGAGGTGAGGTCGGGGTTGGTGCGGCTCAGCGGTGGGTGGTCACCCGCGCGGTGACCGTGCCGGCGGCGGCCAGCAGGACGGCGGTGGCTGCCGCGCCGGTCAGGCCGAGCACGGTGCCCGGCGCGGCGGTGTGCGCGGCCAGCAGCGCGAGCGCGGTCGCCGCGGCGGCGGCCGGCACGGCGGCGGCGGTCCAGGGCCGCCCGCACGACTGGAGCAGCAGCGTCAGCCACAGCGCGCAGCCCAGCGCGAGCAGGACGCTCAGGTGCGGTACGTCCCACGCCGGCGCGCCCGGCAGCACCGCCGACTCGACGCCCGCGAGGGCCACCAGCGTGACCGCGTAACCGCCCAGGCAGCGCGCCAGCACCCGCCACGAGCGGGCGAGCAGCCGCTCGGCCACGCCCGTGGCGCGTAGGGCCGCCAGGCACCGGCTGCGGAACCGGAAGAGCAGCCACTCGGCCACTCCCATGCTCACGGTGAGCGCCGCGACCAGCTGCCCGTCGAGCGCGGCGGCCACCACCAGCACGCCGGCCGCGAACCCGGCGAGCGCCGGCGCCGCCGACCGCCGCACCGGCACGGGCGCCTCGTCGTCCCGGCGTGCGGCGGCGCGCCCCCGGCCGCCCGGCGCCGAGCGCACCGCCGTGCGTACCGCGACCGCGGTCGCCGCGCCGACCGTCGCCGTGAGCGCCCCCGCGACCGCCGGGTCAGGCAGCCCCGCGGCGCCGAGGCCCGCGGCCACGCACAGCGGCGCGAGCACGTACAGCAGCAGGCGTTCCCGGCCGAGGACGAGCAGCACGGTCGCCGCGGCCATGTACAGGGCCTGGCCGAAGGCGAAGAGCGGGGCGGACGGGTGGGAGGCGCCGGTCAGGGCGAGCGCCGCCCCCGTCGCCGGCAGCACGCCCGCCGCCCCGCCGGCCAGCAGGCAGCGGGCCGCGGCGCGCGGCCGGCCGGCGAGCAGCAGCAGCCCTGCGCGGTGGGCCAGGCCCTGGTTCCAGCCCCAGCTCACCAGGGCCGCCGCCGCCCATCCGGCGACCGCCGCCGTCACCCCGAAGGGGCCCGCGGGCCCGTCCGCCCACCGCCCGCCGAGGACGTACCCGACTCCCGGCAGCGCGAAGGTCAGCCCGCGCAGCACGCACCGCAGCAGCCCCGTACGCCACGGGTCGGGGCCCGGCTCCGGCTCCGGGAAGGCCCGCGGCACGAGCGCGAACAGCGCCTCGGCGAGGGAGAAGAGGTCGCGGTGCCGGTACCGCCCGGTGATCTGCTCGTCCGTCAGGCCCTCGGACTCCAGCAGCGCCGCGACCTCCTCGGCGTGCACCGCGCTCGCGACCCGCCCGCCCAGCCGCTCGGCGAGCTCCGCCAGCGGATCCCCCACCGCCCAGCCGGGCGCCGGCCGCATCCGTACGACGCCCCCCGCCAACTCCCCGCCCGGCTCCCCGGCCCCGACCAGCGACAGCCCCCCGCTCACTGCACGCTCCCACCGGCCACCGCTCGCGTCCCGTTCGCGCGCCGCCCCCGCCGCGCGGCGGCATGCGCCGCCCGGCCGCCGGGCGGCCGTGTCCGCGGCAGCCGGCCCGGCGTGGCGCCGCCGGAGCCCCGGCCGCCCACCCGCGCCGTCGCGCCCACGCCCGGCCGTCCCGCCCTCACGCCGTGCCCTCCGCCGCCGGGCCGCTCGCCGCGGGCGCTTCCCGCCAGACCCGGGAGAGCCAGGTCACGCCCGCGTACTGCTGGGCCGTGCGGGGCTCGGCCGGGGAGAGGCCGGCGTAGATCGCCCGGAAGGAGTCGACGGTGCGGCGCAGGGTGAACTGGTCGATGACGCGCAGCCGCGCCGCCTCGCCGAGGGCGGCCCGGCGGGCCGGGTCGCGCAGCAGGGACAGCGCCGCCAGCGCCATCGCCGCCGGGTCGCGCGGCGGCACGACCAGGCCGGTGTCGCCCACCGCCTCGCGCACCCCGCCGACGTCCGTCGAGACCGTGCAGCGCCCGCAGGACATCGCCTCGATGAGCGTGAACGGGAACCCCTCGCTGATGCTGGAGAGCATCACCACCTGCCCGGCCGCGTACGCCGTGCGGATGTCGTCCACCCGGCCCTCGAACGTCACCGCTTCCCCCGCGCCCACCGCCTGCGCGAGCGCCTCGCAGCGCTCCCGGTACGCCTCGCCGCCGCGCGGCGTGCCGCCGAAGATCCGCAGCCTGGCCTCCGGCATCTCCTCCCTGACCAGCGCGAACGCCCGGATCAGGGTCTCCAGGTCCTTGATCGGGTCGATCCGCCCGGCCCAGCTGAGCGTCGGGCGGGCCGGCTCGGGCCCGGCGAGCGGGAAGGCCGCGGGATCGACGCCGTTGTAGACCGTGCGGATACGGTCCGGCGCCGCGCCCCCGTGCTCCTCCCAGCGGCGGTTGTAGCGGTTGCCCGGCGTGATGAGGGCGCTGCTGCGGTAGCCCTCGCGGGCCAGCAGCCGGAAGAAGTGCAGCAGCAGCGCCTTGACCGGCCAGCGGTACGGCCCGGTGCGGTGCCCGAGGTAGCGCTCGCGCTGGTAGACGCCGTGCTCGGTGAGCAGCAGCGGCACGTCCTCGCGGTGGTGGGCCAGCAGGCCGGGCAGTGTGGCGAGCCCGCCGCTCACGGCGTGCGCGACCCCGGTCGGCGGGGGCGCGGCCAGCGGGCGCAGCGCGTGCTCCAGCAGGTCGGTGCCGGTCAGCGCGTCGTACTGGCTCGGCCGCGCCGCCGCGACCGCCGTCCCCGGCCGCCGCCACAGCGCGGCGAGGATGCGTACCGCCGCCTCCGAGCGCAGCCCCGCCGCGAGCACGCCGGCCTGCGCCCATTCGCCGAGTTCGTACAGCGCGAGCCCGAAGTGCCGGTCCTCGCCGTCCTGTTCGGCCAGCAGCGCGGTGAGCAGGCCCTCCCACGCGCCGAGCAGCGCCCGCCGGTCCCGGCCGCGCGGCTCGCGCCCCCGCGGGGTCCGGCCCCACATCGGCACGGTCTGCAACGCCGTGACGTTCGGCGGCAGTTGCCAGGCCAGCGGCTCCTCGCCGGTGGCGGTGACGGCCGTGACGCGGAAGCCGACGTCCGGCAGGGCGCGGAGCAACTGGTCGCACCAGACGCTCACCCCACCGGGGCTGTGCGGATACGTCCCCTCGGTCAGCAGCGTCACCTGTGCGGTGCGCGCCGCCGGCGTGCCGAAGACTGCGTGCATGGCGTGGTCGTCCCCCTGGACGGTCGGGTGGGTGCCGGGCCGCGGGCGCGCCCGGCGGTGCGGGCGGGGCGCCCACCGCCCCGCCCGCACGTACTGCTGCCGTGCGTCTAGCCGCGTGCCCCGCGGCCGTGCGCGCCGGACCCGGGCGCGCTGCCGCGCTCGCCGCCGCGCCCGGTGTCGCCGGGCCCCGCCGGCACCGCCTGCGCGACGCCCGCCGGGACCGGCAGCCGGCCCACCGGCGCCGCGAGCTTCGCGGCCGTACGCGGCGCGCCCGCCGCCACCGCCGCCGGCACCGCGCCGGACGGCAGCGTGAGCGTCACCGCCGACTGGAGCAGCCCGGGCTGGACCCACCCCGACAGCCGCCCGGCGTAGGCCGTGCCGAAGGCGGTGGCGCCGAGCAGCTGGGCCTGCCGGGTGCCGGCCGGCATCGTCGCGTCGACCTGCACACCGGAGGGCGCGCTGACGGTGACGGCGGCGCCGATGCGGTACGCGGTGACCTTGCCGGCCTTCCACGCCGCGCTCCACGCGGCCCTGCGCTGCAGCTCGACGGCGATGTCGGAGGTGCGCAGGTTCACCGCCGGGGTGTTCGCGGCGAAGAGGCCGGCGTAGCCGGCGAGGATCTTCTCCAGCACCGGGTAGGCGATCCGGCCCTCGGCGAGGTTGGACTGGTGCATGAAGTGCGGGCGCGGGTTGTTGCCCAGCACGTGCCCGAGGTCGATCCGCGCCTCCAGCGGCACGATGTACGAGGCGTAGCCGGTGGCCGGGTCCAGCGGGGCGACCAGGCAGGTGGAGGTGCCGGACGTGGCGCACGCCCCGCTGCCGCCCTGCGCGGAGTTGGTGTAGATCCAGTTGTACTCGTCGGTCTCCTCCTGCGCCGTCCCGGCGTTGTAGAAGACGTTCATCGGGAAGCGCGGCACCGTGACCGCGGGACCGACCGTCCGCTGGTCCGGCTCCCGGGAGTTGTCGCTCGCCAGGTACTTCACGCCGAGCGAGCTGAGCGCGGGCGCGAGGTTGGGGTTGTCGGCGGGCTGCTGCGGCAGCACCTTCAGGCCGGAGTGCTCACCGGTCACCAACTCGCTGTTGTTCAGGCTCAGTCCGTGGGAGGCGGCCCAGGTGCGGTTGTCCTGGACGGCGGCGGTGATGTCGGCCTTGCTCACCCACTGCGTGGCGCCGCTCGCGGTGGTCAGGCAGCTCCACGGCACGACCGTGACGTTCTGCACGCAGCCCAGGAAGGGGTGCAGATAGGTGTGGTTGACCCAGCGGTAGCTGTTCTTGTCGTTCAGCAGCTGCGTGGCGAGCGGGTCGCTCGTCGTGTCGTGGTCGGACTTCCAGTCCTCGCTGCCGCCGCCGTTGAAGACGAAGTCGAAGGTGAAGCCGTGCGCGGCCGACCACTGCTCGGCGTAGGCGGCGTCGGCGGCGGTCATCCGGATCGGGTCGTCGTCCCCGCCGGTGCCGATCGGGCAGTCGACGTCTCCGGGCGTGCAGTTGAGGTCGGCGTTCCACCGGTCGTCGGCGAGGAAGACGTCGTCGACCTGCACCTCGAAGTAGTTGCGGTCGGCGCCGAGGTGGATGCCCTGCGTCATCCACTCCACGATGCCGCGCGCCAGCAGCCGGAACTGCTGCTGGTACTGGTTGTAGACGAACGGGATCACCAGCTCGCTGCGCCCGTCGTGGGTGTACTGGCCGACGAGCACGCCGCGCTGGTCGCTGCCCGGGATGGGCGCGTCCACCAGCGGGGTGAAGGTCGTGCCGGCCGCCTGGGCGGCCAGCGGTGTCGCGAGGTAGCCGTAACTCTCGGCCTGGTAGGGGTCGTTGTCCTCGAAGGGCACCGCGCCCTTGAGGTAGCCGAAGTCGCCGGCGGCGCCCTGCGCGGTCACCTGGCCCTGGACGCCGTCGAGTTGGCCGATGTAGCCGCCGGTCTGCGCGTAGTTCAGCCCGACCGAGGGCTGCGCGTAGGTGTAGGCGTCGACCTGCCGGATGCCGAAGGCGGTCTCGTACGCGGCGAGCGCGGCCATCTCGGCGGAGCCCGCGCCGAACGGGTTGTCGTTCGGCAGGACCACCGCCTGGAACTTGGCCCGCGGCCGGCCGGAGACGGTGTCGCTGAGGAAGCCCGCGGTGATCACCGGCCGCCCCGCCGCCGTCAGGTCCACCGTGGTGTAGGGGGTCCCCGCCCCGTCCAGCTCCGAGGTGACCGCCGCGGTCGCCGGCCCCCCGTCGTCGACCACCAGCACCCGCAGGTCCACCCGCGGCGCCGTCGCTGCGGCGTGCGCCGCGGTCGGCGTGACGGCGAGTGCCACCAGCGCCGCCGCGGAGGCGACCGCGGCGGCACGCAAAGTTCTGCCCATGAATTTTCTCCCCCGGCAGCCGCCGACTGCGCATCGGCGTACTCCCGCTCACAACGGCTCTTTTCCGGCCGTATTTCCGGGAACCCATGGTGGATCATTCCGCGGAGGAATTGTGACCGTCCCGGGGAGGTCGTCGGAAGCCGGGCGAAAAGGGTGCCCCCTGCACCGAGGAGGGGAAGTGCAGGGGGTGCCGCCCACCTGCGGCGATGACCTTGGTCCGGGATACGCCGCGGGCGGATTATCGACCTGAATGATGAATGGCCGAGCATATTTTCGAGTGGTCACACGTACGGATTACATATTCGCCCGCATATTCGACGTAGGGCTCGCTGCGAGGTCAGTCGATCGGCGGCGGCCCCGGCGCCGGGGTGGGCTCGGGCTGCGGCGGTACGGGGGCCGGCGGCGTCGGCGACGGCGGCGTCGGTACGGGGCCCGGGACCGGGTGCGGCTCGGGCGAGGGTGTCGGGTCGGGGCCCGGCACCGGCTCTTCCGGCGGTACCGGCACCGGGGGGAAGGTGTCCGGGGACGAGGTGGTCATCGGGTGTTCCCTGGATAGCGCGGTCCGGTCGCCCTCTCGCGTACCCGGCCGCCGCGGGCCCATGCGGTGCGCATCCGCCTGGCTCATGGCTTTTCCGCCCCTGGAAAACCGGACGGATCGGGGCATAATGGGTGCCTGGAGAGCCCGGTGAGGCCGCCCCTGCGGCGGCCCCGCGGAATCGGCCTGTTCCCCCGCAGGTCCGACCCCCGGAGCGTGTGCATGGCACTACCCAAGCGGCCGGCCCGCAGCCGGTACGACCCCAGGGTCGGCCCCCTCGTCGAGCCGGTCCGGCCGGCGGAGCCGGAGATCGGCCCGGGGGAGCGGCTGGCCCTGAACGGCATCGGCAGCTTCGACTGGGACCTCGACCGCGGCGTCTTCGAGCTCGACGAGCAGGGCCTGGAGGTCTTCGACCTGCGGCCCGACGAGTTCGACGCGCGCCTGGAGTCGCTGGTGCTGCGGGTCTCGCCCGAGGAGGGCGCCCGGCTCGACTACGCGCTGCGCCGGGCGCTCCAGGCGGGCCTGCGCAGCTACGGCGGCTACTTCCGGGTCACCCGCAGGGACGGCGTCAAGCAGTGGACCCACACCCAGGGCACGATCCTGCGCGACGAGCGCGGCAACGCCTACCGCATCGTCGGCATCGTCCGGGACGCCACCGACGAGCTGACCCAGGCCCCCGAGGTGCCGGCCCGGGACACCGGCGGCGACAGCCGCAGCATCGCCCCGGTCGTCCGGCTCACCACCGAGGCGCTGTCGAACGCGGTGAGCGTGGAAGACGTCACCGCCGTGGTGACCGGCGCGGGCGGCCTGGAGCGGTTCGGCGCCGACGGGCTGCTGCTGGGCCTGGTCGAGGGCGGCAACCTGCGGATCGCCGGCATCAGCGGCTCCCCGGTCGCCGGGCTGGACGGCACCGCGCCGCGCCGGCTGGACGGGACGCTGCCGCTCGGCGAGGCGGTCATGACCCAGCAGTCCCGCTTCGCCGCCTCCTTCCCCGAGCTGACCGAGCGCTTCCCCGCCGCCCGCGCGTACCTCACCGCCACCGACATGGCCTCCGCGGCCTTCCTGCCGCTGATCGCCCAGGGCCGCTCCATCGGCGGCCTCGGGCTCTTCTACCGCACCGGCTGCGACTTCACCCGCGAGCAGCGCGAGCTGTACGGGGCGCTCGCCGCGATCGTGGCGCAGTCGCTGCAGCGCGCCATGCTCTTCGACCGCGAGCGCGAGGTCGCCACCGAGCTCCAGGAGTCGATGCTGCCGCGCGACATCCCGCGCTTCGCCGGCGTCGGCATCGCGGTGCGCTACCACGCCGCCTCCAGCGGCCGGGAGGTCGGCGGCGACTGGTACGACGTGGTGGCGCTGCCGCAGAACCGGGTCGGCCTGGTCGTCGGCGACGTCCAGGGCCACGACACGCACGCCGCCGCCGTCATGGGCCAGCTGCGGATCGCGCTGCGCGCCTACGCCGCCGAGGGCCACCCGCCCTCCACCGTGCTGGCCCGCGCCTCCCGCTTCCTCGCCGAGCTGGACACCGAGCGCTTCGCGACCTGCGCGTACGCCGAGCTGGACCTGGCCACCGGCACCGTGCGCGCCGCCCGCGCCGGGCACCTGGGCCCGCTGGTGCGGCACACCGACGGCCGCACCGGCTGGCCGCATGTGCGCGGCGGGCTGCCGCTGGGCCTGGCCACCGCCGTCGACATGCACGAGTTCCCCGAGACCCGGCTGGACCTGGTGCCCGGCGAGACGCTGGTGTTCTGCACCGACGGGCTGGTCGAGGAGCGCGGCCTGGACATCACGATCGGCATGGAGGCGCTGGCCGAGGCCGTACGGGACGGCCCGCGCGAGGCCGAGGAGCTGGCCGGCGACCTCGCCGGCGACCTGTGGGAGCGCTGGGGCTCGCAGGACGACGTGGCGCTGCTGGTGCTGCGCCGCGACCCCGACCCGGGCACCCACCGGGCGCCGCGTATGCACTCCTACGTCCACCAGGCCGACCCCGAGGGCCTGGCCGACGCGCGGGTGGCGCTGCGCCAGACGCTGGCCGGCTGGAAGCTGGCCGAGCTCGCCGACGACGTGGAGCTGGCCGCCGGCGAGCTGCTGGTCAATGTGCTGCTGCACACCGAGGGCGGCGCGGTGCTGACCCTGGAGGTGCTGCCCGAGCCGGTGCGCCGGATCCGGCTGACCGTGCAGGACCGCTCCAGCGTCTGGCCGCGCCGCCGCAGCCCCGGCGAGGCCGCGACCTCCGGCCGCGGGCTGCTGATGATCGACGCGCTGGCCAGCCGCTGGGGCGTCGAGCCGCGTGGCGACGGCAAGGCCGTGTGGTGCGAGTTCGGCCCCGCCGCCGGCCGGCGGTCCGGCGTCAGCCGACGGTGAGCGCCGTGTCGTCCACGACGAACGACGTCTGCAGCTTGGAGCCCTCCGTCCCGGTGAACTTCACCGTGACCGTCTGCCCGGCGTAGCCGCTCAGGTCGAACGAGCGCTGCGTGAAGCCGGCCGCGGCATTGGTGTTGGAATACGTCGCGAGCGTGCTCAGCACCGTCCCCGAGGAGTTCAGCACCTGCACCTTGAGGGTGTCGTAGGCGGTGCTGCCGGTCTCTGCGGTGTCGATGTGCAGCCAGAAGGCCAGCCGCGCCGCGCACCCGGCGGGGATCGCCACCGACTGGGAGAGCGTGTCGGTGGTCGCGGTGCCGTAGCCGTCCAGCCACGCCTTGTACGAACCGGCGTGCGCCGCCTCGCCGCTGGAGCTGGTGATCACCCCGCTGCTCGCCGACCACGACGAACTCCCCGACTCGAAGCCGGGGTTGGCCAGCAGCTGCCGGGAGGTGCAGCCGCCGGACGGCGGCGTGGTGGGCGGGGTCGTCGGCGGGTTGGTGCTGCCGCCGCCCGAACCGGACAGCCACGCCGTGGCGTTGAGCGCGAGCGCGGCGTCGGTGCCGGCCGGGTCGTTCCAGCCGTCGTAGAGGGTGTTGCCCGACTGGCCGGTGCCGTCGTCGACCGGCGAGCTGTCGCCCCAGATCGCCACCCGGCCGCTGCCGAAGGTGCTGGTGACGAAGAACGCGCCGGTGTTGCCGGAGTAACCGGTGCGGTACACCAGGCCCTTGACGCTGCTGTTGTCCGAGGGGTTCAGCGTGAAGGTCGTGCCGTCCCGCAGGATGCTGCCGGTGACGGTGCCGAACGGGCCGTGCAGCACCGGGTCGGAGGAGCTGGCGACCGCCCGCGGGTTGTCGGTGCTGATGTCGAGCTTGTCGACCGAGAAGCCGAACGGGTCGGTGTTGTCCACCCCGTTGTTGGTCAGCAGGTCGCTGATCACGCACGGCGAGTCGCAACCGTCGTTGTTGCGGTCGCTGTTGTTGTGGTCCGAGATCAGGAACAGGCCGCCGCCGTTCTTCACGAAGGTCATCACCGCGGTCTTCTCCGCGGCGCTGAGCTTCACGTTCGGCTCGGTCAGCACGAAGGTGTCGAACTTGCTGAGGTCCTGCGCGTTGGAGCTGCTGCCGTAGGTGATGGTGCGGCCGGACGGCAGGGTGTTCAGGCTGTAGCCGCCGGCCTTCTGCAGGGCCACGCCCCACGAGGACAGCGCGCCGGTCCAGTCGGTCTCGGCGTTCGGGGAGGAGTCCTGGCCGAGCGGGTCGGGCTGGCTGGTGCTGATGATCCAGTCGGCGTTGCCGGCCGTCTCGGCCTTGGTGTTGTCGAAGAGCACCCGGTGGGTGGCCGCCGCCGCGGGCGCGGCGGCGGTCGGCGCGGCCTGCGCGCTGCCGCCGGCCGCGACACCCGCGGCGGCCAGGGCCGCGGCGCCCACGACCGCCGACGCGGCGAGCGCGAGCCTGCGCGGCCTCAGGCGGGCGGTGCGGCCGGAGCCGGTGGAGCGGCCCGAGCCGTGGGAGCGGGTGGAGCCGGTGGTGTGGGCGACGACGGGCGGAGTGTGCGGGACACGGGAGCCGGGCATCCGTCAACCTCCAGGTGGGGGGCGGTGGGTGGGGGTGCGGGGAACGATTCTGCGCGCGTAGAAAATGTGACCGATGTGTCGTGCGTTACCACGGGATGAACGCTGCCGGTCGGCTCCCCGCGACCGCCGGGGATCCCGCCGGATTCACCCGCACGAGGGAGTGTCGGCCGGCCGGGTTGCGCCGGGCGGGTGGCGCAGCCGCATGGACCGGCCCGGCGCGGGTACCCGCGCGTGGTGGGCGGCCGGCCCGCGCCATGCCCGCGTCCGGCCCGCGCGCCCGTCCCGCACGGCCCGTGGCACGAGGAGGAGCACCATGCCGATCGCCACCGTGAACCCCGCCACCGGGGAGACGGTCCGTACCTTCGACGCCCTCGGCAGGGACGGGATCGAGCAGCGGATCGCCGCCGCCCACGCCGCCTTCCGCCAGTGGCGGCTGACCGGCTTCGACGAGCGGGCCCGGCTGCTGCGCGCCGCAGCAGACCTGCTCGACAAGGAGCAGGACGACATCGCCCGCACCATGACCCTGGAGATGGGCAAGACCCTCACCGCGGCCCGCGCCGAGGCGGCCAAGTGCGCCAAGGCGATGCGCTGGTACGCCGGGCACGCCGAGGCGCTGCTCGCCGACGAGCACCCCGCCCCCGCCGACGTCGAGGACAGCGGCGCGGTGCGCGCGTACGTCCGCTACCGGCCGCTCGGCGTGGTGCTCGCGGTGATGCCGTGGAACTTCCCGCTGTGGCAGGTCGTCCGGTTCGCCGCGCCCGCGCTGATGGCCGGCAACGTCGGGCTGCTCAAGCACGCCTCGAACGTGCCGCAGACCGCGCTCTACCTCGGGGAGCTGTTCCACCGGGCCGGCTTCCCCGAGGGCTGCTTCCAGACGCTGCTGATCGGCTCCGGCGCCATCGAGGACGTGCTGCGCGACCCGCGGGTGGCCGCCGCGACGCTGACCGGCAGCGAGGGCGCGGGCCGCGCGGTCGCCTCGGTCGCCGGCGACGAGGTCAAGAAGACCGTCCTGGAACTGGGCGGCAGCGACCCCTTCATCGTCATGCCGTCCGCCGACCTCGACCGGGCCGCCGAGGTCGCGGTCACCGCCCGGGTGCAGAACAACGGCCAGTCGTGCATCGCCGCCAAGCGCTTCATCGTGCACACCGACGTCCACGACGCCTTCGCCGAGCGCTTCACGCGCGCCATGAGCGCCCTGCGGGTCGGCGATCCGACGAGCCTGTCCACCGACGTCGGCCCGGTCTCCAGCGAGCAGGGCCGCGCGGACCTGGAGGAGCTGGTCCAGGACGCGCTCGCCAAGGGAGCCGAGGCCCTGTGCGGGGCGCGCCGCCCCGAGGCGCTGCCGGACGGCTGGTACTACGAGCCCACCGTGCTCGCCGGCATCACGAAGGACATGCGCATCCACCACGAGGAGGCGTTCGGGCCGGTCGCGACGCTCTACCGGGCCGCGGACCTGGACGCCGCCGTCGGGATCGCCAACGACACGCCGTTCGGGCTCAGTTCCAACGTCTGGACGGCGGACGAGGACGAGCGGCGGCGGTTCGTGCGCGATCTGGAGGCCGGCGGGGTGTACTTCGACGGGATGACCGCCTCGCACCCGGCGCTGCCCTTCGGCGGCGTCAAGCGCTCCGGCTACGGCCGGGAGCTGTCCGGGCACGGCATCCGCGAGTTCTGCAACGCCACCACCGTCTGGTACGGCGGCTGAGCCCACCCGGCTCCGTATTGTCATGTACATCTGCCTCCCCATGGGGAACCGATTTCACCCATGGGGAGGCAGAGTCTTTGGAATCTTTGGAGTCTTTGCCGCTCCGGGACCCGCGAGGCCCTCACCCCGCGGGTCCCGGAGCGTGTCACCCCGGGGCCCGCGCGGCCCTCACCGCGCGGGTCCCGGGGCGCGCCCACCGGTCAGGTGACCGTCCAGACGAAGGTCGCGGTGTCCGCCGCGCCCCTGCCGTCCGAGGCCGTCACGCTCACCGTGCTGGTGCCCTTCGCGGTCGGCGTGCCGGAGATCAGCCCGTCCTTCGCGATCGAGAGCCCGGCCGGCAGGCCCGTCGCGGTGAAGGTCACCGCGCCGCCCGACGACACCTTCGCGGCCACCGGCAGCGACACCGCCTTGCCCGAAGGCCCGCTCATGCCCTGCGGGTTGACCACCGCGACGGACGCCGACGCCGTCGTGGCCGCGTCGACCGTCCTGGCCGTCATCGCGGTCGCCACGTTGAGCGTCCCGGTCAGCGGCAGGTTCCGCGAGGAGTCGCCCACCGAGATCTGGTACGCGCCGGCCGCCGTCGTCCAGGACGACGACGCGGTGTTCCAGTACGCCAGGTCGTGCGCGGTCACCGTGAAGGTCACCTTGGCACTCGCGCCCGGCTGCAGGTCCACCCGCTGGAATCCCTTGAGCTGCCTGGCCGGCTCACCGGTGGACGCCGGGTCGCCGACGTAGAGCTGGGCGATCTCCGCCCCGGCCCTGCTGCCGGTGTTGGTGACCGTGGCGCTCACCGTCGCGTTGCCGTTGCCGTCCAGGCCGCCCACCTGGAGCCAGGAGAAGGAGAAGCTGGTGTACGACAGCCCGAACCCGAACGGGAACAGCGGCGTGATGTTCTGCGCGTCGTACCACCGGTAGCCGACCTTCAGACCCTCGCTGTACTGCACGTTGCCCTGCCCCGGCCACTGGGCCGCGGTGTGCGCCGGCACGTCGCCCAGCGAGGCGGGGAAGGTCACCGGCAGCTTGCCGGACGGGTTGACGTCGCCGAACAGCAGCGCGGCGAGGGAGTTGCCGACCTCCTGGCCCGCGTACCACTCCTCCACCACGCCCTTGACCTGCCCGAGCCACGGCATCGTCACCGCGGAGCCGGTGTTGAGCACCACGACGGTGTTGGGGTTGGCCGCCGCGACCTGCTGCACCAGCGAGTTCTGGTTGCCCGGCAGGTCGATGTTCGCCTGGTCGGTGCCCTCGTTCTCGCCGTAGCCCACGCACACGATCGCCACGCTCGCCGCACGCGCCGCGTTGACCGCCGCGCCCACGTCCGTGCCGTCGTTGTACGTGACGCTCGCGCTCGTCCCGGCCCGCTTCTTGATCGCGTCGATCGGCGCGATCGTGCCCGAGCTGGTCGAGGTCGCGCTGCCGCCGCCGACGCTGCGCACGCCCGCGCCGCCGTCCGGGCCGATCACCGCGATGGAGGTGGCGTTGGCGCCGCTGAGCGGCAGCACGTTGCCGCTGTTCTTCAGCAGCACCGTGCCCTGCTCGGCGACCTGCCGCGCGGTGGTCTGGTGCGCGGCGCTGGTCACCACCGAGTCGCGGTTGCCGCTCTTGTGCTTCTCGAACTCGCCGAAGGCGAACATCTGGGTCAGCACCCGGGTCACCATGGTGTCCAACGTCGCCTGGCTGACCGACCCGTTGGCGACCGCCTGGGCCAGGAAGTCGGCGTAGAAGTAGCCGCCCGGCATCTCCACCGTCATGCCGTTGTTGGCCGCGTCCACCGTGGAGTGCGCGCCGCCCCAGTCACTGGTGACGAAGCCGTTGAAGCCCGCCTCCTGGTAGAGGCCCTTCTTCAGCAGGTCCGCGTTCTGGCACGCGTACACCCCGTTGACGGTGGAGTACGCGCACATCACCGACGCCGACGCGCCCTTGCTGACCGCCGCCTGGAAGGCCGGCAGGTAGATCTCGTGCAGCGTGCGCTGGTCCACGATCGCGTTGTCGGCCGGCCCGTTGCGGTTGGTCTCCTGGTTGTAGACCGCGACATGCTTGGCCTGCGCCATCACGCCCTGGCTCTGGATGCCCTGGATGCTCGCGGTCGCCATCTGCGCGCTCAGGTACGGGTCCTCGCTGTAGGTCTCGAACGCCCGTCCCCAGCGCGGGTCGCGCACGATGTTCATCGTCGGGCCAAGCGCCACGTCCGCGCCCTTGCCCGCGAACTCCGCGCCGGCCACCGTGCCGTACTGCTTCTGCAGCCCGGTGTCCCACGTCGCCGCCGACGACACCGCGGCCGGCAGCTGCGTCACCCCGCCGAAGCCGTCGCCGACGCCGCTGGGCCCGTCGTGGTAGCCCATCGCCGGGATGCACAGCGACGGGATCGCGTCGGTGTTGCCGATGTACGGGTACGCCTGGCCGTTGCCGTGCAGCATCGTCAGCTTCTGCGCCTGCGTCATGTGCGAGAGCACCTGCGCGACCCGGTCGGCGACCGGCGCGGTCGAACCGACCCACGGGCACACCCCGTTGCCGCCGTCACCGCCGGTGCCGCCGCCGGGCGGCTCGGTCTGGCCGCCGCCGGGGGAGAGCACCTGCACCTCCCACAGCGAGTAGCCCCACTGGGTCGCGCGCTGCGTGCCGTAGATCCGCACATAGCGGGCGTGCGCGGTGAAGTCGTGGGTCTCCACGCCGCCGTTGCCCGCCGTGGTGGAGTAGGCGTTCGCCCACGTCGAGCCGTTGTCGCTGGTCTGGATCTGGTACGCCTTGCCGTACGCGGTCTCCCAGTTGAGCGTCACCCCGCAGATGTCCTGCGAGGAGCCGAGGTCCACCTGGATCCACTGCGGGTCACTGGCCGCCGACGACCAGCGCGTACCGGTGTTGCCGTCGAAGGCCGCCGACGCCGGGAAGGTGCCGTCGTCCTGCGTGGAGGACGCGGTCGCCGGCCGGCCGGTCGCCGCGCCGGAGTTGCCGCACGCGCCCGGCGTGGTGCCGCCACCGCCGGTGGTGCCGCCGGTGCCGCCGCCGCCGGAGCCGCCGTAGACCTGGAACTCCCACAGCGAGTAGCCGTACTGCGTGGCGCGCTTGGTGCCGTTCACCCGCACGTAGCGGCCGGTGCCGGACACCGTCAGCGACTGGTTGCCGCCGGTCGCCGTGGTCGTGGAGTAGACGTTGGACCAGGACGTGCCGTTGTCGCTGAGCTGGATCTGGAAGGCCGTGGCGTAGGCCGCCTCCCAGTGCAGGTCCACCCGGCTGACCGGCTGGCTGGAGCCGAGGTCGACCTGGATCCACTGCGGGTCGCCGAAGGCGCTGGACCAGCGCGTGCCGTCGTTGCCGTCCACCGCCGCCGAGGCGGGGGTCCCGGCGTTCTCGGTGGAGGAGGCGGTCGCCGGCTTGCCCTGCGAGAGCAGGACCGGGTCGGCGGCGTGCGCCAGCCGGGGCGCGGCCACCAGCGCCAGCGCCATCACCAGCACAAAACCGACGACGGCGGCCAACCGGGCCTGCGCCACGGTCAGCCGCCTTCTGAGGTGGGGGGGAGTGCTGTACAGGGTGTGCAGCATGGTCGGAAGCCTCTCTCGCGCGGCCCTGAGGGGCCGTCGGAGCTGTGTGGGGGGCGGCCGTCCGGACCCCGCGCTGCGGCGGGGCCCGGACGGCCGGCGGTCATGCGGTCATGCGGTCACTGCCGTGCGGTCACTGCGAGACGCGGACGTAGTCCACGAGCATCCGCTGCGGGAAGACCGTGCTGGCGTCGGGCGCGCCCGGCCAGTCACCGCCCACCGCGTTGTTGAGGATGATGTAGAACGGGTGGTCGTAGACCCACGGGCCGCGGGTGGACTCCACCGTGGCCTTGTCGGCGGTGAAGAAGGCGTGGCCGTCCACCGAGAAGGTCATGTGGCTGGAGTCCCAGTCCACGGCGTAGGTGTGGAAGTCGTTCGCGAAGTCCGCGCCCGCGATCTGGTACGGCTGGCCGTAGCCGTTGCCGCCGTTGTAGGCGGGGGCGTGCAGCGTGGAGTAGACGGAGTCGGGGACCTTGCCGACGTGCTCCATGATGTCGATCTCACCGGAGTTGGGCCACGGGGTGCCGGTCTTGAAGTTCGAGCCCAGCATCCAGAACGCCGGCCACAGGCCCTGTGTGCCGGAGACCTTGATCCGCGCCTCCACGTGCCCGTAGGTGAAGTTGAAGTGGTCCGAGGTGTTGATCCGGCCCGAGGTGTACTGGTGGCCCTGGACGTTCTCCTTCCTGGCCTCGATCACGAGGTTGCCGTTGCCGTCCATCGTGGTGTTGTCACCGTTGGTGTAGTACTCCAGCTCGCCGTTCTGGCCGCCGCCGGTGTCCTGCGTCCACTTGCTGGTGTCCGGCTTGGTGCCGGCCGCGCCGTTGAACTCGTCGCTCCACACCAGGTGCTCGGGGTTGCCGGGGTTCGGCGGCAGCGCCGGCGGGGGAGTGGGGTTGCCGCCGGTGCCGTAGACGTCGAAGGTCCACAGCGAGTAGCCGTAGCCGTTGCTGCGCGCGGTGCCGTACATCCGCACGTAGCGGCCGTTGCCGTCGACGTTCAGGGTCTCCTTGAAGCCCTTGCCGGTCGTGGTGGAGTAGATCGGCGTCCAGTTGCTGCCGTCCGCGGACGTCTGGATCTGGTACGCGGTCGCGTAGGCCGGGTCCCACTGCAGCACGACCTGGGTGATGTGCGCGGTCGCGCCGAGGTCCACCTGGATCCAGCCCGGGTCCACCCAGCCGTTGACGTCACTGGTCGCCCAGCGGGTCGCCGGGTCCTCGTCGAACGCCTTGGCGGGGTTGCAGGCCGGGCAGTTGCCGTCGTCCTGGAACGTCGAGGCGGTCGCGGGCTTGTTGTACGACAGCAGCGTCGCGTTGCCGGGCGGCGGGGGGGTGCCGCCGGTCGAACCGCCGTTGGTGCCGCCGCCGTTGGCCCCGCCGTTGCTGCCGGTGCCGCCGGTGAAGACCTGGAACTCCCACAGCGAGTAGCCGTACTGCGTGGCGCGCTGGGTGCCGTACATCCGCACGTAGCGGCCGGTGCCGGTCAGGGTGATCAGCTCGGTCGCACCGGGGCCGGTGGTGGTGGAGTAGGCGGTCGTCCAGTTGCTGCCGTCGGCCGACACCTGGATCTGGTACGCCTTGGCGTAGGCGGTCTCCCAGTTCAGCTGCACCCCGCAGATGTTCTGCGAGGAGCCGAGGTCGACCTGGATCCACTGCGGGTCGGAGGCCGCCGACGACCAGCGGGTCCCGTTGTTGCCGTCCACCGCCGAGGAGGCGGGGGTGCCGGCGTTCTCGGTCGAGGAGGCCGTCGCCGTCTTGTTCAGCGCCGCGTTGGTGGTGCCGCACGCGTTGTTGCCGGTGCCGGAGGTGCCGTAGACCTGGAACTCCCACAGCGACACGCCCCACTGGGTGGCGCGCTGCGTCGTGTAGATCCGGACATAGCGCCCGGAACCGTTTACGGCGAGGTTCTGCGTTCCGCCGGGCCCGGTCGTGGTGGAGTAGACCGACGTCCAGTTCGAGCCGTCGGCCGAGGTCTGGATCTGGTAGGCCTTGGCGTAGGCGGTCTCCCAGTTCAGCGTCACCTGGGAGAGGGTCGCGGTGGCGCCGAGGTCGACCTGGAGCCACTGCGGGTCGGAGGCCGCCGACGACCAGCGGGTGCCGGTGTTGCCGTCGACCGCGGCGGAGGCCGGGGTGCCGGCGTTCTCGGTGGAGGAGGCGGTCGCGGTCTTGCCCTGCGACAGCAGCGTGCCCGCCGCCTTGGCCGGGCTCTGGGTCGCCACGAGCGCGAAGGCCGCGAGCACGGCGGCGGCGAACGCGAGGACGAGGGTGCGGGGGGTGCGTCTGGTCAGTCGGGACACAGGTGGGGGGTTGCCTGTCACGGCGTCTCCTGGGTGCGAGTGAGAGCGCTCTCTGATGGCAGCGATGATTACGGCGCTGTTGCTGACCCGTCAAGAAAGTGAACGAGATTGGTACGGCTGTTTCAGCCCGCCGTCGGCTGTCGTCGATATTCGAACGGTCCGTGAACTCCTTGCCCGTATAGACGACTTATGCGGCTTGTCGCTGAGTGCAAGATCTTGACACGGTGTCGGCGCCCGCGCGGCCGGTGGCGCCGGGGGTGTGAACCGGCCATTTGCGGACGCGCCGCGCCGCGGCGGCGCACCGCCCCGACCCTAGGCTGAGCCGGGCCAGTGAGATCGCCAGGAGAGCGGGAAGGACCATGGGATGCCCGCGATGCCCGACGTACCAGAACCTGTGGTCAAGCTCGTCCGCTGGAGCGCGGAGCCGGTGGCCGCGCAGATCCTGCGGTCCACCACGGCGGCCGTCATCTCCTATGTGGTCGCCGTCTGGCTGCTGCCGAACCCGGCGCCGCTGACCGCCCCGCTCACCGCGCTGCTGGTGGTGCAGGTGACGCTCTACTCCACCCTCACCACCGGCGTCAGCCGGGTCAACGCCGTCGTCGCCGGCGTGCTCATCGCGATCGGCTTCAGCTGGCTGGTGGGGCTGAGCTGGTGGAGCCTGGGGCTGATCATCCTGACGTCGCTGCTGATCGGGCGGTTCGTGCGGGCCGGCGAGTTCGAGATCGAGGTGGCGATCTCGGCGATGCTGGTGCTGGGCGTCACCCGGGTGGCGAACACCGCGTGGGACCGGGTGTGGGAGACGCTGATCGGCGCCGTCGTCGGGCTGCTGTTCAACCTGCTGGCCCCGCCGGTGTGGGTGCAGACCGCCGGTGACTCGATCGAGTCCATGGCGCACCGGATGGGCCGGCTCTTCCGGGACATCGGCGGCCAGGTCGCCGGCCACCTGCCGGTCGAGCGGGCCGCCGCCCGGCTGCACGAGGCGCGCCGGGTCGACCACGACATCGCCGAGGTGGACGTCTCGCTGCGGCAGGCCGAGGACAGCCTGCGGTGGAACCCCCGGGTGCGCGAGGGAGCGCTCTCCCGGATCGTGCTGCGCACGGGCCTGGACACCCTGGAGATCTGCGCGGTGGTGCTGCGGGTGCTCTCCCGCACCCTCACCGACCTGGCCAAGCACCGGATGGACGAGCATCTGTTCCCCGACGAGGTGTCGGCGGAGCTGGAGCGGCTGATGGACCATATCGCCTATGCCATCGAGAGCTTCGCGGTGCTGATCACCAGTCAGGTCTCGGCCAACGCCGAAGCGGCCGAGGACCGGCTGGGGCAAGCGCTCTCCGACAGCGCCGAGAGCCGGGACAAGATCGCCGACATGCTGCTGGCCAACGTCCAGGAGCATCCCCGGCAGTGGCAGCTGCACGGCGCGCTGCTGGCCGAGGTGGACCGGATCCTCGACGAGCTGGGGTTGGAGAAGCGCTCGGAGCGGCTGGTGGAGGAGCTGGACCGGATCGGCGGCGAGCTGAGCGAGCGGCATCCGCGGCTGGCGATGATCCGCCGCCGGATGGGGGACAGCGGCCTCTTCCGCCGCTCGCAGGCCGCGGTCCGCGACGTCTTCAGGTAGCCTGCCCGGCCGCCCCGCACCGGCTGCGGCACGGCTGTACGGCGGCTGTGCGGGAAAGCGCTTGCCCGCACCTCCCGGCGCACCCGTCCCTGCGCCCCCGGGGTGCCGGGCGGCCGGCGCGCCCCGACGTGCCCCCTCCGTGCAGGAATCGTTGCCTTCCCAGGCGTAGACGCCGCCGTAGCCCGTCTGTAACACTCTGCCAACACGTACGCAAATTATGAGCAGATCAGCGATGGAACTGCATGGGATGAGCGCAACTTCACTTGCTGATCCCGCACGTTTCGAATAGCTCTTCTATGGCTCGGCTCTTCTCGACAACCCCCTGATCCCCCACACACACAGAGGGACTTCATGAGAACGAAGCGCTCGATACCACGGTTGCTGGCGGGGGTGGTCTCCGGCAGCCTGCTGCTGCTCGGCGGCACGGCCCTGCCCGCCGTCGCCGCCGGGGCCCACGACCTCGCGGCCGGCAAGGCGGCGCAGGCAAGCAGCGCCAGCGGCCGGAACACCGCCGACCGGCTCAGCGACGGCGACCAGGGCACGTACTGGCAAAGCGGCGCCGTCAGCGCCGCCAAGCCGCAGTGGGCCCAGGTCAACCTGGGCGCCAGCACCCTGGTGGACAGGGTGCAGCTGAAGGTGCCGGCCTCCTGGAAGGCCCGCACCGAGACCCTGTCGCTGCAGGCCAGCGACGACGGCACGCTGTTCTCCACGATCGTCGGCTCGAAGGCGTATACCTTCTCGCCCGACAAGGGCAACACCGTCACCGTCGACTTCCCGGCCACGACGGCGCGTTACGTGCGCGCCGAGGTCTCCGGCAACTCCGCCGCCGACGCGGCGCAGCTGTCGGAGATCACCGTGCAGGCCGCCGCGGCCGGTGCCAACCTCGCCGCCGGCAAGCCCACCGCCGAGTCCGGCCACGCCGACGTCTACGGCTCGGGCAACGCGGTCGACGGCAACGCCAACACCTACTGGGAGAGCACCAACAACGCCTTCCCGCAGTGGCTGCGCGTCGACCTCGGCTCCGCGGTGCCGGTCAACACCGTCACCCTGAAGCTGCCGCCGGCCACCGCGTGGCAGACCCGCACCCAGACGCTGGCCGTGCAGGGCAGCACCAACGGCACGACCTTCACCGACCTGGTGGCCTCCAAGGGCTACACGTTCAACCCGGCCACCGGCAACACGGTCACCATCACCTTCAACACCGCCACCACCCGGTACGTCCGGCTGAACATCACCGGCAACACCGGCTGGCCGGCCGGCCAGGTCTCGGAGTTCGAGGTCTACGGCCCCGCCACCGGTGACGTCACCGCCCCGTCGGCGCCGTCGAACCTGGCGTACACCCAGCCCGCGTCCGGCCAGGTCAAGCTGACCTGGAACGCCGCGACCGACGACACCGGCGTGACCGCCTACGACGTCTACGCCAACGGCCAGCTGCGCACCTCGGTCGCCGGCAACGTGCTGACCTACACCGACAGCCAGCCCGACACCGCGACCGTGTCGTACTACGTCAAGGCGCGCGACGCGGCCGGCAACCAGTCGGCGAGCAGCAACACCGTCACCCGCACCGGCACCTCCGGCGACACCCAGCCGCCGAGCGCCCCGTCGAACCTGGCGTTCACCCAGCCCGGCTCCGGCCAGATCAAGCTGACCTGGAGCGCCGCGAGCGACAACACCGCGGTCACCGGCTACGAGGTCTTCGCCAACGGGACCAAGATCGCCACCACCGGCGGCAGCACCCTCACCTACACCGACAACCAGCCCGACAGCGCCACCGTCTCGTACTTCGTACGGGCGATCGACGCGGCCGGCAACGAGTCGGCCAACAGCAACACGGTGACCCGCACCGGCACCACCCCGCCCACCGGCGGCACCAACCAGGCGGTCGGCAAGCCGATCACCGCGTCCTCCACGGTGCAGAACTTCGTCGCGACCAACGCCAACGACGACAGCGTCACCACCTACTGGGAGGGCACCGGCACCAGCACGCTGACCGTGCAGCTCGGCGCCAACGTCGACACCAGCTCGGTCGTGGTCAAGCTCAACCCGGACCCGGCGTGGGGCCCGCGCACCCAGACCATCGAGGTCCAGGGCCGCGAGCAGAGCGCGAGCGGCTTCACCCAGCTGGTGGCGCCCAAGAGCTACTCCTTCAGCCCGTCCAGCGGCGGCAACACCGTCACCATCCCGGTGACCGCCCGGGTCGCGGACGTCCGGCTGGTCTTCAGCGCCAACTCCGGTGCCGGCGGCGGCCAGGCCGCGGAGTTCCAGGTCATCGGCACGCCGGGACCGAACCCCGACCTGACCGTGACCGGCCTGACCGCGTCGCCCGCGGCCCCGGTGGAGACCGACCCGATCACCCTCAACGCGACGGTGAAGAACATCGGCACCAACGCCTCGCCGGCCAGCAACGTCAACTTCTACCTCGGCACCGCCAAGGTCGGCACCGCCAACGTCGGCGCGCTCGCCGCGGGCGCCAGCACCACCGTCCAGGCGGCGATCGGCGCCAGGGACGCCGGCAGCTACCAGCTGACGGCCAAGGTGGACGAGGCGAACACGGTCGTCGAGCAGAACGACACCAACAACTCCTACACCAACCCCACCGCCCTGGTCGTCAAGCCGGTCGACACCTCCGACCTGCTGGCCTCCCCGGTGGCGTGGTCGCCGGGCAACCCGTCGGCGGGCAACAACGTCACCTTCTCGGTCGCCATCAAGAACCAGGGCACCGTCGCGGCGGCCTCCGGCGCGCACAACGTGACCCTCACCGTCGCCGACGCCTCCAGCGGCAGCGTGGTGAAGACCCTCACCGGCTCCTACAACGGCGCGATCGCCGCCGGCGCCACCACCGCACCGGTCAACCTGGGCAGCTGGACGGCCGCCAACGGCAAGTACACGGTCAAGACCGTGATCGCCGCGGACGCCAACGAGCTGTCGATCAAGCAGGCCAACAACACCAGCACGCAGTCCCTCTTCGTCGGCCGCGGCGCCAACATGCCGTACGACGTCTACGAGGCCGAGGACGGCGTCACCGGCGGCGGCGCGACAGTCCTCGGGCCGAACCGCACCATCGGCGACCCGGCCGGTGAGGCGTCCGGCCGCAAGGCGGTGCACCTGGGCGGCAACGGCCAGTACGTCGAGTGGACGACCCGCAACCCCACCAACACGCTGGTCACCCGCTTCAACATCCCCGACGGCACCGACTCCACGACGCTCAACGTCTACGTGGACGGCACCTTCCTCAAGACCATCACGCTGACCTCGAAGTTCGAGTGGCTGTACGGCGACGAGGCGAGCCCGAACAACTCGCCCGGCTCCGGCTCCCCGCGGCACATCTACGACGAGGCCAACGTGCTGCTGGGCACCACGGTCGCGGCCGGCCACAAGATTCGGCTGGAGAAGGACGCGGCGAACACCGCCTCGTACTACAACATCGACTACATCAACCTGGAGCAGGCGACCCCGGTCGCCAACCCCGACCCGACGAAGTACGTCGTGCCGGCCGGCTTCACCCAGCAGGATGTGCAGAACGCACTGGACACCGCGCGGCAGGACACCAGCAAGCTCGGCGTCTACCTGCCCGCCGGCGACTACTCCACCGCCAACAAGTTCACCGTCTACGGCCGGGCGATCAAGGTGATCGGCGCCGGTCCCTGGTTCACCCGGTTCTTCACGCCGCAGACCCAGGAGAACACCGACGGCGGCTTCTCGCTGCAGTCCGGCTCCAGCGGTTCGAGCTTCACCGGCTTCGGCTTCTTCGGCAACTACACCAGCCGGATCGACGGGCCGGGCAAGGTCTTCGACCTCAACGGCGTGGCGAACCTGACGATCGACAACCTGTGGATCGAGCACACGATCTGCGGGGTGTGGGCGACCAACGTCGACAACTCCACGATCAGCAACCTGCGGATCCGCGACACGTTCGCCGACGGCGTGAACCTCACCAACGGCTCGACGGGCAACACCGTCACCAACAGCGAGGCCCGCAGCACCGGTGACGACTCCTTCGCCCTCTTCCCGGCCATCGACAACCACAACGAGCAGGAGACCGGCAACACCTTCCAGAACCTCAGCGTGCAGACGGTATGGCGCGCGGCGGGCCTGGCGGTCTACGGCGGCGGTGGCAACACCTTCAGCAACCTCTACATCGCCGACAGCCTGACCTACCCGGGCATCACCATCGGCTCGCTGGCCTTCGGCGGCATCCCGGCGCTGGGCTTCGAGTCCTCGCCGACGACCAACTTCTCCAACATCACCCTGGCCAGGGACGGCGGCCACTTCTGGGGCCAGCAGGCCTTCCCGGCGCTGTGGATCTACTCCGCGGAGTTCAAGCTCCAGGGCATCAGGATCAGCGACGTGGACATCTCCGACCCGACGTACCAGGGCGTGATGTTCCAGACCAAGTGGAACGGCAGCACCTCGCTCAACCCGATCTCCGACACCGTCTTCACCAACCTGTCGGTGACCGGGGCGCACAAGAGCGGTGACGCCTTCGACGCCAAGTCCGGCTTCGGCCTGTGGGCCAACCCGCAGCCGGAACCCGGGCAGGGCCCGGCGGTGGGCTCGGTGACGATCAACGGGTTGCACGAAAGTGACAACGCCGTGGACATCCAGAACCCCACCACCACGTTCACGATCAACGTCAACAACTGAGTTCCGCAGGCCAGAGCGGGTGCCCGCGTTCGAAAGCTGAACGCGGGCACCCGCGCGTGCCCGCTGACGGCCCAGGGACAGGCGGTCATGGGCCCGGTTTCGTATTCAGTTGGTGAACGCGGGGTCTTGACGGGGCATTGGTCTAGTCCTACGGTCACCGATGCGCCCGACAGTCAGGTCGGCGTCCACCGTTCCATCCGCTGAACGCGGCGGACGGTGTGGTCTGTCCGCAACGGAAGGCCTCCCCCCATGCAAAGACCGCGCATCGAGCTGAGAAGGCTCGGCGCCCTCACCGCAGTCCCCGCCCTGGCCGCCGGCCTGCTGCTCGCCACCGGCGGCACGGCCCACGCCGCGGCGAACCCCGGACCCGGCTTCCCCGCGCAGTACGCCGCCCCCTACGCCGAGGTCTGGAACTCGCCCTCGGCCCTCACCACCGTCCGCAACGCCACCGGCCTGAAGTACTTCACGCTCGCCTTCGTCATCGACGGCGGCGGCTGCAACGCCACCTTCAACGGCGACACCTCCATCACCGACGGCAACTGGACCTCGGCGATCAACAGCCTGCGCGCGGCCGGCGGCGACGTCATCGCCTCCTTCGGCGGCGCCTCCGGCACCGAGGAGGCGCTGGCCTGTACGTCGGTCTCCGCGCTGGAGACCCAGTACAAGCGGGTCATCGACGGCCTCAACCTCACCCGCGTCGACTTCGACATCGAGGGCAGCGCGCTCAACAACACCGCCGCCAACGACCGCCGCAACACCGCGCTGGCCGACCTCCAGCAGCAGTACGCCGCCCAGGGCAAGCGCCTGGACGTGCAGTACACCCTGCCGGTCTCGCCGAGCGGCCTGGAGTCCAACTCCATCAGCCTGCTCAACAATGCCAAGAGCCACAACCTCACCGTCAACCTCGTCAACATCATGACGATGGACTACGGCTCGGCCATGGACATGGGCAACGCCGCCATCAGCGCCGCCCAGGGCCTGCACAACCAGCTCGGCCAGATCTGGACCGGCAAGTCCTCGGCGCAGCTGTGGGCCATGGAGGGCAACACCCCGATGATCGGGGTCAACGACACCTCCAGCGAGGTCTTCTCCACCTCCGACGCGCAGGACGTGGCGAACTTCGCCAAGTCCAACGGCATCCAGGAGCTGTCCTTCTGGGCGCTCGGCCGCGACAAGGCGTGCGCCAGCAACGGCGGCTCCGCGCAGAGCGGTTGCAGCGGCACCTCGCAGTCCGCGTGGCAGTTCTCCAGCATCTTCAACGGCATCACCGGCGGCGGTGGCACGACCCCGCCGCCGCCCACCGGCTCCACCGGCCCGATCCGCTCCGGCTACGCCAACAAGTGCGTCGACGTCGCCGCGGCAGCCACCGCCAACGGCACCGCCGTGCAGCTCTACGACTGCAACGGCACGGGCGCGCAGAACTGGACCGTCGGCTCCGACGGCACCCTGCGGGCGCTCGGCAAGTGCATGGACGTGACGTCCGCCGGCACCGCCAACGGCACCAAGGTGCAGCTGTGGGACTGCAACGGCACCGGCTCGCAGGTGTGGCAGAAGAACACCGGCAACACCCTGCGCAACCCGCAGTCCGGCAGGTGCCTGGACGCCACCGGGCCGAGCTCGGCCAACGGCACCCGGCTGCAGATCTGGGACTGCGCCGGCAGCACCAACCAGCAGTGGACGCTGCCGTCCTGACCCGGCGGCAGCAGCGGTGAACGCCCGGCGCCGGGCGGGTCGGCGGACCCGCCCGGCGCCGGGGCGTCTATCCCGGCCCGCGCGGCGCACATCGGCGAAGATCGGATCATCACGCCGCCACCGGGGCATCCGGCCCCGCCGGCGGCACCGCCGCGTACCCCCGCGAGGAGCCCGATGAACACCGCAGAACTGCTCGCCGACGGCTACGGCCGGATCAAGGAGGCCGTCCACTCCGCCGTCGAGGGACTGACCGCCGAGGAGCTCGCCCACCGCGTCGACCCCGACGCCAACACCGTCGGCTGGCTGGTCTGGCACCTCACCCGGGTCCAGGACGACCATGTCGCCGATGTCGCCGGCCGCCCGCAGGTGTGGACCGCGGGCGGCTGGGACGAGCGCTTCGGCCTGCCCTTCGACCCCGCCGACATCGGCTACGGCCACGACTGCGCCGATGTCGCCCAGGTCCGCCCCGCCTCCGCCGACCTGCTCACCGGCTACTACGACGCCGTCCACGAGCAGAGCCTGGACTACCTCGGCGGCCTGGCCGACGCCGACCTCGACCGGGTCGTGGACCGCCGCTGGACCCCGCATGTGACGCTCGGCGTCCGGCTGGTCAGCGTCATCGGCGACGACCTCCAGCACGCCGGGCAGGCCGCCTTCCTGCGCGGCCACCTGCTGCGCCGCCGGGGGTGACCGGATGCCGAGGCCCTGACCCCGGTGATAGAGTTACTTAACCTAAGTTAAGTAATTGACCCACTGACCCGGGCGGGGTGTGAAGGGCCTGATGGCGACACAGGACGCGACCAAGCGAATACAGCGAAGGACACCGCGCATCGCGGCCGACCATCCGCACTACAAGTGGGTGGCGCTGTCCAACACCACCCTCGGCATGCTGATCGCCACGATCAACTCGTCGATCGTGCTGATCTCGCTGCCCGCGATCTTCAACGGCATCAGGCTTGACCCGCTCCAGCCCGGGAACGTCAGCTACCTGCTGTGGATGCTGATGGGCTACATGCTGGTCACCGCGGTCCTGGTGGTCACGCTCGGCCGGCTCGGCGACATCTTCGGCCGGGTCAAGATCTACAACGCCGGCTTCCTGATCTTCACCGTCACCTCGGTGATCCTGTCGGTCGACCCGCTGCACGGCGGCGGCGGAGCCCTGTGGCTCATCGGCTGGCGCGTCGCCCAGGCCGTCGGCGGCTCCATGCTGATGGCCAACTCCGCGGCGATCATCACCGACGCCTTCCCGGCCCGCCAGCGCGGCATGGCGCTCGGCGTCAACATGGTCGCCGGCATCGCCGGCTCCTTCATCGGCCTGGTCCTCGGCGGCCTGCTCGCCGAGTGGAACTGGCGCTCCATCTTCTGGGTGAACGTGCCGATCGGCCTGATCGGCACCGTGTGGGCCTACCGCTCGCTGCACGAGACCGGGGTGCGCCGCCCGGCCAAGATGGACTGGTGGGGCAACATCAGCTTCGCCGTGGGCCTGACCGCGCTGCTGGCCGGCATCACCTACGGCATCCAGCCCTACGGCGGCCACACCATGGGCTGGACCAACCCGTGGGTGCTCGCCGGCCTCATCGGCGGCGTCGCCGTCCTGGTGGCCTTCTGCCTCATCGAGGACCGGGTCGCCGAGCCGATGTTCCCGCTCAAGCTCTTCCGCAACGCCGCCTTCGCCGGCGGCAACGCCGCGACGCTGCTCGGCTCCATCGCGCGCGGCGGCCTGCAGTTCATGCTCATCATCTGGCTCCAGGGCATCTGGCTGCCGCTGCACGGCTACAACTACGCCGACACGCCCCTGTGGGCCGGCATCTACCTGCTGCCGCTCACCGTCGGCTTCCTGGCCGCCGGACCCATCGCCGGCGCGCTGTCCGACCGCTACGGCGCCCGGCTCTTCGCCGCGTCCGGCTTCGTGGTGATGGCCGGCTCCTTCGCCGGGCTGCTGCTGATCCCCACCGACTTCAGCTACTGGGTCTTCGCGCTGGTGGTCTTCCTCAACGGCCTGGGCGGCGGGCTGTTCGCCGCGCCCAACACCTCGATCATCATGGCCAGCGTGCCCGCCGAGTCGCGCGGTGCCGCCTCCGGCATGCGCGCCACCTTCCAGAACGCCGGCATGGTGCTGTCCATCGGCGTGTTCTTCTCGCTGATGGTCGCCGGTCTCGCCCGCTCGCTGCCGCACACCCTCAGCACCGGCCTGATGGCCCAGGGCGTGCCCGCCTCCAACGCGCACGACGTGGCGAACCTGCCGCCGGTCGGCACGCTCTTCGCGGCCTTCCTCGGCTACAACCCGATCCAGCAGCTGCTCGGCCCCGACCTGCTGGGCTCGCTGCCCAAGGCCAACGCGCACACCCTGACCGGCCGGGAGTTCTTCCCGCACCTGATCTCCGGACCCTTCCACGACGGCCTGGTCGTGGTGTTCGCCCTGGCGATCGTGATGTCCTTGGTCGCGGCGGGCGCCTCGCTGATCCGCAGCCGGCGCGTCGCCCCGACGCATGTGAGCCAGACCCAGGACAGCTGACCGCGGTACGACCCAGGAGGCGCCCCGCCATGACCGACACCGACGGGCGCGGGGCGCCCTCCTCCGCCGCCGTGGCCCGGCTCCGGCTGGTCATCGCCCGGCTCTACCGCCAGCTCGCGCAGGCCAGCAACGACGACCTCAACCTCACCTACGCCCAGCTGTCCGCGCTGGCCAGGATCCAGGAGCACGGCCCCCTGCGGCTCGGCGAGCTGGCCGCGTACGAGCAGGTCGCCGCGCCCTCCCTGACCCGTACCGTCGCGCCGCTGGCCGCCGCCGGGCTCATCGCCAAGCAGCCCGACCCCTCCGACGGGCGCTCCTGGCTGGTCAGCGTCACCGCGCAGGGCAGTGACGTACTCGACCGGATCCGCCGCCGGCGCTCGGAGCTGCTGGCCCGCCGGATGGCCCGGCTCGACGCCGGGCAGCTCGACGCGCTGCTCGCGGCGCTGCCGGCACTGGAGCAGTTGCTGACCGAGCCGCAGCCGGCCGCCGGGGACGCGCCGGGCGACCGCGAGGACGCGGGGGCGCGCCGCTGAGCTGTCGCGGGTACGGGGCAGGGGCGCGGGGCCGAGCTCCGCGGATACGGGCCCGGGCCCGCGGCTGCCGGGCCGCTACGGGGGCCCTGCGTCAGCCCGGTGCGTCGCCGGCCGGCTCGCCCGGCACCCGGTGGCTGCCGCCCGGCTCCAGCGGCGGGGCGTTCACCCCGCAGCTCGCCCGGCACTGCGGCTGCGCGGCCGGCTCCGCGCCCTCCGCCTCGGCCAGCGCCTGCGGCGGCACCAGCGTGAAGGCCAGCAGCGCGGCCAGCGCGCACAGCCCCGCGCAGATGAGCATCGCCGAGCCGAAGGCGTCGTTCACCTTGCCCGGCGAGCGGTACGCCTGGTCCGACAGGCCCACCGCCAGCGGCAGCGCCGCCACGATCAGCAGCTGCGCCACCCGGGCGGCGGCGTTGTTGACCCCGCTGGCGATCCCGGCGTGGTCCACGTCCACCGACGCCAGCACCGTCGCCGTCAGCGGCGCCACGAACAGGCTCATCCCCAGCCCCTGCACCACCACCGCCGGCAGCACGTCCAGCCAGTACGACGACGAGCCCGGCCCCAGCCGCATGAGCAGCAGCAGCCCGGCCGCCGTCACCAGCGGCCCCACCGTCAGCGGCAGCCGCGGCCCGATCCGCTGCGCCAGCGCCCCGGCCGGCGCCGACAGTGCCAGCATCAGCACCGTCACCGGCAGCGTCGCGAGCCCCGCCCGCAGCGCGCTGTAGCCGGCGGCGATCTGCAACTGCACCGGCAGGATGAAGAAGACCCCGCCGATCGCCGCGTACAGGCACAGCGTCACCACGTTCATCGAGGTGAACAGCCGCGAGGAGAACACCGACAGCGGCAGCATCGGATGCCCGACCCGGCGTTCGGTGCGCCAGAACGCCACCCCGCACGCCACCCCCAGCAGCGCCGGCACCACCACCGCCGGCCACGACGGATGCCCGGAGGCGGAGATCAGCGCGTACGTCACCCCGGCCAGGCACAGCGCGGCGAGCGCCGCCCCCCGCACGTCGAAGCTGCCCGAGGCGTTGCGGTCCCGGCTCTCGGGCACATGCCGCACCGCGATCGCCACCACGACCGCGGCCACCGGCAGGTTCACCAGGAAGATCCACCGCCAGCCCGGGCCGTCCACCAGCCAGCCGCCCAGGAACGGCCCGACCGCGCCCGCCACCCCGCCCAGCCCCGACCACGCCCCCACCGCCTTGGCCCGGTCCTCCGGCCGGAAGGTGGACTGCACCAGCGCCAGCGACCCCGGCGTCAGCAGCGCCCCGCCCACGCCCTGGAGCGCGCGGGCCGCGATCAGCACCCCGTCGTCCGGCGCGATCCCGCACAGCGCCGAGGCCAGCGCGAACCACACCACGCCGACCACGAACACCCGGCGCCGCCCGTAGCGGTCGCCGAGCCCGCCGCCGAGCAGGATCAGCCCGGCCAGCGTGAGCATGTAGCCGTTGACGGTCCACTGCAGCGCCGACAGCGGCGCGTCCAGGTCCTCGCCGATCCGCGGCAGCGCGATGTTCACGATCGTGCCGTCCAGCAGCGCCATGCCCGAGCCCAGCACCGAGCACGCCAGCACCCACCGCCCGGTGCGGGACGCCAGCGGCACCCCCGCCCCGCCCTGATCCTGGATCATGAGCCCACCCTAGGACGTGAGGTGCGCGGTGGCCCGGTATCGCGGAAAGGGATGAGGGCAGAGATGACAATGGTCGGGGCAACCCGACCAGCCGACTAGCCGAGGAGACGTGAATGCCGCACCAGCGTGCCGGGACACCGGCCGGGACCGAGGACCTGGTGGACGTACCCCGCCTGCTCACGGCGTATTACACGCTGCACCCCGACCCGCAGGAGCCGGGCCAGCAGGTGGCGTTCGGGACGTCGGGGCACCGCGGCTCCTCGCTGCAGACCGCGTTCAACGAGGACCACATCGCCGCCACCAGCCAGGCCATCTGCGACTACCGCGCACAGCAGGGCACCACAGGACCGCTCTTCCTCGGCGCCGACACCCACGCGCTGTCCGAGCCTGCCCGGGTGACCGCCCTGGAGGTCTTCGCCGCCAACGGAGTGACGGTGCTGCTGGACGAGAACGACGGCTTCACGCCGACGCCCGCGGTCTCGCACGCCATCCTGACGTACAACAAGGGCCGCACCACGGGCCTGGCCGACGGCGTCGTCGTCACCCCCTCGCACAACCCGCCCTCCGACGGCGGCTTCAAGTACAACCCGCCCAGCGGCGGCCCGGCCGGCTCCGACGCCACCGGGTGGATCCAGGACCGCGCCAACCAGCTCATCGGCGACGGCCTCGAAGGCGTCCACCGGATCGGCTACACCCGGGCGCTGGCCGCCGACACCACCGCCCGCTACGACTTCCTCGGCCGCTACGTCGACGACCTGCCCGCCGTCCTCGACCTGGTCGCGGTGCGGCGCGCCGGGGTGACGATCGGCGCCGACCCGCTCGGCGGCGCCTCGGTCGACTACTGGGGCCGGATCGCCGAGTGGCACGGCCTGGACCTGACGGTCGTCAACCCCACGACCGACCCGACCTGGCGCTTCATGACGCTGGACTGGGACGGCAAGATCCGCATGGACTGCTCCTCGCCGTACGCGATGGCCTCGCTCATCGCGCGCAAGGACGCCTTCGCCGTCGCCACCGGCAACGACGCGGACGCCGACCGGCACGGCATCGTCACCCCCGACGGCGGGCTGATGAACCCCAACCACTACCTCGCCGTCGCCATCTCCTACCTCGCCGGGCACCGCGAGCAGTGGGGCCCGCAGCTCGCCATCGGCAAGACGCTGGTGTCGTCCTCGATGATCGACAAGGTCGTCGCCGACCTCGGCCGGCCGCTGACCGAAGTGCCGGTCGGCTTCAAGTGGTTCGTCGACGGGCTGCTCGGCGGC
Source organism: Actinacidiphila epipremni (assembly GCF_012034175.1). GTDB lineage: Bacteria > Actinomycetota > Actinomycetes > Streptomycetales > Streptomycetaceae > Actinacidiphila > Actinacidiphila epipremni. Next base: position 286,909 of record NZ_JAATEJ010000007.1, read on the forward strand.
ACCCTCGCCTTCGGCGGCGAGGAGTCCGCGGGCGCGTCCTTCCTGCGCCGCGACGGCAGCGTGTGGACCACCGACAAGGACGGCATCCTGCTGGCGCTGCTGGCCGCCGAGATCACCGCCGTCACCGGCCGCACCCCCTCCGAGCACTACGCCGATCTCACCGGGCGCTTCGGCGAGCCCGCCTACGCCCGGATCGACGCGCCCGCCGACCGCCGGCAGAAGGCGATCCTGGCCAAGCTCTCGCCCGACCAGGTGCCCGCCAAGGAGCTGGCCGGCGAGCAGGTCACCGCGGTGCTCACCGAGGCGCCCGGCAACGGCGCCGCGATCGGCGGCATCAAGGTGTGCACCGACAGCGCCTGGTTCGCCGCCCGGCCGTCCGGCACCGAGGACGTCTACAAGATCTACGCCGAGTCCTTCCGCGGCCCCGACCACCTCGCGCAGGTGCAGCAGGAGGCGCGCGACATCGTGGGCGCGGCGCTCGGCGCCTGACGCCCCGCCGGCGCGCGGCCCCGGGACGCCCCGGGGCCGCACGCCGGCGCCGTCAGGCCAGCTGGGCGGCCTGCAGCCCGGCGTAGGCGCCGCCGCTGCGCAGCAGCTCGGCGTGCGAGCCGACCTCGGCGATCCGGCCCTCGTCCATCACCACGATGCGGTCGGCGTTCCTGATGGTCGACAGGCGGTGCGCGACCACGAAGACCGTACGGCCGCGCACCAGCCGGGTCAGCGCCTGCTGCACCAGCGCCTCCGAGCGGGAGTCCAGCGCCGAGGTCGCCTCGTCCAGGACCAGCACCCGCGGGTCGCGGATCAGCGCCCGGGCGATCGCCAGCCGCTGCTTCTGACCGCCCGACAGGCGGGCGCCGCGCTCACCGACGACGGTGTCCAGGCCGTCCGGCAGCCGGTCGATGAACTCCAGCGCGTTGGCGTCCCGCAGCGCCGCCCGCACCCGCTCGTCCGGCACGCCGGCCATGCCGTAGGTGACGTTCTCCCGGATGCTGCCCTCGAACAGGATCGACTCCTGCGGCACCACCGACAGCCAGTTGCGGTAGTCGCGCAGGTCCAGTGTCTCCATGTCGGCACCGTCCAGCAGGATGCTGCCCTGCGAGGGCCGCAGGAAGCCGATCACCAGGTTCAGCACCGTCGACTTGCCCGCGCCCGAGCCGCCCACCAGGGCGATCGTCTCACCGGGCCGCACATCCAGGTCAAAGCCGGTCACCGACGGGCGGTCCGCCTCGGGGTAGGTGTGCCCGACCCCGCGGAACTCGAAGCGGCCCACGACGCCCTCGACCGGCGCCTTGCCGTCGTTCTGCTCCAGGTCCGGCGCCTGCAGCACCTCGCCGATCGAGCGCACCGACTCCAGGCCCTTGCCGATCTGCGGGGTCAGCGTCAGCAGCGTGGTCACCGACGCGGTGAGGCTGGAGAAGTACGCGCTGAGCATCACCACGGTGCCGGGGGTGACGCTCAGCCAGCCGTAGTACGCCACCAGCGCCGAGCCGGCCAGGCACGCCACGCCGATCGCGTTGAGCAGGATCCAGGCGATCGAGCCGAACCAGCCGTTGAGCCGGTCCAGCCGCAGCCCCGCGTGCAGCACCTCGCCCAGGGTGCGGTCCACCCGGTGCAGCGCGGTCGTCTCCAGGCCGTGCGCGCGGGTGATGGGGATCAGCGCCGTCATCTCGTTGACCCGCGACGACAGCTGCTCCACCTGCTGCCGGAAGGACTCGTTGCGGTGCCGCAGCCGCCGCCGCAGCTTGACCACCAGCGTCGCGGAGGCCGGCACCACCACCAGGTAGACCGGCAGGAAGGCCGGCGCCTGGATGCCGATGACGACCAGGCCGCCGCTGAGCGTGGCGAGCGCGGCCAGGCCGTTGTCCGCGGTCTGCTGCGCCGCGGTCTCTATCGTCTCGACGTCCCGGATCACCTTGGCCTGCAGCACCCCGGCGCTCACCCGGGAGTGGTAGCCGATGGACAGCTGCTGCATGCGGTGGCACAGCGCGCTGCGCAGCCGGGTGCCGGTGCGGCGGATGGAGCCCTGCATGCAGCGCACGTACGTCAGGTGCAGCGGCAGGTTGAGCACCAGGATCACCAGCAGGATCGCGGAGTTCCACCACAGGATGTGGATCGGGCGGTGCTGGACGACGACGTCCACGACGTTCGCGGTGATCAGCGGGAGCAGCCACACCGGGGTGTGCTTGCCGAAGAAGGCGGCGACGGCGAGGGCGACCCGCCGCCGGTCGGGATGGAAGAGGTAGAGGAGGGTTCGTACGGGGTGCTCGCCACGGTAGCGGTGGCTGAGCGTGCCTTGCGGCAACGCCATTGCAGGCTCCTCGAATCACGTCTTCGCGGTGGTCGCGCGGCAGCGCGCCGAGCAGCACCTCGGCGCTGAGGTGCTGCTCGTGGCGTGTGCGCGTGCATCCACCCTAGGACGTGTTCATGCCGCCGCGCCCGGGCGTTTTCCCGCTCGTCGTACGGCCCGGGGCGCGGTCGGGCCGGGGGTCCGGCTCAGAGCACCACGACCGAGCGCAGCACGTCGCCGGCCTGCATCCGGTCGAAGGCCGCCTCGATCTCGTCCAGCGCGATGGTCTCGCTCACGAACGCGCCCAGGTCCAGCCGCCCTTGCAGATGCAGGTCGATCAGCATCGGGAAGTCCCGCGAGGGCAGGCAGTCGCCGTACCACGACGACTTCAGGGCGCCGCCGCGGCCGAAGACGTCCAGCAGCGGCAGGTCGATGCGCATGTCCGGGGTGGGCACCCCGACCAGCACGACGGTCCCGGCGAGATCCCGGGCGTAGAAGGCCTGTTCGTACGTCTCCGGGCGGCCCACCGCCTCGATCACCACATCGGCCCCGAAGCCGCCGGTCAGCGCGCGGATCGCCTCGACCGGGTCCTGGGCGCGGGCGTTGACGGTGTGGGTGGCGCCGAGCGCGGAGGCGGTGGCGAGCTTGCGGTCGTCGACGTCCACCGCGATGATCCGGGCCGCGCCGGCCAGCCGGGAGCCGGCCACCGCCGCGTTGCCGACGCCGCCGCAGCCGATCACCGCGACCGAGTCGCCGCGGCCGACCGCCCCGGTGTTCACCGCCGCGCCGATCCCCGCCATCACCCCGCAGCCGAGCAGCCCGGCCACGGACGGCGCGACCGACGGGTCGACCTTGGTGCACTGCCCGGCCGCGACCAGCGTCTTCTCGGCGAACGCGCCGATGCCGAGCGCGGGGGAGAGCTCCCTGCCGCCGAGCGTCATCTTCTGCCGGGCGTTGTGGGTGTCGAAGCAGTACCAGGGGCGACCGCGCAGGCAGGCCCGGCAGCGCCCGCACACCGCACGCCAGTTGAGGATCACGAAGTCGCCGGGCGCCACCTCGGTCACGCCCGGGCCGACCTCCTCGACCAGGCCCGCCGCCTCGTGCCCGAGCAGATACGGGAAGTCCTCGCCGATGCCGCCCTGCTTGTAGTGCAGGTCGGTGTGGCAGACCCCGCACGCCTGGACCCGCACCACCGCCTCGCCCGGGCCGGGGTCGGGCACCGTGATCGTCTCGACCCGCACCCGCTCGCCCTTGCCGGGTGCGACCACCCCGCGGACTTCCTGCGCCATCTGGAGCCCTCCTTCGCCCTCGTCCCGCCGCCGTCGCCGTGGCCGGGCCGTGGCGGCGGCGTCCCGCCGGCGTCGTCCGGGCGCCGGCGTGCCGCTGCCGACGATAGGTCAGCGGCGGGCCGATCGCGCCCTTCGGTGCAGGAGCGTGCCGCCGAGCAGCAGGACGAGGCTGCCCGCGGCGGCGGCGCCCGCACCGTCGGCGCCGGTGTGCGCCAGGGTGGGCTCGGCGGAGGCGGTGGGCCCGGCGGGAGCGGCTTCGGCGGGCGGCGCCGGATTCGGGGTGTGGGCGGGCGGGGCGGGGTTCTCGGCGTTCACCGAGGTGTTGCCGGTCGACGGGTTGCCGACGCCCACCACGTCCACCCCGTTGCCCGTGACGTTCACCGGGAGGTCCAGCGGCAGCTGCAGCCCGTTGCCGGACAGCACGCCGGCCGAGCCGCGCGCACCGCCCAGGGCGAGCGCGCCGCCGCCCTGCGACGCGCCCGAGGCGGCGGACGCGCCCGGCGTATCCGACGTGCCCGCGGCGCCCGGCGAGGTGGCGCCGGCCGCGCCTTCCGCCGGGCCGTCGGCGCACGCGTTGCCCGACACCGCGTTGAGCAGGCCGGCCACGCTGACGGTGTTGCCGCACACGTTCACGGGTACGTGGACGGGAACCTGGAGCCCGTTGCCCGACAGCACTCCCGGCGACCCGGCGGCCTCCCCGCCGGCGGACGCGTCGGCCTGCGCGTATCCGGCCGACGCCAGCACGCCGCCGGCGACCATCGCGGAGACAAGACCCCTGCGGGCGAGCCTGTTCATACGATTCCTGCCTTCCGGACATCATCATCGGGATCATCGGGCCGTATGCCCGCACAGTGACAACGCCGCGGAGGGCCATTCGGGTCATGACGCCGGGACATTTCATCCCTACGTGTTGCTGCACCTTTGCAGGTGCGACCTCCCGATATTCACATCGGAAAATACGGGAAGAGGGGGAGCGGGAACCGGGCCGACACGCCGTCAGGCCGCCGCCTCCTCCACCTCGCCGATCCGCGCCCGGGCCGCCGAGAGCGCCGCGGATATCTCCCGCGTCCCGGTCGACACGCACAACGTGTAGGCGGTGTCCCGCAGTTGCTCCTCGGCCCGCGGGTTCGCGCCCGCCTCGGCGGACAGCTCCTCGTAGCGGTCCACCAGGTTCCGCAGCACGGTCGGGTGCGCCATCAGCATCGTCGTACTCCTCGAAGATCGGTGAAGTCGACCCCCATATGCCCGCTCTCGGCAGGTGCATGCGCGATACACGGGGAATGTCGTGCAGATCTCATTGCCGGCCCCGTCGCCGGGCAGCGGTCCGTGCCCGCGGGCCGGGCGGGGGAACCCCGGGTGGGGTCCGCCGGCCGGCCCGGAGGGAAAGCCGATGAATCGACTAATCGATACTGCGCAGAATGTGCGTCTCGGAGAGGTCGTCCTCGTACCCCGCCAGGCGGATCGGGGCACACCGGGCCCAGGTGTTCAGCGGGCCCTCCTCGTCGAGCAGCACCACCTTGCCGGACGTGCGTTCTGCGGCCGGCTCCTTGGGCGTGAGCTGATCTTGTGACACCGCGGACTCCTTGCGTCGCGTCGACCCGGACACCCCGCGCGGCCATGGCCCTGCGTCGGGAGCGCCCGGCTGGATTCCAACTTCGGGCGGTACGGACGCGGTGGCGCCTGTTGCGATAGCCGGAAGCGCGGCCGAAGGTGGCGACTCGTTCCGGGACGGGCTGCGGGGCCGGTACATCCCCTGCGGGCCTGTTCGTCTCGCACAGAGTATTCCCGGTCGCACGCCCGCCACCAGCCGGTTTTGCCCCGGGTTCAACTCGCGTGCGATCCCGGTTCAACCCGGTTTCGACGACCCGGCGGCTTCAGTACGGGCCCGCACTGCTACCTTTTGCCGTGCTCAACAGCAAGAAAGTCGGTAAGGACCTGGCTGGGCCATCCGGGTCAGCGATACCCGCCGCACCCGTCCCGCCCGCCGCCCCGCGCCGCCGCCGGCTGCTCGCCGATATCACCCCGTTGCGCGAGAACGCCGACTTCCGGCGGCTGTGGTTCGGCAACACCATCTCGTACATAGGCCAGCAGATGACGGCGATGGCCGTCTCCCTCCAGGTCTACGCGATCACCGGCTCCAGCTTCTACGTCGGCCTGGTGGGCCTGTGCTCGCTCGTCCCGCTGATCGTCTTCGGGCTGTACGGCGGGGCCGTCGCGGACGCCGTCGACCGCCGCCGCCTCGGACTGGTCAGCGCGACCGGCTCCTTCGTGCTGTCCGCCGCGCTCGCCGCCACCGCGCTCGCCCACCTGCGGATCGTCGGCGTGCTCTACGCGATCGTCGCCCTGCAGGCGGTCTGCTTCGCCATGAACTCCCCGGCCCGCGCCTCCATGACCCCGCGGCTGCTGCCGCCCGCGCAACTGCCGGCCGCCAACGCGCTGGCCTCGCTCGCCGGCGGCGTCGGCCAGATGACCGGCCCGATGCTCGGCGGCGTCTTCGTGGGCCTGTGGGGCTACCAGGCCGCGTACCTGATCGACGCCGCCGCCTTCACCGCCTCCCTCTACGCGATGTGGCGGCTGCCGGCGATGCTGCCGGGCGAGGGCGACGCCGACCCCGCGGTGCGCCGCCGCCCCTCCGTCATGGAGGGCCTGCGCTACCTCGCCGCCCGGCCCAACCTGCGCACCACCTTCGTCACCGACCTGTGCGCCATGGTCCTGGCCCAGCCGCGCGTGCTGTTCCCGGCCGTCGCGGGCCTGTGGTACGGCGGCGGCACCAGCACCGTCGGCCTGCTCGCCGCCGCGCCCGCCGTGGGCGCGCTGCTGGGCAGCGTCTTCTCCGGCTGGCTCGGCAGGGTGCGCCGCCAGGGCTTCGCGGTGCTGCTCGCCGTCGGCTCCTGGGGCGCCGCCATCGCCGTCTTCGGCCTGACCCGCAACCTGCTGCTGGGCCTGGTCTTCCTGGCGCTGGCCGGCTGCGCGGACACCGTGAGCATGGTCTTCCGCAATACGATGCTCCAGTCCGCCGCCCCCGACGACATGCGCGGCCGGCTCCAGGGCGTCTTCCTCGTCGTGGTCGTCGGCGGCCCCCGCCTCGGCGACTTCCTCGCCGGCAGCGCGGCCGACCTCTTCACCCCGACCGCCGCGGTCCTCGGCGGCGGCCTGGCGTGCATCGCCGCGATCACCCTGATCGGGCTTTTCCAGCGCGGCTTCATCTCCTACGACGCGGGCCGCCCGGTGGCCTGAGGCCGCCCCGCCCGTGCCCGCGCCGCCCGTACCCGCGCCGGCTCAGCGGCCGGGCGGCGCGGCCTCGCCGACGTACACCCAGCGGCCGTCCTCGCGGACGAAGCGGCTGTCCTCGTGCTGCTCGCCGGCCGCCGCGCCGGCGCGGTAGCGGGCCCGGAACTCGACCGTGCCCTCGGTGTGGAAGGCGCTGCCGCCGGTGGTCCGGACGATCTCCAGGCCGGTCCAGCGCACGTCCGGGTCGAAGTCCAGCCGCGGCGGGCGGGTCGAGGAGTGCCAGCTGCGCAGCAGATATCCGGCGTCGCGGACCGCGAAGGCGCTGTAGCGCGACCGCATCAGCCGCTCGGCGGTCGCGGCCAGGGCGGTCCCCGCGTGCAGGGCGCCGCAGCAGTCGGCGTACGGGGCGGGCAGCCCGCACGGGCACTGCCGGGGCGGCGCGCCGGCGCTCGGGGCGGGGGCGGCGGCCTGGGCGCGGCGGGCGGGCTTCTTGCCGGTGGCGGGGCGGCGGGCGGGGCGCGAGGACATGCCACCAGTGTCGCGGACGCGCCCGCCCCGGCGTGCCGCCGTCCGGCCCACCGGGTGTTTCGTCCGCGCCGGGGCGGAAACGCGCAGTGCGGGGCGACCGCGCCCCGCGCGACGGCCCATGCGCCGGCCGCTCCTGAAGCCCATGCGACGGAAGGACACCCCGTGAGTACGGCACCCGAACAGTCCGCGGAGCCGACGGCCCAGGTGACCGTCACCCTCGACCGCTGCGGCAAGGAGGACGCCAAGGCCGTCCTCGACGCGCTGCACACCAGCTTCCCGTGCGACAGCGCCTCCGAGAGCGCGCCGGGCGAGACCGCCGGCGACGGCCCGGTCGTGCGGACCGCGACCTTCGACGTCTCCCGCACCCTCGCCCTCCCCGGCCCCGGCCGGCTCTCCGCGCCGGTGACGCTGACCGCGCAGGGCGGCTACCACGCCGTGGACCGGCTCCGGGAGGGCCTGGCCGAGTCCTTCGCGGTCACCGTCACCGGCACCGCGTCCGGCGACCAGGAGCAGGAGGTCGCCTTCCGCCTGGACAACCGCTGAGCCCGCCCGCCGGGGGCGAGCACGCCGTACGCGGCCCGCGGAGGCCCGGCGTGCTCGGGCCCGGCCCGGGCGAGAGCTGCGCCGTCCTGGGCTACGTCTGCGCCCGCGCCCGGTCGCGCTTGCGCCGCGCCGGGTCGCGCCCGCGTCGTGTCGCTCAGGTGGTGTGGGCGGCGCGTACGGCGGCGACGGTGTCCGCCTCGGCCGCGGGTTTGTCCTCGCGGTAGCGGAGGACGCGCGCGAAGCGCAGGGTCAGGCCCGCCGGGTAGCGGGGTGAGGTCTGCACGCCGTCGTAGGCGATCTCCACGACCAGCTCGGGCCGGACCGTCACCACATGCCCGTCGTCGTGCTCGGCGAGCGCCAGCAGCCGCTCGGTCTGCCAGGCCAGCAGCTCGTCGGTCAGGCCCTTGAACGTCTTGCCGAGCATGACGAAGGAGCCGTCCTCGCCGCGCGCCCCCAGATGCAGGTTGGACAGCCGGCCGGTGCGCCGGCCGTGGCCCCACTCGGCGGCGAGCACCACCAGGTCGAGGGTGTGCACGGGCTTGACCTTGATCCACGACGCGCCGCGCCGCCCCGCCGCGTACGGCCCGTCGTCCGCCTTGACGACGACGCCCTCGTGGCCGCGCTCCAGCGTCGCCGCCATGAACTCCTCCGCCTCGCGCACCGCCGCCGGGTCCGCCGGGTCCGCGACGACCGCCCGCCTGACCCGGGCGGCGGGCGGGACCAGCGCCTCCAGCGCCTCGTGGCGTACGGCGTAGGGCAGGTCCAGCAGGTCCCGATCGCCGGCCGACAGCACGTCGAAGAAGACCGCCGAGACCGGCATCGCCCGCGCCGCCGCGGCGACGTCGACCCGTGAGCCGACCCGGCCGGCCGTCTCCTGGAAGGGCCGCGGCCGGCCGGCGGAGTCAAAGGCCAGCACCTCGCCGTCCAGCACAAAGCGCTCGCCCTCCAGCGTGCGCACCGTCGCGGCGATCTCCGGCAGCCGGCCGGTCACGTCGTCGAGGGTGCGGGTGAACAGCCGCACCTCCTCGCCGTCGCGGTGCGCCTGGATGCGGATGCCGTCCAGCTTCTCCTCCACCGCGCAGGGCCCGGCGAGCTTGCCGACCGCCTCCCGCACCGACTTCGCGGAGGCCGCGAGCATCGGCAGCAGCGGGCGGCCCACGGTGAGCCGGAAGTCCGTGAGCGCCGCGGGTCCGCGGGCCAGCAGCGCCTGCGCCACCGGTTCGAGCGCGCCGGCCAGCATGACCGCCCGCCGCACCTCGGCCGGCGGCGCGCCCGTCGCCTCCGCCAATCCCTCCGCGGCGGCGGCGTCCAGGGCGCCCTGCCGGACCTCGCCGGTGATCAGGCCGATCAGGTACTCCTGCTCCACGGCGGTGGCCGCGGCCATCAGGTCCTGGATCAGCGCCCGCCGGCCGGCCTGCGCGCCCTGGCCCGACACGGCCGCGACCGCGGACAGGGCGGCGTCCACGCCCGCGACGGTCAGCGAGGGCGCCGGGGCGGGCGCGGCGCGGTCGCGCAGCGCGGCCCAGCCGACGCCCAGCCGGCCCTGCGGGAGCCGCCCGGCGAGGTAGGCGATGGCGACGGGCACGTCCTGCGGCTCGGCGTCCCGGAAGAAGCCGGCGAGCAGTTCCCTCTTGCGGGAGCGGGACGCCGTGCCCGCGACATCCCGGGAGACCCGGGCGACCTCGGCGAAGAGCATGTGTCCATCCTGCGACGGCCGGTGCGGGAGTGCGAGGGTTCACTCGAACGGGGAATCGAAAAGGCGTGCGATCCGGCGTTATGGTGGGGGCATGCTCCACCAGCAGACATCACTCTTCGCCACCGGCGCACCGGTCCTGGGCGGTCTGGACCGGCTGCGCCGCACCCCGCTCGCCCACGGCGCGTGGATCGACGTCCTGCCCGGCTGGCTCAGCGGCGCCGACGACCTGTTCGCCGAGCTCGCCGCCGAGGTGCCCTGGCGGGAGGAGCGCCGCCAGATGTACGACAACGTGGTGGCGGTGCCCCGGCTGCTCGCCCACTACGGCCCCGGCGAGCCGCTGCCCGACCCGGTGCTGGCCGAGGCCCGCGACCGCCTCGGCCGGCACTACGCCGCCGAGCTCGGGGAGCCCTTCGTCAGTGCGGGCCTGTGCTACTACCGCGACGGGCGGGACAGCGTGGCCTGGCACGGCGACCGGTTCGGGCGCGGCGCCACGCACGACACGATGGTCGCGATCCTGTCCCTCGGCGAGCCCCGCCCGCTGCTGCTGCGCCCCCGCGGCGGCGGCGAGCCCGCCCGCAAGGTCCCGCTGGGGCACGGGGACCTCATCGTGATGGGCGGCAGCTGCCAGCGCACCTGGGACCACGCGATACCCAAGACCCGCGCGAGCGTCGGCGGCCGGATCAGCGTCCAGTTCCGCCCCCGCGGGGTGGCCTGACCGCCCGGGTACGGGCGGTACGGGCCCGGTTGCGGGGCGGGGCGCGGGGCCCGCGCGCGGGGGCGACCCGGCGCCCGCAGGCGCGCGGGGGAGGCGCGCCGCATCATGGAGGTGGGCCGTCCTGAGCCGTGCGGTGGACGGTTCCCCCGGCCGGTTTCCACGCCGGGCGGGCGGGCAGGCGAGCGGGTGAAAGATCGCCGGGCCGCCGTGGACCTGCGGTGGTGCGGCCGTTCCGGCTCGGGCAGGCCCCGGCCAGGAAGGACGGTGGTCATCGTGCGAAGCGCGTCCGAAGCGGCGGTCCTGGCCGCCGTCCCGCGGGCGGTGGCCCGCGGGTACCCCCGCAGTCCGGTCGAGGCAGGTGCGGCGACATGACCAGGCCGATCGACAGCACGATGGGTGACGACGGCACGATGGGCGACGACGTCTACCAGCCGGACGGCAGCGAGATCCGCGAGGACGCCGGTCCGCTGGAGCCGGAGGACACCCTGGTCGACCGCGGTATCCCCGAAGTGCTCGACGAGGGGTATTCGCCGCCGGAGAAGCCGCGCGCCGTCGACGAGTACGGCACGACCGCGATCGAGCAGTACGACCGCGAGACGCTGGACGAGCGGCTGCCGCGCGAACGGCCCGACGTACCGGACGGCGCCGGCGACGGGGACGGGCTCGGCGACGCCTCCGACACCGACGGCGAACTGCTCGACATCGAGGCGGGAGACGCACGCTCCGGCCGGCTGGTCGCCCCCGACGAGGGGGTGCACGTCCGGCGGGACGGCATGGTCGGCGAGGACGTCGGCATCGACGGCGGCGCGGCCTCGGCGGAGGAGGCGGCGGTGCACGTGGTGTCGGACGAGAACTGGCCGGAGCCGGAGGAATGAACGCGGCCGGTCCGGCGGGACGGCGCGGCGCCGCCGGGGAGAAGCGCCGGTGGCGGCGCGGTGACGGCGCGGAAGGCCGAGTCAGGGCAACGCGAGCAGGCGAGGAGCCGGTTGGTATGAGCGACGAGACGAGGCCGGGCGACCTGCCCGGGGTGCCCTCCGAGCACGAGCGGATCATGGGATCGGCCAACATCCGCAGGGAGGCTGCCTACTTCGACGCGCGGGCCGAGGCCGACGTCGAGGCGCAGGAGGCGGCCAGGGAGTATCACGAGGGGCTGTCCGCCGAGGTGCAGGCGTCGGGCCACCGGCTGCACGAGATGCTGGAGGGCATGCGGCACGACGACACCAGGATCCCGACCCGCGCCCAACTGCGCCCCCTCTACCACGCGCTGGCCCGGCACTGCGAGGCGACCGAGAAGACCGCCCGCCGGGCCCTGGACGACCGGCATGCCGCCGCGGAGGTCGTGGAGGACGACCGCGCAGAGGGCGAGCGGCTGCAGGCCAACCTCAAGGACCTGATCACCCGGGACCAGCCGGAGGACACCTTCGCGCTCTCGGTGGCCGGAGTGCTCGGCAACATCGACCTCTACGTGGCCCAGGAGCGGCGCGACCTGATACCCGCGATCGACCGGGAGCTGTCACCCACCCAGAGCGCCCGGCTGGCCCGGCACT
>NZ_JAATEJ010000070.1 GCF_012034175.1 Actinacidiphila epipremni
TGAGCCTTTTCCATCATGGGTTTGAGCTGGCCAGATGCAGGGTGAGGACGGCTTGGACGAGGGCGGTGATCCGGGTGGTGGAGCACCGGAGTTTGCGCAGGAGTCGCCAGTTCTTGAGGGTCGCCATGGCCTGCTCGACGAGGGCGCGGATCTTGGCGTGGGACCGGTTCACCGCCTGCTGACCGGCAGAGAGGGTTTCCCGTCGTCCCCAGTACGGGATGCGGACGGTTCCGCCGGCGCCGCGGTAGCCCTTGTCGGCCCAGCAGGGGATGCCGGCCTGGGTGAGGGCGTCGAAGATGCCGTGTTCGCGGGCCGCTCGGATGTCGTGGACGGCTCCGGGCAGGGCCGGTGAGGCCCACAGCAGCCGGCCGGACGGATCGGTGAGGACCTGCACGTTCATGCCGTGCTTCTTGTGTTTCCCGGAGTAGAAGGGCCGGTTGGCGGCGATGCGGTCGATGGGCAGGAGCGTGCCGTCCAGGAGGACGAACGCCTTCGTCGAGGCGGCGCGGACGGCATCGGCCAGGGTGGGTGCCAGGGCGGCCAGGAGGTCCACGGCTTCGGTGACGTAGCGGTATGCCGTCGTGGTCCCGACTTCGAACCCGGCCGCGAGCTGGGCATACGGATGGCCGTTGCGGAGATGGACGAGAGTAAGCAGAGCCTGGCGGCCGGCACTCAGACGCCGCCAGCGGGTACCGAGCTCCCGACGCCGCTGACGGAGCTTGGCGGACAGGAAGCGCAGGGCAGAACTGGACACGTCGACACCCGACGGGTAGACAAGCACACGAAGCCTCTGGTGGAGACGGATTTCTTGGTCGAAAACCCATCTACCAGGGGCTTCGCCACGTTGTCACCCCAACCTCACACCGCCACAGGCAGGTTGGAAAACGCTCA
>NZ_JAATEJ010000071.1 GCF_012034175.1 Actinacidiphila epipremni
ATACAGCTCGTGGCCCCACCGCAGGTCGGTGTACCGGCCGCGACCCCGGCCCGCCTGGAACCAGGTGTTGAGATAGCCGTCCGGCTGCTGGGCGGCAGCGACCAGCGCGACAATCCGGTCCACCTCCCTGTGCAGCTCCGCCCGGTCCGCGGCCGGCTCCTGCGGCGGGCCGTCCTGACCGAGCTGCCAGGACGCGGCCTCCAGCCATTTGTAGACGTCGGAGTCCATGAACGGGTAGTCGCCCTCGAAGGCTCCCTCGACGGCGCCGGCCACCAGTCGCAGATCGTGCAGGTTGCCCGCCGACTCCAGCAGCTCCGGGCCCTGCGGAACGCTCACGGCGGCGTTCACCGCACGCCGGACGTGCCAGAAGCCGCCCGAGATCACCGCACCGGTAGCCGGGGACAGGACGGTGCGGGCGTGCGCCGAGGGCCGAACGGGACCGGTCCGGGCGGGCGGTGGCGGAAGCTTGCGGGACATGGATCTCCCTGGAGAAGGCCGGTCGGAACAGAACCGCGGACGGGGAACCGCAGGAGGGCGGCGTACGGCACGCCGTCACTCCGGCGGCATCGCTCGGCGGATTTGGTGAGCAACGGTTTTCTTGCCGGAAACGTAGGAGTCACAAGCGGTGTTCGTCAAGACATCCGCCGACCGGCTTCTTCCTCTTGGTACGCCTTGGGATATGGTGGGCCTTCTGATACTGAGTACGCCTTGCCAGCCCAGAGCAAAGGATTGTTCTTGACTGAGACCGATTGGCGCCCACCGACAGGCGGGCGCGTGACCCTCGCCGACGTGGCGGTCCTGGCCGGCGTCAGTGTGGGCACCGCCTCCAAAGCACTGAGCGGCAACGGCCGTATGCGGCCCGAGACGCGC
>NZ_JAATEJ010000072.1 GCF_012034175.1 Actinacidiphila epipremni
CGTCGACACCGCCGGGCTCCAGCTCCACCAGTACGCGACCGGCCGGTACGAGGGCCACGACGGCGGCGCCCACTTCGCTGTTAGCGCTCACACCGACTATCCCAGGACCGGCGCCGTCCGCGTCCTGGTCGAGGACGGCCCCGCAGGCCGCCCCTGGACGCTGTCGCTGCGCATCCCGCAATGGGCCGCCCACCCCCGCGTCCTCGTCGCCGGGCAGCCCACCGCGGGCGTCATGGACGACGGGTGGCTGCGGCTGCGGCGCGCCTGGTCACCGGGCGACGAGGTGCTGCTGGAACTCGACATGAGCCCCCGGCTGGTCCGGGCCGACGCCCGGGTGGACGCGGTACGCGGCTGCGTCGCGATCGAGCGCGGCCCGCTGGTCTACTGCCTGGAAGGCGTCGACCACCCCGGCGGCGGCCTGGACGACGTCGTCATCGACCCCACCCGGCCGCTCACCGAGACCGAACGCCCCGAACTCCTCGGCGGCGTCACGACCGTGACGGCGGCCGGCCACCGGCGCGCACCGCAGGACCCCGGCTGGTGGCCGTACCAGCCGTACCAGCCCGACCGACTTGACCAGCCCGCCGAGCCGGACCGGCCCGACCGGCCGGACCGCCCGCACCCGCCGGCCGGCGACGCCTCCCCTCCCGTACCGCCCCCGGGCAGCGGCCTCACCCTGACCGCCGTCCCCTACTACGCCTGGGCCAACCGCCAGGACGGCCCCATGCGGGTGTGGATCCCCACCCGCTGACCGCCGGCCCGCGCGCCACCACCGCACCGGCCGCCGCGCCCCCCGGCACGCAAGACCGCACGAACGACCGCACGAACGACCGCACCACCGCACCACCGCACGACCTCGCAC
>NZ_JAATEJ010000073.1 GCF_012034175.1 Actinacidiphila epipremni
ACGCGTCTCGGGCCGCATACGGCCGTTGCCGCTCAGTGCCTTGGAGGCGGTGCCGACGCTGACCTCGGCCAGTGCGGCGACATCGGTGAGCGTGACACGCTCCGGTGAGGGGCGCCGGTCGGTCTCAGTCACAGGCAATCCTTTGCTCAGTTCCGGAACATCTCCCATCCTGCCAGGCTCCGCGGCGCAGCCCAAGCAGTGGCGGCGGTTTCGGATTTGGTCCCGCACGACCCTTGACGCCGTCCCGCACGCACTCCTAGGTTTCCGGCAAGAAAACCGTTGCTCAAATTTTCTGACGTTGCGTCGACCCGCCGACACCCCGCGCGCCCCGGCCCGTCCGGCGTGCGCGTGCGCCCCGGCCCCCGACGCCACCCGCCCCTCCAGGGAGATCCATGTCCCACGCCCATCCGCCACCGCCCGCTCCGGCCGGCCCCGTCCGGCCGGGGGCCGGCGCGCACATCAGGCTGCGGCCGGCCACCGCGGCGGAGATCCGGGACGGCTTCTGGCACGCCCGCCGCGAGGTCAACGCCGCCGTCGGCATCCCGCAAGGGCCGCACCTGCTGGAATCCGCCGGCAATCTGCACGACCTGCGCCTCGCGGCAGGCAGCGCGCAGGGCGACTTCCGTGGCGACTACCCGTTCATGGACTCCGACGTCTACAAATGGCTGGAGGCCGCGTCCTGGCAGCTGGCCGGCTCCCCGTCACCCGCACTGGCCGCCGACGTCGAGCGGATCATCGCGCTGGTGGCCGAGGCGCAGCAGCCGGACGGCTATCTCAACACCTGGTTCCAGGCCGGCCGGGGCCGCGGCCGGTACACCGACCTGCGGTGGGGCCACGAGCTCTAC
>NZ_JAATEJ010000074.1 GCF_012034175.1 Actinacidiphila epipremni
GCCGGCCGGCCGTCCATGGCGTCGAGCAGCCGCAGGGCCGCGACCCGGCCGATCTCGCTGAGGTTCATGTCGACGGTGGTCAGGGGCGGCCGGGAGGCCAGCGCCATGGTGTCCCAGTTGTCGTAGCCGACCACGGCCACGTCGTCCGGGACGCGGTGGCCCTCCTCGCGCAGCGTGTCGGCGACGCCCCGGGCGATCTGGTCGTTGCCGCAGAAGAAGGCGTCCGTGCCGGGAGCCGTCCGCAGCACCGCATGGGCGGCCCGGCGGCCCCACGCCTCGCTCCAGTCGCCGAAGTGGACCCGCCCGCCGGACAGTTCGAGACCGGCGTCGCCGAGCAGGCTCTCGGTCAGCCGGGCCCGGTGGCGTGCGGCGGCGTGGTGCGCGGGGCCGCTGACGTGGGCGATCCGGGTACGGCCGGAGCCGATGAGGTGCTCGACGGCCAGCCGGGCGCCGCCCTCGTCGTCGGAGGCGACGGACATGTCGGCCGGGTCCGTGGACGGGGCCAGGGCGTAGACGGTGGGCACGCCGTGCAGTCCGGGCAGGGGATCGCGGGGGTCGGTGCGGCGGCCGGTGACGATGATGCCGTCCACCCGGCGGCCCAGCAGCGTCTGCACGTAATGGCGTTCGCGGATCGCGTCGCCGCGGGTGTCGCACAGCAGCACGGAGATCCGGCCCGCGCCGAGCGCGTCCTCCGCGCCGAGCAGGACCGGGGTGCTGAAGCGCCCTATGCCGTCGGTGGTGATCAGCCCGACGGTCCAGGTGCGGCCGGCCAGCAGCGCGCGGGCGGCCTCGTTGGGCTGGAAGTCCAGCCGGCGCGCCGCCTCCAGCACCCGCTC
>NZ_JAATEJ010000075.1 GCF_012034175.1 Actinacidiphila epipremni
TGCGCCGGCCACCTCATCCAGGCCGCCGTGGCCCACCACCGGTCCACCGGCGGCAAGGAACTCCTGGACGTGGCGGTGCGGTTCGCCGACCAGATCGACGCCACCTTCGGCCCGGGCAAGCCCATCGACGGCTTCGACGGCCACCCCGAGGTGGAGACCGCCCTGGTCGAGCTGTACCGCGAGACCGGCGAGCGGCGCTACCTGGACCTGGCCGCCTACTTCGTCGACCGGCACGGGCACGGGGTGCTCGGCGGCGAGGCGTACTGCCAGGACCGGGTCCCCTTGCGGGAGCAGTCCGACGTCGAGGGCCACGCGGTGCGCCAGCTCTACCTGCTGGCCGCGGCGGCGGACCTGGCCGCCGAGACGGGGGACGGTGAACTCCTGTCGTCCTGCGAGCGGTTGTGGACGGCGATGGTGGCCGGCAAGACGCACATCACCGGCGGCCTGGGCGCCCACCACGACGAGGAGGACTTCGGCGACCCCTTCGAGCTGCCGAACGAGCGCGCCTACTGCGAGACCTGCGCGGCCGTGGCCTCGATCCACTGGAGCTGGCGGATGGCGCTGCTCACCGGCGAGGCCCGCTACAGCGACCTGGTCGAGCGCACGCTCTTCAACGGCTTCCTGGCCGGCGTCTCGCTGGACGGCGAGCGGTGGCTGTACGTCAACCCGCTCCAGGTGCGCGACGGGCACACCGACACCGGCGGCGACCAGTCCGCGCGCCGCACCCGCTGGTTCCGCTGCGCCTGCTGCCCGCCCAACGTCATGCGGCTGCTGGCCGGCCTGGAGCACTACATCGCCTC
>NZ_JAATEJ010000076.1 GCF_012034175.1 Actinacidiphila epipremni
TGGTGGAGATGGGTGTGAGGGGGGAAGCGGTGGGGCCGGTCAGTGGGTGGGGAGCCAGACGCGCATGCTGCCGTCCTCCCGGTTGGCCCAGGCGTAGTAGGGGATGCAGGTGAGTTCCAGCTCCTGCCCGGGCGGCGGGGCCGCGTCGGCGGATGCCTGGCCGCCGGCGTCGCGGTAGGGCCACCAGCCAGTGGCGGGCAGGATGCGGCGGTACCCGGAGACGGTCACGGTGGTGACGCCCCCGAGCAGGCCGGGTTCGTAGGATTCGCGAGGGGCCGCGTCGGGGGCGAGGACGATGTCGTCCAGCCCGCCGCCGTCCTGGTCGGTCTGCTCGACGCAGTAGACGAGCGGGCCGCGCTCGATCGCGACGCAGCCGCGTACCGCGTCAGCCCGCGGGTCCGCGGCGGTACGCCGTACATCCAGGTGCAGGTCGAGCACCACCTCGTCGCCGGGCGCCCAGTCGCGCTCCAGGCGCAGCCAGCCGTCCTGGACGGTGGCGTGCTCCAGTCGCCGTCCGGCCACGCTCACGGAGAAGGTGCGGCACCACTGCGGCACACGCAGCGACAGCGTCCAGGGTCGGCCGGGGCCGGCCGGTGGCGCGGTCTCCTCGACGGTGACCGCGATGGTGCCGTTGTCCGGGTAAGTGGTGTTAACGCTCACACATACCGTGCCGCCGGCTACGTCAACCGTGTAGCGTCCGGTCGCGTACTGGTGGAGCTGGAGCCCGGCAGGGCTGCCC
>NZ_JAATEJ010000077.1 GCF_012034175.1 Actinacidiphila epipremni
ACGTAGAAGACGCCCAGGTAGCCGACGACCGGGGCAAGGAACGCCCAGGCCGCCAGTTGCGGCGTTCGGGCTCCTCGCCGGCTGAGCGGCGGTGCGGGAGGCCGGGTGCGCAGGCGCCTGCGCGGCGTGTGCAGCGGTTGCTGCGGTCCGCCGACCTGGGCGGTGGTCATACGTGCTCCTCAATCGGGGGTGACGCACTGTCCGGCGCCCGGTGGAGCGGGCGGTCCGGAAGCCGTCCGCCTGCCTGGTGGCTCCGCCACGGCGGACGGGGCCCGCCGTGCCGCCGGGACGGTCGGCGGCACGGCGGGGTCGGGCGTGGACGCCGGAGGACTGCACGGTATCCACGGTCTCGGTCGGCCGCGAGGGCGCCCCGGGGTCAGCCCTGGTGGTTCTCTGCGGCCTTCTGCGCCGCCGACAGCGCCGCCTGCGGGCTCTTGGCTCCCGACAGGGCGCCTTGGACCGCGCCCCACATCTGCTCGGAGATGACCGGGTACTTGATGCCCAGGCCGTCGCTGGTACGGCCGCGGGCGGCGCCGACGGCCGCCTTCCAGGGCGCGAGCTCGGGTGCCTTTGCCACCTGCTGGTCCTGTACCGTGCTGGTGGGGGCGACGTAGGACAAGGTGGTGTCCGTGGCCAGCAGGTTGGTGTCGCTGGTCAGGCAGGACACGATCTTCGCCGACGTCTTGTAGCGGGCGCTGTCCTTCTGCACCGGC
>NZ_JAATEJ010000078.1 GCF_012034175.1 Actinacidiphila epipremni
GCCGTGCTGGGTGGTGGCGCGGTCGAGTTGTTCTGCCATCTGGGTGTCGTAGACCGGGCGGTGGATGTCGCGGAAGACGCCGATGGGGGTGGGGTGGTCGCCGAGGCGGGACAGCGCGAAGGCGGTGGTGGGGCTGTCGGCGTGGGCGTCGTGGACCAGGACCCGGCTCGGGTCGGGGTCGGCGGTCACGGACAGTTCGCCGGTGGCGGGGTCGCGGACGACGCCGCTGGTGCCGACGGTGATGGGCTGCCCGTGCTCCAGCCGGAGCACGGCGTCCTGGGCGGTCGCGGCGTCCTTGAGGGCGTCGAAGGCGCCGTCGTTGAAGATCGGGCAGTTCTGGTAGATCTCCACCAGCGCGGTGCCGTGGTGCTCGGCCGCGGCCCGCAGCACGGACTGCAGGTGCTTGCGGTCGGAGTCGATGGTGCGCGCCACGAACGTCGCCTCCGCGCCCAGTGCCAGCGAGACGGGGTTGAAGGGGGCGTCCAGCGAGCCCATGGGGGTGGACTTGGTGATCTTGCCGGTTTCCGAGGTGGGGGAGTACTGGCCCTTGGTGAGGCCGTAGATGCGGTTGTTGAACAGCAGGATCTTGAGGTTGACGTTGCGGCGCAGGGCGTGGATGAGGTGGTTGCCGCCGATGGACAGGGCGTCGCCGTCGCCGGTGACGACCCACACCGACAGGTCCCGCCGCGAGGTGGCAAG
>NZ_JAATEJ010000079.1 GCF_012034175.1 Actinacidiphila epipremni
GCAGGTCATGGAGCCCGTCCCCGCGCCGCTGGACGGCTCGGCGCCGCTGGCCGATGCCGCCGCGGGGCTCGCCCGCTCCGCCCACGGCGTCCTCCCCGTGACCGCGGCGGACGGTACGTACCTGGGCGTCGCCGACGCCCGCTCCGTCGCCGAGACGCTCGCCGACGGAGCGCACGACACCACACGCCGGTGAGCACCGTGGCGTACGTCCCCCGCTCCCTGACGGCCGCGACCGGGCTGTCCGACGCCCTCGGCGCGCTCGTCGGGACGGAGGGCGCGGGGCTGCCCGTACTCGACGGGCGGGACGACGGCCTCGTCGGCTGGATCACCCACCAGTCCGTCCTCGCCGCCATGCACCGGGCGACCAGGCGGCCGGACGGCTGAGCCGCGGGAGGCCGGGGCTCAGGGGGCTGTCAAGAAGTCGTACGGATCGGGTAAGTTCGGTTGCGGTGTGCCGGGAAGCCTGGTCGGCGATACGGGAGAACTCTCTCTTCGCTGACTCGGGGGCGATGTCCTTGGTACTGACCGTGGTCTTCGGGGCCGCGCTGCCGACGGCCGTGCCGCTGTCGGGGCTTGCGGCCCGCTCCGCCCTGTTCGCCGTGCCGCGCACCGACGGCACGCATGCCTTCTTCCCCTGTACGGCTGCCGCTGCCGGGCGCCGGGCCCGCGAGGCCGGCGACACGCGCGCCCGC
>NZ_JAATEJ010000008.1 GCF_012034175.1 Actinacidiphila epipremni
ATCCGGGGGGTGCCCCCGCAGGACTGCGCACGACAAGAGGCCACCGGAAACGCAGCGAGGTCGATGTGCGCAGTCCGAGGAGGTACCCCCCGGAGCGCACCCGACCACCCCACCGACAGAAGGCGCCCACCCGCACCCGCACCACCCGCACCCCGAAAAACCGGAGCCCCGATGACCGATCAGAGCGAACGGACCCAGGCCGCCCCGCCAAAAGCAGACCCCCGCCCCCCCGGCGGAGCCCCCCGCGCCTGGCCCAAAACATTCGCCGACCGGCTCACCGACCCCCGCCCCAACCTCCGCACCCTCCTCCACGCCCTCCGCGAATGCATCATCCGCCCCCCCGCCCACACCCTCCGCCAAATCCCCCTCCTCCCCGTCCACCCCGGCCCCCTCCCCGCCCCCCGCCCCGGCACCATCGCCCTCACCTGGGCCGGCCACGCCAGCTGGATCCTCCGCCTCGGCGGCCTGACCGTCCTCACCGACCCCGTCTGGTCCCGCCGCATCCCCGCCACCCCGGCCCGCATCACCCCCGTCGGCGTCCCCTGGCAGGACCTGCCCCCCATCGACGCCGTCGTCATCAGCCACAACCACTACGACCACCTCGACGCCCCGACCCTGCGCCGCCTCCCCCGCGACACCACCCTCCTCGTCCCCGCCGGCCTCGCCCCCTGGTGCCGCCGCCGCGGCTTCACCCGCGTGACGGAACTGGACTGGTGGGAGGCCACCGAAATCAGCGGCGTCCGCTTCGACTTCGTGCCCGCCCACCACTGGAGCCGGCGCTCCCTCACCGACACCTGCCGCTCCCTGTGGGGCGGCTGGGTCCTCACCGAACCCGGCGGCCTGAAGCTCTACTTCGCCGGCGACACCGGCTACGGCGAGTGCTTCACGCAGATCGGCCGCGCCCACCCGGGCATCGACCTCGCCCTCCTGCCGATCGGGGCGTACGCGCCCCGCCGCCTGCTGCGCTCCGTGCACATCGACCCGGAGGAGGCGGTGCGGGCCTTCCTCGACCTCGGCGCCGCCGCGATGGCGCCCATGCACTGGGCGACGTTCCTGCTCTCGGGCGAGCCCCCGCTGGAGCCCCTGACCCGGCTGCGCGCCGCCTGGGCCGCCGCGGGCCTGCCCCGCGAAGCGCTCTGGACGCTCCCGATCGGCGCCTCCCGCCGCCTGAGCCCGAGCACGCCCTGAGCCCGAGCACGCCCTGAGCCGGCGCACCGCCCGAGCCCGCGCACCGCCCGAGCCCGAGCACCGCCCGGTTTACGGCTTGCGCAGCCGCCGCGCCAGCGCCGGCACCCCGGCGATCGCGAAGGTCAGCCCCACGGCCAGCACCACGCCCTGCCACGGCTCGGGGAAGATCGCCCCGCCCAGTATCCCGATGAGCTGATACGTCGCCGCCCACGCCAGGCACGCCGGCACGTCACCGCGTACGAACCGCCGCAGCGGCATCTCCGCGAGCAGGCACGCGACCATCACCGGGATACGCCCGGCCGGGATGAGCCGGGAGAGCACCAGCACCGCGGCCCCGTGCTCGTCGAGCCGCCGCTGCGCGGTGGCCAGCGTGCGCTCGTCGGCCCGCTCCTGGAGCCGGTGCAGCCAGCGCGAGCCGCCGCGCGACCGTACGCCGCGCAGCCCCAGCACGTACAGGCCCACGTCGCCGAGCAGCGCCGCGAACGCGGCCACGCAGAAGACGCCGAGCAGCGCGAAGGGGTCGGTCTGGTGGAGGGCGACGACCGCGGCGCTGGAGACGATCGCACCGGTCGGCACGACCGGCACCAGCGAGCCCAGCGCCACGAGCAGGAACAGCGACGGGTAGCCCACCGCCTGCTGCGTGCTCTCCGACGGCGGCGGGTTGGCCGCCGCCGAGGTGAGGAAGGCGATCACCGCGCGCCCTCCTGGCGGGCGGCGGCGTCCGGCAGCCGTACGGACTCCCCGTGCGCGAGCCGGTGCACCGCGACGCCCGGCGCGGTGCGCGCGGCCAGCCGTACGAAGTCCTCGCCGGGGGAGTGGAACTCGTGCGGGCGCACCGCGTCCATGCCGACCGGCCAGAACGTGCCGTAGTGCACGGGCACGGCCGCCCGCGGCGCGAGCCGGGCCAGCGCCTGCGCGGCCCGCCCGGCGTCCAGGTGGCCGTGGCCGAGGAACGGCCCCCACCCGCCGACCGGCAGCAGCGCCACGTCGCACGCCCCGACCTCCTCGGCCATGGCGTCGAACAGCCCGGTGTCCCCGGCGAAGTACGTACGTGCCGCGCCCTCGACGACGTAGCCGAGCGCCGGCGCCCGCTGCGGCCCGAACGGCACCCGCCGCCCGTCGTGCGCGGCCGGCACCGCCCGTACGGTCAGCGGCCCGACGTCCACGGTGTCGCCGGCGGCGACCTCGGTCAGCCGCAGCCGGTCGCGCACCCGGCGAAGGGCCGGCACCGCGGCCCGGGCGCCGCGCGGCAGCAGCACGAGCGTGCCGGGGGCGAGCCGGGCCAGCGAGCCGACGTGCAGGTGGTCGGCGTGCAGATGCGAGACCAGCACCACGTCGGCCGCGGCGGCCTGCGGCGGCGGTACGGCACCGCGGCGGCGCCGCAGATGCGCGAGCCGCCCGGCGAACACCGGATCGGTCAGCACCCGCACCCCGGAGTCCCGCACGGTCACCGTCGCGTGCCCCCACCACGTGATCTCCACCCCACGCGCCCTTCCGCTCACCCGCGCGACCCGCGGCACCCACCGCCCGCACGGCCCGCCCGCACCGCCCACCAGCGCGGCAACCCGTCGCCGTACCCGAGGGTATGCCCTCCGCCGCAGGTCCGGGGGGCCGGGTGTGGCAGGGTGGAGGCGTGCCTCAGCCGGGAGCCAGACGGAGACGGGCCGCGGGGCACCCGGCCCTGCTGGCCGTCGGGCGCGTGCTCGCGGTGTGGGCGGTGGCCACCGCGACGCTCGCCGTCCTGGCCGCGCTGCTGCCCGACTTCCGCATCGAGGCCCCCAACGGCGACAGCCCCACCCAGATCGCGGTGACCGCGGCGATCGGCGCCGGCGCCTTCGGCGTGCTGAGCGCGCTGGTGTGGCCGCTGCTGGTCAGGGCGCTGCTGCTGGTGCCCGCGCTGGTGCTGGGCGCGCTGGTGTTCTTCCTCAACGGCTCCCTGCTGCTGGTCGCGCTGCGCTTCACCCCGGACGGCCGCGGCGAGGTCACGCCCGCGACCGCCGTCGTGATCGCCGCGGTGATGTCCGCGGCGTCCTCGGCGACCAGCACCGCGCTCGCCGTCCGCGACGACGCCGCCTACGGGCGGCGGCTGGCCCGGCTGGCCGGCCGGCGCCGCCGCAGAGCCGGCGACCCGCCGCCGCCCACCACGGCCGGCACCGTCTTCCTGCAACTCGACGGTGTCGGCCACGACGTGCTGCGCTCGGCCCTGGCCGGCCGGCCGCCCGCGATGCCCACGCTCGCCCGCTGGCTCGGCGACGGCACCCACCGGCTGGTGGCCTGGCGCACCGACTGGAGCAGCCAGACCGGCGCGAGCCAGCTGGCGATCCTGCACGGCAGCAATCACGACGTCCCCGCCTTCCGCTGGTACGAGAAGGAGACCGGGCACGTCGTCGTGTGCAACCGCCCCTCCAGCGCCGCCGAGCTGGAGCGCCGGGCCGTCGCCCGCACCGGCTGCCCGGGGCTGCTGGCCGGCGGCGGCGCCAGCCGCGGCAATCTGTTCACCGGCGGCGCCGACCAGTCCGCGCTGGTGATGTCGGTCGCCGCGCAGCGCGGCAAGTTCAGCCGGTCCCGCTCCGGCTACTTCGCCTACTTCTCCGACCCGGCCAACGCGGTACGCACCGCGTGGTCGTTCGTCGCCGAGGTCGGCCGGGAGATCGGCCAGTCCACCGCCTCCCGGCTGCGCCGCGACCGGCCCCGTATCAAGCGCGGCGGCCTCTACCCGGTGCTGCGGGCCTTCGCCACCGTCGTGGAGCGGGACGTCGCGGTCGCCGCGGTCGTCGGGGACATGCTCGCCGGGCGCAGCGCCGTCTACGCGGACCTGGTCGCGTACGACGAGGTCGCCCACCACTCGGGCCCGCACAGCGGTGACGCCTACCAGGTCCTGACCCGGCTGGACCGCTCGGTCCGGCTCATCGCCGACGCCGCCCGCTACGCGCCCCGCCCGTACCGCATCGTGCTGCTGTCCGACCACGGGCAGAGCGGCGGCGCGACGTTCGAGGACGCGTACGGCAGCTCCCTGCGCGCGCTCGTACGCGAGGGCTGCGGGCTGCCGCCGGGCGGCCGGGAGCGGCGGCGGCGCACCGGAGCCGAGGCGCGGGCCGCCGCCCGCAGTGCGCTGCGCCGCCCCGAACGCGGGCGGCGCGCGGCGGAGGAGGAGGCGTGCGAGGGGCCCGCCTCCGACCCGGTCGTGCTGGCCTCGGGCAATCTGGGGCTCGTCTCCTTCCCCGGCATCGAAGGGCGGGCGACGCTGGAGGAGATACGCCGCCGCACCCCGCGGCTGCTGCCGGCCCTCAGCGCGCACCCGGGCATCGGCTTCGTGCTGGTCCGCAGCGCCGAGCGCGGCCCGCTGGTGCTCGGCAGGGACGGCGGCGAGCACGAGCTGTCCACCGGCCGCGTCACCGCCCCCGACCCGCTGGCCCCCTTCGGCCCCGGCGCCGCCGCCGCGGTGCTGCGCACGGACGGCTTCCCGCACACCGCCGACCTGATGGTCAACTCCGCGGTGGACCCGGCGACCGGCGCCGTCCACGCCTTCGAGGAGCAGGCCGGCTCGCACGGCGGCCTGGGCGGCCCGCAGTCCCACCCCTTCCTGCTCGCCCCCGCCGAGCTGCCGCTTCCGCCCGCCCCGCTGGTCGGCGCGGAGGCGATCCACGCGGTCTTCCACACCTGGCTCGCACCCGAGCCCGGCATGCCGCCCGCGGCGGAGGACCGGCGGCGCCCGCACCTGCCGTCCCCGCGCACCCCGGACGCCACCGCCCGCTCCTGAGCCCGCCTGCGTACCGCCGGTGGATCCGCATGCCCCGTGATCGTCAACTCGGGGTTGACGATGTCCGATCGTCAACCTATCGTTGACGCATGGACAAGCACCCGGTACGACTCGACGACCTCATCGACTTCGTCAAGGAGCAGCACCCCGGCAGCGACCCGCTCCAGCACCTCGAACACGCCGTCTCCGTCGCCGCGCACCTGGACGACGTCGCCGACCACCTCATCGGGCACTTCGTCGACCAGGCCCGCCGGGCCGGCGCGTCGTGGACGGAGATCGGGCGGCACATGGGGGTCACCAAGCAGGCCGCGCAGAAGCGCTTCGTGCCCAAGGGCCCGGAGGACTTCGACCTCGTGGAGGCGAGCTTCGAGCGCTTCACCCCGCGCGCCCGCACCGCCGTCTCCGCCGCGCAGGAGGAGGCCAGGGCCGGCCGGCACGGCACGATCGAGCCCGAGCACCTGGCGCTCGGACTGCTCGCCCAGCCCGACACCCTGGCCATGCACGCCCTGGCCGCGCTGGGCACGACACCCGCGGCGGTACGGCAGGCCGTCACGACGCCCGGCGCCGAGCCGGAACCGCTCGCCGGGAACCTCCCGGTCAGCGCCGCCGCGAAGAAGACCCTGCAACTCGTGCTGCGCGAGGCCCTGCGGCTGGGCCACAACTACATCGGCACCGAGCACATCCTGCTCGGCGTCCTCAGCGACGACCAGGACCCGGCAGCCCGCGCCCTCACCGGCCTCGGCGTCACCCACCGGGGAGTGGAGGAATGGGTCCTGGAGACGCTCTCCCGGATCTCATGGAAGGCGGAGCCGGCGAAGCCCGACCCGGCCGGCCCGGCGGACGGCGGCGACCCCGCCAAGGGAGCCGAGCCGCCCGCGGCCGGCTGAACGGCCGTACGCTCAGCCGGTCTTGCGCAGCGCCAGCAGCCGGTAGACCGGGTCGCCGCGCGGGACGTCGCCATCGGGCAGCTCCGCCAGCCGGCCGGCCAGCACCGCCCGCTGGTCCTCGTCCAGCTCCAGCGCCGAGGCGAAGTAGCCGCGCGTCACGTCCCCGGCGGTGACCGCCGGCGACTTGCCCTGGCCGTGGCCGGTGAAACGCGCCTCGCCGGCCCGGCTCAGCCCGTGCTCGCTGGCCACCGCCAGCACCCGCGTCGCCGCGTCGTACGCCCGGTGCCGCACCCGGTACGGGGCGAGCAACTGGTCGACGTCGCTGCCCACGTCATGCCCCGCGTCCTTGTCGACGGTGGTCACGAAGACCCCGCCGGGCCGCAGCACCCGCGCGCACTCCGCGACCACCGTCGGCGCGTCCGGCAGCAGATGCAGCAGCCATACCGCGGCCACCGCGTCCAGCGACTCGTCGGCGAACGGCAGCCGGTGGCAGTTGCCCAGCACCACCGTGCCGGCGCCGACCCGCTCGGCCGCCTTCCGGGCCATCCCGGCCGACGCGTCCACCCCGAACACCCGCAAGCCCGGGCGGTCCAGCCGCTCGGTCACCAGGCCCGTACCGCACCCCACGTCCAGCAGGGTGCGGGCCCGCCCGGGCACGAGCGCGAGCACGGCCCGCGCCGCCGCACACGCCCGCGGCACCCCGCCGCGCGTCGCGTCGTAGCGCGCCGCCTCCACGTCGTAGTCCAGCATGCGGTCGATGCTAGACGGCATCGGTGAACGGCAGCCTGCCCGGGGCCTTGCCGCCTTGTTACGTACGGGGTGCGTGCGACTCAGCCGAAGGTGTCCGGGTCCGGGCCCAGCCGCGTGCCGTCGTCCAGCGCGGCGAGCTCCGCCAGGTCCTGCGCGGCCAGCTCAAAACCGAGGACGTCGGCGTTCTCCCGGATCCGGGACGGCGTCACGGACTTGGGGATGACGACGTTGCCGAGCTGGAGGTGCCAGCGCAGCACCACCTGCGCCGGGGTCCTGCCGTGCCGGGCGGCGATCTTCCCGATCACGGGCTCGTCCAGCAGGCCCTTGCCCTGGCCGAGCGGTGACCACGCCTCGGTGGCGATGCCCAACTCGGCGTGCACCGCGCGCAGTCCGGCCTGCGCCAGCCACGGGTGCAGCTCCACCTGGTTGACCGCCGGCACCACCTCGGAGCCGGCCACCAGGCGCCGCAGGTGCGCCGGCTGGAAGTTGGACACCCCGATCGCCCGGGCCCGGCCCTCGGCCGCGATCCGCTCCAGGGCGCGCCAGGTCTCCGTATACGCGTCCCGCCGCGGCTGCGGCCAGTGGATCAGGTAGAGGTCGACGAAGTCCAGGCCCAGCTTGGACAGCGACAGGTCGAAGGCGCGCAGCGCCGCGTCGTACCCCTGGTCGGTGTTCCACAGCTTGGTGGTGACGAACAGCTCCTCGCGCGGCAGCCCGGAGGCGGCCAGGGCCCGGCCCGTGCCCTCCTCGTTCGCGTAGACCGCGGCGGTGTCGATGCTGCGGTAGCCGGCTTCCAGGGCGGTGGCGACGGCGGCGGTCGCCTCGTCGTCCGGCACCTGCCAGACGCCGAAGCCGAGCTGCGGCATCAGGACGCCGTTGTTGAGGGTGATGGCGGGGACCTTGCTCACGAGCGGTCGGGCCTTCCTTGTGACGGAGGGTTGTGCGGGACCTGCACTTGGACGTGCGCGTTCCGCTTGCGCGGCGCACGGCGAGTGACAACCCGGCCCCCGATCGGCGCATTCCCGCGCCCGGCGGGAACCCCAGCCGATAGCCTCACCCGCAACGGGGGGCGGGCGCGGGCCCGGGCAGTGAGGGGAGCGGGAGCGATGGCGGGCCACGACGCGCCGACCACGCCGGGCGGCGGCGGCACACCGGTCAGCGGCACACCGGTCAGCGGCGGCACGGGACGACGGCGCGACCGGCGGCCCAGGGACCTGCAAGCCCAGCCCTTCCCCGCCGTGCCGCCCGGAGCGGCCTCCGACCCGGCGGCGCAGCGCGAGACGCTGGCCCTGCTGCGGCAGTGGGCCGAGCGCGACGCCGAGGCCGCCATCGACTGGTACCTGCACGACAAGCGCCTCAAGCGCATCGGCTCCCGGCTGCTCCAGGGCCTCGCGATCGCCTTCGCCGTCGCCGGCACCGCCGTCCCGCTCGGCACCGCCGCCTCCGGCGGCTCGGGGCAGGGCTGGGGGTACGTGCTGCTCGCCGTCGCCGCCGGCTGCAAGGGCTTTGACCACTTCTTCGGCCTGTCCGCCGCCTGGATGCGGGACATCTCCGTCGCCCACGCCCTGCGCACCGAGCTCAACGCGGTACGCCTGGAGTGGGCCGCCGACGTGCTGCGCGCAGGACCCGGCTCGGACGACCCGCGGCTGCCGCTGGACCGGCAGGAGCTGGAGCGGCAACTCGCCCTGATCGCCCGCCTCGCCGGGGCGGTACGCGGCCACATCGAGGGCGAGACCGCCGACTGGCAGGCCGACTTCACCTCCACCCTCAGCCAGCTGCACGGCCAGGGCGCCCTGCCCGGGGTGGAACGCTGAACGTGCGGGGCGGACGGACGGCCCGACCGGGGGCCGGCAGCGGCGGGAAGGGGGCGGCGGCCCGATGAGCAGGATCCTCACCGTGGTGACCGCGCGCGGCGCCGAGCACGACGTCGAGCTGACCGCACCGGAGTCCCTGACGATGTGGGACCTGGCCGTCGCGTGCGACCGCGAGTGGCACGGCCTGTGGCGCGAGCCGCCGTTCGCCGCGTACGACCAGCACGACGGCATCCACGCCCCCCGGCTCAGCGCCGGCGGCGACTGGCTCCCGCCCGACCTGACGCTCGCCGAGTCGCCGTTACGGGACGGGGTACGCCTCGGCCTGGCCGTCACGGTGCCCCCGCCGGAGGAGCCGAGCCCGCTGACGTACCCGAAGAGCGACGGCACCCGGCACGTCGAGGTGTGCGTCGTCGCCGGCGAGGCGGCCGGCAGCAAGGCGGTGCTGCGCTGGGAGCCGGGCCGCTTCGTCGAGCTGTTCACCGAACGGCTCGCCCCCGGCGACGCGGTGCGCGTCGAGATGGCGGACTCCGGCGACCTGAAAGTCCGCAGGATCACCGGGACGCCCTCGGTGCCCGGCGTGCGCAACGGGACCCGGGCGTTCCTGTGGGGCGAGGGAGCACTGCTCACGGTGGGCCGCAGCGTGCTGCGGTGGACCGTCCACGAGGTCCCCGAGCCCGAGGTGCTGCCGCCGGGCGAGCACGGCACGCTGCTGCTCGACCCGCGGACCCGCCCGCAGTCCCGGCCGCTCGCCGAGGGCGTCCCGGCCGACTTCCCGTCCTCGGCAAGCACGCGTGACCGCTGGTGGCACGGCGAGATCACCCGCCGCGTCCACCGGATGGAGCGCACCGAGCAGCAACAGGCGCGGCTCGCGCTGCGGGCGCTGGAGAATGTGCCGCTGCTGTGGCCGCAGCCGGAGGGCGGCATCCGGCCGCTGGCCGGCCTCGCGGCCACCGCCGTGGACCAGGCGGCCGACACCTACCCCGGGCCCGGCACCGCCGCCCGGCTGGCCGCCTGGCAGCGCGGCCGGCTGTGGCAGCGCCGCCCCGCCGACGCGGACTTCCTCGCCCTGCGCTGCGGCCTGCGCACCGCGATGCCCCCGGGCAGCGAGCGGCCCGGCTTCCCGCAGAACGAGGGGGCCGTCGCACTGGGCGACTTCGCCGCCCCGGCGGTCGCCGTGCTGCCGCGGACCGGCGTGACCGGCGTCGTCGGCACCGGCGACCTGCCGCGCCGCCTCGCCGGCTGGTTCGCGCTCCAGGCCGCGCTCCACCACAGCCCCGAGCACGTCACCCTGCGCGTCGTCACCGACCCGGAAGGCGCCGGGCAGTGGCGGTGGGTGCGGTGGCTGCCGCACTCCTCCGCCGCGCTCGACGAGGGCAAGGCCGCCCGCGTGCACGCCGACCCGACGTCCATCGCCCGGCAGATCGACCGGCTGCTCCAATTGGTGGGCGACCGGCAGAGCGCGGCCGAGGCGGCGTCGCGCCGCATCCGGGAGGCGGAAGCCGGGCAGGCGCTGCAGCCCTCCCCGCCCCTGTTCGACTTCGACGGCCGCAGATACCGGCAGGCGCTGCTGGACAGCACGGAGAGGGCCGGCGCCGTCCCGTCCGAGAACCTCGCCGCCGCCCCCGACGCGGTGACCCTCGATCCGAGGCGGGAGGCGCTGACGTTCCTCGACCTCATCGAATCGGAGCCCACCACCGCCCACCGCCACCACGGCCCCGCCGTCCTGCTGGTCCTGGACGGGATTCGGCGGCTGCGGGTGCTGCCCGGTATCGGCCGGCTGCTCAAGGAAGGCCCCGCAGCCGGCGTCCACGTCCTCTGCCTGGCCGCGGAGACGCGGCAACTCCCCCCGGAATGCCGCCACATCATCGACCTCGGCGACGGCAGCGCCCCCACGATCACCGCGGGCGACGCGGCACCGTACCCGTTCGTACCCGACCTGCCGCCGGCCGGCTGGTGCGAGGGGCCGGCCCGGGCGCTGGCCCCGCTGCGGGACGCCGACGCCGTACGGCACGCCCGGGACCTCGCGGCGCTGCCGCTGCCCGAACTGCTCGGCCTGGAGGAGCCCGGCGACCCGGCGCCGATCGTCGCGCGCTGGTCGGCGGTGCCGCGCTCGACGGCCGCGGTGGTGGGGCAGGCCGCCGCGTCGCCGTTCGAGCTGGACCTGCGGCTGCACGGCCCGCACGCCCTGGTCGCGGGCGGCCGGGACTCGGGTCTTGCCGACTTCCTGCGGACGTGGACGGTCTCGCTCGGGGTGGCCAACCGGCCCGACGAGCTGAGCTTCGTGCTCTTCGACTACCAGGGCGGCGCCGCCTTCGGGCCCGCCGCCGACCTGCCGCACGTCACCCGGCTGGTCACCGACCTGGACGCCCGCGAGGCCGACCGGGTGCTGGACCGGCTCTCGGCGGCGCTGCGGGTCCGCGAGGCACAGCTCACCGCGAGCGGGACCAAGGACATCGACGACTACCAGGAGCTGCGCGCCCGCCGCAGCCTGCCGCCGCTGCCCCGGCTCGTGCTGGTCGTCGCGGAGCTGGCGACCCTCGCCCGCGACCTGCCGCAGTTCGTGCCGGGGCTGGTCCGCATCGCCCGGCGCGGGCGCTCGCTCGGCGTGCACCTGCTGCTGGCGACCCAGCGGCCCTCCGGCGTCCTCGCCCCCGAGATCCGGGCCGACACCCACCTGCGTATCGCCCTGCGGCTCGGCTCCGCCGCCGAGAGCGCCGACGTCATCGACGCCCCCGACGCCGCCGCGATCGCCCGCACCACCCCCGGCCGGGCCTTCGTCCGCACTGGCGCGCAGGAGCTGACGGAGTTCCAGGCCGCCGCCCCGTACGCGTACGACGACCCGCGGGCCGCCGGCCGGCCGGTCACGATCCGCGAACTCGACGGCGACCGCGACCCGGGGCCCGCGGACGCCGGCCCGATGCGCAGCCACCTCGGCCCGCTGGTCCAGGCGGTCGCCGCAGCCGCCGAAACCCTCGGCGTGCACGCCGTCCCCGGGCCGCTGCCGGAACCGCTCCCGAGCGTCCTCACCCTCTCCGAGGCATCCGCCCTGCCCGCCCCCGCCGCGCCGCCGCACGACCTCGCACCGGTCGCGTACGGCGTGGAGGAGCTGGCCGACGAGATCGGCCGGCAGCCCGCGCTGTTCGACCTCGCGGGCGAAGGGGCGCTCGCCGCGACCGGCGGGCCGCGCAGCGGCAAGTCGCAGTTCCTGCGCACCCTGGCGGCGGCGCTCGCCGTCCGGCACGGCACCGCGGACGTCCACCTGTTCGGCATCGACTGCGGCAACGGCGCCCTCCAGGCGCTCGGCGGGCTGCCGCACTGCGGCACCGTCGTCACCCGCGGCCGGGCCGACCACCTGGCCCGGCTGGTCAGCCGGCTCACCGCCGCCCTCTACACCCGCCAGCAGCTGCTCGCCGAGGGCGGCTTCAGCGACGTCGCCGCCCAGCGGCAGGCCGCGCCCGCCGCCCGCCGGCTGCCGTACCTGGTGCTGCTGCTGGACCGCTGGGAGGCGCTGCGCGAGCTCGCCGAGCACGGCGGCGGCGAGCGGCTGCCCGACGACCTGCGGCGGCTGATGCGCGACGGCGGCCCGGCCGGCATCCGGGTGGTGCTCACCGCCGACGCGGCCGGCGGCCTGGACCCCGACACGGCCGCCCTGGCCACCGAGCACCTGGTGCTGGACCGCCGGGACCCCGCCGACTACCGCGCCCTCGGCGTCGATCCGCCGCAGGGCCACCTCGCACCGGGCCGGGCGCTGCGCGCGTTCAGCTCCGTCGAGCTGCAGATCGCCCTGGTCGACGGCGACCTCACCTCGCGCGGGCAGAGCGACGCGCTGGACCGGCTCGCCGCCGGGCTGCGCGAGCGCGACGCGCACGTACCGGATGCGCGCAGGCCGTTCACCATCGACGACGCGCCGCGCGCCGCCGAGCAGTTCCACGTCGGGCCCGGCAAGGGCCGCCCGGTCGGCCGCGAGGACGTCCTGGCATGGCTGCGCGACCGGCAGTCCACCGGCGCCTGCGCCGCGCTGCTCGGACCGCGCCGGGCCGGCAAGACCTGGGTGCTGGAGGAGCTGTCGCGGCGGCTGGCCGCCGACGGCGGCCGGCATGACGTCCACCGGCTGACGGTGCCGCCGCCCAGCGCCCCGGTCGACAGCCCCGACGCCCTCGCCGGCCTCCTCGACCGCGGTGTGCGCGACACCGCCGGGCCCGCCGAGGCGCTGCTGGACAAGGCGGCCGGCGCCCACGCGGGGCGGCTGGTCTTCCTGCTGGACGAGGTGGGGCGGCTCGCCGGGTACGACCCGGTCGCCGTGTCCTGGCTGCGCGACCTCGGGCAGGCCGGCGCGTGGCTGCTCTACACCGGCACCGAGAAGGACTGGCGCACCGTCGTGCGGCGCGCCCTGACCGCGCCGGGCTCCAGCTTCGGCAACGACGTCAACGCCCGGCTGCTCGGGCCGCTGGACGAGGAGGCCGCGCTGGACTTCCTGTCCGGCACCGCCGCCAACCTGGGCGTCGCCCTGGACCGCGGCACCGTGGCCGCCGCGATCGTGCGCCACGTCGGCAGCTGGCCCTTCTACCTCCAGGTGGCCGGCGACGCCGTCGTACGGGCCGTGCAGGGCAACGACCTTGGCCCGCTGACCGGTACGGACGCGCTGCACGCGCTCATCGAGCGGCGGCTGCTCGACGAGTGGTCGCAGCACTTCGCGTCCCGCTGGGCCGAGATCGGCCCGGCCGGGCGGGCCGCGCTGCTGGCCGAGCCCGGGCAGATGCCGGGCGCCGCGACCCCGGCGCAGCGCCAGGACCTGCGGGACGTCGGGCTGCTGCGGCCCGGCGAGGTGTGGCTGGACGACCGGCCGCTGCTGGCGTGGATCGCCAGGAACGAGATCTCTTTGCGTGACGGGGAGTTACCTGCATGAGCGTCTTCCGGCCGAGCCAGTCCTACCGCGCCGACCTCGACGTCAGACTCGGCGGCGGGCGGCTGCCCAGCTGGATCCGGCCCGCCGCCGAGGGCGCCGCGCCCAACAGCGCGGCCTGGCTGGTCGTCATGCCGCGCCGGGCCGGCAAGACCTGGCTCGCGCACGGCATCGCCGGCGCCCGCCCCGCCGGCCGTACCGTCCAGGTCGACCTGCGCTCGTCGGCGTCGGTGCGCAAGACCAAGCTCGGCTGCCTGACCGGCGGCAAGACCGCCCCGCCGGTCGCGGCCGGCCAGCTCGTCATCGTCGACGAGCCCGCGCTCGCCCGGCCCGGCGGCCCCGGCGTCGACCCGGCCGTGCTCGCCGCCGGCCTGCACCGCGTCGAGGACACCGGCGCCACCGCCCTGGTGCTCGCCACCCCCGCCGAGAGCAAGCTGCTCGTCCCGCACCTCGGCCCCGACGTACGCAAGGACGTCCTGCGCCCGCCCGTCCTGGACGCCGCCGAGTGCGCGCGGATGGCGGCCCGGGCCCCGCAGTGGGCGCCGGAGCTGGTACGGCGGATCGCCGCGGCCGAGCCGGGCTGGCTGCACACCCCCTTCCTGCTGGAACTCGCCCTGCACGCCGCCGAGGAGCACCCCGACCTGCGGGCCGACCTCGACGCGGTGCTGAGCGCGGCGGCGGAGGAGGCCGAGGACCGGCACGAATACATCGCCCAGTGGTTCGGCAACGGCCTCGCCGAGCAGCACCGCGCCGCCCTGCGCGCCGCCCGCTGGCACACCGCGGGCCTGCCCGTCGCCCTCGACCCGGCCGACGCCGCGCTGTACGTGTACGGGGCCGCGCCGGCCGCCGCACAAGCCCCCGCCGCCCAGGCCCCCGTTCCAGCCCCCGCCGCCGCCCGCGCCTCGCTCGCCGACGACCCCGTGCTCGGCCGCCACCTGCCCGAGGTGCTGCGGGTCCACCACATCTCCGACCTGCACCACGGCGGGCGGCTGTCGGCCACCGTCGATACCAAGGACCGCACCGCCGCCGGGCACACCATCGCCGCGCTCGCCGGCGCCGGCACCGCGCTGGACAGCTACCTCGACCACGTACGCCAGCTCGCCGCGCAGGGCCGCGCCCCGCACCTGGTCGTCGTCACCGGCGACCTCGTCGACCGCCCCTCGGCCGCGCACGGCGAGCAGGCCCGTACATGGCTCGCGGCGCTGGCCGGCCTGCTCGCCCCGCACCGCGACCTGCGTACCGGCGACCCGCGCGTGCTGCTGGTCGGCGGCAACCACGACGTGTCCTGGGACCTCGCCCTCGACCCGTCCCCGCAGGCCCGGCACCAGTGGTTCGCCGACACCTTCGCCGGCCTGCCGCACCCCGACCTGCACCTCGCCGACCCGCGCGAGCGCCGGCTGCACATCACGTACCCCGGCGTGGGCCTGCGCTTCGCGCTGCTCGGCAGCGCCGAGTCCGGCGGCGAGGCCGCCCACGACGCCGACCGCGAGCGGCTGGCCGCCTTCCTGGCGCGGTACGTGGCCGCGGGCGAGCAGGAGAGCGCCGACGTGGGCGCGGTCGTCCGGGACTTCGAGCGGCACGACCCGGGCGTCATCGCCCGCGGCGTCCTCGACCGGCTCGCGCCCGAACCCGGCTACGTCACCGTCGCCGCGCTGCACCACCCGCTCTCGCCGGTCCCGGCGGTCGAGGTCGCGCCCTACTCCGGCGTCGTCAACGCCGGGCAGGCCAAACGCGCGCTGACCACGGCCCGTGCGTCCCTGGTCCTGCACGGCCACACCCATCTGGCCTTCGCCGCCGCCGAGCGGCTGCTGGACGCCGGCCCGCCGTGGAC
Source organism: Actinacidiphila epipremni (assembly GCF_012034175.1). GTDB lineage: Bacteria > Actinomycetota > Actinomycetes > Streptomycetales > Streptomycetaceae > Actinacidiphila > Actinacidiphila epipremni. The sequence goes on from NZ_JAATEJ010000008.1 coordinate 15,134, forward strand.
GCTGCGCATCGCCGGCGCCCCGGCGCTCGCCAGCCGCGACACCGAGGAGCGCAACGGCTACAACGAACTCCTCGTCGCCCGCGAGGGCGGCGCCCACACCCTGGCCTTCCGCACCGTCCGCCTCGACGGCGGGCAGTGGGCCCCCGGTCCCGTCCACGCCTTCCGGCCCGGCGCCCCGCAGGAGCACCCGCTCGCCGAGCTGTGCGCGGACGTGCCGGGTCAGGCCCGGTAGAGCGCCTCGATCTCCCGTGCGTACGCCGCCTCGATCGCCCGCCGCTTCAGCTTCAGCGACGGCGTCAGCAGCCCGCGCTCCTCGGTGAACTGCGCGGCCAGTATCCGGAAGGTGCGGATCGACTCCGCCTGCGAGACCAGCGTGTTCGCGGCGACCACCGCCCGCCGTATCTCCGTCTCCAGGTCCGGGTCGTGCACCAGCTCCGTCGTGGGCAGCCGCGGCTTGCCGCGCATCGCCAGCCAGTGGACGACGGCCTCCTGGTCCAGCGTCACCAGCGCCGCCACGAACGGCCGGTCGTTGCCGACGACCACGCACTGCCCCACCAGCGGATGCGCCCGCACCCGGTCCTCCAGCGCGACCGGCGACACGCTCTTGCCGCCGCTGGTCACCAGGATCTCCTTCTTGCGGCCGGTGATGGTCAGATAGCCGTCCTCGTCCAGCGCCCCGATGTCACCGGTGGCCAGCCAGCCGTCGCGCAGTGCCTCCTCCGTCGCCTTGGCGTTGTTGAGGTAGCCCGTGAAGACCTGCCCGCCGCGCAGCCAGATCTCGCCGTCCTCGGCGATCGTCACCGACGTGCCCGGCACCGGCAGCCCCACCGTGCCGAACCGTGTCTGCTCCGGCGGGTTCGCGGTCGCCGCCGCGGTGGTCTCCGTCAGGCCGTAGCCCTCGTAGATCGTCACGCCCGCGCCGGAGAAGAACAGCCCGAGCCGCCGCTCCATCGCCGAGCCGCCCGATATCGCGTGCCGGACCCGGCCGCCCAGCGCCCCGCGCACCTTGCTGTAGACGAGCTTCTCGTACAGCTGGTGCTGCATCCGCAAGGACGCGCTCGGCCCGGGCCCGGTCCCGAAGGCCCGCGCCTCGGTCGCCTCGGCGTGCCGCACCGCGACCTCGACGGCCTTGTCGAACGGCGCGAGCCGGCCGCCCGCCTCCGCCGTGCGCCGGGCGGCCTGGAAGACCTTCTCGAAGACGTACGGCACCGCCAGCACGAACGTCGGCCGGAAACCGGCGAGCGAGGGGATCAGGTCGGCGGCGGTCATGCTGGGCTGGTGGCCGAGCCGGATCCGGTGCCGTACGCACGCCACCTCCACCATCCGGCCGAAGACGTGCGCGAGCGGCAGGAACAGCAGCGTGGAGGGCTCCTCGCCCGGCTTGCTGGAGAACACCGGCTCCCAGCGGGCGACGACGTTGTCGGTCTCGGCCATGAAGTTGGCGTGGGTCAGCACGCAGCCCTTGGGGCGGCCGGTGGTGCCGGAGGTGTAGATGACGGTCGCGACCGCGCCGGGCGTCACCGCCAGCCGGTGCCGCTCCACGACGTCGTCGCCGAGGTGCGCGCCGGCCTGCGCGAGCTCGTCCACGCATCCCGCGTCGAGCTGCCACAGCCGGTGCAGCCGCGGCAGTTCGTCGACGGCCGCGCCGATCGTCATCGCGTGGTCCTCGTGCTCCACGACCGCGGCGACCGCCTCCGAGTCGTGCAGCATCCACCGCACCTGCTCCGACGACGAGGTGGGATACACCGGCACCGGCTGGGCGCCCACCGCCCACAGGGCGAAGTCGAAGACCGTCCACTCGTAGCGGGTGCGGGACATGATCGCGACCCGGTCGCCGAACCGGATGCCCTGCGCCAGCAGGCCCTTGGCGACCGCGAGCACCTGGTCGCGGAACTCCTCGGTGGTCACGTCGTGCCACTCGCCCCGCGCGTCGGCCCGCGAGAGCACCACCTCGCCGGGGTGCTCCGCCGCGTTGCGGAAGACCGCGTCCGCCAGACCGCCGGCCTGAGGCGCTGTGGCCAGTGGGGGGACGGTGAACTGACGCAACGGGTGCTCTCCTAGTGCCGCTCGGTGCGGCCGTAAGTTACCTGATCCACAGGTTCCGCGGGAGAGGCTGAAAAGGTGCGGTGAATCGGACGTCTGTGCTGGTCGAACGGCGGTTTCCGGCCGTGACAAGGCCATCGGCGCGAATTCCGTTCCGGCGGGGCGGGCGGGGCGGGCGCGGATCTCCACCAAATCTGCCCGCGCCGGTCACGGCCGCTCCACCCCCGACGGGCTCTGACCAGGCACCGAGGGGCCGCCAGGCAGGTCACGGGCCGGTCGGCTCATGGCACGGTCGGCGGCTCAGGGGCCGGTCAGGGCGAGTGGGCGGTGGAGCAGGCCGCCGCCGGCGAGGATCGCCTCGGCCAGCGCGTCCGCCGCCGCCTCCTCCACCGGGCCGCCCGGCCGGCCCTGCCGCAGCACGAAGTCCACGCTGCCCAGGTCCGGCAGCCCGTACGCGCGCGCCAGCACACGTACCAGACCGGCCGGAATCAGCCCCTGCGGATGCGCCATCACCCCCAGGCCCGCCCGGGCCGCCGCCACCAGGCCGCCCAGCGACGCGCTGGTGCCCGCCGGCCGCCACGCCCTGCCGTGCCGCTCCAGCACCTCCGCCGCCCGGGCCCGGCCCGCCCCCGGCGCCGGGTGGCCGATCAGCGGCACCGGGCGCCGCGGGTCCAGGCGCAGCCGGTCGGCGCCGACCCACACCAGCTTGTCCCGCCACACCAGCCGCCCCGGCCCGTCCGCGCCGGACCGCTCGGCCAGGCACAGGTCGAGCCCGCCCGCGTCCAGCCGCTGGTGCAGCGCCCCGGACAGCTCCACCGCCAGCTCCAGGTCCACCTCGGGGTGGTCGTGGCGGAAGGCCGCCAGGATCTCCGGCAGCCGGGTCGGCACGACCTCCTCGGCGACCCCGACCCGCAGCCGCCCGCGCAGCCGGGTGCCGGCGAAATACGCCGCCGCCCGCTCGTTGGCCTCCAGGATCGGCCGGGCCAGCCGCAGCATCGCCTCGCCGTCCTCGGTCAGCTCCACCGCGTGGGTGTCCCGCAGGAACAGCCGGCAGCCCGCGGCCTCCTCCAGCCGCCGTACGTGCTGGCTGACCGTGGACTGCCGCAGGCCCAGCCGGTGCGCGGCCCGCGTGAAGCTCAGCGTCTGGGCCACGGCGAGGAAGGTCCGCAACTGGGCCGGCTCGAACATGGCCCGCACGTTATCGCGGTACGTGATGGCGGTCCCGGCGGTAACCGGCCAACCTGATCGATGTCACGTTCCGGGCGGCGCCGTCCGTCGCACCGTCATGACAGACGACAACCGCTCCCCGCGGCCCCGCCCCGCGACCGGTACGACCGTGCTGCTCGCCGGCGCCACCGGCGTCTTCGGCCGGCACGCCGCCCGCGCCCTCACCGCCGCAGGACACCGGGTGCTCGCCCTCGGCCGCGGCGCCGGCAACGACGTACGCGCCGACCTCGACGACCGCGACGCGCTGCTGCGGGCCGTCGACGGCCGGCACGCCGACGTCGTCGTGCACGCCGCCACCGCGCTGCGCAAGCCGCCCGCCCGGCACGCCGACATGGCCGCCACCAACACCCTGCGCACCCGCGGCACCCGCCACCTGCTCGACGCCGCCCGCGAGGTCGGCGCCCGCCGCTTCATCGCCGAGTCGATGGTCTTCGGATACGGCTACGGCGACTTCGGCGACCGCCCCCGCACCGAGGCCGGCACCCCCTTCGGCCCGCCCGGCACCAGCGCCGCCCTGGAACGCACCCTGGCCGGCCTGCGCACCAAGGAGGAGCTGACGCTGACCGCCGACGGCATCGAGGGCATCGCCCTGCGCTTCGGCCTCTTCTACGGCCCCGGCGGCACCGAGGCGCTGCTGGAACTGCTGCGCCGGCGCGCCCTGCCCGTCACCCCCGACCGCGGCCTGGTGCTGCCGTGGGTGGAACTCGGCGACGCCGCCGCGGCCCTCGCGCTGGCCGTCGACCACGGCGTGCCGGGGCAGGCGTACAACATCGCCGACCAGGACCCGCTCGGCTTCGGCGCGCACGTCCGGCTGACCGCCGAGGTGTTCGGGCTGCCGCGGCCCCTGACGCTGCCGCGCTGGGCGATGCGCCCGCTCGGCTACGTCCACGCCGTGCTGGGCACGAACCTGCGGGTCGACACCGCGCTCGCCGCCGAGGAACTGGGCTGGCGCCCCGCCTTCCGCTCCGCCCGGGAGGGGCTTGCCGCGATGGCCCGGCAGGCCGCCCCAGGTCAGAGCCGCAGCGCGGCCACCACCAGCACGGCCGCCGCCCAGGAGGAGAACAGGCAGTAGGCGAACAGCTCCCGGCCCCGGTCGCCGTGCCGGAGCTGGCGCAGCAGCACCCAGCAGAAGAAGACCGTCTCGGCGGCCCCGCCCACGACACCGTAGGCGGGCCGCCCTGTCCCGGCGATCACCGCGGCGGTCGCGGCGCCGTGCATCACCCCGACCGCCGGCACCACCCACTGGTTGCGGCCCTCCCGCAGCCCCAGCCGGGTCAGGCCGTCCAGCCGCTCCACCCCCGGCCCGAAGCGGGTCAGCGCGGCGAGCGCCGACGGCACCACCTCCAGGAGCAGCAGGACGGTCAGGGTGACGGCGAGCACGAACACCGCGGGGCTCCTCGGGCAGGTCGGGGGAGTGGCCGCGCTCAGTCTGCCGGGACGGACGCCAGTGCGATACGGTCCTCGCCCGCGTAGACGTTCATGGAGTCGCCGCGCAGGAAACCGACGAGCGTCAGCCCGCTCTCCCTGGCCAGGTCCACCGCGAGCGACGACGGCGCCGACACCGCGGCCAGCACCGGGATACCGGCCATCACCGCCTTCTGCGCCAGCTCGAACGACGCCCGGCCCGACACCATCAGGACCTGGTCCGCCAGCGGCAGCCGGCCCTCCCGCAGCGCCCGCCCCACCAGCTTGTCCACGGCGTTGTGCCGCCCCACGTCCTCGCGTACGTCCAGCAGCGTGCCGTCCGCGTCGAACAGCGCCGCCGCGTGCAGCCCGCCGGTGCGGTCGAAGACCGCCTGCCGCTCCCGCAGCCGCTCCGGCAGCGCCGCGAGCGCCCCGGGCGTCAGCCGCGGCCCGCCCGCCGGGTCCACCGGCAGCCGGGTCGCCGTCCGCACCGCGTCCAGGCTCGCCTTGCCGCACAGCCCGCACGACGAGGTCGTGTAGACATTGCGCTCCAGCGTGATGTCGGGCACCGGCACGCCGGGCGCGAGCGTCACGTCCACCACGTTGTAGGTGTTCGAGCCGTCCGCGGTGGCGCCCGCGCAGTAGACGACGTTGGCCACCTCGCCGGCCGCCGCGAGCACGCCCTCGCTCACCAGGAAGCCGGTGGCCAGCGCGAAGTCGTCACCCGGTGTGCGCATGGTGATCGCCAGCGGGCGGCCGTTGAGCCGGATCTCCAGCGGCTCCTCGGCGACGAGCGTGTCGGCCCGGTGCGCGACCGCCGCCCCGCGGATCCGCAGCACCCGCCGCCGCTCGGTGACCCGTCCCATCCCCGACCTCTCTCCCTCCGCGTCCCGCACCAGGTGAGCGTGCCATAGGGTGATCCCCGGACCGCGCAGCCGTGCACCACGGACCTACCAGGATGGCAGACCTGAGATGAGCGACCAGCCGACCGCCGAGCACCACCTGGGCGACGACGAGCGGGCCCTGGCACGGCTGCGGGAGCTGCGCGGCAGCATCGACAACCTCGACGCGGCCCTGGTCCACCTGCTCGCCGAGCGCTTCAAGTGCACCCAGCAGGTCGGCGAGCTCAAGGCCGCCCACGACCTCCCCCCGGCCGACCCGGCCCGCGAGGCCGCCCAGATCGCCCGCCTGCGCCGCCTGGCCGAGGACGCCCGGCTCGACCCCGCCTTCGCGGAGAAGTTCCTCAACTTCATCATCGACGAGGTCGTCCGCCACCACCGCGCCATCGCCGCCCGCCCCCAGCAGGGCACCCCGAATCGCAGGTGAGAACCACTCCCGATCCTTGGTATCGTTGACCCCGTCACCCCGACCCGACCGGTCGCGGCGACACACCCCGTCCGGGTGGCGGAATGGCAGACGCGCTAGCTTGAGGTGCTAGTGCCCTTTATCGGGCGTGGGGGTTCAAGTCCCCCCTCGGACACCACCGGAAAACCCCTGCCCAGCAGGGGTTTTTCTGCGCTCCGGCAACCCGGGTCGGGCGGGGGCCGGGGGGGATCAGCGCAGGTCGGTGATTTCGGGGGCGTAGACCGTGCCGAGCGGTTCGGGGCCGACGTACTGCTGGCAGTTGCACTGCTGCGTCTCGTACTGGAGCGGCTTGCGGTCGGCGTCCCACAGCGACGGCGTCTCGACCACCGCGTGGCACTTGCCGTCGTCCTTGCCGTGCATCGCCAGGTGGTGGGTGCAGCCGCAGATCGGCTCGGGCGGGCGGTTGGCCGCGGTCAGCGCGCTCTGCTTGCGCTCCTCGGCCTTGATGAGCTCCAGCTTGTGCTTGTGGCGCCGGTTGGTGAAGTCCTTGACCCGCTCACCGACCACGCCGCTGCCGAACAGCACGACCGGAATGAGCCACCACAGACCATCCATACGCCAGACCCCCGTCCCTTTCGTGCCGTCGAGCCAGCATAGCCTCGCCGCCGCCCCGCCCATCAGCCCCGTTCCGGCGCCGTCCGGCCCGGCTGCGGACAAACGATTTGGCGTGAGCGAGCCGAACCCGTAAAGTGAAGTTCACCGACGCGGGGTGGAGCAGCTCGGTAGCTCGCTGGGCTCATAACCCAGAGGTCGCAGGTTCAAATCCTGTCCCCGCTACAAAGAGGAAGGCCCGGTGCCGGCAGGCGCCGGGCCTTCCTGCTGTTCGCCGGGTGTTCTACGCGCCGGGTCCGCGGTGGTGCCGGGCGCCGGTGCGGTGCGGGCCCGCGGGGGCGCCCTCGCGGGGGAGCGGGCGGTAGGGCGGGATCGTACAGCCCGATGGACGGCAGGCGCCGAGGCCCGCTCAGGCCTGCTCAGGCTGGGCGCTACGGGTCCTCGTGGAGCACCCGGTCGAGCACCGCCGCCCACTGCCGTACGATTCCCGACCGCCGCGCCGAGTCGTCGCTCAGCAGATTCGCCAGCCCCAGCCCCCGCGCCATGTCCAGCGTCGCCTGGACCGTCTCCCGCACCCCCGGCCGGGACTCGTCCGCGCCCAGGAACTCCACCGCCAGCCGGTGCGCCTCCCGCCCGATACGGGTCTCCAGCGCGGCCACCCCCGGCCGCAGCCCCTCCTCCGCGGTCGTCGCCGTCCACAGGTGCAGGGCCGCCCGGAAGAGCGGCCCGGTGTGCACGGCGACCAGCAGGTCCACGACGGCGTACGTACGGTCGGGGCCCTCGCGCGGCAGGGACCGGGCCCGTTCGCGCACCGCGGTGAGCCACTGCTCGGCCACATGCGCGACGGCCGCGGTGAAAAGCTCCTCGCGGGTCGGGAAGTGGTGCTGGGCGGCGCCCCGGGACACCCCGGCACGGGCGCAGACCACCGTGACCGTGCTGCCGGACCAGCCGTGCTCGGCCAGGCACGCCACCGCCGCCTCCAGCACCCGCATCCGCGTCGCCCGGCTCCGGTCCTGCTTGGGCTCCCGCTCGGGCCGCGCCGCCTCGCCCGGGGGCCGGGCCGAGCCGCCGGTCAGCACGCCCACGGCGGGTCCCTGCGCTCCAGGGCGGCCCGGACGCCCTCGGCGGCCTCCGCGGACCCGAACAGCTCCCTGCTCCGCCGGGCCAGCCGGTCGCCGTCGGCCGCCAGCGCCTGGAGGAGCGGCAGCGCGGTGAGCTCCTTGGTCGCCGCGAGGCCCTGCGGTGAGGCTGCGCGCAGCCCGGCGAGGATGCCTTCCAGGGCCTCTTCCCCCGCCGTGACCAGGCCGATCCGTACCGCCTCCGCGGTATCGAAGCGCTCGCCGGTGAGCAGGTAGCGGGCCGCGGCCCGCCGGTCCGCCCGGGCCAGCACCGGGATCGACGCGACCGACGCGGCGAGCCCGAGCCGTACCTCGGTGAAGGCGAAGCTCGCCGCCGGGCCCGCCACCGCGATGTCGCAGGCCGCGAGCAGGCCGAGGCCGCCCGCCCGTACGTGCCCGTCCACCCGCGCGAGCACCGGCTTGGGCAGCCCGGCGACCTGCCGCATCAGCTCCACCAGCAGCTGCGGCCCGCCGCCCGGGCCGTCCGCCTTCAGGTCGGCGCCCGAGCAGAACGTGCCGCCGGTGTGGGTGAGCAGCACCGCCCGCACCGCCGGGTCCGCGCCGGCCGCCGCGAGGCCCGCGGACAGCTCCGCGATGAGCGCGGCGGACAGCGCGTTGCGGTTGTGCGGCGAGTCCAGGGTGAGCACGGCCACGGCACGGTCGGTGCGCCGGCGCACCAGCGGCGTATCGGTCGGCGGACGGGGCGACGGATCGGTCGGCGTATCGGTCACGGCGGGTCTTCCTCCCCAACGAGCCCAACGAGCGGCAAGCGGCACGGGCCTGCGTACGGCGGCGGGCCCCGGCACGACAGCGGGCCTCAGTACGACTTCGGCAGCCCCAGCGTGTGGTGCGAGACGAAGTTGAGGATCATCTCCCGGCTCACCGGCGCGATCCGCCCCACCCGCGACGCCGTCAGCAGCGACGCCAGGCCGTACTCCGCCGTCAGCCCGTTGCCGCCCAGCGTGTGCACCGCCTGGTCCACGGCCCCCGCGCACGCCTCCGCCGCAGCGTACTTGGCCATGTTCGCCGCCTCGCCCGCGCCCATGTCGTCCCCGGCGTCGTAGAGATACGCGGCCTTCTGCATCATCAGCCGGGCCAGCTCCAGCTCGATGTGCGCCCGGGCCAGCGGGTGGGCGACGGCCTGGTGGCCGCCGATCGGGGTGGACCACACCTGCCGGGTACGGGCGTAGTCGACGGCCCGGCCGAGGGCGTAGCGGCCCATGCCGACCGCGAAGGCCGCGGTCATCACCCGCTCCGGGTTGAGCCCGGCGAACAGCTGGAGCAGCCCCGCGTCCTCGTCGCCGACGAGCGCGTCCGCGGGCAGCGCCACATCGTCCAGGACCAGCTCGAACTGCTTCTCCGGCGCGGCCAGTTCCATCTCGATGCGGTGGTAGGCAAAGCCCGGTGTGCCGCGCTCGACGACGAACAGGCACGGCTTGAGCCGGCCGGTGCGGGCGTCCTCGGTCCGGCCCACGACCAGCGTCGCGTCGGCGACGTCCACACCGGAGATGAACACCTTGCGGCCGGTGAGCCGCCAGCCGCCGGTCGCCGGGTCGCGGCGGGCGGTCGTGGTGATGCGGTGCGAGTTGGAGCCGGCGTCCGGCTCGGTGATGCCGAAGGCGATCCGCAGCGAGCCGTCCGCGAGACCGGGCAGCCAGCGGCGCCGCTGCGCGTCCGTGCCGAACCGGGCGATCACCGTGCCGCAGATGGCGGGGGAGACCACGAGCAGCAGCAGCGGGCAGCCCGCCGCGCCCAGCTCCTCCAGCACGATCGCGAGCTCCGCGAGCCCCGCGCCCCCGCCGCCGTACTCCTCGGGGAGGTTGACGCCGAGGTAGCCGAGCCGGCCCGCCTCCTGCCACAGCTCGTCGGTCTGCGTGCCGTTCCGCGCGGCGGCGGCGAAATACTCCCGGCCGTAGCGGCGGCCCAGCGCCGCGACCGCCTTGCGCAGGGCGCGCCGCTCCTCGCCCTCCAGGAGCGCGCTGTCGAAGCTGCTCACGGCTCTTTCCCCTCCCGCTCGTCCCCGGTGTGCTCTTCTCCGGCGCGTTCTTCCCCGGCCCCGTCCGACGCGGCAACGTCCTCCTTGACGACCGCGAGTACGGCCCCCCGCTCGACCTGCCGCCCCACCTCCGCGGTGAGTTCGAGCAGCGTCCCCGCCACGGGAGCGGCGATGACGTGCTCCATCTTCATCGCCTCCAGCCACAGCAGCGGCCGGCCCGCCGTTACCCGGTCGCCCGGCGCGAGCCCGGCGGTGCGGACCACCGTGCCGGGCATCGGCGCCCGCAGCGAACCGGGCGCGGCCTCCCGCTCCGGCGCGGGGAAACGCGGCAGGACGGTGAAGGCGGCCGACCCGCCCGGCCAGTCCACGAACGTCCGGTCCGGATAGTCGGCGACCTCGTACGCCCGCCGCACACCGGCCACCTCCAGCACGACCCGGTCCGCGCCCGCCTCGACCAGCCGCACGCCCGCGAAGCCCTCGGCGGCCAGTGCCCCGTCCCGCTCCAGGCGGTAGCGCACCTCGTACGTCTCCCCGTCCGGCTCGGCCCGGTAGCGCTTGACCTGCGGCTGCGAGGGCACATTGCGCCATCCGCCGAGCGTGGCGGGCACCGGCGCTCCGGGCGCGGTCGTGCGCCGGGCGGCGTCCGCGAGGGCCGCGGCGAGCGCGGCGACCCGGCCCGGGCCGGCGGAGGAGGCCGCGTCCACAGGGGAGGAGGCCGCGTCCGCGGGGGAAGGGGAGCCCGGCACCGCGGGGGCCAGGCCCAGGTCGGCGGCGTACCGGTCGAGGAAGCCGGTGTCCAGCCGCGCGGCGGCGAAGGCGGGGTGCCGCAGCGCCCGTACCAGCAGGTCCCGGTTGGTGACCGGGCCGTGCAGCCGGGCCCGCTCCAGCGCGTACGCCAGCCGGCGCACCGCCTCCGCGCGGGTCGGCGCCCACGCGACGACCTTCGCGAGCATCGGGTCGTAGTGGACGGAGATCCGCTCGCCGCCCGTGACGCCCGAGTCCAGCCGCAGGCCCGCCTCGCGGCCCGGCGGGACAGTGAACTCCGCGTCCACCCCGGGGATGTCGAGCAGGTGCAGCGCCCCGGGCTGCGGCTGCCAGCCGCGCGCCGGGTCCTCCGCGCACAGCCGGGCCTCCACCGCGTGGCCGCGCGGGGCGGGCGGGTCCGGCGGCAGGGCGGCGCCCTCGGCGATCCGGATCTGCCAGGCCACCAGGTCAAGTCCGGTCACGCACTCGGTCACCGGGTGCTCGACCTGGAGCCGGGTGTTCATCTCCAGGAAGTACGGCCGGCCGTCCGCCGCGACCAGGAACTCCGCGGTGCCCGCGCCCCGGTAGCCGATCGAGGCGGCGGCCCGGGCCGCCGCCTCGTGCAGCGCGGTGCGCACCTCGGGCGGCAGGCCCGGCGCCGGGGTCTCCTCGATGACCTTCTGGTGGCGGCGCTGGAGCGAGCAGTCCCGCTCGCCGAGCACCCACACCGTGCCGTGGGCGTCCGCGAGCAGCTGTACCTCGACATGCCGGGCGCCTTCCGCGTACGGCTCGACGAAGACCTCGCCGTCCCCGAAGGCCGCCGTCGCCTCGGCCCGGGCGGCGGCCAGCTCCGCGGGCAGCGCGGCGAGGTCCCGTACCACCCGCATGCCGCGCCCGCCGCCGCCGGCCGCGGCCTTCACCAGCAGCGGCAGGTCCGCGGCCGTCACCGCCGCCGGGTCCGGCGCGGCGAGGACGGGCACGCCCGCCGCCGCCATCAGCTCCTTCGCCCGGGTCTTGGAGCCCATCGCCGCGACGGCCCGCGGCGGCGGGCCGATCCACGTCAGGCCCGCCACCTCCACCGCCCGGGCGAAGTCCGCGCTCTCGGACAGGAAGCCGTAGCCGGGGTGCACGGCGTCCGCCCCCGCCGCCCGGGCCGCCGCGACCAGCAGGTCGGCCCGCAGATAGGTGTCCGCCGCCGCCTCCCCGGGCAGCCGTACGGCCGCGTCCGCCTCCCGTACGTGCGCGGCGCCCGCGTCGGCGTCGGAGTGGACGGCGACCGCCGCGACCCCGAGCGCCCGGCAGCTGCGGACGACCCGGCGGGCGATCTCCCCCCGGTTCGCCACCAGCACCGTCCCGATCGGCACCTCCACCGGCCCCGCCTCCTTCCCGTCCCGGACGCCGCCCACGAATGACACCCCTTCACATCCGGAAGACCCCGAAACCGCCGCGCGCCCCCTCCACCGGCGCCCCGTGCACCGCCGACAGGCACAGGCCCAGCACCGTCCGGGTGTCGCGCGGGTCGATGACGCCGTCGTCGTAGAGCCGGCCCGACAGGAACAGCGGCAGCGACTCCGCCTCGATCTGCTGCTCCACCGCCGCGCGCAGGCCCGCGTCGGCGTCCTCGTCGTACGGCAGGCCCCGGGCCACCGCGGACTGCCGGGCCACGATCGACAGCACCCCGGCCAGCTGGCTCGGGCCCATCACCGCCGACTTCGCGCTCGGCCAGGAGAACAGGAAGCGCGGCTCGAAGGCCCGCCCGCACATCCCGTAGTGCCCGGCGCCGTAGCTCGCGCCCATCAGCACCGACAGGTGCGGGACCCGCGAGTTGGCGACCGCGTTGATCATCATCGCGCCGTGCTTGATGATCCCGCCCTGCTCGTAGGCCCGCCCGACCATGTAGCCGGTGGTGTTGTGCAGGAAGAGCAGCGGGATGTCCCGCTGGTCGGCCAGCTGGATGAACTGCGCGGCCTTCTGCGACTCGGCGCTGAAGAGCACCCCTTGCGCGTTGGCGAGAACGCCCACCGGGTAGCCGTGGATCTCCGCCCAGCCGGTCACCAGGCTCGGCCCGTACAGCGGCTTGAACTCGTCGAAGGCGGAGCCGTCCACGATCCGCACGACCACCTCGCGCGGGTCGAACGGCGTGCGCAGGTCCTCCGGCACGACGCCCAGCAGCTCCTCCGGGTCGAAGAGCGGCGGCGCCGGGTCGGGGCGCGGGTCGGGGCCGTGCCTGCGCCAGTTGAGGCGGGCGACGATCCGGCGGGCGGTGCGCAGCGCGTCCGGCTCGTCCAGGGCGTAGTGGTCGGCCAGGCCCGAGACCCGGGCGTGCATGTCGGCGCCGCCCAGCGACTCGTCGTCGCTGTCCTCCCCGGTGGCGACCTTGACCAGCGGCGGCCCGCCGAGGAAGACCTTCGCGCGGTCCTTGACCATGACGACGTGGTCCGACATCCCGGGGATGTACGCGCCGCCGGCCGTGGAGTTGCCGAAGACCACCGCGATCGTCGGGATGCCGGCGGCCGACAGCCGCGTCAGGTCGCGGAAGAGCGCGCCGCCGGGGATGAAGATGTCCTTCTGGCTCGGCAGGTCCGCGCCGCCGGACTCCACCAGGCTCACCAGGGGCAGCCGGTTGGCGAGGGCGATCTCGTCGGCCCGCAGCGCCTTGCGCAGCGTCCAGGGGTTGCTCGCCCCGCCGCGCACGGTCGGGTCGTTGGCGGTCACCAGGACCTGCGTGCCCTCGACGACACCGATGCCGGTCACCAGCGAGGCGCCGGTGGGGTGGTCGCTGCCCCAGCCGGCGAGCGTCGAGAGCTCCAGGAACGGCGTGTCCGGGTCCAGCAGCAGCTCGATGCGCTCCCGCGCCAGGAGCTTGCCGCGCGCCCGGTGCCGCTCGCGGTACTTCGGGCCGCCGCCCGCCAGCGCCTCGGCGTGCGCGGCGGCGACCTCCTCCAGCCGGGCCGCCATCGCGGCGGCCCGTACGGCGAACTGCGGCCCACCCGGGCCGGAGACGGGCCCCATCGGCGCCACCCCCCTTCCGCGTGGGCCGAGCGTCCCACCGCCGCCCGGACCGATCAAGCCCGCCTGCTTGTTTTTCTCCGGCCCGCTTTCCGCGGCCACCGGCCTTTTCCGGCCACCTTCTGACCCCTCTAGGATGAGCCTCCTCATGAGTGGCACCCTCATCGCGAAAGAACTCGCCGCCGGCCACGGCGACCGCGCCCTCTTCTCGGGCCTGGACCTGGTCGTCGCGCCCGGCGACGTCGTCGGCCTCGTCGGCGTCAACGGCGCCGGCAAGTCCACGCTGCTGCGGCTGCTGGCCGGCCTCGACACCGCCGAGCACGGCACCGTACGGCTCACCCCGGCGACCGCGACGGTCGGCTACCTGCCGCAGGAGCCGGACCGCAGGGACGAGTCCGTCAAGGACTTCCTGGCCCGCAGGACCGGGGTCGCCGCCGCCCAGCAGGCCCTCGACGACGCCACGCAGGCCCTGGTCGACGGCGCGCCCGGCGCGGACGACGCCTACGCGGTGGGCCTGGAGCGCTGGCTCGCGCTCGGCGGCGCGGACCTCGACGAGCGCGCCGAGGAGGCCGCGGCGGCACTCGGCCTCGGCGTCGGGCTGGACCAGCGGATGCCGGCCCTCTCCGGCGGGCAGGCCGCCCGCGCGGGCCTGGCGTCGCTGCTGCTGAGCCGCTACGACGTCTTCCTGCTCGACGAGCCGACCAACGACCTGGACCTCGACGGCCTGGAGCGGCTGGAGAAGTTCGTCGGCTCGCTGCGCTCGGGCACCGTCCTGGTCAGCCACGACCGCGAGTTCCTGGCCCGTACCGTCACCCGGGTGGTGGAGCTGGACCTCGCCCAGCAGCAGGTCGCGGTCTACGGCGGCGGCTACGAGGCGTACCTGGAGGAGCGGGCCACCGCGCGCCGGCACGCCCGCGAGGAGTACGAGGAGTACGCCGACACCAAGGCCGGCCTGGAGGCGCGGGCGCGCACCCAGCGCGGCTGGATGGACAAGGGCACCCGCAACGCGCTGCGCAAGGCCCCCGACAACGACAAGATCGCCCGCAGGGCGCGGGCCGAGAGCAGCGAGAAGCAGGCGGCCAAGGCCCGGCAGACCGAGCGGATGATCGAGCGGCTGGAGACCGTCGAGGAGCCCCGCAAGGAGTGGGAGCTGCGGATGTCCATCGCCTCCGCGCCCCGCTCGGGCGCGGTGGTCGCGACGCTGAGCGGCGCCGCCGTGGCCCGCGGCGACTTCCGCTTCGGACCGGTGGACCTGCAGATCGACTGGGCCGACCGGGTCGCCATCACCGGCCCGAACGGCTCGGGCAAGTCGACGCTGCTGGCCGCGCTGCTCGGCCGGCTGCCGCTGGACGAGGGCCGCGCCGCGCTCGGCCCCGGCGTGCTGGTCGGCGAGGTCGACCAGGCCCGCGCCCACTTCCGCGGCGGCGAGTCGCTGCTGGACGCCTTCCGCGCGCCCGCGCCCGACCTGGACCCGGCGGCGATCCGCACCCTGCTGGCGAAGTTCGGCCTGAAGGCGGGCCATGTCACCCGCCCGGCCGCGACCCTCTCGCCCGGCGAGCGCACCCGGGCGGCGCTGGCGCTGCTCCAGGCCCGCGGCGTCAACCTGCTGGTCCTCGACGAGCCCACCAACCACCTGGACCTGCCGGCGATCGAGCAGCTGGAGGCGGCGCTCGCCGAATACCGCGGCACCCTGCTGCTGGTCACCCACGACCGCCGGATGCTGGACGCGGTGCACACCACCCGCCGTATCGCGGTCGCCGGCGGCCGGATCACCGAGAGCTGAGCCGCCGCGGACCGATGGACGTACGCCCGGGCCGGCCCCCCCGAGGGGACCGGCCCGGGCGCTTGCCGCCGGTTCACCGGCTCAGCAGGCGATCAGCTCAGCAGCTCATCGGCCCAGTAGCTCAGCTGGCGTTGACGGCGGTGTCGTCGATCAGGAACGACGTCGCGAGGGTGACATCCTCCGCGCCGGTGAACTTCAGGGTGACGGTCTTGCCGATGAAGGAGTTGAGGCTCAGCGACTTCTGCACGTAGCCGCTCGTCGCGTTGAGGTTGGAGTAGGTGGCCAGCGTGGTGCTGCCGACGGCGACGGTGAGCTTGTCGTACGCGCTGGAGGACGTGGTCTCCTGCGTGGAGATGTAGACGTAGAAGGTGAGGTTGGCGCTGGTGCAGCTCGCCGGGATCGTCACCGACTGGGACAGGGTGTCGGTGTGGGTGGTGCCGTAGCCGTCCAGCCACGCCTTGTAGGAGCCGGAGTGGGCCGGGGCGCCGCTGCTGCTGTCGATGACGCCGGAGGACGCGGTCCAGCCGGTGTTGCCGCTCTCGAAGCCGGGGTTGGTCAGCAGCTGGCCGGCGGTGCAGCCGCCGCCCCCGCCGCTGGTGGTGATGGTCCAGGTGAAGGACGCCGAGCCGGAGGCGCCGGTGGAGTCGGAGGCGGAGACGGTCACGTTGTACGTGCCCGTCGTGCTCGGGGTGCCGGAGATCAGGCCGGAGGAGCTGATGCTCAGGCCCGCGGGCAGGCCCGAGGCGGAGTAGGTGAGGGTCTGTCCCGAGGCGGAGTCGGTCGCGTGGACCTGGAGGCTCACCGCGGTGCCGACGACCGTGGACTGGTTGCCGGGGCTGGTGACCGTCACGGTGTTGCCGCCGGTGGAGCCGCCGTTGGTGAAGGCGGCGGTGCCGTTCGGGGTGCCGAGGCCGGTCGGGCCGTCGTAGCCGGGCTTGGCGGTGCACAGGTAGCTGCCGCTGCACGAGCCGTTGCTGCCGCTGGTGACGTCGTTGAGCGCGCTGGTGTGCGCGTACGGGTAGGACGCCGGGGTGGTGCCGGAGGCCGGGGTGCCGGCCAGCGCGTACACCGAGGCGATGATCGGCGACGAGGCGCTGGTGCCGCCGTAGACCTGCCAGCCGCTGGCCTGGTAGCTGTCGTAGACCGCAAGCCCTGTGGCCGGGTCGGCGACCGCGGAGACGTCGGCGATGGTGCGCTTGGAGCAGCCGGTGTCGGTCTGCCAGGTGGGCTTGGCGTCGTAGGCCGAGCAGCCCGAGCCGGTGCCCTCGCTGCTGGAGGTGTTCCACACCGACTCGGTCCAGCCGCGGCTGGTGCCGCTCGCGCGGTTCAGCGCGGTGCCGCCGACGGCGGTGACGTACTTCGAGGCGGCCGGGTACTCCGCGCCGTAGCCCTCGTCACCGGAGCTGACGGTGATGGCGACGCCCGGGTGGTTGAAGTACGAGGAGTCGTAGCTGGTGTCGGAGGAGGACTCGCCGCCGCCGTAGCTGTTGGAGACGTACTTGGCGCCGAGCGAGACCGCGGTGTTCACGGCCGTGCCCAGGTTGGCCATGCTCGCGCTGGTGGCCTCGACGAGCAGGATGTGGCACTGCGGGCAGACCGCGCTGACCATGTCCAGGTCGAGCGAGATCTCGCCGGCCCAGCCGGAGTCGGCGGTCGGGTAGCTGGTGCCGCCGGTCTGGTTGACCTTCTTGAAGCAGCCGTTGGCCGTGGTGCAGGCGGGCAGGCCGTACTGGCTGCGGTACGTCCCGAGGTCCTTCTCGGCGTTCGGGTCGTCCTGGGCGTCGACGATGGCGACGGTCTGGCCGGCGCCGGCCGAGGACGGCAGGGCGTACGCGCTCTGCAGGTCGCTCGGGCCGTAGCCGGACGGGGTGGCGTCGGGGGTGATGCCGAGGTGGTGGACCACGTCGGTGCGCGCCAGCGACAGGCAGGACATCGCGTCGGCGGTGGTGGGCGCGGCGCACAGGTGCGCGGTGTGCGCGCCGGCGGACGGGCCGGTGGCTCCGGTGGCGGCGGTGCCGGTGGTGGGTATCGCCGCCGCCGCCGAGGGGGATGCGGCGGCGACCAGGCCGCCGGTGACCAGGGCGCCCGTGGCGACGACCGCCACCGCGGCACGGCGGACGGCCCGTCTGATCAGGCCGGGACTTGTCAACTGCAATGAACTGCCCTCCATGGGGGGTCGGCTCCCGAGGGCGTCCGCGAGGATGGCCGGATTTGTCAGGGTCATGACAACCGATCACGAAGCGGTATCGCCTGGGACTGCTGGTGTGGCGCACGTTCACTGGTGATCACGCTGGCAAGAGCTGTCAATGTCCGTTCAGTGCCACCACGTTCAGTGGTGGCCAGGATGAACGTAGTGACTGCCACCCCAAGGGACTACCGGCTAATGGCAAAGCCTTTCCCTCGAATGCCCGCTCACCGGGCACCCCGCCGCTGCCCGGAACGATCAGGGACGTATACGTTGTGGCGCCATGGACACCGAGGAAGGACCCGTCAACGACCTTGTCGCGCTGGGCCTCGCGCGCTACGAGGCGCGGGTCTACCTCGCCCTGGTGCGCCGCGAGTCGTACACCGCCGCCGAGGTGGCCCGCGCCGCCGACGTCCCCCGGCAGCGGGTCTACGACGTGCTGGACGCGCTGGTGCGGCGCAGGCTCGCCGTCGCGCACCCCGGCCGGGTAGCGACGTTCTCGGCCATCGCGCCGGAGCTGGCCGTCGCCCGGCTGATGGCCCTCCAGCGCGAGCAGCTCGAACGCCTCGACCGGGTCTCCAGCGCGCTGACCGCCGCCCTCGTGCCGGTCTGGACCGACGGGCGCGACCAGACCGTGCCGCTGGACTACGTCGAGATCCTGCGCGACCCCAAGTCCATCGCCGAGGCCTTCACCGACATCCAGGCGCACGCCCAGCACGAACTGCTCAGCTTCTGCAAGCCGCCCTTCGTCGCCCCCGCCGCCAACACCCCCGGCATCAAGGTCACCCGCCGGCTGCACCGCTCCGGCGGCACCGTGCGGGCCATCTACACCCATGACGCCCTCGACGACGCCGACGTGCTGGAGAACGTCCGCCGCTTCGGCGCGGCCGGCGAGGAGTGCCGCTTCACCGCGGAACTGCCGCTCAAGCTCGTCGTCGCCGACGCCCGCCTGGTGCTGTGCGACATGCCCGACCCGGTCGCCGGCACCGGCGCGACCACCGCCCTCTACATCGAGCACCCGGCGCTCGCGGCCTGCCTGCGGCTGGCGTTCCTGACCGTCTGGGACGGCGCCCAGACCGTGCCGGCCGCAGCCGCCCCCTGACCTGCGGGGACGACAGCACCCGACATCGGTGGGCATCGGCGGATGCCGGTGCGGTGACGGGCGGCTTGACACGGTGCCAACGGCACCGCGGGCTACAGTGAGCGGGTGGCCGTGTTCCTGCTCGGGGTGGGCGCCGCGTGCTGCCTCGGCTTCGGGTTCGTGCTGCAGCAGCGCGCGGCCTCCCGTGCCCCGCTCGCGGACTTCCTCTCCTTCCGGCTGCTGCTCGACCTGATCCACATGCCGGACTGGCTGCTCGGCGTCGCCCTGATGGTCGCGGGCCAGGTCCTCGGCGCGATCGCCCTCGGCTACGGCGAGATCTCGCTGGTCGAACCGCTCACCGCCACCAACCTGCTCTTCGCGATGCTGCTCTCCCGGCGGCTGACCGGCCAGCCGCTGGGCTGGAACGGCTGGGGCGGTGTCGCGCTGCTCGCCGCCGGCGTCACCGGCTTCATCGTCGCCGGCCGCCCCCGGGGCGGTGGCGCCGAAGCCGGGGCGCTGCGGCACTGGCTGGTCTTCGGCATCGTCGCCGGGCTCGCCCTGCTGCTCACGCTCAAGGCCCGCCGGCTGCCCAGATCCGGCGAGGCGGCCCTGCTGGGCCTGGCCGCCGGGCTGCTCTACGGGCTGCAGGACTCGCTCACCCGGGTGTGCGGCCAGATCGTCCAGGACCACGGCATCGCCCAGCTCCTCGCCTCCTGGCAGCCCTACGGCGTCGGCGCGCTGGGCCTGACCGGCATGCTGCTGGTGCAGAGCGCCTTCGAGATGGCCCCGCTGCGCATGTCGCTGCCCTCGCTGACCGCCGCCCAGCCGATCGCCGGCATCGTCTGCGGCGTCGGCTTCCTCGGTGACCGGCTGCGCTTCACCCCCGGCGCGCTCGCCTGGGAGGCGACCGGGCTGCTGGCCATCGTGGTCGGCGTCGTCCTGCTCGGCCGCCACCCCGCGATGCCGGCCGGCACCGCCGGGCGCGAGCCCGTCGGGGCGACCCGGGTCCGCTGACCGCGCCCCCGCATCCGCGGGCGGCGATGACAGCGAGCCGCACCCGACCGGTCGGAACCGGTCGTCCCCGTGACATCGGCGATCGAAAGCGGTCGCGAAACGCCGAAGAAGGCGGACCTTCACGTTTTCCGGCGTCCCGGCGGGCGCCGTTCACGACACTCGTGGCATGAGGCGGAATCCGCCGGGACGTCGGCGGGCCCGCACGGACACGCAACAGAAGGCGATGGTGGGCACGGTCATGGAGGTCCGCGGGAGGATCGCGCAGGATCAGGCGCCGGCGCCCGGGCCGTACGAGGGGGTGTGGCGCTTCACGGCCGCCGCCGTGGACGCCTCGGTGCCGCAGGTACGGCGCGGGGTGCGCACCCTGGTCGCCGACCTGCGGGTGCCGATCGACGAGGACATCCTCCACGGGCTGCTGCTCATCGTCTCCGAGCTGGTCACCAACGCCGTCAAGCACGCCGCCGTGCTCTCGCCCGAGCTCGGCGTGGAGGTCGCGGTCGGCGCGGACTGGATCCGGGTCGCGGTCGAGGACCAGCACCCCTACCGGCCCAAGGCGCTGGAGACCGACCACGGCAGGACCGGCGGGCGCGGCCTGCTGCTGGTCAAGACGATCACCACGGAGGCCGGCGGCAGCTGCGACGTCGCGCAGACCGCCACCGGCGGCAAGGTGATCTGGGCGGCGCTGCCGCTCCGGCCGCCGGCCCGCTGAGACCGCGCAGCCCCCCCGCGGCCGGCGCCCTACCAGCCCGCGGTGTCCCCGGTCACCTCGCGCACCGCCGGCAGCGCCGCGTCCAGCACCGTCCCGAACCACGCCGAGAACACGCCCTCCGCGCGCCGCTCGGCCAGCTCCTTGGCCGTGACGAAGGCGACGTCGTCGATCTCCTCCGGGTCCGGCCGCAGCTCACCGCGTACCACCCCCACGAACAGGTGGTTGAACTCCTGCTCCACCAGCCCCGAGGCCGGGTCGGGGTGGTTGTAGCGGACCGTGCCCGCCTCCCGCATCAGCGCCGGCGCCGCCCCCAGCTCCTCGGCGGTGCGCCGGGCCGCGGCCACGAACGGCGGCTCACCGGGGTAGGGGTGGCCGCAGCAGGTGTTGGACCACACACCGGGGGAGTGGTACTTGCCGAGCGCCCGGCGCTGCAGCAGCAGCCGGCCCTCGTCGTCGAAGAGGAACACCGAGAAGGCCCGGTGCAGCCGGCCGGGCGCCTGGTGCGCCCACAGCTTCTCGGCCGTGCCGATCGTCACACCGCCCTCATCGACCAGTTCCAGCATGATCGGCTCCGCGGCCCCGTCCGGGGACGGCGTGGCGGGGGAGCCGGTGGCGGGGCTGGTAGGCATAACCATCCTTCGTTGCTCGACGACGGGTCCTCAGTCTGCCTCACCCGCGACCCGCGCACCGCGGACCCGCGTCAACGCCGGGCAATACCGGCCCGGTACGGATATGCCGCCGTCAGTGGCACAGCTTGGCCTCGTGCTCGGCGTGCCCGACCGGCTCCAGCTGGAAGGTGCAGTGCTCGACGTCGAAGTGCGCGCCCAGGCACCCCTGGAGGTCGTGCAGCATCTTCTCGTAGCCGACCTCCTCCAGCACCTCCTGGCTGACCACCACATGCGCCGACAGCACCGGCAGCCCCGAGGTGATCGTCCAGGCGTGCAGGTCGTGCAGGCTCTCCACGCCCTTGAGGCCCTCGATGTGGCGCCGCACCGCGACCATGTCCACGTCCCGGGGCGCGGCCTCCAGCAGCACGTCCAGTGCCTCGCGCAGCAGCCGCCAGGTGCGCGGCACGATCAGCACGCCGATCAGCAGCGAGGCGACCGCGTCCGCCTGCCGCCAGCCGGTGGCCAGGAAGACCACCGCGGCCACCACGACCGCCGCCGAGCCCAGCGCGTCCGCCATGACCTCCAGGAAGGCGCCGCGCACGTTCAGGCTCTCCCGCTGGCCGCCCATCAGCACCAGCAGCGACACCGTGTTCGCGGCCATGCCGATGAGGCCGAAAACGATCGTCGCGCCGCCCGCGAAGTGCTGCGGCGAGACCAGCCGGCTGATCCCCTCGACGAAGATGAACGCCCCCACGCCGAACAGCAGCACCGCGTTGAGCACCGCCGCCAGGATCTCGGCGCGCGCCAGGCCGAAGGTGCGGCGCTCGCTCGGCGGCCGGGCGGCGATCTGCACGGCCAGCAGCGCCATCGCGATCCCGGCCGCGTCGGTGGCCATGTGCCCGGCGTCGGCGAGCAGCGCGAGCGAACCGGTCAGCGCGCTGCCGACGACCTCGGTGGCCAGCACCAGCAAGGTGATGCCCAGCGCGGTCAGCAGCCGGCCGCGGTGCGCGGCCGTCGCCGTGCCGCCGCCGAGGCCATGGCTGTGCCCGTGGCCTTGCCCATGACCTTGCCCGTGACCGTGCGCATGGCCGTGGCCGTGCCCGTGGGCGTGTCCTGCCCCCATCGGCGCGTCCCCTTCCCTTTTGCGCTGCCGTATGCCGTTCTGTAGCGGGGTGCCGGGGAGGTCCCGCCGTGCGGGGTCTCCGGTCGCGGCGGCCCAGTCAACACCGGTCACCCACGGTGGGCAAGCCGGTACTGGAGACCGTTGTCATGTGCGGTGACCTGCGGTGATGAGCCACGCGGGGCAGGTGCGGGAAACGCCTGCGAGGTCACCCGTACGGCGTAGAGGGGCGGGCAGTTGTCCGGGCGGCGGCGATCGCGCATGATGATCACGCCATGCGCGCCAAGTTTGGGCCAATACTCGGTGAACGACCGCTGTCGTGCATCCGATAGCCTCGGCCGTCGTGCCGGGCGGTCAGCTGCGCCGCCGCAAACCGCCCGCGGGCATGGCCTCCGCACACGTTCAGGGAGTGGGTTCCTCTGCCGACCGCTATTCTCACCGGCCCGCCCGCCGCAGGCTCGCCGTCGCCGCTGACCGGCGACCTGCAGGCGCTGGGGTTCCAGGTCGTCGAGATCGCCCAGGACGCCGCGCCGGACGCGCTCGCCGCCCGGCTCGCCGGGATCCCGGCGGACCAGCGGGTGGCCGTCGTGGACCGCCGCTTCCGCGGCCACCGGCACGCGCTGCGGCTGGCCCTGACCGACCCGCGCTTCGACGCCGCCGCCGTCACCGGCGCCCTGACCGTACGGCCGGCCGCCCGCCCGGCGCTCCAGCGGGCCCTCGCGGCGCTGGCGGGCGGCACCCCGCCCGCGACCCCGGCGCCCACCGCTCCCGCCCCCGGCGCGGCGGCCGGCACGTCCGCCGCCTCTCCGCAGCCGGGCGCCGGCGGGCCCGACGCCCGTACCGCCGCGGCTGCTGGTACCGGCCCCGCCGCCCGTACCGCCGCGGCCTCCGCGCTTGCCACCGACGCCGCCGCCCCGGACGGAGCCGGCGCCGGAACCGCGGCCGGGCGGGTCACCCTCCCCGCACAGCGCCGCGGCGAGGCCGCCGACGTCCTGCCCGACGCGCTCGCCGCCCGGCTGGACGCGCTCGGCGCGCCGCCCCACCGCCCCGAGCTCGGCGTCCTGGTCGCCCGGGTGCCCGCCGACAGCGCCGCCGCCGAGGCCGCGGCCGGCGCCGTCGCCGCCATCGACGAGG
Organism: Actinacidiphila epipremni; assembly: GCF_012034175.1. Classification (GTDB taxonomy): domain Bacteria; phylum Actinomycetota; class Actinomycetes; order Streptomycetales; family Streptomycetaceae; genus Actinacidiphila; species Actinacidiphila epipremni. The sequence continues at coordinate 38,226 of NZ_JAATEJ010000008.1, forward strand.
AGTCGGTCCGGCTGCGCAGCGCCGTCAAGTCCCGCGACGGCTTCTTCACCACCCACTTCATCAGCCCGTACTCGCGCTACCTCGCCCGCTGGTGCGCCCGCCGCGGCCTGACCCCGAACCAGGTCACCACCGCCTCGCTGCTGGTCGCGCTGATCGCCGCCGGCTGCGCGGCCACCGGCGAGCGCGCCGGCTTCGTCGCCGCCGGCATCCTGCTCATCGCCTCGTTCGTGCTGGACTGCACCGACGGCCAGCTCGCCCGCTACTCGCTGCAGTATTCGACGCTCGGCGCCTGGCTCGACGCCACCTTCGACCGCGCCAAGGAGTACGCCTACTACGCCGGCCTCGCGCTCGGCGCCGCCCGGGGCCACGACGACGTGTGGGCGCTCGCGCTGGGCGCCATGGTGCTCCAGACCTGCCGCCACGTCGTCGACTTCGCCTTCAACGAGGCCAACCACGACGCCACCGCCAACACCAGCCCCACCGCCGCGCTGTCCGACCGGCTCGACAGCGTCGGCTGGACGGTGTGGGCCCGCCGGATGATAGTGCTGCCGATCGGCGAGCGGTGGGCGCTGATAGCGGTCCTCACCGCCGTCACCACCCCGCGGATCACCTTCGTCGTGCTGCTCGTCGGCTGCGCGCTCGCCGCCTGCTACACCACCGCCGGCCGTGTGCTGCGCTCGCTGACCAGGCGGGCCCGCCGTACCGACCGCGCCGCGCAGGCGCTCGCCGACCTCGCCGACTCCGGCCCGCTCGCCGAGGCGGTCGCCCGCGTGCTGCGCCCGGCCGCCCGCCGGCTGCCGCCGTTCACCGCGCCCGCCGCCGCGCTGGCCGGCGCCGCCGCCGTGGCCGCGACCGCCGCGCTCGCGCCGTACGGCAGCTGGTACCCGGCGCTGGTCGCTGTGCTGTATGTCCTGACCTCGGGCCTTGCCGTCGCGCTGCCGCTCAAGGGCGCGCTGGACTGGCTGGTGCCGCCGCTGCTGCGGGCCGGCGAGTACGGAACCGTACTGGCACTCGCGGCCGTCAGTGGGGTGAACGGAGCGTTGCCGGCCGCTTTCTGCCTGGTGGCGGCCGTCGCCTACCATCACTACGACACGGTGTACCGCATACGCGGGGGCGCCGGAGCGCCGCCGCGGGCCCTGGTGCGGGCCGCCGGCGGACACGAGGGCCGCACGCTGGTCGTGGCCCTGGCGGCGGCCGTCGCCGCACACCGCTCGGGCTTCACGGCCACGCTGGCGGTCCTCGCCACAGCAATAGCGCTGTTGGTCCTCACCGAGAGCATCCGCTTCTGGGTCTCGGCCGGGGCCACCGCAGCCGTACACGACGAATCAGGAGAACCCGCATGATCGGCCTTGTGCTGGCAGCCGGCGCAGGCAGGCGCCTGCGTCCCTACACGGACACCCTGCCCAAGGCCCTCGTGCCGGTCGGCCCGCAGGACGCGCCGGAGAGCCTGACCGTACTGGACCTCACGCTGGGCAACTTCGCCGAGATCGGCCTCACGGAGGCCGCCGTCGTCGTGGGCTACCGCAAGGAGGCGGTCTACGCGCGGCAGGCTGCGCTGGAGGCCCGCTACGGTCTCAAGCTCACCCTGATCGACAACGACAAGGCCGAGGAGTGGAACAACGCCTACTCCCTGTGGTGCGCACGCGACGTCATCGCGCAGGGGGTGATTCTGGCCAACGGCGACACCGTCCACCCGGTCTCGGTGGAGCGCTCGCTGCTGGCCGCCCGGGGTGAGGGCAAGCGCATCATCCTGGCGCTGGACACCGTCAAGAAGCTCGCCGACGAGGAGATGAAGGTCGTCGCCGAGCCCGGCCGGGGCGTGCGGCGGATCACCAAGCTCATGGACCCCGCGCAGGCCACCGGCGAGTACATCGGCGTGACCCTCATCGAGCCCGAGGCCGCCGCCGACCTCGCCGACGCCCTGCGGACCACCTTCGAGCGCGACCCCGACCTCTACTACGAGGACGGCTACCAGGAGCTGGTCGACCGCGGCTGCACCGTGGACGTCGCCCCCATCGGCGAGGTCTCCTGGGTCGAGATCGACAACCACGACGACCTCGCCAAGGGGCGGGCGATCGCGTGCCAGTACTGACCCGGCTGATCCCTTCGCCGGTCGTCGTCGACATCAGGGCCGGCGCGCTCGGTGACCTGTCCCGGCTGCTGGCCGACCAGCGCATCTCCACCTCGGGCAAGCTCGCCGTGGCCGTCAGCGGCGGCTCCGGCGCGAAGCTGCGCGAGGCGCTCGCGCCCGAGCTGCCCGGCGCGGACTGGTTCCCGGTCGGGGGCGGCACGATCGACGCGGCCGTCACGCTCGCCGACGCCATGCGCGGCAAGCGCTACGACGCGGTGGTGGGCCTGGGCGGCGGCAAGATCATCGACGTGACGAAATACGCCGCCGCGCGCGTCGGGCTGCCGATGGTCGCGGTCGCCACCAACCTCTCGCACGACGGCATCTGCTCCCCGGTGTCCACCCTGGACAACGACAACGGCCGCGGGTCGTACGGCGTCCCCACCCCGATCGCCGTGGTCGTCGACCTCGGGGTGATACGGGACGCCCCGGCCCGCTATGTGCGGGCCGGCATCGGTGACGCGGTCTCCAACCTGTCGGCGATCGCCGACTGGGAGCTGTCGCACCGGGAGACCGGCGAACCGGTGGACGGACTGGCCGCGGCCATGGCCCGCAGCGCGGGCGAGGCGGTGCTGCGGCACCCCGGCGGCATCGGCGACGACGACTTCCTCGGCACCCTCGCCGAGGCCCTGGTGCTGTCCGGTATCGCCATGTCGATCAGCGGCGACACCCGGCCCTCCTCCGGCGCCTGCCACGAGATCAGCCACGCCTTCGACCTGCTCTTCCCGGGCCGCGCCGCCGCGCACGGCGAGCAGGTCGGGCTCGGCGCCGCCTTCGCGATGCACCTGCGCGGCGAACCGGAGACCTCGGGCCTGATCGCCGACGCCCTGCGGCGCCACGGCCTGCCGGTGCTCCCCGCGGAGATGGGCTTCACCGAGGCGGAGTTCGCCCAGGCGGTGGGGTACGCCCCGCAGACCCGCCCGGGCCGCTTCACGATCCTGGAACACCTCGACCTGTCCGCCACCGACATCAGGGACGCGTACGCCGACTATGCCAAAACCATCCGTAGCTGAACTGCGTCCCGTCGTCCACCCGCCGGGCGTCAAGGACCGGCGCAGCGGCGAGCACTGGGCCGGGCGGCTCTACATGCGCGAGCTGTCGCTGCGCATAGACCGGCATCTGGTGCCCACGTCCGTCACGCCCAACCAGCTGACGTACCTGATGACCCTCTTCGGCGTGCTCGCCGCCCCGGCGCTGCTGGTGCCCGGCATCCCCGGCGCCGTCCTCGGGGTGCTGGCGGTGCAGCTCTACCTGCTGCTGGACTGCGTCGACGGCGAGATCGCCCGCTGGAAGAAGCAGTTCTCGCTCAGCGGGGTCTACCTCGACCGGGTCGGCGCCTACCTCACCGACGCCGCCGTCCTGGTCGGCTTCGGCATGCGGGCCGCCGACCTGTTCGGCGACGGCCGGATCGACTGGCTGTGGGCGTTCCTCGGCACGCTCGCCGCGCTGGGCGCGGTCCTGATCAAGGCCGAGACCGACCTCGTCGGCGTCGCGCGGCACCAGGGCGGGCTGCCGCCGGTCAAGGAGGCGGCCTCCGAGCCGCGCTCCTCGGGTGTGGCGCTGGCCCGCCGGGCCGCCTCCGCCCTGAAGTTCCACCGCCTGGTCCTCGGCGTCGAGGCGTCGCTGCTGATCCTGGTGCTGGCGGTGATCGACCAGCTGCGCGGCGACCTGTTCTTCACCCGGCTCGGCGTCGCGGTTCTGGCCGGAATCGCACTGGTGCAGACCCTGCTGCATCTCGTATCGGTCCTCGCCTCCAGCAGGCTGAAGTGAGGTGGATATGGCGGGCATGAGCGAGCCGCTGACGGTCGGCGCGGTCGTCATCACCATGGGCAACCGCCCGGTCGAGCTGCAGCTGCTGCTGGACTCGGTGGCCAAGCAGCAGGGCCCGGCGGTGCAGGTCGCGGTGGTCGGCAACGGCGCCCCGCTGCCGCCGCTGCCGCCCGGGGTGCGCACCGCGGAGCTGCCGGAGAACCTGGGCATCCCCGGCGGGCGCAACGCCGGCATCGAGCTGTTCGGCCCGGACGGCCGGGAGGTCGACGTGCTGCTCTTCCTCGACGACGACGGCCTGCTGCCCCACGACGACACCGCCGAGCTGGTACGGGCCGCGTTCGCCGCCGACCCGCGGCTGGGCATCCTCAGCTTCCGGATCGCCGACCCCGACACCGGCGTCACCCAGCGCCGGCACGTGCCGAGGCTGCGGGCCTCCGACCCGATGCGCAGCTCCCGGGTGACCACCTTCCTCGGCGGTGCGAGCGCGGTGCGCACCCGGGTCTTCCAGGAGGTCGGCCCGCTGCCCGCGGAGTTCTTCTACGCGCACGAGGAGACGGACCTGGCCTGGCGCGCGCTCGACGCCGGCTGGATGATCGACTACCGTTCCGACCTCGTACTGCACCACCCGACGACCTCACCTGCCCGGCACGCGGTCTACCACCGCATGGTGGCCCGCAACCGGGTGTGGCTGGCCCGGCGCAACCTGCCATGGCTGCTGGCGCCGGTCTACCTCGGCGTGTGGTTCGCCCTGACCCTGCTGCGGCGGCCGTCGGGACCGGCCCTGCGCGCCTGGCTCGGCGGCTTCCGCGAAGGCTGGGCGACGCCCTGCGGCACGCGGCGGCCGATGAAGTGGCGGACGGTCTGGCGGTTGACCCGGCTGGGCCGACCGCCGATCATCTGACAAGCTCGGACCTGAGAGCATCAGGCGCGGCCCGGGAATCCCTGCCCCCGGCGCGCGCACATTGAGGACGAAAGTGTCAACTGTGAGCGAGACAACGCACAATGGTGCGGTCGCCGTCGGAGCGCCACCGGCGTCCACGGCCGATGACGGCCTCAGCCCCTCCCAGCTCGCCGCCAAGTACGGGCTGAGCGTCAGCGGTGCCCGCCCGGGACTGGCGGAGTACACCCGGCAGCTGTGGGGCCGCCGACATTTCATCAACGAGTTCGCCAAGGCACGTACGGCCGCGCAGTACACCCAGGCCCGCCTCGGCCAGCTCTGGCAGGTCATGACCCCGCTGCTGAACGCCGCGGTCTACTACCTGATCTTCGGTGTGCTGATCGGCACCCGCAAGGGCGTCGACAACTTCATCGCCTTCCTGGTCACCGGCATCTTCATCTGGACCTTCACCCAGTCCTCGATCATGGCCGGCGTCAAGGCGGTGTCCGGCAACCTCGGGCTGATCCGGGCCCTGCACTTCCCCCGCGCCTCGATGCCGATCGCGTTCACGCTGATGCAGCTGCAGCAGCTGATCATGTCGCTGTTCGTGCTGGTCGCGATCGTGCTGATGACCGGTGAGACCCCGGACGCGTCCTGGCTGCTGCTGATCCCCGCGCTGCTCACCCAGTGGATCTTCAACACCGGCGTGGCCATGGTCATGGCCAGGCTCGGCAGTAAGATGACCGACCTGGCACAGCTGATGCCGTTCATCCTGCGCACCTGGATGTACACCTCGGGCGTCATGTACAGCATCGACAACCTCACACAGCACTCCCCGACGGTCATCAAGGTCCTGCTGGACATCAACCCGGTCACCGTCTACATCGACCTCGCGCGGTTCGCCCTGATCGACAGCTTCACCTCCGCGCAGCTCCCGCCGCACGTGTGGCTGATCGCACTGGGCTGGGCCGCGGTGGCGGGGGTCGGCGGTTACGTCTACTTCTGGAAGGCGGAGGAGCAGTATGGCCGTGGCTGAGCAGCAGCCCCTCGCGGAAGGCACGCGTACGGCCCAGGCCCGCGTACCGACCGTGATCGTGGACGACGTGCACATCGTCTACAAGGTCTACGGCGCCGGCACCGGCAAGGGCAACGCCGCGACGGCGCTCGCGCGGCTGGTGCTGCGGCGCGGCGGCAACCCCAACGTGCGCAGGGTGCACGCGGTGCGCGGGGTCACCTTCACCGCCTACCGCGGCGAGGCCATCGGCATCATCGGCTCCAACGGCTCGGGCAAGTCCACCCTGCTGCGCTCCATCGCCGGCCTGCTCCCGGTGGAGAGCGGCCGGATCTACACCGACGGCCAGCCGTCCCTGCTGGGCGTCAACGCCGCGCTGATGAACGACCTGACCGGCGCCACCAACGTCCTGCTGGGCGGGCTGGCCATGGGCATGTCGCAGGAGGAGATCCAGCAGCGCTACCAGGGCATCGTCGACTTCTCCGGCATCAACGACAAGGGCGACTTCATCTCGCTGCCGATGCGCACCTACTCCTCCGGCATGGCGGCCCGGCTGCGCTTCTCCATCGCCGCGGCCAAGAACCACGACGTGCTGCTCATCGACGAGGCGCTGGCCACCGGCGACCGGCAGTTCCAGAAGCGCTCCGAGGCCCGCATCCGCGAGCTGCGCAAGGAGGCCGGCACCGTCTTCCTGGTCAGCCACAGCAACTCCGCCATCCGCGACACCTGCGACCGGGTGGTGTGGCTGGAGAAGGGCGAGCTGCTGATGGACGGCCCGACCGAAGAGGTGCTCACCGCCTACGAGGCGCACACCGGGAAGTAGGCGCGAAGCAGCCCGCGGGCGGCCGGGGCGCACCCCGGGCCGCGGCGCCGCGACGGCGTACGCCCCCGCCGGAAGAACCGGCGGGGGCTTCGTGTTGTCACCGCTGCCGCCCGTGACGCCCCCGGCGTACGCCAGAGGGTGGCCCGACGTAAGCTGTACCGGTGCTGGGGAGCCCTTTCATGATCGATACCGGGTGCGGGACGCCCGGCGCGGCGGCGTGTCCGAAATGGGAAGATTCGTCCGGGCGGTGTAAAACGGGGGATGTGGCGGCCATGACGAACGGGACCATCCTGCTCCGGGGCACGTATCCCGCCTGTCTGCCGGGCAGCCCGCGGTGACCGGGGACGTCACGTCCCGGGCCGTGCTGGACAAGGCCGCGCGCGAGAACTTCCCCGTGGCGCCGGTCTTCCTGCCGCGCGCCTGGCGCCAGGACCTGATGGCCGTCTACGGATTCGCCCGTCTGGTGGACGACATCGGCGACGGCGACCTCGCCGACGGCGGCCGGCCCGACGCCGTACTGCTCGGCCTGGAACCGGAGGCCGCCGCCGACCGGATCGCGATGCTGGACGCCTTCGAGGCCGACCTGCGCCGGGTCTTCGACGGCGGAACGGCCGGCCCGTCGCACCCGCTGCTGCGCGCCCTGCGGCCCACCGTGCGCAAGCACGCCCTGACCCCCGAGCCCTTCCTCGGCCTGATCGCCGCCAACCGCCAGGACCAGCAGATCAGCCGCTACGCCAGCTACGGCGACCTGCTGGCGTACTGCGAGCTGTCGGCCAACCCGGTGGGGCGGCTCGTGCTGTCCATCACCGGCACCTCCACCCCGGAGCGGGTGCGGCGCTCCGACGCGGTGTGCACCGCGCTGCAAATCGTCGAGCATATCCAGGACGTCGCCGAGGACCTGGCGCGGGACCGGGTGTATCTGCCGGCGGAGGACATGAAACGCTACGCGGTGGACGAGGCCGACCTGGCGGAACCGCAGGCCGGCCCGCAGGTGAAGGCACTGGTCGCGTTCGAGGCCGAACGTGCCCGCGAGCTGTTGTATGAAGGTACCCCCCTGGTGGGTAGCGTCCGTGGCAGGCTTCGGCTGCTGCTCGCGGGATTCGTCGGCGGCGGTCGCGCGGCGCTGAAATCGGTCGAGCGCGCCGGATACGACGTCCTCGCGGGTTCGCCCAAAGCCACCAAGAGCGGCCTGCTGCGCGAAGTGGGGTCGACATTGCGAAGAGAGGGGTGAGCAGGACCGTGAACGGTTCCGCCCACACGTCCGGACCGGTACTTGCCGCATACAGGTACTGCGAGACCGTGACCGGCCACGAGGCCCGCAACTTCGCGTACGGCATCCGTCTGCTGCCGACCGCCAAACGGCAGGCCATGTCCGCCCTCTACGCGTTCTCCCGGCGGGTCGACGACATCGGCGACGGCGATCTCGGGCCCGCCGAGAAAATCGACCGGCTGGAGGCCACCCGGCAGCTGCTCACCCGGGTGCGCGGCGGCGAGGTCCGCGAGGACGACACCGACCCGGTCGCCGTGGCGCTCGCCGACGCCGCCCGGGTATTCCCCATTCCGCTCGAAGGTCTGGACGAACTCATCGACGGCGTCCTGATGGATGTCCGGGGCGAGTCCTATGAGACCTGGGACGACCTCGCGCTTTACTGCCGCTGTGTGGCGGGGGCCATCGGACGCCTGTCGCTGGGCGTGTTCGGCACCGTAAATGGGCACGATCATGTACGTGCCGCCGAATACGCCGACACGCTCGGCCTTGCTCTGCAACTCACCAACATCCTGCGCGACGTCCGGGAGGACGCCGCCAACGGACGCACGTATCTGCCCGCCCAGGATCTGGCCAAATTCGGATGCGCGGCCGGTTTCCACAGCGACACCGCGCCGCCCGGATCCGATTTCGCCGGCCTGGTGGAATTCGAGGTGCGGCGCGCCCGCAGCCTCTTCGCCACCGGATACCGGCTGCTGCCGATGCTCGACCGGCGCAGCGGCGCCTGCGTGTCGGCCATGGCCGGCATCTACCGCCGGCTGCTGGACCGGATCGCCGCCGACCCCGACGCCGTGCTGCGCGGCCGGGTCTCGCTGTCCGGCCGGGAGAAGGCGTACGTCGCCGTCCGCGGCCTGGCCGGCGTGGACGCCCGCCGCACCGCCGCCCGTACCTCCCGGGGGGACAGGTGAGATCGGCCCGCGACGCCGCGGGCCCAGGCCACCCGCCGCGGCGGACACGGCGTCAGCACCCCGCGGTGCGCGCGGCCCAGGCAACCTGGCAGCCGCCCACCGCGTCACTTCCCGCGACAGCGCGCCGCGAGCTCAGGGCGCCCGGCCGGAGGGGAGGCTGAATGACCAGGTCACATGAGGTGCCCGGGCACCCGCCCGGCCGCACCGCGGTGGTCGTCGGCGGCGGCCTGGCCGGCGTCAGCGCGGCGCTGCGGCTGGCCGACGCCGGTGTCGCCGTCACGCTCGCCGAGGCCCGGCCGCGGCTGGGCGGACTCGCGTTCTCCTTCAAGCGCGGCGATCTGACGGTCGACAACGGGCAGCATGTCTTCCTGCGCTGCTGCACCGCCTACCAGTGGTTCCTCGACCGGATCGACGCCCGTGACCTGGTGACCCTTCAGGACCGCCTGGAGGTCCCGGTCTACGACGCGCAGACCGGCCGGACGGGCCGGCTGACCAGGGCCAACCTGCCGGTGCCGCTGCATCTGGCGGCGAGCCTGGCGCGCTATCCGCACCTGTCGCTGCGCGAGCGCGCCTCGGTCGGCCGGGCGGCGCTGGCGCTGCGCGGACTGGACCTGGCCGACCCGGCGCTGGACGAGGTGGACTTCGGCAGCTGGCTGGCCGCGCGCGGCCAGTCCGCCCGGACGATCGAGGCGCTGTGGGACCTGGTCGGCGTCGCCACGCTCAACGCCACCGCCGCGCACTCCTCGCTGGCGCTGGCCGCGATGGTGTTCAAGACCGGGCTGCTGACCGACCCGGGCGCCGCCGACATCGGCTGGGCCAGTGCGCCGCTCGGTGATCTGCACGACGGCCGCGGCCGGATCGCGCTGGACAAGGCCGGCGTGGTCACCATGACCCGCACCCGCGCCTCCCGGCTCACCCCGGACGTGACCGGCGGCTGGCAGGTGGCGCTGGAGACCGGGCCCGGTCGCGGCACCGAACTGACCGCCGACATCGTGGTGTTGGCCGTCCCGCAGCGTGAGGCGCACGCCCTGCTGCCGGAGGGCGCTGTCCAGCATCCGGAAAAGCTGTTGCAGATCGGTACCGCGCCCATCCTGAATGTTCATGTGATCTACGACAGACAGGTGCTCCCGCAGCCCTTCGTCGCGGCTGTGGGCAGCCCCGTCCAGTGGGTCTTCGACCGTACGCAGAGCTCCGGGCTGACCGGCGGCGGCCAGTACGTGGCCGTCTCGCAGTCCGCCGTCGAGGACGAGATCGACCTGCCGGTCGCCACCCTGCGCGACCGCTACCTGCCCGAACTCGAACGAGTCCTGCCCGCCGCCCGCGGTGCCGGCGTCCGCGAGGTGTTCGTCACCCGCGAGCGCACCGCGACCTTCGCGCCCACCCCCGGGGTGGGCGCGCTGCGGCCCGGGCCCGTGACCCGCGCCCCCGGCCTGTACCTGGCCGGCGCGTGGACCGCGACCGGCTGGCCCGCGACGATGGAGAGCGCGGTGCGCAGCGGTCTGCACGCCTCCGCAGAAGCTTTGTCCGCCCTCGGGCTGCCGGTTGACGACGGCGTCCTGGAGGCGGCATGAGTGCTATTGGTGCAACCCGAGGAGAGATCGTGACCGCTGCCGGCGTCATCGCGCTACTGGAGAACGGCCGCAACCTGACCACACCAGTGCTCCGCGCGGCCGTCGCACGCCTCGCGCCCCCGATGGACACCGTCGCGTCCTACCACTTCGGCTGGATCGACCAGACCGGGCGGCCCGCGGAAGGCGACGGCGGCAAGGCCGTACGCCCCGCGCTCGCGCTGCTGTCCGCCGAGGCCGCCGGCGCGCCGGCCGAGACGGGGGTGCCCGGCGCGGTCGCGATGGAGCTGGTGCACAACTTCTCCCTGCTGCACGACGACCTGATGGACGGTGACGAGCAGCGGCGGCACCGGGACACGGTGTGGAAGGTGCACGGCCCCGCGCAGGCCATCCTGGTCGGCGACGCGCTGTTCGCGCTGGCCAACGAGATCCTGCTGGAGCTCGGCACCCCGGAGGCCGGCCGCGCCACCCGCCGGCTGACCACCGCCACCCGGCGGCTGATCGACGGTCAGGCCCAGGACATCTCCTTCGAGCACCGCGAGCGGGTCACCGTCCAGGAGTGCCTGGACATGGAGGGCAAGAAGACCGGCGCGCTGCTGGCCTGCGCCTCCTCCATCGGCGCGGTGCTCGGCGGGGCCTCGGAGGCCGACGCCGACACCCTGGAGGAGTACGGCTACCACCTCGGTCTCGCCTTCCAGGCGATCGACGACCTGCTGGGCATCTGGGGCGACCCGGCGAGCACCGGCAAGCAGACCTGGAGCGACCTCCGGCAGCGCAAGAAGTCGCTTCCGGTGGTCGCCGCGCTGGCCGCCGGCGGCCCGGCGTCGGAGAAACTCGGCGAACTTCTCGCGGCGGATGCGAAGAATCCTGAAAACGGTGCCTTCAGTGAGGAAGAGTTCGCCCTGCGTGCGGCGTTGATCGAAGAAGCCGGTGGGCGGGAATGGACCTCCGAGGAGGCCAGGAGGCAGTATGCGACTGCCATCGCCGCACTGGACAAAATGGACATGCCGGAAGAAATTAAACGTAAGCTCGTGGGTCTTGCGGATTTTGTGGTGGTCCGCGAGAAGTAGAGAACACCAACGTGGAGCGCTGACGTCGCCGGTCCCTCGCATGTGACGGCCGACGGCCGCCCCAACACCGCAGAAGTCTCAACTGCAAAGGGGAAGCCATGACAGCGACGACCGATGGCAGTCCAGGTTCGCCAACCCACCGGACACCTTCGGCCAGCACCTCGGAACCGGAGCTCCCGGCCGGTGACACCGAGGCGGCGGCGCAGCGTGCCGTGCAGCGCGCCGCAGACCACCTTCTGGCACGGCAGCACCCTGACGGATGGTGGAAGGGCGACCTCGAAACCAATGTGACCATGGACGCCGAGGATCTGCTGCTGCGGCAGTTCCTCGGCATCCAGGACGCCGAGACCACCGCGGCCTCCGCCCGGTGGATCCGCTCCCAGCAGCGCGAGGACGGCTCCTGGCCCACCTTCCACGGCGGGCCCGGCGACCTGTCGGCGACCATCGAGGCGTATGTCGCGCTGCGGCTGGCCGGCGACTCGCCGGACGAGGCGCACATGTCGCTGGCCGCCAAGTGGTCGCGCGCCGAGGGCGGGGTGGCCGCCACCCGGGTCTTCACCCGGATCTGGCTGGCGCTGTTCGGCTGGTGGGACTGGAAGGACCTGCCGGAGATGCCGCCGGAGGTCATCTACCTGCCCAAGTGGATGCCGCTGAACATCTACTCCTTCGGCTGCTGGGCCCGGCAGACCATCGTGCCGCTCACCATCGTCGGCGCGCTGCGCCCGGTGCGCCCGGCGCCCTTCGGCATCGACGAGCTGCACCTGGACCCCCGGCGGCCCAGCACCAAGCAGCGCCGCGCCCCGCTCACCAGCTGGGACGGCGTCTTCCAGCGGCTGGACCAGGTACTGCACGTCTACCGCCGCTTCAGCCCGCGCATGGTGCGGCGCAGCGCCATGAACGCCTGCGCCCGCTGGATCATCGAGCGCCAGGAGGCCGACGGCTGCTGGGGCGGCATCCAGCCGCCCGCGGTCTACTCCGTCATCGCCCTGCACCTGCTCGGCTACGAACTCGACCACCCGGTGCTCAAGGCCGGACTGGAGTCGCTGGATCGTTTCGCCGTCTGGCCGCAGGACGGTGTCCGGATGATCGAGGCCTGCCAGTCCCCGGTGTGGGACACCTGCCTGGCCACCATCGCGCTCGCCGACGCCGGTGTCCCCGCCGACCACCCGGCGATGATCAAGGCCGCGGACTGGCTGCTGGACGAGCAGATCACCCGGCCCGGTGACTGGTCGGTGCAGCGCCCGGAGCTTCCCCCGGGCGGCTGGGCCTTCGAGTTCCACAACGACAACTACCCCGACATCGACGACACCGCCGAGGTCGTGCTGGCACTGCGCCGGGTCGCCCACCCCGACCAGGCCCGGGTGGACACCGCCGTGGACCGGGCGGTGCGCTGGACGGTCGGCATGCAGTCCAAGAACGGCGCGTGGGGCGCCTTCGACGCCGACAACACCAGCCCCTTCCCCAACCGGCTGCCCTTCTGCGACTTCGGCGAGGTCATCGACCCGCCGTCCGCCGACGTCACCGCCCATGTGGTGGAGATGATGGCCGCGCTCGGCATCGAGCAGGACCGGCACGCCCGCAGCGGCATCGAATGGCTGCTGGCCGAGCAGGAGGAGAACGGCTCCTGGTTCGGCCGCTGGGGCGTCAACTACATCTACGGCACCGGTTCGGCCGTCCCCGCGCTCGCCGCGGCGGGCCTGGGCCCCGACCACCCGGCGATCCGCCGGGCCGTCGGCTGGCTGGAGTCGGTGCAGAACGCCGACGGCGGCTGGGGCGAGGACCTGCGCTCGTACTCCGACCTGGAATGGGCCGGCCGCGGGCACTCCACCGCCTCGCAGACCGCCTGGGCGCTCATGGCGCTGCTCGCGGCCGGCCGCCGGGACACCGACGCCGTCGCGCGCGGGGTGCGCTGGCTGGCCGAGACGCAACTGCCGGACGGCTCGTGGGACGAGCCGTACTTCACCGGCACCGGCTTCCCCCGGGACTTCTCGATCAACTACCACCTCTACCGGATGGTCTTCCCGCTCACCGCGCTGGGGCGCTACGCCCGCAGCGAGCCCTTCGGGGCCGCGGGCCACACCGCCCTCACCGCGGTCGCGGGAAAGGGGGCCTAGTTCGTGGGGCATCCCCTCCCACCGCTGCTGGTGGTGTGCGCCCTGCGCATCGAGCGTTTCGCGCTGCGCAGGGGAACGGCCAGGAGCGCCGCCGCACACCCGGTCACCGTGCTGCGCACCGGCATGGGACCGACAGCCGCGGACACGGCGGTACGTGCCGCGCTCGCCGACTCCGGCCTGCGGGACGCCGCCGTCCTCACCACCGGCTTCTGCGCGGGCCTGGCCCCGGGCATGCGGCCGGGCGACGTCGTGGTCTCCGACGAGGGGCACGAGAGCGCGGTGCTCGCCGCCGCGCTCAAAGCCGCCGGCCACACCGTGCACACCGGCCTGCTGGCCGAGTCCGACCATGTCGTGCGGGGCGCCGAGCGCACCGCGCTGGCGGCGACCGGTGCCATCGCCGTCGACATGGAATCCGCCGCCATGCGGCGTGCCGCGCTCGCCCAAGGGGCGCGGCACGTCGCCGCGGCACGCGTCGTCGTCGACACGCCCGAATACGAACTCGTGCGTGTCGGCACACTGCGCACCGGGATCATCGCATTCCGGGTGCTCAGAGATCTTGTACCTGCCTTTCTCGATTGGCACCGCACTACCGCTGCTCCCCCGGAGGTGAGCTAGATGGCTATGCCGCTTCGTCAGACCATCCGTGTCGCGTCGTACCTCTTCGAACAGAAAATGGTCCGGCGGCGCGAAAAGTTCCCGCTCATCGTGGAGCTGGAACCGCTCTTCGCGTGCAACCTCAAATGCGAGGGCTGCGGCAAGATCCAGCACCCGGCGGGAGTGCTCAAGCAGCGCATGCCGGTCGCCCAGGCCGTGGGCGCCGTGCTGGAGTCGGGCGCGCCCATGGTGTCCATCGCCGGCGGCGAGCCGCTGATGCACCCGCAGATCGACGAGATCGTGCGCCAGCTGGTGGCGAAGAAGAAGTTCGTCTTCCTCTGCACCAACGCACTGCTGCTGCGGAAGAAGATCGACAAATTCACCCCTTCGCCGTACTTCGCGTTCACCGTGCATATCGACGGTATGCGTGAGCGGCACGACGAGTCGGTGGCCAAGGAAGGCACCTTCGACGAGGCCGTCGCCGCGATCAAGGAGGCCCAGCGGCGCGGATTCCGCGTCACCACCAACTCCACCTTCTTCAACACCGACACGCCCCAGACCATCATCGAGGTGATGAACTTCCTCAACGACGACCTCAAGGTCGACGAGATGATGCTGTCGCCCGCCTACGCCTACGAGAAGGCCCCCGACCAGGAGCACTTCCTGGGCGTGTCGCAGACCCGCGAGCTGTTCAAGAAGGCCTTCGACCACGGCAACCGGCGCAAGTGGCGGCTCAACCACAGCCCGCTCTTCCTGGACTTCCTGGAGGGCAAGGCCGACTTCCCCTGCACCGCGTGGGCGATCCCGAACTACTCGCTCTTCGGCTGGCAGCGCCCCTGCTACCTGATGGCGGACGGCTACGTGCCGACGTACAAGGACCTGATCGAGAAGACCGACTGGGACAAGTACGGCCGCGGCAAGGACGCCCGCTGCGACAACTGCATGGCCCACTGCGGCTACGAGCCCACCGCCGTCCTGGCGACGATGGGCTCGCTCAAGGAGTCCATCCGCGCCGCGCGGGAGACCGTCGCGTCCAACCGCGCGAAGTGACCTCCGGTTGACAGGGTACGAGCCACCGGCCGGGGAAAGCGGCCGGTGGTTCGTCCCCGCACTGCCACCGGCCGACAGCGTCCGGTGAACCAGAGCAATCCCGGCAGGAACGAGGTCCATACATGTCGTTGCTGGAGACAATCACCGGCCCGCACGACCTGAAGGCTCTGCCCGACGGCCGGCTCGACGAACTGGCCGCTGACATCCGGCAGTTCCTGGTCCAGGCAGTGGCCAGGACCGGTGGCCACCTCGGCCCCAACCTGGGCGTGGTGGAGCTCACCATCGCCCTGCACCGCGTCTTCGACTCCCCGCGCGACCGCGTCCTGTGGGACACCGGCCACCAGTCCTACGTCCACAAGCTGCTCACCGGGCGCCAGGACTTCTCCAAGCTCCGCAGCAAGGGCGGCCTGTCCGGCTACCCCTCGCGGGCCGAGTCCGAGCACGACGTCATCGAGAACAGCCACGCCTCCACCGTCCTCGGCTGGGCCGACGGACTGGCCAAGGCCAACGAGCTCAAGGGCCGCGACGACCACGTCGTCGCCGTCATCGGCGACGGCGCCCTGACCGGCGGCATGGCCTGGGAGGCGCTCAACAACATCGCCGCCGCCCGCGACCGCCCGCTCATCATCGTCGTCAACGACAACGAGCGCTCCTACGCGCCCACCATCGGCGGCCTCGCCAACCACCTGGCGACGCTGCGCACCACCGACGGCTACGAGCGCTTCCTGTCCTGGGGCAAGCAGGTCCTCCAGCAGACCCCGGTCATCGGCCAGCCGCTCTACGAGTCCCTGCACGGCGCCAAGAAGGGCTTCAAGGACGCCTTCGCGCCGCAGGGCATGTTCGAGGACCTGGGCCTGAAGTACGTCGGCCCGATCGACGGCCACGACATCGCCGCCGTGGAGTCCGCGCTGCGCCGCGCCCGCCGCTTCCACGGGCCCGTCCTGGTGCACGTCCTGACCGAGAAGGGCCGCGGCTACGCCGCCGCCGAGCAGGACGAGGCCGACCACTTCCACACCGTGGGCGCCATGGACCCGGCCACCTGCCTGCCGCTCGCGCCCTCCGGCGGCCCGTCGTGGACGTCCGTCTTCGGCGAGGAGATGCTCGCCCTCGGGCACGAGCGGCCCGACGTCGTCGCCATCACCGCCGCGATGCTCCAGCCGGTCGGCCTCGACGGCTTCGCGCAGGCCTTCCCGAACCGGGTCTTCGACGTCGGCATCGCCGAGCAGCACGCCGCGACCTCCGCGGCGGGCCTGGCCACCGGCGGGCTGCACCCGGTCGTCGCGGTCTACGCGACCTTCCTCAACCGGGCCTTCGACCAGGTGCTGATGGACGTCGCGCTGCACAAGTGCGGGGTCACCTTCGTGCTGGACCGGGCCGGCGTCACCGGCGTGGACGGCGCCTCGCACAACGGCATGTGGGACATGTCGATCCTCCAGGTCGTGCCGGGCCTGCGGATCGCCGCGCCGCGCGACGCCGACCAGCTGCGCGCCCAGCTGCGCGAGGCCGTCGCCGTCGACGACGCGCCCACCGTCATCCGCTTCCCCAAGGAGACCGCCGGCAGCGCGCTGCCCGCGATCGGCCGGGTCGGCGGCATGGACGTCCTGCACCGCCCTGCCGACGGCCTGGCCGACGACGTGCTGCTGGTCGCGGTCGGCGCGCTCGGCGGCTGCGG
Organism: Actinacidiphila epipremni; assembly: GCF_012034175.1. Lineage (GTDB taxonomy): Bacteria > Actinomycetota > Actinomycetes > Streptomycetales > Streptomycetaceae > Actinacidiphila > Actinacidiphila epipremni. The sequence continues at coordinate 55,079 of NZ_JAATEJ010000008.1, forward strand.
CGTGTCGGCCGCCGAACTGCTCGCCGGCCGGCGGATCGGCGCCACCGTCGTCGACCCGCGCTGGGTCAAGCCCGTGGACGCCGCCCTGCCCGAACTGGCCGCGCGGCACCGCATGGTGGCCGTCATCGAGGACAACGGCCGGGCCGGCGGCGTCGGTTCCGCCGTGGCGCAGGCGCTGCGCGACGCCGGAGTGGACGTGCCCGTACGGGACTTCGGCATCCCGCAGCAGTTCCTCCCGCACGCCAAGCGCGGCGAACTGCTCGCCGACATCGGCCTGACCCCCGCCGAGATCGCCGGCGGCATCGGCGCGGCCCTGCTGCGCATCACGGCCAAGGCCCCCGGGGACGGCCCCGCGATCCCCGCCCCGCATACTGCCGGGAACGGCACCGCCGAGCAGCGGCGCGGCAGCGCGGAGCAGCAGCAGAGCACGCAAGGAGCAGGTGAGCGATGACATCGTCCGAGCCGACGGGCACGGAGCCGGCACAGCCGAAGGCCGAGCAGGCGGGCGCCGGGGCGCCCGGCACGCCGCACAAGGGCTTCGACCTCGCCACGCTGCTCGCGCAGCGCGGTGCCGAGCGCTACGAGCTGCACACCAAGTACCTCAACCACCAGCTCCCGCGCATGCTCCACACCATCGGCTTCGACCGGGTCTACGAGCGCGCCGAGGGCGCCCACTTCTGGGACGCCGAGGGCAACGACCACCTCGACATGCTCGCCGGCTTCGGCGTGATGGGCGTCGGCCGGCACCACCCGGTCGTCCGCAAGGCCCTGCACGACGTGCTGGACGCCGGGCTCGCCGACCTCACCCGCTTCGACTGCCAGCCGCTGCCCGGCCTGCTCGCCGAGAAGCTGCTGGCCCGCACCCCGCACCTGGACCGGGTCTTCTTCGGCAACAGCGGCACCGAAGCGGTCGAGACGGCACTGAAGTTCGCCCGCTACGCCACCGGCAAGCCGCGGGTGCTGTACTGCACGCACTCCTTCCACGGCCTGACCACCGGCTCGCTGTCGGTCAACGGCGAGGCCGGCTTCCAGGACGGCTTCGCCCCGCTGCTGCCGGACACCGCGATCGAGATGGGCGATCTCGACGCGCTGGCCCGGGAGTTGAAGCGCGGCGACGTCGCCGCGCTGATCGTCGAGCCGATCCAGGGCCACGGCGTCTACATCCCGCCGCCGGGCTATCTGCGGGCCGCCCAGGAACTGCTGCGCAAGCACAAGGCGCTGCTGATCTGCGACGAGGTGCAGACCGGTGTCGGCCGCACGGGGAAGTTCTGGGCGTACGAGCACGAGGAGGGCGTCGAGCCGGACCTGGTGACGGTCGCCAAGACCCTGTCGGGCGGTTACGTGCCGGTGGGCGCCACGCTCGGCCGGGACTGGATCTTCAAGAAGGTCTACTCCTCGATGGACCGGGTGCTCGTGCACTCCGCGAGCTTCGGCTCCAACGCGCAGGCGATGACCGCGGGCCTGGCCACGCTCTCGGTCGTCGAGGACGAGCAACTGGTCGAGAACTCCCGGGTGATGGGCGACCTGCTGCGCACCCGGCTCGCGGCGCTCACCGACCGCTACGAGCTGCTGAAGGAGGTACGCGGCCGGGGGCTGATGGTCGCGATCGAGTTCGGCCGGCCCAAGTCGCTGGGCCTGCGCAGCCGTTGGGCGATGCTGCAGACGGCCCGCAAGGGGCTGTTCGCGCAGATGGTGGTGGTGCCGCTGCTCCAGCGCCACCACATCCTCACGCAGGTCTCCGGCGACCACGTCGAGATCATCAAGCTCATCCCGCCGCTGGTCGTCGACGAGCGGGACGTGGACCGGTTCGTCGCCGCCTTCACCGAGGTGATGGACGACGCGCACGGCGGCGGCGGGCTGATGTGGGACTTCGGCAAGACGCTGGTCAAGCAGGCGGTCGCCAACCGCTAGCTGTTCTGTCCGGGGACCTGTTCTGTCCGGGGACCCCGTGCACGGCGGCGGCGCGCACACGGCGGCCCGGGGCGCCCACCACGGTGGGTGCCCCGGGCCGCCGTTCCGCCGTCAGCCGGTGAGCAGGCGCTCGCGCAGCCGGGCCCGGCGCTCCGGGGTCAGGCCCAGGCCCTCGGCGAGATAGCGGTCCACCGAGCCCCACTCCTCCTCGATGGTCGCGAACGCCGCCCGCAGGTACTCCACCCGGGCGGAGAACAGCGGGTCCAGCAGCTCCCTGATCTCCGGGTCGATCGCGGTGCCGGTGCTGCCGTCGCCGCGGACGACCTTGTAGCGGCGGTGCTTGGCGTTGCTCTCCAGGTAGTCCGCCTCGATCGCCGACCGCTCGACGCCCAGCGCCAGCAGGATGATCGCGATCGACGTGCCCGCCCGGTCCTTGCCCGCCGCGCAGTGCAGCAGCGCCGGGACGGCCGGCTCCTCGGGGTCGGTGAGCAGCTCCAGCATCCGGGAGTGCTCCTTGGTGCGCTCCAGGATCAGCCGCCGGTAGGAGGCCGTCATCCTGGCCGCGGCATGGCCCTCGCCGAGCAGCTCCCGCAGCGCGGGCACGTCGCCGTCCCGTACGGTCGCCCAGAAGGTGGCGCCCTCGGCCGGGTTGCTCAGCGGCAGGTTCAGGTTGCGGGTGCCCGGGAGAGCGGTGTCCGGGCCCTCCAGAGCGATGTCGTCGGCGTTGCGGAAGTCGAAGACGGTGTGCAGGCCGAGGCTCTCCAGGAACGCGGTGTCCTGCGCCGTGGCGTGCGCGAGATGGCCGCTGCGGAACAGCACGCCGTTCCTGACCCTGCGGCCGTCCGTGGTGGGCAGACCGCCGACGTCGCGGAAGTTGCGCACGCCGGTCAGCCCGGGCTCGGGCAGCGGCACCTGCCCGGTGGCCGGGCCCGGGCTGACCGGCTCGGCATCCGGCTCGGGCTCTGGGGGGATCGTCTGCCGCACGTCCTGCGTCACCGGCGCTCCTTCTCGGTCGGTCCGTCGTCCGCCCGCTTGTGGCTCATGCTGGGGCACTCCCGACGATACGGCAGCCCGGGTAACGGCGTACCGAGCGGTATGTGTCCGCTGGACCACTCCTGGGGGTGCAACCATTGCCCCTCCGCCGGACCTGGCCGATGATGTCCGGACCTGACCGCACCTGGTCGGCAGTGGGGGAGCACATCATGATCGAGACGGGCGGCTCGGGGCGGCTGTGGCTGCTGACCGGACCGGCCGGCGGCTACGCGCTGCACCTGACCGAGCGCGACGAGCTGCTGCATCTGCACTGGGGCGCCCGGATAGCGCTCTCCGACGCCGAGGCGCTGGCCGCCGACCCGCTGCCCGGCGAGCGTCCCGGCGAGTCCGCGCTCGACGGCCACGGCGAATACCCCCTCGACACCGACCCGCGCGCCGTCCGGCCGGCGCTGTCCGTCCGGCCGGGGGACCCGCGCGGCCCGGAGTGGTGCTTCGAGGAGTACGAGATCGTGACCGGCGGGCAGGCGCGGGCCGGCGAGGGCGCTCCTCGGGGCGGCGGGCAGGGTGGCGCGCGGGAGGGCCAGCAGGGCGGCGGGCAGAAGGGTCGGCAGGAGGGCGGGCAGGGCGGCGGGGGCGAGGAGCTGCGGCTGCACTTCCACGACTCGCGCCACCACCTGGACCTGACGCTGCACTACCGGATCCGGCCGGGCAGCGACGTCGTGGAGCGCTGGAGCAGCGTCACGCACGTGCCCGGCGGCCCCGGCGGGCGGCTGGAGCTGCTGCGGGCCGACGCGGCCACCTGGAGCCTGCCCTACCGCGACGGATGGCGGCTCTCCCGGCTGCACGGCCGCTGGGGCGCCGAGTCGCGGCTGGTCCGCGCCCCGCTGCCGCCCGGGGAGCAGCTGCTCGCCGGCCACGGGCACGCGGGCCAGCGGCACCTGCCGTGGTTCGCCCTGGACGCCGGCGACGCGGGGGAGGAGCACGGCGAGGTGTGGACCGGCGCGCTGGGCTGGTCAGGGCCCTGGCGGATAGCGCTCTCCCACCTCCCCGGCGGCCTGCTCCAGGTCGGCGGCGGGGCGGACGGCGGCGACCCGGGCCTGGCCGTGCTGGAACCCGGCGCCCGCTACACCAGCCCCGTCTTCGCCGCCCTGTGGACCGCCGGCGGCTTCGGCGCCGCCAGCCGCGCCTGGCACGCCCACCAGCTCGCCCACATGGTCCCGGACGCCAGGGCGGTCCGCCCGGTCGCCTACCACGCGGGACCGGTGGGCGGCCGAGGCGCGGCCTTCGGCACGCAGGCGCCTGCCGCCGGCGGCTCCTACGGCGGCGGCGCGCCCGCCGGCCCGTACCGCGGGGAGCGGCGGCACCGGGAACTGGCCCGGCGCGCCGCGGCGATGGGCGTCGAGCTCTTCGTCGTCGACGACGGGCCGCCCGGCGCGCGGCTCAACGACGCCGCGGGCCACGGCGACCGCGAGCCCGGCGCGGCGGCCCTGCCCGACGGCCTGAAACCGCTCTCCGACGAGGTGCACGCCCTCGACATGCGCTTCGGCGTCCGCGTCGACGCCGAGACCGTCGGGCCCGACAGCGACCTGTGCCGCGCCCACCCCGAGTGGATCACCCGAGCCCCGGGCGGCCGGGCCGCCGGGCGCCCCGGCCGGCTGCTGCTCGACCTCGCCCGCGCGGACGTCCGCGACCACCTCGCCGGCACCCTCGGCGCCCTGCTGCACGGCGCCCCCGTCGACCACCTGGTCTGGGAGTCCGGCCACCACGGAGCCGGACCGGGCCTGCCCGGCGAGCCGGGAGAGCGCTGTCCCGCGCCGCCGGGCACCGCCCATGTCGCGGGCCTGTACGCGCTGATGGACCGGCTGCGCGCCGACCACCCGGGCGTCACCGTCGAGTCGTCGGCCGGCGGCGGCCGGGTGGACCTCGGCATGCTGGAGCGCACCGGCGTGCTCGCCGCCTCCCGCAACAGCGACGCCCTGGACCGGCTGCACATCCAGCACGGCTTCGGCCAGCTGCTCCCGGCCCGCGCCCTCGCCACCTGGGTGACCGGCGGCCCCGCCCCCGGCCCCAACCACCGCCGCAGCTCGCTGCGCTTCCGCTTCGTCAGCGCGATGTCCGGCGCCCTCGGCATCGGCGGCGACCTGCTGGCGTGGGGCGCCGAGGAGTGCGCCGAGGCCGCGAGCTGGATCGCGCTGCACGCCTCGGTCCGCCCGGTCGTCCAGGCCGGCGCCCTGTACCGCCTGCGCCCGCCCGGCGACGGCGGCCTGACGGCCGTGCAGTACGTCCTCGGCCCCGACACCGTCGTGCTGGCCTGGCTGCCCGCGCAGGGCTTCGGCACGCCCGTGCCGCCGCTGCGGCTGCGCGGCCTGGACCGCGGCGCGAGCTACCGCGACATGGCCACCGGTGTCGTGCAGCGCGGCGCGGTCCTCGCCGAGCGCGGGCTGCGCACGACCCTGGCCGGCGACCTGGACGCCGCCGTATTCCATCTGCGGCGGGTATGACCCGGTGGGATGAATCACGTGCCGTCACCGCCTCCCTACGGTCGCGTAGGTCACAGCCGGAGGAGAAAGATGCTGCGCGTGGCTGACGACGCGCAGGGACGACGGGAACGGCAGGAGCGGCACGCAACGGCAGGCGGGCACGCGGGCGGGCTCGGGTCGTACGCGGCGGTGGGGGACAGCTTCACCGAGGGCGTCGGCGACCCGGCCCCGGACGGTACGTTCATCGGCTGGGCCGACCGCCTCGCCCTGCTGCTGGCCGCACAGCACGAGAGCCGCCGCCGGCCCGCGGCGCACTCCGCCGTCACCCCCGGCCCGGACTTCACCGCGAGGCCCGGTGCGGACTTCACCGCCAGGCCCGGCGCGGACCCGGCCGTCGACCCCGGCGCGGACCCCGCGGAAAGCGCCGTCACCGCCGGGCCGCCGGCGCCCGCCTTCCGTTACGCCAACCTCGCCGTACGCGGCCGGCTGCTGGACAGGATCGTCGCCGAGCAGGTCCCGCGGGCCGTCGAACTCGCCCCGGACCTGGTCACCTTCTGCGCCAGCGGCAACGACATCCTGCGCCCCGGCAGCGACCCCGACGCCATCGCCGAGCGCTTCGAGGCGGCGGTCGCGGAGCTGACCGGCGCGGTCGGCACGGTCCTGGTCTGCACGGGCTTCGACACCCGCGGGGTGCCGGTGCTGCGCCACCTGCGCGGCAAGATCGCCACGTACACCGCTCACGTACGGGCCATCGCCGACCGGCACGGCTGCCCGGTCCTGGACCTGTGGTCGCTGCGGGCGGTGCAGGACCGCAGGGCGTGGAGCGAGGACCGGCTGCACCTGTCGCCCGAGGGCCACACCCGGGTGGCGCTGCGGGCCGCGCAGGTGCTCGGCCTCGACGTGCCCGCCGATCCCGACGAGCCGTGGCCGCCGGAGCAGTTGCGACTGCCCTCGCAGGTGCGGCGGGAGAACATCCAGTGGGCCAGGGCGCATCTGGTGCCGTGGATCGGCCGCCGGCTGCGCGGCGAGTCCTCCGGCGACCACGTCCGCCCCAAGCGCCCCGACCTGCTGCCGCTCGCCGGCACCTGCACCTCGCGCACCCGCGCGTCCTAGGAACGCGGAAACGCACGGAAACGCGCGGGAAAAACGTACGGAAACCGCCCGGAAAACCGTGCGGGAAAAGGGGAGAACCGGCGCCCGCCGGACCCGGCGGAGGCGGTACGTCAGCGGGGCGGGCGGTGCGCGGCGAGTTCCGCCCACACCACCCGCCCCGTACCGTCCTCCGCCGGATCCGACCCCCATGCCAGCGAGAGCACGCTGACCAGCAGCAGCCCCCGCCCGCCTTCTTCGTCGGCCCCGGCGGTCGCGGGCGCCGGCACGCCCGTTCCGCGGCCCTGGTCGGTCACCTCGACGCGGACGACGCTGCCCGAGTCGTACACCACGCAGGTGATCTTCTCGCTGTCGGTGTGCCGTACGGCGTTGGTGAAGAGTTCCGTCACCACCAGGCTCGCGTCCTCGCGCAACTCGGCCCCGGCGCCCCATTCCCTCAGGCGCGCGCGTATCCGCCCGCGGGCGTCCGCCACGGACGCGCTCAACGCGGGCAGCCGGAACACGTCGCGGCGGCCGGAGTCGCCGACACCGTCGCGGCGCTCGCGCCGGAGGGCATCAGGTGAAGGAACCACTCTGTAACTATGAGGCTCGTGTGGGACACCTGGCAAGGTCCGATCTGTAATTTACAGATTCGGGGCTACATGCTGTTGCGTGCGCTGACAACATGACAGACTGTTGCTCAGTCAAGGAAGTTGGAGGAGGAGCCGTCGTGATGGACCCCCGGCCGGGTGGAGCCCCGACAGTCCTGCGCATGGTGCTGGGCAAGCGCCTACAGGACCTCCGGGAGCAGGCCGGTATCACGTATGAGCAGGCCGGCCGCGAACTGGACGTCACCCACGCCACCATCCGCCGGATGGAGAAGGCGGAAGTCGGCTTGAAGATCCCGTACGTGGAGAAGCTGCTGCACGTCTACGGGGTGACCTCGCCCGAGGAGGTCAGCGGCTTCCTCGCGCTCGCCCGCGAGGCCAACCGGCCCGGTTGGTGGCACAGTTTCCGCGATGTGCTGCCCGACTGGTTCAGCGCCTTCGTCAGCCTCGAAGGAGAGGCCGCGGTCATCCGCGCGTACGAGCCGCACTACGTGCCCGGACTGCTGCAGACCCCCGACTACGCCCGCGCCACGCTGCGCGCCGGCCAGCCGCACGCCGCGCCCGCCGAGATCGACCGGCTGGTCACCCTGCGGACGGAGCGCCAGGCCCTGCTGAGCAAGCCCGAGGCGCCGCTGCTGTGGGTCGTCATGGACGAGACCGTGCTGCGCCGCCCCATCGGCGGGCGCAAGGTCATGCGCGAGCAGGTGGACCGGCTCATCGAGGCCACCGAGCTGTCCAACGTCCGGCTGCAGATCATGCCGTTCGCCGTCGGCCCGCACCCGGCGATGTACGGACCGTTCCACATCTTCCGGTTCCAGCTCCAGGAAATCCCCGACATCGCCTACTCCGAGCACCTCGTGGGCGGCGTCTACTTCGACGAGCGCGACGACGTCTCGTCGTTCCTGGAGGCACTCGACCGGATGTGCGCGCAGGCCGCGCCAGCCCAGAGCACCAAAGCCATCCTCGATGGCATGCGCAAGGAGATCTGAACGATGGATCGCGTCGGCAATGACCGCATACGTGGCTACGAGGAACGCTACGACGGCATCTACAACGGGATGCCGGCCAACGAACTCGGTGCCGACGGCTGGCGCAAGCCCTGGAGCGGCGGCAACGGCGGCTCGTGCGTCGAGGCGAAGAAGCTCAACGACGGCCGGGTCGCGATCCGCCAGTCCACCGACCCCGACGGACCGGCGCTGATCTACAGCAACCACGAGATCACCACGTTCATCCTGGGCGCCAAGGCCGGCGAGGCCGACTTCCTGCTCGGCTGAACACCCGCACCACCCGCACCACCCAGCAGCACCATTGACCGGAGGAAGGCGTTGACCGAGCAGGGATTTCCCGTCGTGGAGATCGACACCAGCAGGCCGCACCCGGCCCGCATGTACGACTACTACCTCGGCGGCCGGGACAACTACGAGGTGGACCGGGACGCTGCCCAAAAGGTGATCGACCTCTTCCCGGACATCGTCCCCATGGCGCAGGGCAACCGGCGGTTCATGCACCGGGCCGTGCGGTTCCTGGCGCAGAGCGGTGTGCGGCAGTTCATCGACATAGGCACCGGCATCCCCGCGCCGCCCAACACCCACCAGGTGGCGCAGCAGGTGGCACCGGACGCCCGGATCGCGTACGTCGACAACGACCCCATCGTGGCGACCTACGCGGGCGCGCACCTGCTCGGCTCGGGCAACACCGGCTTCTTCCTGGGCGACCTGCGCGACCCCGAGAGCATCCTGGGCCACCCCACCATCAGCGAGCTCATCGACTTCGACCAGCCGGTCGGGCTGATGCTGGTGGCCATCCTGCACTTCATCAGCGACGACGAGGACCCCGCGGGCCTGGTCGCCGCCTACCGCGACGCGCTGCCCGCCGGCAGCCACCTCATCCTCAGCCACACCACCGGCGACTTCCACCAGCTGGACGGCGACGCGGGGGAGGCGCGGGACGTCTACGAGACCAAGGGCGCCACCGCCACCTTGCACCTGCGGTCCTACGAGCAGGTGCTGGCCTTCTTCGACGGCTTCGAGCTGGTCGACCCGGGCCTGGTCCAGCCGCCGCTGTGGCGCCCGGACGGTCCCGTACCGACGCACCAGGAACTGGCGCACAACGGCTTCTACGGCGGCGTCGGCGTCAAGAGATGACGCACGCCGTCCCGGCGCACCCGCCCGCACCGCACAGCCACAGCCGCAGCCACGACGCCATGAAGCCACCGGAGGACCCACGTTGACCGAGCAGGGATTCCCCGTCGGGGAGATCGACACCAGCCGGCCGCACCCGGCCCGTATGTACGACTTCTACCTCGGCGGCCGGGACAACTACGAGGTGGACCGGGAAGCGGCCCAGCGCGTCATCGACTTCTTCCCGGACATCGTGCCCACCACCCGGGCCAACCGGCAGTTCATGCACCGCGCGGTACGGCACCTGGTGCGGGCCGGGATCCGGCAGATCATCGACATCGGCACCGGCATCCCCACCGCGCCCAACACCCACCAGGTCGCCCAGGAGGTCGCGCCGGACGTCCGGGTGGCGTACATCGACAACGACCCGATCGTGGCCACCCACGCCGGGGCGCACCTGCTCGGCACCGGCAACACCGGGTTCTTCCTGGGCGACATGCGCGACCCCGACGCGATCCTGGGCCACCCCACCATCGGCAAGCTCATCGACTTCGACCAGCCGGTGGGGCTGCTGCTCGTGGCCGTCGTCCACTTCCTCCCGGACGACGCCGAGGCCGCCGCCCTGATCGCCGCCTACCGCGACGCGCTGCCCGCGGGCAGCATGTTCGTCCTCACCCACGCCACCGAGGACTTCCACAGCGTGGAGGCCGGCATGGGCGAGGCCCGGGACGTCTACCGGCAGCGCGGCGCCACCGCGACCGTCACCACCCGCAGGTACGAGCAGATCCTGCCGTTCTTCGACGGCTACGACCTCGTCGACCCCGGCCTGGTGCAGATCCCGCTGTGGCACCCGGACGGCGAGCTGCCCACCGCCGAGGAACTGAGCCACGTCGGCACGTACGGCGGCATCGGCGTCAAGCTGTGACCACGCGCACCACCCAAGGAACCGGAGGACGGTGTTGACCCCACAGGGCTTCGACGTCGAAGAGCTCGACACCAGCAGGCCGCACCCGGCCCGCATGTACGACTTCTACCTCGGCGGCCGGGACAACTACGAGGTCGACCGGGAGGCGGCCCAGCAGGTGATCACCGCCTCGCCCGAGGTCGTCGACAGCGCACGCGCCAACCGCGACTTCCTGCGGCGGGCCGTCGCGCACCTCGCGCGCGGCGGGGTGCGCCAGTTCCTCGACATCGGCACCGGCATACCGACCTCCCCCAACACCCACGAGGTCGCCCAGGCGGTGGCGCCCGACGCCCGGGTGGCGTACGTCGACAACGACCCGATCGTCGCCGTGCACGCCGCGGCGCGGCTGCTCAACACCGGCAACACCGCGTTCGCCCTGGGAGATTTGCGCGACCCGCGGGGCCTGCTGGAGAACCCGGAGATCGCCCGGCTCATCGACTTCGACCGGCCGGTGGCCCTGCTGCTGGTGTCCGTGCTGCACTTCGTCGGCGACGCGGACGACCCGGCCGGCATCGTCGCCGTGCTGCGCGACGCGCTGCCCGCCGGCAGCCACCTGGTGCTCTCGCACGGCACGTACGACTTCCACCCCGAGAAGGTCGGCGAGGCCGTCTCGGTCTACCGCAAGGCCACCGCGGCGCTCAGCCTGCGCTCGCACGAGGCCGTCCTGCCGTTCTTCGACGGCTTCGAGCTGCTCGACCCCGGACTCGTACGGGCGCCGCTGTGGCGCCCCGACGGCCCGGAACCGGAGCCCGAGGAGCTGGAGCCCATCGGCGTCTACGCCGGGGTCGGCCGCAAGGCCTGAGCCCGCCGTACGCCCCGCAGACCAACCATCACCGGGGAAGAGAAAGAGGGAAGACGGCGGCCGGGCGGTATCTCGTGCCACCCGGCCGCCGTCCGACCGGCACCGGCCCCGCTGCGTACGGCCGCTCAGCGCAGCGCGGCGACCGACACCGTCACCCCGTCCAGCGTGCCCGCGAAGTCCGCGCCGAGCGCGCGGGAGGGCGTCTGGAAGCCGGCCGGCAGCGACCGCAGCAGCGGCATGATCCGCAGCACGGAATCCACCGTCAGGCGGTACGGGTTGGGGCCCGTCAGCGTCGCCGTCACGGTGTTCCCCGCGGCGTCCCGGGCCCGGCCGAACACCTCGCAGCCCGAGCCGTTGAGCGCCCGCTCGCCCGGCCCGCGCACCAGCCGGCCCGCCGCCCCGCCCAGCACCCCGCGCAGCGGCCCCACCCGCAGCACCTTCGTCGCCGCCAGCGCGGGGGAGGGCACCGCCGTGTACGTCGTCACGTCCGGGATGCCCGTCGAGTGGTACGCGGTGCTCACGTCGCCCCACGGCACCGACACCACCGTCCGGGCACCCGACGGAAAGGCCGCGCGCAGCCGGCGCGAGCCGAACGGCACGGTGCGGATCTCGCCGCCCGACCTGATCCGGCCGCCGTCCGCCGCGCTCTCCACGACCGTGCGCACCGTGCCGGGGCTCGCGCCGCCCGCCGTCAGGAACGCCAGGTCCAGCTGGGTGGCGTCGGGCAGCCGGGCCGCCAGCAGCGCGGCCACGCAGTCCGTCGGCACGACGTCGAAGCCGGCGCCCGGCAGCAGCGTCACGCCCGCGGCCCGCGCGCGGGCGCCCAGGGCGTGCAGCGCCTCGAAGACGTCGATCTCGCCGGTGATGTCCACATAGCCCGTGCCGGTCTCCACGCAGGCCCGCGCCATCGGCAGCGCGGTGCGGGCGAACGGCCCCGCGCAGTGCGCCACCCCCTCCACCCCGGCCAGTCCGCGGCGCACCGCGCCCGGCTCGTCCAGGCCGAACACCCGGTGCTCCAGGCCCAGTTCCGCGGCCAGCGGCACCACCTTCGCGGCACTGCGGCCGGCCAGCACCGGGCGCACGCCGAGGGCGACGGCGCGGCGGGCGATGAGGCGGCCGGTATAGCCGGTGGCGCCGTACAACAGCCAGGTCATGGATCCGATCCTCCTTGCGAGGGCGTGACCGGAACCGTACACGCGCCGCCTGTCGCGGCGATATCGGGTGGGCTCGGCGGCCCCGGCGTGCCACCCTGGTGGCATGACCGATCAGCAGCAGGCCGCTTCCGCGGCGGAAGACGCGCCCGAGACGCTTCTTGAGGAGCCGTCCTCCGCGGAGGAGGTTCCCGAGGCCGAGGACGACGTGAAGCGGAAGTTCCGCGAAGCGCTCGAACGCAAGCGCGGGGCGAGCCGCTCCGCGGGGGCTTCGGGGGGCGGGCCCGACCAGTCCAAGATCCACGGTGCGCATGGCAGGGCGGGGGGCGCCCGCGAATTCCGCCGCAAATCCGGCTGACCGCCCCCTTACGCCCGGGGGCCCACCCCCCGGGCTTCCGCCCCCCGGACGCCCCGGGCTGCCCCCTGCTGCCGCCCCGCGACCTTCCGCCGGTGGGTGGCTTGTCGCTCCGTTCTCCCCCAGCGCTTCGCCTGGGGGTACCCCCACGCGCCCCTTGCGCTCCGGGGTGCCCCTTGCTGCCGTCCCGCGACCGTCCGCCGGTTTGTGGCTTGTCGCGCCGTTCCCCGCGCCCCTTGCGCCCCGGGGTGCCCCTTGCTGCCGTCGCGCGACCGTCTGCCAGTGGGTGGCTTGTCGCGCAGTTCCCCGCGCCCCTGTTGTGGTGGCGGTTCGTCGCCATGCCGGGGCCGGGGCGTCCGAGGTGGTGGCGGTCCTGGATTGGGCTCACTCCTGGCTCTCGGGTCGGCACTCACCCGCAGAGGTGGACTTTGCGCGTGAGGGTGCTTTTCAGGGGCGCGGGGAACTGCGCGAGAAACCACCCGCCCGCGGAAGATCGCACGGCGGCAGCAAGGGGCAGCCCGGAGCGCAAGGGGGCGCGGGGAACTGCGCGACCAGCCACCCACCGACGGAAGGTCGCGGGACGGGGCAGGGCGGGGCGTTAGTGGGGGAGGGCGTGGCGGGCGGAGGCGCGGACTTCGGGGTCGGGGTCGGTGGTGGCGGTGTGGAGGGCCGCGGTGGTGGCCGGGGTCGCGGGGTGGGAACCCAGCGCGGTGACGGCCGCGCGGCGGACGTCGGGGTGGACGTCGCGGGCCGCGCGCAGGAGCGGAGGGAGAGCGGCCTCCGGAGAGGCCGAACCGAGCGCCATGGCCGCCGCGCGGCGGACCCGCCAGGCCGGATCGGCCGCGGACTCCGCCGCCACCGCGTCGAGCGGCGCCGGGCAGCCGACCGCCGCGGCGGACTCCAGGGCCGCGGCCCTGACCAGGGGGTCGGGGTCCGCCGCCAGGCGGGAGAGCAGCGGGGCCGGGGGGACGGCGAGCGTCGCGAGCCCCTTGGCGAGGGCGACCCGCACCTCGCGGGAGGCGTCCCCGGCGACGGGGGCGAGCTCCGGCAGCGCGTCGAGGGCGACCAGCGCCCGTACCGCCTCGATCCGCACCCTCGGCTCCGCGTCCCCGAGCAGCGCAGCGTACTGCGCTGCTCCGCCCAGCCGCAGCGCCCGCAGCGTGCCCGCGGCAGCCGCCCGCGCGGCGGGGTCCGCCGACCCCGCCGCGACGCCCAGCGCCGCCGCCAGCTCCGCGTCGGCCGGCAGCACCTCGACGAGCTCCAGCAGCCCCGCCCCGGCCGCCGCCCGTACGCCGGGGTCGGGGTCGGCGAGCGCGGCGGCCAGCGCCGGGCCCGTACCGTCCGGCACCGTCTCGGTGAGGACGCCGACCGCCGCCCGCCGCACCGCGGCGTCACCGTCCGCGAGGTAACCGGCGAGCTGCGCCAACCCGGGCGCCTCCTCGGCCAGTTCCAGCAGCGTCACGATCCGCGGCGAACCGCCGCGCACGGCGACCGGCCCCGCGGGCGTACGCGCCGCCACCGCCCCCGGGTCGACCGGCGCGACCTCGCGCGGCCCCGCCGTCGCCACCTGTTCGGGCCGCACCTCCCCGAGCACCCGCACACCCCCGCCGCCCGGCGCGTAACCGTCCACCGGCACCACGTACGGCGTCACCGGCCGGGTCAGGAACTCCATCGAACCCCCCGGCCCCTTACGGAGGTTGAGGTGCCGCAGCCACCCCTCGTCGTCCCGTACGGGGTGGTCGGTGCGCTCGTGGTAGAGGCCCCACCGGCTCTCGGTGCGGGCCAGCGACGACCGCGCCGCCATCTCCGCGCAGTCCCGGATGAAGGCCACCTCCGCGCACCGCATCAGCTCGTGCGGCGTACGCGCCCCCATCGCCGCGATCTCGCCGTGCATCCGCTCGAACGCCTCCACCGCCAGCGACAGCCGGGCCCCGCTCTTGGGCGGCGCCACATAGTCGTTGACGAAGCGCCGCAGCTTGTACTCCACCTGCGGCTGCGGCGGCCCGTCCGGCTGCCGCAGCGGCCGGTAGACCAACTCGTGCGCCTCGGCCACCTGTTCGGCCGGCAGCGGCCCGGCGTACCGCGGCAGCCCCGCCGCGTCCGCGCCGGCCAGCTCGCCGTACACGAACGCCCCGATCATGTAGTTGTGCGGCACGCACGCCAGGTCCCCGGCCGCGTAGAGCCCCGGCACCGTCGTGCGCGCGTGCTCGTCGACCCACACGCCGGAGGCCGAGTGCCCGCCGCACAGCCCGATCTCGGAGATGTGCATCTCCACGTCGTGCGTGCGGTAGTCGTGCCCGCGCCCGGCGTGGAAGGTGCCGCGGGTCGGCCGCTCGGTGGAGTGCAGGATGCCCTCCAGCGCCGCCACCGACTCCTCCGGCAGGTGGCTGAGCTTGAGGTAGACCGGGCCGCGCGGCGAGGCGACCTCCGCCGCGAACTCCGCCATCATCTGCCCCGACCAGTAGTCGGAGTCCACGAACCGCTCGCCGTGCCGGTTGACCTGGTAGCCGCCGAAGGGGTTGGCGACGTAGGCGCACGCGGGCCCGTTGTAGTCCTTGATCAGCGGGTTGATCTGGAAGCACTCGATGCCGCTCAGCTCCGCGCCCGCGTGGTAGGCCATGGCGTGCCCGTCACCGGCGTTGGTGGGGTTCTCGTACGTGCCGTAGAGGTAGCCGCTGGCCGGCAGCCCGAGCCGGCCCGCGGCGCCGGTTGCGAGGACCACCGCGCCGGCCCGTACCGTGACGAACGCCCCCGTGCGGGTGTCGAACCCGGCCGCGCCGACCGCCCGCCCGCCGGCGGTGAGCACCCGCACCGGCATGACCCGGTTCTCGATCCTGATCCGCTCGCGCATCTCACGCCGCCGCAGCACCCGGTAGAGGACCTTCTTGACGTCCTTGCCCTCGGGCATCGGCAGCACATAGCTGCCCGACCGGTGCACCCGCCGTACCGCGTACTGCCCTTGCTCGTCCTTCTCGAACTTCACGCCGTAGCGCTCCAGCCGCCGCACCATGGCGAAGCCGCGGGTCGCGGTCTGCCGCACGGTGCGCTGGTTGACGATGCCGTCGTTGGCGCGGGTGATCTCGGCGACGTAGTCCTCGGGCGTGGCGCGGCCGGGCACGACGGCGTTGTTGACGCCGTCCATGCCCATCGCGAGCGCGCCGGAGTGCCGTACGTGCGCCTTCTCCAGCAGCAGTACGTCCGCGCCGCGTTCGGCCGCGGTGAGGGCGGCCATGGTCCCGGCGGTGCCGCCGCCGATCACCAGCACGTCGCAGGCCCACTCGTCGGCGGCGGTCAGCTCGGGGATGTCCATCGAAGGCCCTTCGGGGTCCAAGGGGGCAGGAAAAGCGGGGGGAGCAGGGGAAGCGCGGGAAGCGGGGGAGACGGAGCGCGCCGGGAGGTCAACCGCCCAGCGATTGCAGGAGGTCACGGCGTACGGCCGCGGTCGCGGGTGTCTCGTGGGCGGCCCGGTCGCGGGGCCGCGGCACGGCGAACAGCCGTACAGGGGCGTCCGGTGCGGCGCCGAGCAGCGCGACCCGGTCGCCGAGGAAGAGCGCCTCGTCCACGTCGTGCGTGACGAAGACGACGGTCGCCCGAGTGGTCGCCAGCACCTCCACGAGCAACTGCTGCATCCCGGCGCGGGTCTGGGCGTCCAGCGCCCCGAACGGCTCGTCCATCAGCAGCGCCCGCGGCTGCCCGGCCAGCGCCCGCGCCAACTGCACGCGCTGCCGCTGCCCGCCGGAGAGCCGATGCGGCAACCGGCCCTCGTAGCCGGCCAGTCCGACCCTCGCGAGCCATTCGGCGGCCCGCCGGCGCCGCTCGGCGCGGCCCACCCTGCCGATGGCGAGCGGGAGTTCGACGTTGGCGCGGGCGGTGCGCCACGGCAGCAGGCCGTCCTCCTGGAAGACCAGCGCCCGTCCGCCGCCCGGCCCGCCGAGCGGTCGCCCGTCCGCGGTCACCTCGCCGCCGAGCGGCGGCAGCAGCCCGGCCAGGGTGCGCAGCAGCGTCGACTTGCCGCACCCCGAGGCGCCGACCACCGTCAGCACCTCGCCGGGCCGTACCTCCAGCCCCACCCCGGAGAGCACCGGGGCGCCGGGCCGCCCCAGCACCGCGTCGCGCAGCGTGAGCCCGGCGCCTTCGGCCGAACCGGGAGGCGCGGCGGCGGAGTTCACGGACGTCGTGGGGGATGTCGGGGAGAGCGTCATGGCGGTCACCTGCCGTGCGTCACGGAGTCGGGTACGGTCACGGGCCCGTCGCCCGCCGCGCTCTCGGCGCCGGGGGCGGAACCGGGGGCGGAACCGGCCACCGGCGTGCCGCCCGCGGGCGTACCCGGCCGTACGGCACCGGCAGGCGCGAGGGCCCGCCCGAAGGGGAGGCCGCCCCGCGTACGGCGGCCCGACGCGCCCCGCTCCGCGGCCTGTTCGGCGCGCGGCAGCCAGCGGGTGGCCCGGCGGCCGGCCAACTCCACGGCGGACGAGGTCAGATGGCCGAGCAGGCCGATCGTCACCATGCCGACCAGCACACCCGGGTAGTCCACCACCGTGTAGTCCTGCCATGTGCGGTAACCGACGCCGTAGTCACCGGAGATCATCTCCGCGGAGATCACGCAGATCCACGCCACCCCGATGCCCACCGAGAGGCCGCCGAAGATCCCCGGCAGCGCGCCGGGCAGCACGACCTGCGCCAGCACCCGCCACCGGCCGCCGCCCATCGTGAGCACCGCCTCCTCCCACACCGGCGTCAGCGCCCGCACCGCGTGCCGGGTGCTGACCAGGACGGGGAAGAAGGCGGCGCAGAAGGTGATGAAGACGATGCCCTGCTCATTGCCGGGGAAGACCAGGATCGCCACCGGCACCAGCGCGATCGCCGGTATGGGCCGCAGCAGTTCGAGCACCGGCCCGAGCAGGTCGGCCGCGAGCCGGGACCGCCCGATCGCGACCCCGGCGGCCACCCCCAGCACCGCGGCGAGGCAGAAGCCGGTGAGGATACGGCCGAGGCTGTCGCCCAGGTCCTGCCAGTAGACGCCGGTGCCGAGCCGCTGCCGGAACTCGCGGGCGACGTCCACGACCGTCGGCAGCTGGTCGAAGTGCACCCACGCCCGCACCCGCAGCGCGGTCAGCAGCTGCCACAGGCCCAGGAAGCCCAGCAGCGACACCGCCCGCAGCAGCCGGCGGTACGCCCGCTCCCACCGCCCGGTCACGCGGCGCCCGCCACGGCCTGCGCGAAGTCCACCAGATGCGCGCCCGGGTGCTTCGCCAGCCAGCTCCTGGCGTTCTCCCGGGTCACGAACGGCTGGTAGCGGGCGTCGGGCGCGGCCGACGGGTCCACCGCCCACACCGCGTGGCCGGCGAACCAGCGGGTGCCGGTGAGCGCGTCCGGCACGTACGCGGCCCCGATCCCGGACGCGGGGTGCGCGGCGAGGTAGCGCAGCAGGCAACTGGGCGTCCGCAGCGGCACGGTGGCGGTCGCGCCCTTCGGCCACACCTCGCTCGCCGTCGCCGGGTCGGTGACCGCGCCGCCGCACACCGGGTCGGTGCCGGCGACCGGTGCCGGGTTGGCCAGCGACGCCACCTGCCGGTCGTAGTCCGCCCCGACCGCACGGCGGATGAAGGTGTCGTTCGCGAAGTGGCTGATGTCGATCTTCCCGACCAGCTTCTCCGAGGCGAGCACCGGCACGTCCTGCGCGAAGGCGGCCAGCAGTTGCGGCTTGAGCGTCGGGTCGAACGTCGCGATGCCGCCAGGCCCGTTGTAGAGGTAGACCACCTCCGGCGGCAGGCCGGTGGCGGAGGCGACCTTCCGCGCGGCCTCCAGCGGGTGGGCGTGCAGGTAGTCGGTGGCCTGGATCTGCGCGGCGAGGAAGGCGTCCACGACCGCGGGCCGCTCGGTGGCGAACGCCGTGCGCACGGTGACGCCGTGGAAGGTCGGCAGGTCCAGCGCCGAACCGTCGTAGAGCGCCGCCGCCTTGCCCTCGAAGACCAACTGGCCGGGCCACGCCACGAACTGCGACAGCGCGTCCACGCTGCCCGCCTGGAGCGCCGAAGCCCCCACCGCGGGCTGCTGGTTGAGCTTGTGCAGGTCCTTGTCCGGGTCGATGCCGCGCTGCTGCAGGGCCCGCACCAGGGTGCCGTCGGCGGCCGAGCCGATGCTGGTGGACACCTTCTTGCCGCGCAGCCCGCCGAGGTCGGTGAGCTGCGAACCGGGCGCGGTCACCACGGTGTTGAGCCCGCCGCGCAGGTTGTAGCCGGTCACCGACACCATCTCGGTGGGCTGCCGCAGCTGCGCGCCGCGCGCGGCGTTGATCAGCAGCGGGTAGTCGCCCATCGAGCCGACGTCGATCTTGCCCGCCACCATCTGCGCGGTGATCGGCGCACCGGTCGCGTAGTCCTGCCAGTCGACCTTGTACGTGTGCCCGTCGCGCCGCCCCAGCGCGTCCAGTTGCCGCTCGAAGTAGCCGAGCGAGCGCAAGAGGGTGCCGGCGGTGACGGTGTTGATGGTCTTGGACTGGTAGCCGACGTGCACGGTGACGGTGCCGCCGCTGCCGCCGTCGGTGCCCGAGCCGCAGCCGGCCAGCGGCAGCAGCAGCGCGGCGGCGCCCGCCGCCACGAGGAACTTGCGCATCACAGGGCCTCTCATCGCAGCAGGTAGGGCATGTTGACGGTCACGGCGCCGGTCGGGCAGCGGGCCGCGCACGGGCCGCAGTACCAGCACTCGTCGACGTGCATGTACGCCTTGCCGCTGTCCTGGTCGATCGCGAGGGAGTCCAGCGGGCACATGTCGACGCACAGCGTGCAGCCGTCGATACACAGGGACTCGTCGATGGTCACGGGAACGTCGGCGCGCTGCGGCACGACGGGCATGGCGGTCTCCTGGGAGGTCGGAAGGACGCGTGGGCGCGGGGGACTTCGGGACGTGCCGGACCCGCGCGGGGCGGGGGAGGAGGGGACTCGGGGTGCGGGGGGTTGCGGTCAGGCGCTCCGGTGCAGCAGGCCGCGCATGGTGATCCGGTCGCCGCGGAAGCGCACGAACTCCAGGTCCACCGGCCGGCCGTCGGACAGATGGCTGAGCCGCTCCAGCATCAGCAGGGCGGCGCCGCGCGGCGCCTCCAGCACCGCGGCGGAGTGCAGGTCGGCGCTGACCGCCTCCAGGGTGATCTCGGCGGTGCCGAGCGGCTGCCCGGAGATCTGCTCCAGCAGCCGGAAGACGTCGGTGTTCTCCAGGTCCGCGGTCAGCAGCTCCACGCCGAGGTCCATCGGGATGTAGGTGAGGTCGAGCGAGAGCGGCAGGCCGTCGAGCCGCCGCAGCCGCTCGACGTAGAGCACGTCGTCGTGCTCCCTGACGCCCAGCCGCGAGGCCACCGCGGCCGGGGCGCGCACCGGGCCGAGGGCGCGCACCTCGTTGCTGACCCTGCCGTGCCCGTGCAGGGTCTCGGCCAGGCCCATCAGCCGGTCCAGCCCGTGCGGGTACTTCTGGCCCACCACGACCGTGCCCAGGCCCGGCACGCGCTCCACCAGCCGCTCGGCCCGCAGCAGGTCCAGCGCCTGCCGCACGGTGTTGCGGGAGACGCCGTATTCGGCGCCGAGCGCGTCCTCGTGCGGCAGCACACCGTCGCCGTAGCCCCGCGCCAGCACCTGCCGGCGCAGCAGGTCCGCCAACTGCCGGGCCTGGTCCGCGCGCAGCCGGCGCCGGCGCGCGGCGGCCACCGGCGCGGTGCGGTCACGCGTGCGCTCGGCTGCCATGACGGTGCTCCTGCGTCGGTTCCGACCCGGTCCGTTCCACGGCGACCTCGCCGCCGCACACGGACCATACCGACGCCCGGCCGGCAATGGTGTTGCCGCATTGTTGCGCCATCTGACGCCCGCTCCGCACCCTCCTGACCAGGCGTTCCGCCGCCGGCGCGGGCAGTTCCGCCACTGCCTGCCGGCGGGGCCCGGCAGCGGCGGGGCCGGAAAGACAGGTGCGCGGCGCACGGCCGGCATGATCAGGTAGGGCGTATGGGATGGACCTTCAGCAGCGACCCGGACGACTTCCTGCGCGCGGCAGAACCGTTCCTGCACCGCCGGCCGGTCGAGAACTCCATCCACCTCACCGTCAGCGCCAAGCTCCGCCGCCGGGGCCTGACCGCGTACGGCCCCACCCCGCCCGCCTTCGGCTGGTGGCGCCCGGCCGAGGGCGGCAGCGTTGAGGCCGCGTTCCTGCACACGCCCCCGCTCCCGCCGCTGCTCACCCGCGCCCCCGCCGCCGCGGCCCGGGAGCTCGCCGAGCAGTGGCCCGGCCGCCCGCCCGGCGGGGCCCGCGGCGACCACGAGGCGGTCGCGGCCTTCGCCGCCGCCTGGACCGCGCGCACCGGCCAGCGCCACCACGTCGCCGTGCGCACCCGCATCCACGCACTCGGCGAGCTGACCCCGCGCCGCCCGGGACCGCCCGGCCGCCACCGCGTCGCCGACTCCGCCGACCGCGCGCTGCTGCTGCGCTGGGAGCAGGCCGCCCGCGCCGAGCTCGGCGACCCGCTGTCCGGCGCCGCCGATGCGGTGGACGACGCGATCGTCGGCGGCCTGCGCACCCTGTGGCTGACCCCGGACGGCACCCCGGTCGCGATGGCCGGCCGCACCACCGAGGCCGCCGGCTCGATACGGGTGGTGGGCGTCTACACCCCGCCCGAACACCGCGGCAAGGGCTACGCGGGCGGCGTGGTCACCGCCGTGTCGCAGGCCGCCCTCGCCACCGGCGCCCGGCACGTCCTGCTGGTCACCGACCTCGCCAACCCGGTCAGCAACGGCCTCTACCACCGGCTCGGCTACCGCCCGGTGCGCGACGGCCTGCACGTCGCCTTCACGCCGGGCGGTGCCCGGCACGACGGGACCGGCCCCGCATAATGGAACGGGCGGATATTCCGCCGACCAAACGATTGTGTGCCTGGAGGACCCGTGACCGGCGCCGCCCGCCAGCCGTCCCGCCTCGTGAAAGCGCGTCCCGCGCCCTTCGGGGCCGACCCGACAGGCGCCCGCCTGGAACGTATCCTCGCCTCCCCGAACTACGCGGACGGCGCGTTCGTGAACCCCACCGCCGCCCGCCAGGGACCCGGCGGTGAATTCTTCAAGTCGCTGCCGGCCGCCCTGCGCAAGGAGGCCCGGCTGCCGCGCAAGCCCGCCCGCCGGGTCCCCGTGCATCCCACCACGCTCGCCGACATCGCCGTCCCGCCCGCCTCGGGGCTGCGGCTGACCTGGACGGGCCACTCCACGGTGCTGGCCGAGATCGGCGGCCGGCGGGTGCTGTTCGACCCGGTGTGGGGCGAGCGCTGCTCACCCTTCTCCTTCGCCGGGCCCAAGCGCGTGCACCCCGCGCCCTTCCCGCTCTCCGCGCTCAACCGCCTCGACATCGACGTCGTCGTGATCTCCCACGACCACTACGACCACCTCGACATGCCCACCATCGTCGAACTGGTCCGCAGCGACGTCGTCTTCGCCGTCCCGCTCGGCGTCGGCGCGCACCTGGAGCACTGGGGCGTGCCCGCCGCCCGGCTGCGCGAACTGGACTGGCACGAGTCCACCGAGGTCGCCGGGCTCACCCTCACCGCCACCCCGGCCCGGCACTTCTGCGGTCGCGGGCTGCGCGGCCGGCAGCAGACGCTGTGGGCGTCCTGGGCCGTCACCGACGGCACCCACCGGGTCTTCCACAGCGGCGACACCGGCTACTTCCCCGGCTTCGCCGACATCGGCGCCCAGCACGGCCCGTTCGACGCCACGATGATCCAGATCGGCGCGTACAGCGAGTTCTGGCCCGACATCCACATGACGCCGGCCGAGGGCATGCAGGCGCACGTCGACCTGTCCGGCGGCACCCCGCGCGGGGTCATGCTGCCCATCCACTGGGGCACCTTCAACCTCGCGCAGCACACCTGGGCCGACCCGGCCGAGGGCACGGTGGCCGCCGCGCGCAAGGCCGGGGCGCGGATCGCGACGCCCCGGGTCGGGGCGCCCTTCGAGCCGGCCGAGCCGCAGCCCGACGACTGGTGGTGGCGTGAGGCCGCGCTCGTCCCGCCCGGCGGCTGGCCCGCTCACCCCGAGCCCGTCCCGGCCGGTGCCGCTCCGGCCGGCCCCGCCGCCGACCCCGTACGCCCCGGGCCCGCGCCGACCGCCGAACCCGCCTGACCGGCAGGCCGGGAGAGCGCTCTACGAGGTCGCCCGGCCGAGGTAGGTGAGGACGCCCGCGTCGGGGACGTCGATCTCGTGGAAGCCGAGGCGGTCGTAGAAGGCGCGGGCGGCGGTGTTCTCGGTGAGCATGCCGAGGTGCACCGCCGGCACGCCGCGGGCGGCGAGCGAGCCGAGGAAGGCGGCCATCAGCGCCCGGCCGAGGCCGCGGCCCTGGTACCGGGGCAGGACGTCGATGTGCAGGTGGGCCGGGTAGCCGGCGACCGCGGGGACGATCATCCGCTCCGGGGTGTGCAGCAGCACCGCCATCACCTCGCTGGGCGTCCGCGGCTCGCCCTGCGGGGCGGGCCAGCGCTCGGCGACCGCCGGCAGCCACTCCTTGCGGAAGCGCTCGACGAAGGCCGGGGTGTCGGCGGTGCCGAGGACGTAGCCGACCGCGCGGCCGTGCCCGTCGTCCACCACGAACGCCGACTCCGGCTCCAGCACCGCGTAGGGCGCGGCGAACAGCGTGCCGAGCAGGTCGCGGTCCTGCTCGGGGTAGTCGCCGGAGGCGTCGCCGCCGGCGGCCCCGGTGAGCAGGCAGATCTCGTAGAGCGCCGGCAGGTCGGCCGGGCGGTAGGGGCGTATCGAGGGCGTGCCCGCGGGCTCGGCGGCGGGCTGCTCGGGCGCGGGCTGCTCGGCGGCGTGGTGCTCGGCGGTGCTCACTGCTGCTCCAGGTCGGTCGGCGCGGTGGGCCCGGCGGTGCCGCCGAGCGGGACGAAGGTGAAGGAGAAGGCGGCCGGCCGCACGTCCAGCCGGTGGGCGGGCAGTACGCCGGGCCCGCAGGAGGCGCTGCCCAGGCCCTGGAGAGCGTGATCCAGGGTGACCCACAGCCGCCCCGAGCGCACCAGGTCGCAGGTGTGCGCGGCGGCGTCCAGCGCCTCGGTGGTCCACGGGCGGGCGGTCAGCCAGAAGGGCTCCCCCTCGATCCGCAGGCCGGAGCCGTCGGGCCGGGTCAGCTCGGCCCAGCGCACACCGGCCCGCGCGCCGTTCTCCTGCGGGCGGACGTACGGGGTCTGGAGTTCGTCCACCGTCGCGCTCCAGCGGCCGATCCGGGCGGCGGCGCGGCTGTCCGGGTAGGCCTCGCCGGGCCCGGCGCCGTACCAGGAGACGCGCTCCAACTGCCCGGGCAGGCCCAGCCGCACGCCGAGCCGGGGCAGCGGGACGGACCATGCGCCCTCGGGGGTGACGGCGACCTCAAGCCGCAGCCGGTCGCCGGTCGCGGTCCAGGTGAAGACGGTGTGCAGCGCGTGGTCCGCGGCGGCCGGCGCGACCCGTACGGCGACGGTCAGCATGTCGCCGCCGACCGCGACCCGCGCCACCCGGTGCCGCATGCGGTGCAGGCCCGCCGTGCGCCACGCGCGGTCCAGCCGGGACTCGGCGAACCAGTCCATGCCGCGGTCGTTGTCGGTCGGCGCCCGCCACACGTCCAGCCGCGGGCCCTCCACCGGGGTGCCGGCCAGGGTGCGCAAGGCGCCGGTGGCGGCGTCGAAGACGGCGGGGCCGAGCGTGATCAGGCCGCCGCCGGCCCGGCGCGGGGAGTGCGGCCGGCCCCGGTGCGCCCGCCCGGCCGGCTGCCGGGGCGCCGCGAACTGCGCCCAGGCCACCTCGTGCCCGGCCGGCGCCCACGCGGTGTCCTCGGCGAGCACCGCCCGCACCGTCCACCACGCCTCGTCGCCCGCGCGGTCTGCGGGCAGCCGCGGCAGCTCCAGGAGAGCGCTCTCCCCGGGGCCGGTCGCGGGCACCTCGAACCGCCCGGAGTCGGCCGGCTCGCCGTCCACCTCGTAGGTCCAGCGGAAGGACAGCCCGCCGAGGTCGGCGACGTCGTAGAGGTTGGTGACGGTCACCTGCCCGCGCTCGGCGTCACCGGTGATCCGCACCGGCTCGATGACCTTCTTGTACTCCACCAGCCCCGGCGAGGGCGTGCGGTCGGGGAAGAGCAGCCCGTCGCACACGAAGTTCCCGTCGTGCAGCTCCTCCCCGAAGTCCCCGCCGTAGGCGAAGTAGTGGCTGCCGTCCGGGGCCGTGCGGCGCAGCCCGTGGTCGATCCACTCCCACACGAAGCCGCCCTGGCAGCGCTCGTAGGTGTCGAAGATCCGCTGGTACTCCGACAGCCCGCCGGGCCCGTTGCCCATCGCGTGCGCGTACTCGCACAGGATGTACGGCATGGCGCGCCGCCGCTCGTCCAGCCCCGCGTCGGCCAGCGGCGCCTCGGTGCGGCGGCCGATCAGCTCGGACTCGGCGTGGTCGGCGTACATCCGCGAGTAGACGTCCGTGTCGGCGCAGCTGAGGTCGCCCTCGTAGTGGATGGGCCGGGCCGGGTCGCGCTCCCTGATCCACGACGCCATCGCCGACAGGCCGGCGCCGGTGCCGCACTCGTTGCCCAGCGACCACATCACCACCGACGGGTGGTTCTTGTCCCGCTCCACCATCCGCGCCGCCCGGTCCAGCAGCGCCGGCGTCCAGCGCGCGTCGTCCACCGGGTTGCCGCGCCAGCCGACCTCCTGGAAGCCGTGCGTCTCCAGGTCGCACTCGTCGATCACCCACATGCCCAGCTCGTCGCACAGGTCCAGGAAGGCCGGGTGCGGCGGATAGTGGCTGGTGCGCACGGCGTTGACGTTGTGCCGCTTCATCAGCAGCAGGTCCTCGCGCATCGTCTCCTGGTCCAGCGCCCGCCCGCGGTCCGGGTCGAACTCGTGCCGGTTCACCCCGCGGAAGACGATCCGCCGCCCGTTGACCTTGAGCACCCCGTCCTCGACGGCGACGCTGCGGAAGCCGATCCGCAGCGGAATGCGCTCTCCCTCGGTCGCCAGCTCCGCGTCGTACAGCCGCGGTCGCTCGGCCGACCACGGCTCGACGGGGACGATCACCGGTTCGCCGGTGGGGATGTCCAGGCCCAGCTCGGGCACGGTGAGGGTGCCGCCGGGCTCGCAGTCCACCCGCAGGGTGCCGGTGCCGGTGACGTGGTCGTAGCCGCAGTGCACGAAGAAGTCGGTGACCGCGCCCTCGGGCCGCTCGATCAGCGTGACCTCGCGGAAGATGCCGGGCATCCACCACATGTCCTGGTCCTCCAGGTAGCTGCCGGACGACCACTGGTGCACCCGCACCGCCAGGACGTTCCCGCGCGGAAGCAGCAGTTCGCCGACCTCGAACTCCACCGGCAGCCGGCTGCCCTTGAACGTCCCCAGCTCCGTGCCGTTCAGCCACACCCGCGCGCAGGACTCCACCCCGTCGAAGCGCAGCACCGCCGCGCCGCCCGGCCAGTCGTCGGGCAGGTCGAAGGCCCGCAGGTGGTCGCCGGTCGGGTTCTCCGTCGGCACGTACGGCGGGTCGACGGGGAAGGGGTAGCGCACATTGGTGTACGCCGGGCTGCCGTGCCCCTGGAGCACCCAGTGCGACGGCACCGGCAGCAGGTCCCAGCCGGAGGCGTCGTAGCCGGGCGCGGCGAAGCCGTCGTCGTAGGTGTCGGCCCGGTCGCCGAGCCGGAACCGCCACTGCCCGCCGAGCGCGACCCGGCGGGCGTCGGAGGCCGCCCACCACGCCCGCGGCGGGAGCGCTCCCGTGCCCGGCCCGGGGTCCTCGTAGTACGCAAGCGCCTCGGCCGGCTCCGCCTCGTGCATCGTCCCTGCTCCTCGCTCCACCCGCTGCTCGCCGCGGACCGCTCCCGGATGGCGGGGCGCGGTGATCCGCACCCCCGATTCAATCCGAGCCGCCCCCTCGAACGCCAGATGTAACGACCACCGATGTCCCGGCGCGCCCGCGCCCGGCCCGCGGGCGTACCCCCGCGGACCGGGCGCGACGACTTCCGCGGCGGGCTCAGGCGGGCGACATGGTGAACACGCCCGCGTGGTCGGCGTACTGCACGAGGTTGGCGCGCGACACGCTGTACTGCCCGAGCACGACCGACACCCACGAGTGGGAGTTGAGGACCTGCATGCCGAAGGAGTTCGTGCCGGGGATGTAGTTCAGCCAGAACATCTGGTCGTTGTAGATCCAGCCGTTGCAGTCGCCCTGGATGAACCAGGCGCCGTCACCGGTGGCCTTGTCCCAGATGGTCAGGCAGTAGCCGTTGATGCGGTTCTTGAAGATGTACGGGCTGGTCGCGGAGGAGTCGGCGCCCCAATGGCACACGCGCCACTGCTGGTTGGCCAGGCCCAGGTACTGGTACTGCACGACGGCGCCCTTGTTGTCGGGGCCCTGGGAGAGGTCGAAGACCATGTTGCGCGAGGTGTTGATGCGGTAGTAGCCGGGGTTGCAGGCCCAGCCGTCCTTGGTCGGGTCGGAGGAGGCGGACGCGGAGGCCGGGGCGAGCGTGAAGGCGGCGAGCGCGAGCGCGGCGCCGGCGGCGGCCGTACGGGCGGTGCGGGCGGTGCGAGCCGTACGGGCGGTGCGGGCGGCGGCGGGCGGGGTGCGGCGGCGGGTGCGCCGGAGGGTGATCACGGGCGGGCTCCTTCTGCGGAATCTGCGAGCTTCACGGGACCTGCGGGATCTGCGCAATCCATGGCGGGCGGTCGGGGGCGCGTGGCGCTCAGCAGGCGCCGAGCCGGTCCTGCGCGGCGCGGCGCACCGTGCCGGCCGGCTCCAGCGCCGCGCAGTTGTGCACGACCGTCCCGATCTCCGGCGTCTCGAACGTCGTGTACGTGCCGTAGCCGCCGGGCAGCGCGTTCATCCACACGCCGGTCGCCGGGCCGGTCTGCGCGCAGATGTACTTCACGTACGTGCCGGTGACCTTCCGGGTGCCGCGATAGAGGCCGTAGTAGCCGGCCTTGGTGAAATTCCAGGTCGTGGTGACGGTGGTGGTGCTGGTGGACGAGGTGGTGTCGGACACCGAGAAGCCGACCTTCGCCTCGACCTTGACGAACACCGGCCCGGCGGACGCGGAGATCTCCAGGCTGTTGTTGACCGTGGTGCTCACGGAGTTGACCTGCGTGAGCGTCTCCGTGCGCTGCCCGGTGGTGCCGTCGCCGACGTTGACCGCGAGGAAGTCGGTGACGACCGGGGTGACGGCGGTCGTGACGTCGTAATAGGCGGAGTCGACGGCCGGGTTGCACGCGCTGCTTGCCGGTGGCGGCGGGACGGCGTCGGCGTGCGCCGACCCCGCGGTGCCGACGCCCACGGCGGTCAGGCCGAGGGTGAGGAGGAGGGCGGCGGGCATGGCGCCGCGCCGCCCGGCGACGGTGAGGTTCACGAAGGCTCCTTCAGCCGCGAGGGGTTGCTCGGGCCACGAGGATCACGTCGCCGGGCACGGCGCCGGGAGTGCAAGCCCTGCACTGGCAACGCCCGCCCCCGCACGGCCGGTTGCGGCCGTACGTGGCCGGTTGCCGCCTGTGCCGCGGTGGGCCCCGCCTCCCACAATCGGGACGTGGACACCACCAGCGCCCTGCGCGACTTCCTGCTCTCCCGTCGCAGCCGGCTGCGGCTGGAGGACGTGGGGCTGCCCGCGCACGGCAGGCGCAGGGTCGCCGGGCTGCGCCGCGAGGAGGTCGCGGACCTGGCGCACGTCAGCCTCGACCACTACATCCGGCTGGAGCGCGGCCAGGCCTCCCGGGTCTCGGACGCCGTCCTGCACGCGGTCGCCGACGCGCTCCGGCTCACCCCCGGCGAGCGCGGCTACCTCTACAACCTGGCCCGCCCCGCCGGCCCCCGGCCGGTGCCGCCCGGGGCCGGAGTGCGCGGCAGCGTGCAGCGGCTGCTCGACACCATGGGCGACACGCCCGCCTATCTCGTCGGCCGCGGCGGCACCGTCCTGGCCTGGAACCGCCTGGCCGCCCTGGTCTTCACCGACTTCTCCCGTGTCCCGCCGCCGCGCCGCACCATCGGCTGGCTCGTCTTCACCCACCCCGAGGCCCGCGCCCGCTACGCCGACTGGGACGTCAAGGCCCGTGAGACGGTGGCCTACCTCCGTACCGAATGGGGCGCCCGCCCCGACGACCCGGCCCTGACCCGGCAGATCGCCGAACTCCGGGCCGCGAGCGAGCCGTTCGGCCGGCTGTGGTCCCAGCAGTCCGTCGTCGACCTCACGCACGGCACGACCCGCGTCAACCCGCCCTGCGGCTCGCCCCTCGACTTCTCCTGGGAGACCTTCCGCCCCGCCGGCGACCCCGACGAGGTGATCATCGCCTACACCGCCGCCACGCCGGCCACCACCGCGGCCCTGCGCGCCCTCGCGACCCCGCTCTGAGGCCGCCGCGCCGCCCGGCGGCGGAATACGGCCGGGCGGCAGGTGGTTGGCCTCCGGCGTGGACCATGATCGCGAGGCCGTGGACAGCCTGCACCCCCTGCTCGCCGGGCGGTTCAGCCCCGCGAGGTTCGACCCGGCCGGGAAGGTGGACGACCGGGCCGTCGAACTGCTGCTGGAAGCCGCCCGTTGGGCGCCGTCGGCGGGCAACTCGCAGCCGTGGGCGTACGTCGTGTGCCGGCCGGGCGAGCCGCGGTACGAGCGGATCGTGCCGCACCTCGCGCCGAGTTCGGCGCGCTGGGCGACGGACGCCGGGCTGCTGGTCGTCACGCTCGCGCACCGCTTCGTCGGCGGCTCCGAGGTGCAGTATTCGGAGTTCGCCGACTACGACCTCGGGCAGTCCGTCGCCCATCTCACCCTGCAGGCCGAGGCGATGGGCCTGGGCGCCCACCAGTTCCGGGCGTTCGACCTGGCGGCGCTCACCGCCGAACTGCGCCCGAACCCGGGCTGGTCGGTCGTGACGATGATCGCGGTCGGCGTCCCCGCCGCGGCCTCGGACCGGCCCCGCACCCGCCGCCCCGCCGCGGACCTGCGCGACGCCCCCTGGGCGCCCGCGGACCAGGAGTAGCGGCGGGGCCGCCGCGCCCTCGCGGGAGGGTGCGGCGGCCCCGCCGGGTGGCGGGCGGACGGTGTCAGGGGGTGACCGCGATGTTGGTCAGGCCCTTGCCGCCGGTGGAGGTGTTGGAGGAGGAGACGACGTTCTTGGTCGCGCAGCCGCTGTTGTCGGTGACGTTGATCGCCCAGCCGGGCGCGGAGCCGAGGCTGAAGGTGTTGGCGGTGAAGGTGTTCCCGCAGCCGTACGGGTCGTAGACGTTGTGCACCTGGAAGCCGTCGGTGTACGGGTCGGACACGGTGTTGTGGTCGATGGCGTAGCCGTCGCCCTTGACGTCGATCGTGGAGTCGCCGGAGTTCTTGTTCTGCTCGCCGGCGCCCTTGAGGGTGTTGCCGCGGACGACGCCGTCGTGGGTGCCCTCCTTGATGTCGATGCCCTCGGCGGCGACGTTCGGGCCGATGGTGTTGTCCAGCACCTGCACGTAGTCGGAGGCGTCCACGCCCGAAGGTCCCGCGTACTGGTCCCAGTTGCTGTTGGCCGAGCCGATGTAGACGCCCTCGCCGTAGTCGGGGTGGGTGGTGCCGGTGTCGTGGATGACGGAGTTCTGGATCAGGCCGTGGTCGCTGCCGGAGCGGAAGTGCACCGCCTCGTAGCCGATGGTGTCGACGGTGACGCCGTCGATCGTGACATGCGGGGAGGCGTCCATGACGATGCCCTTGTTGCTGTCGGTCACCCGGATGCCGCGGACCTGCCAGTAGGGCGCGTGGTCGAGCCACAGGCCGTAGCCGTTGCCGCCGTCGGAGGACAGCACCGCTTGTGAACTGCCGGTGATCACGATGGGTTCGGCCGCGGTCGCCGCGACGGTGGCGGTGAACTGCCCGGCGTAGGAGCCGTCGGCGAGCCTGATGGTGTCGCCCGGCCGGGCGCCGGCCAGGGCCGAGGTGAGCTGGGCGGCGGTGGAGACGTCGACGGTCCGCCCGCCGCCGGAGGTGGGCGGCGTCGTGGGAGGCGTGGTCGGGGGAGTGGTCGGCGGGGTGGTCGGCGGGGTGCTGGGGGGAGTGGTCGGCGGGGTCGTGCCGCCTCCCGGGGTGCCGAAGACCTCGAACTCGTTCACGGTGAAGCCGCTCGCGCCGGCGACGTAGTGCTGGTCGTACAGCTCTATCCAGCGGGTGGTGACGCCGGCCGGCAGCGCGACCGTCGTCGTGCCGCCGGTCGCGCCGCTGACCTGCGTCTGGGTGTGCCAGGACGTGCCGTTGGGCGAGGTGCGCACCTTGAAGGACGTGGCGTAACCGCTGCCCCACACCACGCTGACGTGGTCGACGGCGGTGGTCGCGCCGAGGTCGACCCTCAGCTCCTGCGGGGTGCCGGTGGCGCTCTGCCAGGACGTGGCGGTGTCGCAGTCCACGGCGGCGGCCGGGCTGCCGGCGGCGGTGCTGGTCGCGCTCGCCGCCTTGCCGCACGCGAGGTCGCCGCCGATGCCGGCGGCTGCGGAGGTGCCCGCGGATGCCAGGCCGACCAGGCCCGCGGTGAGCAGGGCGCCGGCCGCGGCGGCGGCGCCCGCCGCGTACCCGCGGCGTCGGGACGTACGGTGCCGGGCGGTGCTGCCGCGGGGCGGTGAGGTGGTGGGGGTCATCTCGGTCCTTGCTCCCTTGGTCCAAGCGCGGGGAGGTCCCGCACTGCGGTGTGTGCGTGCTCGGGGCCGAACTCCGGTGTAGCGAACTGTGCGGTACGGAGCTGTGCTACGGGGGACTGCTACGCAACCGCTGTTCATGTGAATGAACACTGGATATGTGGATGGACGGCGGTGTGCCCCCAGAAGCTAGGTCCGGCCGTACGGAGCGTCAAGGCATCGCGCAGGAATCGGCGGCGAGCTGTGCAGTCGTCAGCCCAGGGGGCGGTCATGGCGGTCGCCGGTCCGCACGGCCCGTCCGCGTACATGAACTGACGGCATGTCGGGTAATCCCCGGCAGGCGCGCTGCTACGCCGCCGCGGCCGTGACCGCCGCGTACTCGTCGGCGAGGACGCCGGCCAGGCGCCACGCGACCGGGCCGCCGTCGGCGAGGACCGAACTCCAGACGTCCAGCCGCAGCGCCTCGGCGCAGTGCCGGCGGGCGCGTACCGGATCGGTGGCGATCCGGGCCAGCACGGTGTGGACGTACCCGCGCTGGACGTCGTCGACGACGGAGCGGACCACGCGCTCGGCGCCGGCCCAATCGCCCACCCGGGCCAGGGCTTCGGCGAGCTGCCGCAGGACCGGGCCGCGCCGCCCCGCGCCCGTCGTGGCCGGCGCCGCACCCTCCGCCTCGGCGGCCAGCCGCAGCACGGCGGCGGTGTCACGGACGGCCGGCGCACGGCGGGCGAGCCCCGCGGCGACCGCGGCAAGGCACCGCGTACGGAGCAGGTCCTGCTCGCCCTCCGCACGGGCCGCGGCCTCCGCGGCGGCGCCGTCACCCTGCTGGGCCCGCTCGCCCAGCAGGCGCGGCAGCAGATGCGCCCGCTGGCCCGGCAGCACGACCCCCTGGGCCGGCTCCCGCGCCTGCGCCAGCAGCCGTTCGGCGAGTTCCGGCAGGCCGCAGGCGACGGCCGTACCCGAGAGGGTGATCCGCAGGTCGCACTGGACGTACGGGTCGACGACCGCGACCACCTCGGCGAGCGCGGCCTCGACCAGCCGCGCCGTCCGGTCCCGGTCGCCGGCCTCCGCGGCGATCTGCGCCCGGCGGGCGAAGCACCGGGCGCGTGCCTCGGGCGGGTCGAGGGCGCGGATCCACCCGTCCGCCTGCTCGTCGAACCCCGCCGCGACCGCGGCGGCCACGACGCCGGGGAGCAGCCAGGCCCGCTGCCGGGGGTCGGCCAGGGCTTCGGACGCCTCGACGGCGTGCAGGGCCAGCTCGCGGGCCCGCCCGGTCGCGCCGGTGAGCGCCAGCGCGAGCGCGAGGCCGGCGGTCAGCCGGACGTGCCCGGGGGCGTCGGCCGCCGAGCGCACCGCGGTCTCCGCGGCCTGCGCCAGCCGTACGGCCGGCTCCGGCTCGCCCGCCGCGGCTGCCGCCGTCGCCACCGCCGCGAGCCCCTTCGCCCTGCGGCCGGCGGCGCTGACGCCCGTCAGCAGGCTCTCGGCCGGGCCGAGCCGGCCCAGCAGGGCCAGGGCGGACGTGACGAGGACTAGCGCCTCCTCCCGCTCCTCCGCACCGTCCGCCGCGCGTGCCGCGCGCTCGACCCCCGGGACCAGGTCCGCGACCCACGCGTTGTCGCCGTCGTCCTGCCCTGCCAGGGCCAGGCCGTGCAGCGCCTCGGCCCGGTGCTTGGCGGAGCCGATCTGCTCCAGCAGCCGGCGCGCCCCGGCGCGGTCGCCGGCCATCGCGAGCGCCTGGGCGAGCGCGGAGCGGGCCTGGTCCCGGTGCTCGGCGCCGGACGGGCCGCGCACGTCCTCGGCGGCCTCCGCGGCGAGGCGGCGCACCTCGTCCGGGCCGACGGCTTTCGCGACCAGCGCGCAGGTCAGGGCGACGAGCCGGATCCGGGCTCCCGGGTGCGGCTCCTCCCGGGCGGCGGCCAGCGCGTCCCGGGCGAGTTCGCGGGCCCGCGCCTCGTCGCCCAGCTTGGCGTGGGCGGCTGCAGCGCCTCCGCGGCAGACCACCCGCTCCTCAGGGCGCGGCAGGACGCGGGCCATCCCCGTCAACTGCCGCGCCAGCCGCCGGGCCCGCTCCTCGTCGCCCATCTCTGCGGCGCCATAGGCCAGCACACCGAGCATCGCCGCCAAGGGCGCGGAGTGCACGAGGGCCTGGGCGGCCTCCTCCGCGACGCGCAGCAACTGCCGCGCCCGGCCGAGGTCTCCGCTCTTCCCGGCGGCGTCGGCCATGAGCGCGAGCCCCTGGCACTGCTCGAAGGGGGACGCCAGCGAGCGGGCCAGGTTCTCGGCGCGTACCGGGTGCCCGAGCCGCTCCCAGACCGCGGGCAGCGTCTCGGGCATGGCGCTGTTGCGTGCCGTCAGATGCTGCCGGTGGACCGCGAGCCGGGCCAGCGCCTCCAGGTCCGGCTCCGGCCGGGCGGCATGGGCCTCCTGCGCGGCGGCGACATCCGCGAGGGCGACCGCGTCCCCGCCGGAGATGTCCAGCAGCCGGTCCTGGCGGGCCCGGTCGGTGGCGAGCGCGGTCAGCCGCTCGGCCTCGCCGGCGGCGGCGAGCATCGCGGTGTAGCCGCGCAGCAGGTATTCCGGGGTGTCGGCCGGCCAGCCGCGGTCCCGGTGCGAATCGGCCCAGGCGTGCAACCGCCGCCGGTACGCGCCGAGCAGGTCCGGGCCGAGACCCTCGCGGGCGGCCTGCTGCAACTCCTCGTGGCCGAGGATGTGCAGGGCCGCCGCACCCTCGCCCTGCGGGGCGAAGTGGCTCGGGCGCAGGCCGAAGGTGCGGCCGGAGACCGCCCTCAGCAGCGCGTCGGTCTCGAAGGGCCGGCTCGACGTCAGCGCGGTGAGGTCGGCGCTGCTCAGGCCGCCGCCGGCCGCGGTGAGCAGGCCCAGCAGGTCCCGTCCCAGGCCGCCGCCCGCGAGCAGGCCGCGCAGCTCGCGGCGGGCCTCGTCGCGGACGACCAGGGCGTGCGGCGAGGCGGCCAGCAGCCGTACGACCCCGGCGGCGCGCAGCGGATGGCCCGCGGGCACGTCCTCGGGGATCGGCGGGTTGGGGCGCCCCGCGACGACGACCCGCATACCGGCCGGCGGACGGGCCGGCAGCAGCGCGGCGATGCTGTGGGCGTCGGCGCCCGCGGTGATGCCGCGGTCCTCGTCCAGCCCGTCGACGACCAGCACCAGCCGCCCGCCCCGGTCCCGTACCGCCAGGGCCGCGTCGCGGTAGAGGGCGAACAACTGCTCCTGCCGGCCGCGCTCGCCGACCGCCGGGGACACCTCCTGGCCGGCGAGCAGGGCGAGTTGGCCGATGGCCTTCTCCATGAACGCCTCGCGGTCGTTCTGGCCGGCGTAACGGGCGGTGATGAAGAAGGCCACCACCTTGACCCGCTCCGGCGGGTGCAGCACGAACCACGACAGGAACGCCGACTTCCCCGCCCACGCCTCGGCGCGCCACCACTGGTAGCAGGCCCCGCCGCCGTCCCCGTCCCCGTCCGCGTCTCCGTCCGCGTCGTCCGGCGGGTCGTCGGCCGCGCAGAAGGCGGTGAGCTCGGCGAGTTCGGCGTCGCGGTCCAGGAGCTCGGCCGGCGCGATCTGCCGTACCTGCTCCAGGTAGAGGTGCCGCGGGAGGCGCGGGTGTACGGCGGCGTGCGGCGGGCCGGGGGAGGGCGCCGGGGTGCCGTTCAGCCCTGTGACGGTCCCGGCGGGCGAGGGTCCGGCAGGCCCTCCGGCTCCGGGATGCCCTCCGGTTCCGGCCGCGCCGCCAGCAGCAGCCGTTTGAGCGTGGTGTACGAGCGGTGGGTGACGCCGTCCGGCTTGATGATCGCGAAGTGGTCGCCGGGCAGCACCCCGATGTCCGGGAAGACCGAACGCGCCGAGGCCGGCGTCACGACGGCGTCGCTCTCCCCGGCGAGCGCGGTGACCGGGATCGGGCAGGTCGAGCCGCCGATCTCCCGCGCGTGCACCACCTGGTTGAGCACGATGCGCTGCGTGTCGGTCACCACCGCGTCCAGCGGCCGGAGTTGGCGCTCCTGCGGGTTCTTCCACGGCCAGCGGCGGCGCAGCGACAGCGCGAACTGCGAGCCGTTGTTGGGGCACGCGAACAGCACGATCCGCCGGATACGGGCCAGGTCCGCACCGCGCCCGGCGGCCAGCATGCGCGCCAGGTGGCGCTGGACGACCAGGCCGCCCTGGCTGTGCGCGACCAGGACCAGGTCGTCGAAGCCGGCCGCCTCGGTCTCCAGGTAGACCTTGAGGCTGTCGGCGATGTCGTCGATCTCCGGCACCCGCCGCCACGCCACGCGGGGCAGCGCCGGCGAGGCGTACCCGAAGGCCAGCGGGTGCGCGAAGGCGAGGTCCTGGTCGTCGGCGAGCAGGCGCAGGAACGGGTCCCAGGTGCCGGGGCCGGACAGGAACCCGTGCACGAACA
Source organism: Actinacidiphila epipremni (assembly GCF_012034175.1). GTDB lineage: Bacteria > Actinomycetota > Actinomycetes > Streptomycetales > Streptomycetaceae > Actinacidiphila > Actinacidiphila epipremni. Next base: position 90,568 of record NZ_JAATEJ010000008.1, read on the forward strand.
CCGCCCCGAGGCGCCCGCCCGCCGTCACCATCCTGAGCCCGTCCCCCCGGTCGTCCCCGTGCCGCGGCAGCCACCCTACCGCCGATGTCCCGCCGGGCCGGGGCCGTTCGCGGCAGCCGGGGGCGGGCGACGGCCTGCGGACGGCCGCGCGCCGGCCCCGGGCAGGCCCCGCGCAGGCCCCAGGCAGGCCCCGCGCAGGTCGTGCGGTGAAAGCCGGCGGGGCGGGTACGCGGAAGCGCAGAAGGCCAGGTCGCCGCACAGCCCCTGTTCGGCCAACCCAATGAGGCGGGATGTCAGCACACACGTTTGGACGGCGTTCCCCGGCCCCGCCGGCCGGCCCGCGGGTCCGGGACACGCTCAGGGTGGCCGGCCGGACCGGCTTCACCGCGCGCGGGGTGCTCTACTTCCTCGTCGGCTACCTCGCGCTGCGCATCGCCTTCGGCGACGGCGGGAACGAGGCCGACCGGCAGGGCGCCCTGCACCAGATCGGCCGGCAGCCGCTGGGCACCGCGCTGCTGTGGCTGCTGACCGCGGGACTGGCCGGCATGGCGCTGTGGCGCGGCGCGCAGGCCGTCCTCGGCGGCCGGACCGGGAGCGGGCACGGCGGCCAGGGCAGCCAGGACGGGCAGGAAGGCGCAGGCAAGCGGCTGGCGGCGGGCGCCCGGGCGGTGTTCTACGCGGTGGTGTGCTGGGGCACCGCCACCTACGCGGCCGGCGCGGGAAGTTCCGGCGGCTCCGGCGGCTCCGGCGCCGCGGGCGGTTCCGGCGGCAGCAGCGACGAGACGTCGAAGGACATGACGGCCACCCTCCTCAAGCTGCCCGCAGGCCGCTGGCTGGTCGCCGCCGCAGGCGCCGCGCTGTGCGTGGCGGGCGCGGTGATCGCGGTACGGGCACTGCGGCGCGCGTTCCTGAAGAAGCTGGAGACCGGCCGGATGGGCCGCAGGACCCGTACCGCGGTGACGGCCTCGGGCGTCGCGGGCGGCACCGCCCGCGGCGGCGTCTACGCCGGGGCCGGCGCCTTCGCCGTCGTCGCGGCGATCCGCTTTGACCCGCACCAGGCCAAGGGCATGGACGACACCCTGCGGTCCTTCGCCCACACCCCGGCCGGGCCGTGGCTGCTGGTCGCGGTCGCCGTGGGGCTCATCCTCTTCGGCCTGTTCTCCTTCGCCTCGGCGCGCTGGCGCCGGCTGTGAGGGGGGAACGCGGCGCCCGGCGTTGCGTCGTGTTCGCCGATGATCAGGAATCCTGCACGATGACACGTAAGCAAACACCATTCATGTGCGACTCCGTGCGCCGATCGGTCCACCGCCGGGTCGTTTAGTCGTGAACTGCCCGGGCGCGCGGGCCCGGTCCCCGGAAGGCGGCGCGTTTGCGCCGTCTTGCGCGTGCGAACGTGTGTTTTTGAAACGGCGCTTGACGTTCAATCGAACAGGACTCCACACTGTCGCGCAGTCTCCCCGGGACAGCACGGCCGCCTTCCCTGGCTCGGAAAGCACCGCCTGACCCTGTCCCGCCCCCCACCGGCGAAGGACGACGCTGTGCAACGACATCTGAGATTCCTGCTCCCTTTATGGCTGCTCGCCCTGCTGACCACCGCCCTGACGGTCGGCGCGGGCCCCGCTGACGCGGCCACCACCACGACCGTGACCGTCGACGGCGGCCAGGCCGGGCGGGTGTTCGACGGGATCGGCGCGATCAGCGGCGGCGGGGGCAACTCCCGCCTGCTGACCGACTATCCCGCCGCCCAGCAGTCACAGATCCTGGACTACCTCTTCAAGCCCGGATACGGCGCCAACCTGCAACTGCTGAAACTGGAGATCGGCGGCGACGCCAACTCCACCGACGGCTCCGAGCCCTCCATCGAGCACGCCCGCGGGCAGATCAACTGCAACGCCGGCTACGAGTTCTGGCTCGGCGAGCAGGCCAAGGCCCGCAACCCCGACATCAAGCTCTACGGCCTGGCCTGGGCCGCGCCCGGCTGGATCAACGGCGGCTTCTGGTCCACCGACACCATCAACTACCTGATCTCCTGGCTCGGTTGCGCCAAGCAGCACGGCCTGCCCATCAGCTACCTCGGCGGCTGGAACGAACGCGGCCACGACGTCGACTGGTACATCCAGCTGCGCTCCGCCCTGAACGCCGCCGGCTACGGCAGCGTGCAGATCGTCGGCGACGACTCCGGCTGGGGCGTGGCCGACGACATGGCCGCCAACTCCGCCTTCAACAACGCCGTGTCGGTCATCGGCGCCCACTACCCGTGCGCCGGCGGCGACGGCGGCAGCGCCGACACCTGCTCGTCGACCAGCACCGCCAAGAACAACGGCAAGCCGCTGTGGGCCTCGGAGAACGGCTCGCTCGACATGAACGGCGGCGCCCCCGCGCTCATCCGCTCCATCGTGCGCGGATACGTCGACGCGCGCATGACCGCGTATCTGAACTGGCCCTTGGTCGCGGCCCTCTACCCCAACCTGCCGTACGCGACGGTGGGCCTGGCCACCGCGCCCTCGCCGTGGTCCGGCAGCTACACGATCGGCGAGAACACCTGGGCGACCGCCCAGGTCACCCAATTCGCCCAGCCCGGCTGGACGTTCGTGGACTCCGCGTCGGGCTACCTCGGCGGCGCCGAGTCCAACGGCAGCTACGTCACCCTCACGTCCCCGAACCGCACGGACTACTCGACGATCCTGGAGACCACGACGGCCGGCGCGGCGCAGACCGTGAACGTCCACGTCCAGGGCGGGCTGTCCACCGGTCCGGTGCACGTCTGGGCGACCCGGGTCAACAGCCCCAGCGCCGCGACCGACTTCGTGCACACGCAGGACGTCACCCCGCAGGGCGGCTCGTACTCCCTGACGCTGCAGCCCGGTTGGATCTACTCGGTCACCACGACCACCGGTCAGGGCAAGGGCACGGCGACCGGTCCCGCTTCGCACGCGCTCGCACTGCCTTACTCCGACGGCTTTGACAACGATGCCACCGGTACGCAGGCCCGCTACCTGTCCGACATGCAGGGCTCGTTCGAGGCGCGCCCGTGCGCCGACGGCCGCTCCGGCCAGTGCGTCCAGCAGGTCGCGCCGGTCAAGCCCATCGAGTGGCAGGACGACTCCGACGCCTTCACCCTGGCCGGCGACACCACCTGGAGCGACTACACCGTCACCGCCGACGTCGACCTCCAACAAGCCGGCATGGTCGAGCTGTTCGGCCGCGCGGGCACGCAGAACCGCCCGCAGAGCCACCAGGCCGGCTACGAGCTGCGCGTCGCCGACACCGGAGCCTGGTCGCTCGTGCGCAGCTCCGCCGGCGGCGCCCTCAGCACCCTCGCCTCCGGCACGCACACCGCGCTCGGCACCCGCACCTGGCACACCCTCGCCCTCGGCTTCTCCGGCGACCGCATCACCGCGACCCTCGACGGCACCGCCCTCGGCGCCGCCACCGACAGCACCTACGCCGCGGGCCAGATCGGCCTCGGCGTGGTGGGCTACCAGACCGACCTCTTCGACAACCTCTCCGTCACCGCCAACCCGCCCGGCAACCACGGCGGCATCCTCAAGGACCGCAACTCGGGTCTGTGCGCGGACGTGCCCGCCTCCAGCCAGACCGACGGCACCCAACTGGCGCTGTGGGACTGCAACGGCGGCGCCAACCAGTCCTTCACCGCCACCCCGGCCGGCCAGTTGACCGTCTACGGCGGCGCCAAGTGCCTTGACGTCGACGGCAGCGGCACGGCCGACGGCACCAAGGTGCAGATCTGGACCTGCAACAACACCGCCGCCCAGCAGTGGACGGTGGGCGCCGACGGCAGCGTCGTCAACCCGCACTCCGGCAAGTGCCTGGACGCCACCAAGGCCGGCACCGCCCCCGGCACCCTGCTGGAGGTCTGGTCCTGCAACGGCGGCGCCAACCAGCAGTGGGACCGCGGCAGTTCCACCTCGCTGCTGCGCGGCCAGGAGTCCGGCCGCTGCGTCGACGTCCCCGCCCTCAGCCAGGCCGACGGCACCCGCCCGACGCTGTGGGACTGCAACGGCGGCGCCAACCAGACCTGGACCTCCACGCCCACGAACCAGCTGACCGTCTACGACAGCAAGTGCCTGGACGTGGTCGGCGGCGCCACCGCCGACGGCAGCCCGGTCGCGATCGAGAGCTGCGACAACACGCCCGCCCAGCAGTGGCGGGTGCGCGCGGACGGCAGCGTCGTCAACGTCGGCTCCGGCAGCTGCCTCGACGTGGCCGGCCACGGCACCGCGAACAACACCGCCCTGGACATCTGGCCCTGCAACGGCCAGGCCAACCAGATCTGGCGCCGCTCCTAGCACCCTCCCACCCCCGCCGGGTCCCCGTCCCCCTCGCGGGGGCCCGGCGGGCTCTCCCCCCACCAGGAGCAACCCCATGACCATCAACGCCCGTCGCACCGTCCTGCCCGCGCTCACCGCGCTGTGCGCCGCCGCGGCCACCGCCCTCGCGGTCCCGGCCCACGCCCACGCAGCCGCCCCCGCCGCCGTACGGCAGCCGGCCCTGCGGCTCATGCCGCTCGGCGACTCCATCACCTGGGGCGTCGGCAGCAGCACCGGGAACGGCTACCGCGGCCCGCTGTTCGACACCCTCGGCTCCGAGGGGTACGTGCCGGACTTCGTCGGCTCCGGGCGCGGCGGCCCCATGACCGACCCCGACAACGAAGGCCACTCCGGCTGGCGCATCGACCAGATCGACGGCATCACCGACGCGGTGCTCGCGACGTACAAGCCGAACGTCGTCACGCTGTTGATCGGCACCAACGACCTCAACCAGGACTACCAGGTCCCCACCGCCCCCGACCGGCTGCACGCGCTGGTCGACCGGATCACCGCCGACGACCCCGGCGCGACCGTGCTGCTCGCCGACCTCATCGTCTCCACCTCGCCCCAGGTCGTGCAGGCCGAGCCCGCCTACAACACGGCCGTACGGCAGCTCGCGCAGAGCGAGCAGGCCGCCGGCCGGCATGTCGCCTTCGTCGACATGGGCACCCTGACCGCAGCCGACCTCGCCGACTCGCTGCACCCGGACGACACCGGCTACCGGAAGATGGCCGCCGCCTGGAACACCGGCGTCCAGGCCGCCGACGCCGCCGGCTGGCTCCAGCAGCCCGCCCCCGTGACCGGCCCCGTCCGCTCCGGCATCGCCGGCAAGTGCCTGGACGTGGACGGCGGTTCGTCCGCCGACGGCACCGACGTGCAGATCTGGGGCTGCAACTCCACCGCCGCGCAGAGCTGGACGGCCGGCTCGGACGGCACCCTGCGCGCGGTCGGCAAGTGCCTGGACGCGACCGCGCTCGGCACCGCCAACGGCACACCGGTGGAGATCTGGTCCTGCAACGGCGGCGCCAACCAGCAGTGGCAGCCGTACGACGGCGGCTACCGCAACCCTGTCTCCGGCCGCTGCCTGGACGACCCGAACCTGTCGCAGACCGACGGCACCGACCTGGAGCTGTGGGACTGCAACGGCGGCGCCAACCAGCAGTGGTCCCTCGGCTGACCCGGCCGGCCCCCAAGAGACCCGAGAGAACTGAGAGACCGAGAGACCGAGAGACCGAGAGACCCGAGAGAACCGAGGCCCCCATGCCCCGCACCCCGCTGACCCCCCTGCGCCCGAGACACCTCCCGCGCCGCCTCCTCCCGGCGCTGCTGCTCCTGCTCGGCGTCCTGCTCGTCCCCCCGCACACCGCGACCGCCGCTGATGCCGCCGCCGATGCCGCCGCCGCGGCCACCGGCTGGACCGTCGCCGGCCCCTCCGCCGGCTCCCCGACCGCCGCGCAGCTCACCCTCGACGGCGGCACCCTCACCTTCGCGGCCACCAGCCACGGCCAGGGCGTGCTGTCCCCGAGCCCGATCGGCATCCGCACCTCCGCCGCCGACCTGACCCGCAACCTGACCTTCCTCGGGCGCACCGACCGCACCGTCACCGAGTCGTACGCGATGACCACCGGCAAGCAGCGCAGCCGCTCCACCGCCTACACCGAGTCCACGCTGTCCTTCGCCGGCAGCGGCGGCGCCCGGCTCGACGTCGTCGTGCGCGTCTCGGACACCGGCGCCGCCTACCGCTACGTCCTGCCCGGCAGCGGCCAGGTCACGGTCACCGGCGAGGCGTCCTCGTGGACGCTCCCCGCCGCCTCGCCCGCGTGGCTCGTGCCGCCGGACCGCGAGGACCAGGGCCAGTGGTTCGGCACCACCGCGGGCGGCGCGCCGTCCGACACCTACCACCAGCCCGCGCTCTTCCAGGTCGGGAGCGCGTACGCGCTGCTCGCCGAGACCGGCCTCGACGGCCGCTACGCCGCCTCCTACCTGGCGCACACCGCCGGCTCCGGCACCTACACCACCCAGCTCGCGAGCGCCGTCACCGGCACGCTGCCGCTGTCCACGCCGTGGCGCACCGCCGCCCTCGGCAGCCTCGCCGACGTGACGCAGTCCACGATCGTCGACGACCTCGCCGCGCCCTCCAAGGTCTCCGACACCTCCTGGATCGCGCCCGGCACCGTCGCCTGGTCGTGGCTGACCGAGCACGGCAGCCCGTCCAGCGAGGCCCGGCAGAAGCAATATGTCGACTTCGCCCAGCGCCACGGCTGGGGCTACGTCCTGGTCGACGAGGGCTGGTCGTCCTCCTGGGTGCCGGACCTCGTCACGTACGCCGCGGCCCGCGGCGTCCGGGTCATCCTGTGGTTCAACTCCGCCGACCTGCACACCGCGCAGCAGCGCGACCAGCGGCTGCCGCAGGTCAAGAGCTGGGGCGTGGCCGGCGTCAAGATCGACTTCATCGACGAGTACACCCAGCCGACCCTCCAGTGGTACGACGCCGTCCTCGCGCAGACCGCCGACCTGAAGCTCATGGTCAACTTCCACGGCACCGCCATGCCGCGCGGCATGCAGCGCACCTGGCCGCAGGTGGTCACGGCCGAAGCCGTCTACGGCGCCGAGCAGTTCCACGACCGCGCCGCCTTCGACACGATCCTGCCCTTCACCCGCAACGCGGTCTCCAGCATGGACTTCACCCCGGTCGTCCTCAGCATGACCGGGCGCGACACCACGGACGCCCACGAACTGGCCACCTCCGTCGTCTTCGAGTCCGGCTGGCAGCACTTCGCCGACAGCCCGGAGAGCTACGAGGCCCACCCCGAGGCGCTGCGCATCCTCGACCAACTGCCCACCGCCTGGGACCAGACGCGGCTGCTCGGCGGCAGCAGCCCCGGCAAGGCGGCCTACGTCGCCCGGCGCGCGGGCGGCCGGTGGTTCGTCGGCGGCATCTCCGCGCAGGCCGCGACGACGTACACGACCGCGCTGTCCTTCCTCGGCTCGGGCCAGTGGCTCGCCGAGACCGTCCGCGACGGCTCCGGCGCGCTCACCCACGACACCCGCGTCGTGACCGCCGCCGACACCCTCTCGGTGCCCGAGGCCGCGAACGGCGGCTTCGTGACCGCGCTGTGCCCGTACACCGCGGGCCTGGCGACCTGCGCGCCGCACGGCCAGTCCGGCGTGCTCAAGGGCGCGCAGTCCGGCCTGTGCGTGGACGTGCCGGGCGCCGCGCAGGCCGACGGCACCCGGGTCGCGCTGTGGGACTGCAACGGCCAGGCCAACCAGAACTGGACGGCCTCGCCGACCGGCCGGCTGACCGTCTACGGCGGCGCGAAGTGCCTGGACGTCTCCGGCAGCGGCACCGCCGACGGGACGCCGGTGCAGATCTGGGACTGCAACAACACCGCCGCCCAGCAGTGGACGGTGGGCGCCGGCGGCACCGTCGTCAACCCCGCGTCCGGCAAGTGCCTCGACGCGTACGACAACGGCACCGCGCCCGGCACTCTGCTGGAGATCTGGACCTGCAACGGCGGCGCCAACCAGAACTGGGCCCGCGCCGGCACCACCGCCGCCTACACCGGCGCGCAGTCCGGCCGCTGCCTCGACCTGCCCGGCGGCAACCAGGCCAACGGCACCCGGCCGGCCCTGTGGGACTGCAACGGCGGCGCCAACCAGCGCTGGACGTCCACGGTGACCGGCGAGCTGACCGTCTTCGCCAACCGCTGCCTGGAGGCGGCGGGCGGCGCGACCGCCGACGGGACGGCGGTGCAGATCCGGGACTGCGACGGCGGCCCCGGCCAGCAGTGGCGGGTCCGCTCCGACGGCACGATCGTCAACCCGGCCTCCGGCAAGTGCCTGGACGCGTACGACAACGGCACCGCCAACGGCACGCCGCTGGAGCTGTGGACGTGCAGCGGCCAGGCCAACCAGCGCTGGCAGCCCGCCTGACGCGGCCCGTCCCGCGCGTCCCCCACCGCCCGCGCGGTGGCCGGTGCGGCGCCCCGCCCCGTGTCGGGGCGCCGCACCGGATCACTCTCCTACCCCCGCGCGCCGGGCCCCCACCCGCCCGGCGCGCGTTCAGCGGCGGTAGTACGCCTCGACGGGGGCGCGGGCCTCGCCGAGGAGCGCGGGACCCACCCGCGGGACGACCGGCCACGCCCCCGACGCCGGGTGGAGCGCCACGAGCTGGCCGGTGGACAGCGCGTAGACCACGCGCCCGAGCCCGGACCGCACGATGCCGCCGCCGCACATGCCGCACGGCTCGCAGCTGGTGTACATCGTGGTCCGCGCGGCGGTCGGCGCGTCGAGCTCGCGGGCCGCCCAGCGGGCGAGCTTCAGCTCCGGGTGGGCGGTGATGTCGTCGTCCCGCCGTACGGTGTTGTGCGCCTCGGCCAGGACCGTGCCGTCCGGGCCGGCCAGCAGCGAGCCGTAGGGCGCGTCGCCCAGCTCGACGGCGCGCGCGGCCAGCGCGATGGCGCGGCGCAGCAGGTCCTCGTCGGCGGGGGCAAGGAGGGCAGAGGAGTCGGGGGAGAGGGACGGGTCGGTGCCGGGGTCGGTCATGGCGCGGTCCTCCGGTGTGCGGCGACGGCGGCGAGCGCCCGCCAGGCCGTCTGCGGTGTACGGGTCAGCTCCGGGTCCCCGTGGTACGGGTCGAGGACGACGGTGTCGGCGCCCAGGCGTGCGAGCGCGTCGAGGTCGCCGAGCACCTGCTCCAGGCTGCCGACGCCGGCGAGCCGGTCCGGGTCCGGGTCCGGCGCCTCGGTGAGGTCCAGGGCGATCCGGGGCGCGAGCGCCGGCAGCGCCCCGCCGTGGCCGGCGGCGTGCTCGGCGAGCACCGAGCGCAGCCAGGGCAGCGTCATCCGCAGCGGATGCCACGCGTCGCCGTACCGCACCGCCCGGCGGATCGCGGCCCGGCTGCCGCCGCCCACCCACAGCGGCACCGGCGCGCTGCCGTCGGGCCCGCCGCCCGCCGGCCGGGCGGCGTGCAGCGCGGCCAGGTGCTCCTCGGTGAGCCGGCCGCGCTCGGCGTACGGCACCCCGAGCGCGGCGAACTCCTCGCGCGCCCAGCCCGCCCCGACGCCGAGCACGAACCGCCCGCCGCTGAGCCGGTTCAGGCCCTCGGCCATCCGCGCCACCAGCAGCGGATGGCGGTAGGGCAGCACGGCCACGGTCGTGCCGAGCCGGACGGCCGAGGTGATGCCGGCCAGCCACGCCAGGGTGGTGAAGGGCTCGTAGAAGGGCTCCGGATACCGCTCCGCCACATCCGGGGTGACCGTCACATGGTCGGACATCATGAGGATGTCGAAGCCCAGCCCCTCCACGGTCCCGGCCCACTCGCGCAGCACCCCCGGGTCGGTTCCCGGCCCGAAGTTCGGGACGTTGACGCCTAGTCGCATGTCCGCAGGCTATCCCGGCGGCCCCGCGATCCCGAAGGCAATCTCACCGCCACAGCGGCCGATCGCCGGGGATCTGCCGGTAGTATCGAGGGATGGCCGGGAATGCGGGGGAACTCGACGACGTCGACTGGGCGATCGTCCGCCAGTTGCAGCAGGAGGCCCGGGTCTCGCTCAGCGAGCTGGGCCGCCGGGTGGGCCTGAGCGCCTCGGCCACCACCGAGCGGGTGCGGCAGCTGGAGGCGAGCGGCGTCATCACCGGCTACCACGCGGTCGTCGACCTGACCCGGGTCGGCTATCCCGTGCTCGCCGTCGTCCGGCTCAAATACCCCGGCAACCGCCACCAGCCGCTGCACCGGCTGCTCGCCGACCGCCGGGAGATCCTGGAGTGCCTGCGCACCACCGGCGACGACTGCTACACCCTCAAGGTCGCCGCGACCTCCATGGCCCACCTGGAGACCCTGATCGACGAGCTGGCCGCGCTCGGCTCGACCTCCACCAGCGTCGTCTACCGCCAGACCCTCCCCTTCCGCGGCCCGGACCGCCCCGCCGCCCCCGTGCCGGCCGCCCGGCCGGGTCCGCCGCAGGCCCCGGGCCAGGCCCCGGGCCAAGCTCCGGGCCTGCACCACCCGATCGGCCCCCGCTGAGGAGGGGTGGCGGGGCGGACCGGGCAGGAAACCCCCGACCGTTCCGCCGCCGCGAGGGAGACCGCACGATGACCAGCTGGACCGCCGACGACCTGACCCGTATCGCCGACTCCGACGAGCTGCGGGTCGCGCCCGCCCGCCCGGACGGCACGCTGCGTCCGCCGACGCCCATCTGGGTGGTCCGCGACGGCGACGCGCTGTTCGTGCGCTCCTACCGCGGCGGCCAGGGCCGCTGGTTCCGCGCCGCCAGCGCCACCCACCACGGGCACATCACCGCCGACGGCATCGACCGCGACGTGCGCTTCACCGCCGAGACCGACCCGGCGACCAACGCCCGGGTGGACGACGCCTACCGCGCCAAGTACGGCCACTACGGGCCTACCTACCTCGACCCGATGGTCGCCCCCCAGGCCCAGGCCACGACCCTCAGGGTCACCCCGAACTGACCGCCGGCCGCTCCGGTACGGACGGCCCGCCGCGCCGCAGCACCTCGGCCAGCCGCGCCAGCCCGTCCGCCCCGTGGCCCTGCGCGACGGCCCGGTCGACGGTCCGCCGCGCCGCGGTGAGCATCCCGGTGTCGATGCCGTGGCCGGCGGCGGCGTTGACGACATGGCCGATCCCGGCCGCCGCCGAGGCGATCGTGGACCGGTCGCCGGGAAAGCGGCCGGCCGCGAGCTGCTCGCCGAACCGGGTGATCATCTCCGGCAGCAGCCCGCCGATGCCGGTCGCGAACGCCGCGAACCGCTGCGGCGCGATGCCCTCGGCCGACGCCAGGGCGAAGGCGTGCACGACGCCGTTCACCGCGGTGGCGAAGACGTCCAGCAGCGCCACCTCGTAGCCGGCCGCGGTGCCGGGGTCGTCCCCGACGTAGGCGGCGGTGCCGCCGAGTGCCGCCATGGTCTCCCGGACGGCCGCGAAGACCTCGCCGGAGCCGCTGTAGAGGACCGCGGCGGCCGGGGTGCCGATCGTCGGGGTGGGGGTGAGGACGGCGCCGTCCAGGTAGCCGGCGCCCCGCCCGGCGGCCCAGCGCGCCATCTCCCGGGCCTGCGCGGGCTCGCCGCTGGTGAGGTTGACCAGGACGCGGCCCGTCCAGTCCGCGTCCGCCGGGACGACGGCGGCCCGTACGGCCTTGTCGTCCCGCAGGCACACGACGACGACGCGCCCGGCCCGTACCGCCTGCGCTACCGAGCCGGCCGCGGTCGCGCCGCGCGCCACGAGGCCGGCGGCCTTCCCGGGCGTGCGGTTCCACACCGTCACCGGGTGGCCGGCGGCGAGGAAGGCGGCGGACAGGGCGTGGCCCATCGGGCCGAGGCCCAGCAGGGCGACGGGGACGCGCGGGTCGGGGTGCTCGGAAGTGGTGGTCATGCGGCGACGCTAAACCCTGACGTTGACGTGAAGGTCAAGTCGCTGCTGGACTGCCGCCATGAGGATCGGTGAACTGGCCCGCCGTACCGGCGCGAGCGAGCGGGCCCTGCGCTACTACGAGGAGCAGGGGCTGCTGTCCCCGGCGCGGCTGCCCAACGGCTACCGCGACTACGACGAGCGCTGCGCCGTGACCGTCCGGCGGATCCGGATCCTGCTGTCCGCGGGGCTCGGCACGGCGGCGGTCGCGGAGATCCTGCCCTGCGTCGCCGACGACACCGTGGTGCTGGCGGGCACCTGCCCGGAGCTGCGCGAGGGCCTGGCCGCGGAGCGGCGCCGTATCGACGCGGCCATCGGGGACCTCACCGCCGCCCGCGACATCCTCGACTCGCTCGTCGGGCGCCCGCTGTACGGCCCGGCGGCGCCGGCGGCCTGAGCGGCCCGAGCGCCCTGAGCGCCCTGAGCGGACAAGTCATGTCGCCGGACGGACATTCCTCGGCGCCTCCGGGTGGCCGCGGGGACGGGACGCGCGGCGGGCGCCGGAGCCCGAAGTCCGCGAGGGGAAGCGGGACTTCGGCCGCCGCCCGGGACCGGTCCGCCCGGGCCCGGGCGCGGAAGGTGTGGCGCACCGGCGCTATCGGCTGTCCGGGTGGAGCGCCGGGGGCCCGCGGGCAACTTAGGGTGGCCGAAGTTAGGTGAGCCTAAGTTCGGCCGCCGGGGGTGTCTCCCACGGCTCGGAGTGCCGCTCCCCGCCCGTACCGCCCCCCGCACACCGGAGGACCCGATGCCCCTGTCCCCGCTCCCCGCCCCGTCCCGCGCCGCGGGTCCGACCCGCCGCGGCCTGCTCGGCGCGGGCGCCGCCGGCGCCGCCCTGTGGGGCCTGGCCGCCTGCGGCTCCTCCTCCGGCTCCGACTCCGCCGGCGGCAAGGACAAGGGCGCCGGCGGCAAGAGCACCGCCAAGAGCGCCGCCCAGGGGACCCGTACGGTCGACAGCGCCAAGGGCCCGATCACGATACCGGCCGCCCCGAAGCGGGTCGTGGCCATCAACGACTTCCCCATGGCCGCGATGTTCGACCTCGGCCTCACCCCGGCGGGCGTCTTCGACGCCGGCGAGGAGTACGTGCCGCAGCGCGACCTCGCCAAGTGGCGGGCCATCCCCAAGGTCTCCGACGGCGTCGGCGGCGCCATCCAGGTCGAGAAGGTCGCGACGCTGCGGCCCGACCTCATCATCGGCATCGACGCGCAGGCCAACCTGCCCTACAGCCAGCTCAGCGCGCTCGCGCCGACCGTCCTGCTGCCCTTCACCAAGTCCGCCGCGCCCTGGCGGGACATGGCCGACCAGACCGCGGCCGTACTCGGCGTGCCGGCCGCGCTCGACAAGCTCAAGCAGCGCTACACCGAGCGCACCGCCGCGATCAAGCAGGCCCACGCCGCCGTCCTCGCCCGCACCCGCTGGGACCTCCTCCAGGGCGGCTTCGACGAGGGCAACTGGTGGCTGTACGGCCACGGTTCGCCGATCGGCGGCATCCTCGGCGACGCCGGTGCCGTCTTCGCCACCGCCAGCCAGCGGCTGGCCGTGCAGCAGTCGGTCTCCTACGAGCTGATCACGACCAAGCTCGCCGACGCGGACGCGATCTTCTACTACGTCACCAACGACGGCAAGCCCGCCAACCTCGGCCCCAAGCTCTTCGCGCAGCCGTCCTTCCAGCAGCTCGCGGCGGTCAAGGCCAAGCACACCTTCGGCAGCATCTACTTCCTGCCCGGCGGCTACGAGGACGCGCTGTCCGTGCTGGACGACTTCGAGAAGGCGCTCACCGCGCTGTGAGGCCGGGCGCTACGGGCGGCGCTGCTGCGGCACCGCGAAATACGCGCCCGGGGTGCGGCCGGTCTCCTGCCGGAAGGCGGCGATGAACGAGCTGGGGGTGGTGTACCCGACGTGGTGCGCCACCGCCGCGAGCGGCCGGTTGGCCGCCATGTGTTCCAGGCCCGCCCGCAGCCGGGCCCGGGTGCGCCAGCGGCCGAACGACATGCCCGTCTCCGCGGCGAACAGCCGGGCCAGCGTCCGGGCGCTGGCCCCCACCTCGCGCCCCCACGCCTCCAGCGGGCGCGGGTCGGCCGGCCGCGCCAGCAGCGCCTGCGCCACCCGCAGGGCCCGGACGTCCGCCGGCATCGGCAGCTCGATCGTCATCACGCCGACCGGCCGCAGCAGGTCGAACAGCACGGCCTCGGCACGGGACTTGGGATCCGGCGCGAGGTCGGGGTCGGCCAGGTGGATCACCAGCTCGCGCAGCAGCGGCCCGACCGCGACGACGGTCGGCTGCGCCCACCGCACCGGGCAGCGGTCGGGCGCCACGTACACGCTGCGCATCTGCGAGGGCCGGGTCGCCCCGGTCGCGTGCGGGACGCCGGCCGGGATCCACAGGGCGAGCGAGGGCGGCAGCACCCACGAGTGGTCCCCGACGTCCACGGTCAGCACGCCGGCCGGCGTCCACACCAGCTGGTGGACGTCGTGCTCGTGCTCGCCGAAGCGCTCGCCGCGGGCCATGTCGAAGCTGAGCACCCGCAGCGCCTCGGCGGGCGGCGGAGGGGCCGCGGCGGGCTGGCTGTTCGGCGACATGGTCCTGGACGATAGCGCACCCCGGTCACGCGGCCGGTGGCCCGCCCGCACCGGCCTGCCGGTTCACCGACCGCGGCCCGGCGGTGCCGGCCGGCCGGCTGCCATGCGGCTCAGCCGGCCGCGATGCGGCGCCGCGCCGGCCGATACGCGGCCCGACCGCACCAGCGGGCCGGCGACCGCCCGGTTCACCCGGCCACGGCGCGGCGGTGCCGGCCGGCCCGCGGCCCCGCGGTGGTGGCTCGCCCGGAGGCCGGCCGGGGGGCCTGGCCTGCGGTCGGGCGGCGCTATCCGCCCGGCGGCGGGGCGAGCCGGTCCAGCTCCTTGCGGACCCGGCCGGCCTCGGCGAGGCGGTGCTGCGCGGTGAGCAGGGCGTGGGACCGCTCCCACGCGGCGCGTGCCCGAGCGCCGTCACCTTGCGCGAGCCGGGCCTCGGCGATGTGGTCCAGGACGTCCGCTTCGAGGTAGGTGTGGCCCTGCGCGCGGCAGATGGCCAGCGCCCGGTCGAAGTAGGCCAGCGCCCGGCCGTGTTCGCCGAGGCGGTGGGCGATGACGCCCAGGCTGTCCAGGGTGCTGGACTCGCCGAGCCGGCGGTGGTCGGCGGGGTGCCGGCGCAGCAGCGCGAGGGCGGCCTCGCAGTCGGCGCAGGCCTCGGCGTACCGGCCGAGCCGGGTGCGCAGCCAGCCGACGCCGTTGAGGGCGCGGGCCTGCCGGTAGGTGTCGTCGAGGGTGCGGAAGACCTCCAGCGCCCGCAGCGCGTGCTCCAGCGCCCGCCGGTCGTCGCCGTGCCGCTCCCACGCCCCGCCGAGGCTGTGGTGGATCTCGCCCCTGGCGGTGACGTCCCCGGTGCGCTCGGCCGACTCCAGCGCCAGGGCCAGGTGTTCCAGCGCCTCGCCGGTCCTGCCGAGCTGCGCGTACGCGTCCCCGAGCAGCTGCCGCGCCTGCGCCCGTACGGCCGGCTCGGGCAGCTCGTCCGCGCCGGCTGCCGCGAGCTCCCACACCGCGACCTGGTCCTCCAGGTGGCCCCGGCTGCGGTGGTACGGGTCCAGTGCCCACGCCAGCCGCCACACCTGCGCGGCCCACCCGTTCGCGTGGGCGGCCTGCTGCGCGGCCAGCAGGTCGGCGTGCTCGGCCTCGAACCAGCCGGCCGCCGCGGCGGCGTCGGGTAACGGGAGCCGGACTTCCGCCGCTGCCGCTGCCGCTGCCGCCGCCCCCGTCGCCGCCTCGCCGTCCGCCGGCGCCAGGGGCGGGGCGCCGCGGTGCGGGGCCAGCAACCGGGCGCCCGCGCAGGCCGTTTCGGTGTAGAAGCCGACCACCCGGCGCAGTGCCGCCCGGCGTTCGGCAGCCGTGGTGTGCGCGCGGGCGTGCTCGGCCGCGTGCAGCCGCAGCAGGTCGTGCATGCGGTAGCGCTCGGGCCCGCGGCGGTGCACCAGATGCGCGTGGTCCAGCTCGCGCAGCAGCACCCGGGTCCTGGCCGGCGGCAGGCCGAGCAGGCGCGCGGCGGCGGGCGGGGCGACATCGGGTCCCGGCGCGATCCCGAGCAGGCCCAGCGCACGGGCGGCGTCGGGGGAGAGGGCCCGGGTGGACCAGGACAGCACCGCGCGCAGGTCGGCCCGCGGCTCCCCGGCGTCCAGCGCGTCCAACCGGTGGGCCCGGTCGGCCAGTTCGGCGGCCAGCGCGGCCAGCGACAGGTCGGGGTGGGTGGCGGCGCACGCGGCGACGATGCCGAGCGCCAGCGGCAGCCCCGCGCAGCACGCCAGCAGCACGGCCGCCGCCTCCGGCTCCAGGCTCAGCCGCCCGCAGCCGAGGTGGTGCGCGAGCAGGTCGCGCGCCTCGTCCTGCGGCAGCACGTCGAGGGCCACCGCCTGCGCCCCGTGCGCGGTGACCAGCCCGGTCAGCCGGCGGCGGCTGGTGGTGAGCACCGCGCAGGACGTACCGCCCGGCAGCAGCGGTACGACCTGCGCGGTGTCGAGCGCGTTGTCCAGGACCAGCAGCATCCGCCGGCCCGCGGTCAGGCCGCGGTAGAGCGCCCCTTGCGCCTCCTGCTCCGCGGGGATCGCGGCGGGGGAGACACCGAGCGCCTCCAGGAACGCGCGTACCACGACCGCCGGGTCCACCGGGCGGCCGGCCGGGTCGAAGCCGCGCAGGTCGGCGTAGAGCTCGCCGTCCGGGAAGCGCTCGGGGTGAGCGTGCGCCCAGTGCAGCGCCAGCCACGTCTTGCCGACCCCGCCCATGCCGCCGACCGCGCACAGCCGCGGCCCGCCCTCGTCCCCGTCACCGTC
Organism: Actinacidiphila epipremni; assembly: GCF_012034175.1. GTDB lineage: Bacteria > Actinomycetota > Actinomycetes > Streptomycetales > Streptomycetaceae > Actinacidiphila > Actinacidiphila epipremni. The sequence continues at coordinate 107,185 of NZ_JAATEJ010000008.1, forward strand.
CAGCGCGGCGTCCAGCAAAGCCAGTTCGGCCACCCGGCCGGTGAACATCCCCGGCGGCGCGGGCAGTTGGTGCGGCACCGGCCCGGCCCCGGCCTTGGGCGGAGTTGAACGCCCGCCCCTTGCCCGCCGGTTGGCCTCCTCCACCCGGTCCCGTGCGGTCGCCAGCGCCCGCTGCTCGGCGGGCGTCGCGCCCAGCAGCGCCAGCAGCGCGTCCAGCCGGTCGGTCGGGGGCAGGGTGCGGGCGGTGAAGTATTCGGCGATCGCCGTCTGGGACCAGCCGGTCCGCGCGGCCAGCTCGCGGTACGTCAGCGTGCTGTCGCGCCGGCCGCGGGCGTGCCGGCGCCGCAGGTCCCGCAGCAGCCGCGCCAGGTCCTCCACCGACCCGACCGCCGCCGCGGCGGGGGCCGGCGGGTCGGGCGGTTCCGGGGCGGGCCGCCTCGCACCAGGTCCCACAGTCGCACCGTTTCCCGTTGAGTTGCGAACCCGACCACCGGTGGCGCGGGCCGCAGCCTAACAGCCGCCGCCGCGCCACCGAGAGACGTACGCCGGTTTTCGGGGAATTCCGGCGGCGTACGGAACGGCCGCCGGACACCGCGTCCGTCCGTCACCATTTCCGGCCGGGCGGCTCGCCCTTTTCCCGCGCCGCAGTCCCCCCGGCCCGCGGCGCCATGACGTCGGAAAGGACAGTGGTATCCCATGAGCTCCGGTATCCGCACGACCGGAAGAAGCCTCCGCAGGAAGGTGGTCGCGCTGTTGTCGGCGACCGCCGCCGTCGTGCTCCTCGCGGCGGTCGCTCCGCAGTCCGCGTCGGCCGACACCCTGCGCACGTTCAACGTGGCCCTCAGCTGCTCCTACGGCCTGCCGTACGGCCTGAGCGTCGACAACGGCTCGGGCTGGTACTACCCGGACGGGTCGAGCTACGCCTCCGGCGGCGTCAAGTTCTTCACCGTCTCCATCCCGGCGAGCGCCACCTCCCTCGCGATCAACACCGGCTTCTGCGAGACCGACCCGCAGACGCCCATGTGGGAGGGCTACCGCTACAGCATCACCCCGGGCACCTCGACCATCAGTGCGACCGGCTACTGCCTGGACGAGTACGTCTACCCCGGGCCGTTCGTCCGCTACTGCTCCCTCAGCGGCCTGACCTACAGCTGACCCGTCCCCCGGCCGACCGGGCGTCACCGCACGGCACACCGGCGGCGGCGCCCGCAGGCGTCTTTCCGCGCGTACGCCGGCTTCACGTGTCCTTCCCCGGTTGTACGCCTGCCGCTGGTTACCTGGGGTGATGGACCACATCACCTTCCTTGTGGCAATGGTCATCGTCACGGCCCTGGCCTTCGATTTCACGAACGGTTTCCATGACACCGCCAACGCGATGGCCACGTCCATCGCGACCGGCGCCCTGCGCCCCAAGGTCGCCGTCGGCATAAGCGGCGTGCTGAACCTGGCGGGCGCGTTCCTGTCCACCGAGGTGGCCAGGACGATCTCCGGCGGGATCGTCGACGACTCGCTGGTCACGCCCGGCATGATCTTCGCCGGGCTGGTCGGCGCCATCCTATGGAACCTGATGACCTGGCTGCTCGGCCTGCCCTCCAGCTCCTCGCACGCGCTGTTCGGCGGCCTGATCGGCGCGGTGTGGGTCGGCGCGGGCCGCGGCGGCGTGCACTTCGACAAGGTCGTGGAGAAGATCCTCATCCCGGCCGTCGCCTCCCCGGTGGTGGCGGGCCTGGCCGCGCTCGCCGCCACCTACCTGGCCTACCGGATCACCGCCCGCGCCCCCAAGGACGGGGTGTCCAAGGGGTTCAGGACCGGCCAGGTCGCCTCCGCCTCGCTGGTCTCGCTCGCCCACGGCACCAACGACGCGCAGAAGACCATGGGCGTCATCACCCTCGCGCTGATCTCCTGCGGCGCCCTGGGCCACGACGCGGGCCCGCCGGTGTGGGTCGTCCTCACCTCGGGGCTGGCCATCGCGACCGGCACGTACCTGGGCGGCTGGCGCATCATCCGCACCATGGGCAAGGGCATCGTGGACATCGAGTCCCCGCAGGGCTTCGCGGCCGAGTCGGCGGCGACCGCGGTCATCCTCACCTCCGCCAACCTCGGCTTCGCGCTGTCCACCACCCAGGTCTGCTCGGGCGGCATCCTGGGCGCCGGGGTGGGCCGCCGGCTCGCCGAGGTGCGGTGGAGCACCGCCGGCCGGATGGCGCTGGCCTGGCTGGTGACGCTGCCGGCCGCCGCCGCGGTCGGCGCGGTCGCCGCCGGCGCGGTCGTGCACGGCGGCACCCTCGGCACGGTCCTGATCGCGGTGGCCGCCGTCGTCATCGCCGCCGTCATCGTCCTGCTCTCGCGCCGCAACCCGGTGCACGCGGACAACGTGAACAGCGCGCCGACCACCTCCGTACGCCGCTCGGCGACCGCCCACGCCGGGGCGTGAGCCGGATGCCCACGCGGCGGCACCCGCACACACAGCAGGCAGCAGACACGCGACGAACCGGGAGCGGCGTATGGACGTGAAGTGGGGATCGCTGGGCGAGGTCGCCGTGGTGAGCTTCGGCGCCACCGTGGGCGTCGTGCTCTTCTTCGCCCTGGGAGTACGCGCCCTGGCCGGCCGGGACGCGGCCCGTACCGCGGGCCAGGACGGCACGGCGCTGACCGCCGCCGCGGGGGCGTGCTTCGCGGTGTGCGCGGGCGCCGTCCTCTACGGGCTGTACCTGATCATCCCGCAGTTCCACTGACCGCCCGGGCGGATCGCCCGGGTGGCCGAGGGGCGGCGGCGGGCCGGCCGGGAAGGAGAACCGTGGCGGCCCGGCACGCAGGCCGCCGCGGACGGCGGGAGGCAGCGCCATGCTCATCGACCTTTCCGGCAGGACCGCCCTGGTCACCGGCTCCACGCAGGGCATCGGCCGGGCGATCGCGGCCGGCCTCGGGCGCTCCGGCGCCCGGGTGGGGGTCAACGGCCGCAGGCCCGAGGCGGTGGAGCGGGCCGTCGCCGAGCTGCGCGAGGAGACCGGGCGCGACGGCTTCTTCGCCGCGCCGGGCGACCTGGCCGCCGACGAGGGCGTGGCCCTGCTGACCGGCGCGCTCCCGGACCTCGACATCCTGGTCAACAACCTCGGCGTCTTCGGCGCCGCCCCCGCGCTGGAGATCCCCGACGACGAGTGGCGGCGCTACTTCGAGGTGAACGTGCTGGCGGCGGTGCGGATGATCCGTACGTACCTGCCGGGCATGAAGGAGCGCGGCTGGGGGCGGGTGATGAACGTCGCCAGCGACTCCGCCGTGGTCATCCCCGCCGAGATGATCCACTACGGCATGACGAAGACCGCGCTGCTCGCCGTCACCCGCGGCTTCGCCAAGGAGGCGGCCGGCTCCGGGGTGACCGTCAACTCGCTGATCGCCGGGCCCACCCACACCGGCGGCGTCGAGGACTTCGTGTACTCGCTCGTCGACCCCGGCCTGCCGTGGGAGGAGGCGCAGCGCGTCTTCATGGCCGAGCACCGCCCGCAGTCGCTGCTGCGCCGGCTCATCGAGCCCGAGGAGATCGCCCATATGGCCGTCTACCTCGGCTCGGACTTCGCCACGGCGACGACCGGCGCGGCGGTCCGGGTGGACGGCGGCTACGTCGACGCGATCCTCCCCTGAGCCACGGGGGATTGACCCCGGGATTGGTCCAGTCCTATGGTCACGGGCGAGTCACATCGATGTCCCCTGTTCGCAAGGATGAACGACGGCTCGTCCCCCCCACTCACCGTTCGTGAGAGGCATCGCCATGGACCGACGCAGTTTCCTCACCGGCACGCTCGCGCTCACCGCGGCCGGCATACCCGCACTCACCGCACCCGGCGCGTACGCGGCGAGCGCCGCAGCCCCCGCCCCGACCCTGCCGCCGCGCGAGGACATGGTCGCCGTACTGCGCCGGGTCGCCGACCAGTGGATCGGCGCGCACCCGGGCGGCGGTGACAACCTGTGGGCCAACGCCACGCTGATGAGCGGCCTCATGGCCCTCTACCGGCTGACCTCCGACGTCACATATCTGAACTACGTGACCGGCTGGGCCCAGGCCCACTCCTACGGCCTCAACGGCGGCACCGGCACCCGCGACGCCGACAACCAGTGCGCGGGCCAGGCCTACTTCGACCTCTACGACCTCGCGCCCGCCGACAGCAAGATCGCCGCGATCGAGTCGTGCCTGCACACGATGACCTACGTCAACCAGGTGAACAAGGACGACGACTGGTGGTGGGACGACGCCCTGCACATGGCGATGCCGCAGTTCGCCCGGCTCGGCGTCCTGCGCGGCGACAGCGGCTACTTCGGCAAGCTGCACCGGCTCTACACCCACACCAAGAGCGCCGAGGGCGGCCCCGGCCTCTACGACCCGGCGACCGGCCTGTGGTACCGCGACAAGAACTTCCTGCCCGGCGGCATCGTCTCGCCCTCGGGCCGCCCGGTGGTGTGGTCGCGCGGCAACGGCTGGGTCGCCGGCGCCCACACCAAGGTCCTCAAGACGCTGCCGGCCGGCCAGGCCGACGTCCCCGAATACCGCGACACCCTGCGCCGGCTCGTCACCGCGGTCGCCGCCGTGCAGCGCACGGACGGCTTCTGGAACGTCAACCTCGCCGACCCGAACCACTTCCCCGGCCCCGAGACCAGCGGCACCGCCTTCTTCCTCTACGGCACCGCCTACGCCGTCGTGTCCGGCCTGGTGGACTCCGCGACCTACCTGCCGGTCGCCGCCCGCGCCTGGAACGGCCTGGTCGCCACTGCCGTCCACCCCGACGGCGTACTCGGCTACGTCCAGAAGGTCGGCGACCGCCCCGACTCCAGCCAGCCCGTCACGTACGACAGCACCGCCGACTTCGCCGTCGGCGGCTTCCTCCTCGCCGGCACCGAAGCCGCCACCCTCACCACCCCGGGCACCCCCGGCCCCACCCCCGGCACCTACGCCCTCCGCGCCCGCATCAACAACCGCTACGTGACAGCCGAGAACGCCGGCGCCTCCCCCCTCATCGCCAACCGCCCCACCGCCCAAGCCTGGGAAACCTTCACCCTCACCGTGACCTCCAGCACCAACATCACCCTCCGCGCCCACGCCAACAACCTCTACGTCACGGCCGAGAACGCCGGCGCCTCCCCCTTGATCGCCAACCGCACGACGGCCCAAGCCTGGGAGACCTTCCAACTCGTCACCAACCCCAACGGCTCAGTAAGCCTCCGCGCCCAGGCCAACGCCAAATACGTCACAGCAGCCAACGCCGGAGCCTCCCCCCTCATCGCCACCGCCCCGACAATCGGCACCTGGGAGCAGTTCGACCTCATCCCGCTCTAGGACGACCCACGCACGGAAGCCACCGGCGTACAGGCGAGGCCGACAGCCCACTCCCACGCACGGAAAGCCACCGGCACACGGGAGGACGGGACCGACAGCCACGGAAGCCACCAGCGCACGGGAACGATCCAGCTCCCACGTACGGAAAGCCGCCGGCGGACGGGAGGGTGGGGACGATCCGGGGGTGCCCCCGCAGGACTGCGCACGACAGGGCGGGACCGGATCCGCTGCGAGGTCGATGTGCGCAGTCCGAGGAGGTACCCCCGGAGTGGCCCCGCCCGGCACCCCACCGAACAGCAGGCGCACCGCACCGCACCGAACAGCCACGAACAGCAGGCACGCCCCGCCTACGAATCCGCCCGCGGCAGCGCCATCCCGTCCGCCGTCACCAACTGCGGCGCCTCCAACTCGTCCTCCTCCTTCAACCACAGCGGCAGATCCGCCCGCCGCGTGACATTCAACTTCCGGTACACCCGCGTCAGGTGCTGCTCCACCGTGCTCACCGTGATGTACAACCGCCGGCTGATCTGCCGGTTCGTGTGCCCGCGCGCAGCCAACTCCGCCACCCGCCGCTCCGCGTCACTGAGCAGCACCAGCACATCCGTCGGCCGCTCCTCCTCGCCGTCCTCCCCCTCGGCGGAGTCCGGCCCCCCGGCCCACCACCGCCCCGCCTCCTCCGCCCCGCACTCCTTCGCCAGCCGCACAACCCGCGCCTCCAGCATCCGGCTCATGTTCTGATCCCCCAGAGCCCGATGCGCCGCACTCAGATCGGCCAGCGCCAGCAGCAGCTCCAGCGCGTCCCCGGTGGTCTGCAGCAGCTCCACCGCCTCCCGCAGCAGCGGCACCCGCTCCTGCGGCTCATGCGTCTGCGCCAGCACCCGCAGCGACATCCCGCGCACCCGCGGGCCCGCCGCGGCCGGCAGCTCCAGCTGCTCCTGCACCAGCGCCCGCGCCTCCTCGACCTCCCCGAGCTGCACCTGCGTCCACGCGCTGTCACTGCGCCAGGGCGCGAGGACGGGCGAGTCCATCTGCCAGTCGGCCATGAGCGCCCCGCAGGTCCGAAAGTCCGCGAGCGCCGCCTGCAACCGCTTCGTGGCCAGGAAGTACCGCCCCCGCGCGTAGAGGTAGAGCACACCCACCCGCGTGCGGTACATGCTCTCCGGCACCCGCCGCCGCAGCGTCCTGGCCGCCTCGTCGAAGCGGCCCTGCCCGGTCTGCGCGCGCAGCAGCACCGCGAGCGGCAGCCCGAGGAAGATGCCCCAGTTGTGCGCGGGCAGCAGCTCCAGGGCCCGCCGCGACCAGACCTCCGCGTCGGTGAGGTCCCCCTGGTAGAGCGCGGCCTCCGCGCGGATCCCGCTGAGCACCGCCTCCCACGAGGTGGCCCGCCGGGCCCTGGCCTGGCCCAGGAAGATCTGGCACCACGGCTTCGCCTTGTCCGGCCGCTCGGCGAAGATCAGCGCGTACAGCGCCGTGCACACCGTCATGAGGCTGTCGTCGGTGAGCGTGGAGCTCGCGAGCACCTGCTCGGCCTGCTCGACGGGCCGCTCGCCGGAGATCCCCTCCTGCACGGAGGCGAAGGCGGACGAGATGACGACCCCGCCGTGCACCCGCCGGCTGATCTCCGCCTCCGGCCCGGGGGCCGGGTAGGGGAGCACCCCGGACGACGGCCGCCCCGGCTCCAGCCAGGTCCGCATGAGCGCCAGGTTCGCCGCGACGGTCGGGTCCAGGGACGCGCCGGGGCGCGTCATCCACCGGTAGACCTCGCTGGCCTCGGCGTCACGCCCGTGCCAGACCAGATTGCGGATGAGCACCGGGCCGTGGCTCTGGTCCAGGTGCCCGGCGACCAGCGCGTGCCGCAGCGGGGTGTAGTAACGGGCCGCCGCCGACGGCTGGTTGCGCCACTTCAGCCGGGCCAGCGTCATGGTCAGGGCGGCGCGCTGCACGGAGTCCTCGCACTCGCGCAGGGCCAGCTCCAGGCACTCCTGCGCGAACTCCAGCCGGTCCTCGGCCAGTCCGTGCGCGGCGGCCTCCTGGAGCACGGTGACGGCCCAGCTCTCGCCGACCTGCCCGGCGGCGAGCAGGTGCTGCGCGACGTCGGCGGCCGGCTGCCCGCTGTCGTGCAGCAGCCCGGCCGCCGCGAGCCGCAGCCGTACCCGGTGCTCCATGCCGAGCGAGTCCATCACCACGCAGTGCACGGTGGGGTGGCGGAACCACCCGTCGTCCAGCAGGCCGGACTTGGTGAGGGTGTCCACGCTCTGCCGGACCCGCTCGGTCGCCAGCCCCACCAGCCGGCCGACGAGCGGCGGCGTCGCGATGTGGCCGAGCACGGCGAGCCCGCGGGCCACATCGATGGTCGCGTCGTCCCAGCGGTACAGGCACGCGAACACCGCCTGGCGGAAGGATTCGTCGGGCAGCGGCTCGGTGGACAGGGTGGACACCCCGTCCGGCAGGCCGATCGCGCTGTCCTCGATGAGCCCTTGCAGCAGCAGCGGGTTGCCGCCGCTGACCGTGTGGTAACCGGGTGCCAGCCGCGCCGCCGTGGCGGTGTCGAGCCGTTCGGCGAGGGCCTCTAAAACGCCCTCGGTGGACAGCAGTTGCAGCTGGATCCGGTGGCAGTTGGGCTGCCGCAGCAGCTCCGCGCGGAAGGCGGGGTGCGCCGGCCGCGGCCCGGTCCACTCGTTGAGGATCACCATCAGGCGCCCCGCCCGCAGCCGCCGTACGAGATACAGCAGCACTTCGAGCGACGGCTCGTCCACGTGCTGGACGTCATCCACGCCGATGACGACGGGCTGCCGGCCGCACAAGCCCAGCAGGACCTCGCACAGCCCGCGCGACAGCCGCAGCATCGTCTCCCTGCACACGGCGCCGACCGCGCCCGCGGTGACCGCGCACTCGCTCAGCAGCGCCGCCACCGTCTGCCGGGTCTCAGCCGGCAGTCCCAGGTTGAGGAACAGCTGGGTGAGGACGTCGAAGGCGACCGTGTGCTCCACCCTCGACCCGACGGCGGTCAGCATCAGCCCGCCCGACTCGTCGACCTGCTCCCCGAAGACGTGCAGCAACTCGGTCTTGCCGCTCGCCACGACGCCGTCGACCAGTACGATCTGCGCCTTGCCCTCGACGCTTCGGCTGTAGAGGTCTTTCAGCCGATTCATCTCGGAGCATCGTTCGATAAACGCCATACACTATCGCCCCCGTGCGAAAGCATCCAAGCTGCGTCAATCGGTTTGTGAACCGGCTTGGATGAATTACCAGTCGCCAAGCCTGGTTGCCTCGTGACCGCTTCATCGTTGGCCTGAAACCTAGCACTCTCTGCGAATCTCCACCCGTACTCTGAGTGACGACTGCGTGTAGACGGTCGGTTTTCACCGCCGGTAGGGGTAGGGGTTCGGGGGACGGGCGAGGTGCCCGATCAGCAATGTTGTCACATAGGGGCTGGTCGGCGGAGGGGGCCGAACACCCACAGTAAAGCCTTCCTAAAGGATCTGCGGCGGCGCTCGCCACGCAAAGTGACCACATGATCGCTGCACGCTACGCGGTGCGACCCGGGGTGCCGGCACTGAAGACGCCGGGCGCACGCTATGTGTGCGATCCATTCACCTCGTCGTCAGCGGGGCACAGTTGCCGCGACGTCCAGGTGACGAAATTGTCACCGTGTCGTCATGGCCGAAAGTCGGCACCGGGGGACTCGTTGAAATCGATACGGTCCAAAACGCGTACCGCGAAAAGCGGGAGCGCTCCCGGCGGCCCAATGCCGCCACCGTCCGTGAGCGCCCCCGGCTACAGCCAGCCCTGCTCCTCGGCGATCCGCACCGCCTCGGCGCGCGTACTGCCGCCGGTCTTGCTCATCGCGGACGACAGGCAGTTGCGCACCGTCCCGCCCGACAAATGCATCACCGCGGCCACTTCCGCCGCCGTCCCGCCCTTGCGCGCCGCACGCAGCACCTCCTGCTCGCGCGGCGTCAGCGGATTGGACCCGCTCGCCAGCGACTCCGCCGCCAGCGCCGGATCCACCACCCGCAGCCCCGCGTGCACCCGCCGTACGGTGTCGGCCAGTTGCTCCGGCGGCGCGTCCTTCACCACAAAACCCGACACGCCTATCCGCATCGCCCGGTACACATAGCCGGGCCGCCCGTACGTCGTGCAGATCACCACCCGGCACGACGGCAGCGCCTCCCGCAGCTCCGCCGCCGCCGTCAACCCGTCCTTGCCCGGCATCTGCACGTCCAGCAACGCCACGTCCGGGCGCAGCCGCAGCGCGGCCTCGACCGCCTCGTCACCCGAACCGGCCTGCGCCACCACCTCGATGTCGCGCTCAAGGCCCAGCATCGACGCCAACGCGCCCCGGATCAGCGCCTGGTCGTCCGCGAGCAGCACCCGGATGACCGTCCCCGCCGTCCCCGCCGGACGCGCCGCCGGCGCCCCGTCCGCGCTCACCCGCGGACCCCGGCCGTCACCGCTCCCGTACGGCCGGCCGCGCGGAGTCGCCGCACGCCATCAGCACATGGTCGGAAATGGCGTTGATGATCGCCGCCTGATGACCGGTCAGATAGAAGTGGCCGCCGCCGAACACCTGGAGCTCGAAGTCCCCGCTGGTGTGCTCCTGCCACGTGCGCACCTCGTCGAGAGTCGCCTTCGGGTCGTTGTCCCCGACCATCGCCGTGATCGGGCAGCGCAGCTTGCGCGACGCATTGTAGCGGTACGTCTCGATCGCCCGGTAGTCGCTGCGGATCGCCGGCAGGATCATCGACAGGATCTCCTTGTCCGCCAGCAGCCCGGAGTCCGTGCCGTTGAGATTCACGATCTCCGACACCACCCCCTCGTCCGGCATCAGGTGCACCCGCTCGTCCCGGTACGTCGCCGGACCCCGCCGCCCCGACACGAACAACCCCAGCAGCACGGTGTCCGCGTCGTCGAAAAGCCGCGCCACCTCGTACGCGATCACCGCGCCCATGCTGTGCCCGAAGAACACCAGCGGCACGTCCGCCCACGGCTGAAGCGCGTCGAAGGCATTCCGCGCGAAATCCTGCACGGAAGTCAGCGGCTCTTCCGCCCGGCGGTCCTGCCGCCCCGGATATTGCAGCGCCAGCACCTCGATCGAGGACGACATCGCCTCGGAGACCGGAAAGAAGAAGCTCGCCGAACCACCGGCGTGCGGGAAGCAGACAAGGCGCGCGATCGGCCGCGGCGAGGGGTGGAACCGCCGTACCCAGTCCGCACCGATCGCCGGTCCCGTTGCTGCTCCTGCCACGTCAACGCACCTTTCCTCGCACCCCTCGGCAGGGGTGTCCGATGCCAACGTGGCAGCGTGAACACCATGGCCACAACCCCTACGCACCCCCCGCCTCACCCCCGCGGCCCGCCCGCCCCGCACCCGCACCCCTACCACCGCCCGCCGGCGAGGGATCGGGGTGAGCTAGGGGTTGGTCACCCGAAGAGCCGCCCGTAGGTTGTCGTTCGACTGGAAATAGAGGCTATTTGCTTCCGGCACCGCAACGAACGGCCCAAACGACCGGCCGGCACCGATGCGCGAACCGCCCCGGAATAACGGCAGGCCCATTTCCTTCATGCCTGGGCACGCCTTGGCATGCCGAGGTTCATCAAGCCGTACGGGCTCTTGGGGTGGCGTCAGTGGGGAACGAGGAAAAACTTCTCACCTACCTGAAGCGGGCGACCGCCGATCTGCGCGAGACGCGCCGGCGACTGCGCGAGGTGGAGGAGAAGGACCGCGAGCCGATCGCGATCACCGGCATGGCCTGCCGCTACCCCGGGCACGTCAGCAGCCCCGAGGACCTGTGGCGGCTGGTCGCCGGCGGCACCGACGCCATCGCCGGCTTCCCCACCGACCGCGGCTGGGACCTCGACGGCCTCTACCACCCCGACCCCGACCACCCGGGCACCTCCTACGCCCGCGACGGCGGGTTCCTCTACGACGCCGCCGACTTCGACGCCGACTTCTTCGGCATCAGCCCCCGCGAGGCCCTGGCCACGGACCCGCAGCAGCGGCTGCTGCTGGAGGCGTCCTGGGAGGCCATGGAACGCGCCGGCATCGACCCGGCCACCCTGCGCGGCAGCCGCACCGGCGTCTTCGCCGGCGTCATGTACCACGACTACGCCTCCCGCATCACCGACATCCCCGACGGCCTCGACGGCTACCTCGGCAACGGCAGCTCCGGCAGCATCGCCTCCGGCCGGGTCGCCTACGCGCTCGGCCTGGAAGGCCCGGCGGTGACGGTGGACACGGCGTGCTCGTCCTCGCTGGTCGCGCTGCACCTGGCGGCGCAGGCGCTGCGCAACGGCGAGTGCGACCTCGCCCTCGCGGGCGGCGTGACCGTCATGTCGACGCCGGCGACCTTCGTGGAGTTCAGCCGGCAGCGGGGGTTGTCCGCCGACGGGCGTTGCAAGGCGTTCTCCGCGGACGCGGACGGCACCGGGTGGGGCGAGGGCGTCGGCATGCTGCTCGTGGAGCGGCTGTCCGACGCACTGCGCCACGGGCATCCCGTGCTCGCGGTCGTACGCGGCACCGCCGTCAACCAGGACGGCGCCTCCAACAGCCTCACCGCGCCCAACGGCCCCTCCCAGCAGCGGGTGATCCGGCGGGCGCTGGAGAGCGCGGGCCTCACGGCGGCGGATGTCGACGCCGTCGAGGCGCACGGGACCGGTACGCGGCTCGGCGACCCGATCGAGGCGCAGGCGCTGCTGGCGACCTACGGGCAGGAGCGTTCCGGGTCCGAGCCGCTGTGGCTGGGCTCGGTGAAGTCCAACATCGGGCACACGCAGGCCGCCGCGGGTGTCGCGGGGATCATCAAGATGGTCATGGCGATGCGGCACGGCGTGCTGCCGCGGACGCTGCACGTGGACGAGCCGTCGCCGCATGTGGACTGGGCTTCTGGTGCGGTGGAGCTGCTGACGGAGCCGCGGGAGTGGGCGGCCGTCGAGGGGCGGCCACGCCGGGCGGGTGTGTCGTCCTTCGGGATCAGCGGCACGAACGCGCACGTCATCGTCGAGCAGCCGCCGCAGGCGGGTTCCGGCGGGGACGAGGGCGGGGCCGAGGGCGCGGGTGACGGTGCCGACACCGCTGCCGGAACCGCCGCCGAGCCCGTCGCGGGCCTGGGGGTGCTGCCGTGGGTGCTGTCCGGCCGTACGCCCGAGGCCGTACGGGACCAGGCCGCGCGGCTGCGGGCACATGTCGAGGCCGCGCCGCAGACGCCGGCCCACGAGGTCGCGTACGCGCTCGCCACGACGCGGGCCCGCTTCGACCACGGGGCCGTCGTCACCGGCCGCACGCGCGAGGAGCTGCTGCACGCGCTGGACGCCGTGGCGAGCACGCCGCTGGGCGACCGCAGCGGCGGGACGGCGTTCGTCTTCACCGGGCAGGGGTCGCAGCGGGTGGGGATGGGGCGTGAGCTGCACGCTGCTTTCCCGGTGTTCGCTGCTGCTTTTGATGAGGTGTGCGGGCTGGTGGGGCTGGATCCGGCGGTGGTGTTCGAGGGTGCCGGGGATCTGGACCTGACGGGGAACGCGCAACGGGCGCTGTTCGCACTGGAGGTGGCGCTCTTCCGGTTGGTGGAGTCGTGGGGTGTGGCGCCGGACTTCGTGGCCGGGCATTCGGTGGGGGAGATCGCGGCTGCGCATGTGGCCGGGGTGCTGTCGCTGGCTGACGCCTGCACGCTTGTGGAGGCGCGGGGCCGGTTGATGCAGCAACTGCCCGCCGGTGGGGCGATGGTGGCGGTCGGCGCCGGTGAGGACGTGGTGCTGCCGCTGCTGGCGGGGCGTCCTCAGGTGGGGATTGCTGCCGTCAACGGGCCTGCGTCGGTGGTGCTTTCGGGTGCTGAGGGTGATGTCCTCGCGGTGGCGGGGGAGTTGGCTGCCGGCGGGGTGAAGACCCGGCGGTTGACCGTGTCGCATGCCTTCCATTCGCCTTTGATGGAGCCGATGCTCGACGATTTCCGCTCCGTCGTGGAGGGGCTGGACTTCGCCGAGCCGCGGATCGAGTTCGTGTCCGCGCTGGCTGCGGGTGACAGTGTGACCTCGCCTGCCTACTGGGTGCGGCACGTCCGGGAGGCCGTGCGCTTCGCCGACGCCGTACGCGAGCTGGAGTCGTACGGGGCCCGGACGTATCTCGAACTCGGGCCGCACGGCGTGCTGTCGGCGATGGGCCCGGAGTGCCTGGCGCACCCCGGGGCCTCGGCCTTCGTGCCCGTGCTGCGCAAGGACCGGTCCGAGGAGCAGGCGCTCGCCGAGGCGCTGGGCCTGGCGCACCTGCGGGGCACGCCCGTGGACTGGGCGGCGGCACTGCCGGGCGCGGAGCCGGTGGACCTGCCCACGTACGCCTTCCAGCACCAGCGGTACTGGCTGGACAACCCCGCTTCCGGCGCCCTGGACGTGGAGCTGGCCGGGCTCGACGCGACCCGGCACCCGCTGCTCGGGGCGGCGGTCGAACTGCCCGGCGGGGGCTGCCTGTTCACCGGCCGGCTGGCGCTGCGCAGCCACCCGTGGCTGCGCGACCACACGATCGGCGGCACCGCGGTGCTGCCCGGCACGGCGTACGCGGACATGCTGCTGCGGGCCGGCGACCATCTCGGGTGCGACCTGCTGGACGACCTCACGCTGCTGGAGCCGCTGGCCGTCGCCGAGGACGGTGACGTGCAGCTGCGGGTCGCCGTCGAGGGCCCGGACGCCGCCGGCCGGCGTGCCCTGACCGTGCACGCGCGCACCGGGGACGGCGACTGGACGCAGCACGCGAGCGGTGTCCTGGCCACCGGTGCGCCCGTGCCCGAGCCCCCGTCGCAGGAGTGGCCGCCCGCCGGGGCCGAGCCGCTGCCCGTCGACGGCCTCTACGCGGAGTCCGGCTCGGCCCTGCGGTACGGGCCGGTCTTCCAGGGCGTACGGGCCGCGTGGCGGGCCGGCGACGAGGTGTACGCCGAGCTGGTGCTGCCGGAACAGGCCCGGGAGGAGGCCGGGTTCGGCCTGCACCCGGCGCTCTTCGACGCGGCCCTGCATGTCGTCGGGCTCGGCGACCCGGCGGCGGACGGCACCGCGCTGCTGCCCTTCGGCTGGAGCGGGGTCGCCCTGCACGCCGTGGGCGCGACCGCGCTGCGGGCCCGTATCACCCCGGCCGGGAACGGCTCCCTCGCGCTGACCCTCACCGACCCCGCGGGCGCGCCCGTCGCGTCCGTCGGCTCGCTCGCGCTGCGACCGCTCGCCGCGGGGCGGGTGGCCGTGCGCACCGAGTCGCTGTACGAGGTGCGGTGGGCTCCGGTGACCGCGCCGATGGACGTGGCTCCTTCCGCCGTCGCCGCCCTGCACCTGGAGCCGGCGGGCGCCGCGCCCGACGCCGTACGGTCCGCGACCGGGCGCGTACTGGCCGCGGTGCAGGAGCACTTGGCCGGGGACGCCGAGGAGCCGCTGGCCGTCGTGACCCGGCATGCGGTGGCAGCCGGCCGCGAGGACGGCCCGCTCGACCCGGCGCATGCCGCCGTGTGGGGGCTGGTGCGGTCCGCGCAGGCCGAGAACCCGGGGCGCTTCCTGCTCGTCGACGCCGAGGGCCCGCTGGACGAGGGCGCGCTGAAGGCTGCAGTGGCCTGCGCCCTGGCCGCGGACGAGCCGCAACTGGCGCTGCGGGCGGGCGAGTTCCGTGCCCCGCGGCTGCACCGTGTGCCGGCGCCGGCCGCCGCCGCGGTGGAGCGGCCCGGGACCGTCCTGGTGACCGGCGCGTCCGGCAGCCTCGGCGGCCTCGTCGCCCGGCACCTGGTCCGCGACCACGGGGTGCGCAGCCTCGTCCTGGCCTCCCGCAGCGGCGAGTTCGGGGACCTCACCGGCGAACTGGCCGCCCTCGGCGCGTCCGTGACCGCCGCCGCATGCGATGTCGCCGACCGTACGGCGCTGGCCCGACTCCTCGCCGGGATCGGCGACCTGACCGGCGTCGTGCACGCGGCGGGCGTCCTGGACGACGGCCTGGCCGACGCGCTCACGCCCGAGCGGCTGGACGCCGTGCTGCGGCCCAAGGCGGACGCCGCCTGGCACCTGCACGAGCTGACCGCCGACCGCCACCTCACCCTCTTCGTGCTCTTCTCCTCCGTCGCCGGCGTCGTCGAGAGCGCGGGCCAGGCCAACTACGCCGCGGCCAACGCCTACTTGGACGCGCTGGCCGCGTTGCGCCGCTCCCAGGGCCTCGCCGCGACCTCGCTCGCGTGGGGCCCGTGGGCCGCCGGCATGGCCGCCGGGCTGACCGCCGCCGACCGGCAGCGGATGGCCCGCGACGGCTACCTCGCGCTGTCCGAGGCCGAGGGCCTGGCCCTCTTCGACGCCGCCCTCGCGAGCGACGCCGCCGCCCTGGTGCCGGTCCGCCTGGACACCTCGGCGCTGCGCTCCGGCGGCACCGCCGTGCCCACCGTGCTGCGCGGCCTCGTCCGGCAGCCGGCCCGGCGGAACGCCGCCGCTGAGGGCACGGAGGCGGGCGCGGGCTCGCTCGCCGCCCGGCTCGCCGCGGCCGGCACCGAAGGACGCGGACGGCTGCTGCTCGGCCTGGTCCGTACCGCCGTCGCCGGGGTGCTGGGCTTCGCCGGCCCCGAGGCGGTCGAGGAGGAGCGGGCCTTCACCGAGCTGGGCTTCGACTCCCTCATGGCGCTGGAGCTGCGCAACCGGCTCGGCGCGGAGACCGGGCTGCGGCTGCCCGCGACCCTCGTCTTCGACTACCCCAGCGCCCGTGACCTGGCCGGTTTCCTGGCCGCCGAGCTGCTGCCGGGCCTGGCCGCTGCCGAGCCCGCCGAGCCCACCGCCGTGCCGGCCGCCGACGAGCCGCTCGCGATCGTCGGCATGGCCTGCCGCTTCCCCGGCGGTGTCGGCTCGCCCGAGGACCTGTGGCGGCTGCTCGCCGCGGGCGGCGACGGCATCACCGGCTTCCCGACCGACCGCGGCTGGGACCTCGACGCCCTCTACGACCCGGACCCGGACCACCTCGGCACCACCTACGCGCGCGGCGGCGGATTCCTGCACGACGCCGCCGACTTCGACCCCGACCTCTTCGGGATCTCGCCGCGCGAGGCCGTCGCGATGGACCCGCAGCACCGGCTGCTGCTCGAAGCGTCCTGGGAGACCTTCGAACGCGCCGGCATCGACCACGCCGCCCTGCGCGGCAGCCGCACCGGCGTCTTCGCCGGAATCATGTACCACGACTACGCGGGCGTCATGGAGCACGCCGCCGACCCCGCCGAGGGCTTCCTCGGCACCGGCGGCAGCATCGCGTCGGGCCGGGTCGCGTACGCCTTCGGGCTCGAAGGCCCGGCGGTGACGGTGGACACGGCGTGCTCGTCGTCGCTGGTGGCCCTGCACCTGGCGGGGCAGGCGCTGCGCAACGGCGAGTGCGACCTGGCGCTCGCGGGCGGCGTGACGGTGATGGCGACGCCGGCGACGTTCGTGGAGTTCAGCCGGCAGCGGGGGTTGTCGGCGGACGGGCGTTGCAAGGCGTTCTCCGCGGACGCGGACGGCACCGGGTGGGGCGAGGGCGTCGGCATGCTGCTCGTGGAGCGGCTGTCGGACGCCCGCCGCAACGGTCACCCGGTGCTGGCGGTGGTGCGGGGCACGGCCGTCAACCAGGACGGCGCGTCCAACGGGCTGACCGCGCCGAACGGTCCCGCGCAGCAGCGGGTGATCCGGCGGGCGCTGGAGAGCGCGGGCCTCACGGCGGCGGATGTGGACGCCGTCGAGGCGCACGGGACGGGCACGAGCCTGGGTGACCCGATCGAGGCGCAGGCGCTGCTCGCGACGTACGGGCGGGAGCGTTCCGGGGCCGAGCCGCTGTGGCTGGGGTCGGTGAAGTCCAACATCGGGCACACGCAGGCGGCTGCGGGTGTGGCCGGTGTGATCAAGATGGTGATGGCGATGCGGCATGGTGTGCTGCCGCGGACGCTGCATGCCGAGGAGCCCTCGTCGCACGTGGACTGGGCTTCTGGTGCGGTGGAGCTGCTGACGGAGCCGCGGGAGTGGGCGGCCGTCGAGGGGCGGCCCCGCCGGGCCGGTGTGTCGTCCTTCGGGATCAGCGGCACGAACGCGCACGTCATCGTCGAGCAGGCGCCGGCGGAGCAGCCCGTGGCGGTGCCCGCCTCCGCCCCGGGGCTGGGGGTCGTGCCGTGGGTGCTGACCGGGCGGACGCAGCAGGCCGTGCTCGACCAGGCCGCGCGGCTGCGGGAGTTCGTCCAGGGCGAGCGTGAACTGCCCGCTGCCGACGTCGCGTTGTCGCTCGCGCTGGGCCGCAGGCGGCTCGCGTACGGCGCCGTGGTGCTCGGCGGCGACCGGGTCGAGCTGCTGCGCGGCCTGGCCGCGCCCCTCGCCCGCCGCACCGGCGGTGGCACCGGCCGCACCGCGTTCCTCTTCACCGGGCAGGGCTCGCAGCGCGTCGGCATGGGCCGGGACCTGTACTTCTACCAGCCGGTCTTCGCCGACGCCTTCGACGCCGCATGCGCCGGGACGGGCCTGGAGCCGGCTGTCGTCCTCGAAGGCGTCGGCGGCGACCTGGATCAGACGGGCTTCGCCCAGCGGGCGCTGTTCGCCCTGGAGGTGGCGCTCTTCCGGCTGCTGGAGTCGTGGGGCGTGGCGCCCGACGCGGTCGCCGGGCATTCGGTGGGCGAGATCGCGGCTGCGCATGTGGCCGGGGTGCTGTCGCTGGCCGACGCCTGCGCACTGGTCGAGGCGCGGGCGCGGTTGATGCAGCAACTGCCCGCCGGTGGTGCGATGGTGGCCGTCGCGGCGGGGGAGGACGTGGTCCTGCCGCTGCTGGCTGGGCGTCCCGAGGTGGGGATCGCCGCCGTCAACGGGCCTGCTTCGGTGGTGCTTTCCGGCGCCGAGGCCGATGTGCTGGCCGTGGCGGGGGAGTTGGCCGGTCAGGGCGTCAAGACCCGGCGGCTGACCGTCTCGCATGCCTTCCATTCGCCGCTGATGGAGCCGATGCTCGACGACTTCCGCTCCGTCGTCGAGGGGCTGGACTTCGCCGAGCCGCGCATCGAGTTCGTGTCCGCGCTGGCCGCCGGTGACCCGGTGACCTCGCCCGCCTACTGGGTGCGGCACGTCCGCGAGGCCGTACGCTTCGCCGACGCCGTACGGCAGTTGGAGGCCGCGGGCGTCCGGACGTATCTCGAACTCGGGCCGCACGGCGTGCTGTCGGCGATGGGCCCCGACTGCCTGGCCGAGCCCGAGGCCGCCGCCTTCCTGCCCGCGCTGCGCAAGGACCGGCCCGAGGAGCAGGCGCTCGCCGAACTGCTCGGCCAGGCACACCTGCGCGGCACCGCCGTGGACTGGGCGGCCGTGCTGCCCGGCGCCCGGCGCACCGACCTGCCGACGTACGCCTTCCAGCACCGCCGCTACTGGCCGACGCGGGCGCACACCGTCACCGACGCGGGCGGGCTGGGCCAGGGCGCGGCCGGGCATCCGCTGCTGGGCGCGGCCGTCGCGCTGCCGGACGGCTGGCTCTTCACCGGCCGGCTCTCGCTGAGCACCCAGCCGTGGCTCGCCGACCACGCCGTGGCCGGCACGGTGATCCTCCCCGGCACCGCCTTCGTCGAGATGGCCGTACGCGCCGGCGACCAGGCCGGCTGCGACGTCCTGGACGACCTCACCCTGCACGCCCCGCTGGTGCTCGCCCCCGGCGCCTCGACGCAGCTGCGGGTCACCGTGGACGTCGCCGGCGAGGACGGGCGGCGCCCGCTCGCGGTGTACGCGCGGCCCGAGGACGCCCGCCCCGACACCCCCTGGACGCTGCACGCCGAGGGCGCCCTCAGCACCGGCGCGCCCGCCCCCGCCGCCCTCACCGCGTGGCCGCCCGCGGGCGCCGAGCCGGTCCCGGTCGCCGGGCTCTACGACGAACTTGCCGCCGAGGGACTGGAGTACGGCCCGCTCTTCCGCGGGGTCCGGCAGGCGTGGCGGCACGGCGGCGAGGTCTTCGCCGAGGTCGAACTGCCCGGCGCGGACGGCGGTGCGGCGGTCGAGGGCTTCCGGCTGCACCCGGCGCTGCTGGACGCGGCCCTGCACACCATCGGGCTCGGCGACTTCGGCATCGCCTCCGGCGGCGGGCCCGTGCTGCCCTTCGCGTGGGGCGGGGTGTCCGTGCACGCGGTCGGCGCGACCCGGCTGCGGGTGCGGATCTCGCCCGCGCCCGGCGGCGGTGTGCGGCTGGCCGTCGCGGACGGCACCGGCGCGCCCGTCGCCGCCGTCGACTCGCTCGTCCTGCGCGCCGCCCCGGCCGCGCAACTCACCGCCGCCTCGGCCGCGTACGACTCGCTCTTCCGCGTCGAATGGCAGCCCGCCGCCGCCCCCGCGGCCGGTGCGCGGCTGCTGGTGCTGGACGGCGCGGACGGCCTGGCCGGCCTCGGCACGCTCGGCGCCGACGACACCGTGCTGGTGCCCCTCGCCCCGGCGGCCGGCCCCGACCTCGCCGAGGCCACCCACACCGCCGTACGCGACGCCCTCGCGCTGGTGCAACGGTGGCTGGCCGACGAGCGGTTCGCCGCGGCCCGGCTGGCGCTGCTGACCCGCGGCGCGGTCGCCGTACAGCCCGGTGAGCAGGTGTGGGACGCGGCGCAGGCCGCCGTACGCGGCATGGTGCGGGCCGCGCAGGCCGAGCACCCCGGGCGGTTCGTGCTGCTGGACGGCGACCGGCCGCTCGACGAGGAGGCGGTGCGGCTGCTGTCCGCCGCCGTCGCCCTCGACGAGCCCGAAGTGGCGCTGCGCAGCGCCGAGTTGTCGGTGCCGCGACTGGTGCGCGGCCGGGCCGAGGGGCAGTTGGCGCTGCCCGCCGACGGCTCGGCCTGGCGCGTGGACGTCGTCACCGAGGGCGCCCTCGACGGCATCGGCGTCATCGCCGCCCCCGAGGCACGGGACCCGCTGGAGCCCGGGCAGGTGCGGATCGCCGTACGGGCGGCCGGCGTCAACTTCCGCGACGTCCTCAAGGCACTCGGCATGTACCCCGGCGACGCGGGCCAGATGGGCTACGAGGGTGCCGGCGTCGTGACCGAAGTCGCCCCGGACGTGACCCGGTTCGCGGTCGGCGACCGCGTGATGGGCCTGCTCGGCGGCGCCTTCGGGCCCGCGGCCGTCGCCGACGCCCGCGCGCTGACCCGGGTACCCGACGGCTGGACCTACGCCCAGGCCGCGGCCACCCCGCTGGTCTACCTGACCGCTTACTACGGGTTGGTGGATCTGGCGGGGTTGGGTGCGGGGGAGTCGGTGCTGGTGCATGCGGCTGCCGGTGGTGTGGGGATGGCGGCGGTGCAGCTCGCCCGGCATCTGGGTGCCGAGGTTTTTGGTACGGCGTCGGTCGGCAAGTGGGACGTGCTGCGGGCTTCGGGTCTGTCCGATGAGCGGATTGCTTCGTCGCGTGATCTGGGCTTCGAGGGCAGGTTCCTTGCCGCGACCGGTGGTCGGGGCGTGGATGTCGTCCTGGACTCGCTGGCGCGGGAGTTCGTGGACGCCTCGCTGCGGCTGCTGCCGCGCGGTGGCCGGTTCGTGGAGATGGGCAAGACCGACGTCCGGGACGCGGACGAGGTCGCCGCCGCGTATCCGGGCGTCGCCTACCGGGCCTTCGACGTCATGGACGCCGGACTCGACCGCATCCAGCAGATGCTCGACGAACTCGGCGCGCTCTTCGCCGCCGGCGCCCTCACCCCGCTGCCCGTCACCGCATGGGACCTGCGGCACGCCACCGAGGCGCTGCGCCACATGAGCCAGGCCCGGCACATCGGCAAGGTCGTGCTCACCGTCCCCGCGCCGCTCGACCCGCACGGCACCGTCCTGGTCACCGGCGCGTCCGGCGCCCTCGGCGGCCTCGTCGCCCGGCACCTGGCCGCAGAACACGGCGTACGGCACCTGCTGCTGCTCAGCCGGCGCGGCGAACAGGCCCCCAGCGCCGAGCAGTTGCGGGACGACCTCGCCGAACTCGGCGCCACCGCGCACTTCGCCGCCTGCGACGCCGCCGACCGCGACCAGCTCGCCGCCGCCCTCGACGCCGTCCCCGCCGAGCACCCGCTCACCGGCGTCGTGCACACCGCGGGCGTGCTCGCCGACGGGCTCGTCGACTCCCTCACCCCCGAGCGGCTGGCGGCCGTGCTGCGCCCCAAGGTGGACGCCGCCTGGCACCTGCACGAGCTGACCCGCGGCCTCGACCTCGCCGCCTTCGTGCTCTTCTCCTCCGCCGCCGGCGTCCTCGGCAACGCCGGCCAGGCCAACTACGCCGCCGCCAACGCCTTCCTCGACACCCTCGCCGCCCACCGCCACGTCCAGGGCCTCCCCGGCACCGCGCTCGCCTGGGGCCTGTGGGCCGAAAGCGGCGGCATGGCAGGCGAGTTGGGCGCGCAGGACCTGGACCGTATGGCCCGCTCCGGCATGGCCGCCCTCACCGCGGACGACGGCCTCGCGCTGCTCGACCTGGCCCTGGGAACCGGCCAGCCGGCCACCGTCCCCATGCACCTGGACGCCGCCGCGCTCGCCGCCCAGGACGACCTGCCCGCCCTGCTGCGCGGCCTCGTCCGCACCCCCGCCCGGCGCGTCGTCCAGGCCGCGTCCGGCGCCGGCACCAGCCTGCGCGACCGGCTCGCCGCGATGACCCGCACCGACCAGGACGAGCACCTGCGGGAACTCGTCGCCGCCCAGGTCGCGGCCGTCCTCGGGCACGCCTCGTCCTCCGACGTCCTCGACGACGCCCGCTCGTTCAAGGAACTCGGCTTCGACTCGCTCACCGCCGTCGAGTTGCGCAACCGCATCGGCGCCGCCACCGGCCTACGGCTCACCGCGACGCTCGTCTTCGACTACCCGACCTCCGCCGCCCTCGCCGACCACCTGCGCGCCGAACTCGTCGGCGACAGCGCGGCGCCCGCCGGAACCGCGCAGACGGCCCCGGTCGCCGCCGACGAGCCGATCGCGATCGTCGGCATGGCCTGCCGCTTCCCCGGCGGCGTGAGCTCGCCCGAGGACCTGTGGCGGATGCTCGCCGCCGGCAGCGACGTCCTCGGCGGCTTCCCCGAGGACCGCGGCTGGGACCTCGACCGGCTCATCGACCCCGACCTGAGCCGCCCCGGCACCTCCTACGCCTCCCAGGGCGGATTCCTCTACGACGCCGCCGACTTCGACGCCGAGTTCTTCGGCATCAGCCCGCGCGAGGCCGTCGCCATGGACCCGCAGCAGCGGCTGCTGCTGGAGACCTCCTGGGAGGCCATCGAGCGGGCCGGCATCGCCCCCGCCTCACTGCGCGGCAGCGAGACCGGCGTCTTCGCCGGCATCATCTACCACGACTACGGCGCCGGCCTGCTCACCGAGGACGCCGAGGGCTACCTCGGCACCGGCACCAGCGGCGGTGTCGCCTCCGGCCGCGTGTCGTACACCTTCGGCTTCGAGGGCCCGGCCGTCACCGTCGACACCGCGTGCTCCTCCTCGCTGGTCGCCCTGCACTGGGCCATCCAGGCGCTGCGGTCCGGCGAATGCTCGCTCGCGCTCGCGGGCGGCGCGACCGTCATGGCCACCCCCGACACCTTCGTCGACTTCAGCCGCCAGCGCGGCCTCGCCCTCGACGGCCGCTGCAAGGCATTCGCCGCCGCGGCCGACGGCACGGGCTGGGGCGAGGGCGTCGGCATGCTGCTCGTGGAGCGGCTGTCGGACGCCGAGGCCAACGGCCACCCCGTCCTCGCCGTGATCCGCGGCTCCGCGGTCAACCAGGACGGCGCCTCCAACGGCCTCACCGCGCCCAACGGCCCCTCCCAGCAGCGGGTCATCCGCCGCGCCCTGGCAGGTGCCGGGCTCTCCCCGGCCGACGTGGACGCCGTCGAGGCGCACGGCACCGGTACCCGGCTCGGCGACCCGATCGAGGCGCAGGCCATCCTCGCGACCTACGGCCAGGACCGGCCCGGCGACCGGCCGCTGTGGCTCGGCTCCATCAAGTCCAACCTCGGCCACACGCAGGCCGCCGCCGGCGTCGCGGGCGTCATCAAGATGGTCATGGCGATGCGGCACGGCGTGCTGCCGCGCACCCTGCACGTGGACGCGCCCTCGCCGCACGTCGACTGGGCTTCCGGCGCAGTGGAGCTGCTGACCGAGGCCAGGACCTGGACCGCGGACGGCGAGCGCCCGCTGCGGGCCGGCGTGTCCTCCTTCGGCTTCAGCGGCACGAACGCGCACGTCATCATCGAGCAGGCGGGCGCGGGCGTTTCCGCCGCCGCCGAGGTGCCCGCGCCGGCGGACCGCGGGGAGCGGGTCGTGCCGTGGTTCGTCAGCGCCCAGAGCCCCGCCGCCCTCGCCGGGCAGGCGCGGGCGCTGCACACCTACGCGACCGGCGCCGCCGCGGTGTCCCCGGCCGACCTCGGCTACTCCCTGCTCACCTCGCGCTCCCGCTTCCCGTACGGCGGCCTCGCCGTCGGCGCCGGGCGGGACGAGCTGCTCGCCGGCCTGGAGAGCGTGACGGCGAGCCGGGCGGTCGAGGGGCGCACGGCGTTCGTCTTCACCGGGCAGGGGTCGCAGCGGGTGGGGATGGGGCGTGAGCTGCACGCTGCTTTCCCGGTGTTCGCTGCTGCTTTTGATGAGGTGTGCGGGCTGGTGGGGCTGGATCCGGCGGTGGTGTTCGAGGGTGCCGGGGATCTGGACCTGACGGGGAACGCGCAACGGGCGCTGTTCGCACTGGAGGTGGCGCTCTTCCGGTTGGTGGAGTCGTGGGGTGTGGCGCCGGACTTCGTGGCCGGGCATTCGGTGGGGGAGATCGCGGCTGCGCATGTGGCCGGGGTGCTGTCGCTGGCTGACGCCTGCACGCTTGTGGAGGCGCGGGGCCGGTTGATGCAGCAACTGCCCGCCGGTGGGGCGATGGTGGCGGTCGGCGCCGGTGAGGACGTGGTGCTGCCGCTGCTGGCGGGGCGTCCTCAGGTGGGGATTGCTGCCGTCAACGGGCCTGCGTCGGTGGTGCTTTCGGGTGCTGAGGGTGATGTCCTCGACGTGGCAGGGGAGTTGGCTGCCGACGGGGTGAAGACCCGGCGGTTGACCGTCTCGCATGCCTTCCATTCGCCGCTGATGGAGCCGATGCTCGACGACTTCCGCTCCGTCGTGGAGGGGTTGCATTTCGCGCAGCCGCGGATCGAGTTCGTGTCCGCGCTGGCCGCGGGTGACAGCGTGACCTCGCCTTCCTATTGGGTGCGGCACGTCCGCGAGGCCGTGCGCTTCGCCGACGCCGTGCGCGTCCTGGAGATCCAGGGCGTCCGCACGTATCTCGAACTCGGCCCGGACGGCGTGCTGTCGGGCATGGGCCCGGAGTGCCTGGTCGACCAGGAGACCGCCGCCTTCCTGCCGCTGCTGCGCAAGGGGCGCGGCGAGGAGCTGACCCTCGTCGAGGCGGTCGGCCGGGCGTACGCGCGGGGTGTCGCCACCGACTGGGAGGCGTTCTTCGCCGGCACCGGGGCCGTCCGCGTGGAGCTGCCCACATACGCCTTCCAGCGGCAGCGCTACTGGCCCACCGGCCGGCTCGGTGCCGCCGACGCGGCCGGTCTCGGGCTGGACGCGGCCGGGCACCCGCTGCTGGGCGCCGCGCTTGAGTTGCCCGAGGGCCGGCTGCTGACCGGGCGGCTGTCGCTGCGTACGCACCCGTGGCTCGCCGACCACGTCGTCATGGGTGCGGTACTGCTGCCCGGCACCGCCTTCGTGGAGCTTGCCGTGCGGGCCGCCGACGAGGTCGGCTGCGACCTGCTGGACGAGCTGACGCTGCTGGAGCCGCTGGTCCTCGCGGCCGGCACGGCGGTGCAGGTTCGGGTGCTCGTCGGGGCGGCGGACGGCGCCGGGCGGCGCAGCCTCGCGGTCTACTCGCGGCCCGAGGAGGCCGCCCCGGACGAGCCGTGGGCCGAGCACGCCCGGGGCACGCTGGCCGAGGGCGGCACGCCCGGCGAGGCCCTGACGTCCTGGCCGCCGGCCGGCGCCGAGCCGGTCGACGTGGCCGGGCTCTACGGCGCCCTCGCGGCGGACGGCATGGGCTACGGCCCGGCCTTCCAGGGCGTAGGGCGGATGTGGCGGCTCGGTGAGGAGGTGTACGCCGAGGTCGCGCTGCCGGACGACCTGCCGGACGCCGCCGGTTACGGCCTGCACCCGGCGCTGCTGGACGCGGCGCTGCACGGCGTGCAGCTCATGGGCGTGAGCCCCGACGGCACCGCCGCGGTGCCCTTCGCCTGGAGCGGTGTGCGGCTGCACGCCGCCGGCGCGGACACCCTGCGGGTGCGGCTGCGCAGGACGCCGGAGGGCGTGGCGCTGGCCGTCGCGGACGCCTCGGGCGAGCCGGTCGCGTCGGTCGCCTCGCTGGTGCTGCGCGAGGTCGCGGCGGGGCAGGTGGCCGCCGGGCGGCGGGTGGAGTCGCTGTTCGCGGTGGAGTGGGCCGAGGTGGCGCTGCCCGGCGGCGGCACGGTGCCGCAGTCGGTCGCGGTGCCGGCCTTCGCCGGCGAGCCCGTGCCGGACGCGGTGCGGGCGGCGGCGACCTGGGCGCTGGACCTCGTACGGTCGGCCGGGGACGCGCCGCTGGTGGTCGTCACGCGTGGCGCGGTCGCGGCGGTGGACGGCGAGGCCGTGACCGACCTGCCCGCGGCGGCCGTACGCGGCCTGGTCCGTACCGCGCAGTCCGAGCAGCCCGGCCGGTTCGTGCTGGTGGACGCAGACACGGACACCGTCGCCGGTGACGTGCTGGCCGCGGTCGTCGAGTCGGGGCGGTCCGAGGTCGCCCTGCGCGGCGGCGTCGCACTCGCCCCGCGGCTGGTCCGCGAGCGGGCGTCGGTCGCCGAACTGCCGGTGCTGGACTCGGGTTCGGTGCTGGTGACGGGTGCGTCGGGGGCTCTGGGCGGGCTGTTCGCGCGGCATCTGGTGGCGGATTACGGGGTGCGCGGTCTCGTACTGGCGTCCCGGAGTGGTGAGTTCGGTGCGCTGGTGGACGAACTCGCGGCGCAGGGTGTTGCGGTGCGGGCGGTGGCGTGTGATGTGGCCGACCGGGGCGCACTGGCCGAACTGCTGGAGTCCGTACCGGACTTGGTGGGTGTCGTGCATGCGGCGGGTGTGCTGGACGACGGGCTGGTGGGCTCGCTCACGCCCGAGCGTTTCGACAGCGTCCTGCGGCCGAAGGCGGATGCGGCCTGGCATCTGCACGAGCTGACCGCGGGGCGGGAGTTGCGGCTCTTCGCGCTCTTCTCCTCCGTCGCCGGGGTGTTCGGCAACGCGGGGCAGGCCGGATACGCCGCGGCCAACTCCTTCCTCGACGCCCTTGCCTCGCACCGGCGTTCCGCCGGCCTGGCCGCCCTGTCGCTGGCCTGGGGCCCCTGGGCGACCGGCATGGGCGGCGGCCTCGACGACGCCGAGCGGGCCCGGATGGCACGCTCGGGCGTCGCCCCGCTCTCCGCGGACGAGGGCACCGCCCTCTTCGACGCAGCCCTGAGCGCCGCACGGCCCGTGCTCGTACCGCTGCGGCTCGCCCCGGGCGCGGTCGCCGCCGAGGTGCACCCGCTGATGCGCGGGGTCGTACGGGTCGGCGCCCGCCGGTCGGCCACCGCGGGCGGCACGGACGAGACGGCGACGGCCCTCACCGCACGGCTGCTCGGCGCCGACCGGGCCCAGCAGGACCGCATCCTGCTGGACTTCGCGCGCCGCCAGGTCGCCCAGGTGCTCGGCTTCGCCGGGCCCGAGGCAGTCGAACCGGGCCGGGCCTTCAACGAGATCGGCTTCGACTCGCTCACGGCGCTGGAGCTGCGCAACCGGCTCGGCTCGGCGACCGGGCTGCGGCTGCCCGCGACGCTGGTCTTCGACTACCCGACCGCCGACGCGCTCGCCGGCTACCTGCGCACCGAACTCCTCGGCGAGGAGGGGGAGTCGGCGGGCCCGGTCGTCGCCTCGGCCACCGCGGACGACGAGCCGATCGCGATCGTCGGCATGGCCTGCCGCTTCCCCGGCGGTGTCGGCTCGCCCGAGGACCTGTGGCGGCTGGTCGGCGAGGGCGGCGACGCGATCTCCGGCTTCCCGACCGACCGCGGCTGGGACCTCGACACGCTCTTCCACCCCGACCCCGACCACCGCGGCACCTCGGTCTCCCGGCACGGCGGATTCCTGCACGAGGCAGGGCAGTTCGACCCGGAGTTCTTCGGCATCGCGCCGCGCGAGGCCGTCGCCATCGACCCGCAGCAGCGGCTGCTGCTGGAGACCACCTGGGAGGTCTTCGAGCGCGCCGGCATCGACCCGGCGGCCGTCCGCGGCAGCCGCACCGGGGTGTTCGCCGGCGTGATGTACCACGAGTACTCGGCGCGCATGCGGCAGACCCCGGCCGAACTGGAGGGCTACCTCGGTGTCGGCAGCGCCGCGAGCGTCGTCTCCGGCCGGGTCGCGTACACCTTCGGCCTGGAGGGGCCGACTGTCAGCATCGACACCGCGTGCTCGTCGTCGCTGGTCGCCCTGCACCTGGCCACGCAGGCGCTGCGCGCCGGGGAGTGCGAACTCGCTCTGGCCGGCGGCGTCACCGTGATGCCGACACCCGGCGCCTTCGTCGAGTTCAGCCGGCAGCGCGGCCTCGCGCTGGACGGCCGCTGCAAGGCCTTCTCCGCCGACGCCGACGGGGTCGGCTGGTCCGAAGGTGTCGGCATGCTGCTCGTGGAGCGGCTGTCCGACGCACGCCGCAACGGCCACCGCGTCCTCGCGGTCGTCCGGGGCTCGGCGATCAACCAGGACGGCGCGTCCAACGGCCTGACCGCCCCCAACGGCCCCTCGCAGCAGCGGGTGATCCGTCAGGCGCTCGCCAACGCCCGTGTTCCCGCGGGCGAGGTGGACGCCGTCGAGGCGCACGGCACCGGCACCAGCCTGGGCGACCCGATCGAGGCGCAGGCGCTGCTCGCCACCTACGGCCAGGACCGGCCGGCCGACCGGCCGCTGTACCTCGGCACGGTGAAGTCCAACATCGGGCACACGCAGGCCGCCGCCGGTGTCGCCGGGATCATCAAGATGGTCATGGCGATGCGGCACGGCGAACTGCCGCGCACCCTGCACGCCGAGCAGCCGTCGCCGCACGTCGACTGGTCGGCCGGATCGGTCGAGCTGCTGACGCAGGCCCGGCCGTGGGACTCCGCCGGGCGCCCGCGCCGCGCGGGTGTGTCCTCCTTCGGCTTCAGCGGCACCAACGCGCACGTCATCATCGAGCAGGCCCCGGAACCGCAGCCCGTCGCCGCGCTGTCGCCGGCCGCGGACGGGACCGAGCCGGCCGCCGTCGCGTGGGTGGTCTCCGCCCGCACCCCGGACGCGGTACGCGACCAGGCCGCCCGGCTGCGCGCCCTCGCCGAGGACGCCGCGGGGCCGTCCGTCCGCGACATCGCGCACGCCCTGGCCACCACCCGGGCCCGCTTCGAGCACGGCGCCGTCGTGACCGGCGCCGACCGCGCCGAACTGGCCGCCGCGCTGGAGGCGTTGACGGTCGAGCCGGGCGCGGTGGGCGGCCGGACCGCGTTCCTCTTCACCGGGCAGGGCTCGCAGCGCGTCGGCATGGGCCGGGAACTGCACGCCGCACAGCCGGTGTTCGCCGCGGCCTTCGACGAGGCGTGCGGGCTGCTGGGCCTGGACCCGGCGGTGGTGCTGGACGGCGACGCCGCCGACCTCGACCGTACGGGGAACGCCCAACGGGCGCTGTTCGCCCTCGAAGTGGCGCTCTTCCGGCTGCTGGAGTCCTGGGGCCTCAGGCCCGACGCGGTCGCCGGGCACTCGGTCGGCGAGATCGCCGCGGCCCACGCCGCCGGCGTGCTGTCGCTGCCGGACGCCTGCACCCTCGTCGAGGCCCGCGCCCGGCTCATGCAGCAACTGCCCGCCGGTGGCGGCATGCTGGCCGTCGCCGCCGGGGAGGACGTCGTCCTGCCGATGCTCAAGCGGCGCGCGAAGATCGCCGTCGCCGCCGTCAACGGACCCGCCTCGGTCGTCGTCTCCGGTGCGGAGCCGGCGCTCCTCCGGCTGGCCAAGGCGCTGGACAAGCAGGGCGTGAAGACCCGGCGGCTCACCGTCAGCCACGCCTTCCACTCGCCGCTCATGGAGCCGATGCTCGACGAATTCCGCTCCGTCGTTGCGGGGTTGAGCTTCGCCGAGCCCGCCGTCGAGCTGGTCTCGGCGCTGGCCGATCCGGACGTGACCTCGGCCGAGCACTGGGTGCGGCACGTCCGCGACGAGGTGCGGTTCGCCGACGCCGTCAGGGCGTTGGAGGGCACGGGCGTGCGGACGTATGTCGAACTCGGTCCGGACGGTGTGCTGTCGGGCATGGCGCCGGACTGCCTCGCCGACCCCGGGGCCGCTGCCTTCCTGCCGCTGCTGCGCAAGGACCGGCCCGAGGACCGTACGCTCGCCGAGGCCGTGGGCCGGGCGCACCTGCGGGGGACGGCCGTGGACTGGGCGGCCGTACTGCCCGGCGCCCGCCGCACCGACCTGCCCACGTACAGCTTCCAGCACCGCCACTACTGGCTCAGCGACGACCCGGCCGCGGTCGGTGACGTCGCGGCGGCCGGTATGGGCGCGGCCGGACACCCGCTGCTCGGCGCCGCGGTGGCGCTGCCCGAGGGGTGGCTGTTCACCGGGCGGCTGTCGCTGCGCAGCCACCCGTGGCTCACCGACCACGCGGTGGCCGGGACCGTGATCCTGCCCGGAACGGCCTTCGTGGAGCTGGCCGTTCGCGCCGCCGACCAGGTCGGCTGCCGGGCCGTGGACGATCTCACCCTGACGGCACCGCTGGTGCTCGCGCCCGGCGCCGCCGTCCAGACCCGCCTCCTGGTCGGCGAGCCCGGCGCGGACGGCCGCCGCCCCGTCGCCGTATACGCGCGGCCCGAGGACGCGCTCGACGACGAGCCGTGGACCGAGCACGCCACCGGCGCGCTGCTGCCCGCCGGCGGCGACGCCGAACGGCTCGCGGACTGGCCGCCCGCCGGTGCCGAGCCGCTGCCCACCGACACCCTCTACGCCGAACTCGCCGCCGGCGGGCTGGAATACGGCCCGGTCTTCCAGGGCGTACGGCGGATGTGGCGGCTCGGCGACGACGTCTACGCCGAGGTCGCCCTGCCGGACGACGTGCCGGACGCCGCCCGCTACGGCCTGCACCCGGCCCTCCTCGACGCCGCCCTGCACGCCTTGGGCGCGGCCGGCACGGTGGAGGGCGAGGGGCCGCTGCTGCCCTTCGCGTGGAGCGGCGTCACCCTGCACGCGGCCGGCGCGGGCGCGCTGCGGGTGCGGATCGCCAAGGCCGGCGGCGGGGTCGCGCTGACCCTCGCCGACGCCACCGGCGAACCGGTCGCCTCGGTGGGCGAGTTGGTGCTGCGGCCGGTCGCCACCGGCCAACTGGCCGCCGCCCGGCGGCTGGAATCGCTGTTCGCGGTGGAATGGGCGCCGGTCGCCCTGCCCGCCGGGGAAGTCACCCCCGACGCGGTGCATGTGCCCGCCTTCGACGCCGCCGACATGCCCGCCGCGGTCCACGCGGCGGCGACCTGGGCGCTGGATCTCGTCCAGGACCGGCTGACCTCCGACGCCACCGCCCCGCTGGTCGTCGTCACCCGCGGTGCCCTGCCGGTGTCCGACGGCGAGGCCGTCGCCGACCTGCCGGCGTCGGCCGCCCGCGGCCTCCTGCGCGCCGCGCAGGCCGAGCACCCCGGGCGCTTCCTGCTGCTGGACGTCGAGGCGGAGGTTACGACTTCGCAGCCCGGCGCGGCTGGGCAGGACACCGACGCCGGGCCGGACCGGCTCCCCGCCGGGCTGCTCGCCGGCCTCGTCGAGTCGGGCCGGGACGAGATCGCCGTACGGGCCGGGCAGGCGTACGCGCCGCGGCTGGCCCGGACCGCTGTGCCCGAGGGCGGGCTCGACCTCGGCGAAGGCACCGTCCTGGTCACCGGCGCGTCCGGCGGGCTCGGCGCGCTGTTCGCCCGGTACATGGTGCACGACCTCGGTGTCCGCGGGCTGCTGCTCGTCAGCCGGCGGGGCGCGGACGCGCCCGGGGCGGCCGAGCTGCGCGCCGAACTCGTCGCCGCCGGCGCCGAGGTGGACATCGCGGCCTGCGACGTCGCCGACCGCGACAGCCTCGCCGCGGCACTCGCCCTCGTGCCCGGGCACCGGCCGCTCGCCGGCGTCGTGCACGCGGCGGGCGTCCTGGACGACGGCCTCGTCGACTCCCTCACGCCCGAGCGGCTGGCGGCGGTGCTGCGGCCGAAGGTGGACGCAGCCTGGCACCTGCACGAGCTGACCGCCGACCGGGAGCTGCGGCTCTTCGCGCTCTTCTCCTCCGCCGCCGGCGTCCTCGGCAACGCCGGGCAGGCCAACTACGCCGCCGCGAACGTCTTCCTGGACACGCTCGCCGCCCACCGCCGCGCCCAGGGCCTCGCCGCGACCTCGCTCGCCTGGGGCCCGTGGGACCTCGGCATGGCCGGCACCCTCGACGAGGCCGAGCGGCTGCGCATGGCCCGCTCCGGCATCGCCGCCCTGACCGCGGAGGAGGGCACCGCGCTCTTCGACGCGGGCGCCGCCGCCGGCCAGCCGCTGCTGGTGCCGCTGCGGACCGCCGCCTCCGGCGCCGTCGCCGACGAGGTGCACCCGCTGCTGCGGCCTGTCGTACGCGTCACGTCCCGGCGCACCGCGGCAGGCGGCACGTCACAGGCCGCGGCCTCGCTCACCGCACGGCTGCTGGGCCTGGACCGGGCCGAACAGGACCGCGTCCTGCTGGACTTCGCGCGCCGCCAGGTCGCGCAGGTGCTCGGCTTCGCCGGGCCCGAGTCCGTCGAACCGGGCCGCGCCTTCACCGAGTTGGGCTTCGACTCGCTCACCGCGCTGGAACTGCGCAACCGGCTCGGCACCGAGACCGGGCTGCGACTGCCCGCGACGCTGGTCTTCGACTACCCGACCGCCGACGCGCTCGCCGGCTACCTGCGCACCGAACTCCTCGGCGAGCAGGCCGAGTCGGCGGACCCGATCGTTGCCACGGGCAGCGCGGACGACGAGCCGATCGCGATCGTCGGCATGGCCTGCCGCTACCCCGGCGGCGTCACGTCACCCGAGGGGCTGTGGGAGCTGCTGGCGGGCGGCCGGGACGGCATCGGGGATTTCCCCACCGACCGCGGCTGGGACCTGGAGCGGATCTACCACCCCGACCCCGACCACACCGGCACCACCTACGCCCGCGCCGGCGGATTCCTGCGCGACGCCGCCCAGTTCGACCCCGCGCTGTTCGGCATCTCGCCGCGCGAGGCCATGGCGATGGACCCGCAGCACCGGCTGCTGCTCGAAGCGTCCTGGGAGGCCGTCGAGCGGGCCGGTATCGACCCGGCGACCGTGCGCGGCAGCCGCACCGGCGTGTTCGCCGGCGTCATGTACCACGACTACGCCCACGTCCTGGAGCGCGCCGCGGACACCGCGGAGGGCTTCATGAGCGTCGGCGGCGCCATCGCCTCCGGCCGCGTCTCGTACGCCTTCGGTCTTGAGGGCCCGGCGGTGACGGTGGACACCGCGTGCTCGTCCTCGCTGGTCGCCCTGCACCTCGCGACGCAGGCACTGCGCGGCGGGGAGTGCGCGATGGCGCTGGTCGGCGGCGTGACGGTGATGTCCACACCGCAGACCTTCATCGAGTTCAGCCGGCAGCGGGGGTTGTCCGCCGACGGGCGCTGCAAGGCGTTCTCCGCGGACGCGGACGGCACGGGTTGGGGCGAGGGCGTCGGCATGCTGCTCGTGGAGCGGCTGTCCGACGCGCAGGCCAACGGCCATCGGGTGCTGGCGGTGGTGCGCGGCTCCGCGGTGAACCAGGACGGTGCGTCCAATGGTCTGACGGCGCCGAACGGTCCTTCGCAGCAGCGGGTGATCCGGCAGGCGTTGGCGAATGCGCAGGTGTCGGCGGCGGAGGTGGATGTCGTCGAGGCGCACGGGACGGGGACGAGTCTCGGTGATCCGATCGAGGCGCAGGCGCTGCTGGCGACGTATGGGCAGGAGCGCGCGGGGTCCGAGCCGTTGTGGCTCGGCTCGGTGAAGTCGAACATCGGGCACACGCAGGCCGCCGCGGGTGTGGCGGGGATCATCAAGATGGTCATGGCGATGCGGCACGGCGAGTTGCCGCGGACGCTGCACGCCGATGAGCCGTCGCCGCACGTCGATTGGTCGGCGGGTGCGGTGGAGTTGCTGACCGAGCACCGCAGCTGGGAGGTGCCGGAGGGGCGTCCGCGGCGGGCGGCTGTGTCGTCCTTCGGGATCAGCGGCACCAACGCGCACGTCATCCTGGAGCAAGCCCCCGAAGCCGCACCCGCCACCGAGAAGGACCCGGCGGACGAGCTGCCGGTGGCATGGCTGCTGTCGGGCAAGACCCCGCAGGCCGTACGCGACCAGGCCGCGCGCCTGCTCGCCGCCGTGGAGGACGGACCGGCCGACCCCGCCGACATCGGCTGGTCCCTGGCCACCGGGCGGGCTGCCCTGGAGCACCGCGGCGTCGTCATCGGCACCGGCGGTGAACTCACCGGCGCCCTGGCCGCGTTGGCGGCGGACCTGCCCGCGCCGGGCGTGGTCACCGGTGCGGTGGGCGGCGCCGGGAAGACGGTCTTCGTCTTCCCGGGGCAAGGGTCGCAGTGGCTCGGCATGGCGGCGGGGCTGCTGGAAGCCTCACCCGTCTTCGCCGAGCGGATGCGTGAATGTGCCGCCGCGCTTTCGGAGTTCGCGGACTGGTCGCTGCTGGAGGTGCTGGAGGACGAGGCGGCGCTCAAGCGGGTGGACGTCATCCAGCCGGTGCTGTGGGCCGTGAACGTCTCGCTGGCCGCCGTGTGGCGGTCGGTCGGCGTCGAGCCGCAGGCCGTACTCGGGCACTCGCAGGGCGAGATCGCCGCCGCTGCCGTCTCAGGCGTGCTGTCGCTGCGGGACGCGGCAAAGGTCGTGGCCCTGCGGTCGCAGGCGATCATCGCGCTCTCGGGGCTCGGCGGCATGGCCTCGGTGGCCCTGCCGGCCGCCGAGGTGGCCGGCCTCCTGGCCTCGTGGCAGGGGCGGTTGTCGGTCGCGGCGGTCAACGGCACGGCTTCGACAGTGGTTTCGGGCGAGGTCGGGGCGCTGGAGGAACTGCTCGCCCAGTGCGAGCGGGACGGCGTGCGGGCCCGCCGTATCGACGTGGACTACGCCTCGCACTCCGCCCAGGTCGAGATCATCGAGGACGAACTGGCCAAGCTGCTCGCGGGCATCGAGCCGCGCCGCGCCGAGGTGCCCTTCTACTCGACGGTGACCGGCGGTTGGGTGAGCGGCCCGGAGCTGGACGCCGGCTACTGGTACACCAACCTGCGCGGCACGGTCGGCTTCGAGCCCGCCGTCCGTACGCTGCTCGGCGAGGGCTTCACGTCCTTCGTCGAGTCCAGCGCGCACCCGGTGCTGGCGATGGCCGTCCAGGAGACGGCGGAGGCCGCCGAGACGCCCGCGGTCGCCGTGGGCACGCTGCGGCGCGGCGAGGGCGGCTGGGAGCGGTTCCTGGCGTCGGCCGCCGAGGCGTACGTCCGGGGCGTCGCGGTGGACTGGCCGTCGCTCTTCCCGGGCGCCGGCCATGTGGACCTGCCGACGTACGCCTTCCAGCACGAGCGCTACTGGCCGGTGCCCGGCGCGGTCGCGGGTGACACCGCGGGCCTGGGCCTGCGGGCGGCAGAGCACCCGCTGCTGGGCGCGGCCGTGCCGTTCGCGGACTCCGACGCGCTGATGTTCACCGGCCGGCTCGCGCTCGGCACGCACCCGTGGCTGGCCGACCACCGGGTCGGCGGCGCGGTCGTGCTGCCCGGCACCGCGTTCGTCGAGCTCGCGGTGCGGGCGGGCGACGAGGTCGGCTGCGAGGTGCTGGACGAGCTGACCCTGCACGCGCCGCTGGTCGTGCCCGAACAGGGCGGCGTACAACTTCAGTTGCTGGTCCGCGAGCCCGACGAGAGCGGGCGCAGGCCGCTGACCGTGTACGCGCGGCCGGCCGGCGCCGACGACGACCGGCCGTGGACGCGGCACGCGACCGGACTGCTGGCCGCCGGCCCCGCCGAGGAGCCGGCCGGCGCGCCGGGCACCTGGCCGCCGAGCGGCGCGGAAGCCGTGGACCTGGACGACTTCTACGCCCGCTCCGCCGACGGCGGCCTCGGCTACGGCCCGCTCTTCCGCGGCCTGGCCAAGGTGTGGCGGCGCGGCGACGAGGTCTTCGCCGAGGCGGAGCTGCCGGAGGGCGCCGACCCGGCCGCCTTCGGGCTGCACCCGGCGCTGCTGGACAGCGCGCTGCACGCGGTCGGCTTCGGCGCGTTCGTCGCGGAGGCCGCGGACGACGAGGTGCACCTGCCCTTCGCGTGGAGCGGCGTGGCCCTGCACGCGGCCGGTGCCGGCGCCCTGCGGGTGCGGATCGGCGCGGCGGAGGGCGGGATCCGGATCGACCTCGCCGACACCGCGGGCGCCCCGGTCGCCACCGTACGGTCGCTGGCCGTACGCCCGCTCGCCCTCGGTGAGCTGGACGCCGACGCGGCGGCCAAGGGCGCCGACGTCGACTCGCTCTTCCGGCTGGACTGGCAGGAGGCGCCGGTCAAGCCGGCGCAGGGCGGCGGCCGGACGGCGGTGCTCGGCACGGACGCCGGCGAACTCACCGCACTCCTGCGGGAGTCGGGCATCGAGGTCGGTGCCGCGTACGAGGACTGGGCGGACGTCGCGAGCGCGGCCGAGCTGCCGGACACCCTCTTCGTGCCGGCCGCCACGTCCCCGGCGGACGGCGGCGACGCGCTCACGGCCGTACGGGCGGCGGTGCACCGGGCGCTGGAGCTGGTGCAGGCGTTCACCGGCGACGAGCGGTACGCCGACACCCGGCTGGTCGTGGTGAGCCGCGGCGCGGTCGCCGCCCGGGCGGGCGAGGACGTCACCGACCTCGCCGGCGCGGCGGTCCGCGGCCTGATCCGCTCGGCCCAGAGCGAGAACCCGGGCCGGATCGTGCTCCTCGACCTCGATCCCGACCGCGACCTCGATTCCGACCGCGACCTCGACCTCGGCCCGGACGCCGGTGGCGAGCCGGCCGCGGGCGTACTGGACGGGGCGCTGGAATCCGGCGAGCCGCAGCTCGCGCTGCGCGCCGGCACCGTCCTGGTGCCGCGGCTGGCCCGGGTCCCGGCACCCACAGTCGACCCGGTCTCCCCGTGGCGGTCCGCCGCGGAGGGCACCGTCATGGTCACCGGCGCCTCCGGTGTCCTCGGCGGCCTGGTCGCCCGGCACCTAGTGGCAGAACACGGCGTCCGCAGCCTGCTGCTGCTCAGCCGGCGCGGCGAACAGGCGCCGGGCGCGGCGGAGTTGACGGCCGAGCTGGGTGAACTCGGCGCCCTCGTACGGACGGCGGCCTGCGACGTCTCCGACCGCGACCAGCTCGCCGCCGCCCTCGCCGCGATCCCCGCCGACCGCCCGCTCACCGGCGTCGTGCACACCGCGGGCGTACTGGACGACGGCGTGCTCGGGTCGCTCACCCCCGAGCGGATCGACACCGTGCTGCGGCCGAAGGCCGACGCGGCCTGGCACCTGCACGAGCTGACCCGGGACCTGGACCTCGCGCACTTCGTGCTCTTCTCCTCCGCCGCAGGCCTGTTCGGCAACGCGGGCCAGGCCAACTACGCCGCCGCCAACGCCTTCACCGACGCCCTCGCGCAGCACCGGGCGGCCCTGGGCCTGCCTGCGCAGTCCCTCGCGTGGGGCCTGTGGGCCGACGCCAGCGCCATGACCGGCCACCTCAGCGGCACCGACACCGCCCGCGTCGGCGGCGCGGCGGCGCTGACCGCCGCCGAGGGCCTGGCGCTGCTCGACGCGGCCGGCACCGTCGCCGAGACCCTGCTCGTACCGATGCACCTGGACGCCAAGGAGGCCAGGTCCGGCGGCGCCGTACCGCACCTGCTGCACGGGCTGGTGCGCGGCGCGGGCCGGCGGGCGGCGGCGGGCCGGGCGGCGGCCGACGCCGAGGGCCTGCGGCAGCGGCTCGCCGCGATGGCGCCCGCCGAGCGCGAGGGCACGGTCGCGGACCTGGTACGCGGCCATGTAGCCGCCGCCCTCGGCCACCCCAACGCGGCGGCCGTCGATCCCGGGCGGCCCTTCACCGAGCTCGGCTTCGACTCCCTCATGGCGGTCGAGCTGCGCAACCGGCTCGGCGCCGCCACCGGGCTGCGGCTGCCGGCCACGATGGTCTTCGACCACCCGACGCCCCGGGCGCTGGCCGGCTACCTGCTCGGCACCCTCGTGCCCGACAGCGGCAGCGGCGAGGACGCGGTCGAGGAGCAGGTCCGGCAGATCCTGCTCGGCATCCCCATGACCCGGCTGCGCGACGCCGGCCTGATGGACGCCCTGCTCGAACTGGCCGGCCGCAGGGCCCCCGGCGGCCACGGCGGCCCCGAGGCCCACGACGAGCCCGACGCGTCCGAGTCCATCGACGAACTGGACACCGACGCCCTGATCCAACTGGCCCTCGCCGGCGACGACGGCGACGCCGGTGACGGCGACGAGTACCACGAGCACGACGAGCACGACGACATGACGCGGGAGATGTGAGGAAAGCGATGGCAAACTCGCCGGACAAGGTCGTCGAGGCGCTGCGCGCGTCGCTCAAGGAGACCGAGCGGCTGCGCGACCAGAACCGCAAGCTCAGCGCGGCCTCGCGGGAACCGGTCGCGATCGTGGGCATGGCCTGCCGCTACCCCGGCGGCGCCGACACGCCCGAGGAGCTGTGGCAGCTGGTCAGCGCCGGCACCGACGCGATCTCCGGCTTCCCCACCGACCGCGGCTGGGACCTGGGCGAGCTGTTCCACCCCGACCCCGACCACTCCGGGACCTCGTACACCCGTGAGGGCGGCTTCCTGCACGACGTCGCCGACTTCGACCCGGCGCTGTTCGGCATCTCGCCGCGCGAGGCCGTCGCCATGGACCCGCAGCACCGGCTGCTGCTGGAGGTGTCCTGGGAGGTCCTGGAGCGCGCCGGCATCGCCCCCGACAGCCTGCGCGGCAGCCGTACCGGCGTTTTCGCGGGCGTGATGTACCAGGACTACGCGGAGGTGTCCGCGCAGGCGGCGGCGCAGGCCGAGGGCTTCATGGGCATCGGCGGCAGCATCGCCACCGGCCGGGTCGCCTACACCCTGGGCCTGGAGGGCCCGGCGGTGACGGTGGACACCGCGTGCTCGTCGTCGCTGGTGGCGCTGCACCTGGCCGTGCAGTCGCTGCGCTCGGGCGAGAGCACCCTGGCCATCGCGGGCGGCGTCACCGTCATGCCGACGCCCAACGTCTTCATCGAGTTCAGCCGGCAGCGCGCCCTGTCCGCCGACGGCCGCTGCCGCTCCTTCGCCGCCGGCGCCGACGGCACCGGCTGGGCGGAGGGCGCGGGCGTGCTGCTGCTGGAGCGGCTGTCCGACGCCCGCCGCAACGGCCACCCGGTGCTCGCCGTCGTGCGCGGCACCGCCGTCAACCAGGACGGCGCCTCCAACGGCCTGACCGCGCCCAACGGCCCGTCCCAGGAACGGGTCATCCGGCAGGCGCTCGCCAACGCCCGGGTCTCCGCCGACCAGGTGGACGTCGTCGAGGCGCACGGCACAGGCACGAGCCTCGGCGACCCGATCGAGGCGCAGGCGCTGCTCGCGACGTACGGGCGCGACCGCGACCCGGCGCGGCCGTTGTGGCTCGGCTCGCTCAAGTCCAACATCGGGCACACGCAGGCCGCGGCCGGCGTCGGCGGCGTCATCAAGATGGTCATGGCGATGCGGCACGCCACCGTGCCCGCGACGATCCACGTGGACGCGCCCTCCCCGCACGTCGACTGGTCCGCCGGCGCGGTCGAACTCGCCGTCGGGGCACGGGAATGGGCGGCGGCGGAGGGCCGGCCGCGACGGGCGGGCGTGTCGTCCTTCGGCGTGAGCGGCACGAACGCGCACGTCATCCTGGAGGAGGCCGCACCGGCGCCGGCACCGGCGCCCGCCGCCGCTACCGAAGCCGACGCCGCTGCCGCTCCCGGCGCCGGGACGGGCGGCACCGTCCCGTGGGTGCTGTCCGCGCGGTCCGCGGGCGCGCTGCGCGGCCAGGCGGACCGGCTGCTGACCGCGCTGGCCGCGGACGGCGACCGGTTCGACGGCGAACTGGCCGACACCGGTTGGTCGTTGGTGACCACCCGGGCCGCACTGGAGCACCGCGCGGTGGCCGTCGGCGCCGACGCCGCCGCGATGGCCGTGGCCCTGCGCGGCCTCACCGAGGACCGGCCCGCCCCGGGCCTGGTCTCCGGGGCGGTCGCCGGGGGCGTCGGCAAGACGGTGTTCGTCTTCCCGGGGCAGGGTTCGCAGTGGGTCGGGATGGCGGCGGGGTTGCTGGAGTCCTCGCCGGTCTTTGCCGAGCGGATGGCCGAATGCGCGGCTGCGCTGGGGGAGTTCGCGGACTGGTCGCTGCTGGAGGTGCTGGAGGACGAGGCGGCGCTCAAGCGCGTCGATGTGATCCAGCCGGTCCTGTGGGCGGTGATGGTGTCGCTGGCCGCCGTGTGGCGGTCGGTGGGCGTGCAGCCGCAGGCCGTACTCGGGCATTCCCAGGGCGAGATCGCCGCCGCCGCGGTGTCGGGTGTGCTGTCGCTGCGGGACGCGGCGAAGGTCGTGGCGTTGCGGTCGCAGGCGATCATCGCCCTGTCGGGCCTGGGCGGTATGGCGTCGGTGGCGCAGCCGCAGGAGCTGGTACGGGAGCGGATCGCCGCGTGGGACGGCCGGTTGTCGGTCGCGGCGGTCAACGGCACGGCCTCGACGGTGGTGTCGGGTGAGGTCGGGGCGCTGGAGGAGCTGCTGGCGGCCTGCGAGGCCGACGAGGTGCGGGCCCGCCGTATCGATGTGGACTACGCCTCGCACTCCGCCCAAGTGGAGATCATCCGCGACGAGTTGGCGAAGCTGCTGGACGGGATCGAGCCGCGCCGCGCCGAAGTGCCCTTCTACTCGACGGTGACGGGTGGATGGGTGAGCGGCCCCGAGCTGGACGCCACGTACTGGTACACCAACCTGCGGGAGACGGTCGGCTTCGAGCCCGCCGTCCGCACGCTGCTGGCCGAGGGCTTCACCTCGTTCGTCGAGTCCAGCGCGCACCCGGTGCTGGCGATGGCCGTCCAGGAGACGGCGGAGGCCGCCGAGACGCCCGCGGTCGTCGTGGGCACGCTGCGGCGCGGCGAGGGCGGCTGGGACCGGTTCCTGACCTCCGCCGCCGAGGCGTACGTCCGCGGCGTGCCCGTCGACTGGGCCGCGCTGTACGGGCCCGCGCCGCGCCGCGTGGACCTGCCCACGTACGCCTTCGACCGGGACCGCTACTGGCCCAAGGGCGTGCTCAGCGCGGGCAGCGCGACCGGGCTCGGGCTGGACGACGCCGGCCACCCGCTGCTCGGCGCCGCGGTGTCCGTGCCCGGCTCCGGCGGCTTCCTCTTCACCGGCCGGCTGTCGCTCGACGCCCACCCGTGGCTGGTGGACCACGCCGTCGCCGGCTCCGTGCTCGTGCCCGGCACCGCGCTGGTGGACCTCGCGATACGCGCCGGCGACGAGGTCGGCTGCGGCCACCTGGAGGAGCTGACGCTGGAGGCGCCGCTGGTGCTGCCCGAGCGCGGCGCGGTGCAGCTCCAGGTGTGGGTGGACGCCGAGGACGAGACCGGCGCCCGCGCGCTGCGCGTCCACTCCCGCCCCTACGGCGTGGACGGCGCCCCCTGGACGCGGCACGCCGGCGGTGTCGTCACCCCGGGACCCGGCACGTCCCCCGCCGCCGGGGACGCGCTGACGGCGTGGCCGCCGGCCGGCGCGCGGCCGGTCGACCTCGACGGCTTCTACCCGCGGCTGGCCGCGACCGGCCTCGGCTACGGGCCGGTCTTCCAGGGGCTGCGGGCCGCCTGGCGGCACGGCGACGACATCTACGCCGAGGTCGAACTGCCCGACGCCGCCGCGATGGACGCCGGGCGCTTCGGCATCCACCCGGCGCTGCTCGACGCGGCCCTGCACGGCTCGTTCCTGCTCGGCGGCGACGGCGAGCCCGGCGGTGAGCCCGGCGGGTCCGGTGAACCCGGCGACGGCGGCATCGCCCTGCCCTTCGCATGGTCCGGCGTCGCCCTGCACGCCACCGGTGCGACCGCGCTGCGGGTCCGGATCCGCCCCGCGGGCGAGCACGCCACCTCCGTGCAGGTCGCCGACGCCACCGGGCTGCCGGTAGCGACGATCGGCACGCTGGTCGCCCGCCCGCTGCCCACCGGGCCCGCCCCGACCGGGCCGCTCGACGCGATGTACCGGGTCGAGTGGACGCCGCTGGCCGCCCCGCAGGCCGCCCCCGACGCCGCCGCACTCGCCGTCCTGGGCACGGACACCCTCGCCGGGCACCCCTCCTACGCCGACCTCGACGCCCTGGCCGCCGCCCCTGAGCCGCCCACGACCGTCGTCGTACCGCTCACCGCACCGGTGGACGCGGACGGCGGCACGCCCGGCGCCGTACGGCAGGCCACGCACGACGCGCTCGCGCTGCTCCAGCGGTGGCTCGCCGACGAGCGGTTCGAGGCCGCGCGGCTGGTGCTGCTCACCCGGGGCGCGGTCGCCACGCACGCCGGCGAGCGGATCACCGACCTCGCACGGTCCGCCGTGTGGGGCCTGGCGCGCTCGGCGCAGACCGAGAACCCCGGCCGGATCGTGCTCGCCGACCTCGACGGCACCCCCGTCTCGTACAACGCGCTCGCCGCCGCCCTCACCACCGACGAGCCGGAGATCGCGCTGCGGGCCGGCACCGCCCACGCGCCCCGGCTGCTGCGCGCCGCCACCGCCGACGGACTCGTACCGCCGGCCGGCGCGCCCGCCTGGCACCTGGAGCCCACCACCCGCGGCACCTTCGACAACCTCGCCCTCGTCCCCTTCGCCGAGGCCCAACTGCCGCTCGCCGAGGGCGAGGTGCGGATCGCCGTACGGGCCGCGGGCATGAACTTCCGCGACGCCCTCAACGCGCTGGGCATGTACCCCGGCAACGCCGGCCACGTCGGCATCGAGGGCGCGGGCGTCGTGACCGAGGTCGGCCCGGGCGTGACCCGGCTCGCCGTCGGCGACCGCGTGATGGGCATCCTCTCCGGCAGCTTCGGCAACCTCACCGTCGCCGACTCCCGGCTCGTCGTCCCCGTCCCGGACGGCTGGACCTTCACCGAGGCCGCCGCGATCCCCGTCGTCTACCTGACCGCCTACTACGGGTTGGTGGACCTGGCGGGGTTGCGTGCGGGGGAGTCGGTGCTGGTGCATGCGGCTGCCGGTGGTGTGGGGATGGCGGCCGTGCAGCTCGCCCGGTACCTCGGTGCCGAGGTGTTCGGTACGGCGTCGGTCGGCAAGTGGGACGTGCTGCGGGCTTCGGGCCTTTCCGATGAGCGGATTGCTTCGTCGCGTGATCTGGAGTTTGAGGGCAAGTTCCTTGCCGCGACCGGTGGTCGGGGTGTGGATGTGGTGCTGGACTCGCTGGCGCGGGAGTTCGTGGACGCGTCGCTGCGGCTGCTGCCGCGTGGCGGGCGGTTCGTGGAGATGGGCAAGACCGACGTCCGTGACCCGGCCGAGGTCGCCGCCGCGTATCCGGGCGTCGCCTACCGGGCGTTCGAGGTCATGGAGGCCGGGCCCGACCGCATCCAGGAGATGCTCACCGAGATCGTCCGGCTGCTCGCGGACGGGTCGCTCACCGCGCCGCCCTTCCACGCGTGGGACGTACGGCGGGCGCCCGCGGCCTTCCGCTTCATCAGCCAGGCCCGGCACATCGGCAAGCTGGTGCTGACCACCCCCGCCGGCTGGGACCCCGAGGGCGCGGTGCTCGTCACCGGCGCCTCCGGTGTCCTCGGCGGCCTGGTCGCCCGGCACTTGGCCGCGGAACACGGCGTACGGCGGCTCGTCCTGCTCAGCCGGCGCGGCGAACAGGCCCCCAGCGCCCAGGAGTTGCGGGACGACCTCGCCGCGCTCGGCGCCACCGCGCACTTCACCGCCTGCGACGCCGCCGACCGCGACCAACTCGCCGCCGCCCTCGACGGACTGCCCGCCGGGTGGACCCCGCGCGGCGTCGTCCACACCGCGGGCGTGCTCGACGACGGCGTGCTCGGCTCCCTCACGCCCGAGCGGATCGACACCGTGCTGCGGCCCAAGGTGGACGCGGCCTGGCACCTGCACGAGCTGACCCGCGGCCTCGACCTCACGCACTTCGTGCTCTTCTCCTCCGCCGCCGGCGTCTTCGGCAACGCCGGCCAGGCCAACTACGCCGCCGCCAACGCCTTCACCGATGCTCTCGCCGCCCACCGCGTCTCGCTCGGCCTGCCGGCGCAGTCCCTCGCGTGGGGCCTGTGGGCCGACGCCAGCGCCATGACCGGCCACCTCGGCGACGCCGAGACCCAACGCCTCGGCGGGGCG
This sequence comes from Actinacidiphila epipremni, assembly GCF_012034175.1. Taxonomy (GTDB): domain Bacteria; phylum Actinomycetota; class Actinomycetes; order Streptomycetales; family Streptomycetaceae; genus Actinacidiphila; species Actinacidiphila epipremni. The sequence continues at coordinate 150,895 of NZ_JAATEJ010000008.1, forward strand.
GGCGCGTTGACCGCGGCCGAGGGCCTGGCGCTGCTCGACGCGGCCGGCGCGCTCGGCGAGAGCGCCCTCGTGCCGCTGCGCCTCGACCTCGCGGGCCTGCGCGGCGGCCCGGTGCCGCCGCTCATGCGCGCGCTGGTCCGCGGCACCGCCCGCCGCACCGTCGAGGCCGGCGCGGGCTCCCTCGACGTGCTGCGCCGCCGGCTGCTCGCCATGCCCGACGCCGACCGCGGCCGGCTCGTCCTGGACCTCGTCCGCAGCCACGCCGGCGCCGTCCTCGGCCACGCCACGCCCGAATCGCTGGACGCTGCACGGCCGTTCAAGGAGATCGGGTTCGACTCGCTGACCGCCGTGGAGCTGCGCAACCGGCTCAAGACCGTCGTCGGCCTCAGCCTGCCCGCCACGCTCGTTTTCGACTACCCCACGCCCACCGCGCTCGCCCGCCACCTCACCACCGAACTCCTCGGCGGCGAGGCCGCCGCGGCGGACTCCGCCACCCCCGCCACCCGCACCGGCAGCGGCACCGACGCGGACGAACCGCTCGCGATCGTCGGCATGGCCTGCCGGCTGCCCGGCGGCATCGCCTCGCCCGACGACCTGTGGCAGCTCGTGGCCGCCGGCGGCGACGCCATCACCACCTTCCCCGTCAACCGCGGCTGGGACCTCGACGCGCTCTACGACCCCGACAAGAGCCGCACCGACACCTCCTACACCCGCGAGGGCGGATTCCTGCACGACGCGGGCGACTTCGACCCCGCCTTCTTCGGCATGTCGCCGCGCGAGGCGCTGGCCACCGACCCGCAGCAGCGGCTGCTGCTCGAAGTCGCCGCCGAGACCTTCGAGAACGCCGGCCTGGACCACCACGCGCTGCGCGGCAGCCGCACCGGTGTCTTCGCCGGACTCGTCTACCACGACTACGCCTCGCAGCTGCGCGAGGTGCCCGAGAGCGTCGGCGGCTACCTCGGCACCGGCACCACCGGCAGCGTCGCGTCCGGCCGGATCGCGTACACCTTCGGCCTCGAAGGGCCCGCGCTCACCATCGACACCGCGTGCTCGTCGTCGCTGGTCGCGCTGCACCTGGCGGGGCAGGCGCTGCGCGGCGGCGAGTGCACCATGGCGCTGGTCGGCGGCGTCACCGTGATGGCCACGCCCGGCACCTTCGTCGACTTCAGCCGGCAGGGCGGCCTCGCCTACGACGGCCGCTGCAAGGCCTTCGCCGCCGCGGCCGACGGCACCGGCTGGGCCGAGGGCGCCGCGATGCTGCTCGTCGAACGGCTCTGCGACGCCCGGGCCAACGGCCACCAGGTGCTCGCCGTCGTGCGCGGCTCGGCCATCAACCAGGACGGCGCCTCCAACGGCCTGACCGCCCCCAACGGCCTCGCCCAGCAGCGCGTCATCCGGCAGGCCCTCGCCAACGCCCGGGTCAGCGCGGCCGAGGTGGACGCCGTCGAGGCGCACGGCACCGGCACGACACTCGGCGACCCCATCGAGGCGCATGCGCTGCTCGCCACGTACGGGCGCGAGCACAGCACGCAGCAGCCGCTGTGGCTCGGCTCGGTGAAGTCCAACCTCGGCCACACGCAGGGCGCGGCGGGCGCGGCCGGCGTCATCAAGATGGTCATGGCGATGCGGCACGGCGTCCTCCCGCGCACCCTGCACGTGGACGCGCCGTCCGCTCACGTCGACTGGACCATGGGCGGCGTCGCCCTGCTCACCGAGGACCAGGCATGGGAGGCGCCGGGCGGCCGGCCGCGCCGCGCGGGCGTGTCGTCCTTCGGGATCAGCGGGACCAACGCGCACGTCATCATCGAGCAGGCGCCGGCGGAGGACGAGCCCGAGGCCGCCGCGGAGCCGGCGCCGGTCGCCGCCGTGGGCAGCGCGGTCGTGCCGTGGCTGCTCTCCGCCCGCACCCCCGGGGCCCTCGCCGCCCAGGCCGCCCGGCTGCGCGCCCACGTCGAGGCCGCACCGGACGTGCCCGCCGCCGACATCGGCTACTCCCTCGCCACGACCCGCACCGCGTGGGAGCACCGCGCGGCCGTCGTCGGCGCCGAGCGCGGCGAGCTGCTGGACGCGCTGGACCGGCTGCGCGCGACGGCGGTCGCCGACGGGCGCACGGCGTTCGTCTTCACCGGTCAGGGCTCGCAGCGGGTCGGGATGGGGCGCGAACTGCACGCGGCTTTCTCGGTGTTCGCGGCGTCGTTCGACGAGACGTGCGAGCTGCTGGGCCTGGAGCCGGCGGTGGTGTTCGACGGCGCCGGCGACCTGGACCTGACGGGGAACGCCCAACGGGCGCTGTTCGCGCTGGAGGTGGCGCTCTTCCGGCTGCTGGAGTCGTGGGGCGTGCGGCCCGACGCGGTCGCCGGGCACTCGGTCGGCGAGATCGCGGCGGCGCATGTCGCCGGGGTGCTGTCCTTGAAGGACGCCTGCACGCTGGTCGAGGCACGGGGCCGGCTCATGCAGCAACTGCCCGCCGGTGGCGCGATGGTGGCGGTCGGCGCCGGGGAGGACGCGGTGCTGCCGCTGCTGGCGGGACGCCCCGAGGTCGGGATCGCCGCCGTCAACGGGCCCGCGTCGGTGGTGGTCTCCGGCGCCGAGGACGAAGTCCTCGCCGTGGCGGCGAAGCTGGCCGCGCAGGGCGCCAAGACCCGGCGGCTGACCGTCAGCCACGCCTTCCACTCGCCGCTCATGGAGCCGATGCTCGACGAATTCCGCTCCGTCGTCACGGGGTTGAGCTTCGCCGAGCCCGCCGTCGAGCTGGTCTCGGCGCTCGCCGACGCCGACCCGACCTCGCCCGAGCACTGGGTCCGGCACGTCCGCGAGGCCGTACGGTTCGCCGACGCCGTACGGGCGCTGGAGGCGTACGGCGTGCGGACGTATCTCGAACTCGGCCCGGACGGCGTGCTGTCGGGCATGGCGCCGGACTGCCTCGCCGACCCCGAGGCCGCGGGCTTCCTGCCGCTGCTGCGCAAGGACCGGCCCGAGGACCGCGCCCTCGTCGAGGCGCTGAGCGGCGCGCACACCCGCGGGACGGCCGTGGACTGGGCGGCCTTCTTCGCCGGCCGCGGCGCCCGGCGCACCGCGCTGCCCACCTACGCCTTCCAGCACGAGACCTACTGGCTCACCGACCAGGGCGGGGCGGGCGACGTGACCGCGGCCGGCATCGGCGCGGCCCGGCATCCGCTGCTCGGCGCCGCGGTGGCGCTGCCCGAGGGCTGGCTGTTCACCGGGCGGCTGTCGCTGCGCTCGCACCCCTGGCTCGCCGGCCACGTCGTCATGGGCGCGGTGCTGCTGCCCGGCACCGCCTTCGTGGAGCTCGCCGTACGCGCCGCCGACCAGGTCGGCTGCACCGTCGTGGAGGACCTGACGCTCAGCGCGCCGCTGGTCCTCGCCGGGCACGCGCCCGTCCAGACCCGGGTGCTCGTCGGCGAGCCGGACGCGGCCGGGCGGCGCTCGCTGGCCGTCTACTCGCGGCCCGAGGACGCCGCCGTGGACGAGCCCTGGACCGAGCACGCCACCGGCACCGTCGCCCCCGGCGGCCCGTCCGGCGACCGGCTCACCGCCTGGCCGCCGGCCGGCGCGCAGCCCGTCGACGTCACCGGCACCTACGCCGGCTTCGACGCCCTCGGCCTGGCCTACGGCCCCGCCTTCCGCGGCCTGCGGGCCGCCTGGCGGCTCGGCGAGGAGGTGTACGCCGAGGTCGCGCTGCCCGACGACGTGCCGGACGCCGCCGGTTACGGCCTGCACCCGGCGCTGCTGGACGCCGCCCTGCACGCCACCGGACTGCTCGGCGGCACCGCCGGCACGGTCGCGCTGCCCTTCGCCTGGAGCGGTGTGCGGCTGCACGCGGCCGGCGCCGACACCCTGCGGGTACGCCTCACCCCGGCGGCCGACGGCGTCGCCCTGGCCCTCGCGGACGCCTCCGGCGAGCCGGTGGCCACGGTCGGCTCGCTCGCGCTGCGCGCGGTCTCCGCCGAGCGCTTCACGGCGGGCGGCGGCTACGTCGACTCGCTGTTCCGTACGGGCTGGGCGCCGGTCGCGCTGCCGGACGGTGCCGGGACGGCCGCCACCGGCCGCGTCGAGGTGCTGCCCGGTACGTGGACGGCCGGGGACGACCTGCCCGCCGCCGTCCGCGCGGCCACCGCGTGGGCCCTGGACGTCGTGCGGGCCCGGACAGCCGAGGAGGACCCGGCGGCCGGCCCGGTCGTCGTCGTGACGCGGGGCGCGGTCGCCGCCGCTCCCGGCGAGGCCGTCACCGACCCGGCCGCCGCGGCGGTGTGGGGCCTGCTGGCCTCGGCGCAGTCCGAACACCCCGACGCCTTCGTGCTGGTGGACGCCGACGACCTCGACGCGCTGCGGGCGTCGGCCCCCGCGCTGCTCGCCACCGGCGAGCCCCGGCTGGCACTGCGCGCCGGCGCCGCTTTCGCGTCGCGCCTGGAGCGGGTGCGGGCGGCCGAAGGCGAACTGCCGGTGCTGGACTCCGGTTCGGTGCTGGTGACGGGTGCGTCGGGTGCTCTGGGTGGGCTGTTCGCGCGGCATCTGGTGGTGGAGTACGGGGTGCGCGGTCTCGTACTAGCCTCTCGGAGCGGTGAGTTCGGTGGGCTGGTGGATGAACTCGCGGCGCAGGGTGCTGTGGTGCGGGCGGTGGCGTGTGATGTGGCCGACCGGGGCGCACTGGCCGAACTCCTCGACTCGGTGCCGGACTTGGTGGGTGTCGTGCATGCGGCGGGTGTGCTGGACGACGGGCTGGTGGACTCGCTCACGCCCGGGCGGCTGGCGGCGGTGCTGCGGCCGAAGGTGGATGCGGCCTGGCATCTGCACGAGCTGACCGCGGGGCGGGAGTTGCGGCTCTTCGCGCTCTTCTCCTCCGCCGCCGGCGCCTTCGGCAACCCCGGGCAGGCCAACTACGCCGCCGCGAACGTGTTCCTGGACGCCTTGGCCGCCTACCGCCGCGCCCAGGGCCTCGCCGCGACCTCGCTCGCCTGGGGCCCCTGGGCGACCGGCATGGGCGGCGGCCTCGACGAGGCCGAGCGGGCGCGGATGTCCCGCTCGGGCGTCGCCCCGCTGACCGCCGAGGAGGGCACCGCCCTCTTCGACGCCGCCCTGACCGGCCCCGACGCGGTGCTGCTGCCCATCCGGCTCAACCTGTCCCGTATCGCGAAGTCCGCCGACGGGCCCGTGCCGCCGCTGCTGCGCGGCCTGGTGCGCGGCACCGCCCGGCGTACCGCCGCCACCGGTGCCGCGCTCGCCGACGGGGCGCCGGCCCGCAGGCTGGCCGGGCTCACCGCCGGCGAGCGGGAGCGGGAGCTGCTGGAGCTGGTCAGGACGCAGGTCGCCGAGGTGCTGGCGATGAGCGGACCGGCGGCCGTACTGCCGCAGCAGGCCTTCAACGAGATCGGGTTCGACTCGCTGACCGCCGTGGAGCTGCGCAACCGGCTCATCGCCGAGACCGGGCTGCGGCTGCCCGCGACGCTGGTCTTCGACTATCCGACGCCCGCCGCGATCGCCGGCCACCTGGCGACCGCGCTCGGCGGTTCCACCGCGGCCGACGCCGGCCCGGTACGCGTCGCGGCCACCGCCGACGAGCCGATCGCGATCGTCGGCATGGCCTGCCGCTTCCCCGGCGGGGTCGGTTCGCCCGAGGAGCTGTGGGAGCTGCTGGCGGGCGGCGGCGACGCCATCTCGTACTTCCCCGAGGACCGCGGCTGGGACGTCGCCCGGCTCTACCACCCCGACCCCGACCACGCGGGCACCTCGTACTCGCGCGAGGGCGGATTCCTGCACGACGCCGCGCAGTTCGACGCCGACTTCTTCGGCATCTCGCCGCGCGAGGCCGTCGCGACCGACCCGCAGCAGCGGCTGCTGCTGGAGACGTCGTGGGAGGCGTTCGAGCGGGCCGGTATCGACCCGGCGACCGTACGCGGCAGCCGCACCGGCGTGTTCGCCGGCGTCATGTACCACGACTACACCGAAGTGGTCGGGCAGAGCTCCGACAGCACCGAGGGCTTCGTCGGCACCGGCGGCACGGGCAGCATCCTGTCCGGCCGCATCTCCTACACCTTCGGGCTTGAGGGCCCGGCGGTGACGGTGGACACCGCGTGCTCGTCCTCGCTGGTCGCCCTGCACCTGGCCGCGCAGGCGCTGCGCGGCGGCGAGTGCGACCTCGCCCTCGCGGGGGGCGTCACCGTGATGGCCACGCCCAACGTCTTCGTCGGCTTCAGCCGGCAGCGCGGCCTCGCCGTGGACGGGCGCTGCAAGGCGTTCTCGGCGGACGCGGACGGCACGGGTTGGGGCGAGGGCGCGGGCGTGCTGCTGGTGGAGCGGCTGTCCGACGCGCGGGCGAAGGGCCATCGGGTGCTGGCGGTGGTGCGGGGTTCGGCGGTGAACCAGGACGGTGCGTCCAATGGTCTGACGGCGCCGAACGGTCCTTCGCAGCAGCGGGTGATCCGGCAGGCGCTGGCGAATGCGCAGGTGTCGGCGGCGGAGGTGGATGTCGTCGAGGCGCATGGTACGGGGACGAGTCTCGGTGATCCGATCGAGGCGCAGGCGCTGCTGGCCACGTATGGGCAGGAGCGCGCGGGGTCCGAGCCGTTGTGGCTGGGGTCGGTGAAGTCGAACATCGGGCACACGCAGGCCGCGGCTGGTGTGGCGGGGATCATCAAGATGGTCATGGCGATGCGGCACGGTGAGCTGCCGCGGACGCTGCACGCCGAGGAGCCCTCGCCGCATGTGGACTGGGCCTCCGGCGCCGTGGAGCTGCTGACCGAGCACCGCACCTGGGAGGTGCCGGAGGGGCGTCCGCGCCGGGCCGCGGTGTCGTCCTTCGGGATCAGCGGCACCAACGCGCACGTCATCCTGGAGCAAGCCCCCGACACCGGCGTACCCGCGGCGGACGCGTCCCTGCCGGACGGCGCCCCGCTGGCGTGGGTGCTCTCCGCGCGGTCGCCCGAGGCCGTACGCGACCAGGCCGCACGCCTGGCCGCACACGTGACCGCGCACCCCGAGCTGGCGCCGGCCGACATCGCGCTGTCCCTCGCCACCGGCCGGGCCCGCTTCCCGTACGGCACCGTGGTGACGGGCGCGGGCCGGGACGAACTGCTCGCCGGGCTGGACGCGTTGACGGTCGTGCCCGCGGGCGCCGAGACCGGCGGCAGGACCGGCTTCCTCTTCACCGGTCAGGGCTCGCAGCGGGTCGGGATGGGGCGCGAACTGCACGCCGTCTTCCCGGTGTTCGCGGCGTCGTTCGACGAGACGTGCGAGCTGCTGGGCCTGGACCCGGCGGTGGTGTTCGACGGCGCCGGCGACCTGGACCTGACCGGCAATGCCCAACGGGCGCTGTTCGCGCTGGAGGTGGCGCTCTTCCGGCTGCTGGAGTCCTGGGGCGTGCGGCCCGACGCGGTCGCCGGGCACTCGGTCGGCGAGATCGCGGCGGCGCATGTCGCCGGGGTGCTGTCCTTGAAGGACGCCTGCACGCTGGTCGAGGCACGTGGCCGGCTCATGCAGCAACTGCCGTCCGGCGGCGCCATGGTGGCCGTCGCGGCGGCGGAGGACGTGGTCCTGCCGCTGCTCGAAGGCCGCTCCGGGACCGGCATCGCCGCCGTCAACGGGCCCGCCTCCGTGGTGGTCTCCGGCGATGAGGCCGAAGTCCTCGCACTGGCCGAGGAGTTGGCCGCGCGCGGCGTCAAGACCAAGCGGCTCACCGTCTCGCACGCCTTCCACTCGCCGCTCATGGAGCCGATGCTCGACGAATTCCGCACCGCCGTCGCTCATCTGCGGTTCGCCGAGCCCCGCGTTCCCGTCGTGACCGGCGACCCCGCCGCCGACCTCACCGACCCCGAGCACTGGGTGCGGCATGTCCGGGACGCCGTGCGGTTCGCCGACGCGGTACGGGCGTTGGAGGGTGCGGGGGTCCGTACGTATGTCGAACTCGGCCCGGACGGTGTGCTGTCGGGCATGGCGCCGGACTGCCTCGCCGACCCGGAGGCCGCCGCCTTCCTGCCGCTGCTGCGCAAGGGCCGGCCCGAGGCGAGCACCGTCGCCGCCGCGCTCGGCCGGGCGCACCTGCGGGGCACGGCCGTGGACTGGGCGGCCGTACTGCCCGGCGCGGAACCTGCGGACCTGCCCACGTACGCCTTCCGGCACCGCCGCTACTGGCCGACCCCGTCGGCCGCGCCCGGCGACACCACCGGGCTCGGCCTGGACGCCGCCGGGCACCCGCTGCTCGGCGCCGCGCTGGACGTCCCGGACTCCGACGGCCTGGTCCTGACCGGGCGGCTGTCGGCGGCGACCCACCCGTGGCTGGCCGACCACACCTTCGCCGGCGCGGTCCTGCTGCCCGGCGCGGCCTTCGTGGAGCTGGCCGTGTGCGCCGGCGACCGGGTCGGCTGCGCCCTGGTCGAGGAACTGACGCTGCGGGCGCCGCTGGTGGTGCCCGCGGACGGCGCCGCGCAGCTCCAGGTGGTGGTGCGCGCCCCGGCGGAGGACGGGCGGCGGGCGCTGGAGGTCTACGCCCGCGCCGAGGACGCCGACGACCCGCGCGCCCCCTGGACGCTGCACGCCGCCGGCACCCTCGCGCCGGACGGGCCCGACCCGGCCGGGCCGGCACCGCAGGAGTGGCCGCCGGCCGGCGCCGAGGCGGTGGACCTGGCCGGCTTCTACGACACGATGGCCGACCTCGGGCTGGCCTACGGCCCGGCCTTCCGGGGCCTGCGGGCCGCCTGGCGGCTCGGCGGCGACGTCTACGCCGAGGTCGGGGCGGGCGAGCCCGGCGAACCGGCCGCCGACCCGGCGGGCTACGGGCTGCACCCGGCGCTGCTGGACGCCGCCCTGCACCCGCTCGCCCTCACCGCGGGGGAGGAGGCGCGGGCCCGGCTGCCGTTCTCCTGGAGCGGCGTGCGGCTGCACGCGACCGGCGCGACCGCGCTGCGGGTCCACGCCACCGCCGGCGGGTCGCTGCGGCTGTACGGGCCCGGCGGCCGGCCCGTCGCCACCGTCGAGGCGCTGGCGACCCGCCCGGTCGACGCCGCCGACCTCGCGGCGGGCGGCGGCCACCGCGACGCGCTCTTCCGCGTCGACTGGACCGCGCTGCCCGCCCTGCCCGCCCCGGACGGACCTGCGCCGGCGATCGGCGCGGGCACGTACGCGGTGCTCGGCACCGACCCGCTCGGCCTCGCCGCCGCCCTCGGCGGTACGGGAGCGCAGGCGGCCGGCCTCGGCGACCTGACCGCCGTACCGGGCACCGTCCTGGTGTCCTTCACCGCCGCCGAGGGCCCCGACACCCCGCGGGCCACCCGCGAACTCGCCCACGACGCCCTGCGGTTCACGCAGGAGTGGCTGGCCGGCGAGCGGTACGCCGACGCGCGGCTGGTCGTCGTCACCCGCGGCGCCGTCGCCACCGGACCGGACGACGACGTGACCGACCTGCCCGGCGCCGCGGTGTGGGGCCTGCTGCGGTCCGCGGAGTCCGAGAACCCCGGCCGCTTCGTCCTGCTCGACGTGGACGACCCGGCGGCGGTGACCGCGGCTTGGCCGCACATCCTCGCCGGCGCCGAATCCCAACTCGCCGTCCGGGAAGGGCAGGTGCGGGCCGTACGGCTCGCCCGCGCCGGGGCCGAGCCCGCCGGGGAGCCCGGCTGGGCGGCCGGCGGCACCGTCCTGGTGACCGGCGCGACCGGCGCGCTGGGCCGGCTCGTCGCCCGCCACCTGGTGGCCGAACACGGTGTCCGCGGCCTGCTGCTGGCGAGCCGCCGCGGCCCGGCGGCGGAGGGCGCGGCCGAACTCGCCGCCGAACTCACCGCGCTGGGCGCCGACGTGGACGTCCAGGCGTGCGACGTCGCCGACCGCGAGGCCGTACGCGCCCTGCTCGCGCGGGTCCCGCGGGACCGGCCGCTGACCGCGGTCGTGCACACCGCGGGTGTTCTCGACGACGGTGTCCTCGGCGCGCTCACCCCCGAGCGGATCGACGCGGTGCTGCGGCCCAAGGTGGACGCGGCCTGGCACCTGCACGAGCTGACCGGGGACCTGGACCTCGCGCACTTCGTGCTCTTCTCGTCGGTCTCCGGTGTCGTCGGCGGCCCGGGCCAGGCCAACTACGCCGCCGCCAACGCCTTCCTCGACGCGCTCGCGCAGCACCGCCGCGCCCGCGGCCTGCCCGCGACCTCGCTGGCCTGGGGCCGCTGGGCGGAGACCGGCTCGATGGCCGCGGAACTCTCCGCGGCCGACCGGCAGCGCCTGGACCGCACCGGCATCGGCGCGCTCACCTCGCAGGAGGGCATGGCGCTGCTGGACGACGCGGTCGGCGCGGACCGGGCCGTGCTGGTGCCGGTCCGGCTGCACCAGCCGGCGCTGCGGGCACAGGCGGCGGCCGGGATGCTGCCGCCCGTGCTGTCCGGGCTGGTCCGCGCCTCCGTACGGCGCGCGTCCGCCGACGACGGGCGGGCCGCAGGCGAGGCCCTGGCGGCGCGGCTGGCGTCGCTCACCGCGGAGCAGGGGCACGAGCTGCTGCTCACCGTGGTGCGCGGCTCGGCCGCGAGCGTCCTGGGCCACCAGGGGCACGAACAGATCGCGCCCGACCGGGCGTTCAGCGAACTCGGCTTCGACTCGCTGACCGCCGTCGAGTTCCGCAACCACCTCATCGGCGCGACCGGGCTGCGGCTGCCCGCGACGCTCGTCTTCGACTACCCGACGTCCGACGCGCTCGCGGCCCACCTGCACACCGAGTTGACCGGCGGCAAGGCCCAGGAAGCGGGCGCGCTCAGCGCGTTCGCCGACCTCGACCGGCTGGAGGCGGCGCTCGCGGGCCTGGCCGGCGACGAGACGGCCCGGCAGCGCGTCGCGGAACGCCTCGGCGACCTCCTCGGCCGGCTGACCGGGCAGGGCGAGAGCGCCGACGACGGGCGGGACGGCGGGCAGGCGGTCGCCGACCGCATCGAGTCCGCCAGCGACGACGACATCTTCGCGTTCATCGACAACGAACTGGGCGGGTCCTGACATGGCCGGCCGAACAGCAGCAGGCGACACAGACACAGAAGGTGCGAGGACGACGACCGTGATGACCAACGAGGAAAAACTGCGGGGATACCTCAAGCGCGTCACCACCGACCTGCACCAGACGCGGGAGCGGCTGCGCGAGGCCGAGCAGCGCACCCGCGAGCCCGTCGCCGTCGTCGCCATGGCCTGCCGCTACCCCGGCGGCGTGCGCAGCCCGGAGGACCTGTGGCGGCTGGTCGGCGCGGGCGGCGACGGCATCGGCGACTTCCCCGCCGACCGCGGCTGGGACGTCGAGGACCTCTACGACCCCGAGGGCCTGCGCGAGGGCTCCTCGGCGGCCCGCGAGGGCGGATTCCTCTACGACGCGGGCGACTTCGACCCGACCTTCTTCGGGATCAGCCCGCGCGAGGCACCCACCGTGGACCCGCAGCAGCGGCTGCTGCTGGAGGTCGCGTGGGAGGCGTTCGAGCGCGCCGGCATCGACCCGGCCGGCCTCGCCGGCACCCAGACCGGGGTCTTCTCCGGCCTGATGTACCACGACTACTACGCCAACGCCTCCTCCGGCAGCCTCGTCTCCGGCCGCACCGCCTACACCCTGGGCCTGGAGGGCCCGGCGGTCACGGTGGACACCGCGTGCTCGTCGTCGCTGGTCGCGCTGCACCTGGCCGTGCAGTCGCTGCGCAAGGGCGAGTGCACGATGGCGCTGGCCGGCGGCGTCACCGTGATGGCGACGCCCGGCACCTTCATCGAGTTCACCCGGCAGGGCGCGCTCGCCCGCGACGGGCGCTGCAAGTCCTTCGCGGGCGCCGCCGACGGCACCGGCTGGGCGGAGGGCGCGGGCGTACTGCTGCTGGAGCGGCTGTCGGACGCCCGCCGCAACGGCCACCCGGTGCTCGCGGTCGTGCGCGGCTCGGCGGTCAACCAGGACGGCGCGTCCAACGGCCTGACCGCGCCCAACGGCCCCGCTCAGCAGCGCGTCATCCGGCAGGCGCTGGTCGACGCCGGACTCGCCGTCGACCAGGTCGACGTGGTCGAGGCGCACGGCACCGGCACCGCGCTCGGCGACCCCATCGAGGCGCAGGCGCTGCTCGCCACCTACGGCCAGGACCGCCCGGCCGACCGGCCGCTGCTGCTCGGCTCGGTCAAGTCCAACATCGGCCACACGCAGGCCGCTTCGGGCGTCGCGGGCGTCATCAAGATGGTCATGGCGATACGCCACGGGCTCGTCCCGCGCACCCTGCACGTCGACGAGCCGACGCCGCACGTGGACTGGTCGGCCGGTGCGGTGCGGCTGCTCACCGAGCCGGCCGACTGGCCCGAGACGGGGCGCGCCCGCCGGGCCGCCGTGTCGTCCTTCGGCTTCAGCGGCACCAACGCGCACGTCATCATCGAGCAGCCCGAGCCGCAGGAGCAGCCCGCCGCTTCGGAGGGATCGGAAGAAGCCGGCGGCGTGCTGCCGTGGCTGGTGTCCGGCCGCACCCCCGAGGCGCTGCGCGCCCAGGCCGCCCGGCTGCTCACCCACCTGCGCGACACCCCGGACGCCCCGGCCGCGGACGTCGCCCGCGCGCTCGCCACCACCCGCACCGGATGGGAGCACCGGGCCGCCGTCACCGGCACCGACCGGGCCGGACTCCTCGCCGGACTCGCCGCGCTGACCCGCGGCGAGAGCGCGCCCGGCACCGTCGAGGGCGTCACCGGCTCGGCCGGCAAGACCGCCTTCCTCTTCACCGGGCAGGGCTCGCAGCGCGTCGGCATGGGCCGCGAACTGCACGCCGCCCACCCCGTGTTCGCCGCCGCCTTCGACGAGGTGTGCGGACTGCTCGGCCTCGACCCGGCGCTCACCCTGGAGGGCACGGGCGGGGACCTGGACCAGACGGGCAACGCCCAACGCGCGCTGTTCGCCCTGGAGATCGCGCTCTTCCGGCTGCTGGCCTCGTGGGGCGTCAAGCCCGACCTCGTCGCCGGGCACTCGGTCGGCGAGATCGCCGCCGCGCAGGTCGCCGGCGTCCTGTCGCTCGCGGACGCCTGCACGCTGGTCGGGGCCAGGGCGCGGCTGATGCAGCAACTGCCGTCCGGCGGCGCCATGGTGTCCGTCGCGGCGGGGGAGGACGTGGTCCTGCCGCTGCTCGAAGGCCGCGCCGGGACCGGCATCGCCGCCGTCAACGGCCCGGCGGCCGTGGTGGTCTCCGGTGACGAGGCCGAAGTCCTCGCCGTCGCGGAGGAGTTGGCCGCGCAGGGCGTGAAGACCAAGCGGCTCACCGTCAGCCACGCCTTCCACTCGCCGCTGATGGACCCGATGCTCGACGCATTCCGCGCCGTCGTCGAGGGACTGACGTTCGCCGAGCCCGTCACCGGCATGGTCCGCGCCGAAGTGGCCACACCCGACTACTGGGTACGGCACGTCCGCGAGGCCGTGCGCTTCGCCGACGACATCCGCGCCCTGGAGGAGCGCGGCGCCCGTACCTACGTCGAACTCGGCCCGGACGGCGTCCTGTCGGCCATGGCCCGGGACTGCCTCGCCGACGCCCCCGCCCTGCTGGTGCCCGTGCTGCGCCGCGACCGCGGCGAGCGGCAGTCCGTCGCCGACGCCCTGACCCGGCTGCATGTGGCGGGCGTGCCCGTCGACTGGGCCGCGTACCTGCCGGCGGGCCCGCGCGCGGACCTGCCCACGTACGCCTTCCAGCGGCAGCGCTACTGGATCGACAGCCCCTGGAAGCCCGACGGCGCCACCGCCGTGACGGCCGCGCGGCCCGGCGGGCTCGCCTACCGCAGTGTGTGGCGCCCGCTGGCCGTCGACCCGGCCACCAGCGCGCCCGGCAGCTGGCTCGTCGTGACCTCCGGCGACCCGGCCGGCCGCGCCTGGGCCGACGCCCTCGCCGGCTACGGCCCGCACCTCACGCTCGCCCCCGGCACCGACCGCGCCACCGCCGCCGAGGCCGTCCGCACCGCGCTGGCCGAGGCCGCGGAGCCCCGCCTCGCCGGCGTCCTCGCGCTCACCGGCATGGACGAGCGCACGGACGGCGCGAGCCAGGCCGGCACCGCCGGGCTCGGCACCTCCCTCACCCTCGTGCAGGCGCTCGGCGACGCCGGGGTGGACGCGCCGCTGTGGCTGCTCACCAGCGGCGCCGTCGCCGTCGCCGGGTCCGAGCGCGTCACGGCACCCGCGCAGGCCCGGATCTGGGGCCTGGGGCGGGTCGCGGCGCTGGAGGAGGCCCGCCGGTGGGGCGGCATCGTCGACGTGCCCGCCGAGCCCGACGCGGCCGTCGTCGCCCGCCTCACCGGGCTGCTCGCGGCCGGCGCCCGGCCCGGCGCCGCCGAGACCGAGGCCGCCGTACGCGCCTCCGGTGCCTACGGCCGCCGGCTCGTCCGCCTCCCCGCCGCCGATCCCGAGCCGTGGTCCACCACCGGCACCGCACTGATCACCGGCGGCACCGGCGCCCTCGGCGGCCACGTCGCCCGCTGGCTCGCCGCCCGCGGCGCCGGCCACCTCCTCCTCACCAGCCGTCGCGGCGAACAGGCCCCGGGCGCCGCCGAGTTGCGCGCCGAACTGGAAGCGCTCGGCGCCACCGTCACGATCGCCGCGTGCGACGCGGCGGACGGCGACGCGCTCGCCGCCCTGCTCGCCGGCCTCCCCGCGGACCGCCCGCTCCGGAGCGTCTTCCACGCCGCCGGCGTCCTGAACGACGCGGCCCTTGCCGACCTGACCCCCGAGCGCTTCACCGCCGTCCTGCGGGCGAAGGCCGACGCCGCCGCGCACCTCGACCGGCTCACCCGCGGCCTGGACCTCGACGCGTTCGTGCTCTTCTCCTCCGTCAGCGGCAGCCTCGGCAACCCCGGGCAGGCCAACTACGCCGCCGCCAACGCCCACTTGGACGCCCTCGCCGAGCAGCGCGCCGCCGCCGGGCTGCCCGCCACCTCCGTCGCGTGGGGCCCCTGGGCCGAGCGCGGCATGGCCGACGACGAGACCGTCGCCGTCAAGCTGGACGGCTTCGGCGTCACCCCCATGCCGCCCGCCATCGCACTGGCCGAGCTCGGCCGCGCGCTGGCCCGCGGCGAGGCCGCCGTCACCGTCGCGGACATCGACTGGACGCGCTTCGCCCCGGTCTTCGCCGCCGCCCGCACCACCCACCTCTTCGACGAACTGCCCGAGGCGGCAGGCGCGTTGGCGGCCACCTCCGCCGCCTCGCGGCACGACTCGGCCGCAGCGGGCGCGCTGCGCCGCCGGCTCGCCGGGCTGTCGCAGGCCGAGCAGACCCGCCTCCTGCTGGAGTCGGTACGCGCCGAGATCGCCGGCGTCCTCGGCTACGCCTCACCCGACGCCGTCCTGCCCACCCGCGCCTTCACCGACCTCGGCTTCACCTCGCTGACCGCCGTCGAGTTCCGCAACCGCCTCGACGAGACCACCGGCATGCGGCTGCCCGCCACCCTCGTCTTCGACTACCCCACCCCGCAGGCCCTCGCCGACCACCTGCGCGCCGAACTCACCGAGGGCGAAGGGGCCGGCGGCACCGCCGAGTTCGCGGCCGTCGCCGCCGACGAGCCGATCGCGATCGTCGGCATGGCCTGCCGCTTCCCCGGCGGGGTCAGCACCCCCGAGCAGCTGTGGCGGCTGCTCGCCGACGGCGCCGAGGCCATCGGCCCGATGCCCACCGACCGCGACTGGGACCTCGACACCCTCTTCGACGACGACCCCGACCGGGCCGGCACCAGCTATGTGCGCGAGGGCGGATTCCTCGACGCCGTCGCCGACTTCGACGCCGACTTCTTCGGCATCAGCCCCCGCGAGGCCCTCGTCATGGACCCGCAGCAGCGGCTGGTGCTGGAGACCTGCTGGGAGGCCGTCGAGAACTCCGGCATCGCCCCCGACACCCTGCGCGGCAGCCGCACCGGCGTCTTCGTCGGCATGAACGGCAACGACTACACCCTGCTCTTCCGCGAGGGCTCCGAGGGCGTCGAGGGCTGGCTCGGCACCGGCAACGCCTTCAGCGTCGCCTCGGGGCGCGTCGCGTACGTCCTCGGCCTGGAGGGCCCGGCCGTCACCGTCGACACCGCGTGCTCGGCCTCGCTGGTCTCGCTGCACCAGGCCGTGCAGTCGCTGCGGCAGGGCGAGTGCACCCTCGCGCTCGCCGGCGGCGTCACCGCGATGTCCACCCCGCAGACCTTCGTGGAGTTCTCCCGGCTGCGCGGCCTCGCCGTGGACGGCCGCTGCAAGGCGTTCTCCGCCGACGCCGACGGCACCAACTGGGGCGAGGGCGTCGGCATGCTGCTCGTCGAGCGGCTGTCCGACGCGCAGGCCAACGGCCACCCGGTGCTCGCCGTCGTGCGCGGCTCCGCCATCAACCAGGACGGCGCCTCCAACGGCCTCACCGCCCCCAACGGGCCCTCCCAGCAACGCGTCATCCGGCAGGCGCTCGCCAACTCCGGTGTACGCGCCGCCGAGGTGGACGTCGTCGAGGCGCACGGCACCGGCACGAGCCTCGGCGACCCGATCGAGGCGCAGGCGCTGCTCGCCACCTACGGGCGCGAGCGCACCGCCGAACGGCCGCTGCTGCTCGGCTCGGTGAAGTCCAACATCGGGCACACGCAGGCCGCCGCGGGCGTCGCGGGCGTGATGAAGATGGTGCTGGCCCTCCAGCACCGCACCCTGCCCAAGACGCTGCACGTGGCCGAGCCGACCCCGCACGTCGACTGGTCCGCGGGCGCCGTCGAACTGCTCACCGAGACCCGGGAGTGGGACGCCCCCGAGGGCCTGCCGCGCCGCGCCGGGGTGTCGTCCTTCGGCTTCAGCGGCACGAACGCGCATGTCGTCCTGGAGGAGGCCCCGGCGCCCCTCGCCGCCGGGACCCGGGCCGATTCCGCGTCCGGCTCCGCACCGGGCGGCGTCGTCCCGTGGGTGCTCAGCGCCAAGTCCGCCGCCGCGCTGCGCGGCCAGGCCGCGGCCCTGCTCGCCGCGGTCGAGGACACCGAGGCGGACGCGGGAGACGTCGGCTGGTCGCTCGCCACCGGTCGTGCCGCACTGGACCACCGCGCCGTCCTCGTCGGCGACCGCGCCCAACTCCTCACGGCGCTCGCCGCGTTGGCCGAGGACACCCCGGCGGCGAACGTCGTCACCGCAGTGGCCGCGGGCCCGGGCAGGACCGTCTTCGTCTTCCCGGGTCAGGGTTCGCAGTGGGTCGGCATGGCGGCGGGGTTGCTGGAGTCCTCGCCGGTCTTCGCCGAGCGGATGCGTGAATGTGCCGCTGCCCTCTCGGAGTTCGCGGACTGGTCGCTGCTGGAGGTGCTGGAGGACGAGGCGGCGCTCAAGCGCGTCGATGTGATCCAGCCGGTCCTGTGGGCCGTCATGGTGTCGCTGGCCGCCGTGTGGCGGTCGGTCGGTGTCGAGCCGGACGCCGTACTCGGGCACTCCCAGGGCGAGATCGCGGCGGCGGCCGTGTCGGGTGTGCTGTCGCTGCGGGACGCCGCGAAGGTCGTGGCGCTGCGGTCGCAGGCCATCATCGCGCTGTCCGGTCTCGGCGGCATGGCCTCGATCGCCCGCCCCGCCGCCGAGGTCACCACCCTGCTGGCGCCCTGGGACGGCAAGTTGTCCGTCGCCGCCGTCAACGGCAGCGGCTCCACCGTCGTCTCCGGCGAGGTCGGGGCGCTGGAGGAGCTGCTGGCGGCGTGCGAGGCCGACGAGGTGCGGGCCCGCCGTATCGATGTGGACTACGCCTCGCACTCCGCCCAAGTGGAGATCATCCGCGACGAGTTGGCGAAGCTGCTGGACGGCATCGAGCCGCACCGCGCCGAGGTCCCGTTCTACTCCACCGTCACCGGCGGCTGGGCCACCGGCACCGAACTCGACGCCACGTACTGGTACACCAACCTGCGCGAGACCGTCGGCTTCGAGCCCGCCGTCCGCACGCTGCTGGCCGAGGGCTTCACCTCCTTCGTCGAGTCCAGCGCCCACCCCGTGCTCGCCATGGCCGTCCAGGAGACCGCCGAGGACGCCGACACCGCGGCCACCGCCGTCGGCACCCTGCGCCGCGGCGAAGGCGGCTGGGACCGGTTCCTGCTCTCGCTCGGCGAATTCCACGCCGCCGGGGGAGCGGTCGACTGGGCCGCGCTGTACGGTCCCGGCGCCCGGCGCGTCGCCCTGCCGTCGTACGCCTTCCAGCGGCAGCGCTTCTGGCCCAAGGCGGTGAGCGCGCCCGGCGACGCCTCCGGGCTCGGCCTGGTCGCCGCCGCGCACCCGCTGCTCGCGGCCTCGACCGGGATCGCCGGCGACGAGCGCACCGTCCTGACCGGGCGGCTGTCCGCGCAGAGCCACGGCTGGCTCGCCGACCACGTCATCTCCGGCCGCATCCTGCTGCCCGGCACCGCCTTCGCCGAGATGGCCGTACGCGCCGCCGACGAGGTCGGCTGCTCCCGCGTGGAGGAGCTGACCCTGGAGATGCCGCTCGTGCTGCCCGAGCGCGGCGGCGTACGCGTCCAGGTCACCGTCGGCGCGCCCGACGAGGCCGGGCGGCGGGCCGTCGAGATCTACTCGCGCGCCGAGGACGCCGCCCCCGACGAGCCGTGGACCCGGCACGCGGCCGGCCTGCTTGCCGAGGGCGCGCTGCCCGACGCCTCGCTGGGCCTGGCCGCCTGGCCGCCCGCCGGGGCCGCCGCGATCGACCTCGCCGGGCTCTACGACGGCATGGCCGCCCTCGGCATGCACTACGGCCCGCTCTTCCGCGGCCTCAAGCGCGCCTGGCGGCACGGCGACGAGGTGCTGGCCGAGGTCGAGCTGCCCGGCGGCGAGGCGGGCGGCTACGGCCTGCACCCGGCGCTGCTGGACAGCGCCCTGCACGCCATCGGCCTCGGCGCGTTCGTGGAGCGCGCCGGCGGCCAGGACGGCCCGTGGCTGCCCTTCGCCTGGACGGGCCTGGCCCTGCACGCCTCCGGCGCGACCGCGCTGCGGGTCCGGCTCGCCCCCGCAGGACCCAACGCCGTACGGGTCACGGTCGCCGACCCCGCAGGGGAGGTGGTGGCCGCCGCCGAGTCGCTGACGCTGCGGGCGCTGGCCGCGGGCGCGCTCACCGCGTCCGCCGGGGCCGACCGCGACGCCCTCTTCCGGGTCGCCTGGAGCGCCGTGCCGGCCGCCGGCGAGGCACCCTCCGGCGCGGTCGCGGTGCTCGGGCCCGACGACTTCGGCCTGGCCGCCGCGCTCGGCGCCGGTACGGCCACCGCAGCCGCCGACCTCGCCGCGCTGACCTCCGGACCGCTGCCCGGCACCGTCGTGGCCGGCTGGGCGCCCGCCGCGGACGGCGACCTGCCCGGCCGGGTGCGCACCACCGCGGCCCGCACGCTGGACCTGCTCAAGGAGTGGCTGGCCGACGACCGGCTCACCGCCGTGCGCCTGGTCGTCGTCACCCGGGGCGCCGTCGCGACCGACACCGACACCGACGTCCCCGAGCTGGCCGCCGCCCCGCTGTGGGGACTGCTGCGCTCGGCGCAGTCCGAGAACCCCGGCCGCCTCGCGCTGCTGGACCTCGACGGCAGCCCCGAGTCGCTCGCCGCCCTGCCCGCGGCCCTCACCTGCGAGGAGCCGCAACTCGCCGTGCGCAAGGGCACCCTGTACGCCCCCCGGCTGGCCCGCTCCGGCACCGGCGACCTCGCCCTGCGCCCGCCGGCCGGCCCCGGCCACTGGCGGCTGGACGCCACCGAGCCCGGCTCGCTCGCCTCCCTCGCCCTGGTGCCCTTCGAGACCGCCTCGAAGGAACTGCCCGAGCACGGCGTACGGATCGCGATGCGCGCCGCGGGCCTCAACTTCCGCGACGTGCTGATCGCGCTGAACATGTACCTCGGCGCGGGCGTGCTCGGCGGCGAAGGCGCGGGCGTCGTCACCGAAGTCGGCCCCGGCGTCACCCGGTTCGCGCCCGGCGACCGCGTCATGGGCATCTTCCCCGGCGCGTTCGGCCCGGTCGCCGTCGCCGACCAGCGGATGCTCGTGCGGATGCCGGACGACTGGACCTTCACGCAGGCCGCCGCAGCGCCGATCGCCTTCGCCACCGCCTTCCAGTCCCTGGTGGACCTCGCAGGACTGGAGGAGGGCGAGCGGGTCCTCATCCACGCCGGCGCCGGCGGCGTCGGCATGGCGGCCATCCAGGTCGCCCGGCAGGTCGGCGCCGAGGTCTTCGCGACCGCAAGCCCCGGCAAGTGGGACACCCTGCGCCAACTCGGCCTGGACGACGACCACATCGCCAACTCCCGCACCCTGGACTTCGAGCAGAAGTTCCTCGACGTCACCGGCGGCGACGGCGTGGACGTCGTACTCGACTCGCTCACCGGCGAGTTCGTCGACGCCTCGCTGCGACTGCTGCCCAACGGCGGCCGGTTCATCGAACTCGGCCGGGTCGACATCCGGCAGGCCGACGACGTCGCCGGCTGGTACCCCGGCGTCCAGTACTGGACGTTCGACCTCAGCGAGGCCGGGCCGGTCGCGACCGGGCAGATCCTCACCGACGTCCTCGACCTCGTCGAGCGCGGCGAGCTGGCACCGCTGCCCACCACGACCTGGGACGTACGGCGGGCGCCCGACGCCTTCCGCTACATGGCGCAGGCCCAGCACACCGGCAAGATCGTGCTGACCATGCCCGCCGAGCCCGACCCCGACGGCACCGTGCTCATCACCGGCGGCACCGGCACGCTCGGCGCGCTGTTCGCCCGGCACCTGGTCGCCGACCGCGGCGCCCGGCACCTGCTGCTCACCAGCCGCAGCGGCCAGGACGCCCCCGGCGCGGCCGAACTCGTCGCCGAACTCCAGGAGCTGGGCGCGCAGGTGACCGTCGCCGCGTGCGACACCGCCGACCGGGACGCGCTCGCCGCGCTGCTCGCCTCCGTACCGGCCGCGCACCCGCTCACCGCCGTGGTGCACACCGCGGGCGCCCTCGCCGACGGCCTGCTCGACACCGTCACCCCGGAACGCCTCGACACGGCGCTGCGGCCCAAGGTGGACGCCGCCTGGCACCTGCACGAGCTGACCCGCGACGCCGGGCTCGCCGAATTCACCCTCTTCTCCGCCGCCGCCGGCGTCTTCGGCGGCCCCGGGCAGAGCAACTACGCCGCCGCGAACACCTTCCTCGACGCCCTCGCCCGGCACCGCCGCGCCCAGGGCCTGCCCGCGCAGTCCCTCGCGTGGGGCCTGTGGGCGCAGGCCAGCGGCATGACCGGGCACCTCGACGACGCCGACCGGGCCCGTATCGCCCGCTCCGGCGTCGGGGCGCTCGGCTCCGAGCAGGGCACGCAGCTCTACGACATCGCCCGCGGCCTCGACGACGACCTGCTCGTCCCGGTCAAGCTGCGGATGCCGGCGCTGCGCGACGCCGCCGAGGCGGGCCTGCTCCCGCCGCTGCTGCGCGGGCTGGTCAGGGCGCCGGTCCGGCGGGCGCTGGAGGCCGCGGCGGTCTCCGCCGACTCCCTCCAGCAGCGGCTCGCCGGGCTCTCGCCCGCCGACGTCGACACCGCGCTCACCGACTTCGTCCGCGCGCAGGTCGCGGCGGTGCTCGGGCACGCAGCCGCCGAATCCGTCGAAGCCTCCCGGGCGTTCAAGGAGCTGGGCTTCGACTCGCTGACCGCGGTCGAGTTCCGCAACCGCATGAACGCCGCGACGGGCCTGCGGCTGCCGGTCACGCTCGTCTTCGACTACCCGACGCCCAAGGCGCTCGCCGCCCGGCTGCGCGACGACCTCGCCCCCGAGGCCGCCGACCCGGCGAGCGCGCTGCTCGCCGAACTCGACCGGCTGGAAGCCGCGTTGACCGGCACCGCCGGGGCCGTCGAGGACGACGGGCAGCACGACGCGATCGCCGCCCGGCTCCAGGGCCTGCTGGCGGCGTGGAAGGACACCAGGAAGAGCGCCGACGACGGCACCGACGTCACCTCCCGGCTGTCGGCGGCCAGCAAGGACGAAGTGCTCGACTTCATCACCAACGAGCTGGGGATCTCTTGAGGACCGCGGCGGGGAAAGGCGTACACAGTGGCTGACGAGAAAGAGTTGGTCGACTACCTCCGGCGGCTCGCGGCGGACCTGCACGACACCCGGCGGCAGCTGCGGGAGAACGAGGACCGGGCGCGCGAGCCCATCGCCATCGTCGGCATGGCCTGCCGCTACCCCGGCGACGTCAGCTCGCCCGACGACCTGTGGCGGCTCGTCGCGACCGGCGGCGACGGCATCGGGCCCGCGCCCGACGACCGCGGCTGGCAGGTCATGACCGACACCGGCGCGGCCGGCGCCGGCGCGCAGGCGCTGCGCGAGGGCGGCTTCCTGCACGGCGCGACCCGCTTCGACGCCGGCTTCTTCGGCATCTCGCCGCGCGAGGCGCTGGTCATGGACCCGCAGCAGCGCATCGCGCTGGAGGCGGCCTGGGAGGCCGTCGAGCACGCCGGCATCGACGCGACACGGCTGCGCGGCAGCCGCACCGGGGTCTTCCTCGGGGTGGCCAGCGCCGACTACGTGTCCGTGGCGCAGCGCATGCCCGAGCTCGCCAAGGGCTACATGATGACCGGCATCGGCACGTCCGTGGTGTCCGGCCGGGTCTCCTACGTCCTCGGCCTGGAGGGCCCGGCCGTCACCGTCGACACCGCGTGCTCCTCCTCGCTGGTCGCCCTGCACCTGGCCGCGCAGGCGCTGCGCTCCGGCGAGTGCACGCTCGCGCTCGCCGGCGGCGTCACCGTGATGTCCACGCCCGGCGTCTTCGTCGACTTCAGCAAGCAGAGCGGGCTCGCGCCCGACGGCCGCTGCAAGGCGTTCGGCGGCGCCGCGGACGGCACCGGCTTCGCCGAGGGCGTCGGCATGCTCGTCGTGGAACGCCTCTCGGACGCGCGGCGCAACGGGCACCGGGTGCTCGCGGTGGTGCGCGGCTCGGCGATCAACCAGGACGGCGCCTCCAACGGCCTGACCGCCCCCAACGGCCCTTCCCAGCAGCGGGTGATCCGGCAGGCGCTCGCCAACGCCCGTGTGCCGGCGGCCGAGATCGACGCCGTCGAGGCGCACGGCACCGGAACGGTGCTCGGCGACCCGATCGAGGCGCAGGCGCTGCTCGCCACCTACGGGCAGGAGCGGCCGGCCGAACGGCCGCTGTGGCTCGGCTCGCTCAAGTCCAACATCGGCCACGCGCAGGCCGCGGCGGGCGTCGGCGGCGTCATCAAGATGGTCATGGCGATGCGCCACGGCGTGCTGCCGCAGTCCCTGCACATCGACGAGCCGACCCCGCACGTGGAGTGGGACACCGGCGCGGTCGCCCTGCTCACCGAGGCACGGGAATGGGAGGCCGCCGAGGGCCGCCCGCGCCGCGCCGGCGTGTCCTCCTTCGGCATCAGCGGCACGAACGCGCACATCATCCTTGAGGAGGCGACGGAGCCCGAGCCCGCCGAGGGCGAGGAGTCCGCCGCCCCGGCCGCCGGGACGCCGGCGGGCGGCGTCGTGCCCTGGGTGCTCTCCGCACGCTCCGAGCCCGCCCTGCGCGGCCAGGCGGAACGCCTGCTCGCGGCGGTGGGCGGCGCGGGCGCCGGCGGCGCCGCGGACGCCGCCGCCTTCGACGGCGGGCGGCTCGTCGACACCGCGTGGTCGCTCGCCGGCGGGCGGGCCGCGCTGGAGCACCGGGCCGTGGTGGTCGGCGGGTTCGACCGGCTCACCGCGGGGCTGGCGGCGCTGGCCGGCGGGGAGCCGGCCGCGCAGGTCGTCAGCGGCGTCACCGGGACGGTCGGCAAGACCGTGTTCGTCTTCCCCGGGCAGGGTTCGCAGTGGCTGGGGATGGCGGCGGGGTTGCTGGAGTCCTCGCCGGTCTTCGCCGAGCGGATGCGTGAATGTGCCGCCGTGCTCTCGGAGTTCGCGGACTGGTCGCTGCTGGAGGTGCTGGAGGACGAGGCGGCGCTCAAGCGCGTCGATGTGATCCAGCCGGTGCTGTGGGCCGTCATGGTGTCGCTGGCCGCGGTGTGGCGGTCGGTCGGGGTCGAGCCGCAGGCCGTACTCGGGCACTCCCAGGGCGAGATCGCGGCGGCGGCCGTCTCGGGTGTGCTGTCGCTGCGGGACGCCGCGAAGGTCGTGGCCCTGCGCAGCAAGGCGATCATCGCCCTGTCGGGCCTGGGCGGCATGGCCTCGGTGGCGCAGCCCCAGGAGCTGGTACGGGAGCGGATCGCCGCGTGGGACGGGAAGTTGTCCGTCGCCGCCGTCAACGGCACCGCCTCGACGGTGGTGTCGGGTGAGGTCGGGGCGCTGGAGGAGCTGCTGGCCGCGTGCGAGGCCGACGACGTCCGGGCCCGCCGCATCGACGTGGACTACGCCTCGCACTCCGCCCAAGTCGAGACCATCCGCGAGGACTTGGCCCGGCTCCTGGCCGGGATCGAGCCGCGCCGCGCCGAAGTCCCCTTCTACTCCACCGTGACCGGCGGCTGGGTCACCGGCACCGAACTCGACGCCACGTACTGGTACACCAACCTGCGGGAGACCGTCGGCTTCGAGCCCGCCGTGCGGGCCCTGCTCGGCGAGGCGTTCTGGACGTACGTCGAGTGCAGCGCCCACCCGGTGCTCGCGATGGCCGTGCAGGAGACCGCCGAGGACGCCGGCATCGACATCGTCGGCGTCGGCACGCTGCGCCGCGGCGAAGGCGGCTGGGACCGGTTCCTGACCTCCGCCGCCGAGGCGTACGTCCGCGGCGTCGCCGTCGACTGGCCGTCGCTGCTGCCCGGCGGCGCCCACGTGGACCTGCCGACGTACGCCTTCCAGCACGAGCGCTACTGGCCCAAGGGTGGCGCGCCCGGCAACGCCACCGGGCTCGGCCTGCGCTCCACCCGGCACCCGCTGCTCGGCGCGGCCACGTCGCTGGCCGGCAGCGACGGCGTGCTGCTCACCGGCCGGGTCTCGCTCCAGTCGGCGCCCTGGCTCGCCGACCACCGGGTGGGCGGGCGCGCCCTGATGCCCGGCACCGCCTTCGTGGACCTGGCGGTACGCGCCGGCGACGAGGTCGGCTGCGACGTCGTCGAGGAGCTGACGCTCCAGGCGCCGCTGGTCTTCCCCGAGCAGGGCGGCATCCGGCTGCAGATCGTCGTCGAGGGCCCGGACGAGGCCGGCCGCCGGCCGTTCGGCATCCACGCGCAGACCGGCGACGACGAGCCCTGGACGCGGCACGCCACCGGCGTGCTCGCCACCGGCGCCCGCAGCACCACGCTCGGCGTCGACAGCTGGCCGCCCGCCGAGGCCGAGGCCCTCGACACCGCCGGCGTCTACGACGGCTTCGCCGCCATGGAGATCGGCTACGGTCCGCTCTTCCGCGGCCTGCGCAAGGCATGGCGGCTCGGCGACGACATCATCGCCGAGGTCGAACTGCCCGGCGAGGCGGGCAACTTCGCACTGCACCCGGCGCTGCTGGACGCCGCCCTGCACCCCATGGTGCTCGGCGTCGTCGAGACCGACACCGACGCGCCCGGCCCCTGGCTGCCCTTCGCCTGGCGCAACGTCGCCGTCCACGCCACCGGCGCGACCGCGCTGCGCGTCCGGCTCGCGCCCGCCGGCCCCAACGCGGTCGCGCTGACCGTCGCCGACGCCGGCAACGCCCTCGTGGCGTCGGTGGAGTCGCTGGTGGTCCGGCCGCTCGCCGAGGCCGGCGACGACGCGGGCCCCGCCGCGCACCGCCGCTCGCTCTTCCGCGTCGACTGGCAGCCGCTGCCCGCCGACAAGGGCGCGCTCCCGGTCTCGGCCGCCGTCGTCGGCGACCCCGGCCTCGCCGTCAGCGGCGCCCTCGGCATGCTGCCGCACCCGGACCTCGCCGCCCTGCGCGAGTCCGTCGCCGCGGGCACCCCCGCCCCCGACGCGGTGCTTGTGCCGTGCCCCGCCCCCGCCGAGGGCGAACTGCCCCAGCGGGTACGGGAGTCGGTCACCGCGGCCCTGGAACTGGTCAAGGAGTGGCTGGCCGACGAGGCGTTCGCCGACTCCCGCCTCGTCCTGCTCACCCGCGGCGCGGTCGAGGACCCGGCCCGCGACGGCGCCGCGCCCGAGGACCTGCCCGGCGCCGCGCTGTGGGGCCTGGTGCGCTCGGCGCAGACCGAGAACCCCGGCCGCGTCGTCCTGCTCGACACCGACGGCACGCAGGGCTCCTTCGACGCCCTGCGCACCGCCCTCGCCACCGACGAGCCGCAACTCGCCCTGCGCGAGGGCACGGCGTACGTCCCCCGGCTCGTCCGCGCCGAGCTGCCCGACACCCCCGCGGACACCGGCAGCTGGGACCCGGACGGCACCGTCCTGGTCACCGGCGCGACCGGCACCCTGGGCCGTACCGTGGCCCGCCACCTCGTCGCCGACCGGGGCGTACGGCACCTGCTGCTGCTCAGCCGCAGCGGCGCCGAAGCGCCCGGCGCCGCCGAACTCGCCGAAGAACTCATAGCGTTGGGCGCCTCGGTCGACTTCGCGGCCTGCGACGCCGCCGACCGCGACCAGCTCGCCGCCGCCCTCGCCCTGATCCCCGCCGACCGGCCGCTGCGCGGCGTCGTGCACGCCGCGGGCGCGCTCGCCGACGGCGTGCTCGGCTCGCTGACCGCCGAGCGCCTGGAGCCCGTGCTGCGCCCCAAGGTGGACGCGGCCGTGCACCTCGACGAGCTGACCCGCGACGCCGACCTGACCGCCTTCGTGCTCTTCTCCTCGCTCGCCGGCACCGTCGGCGCGGCCGGCCAGGCCAACTACGCCGCCGCCAACGCCTTCGTCGACGCCCTCGCCCGCCGCCGCGCCACGCAGGGGCGGCCAGCGGTGGCGCTGGCGTGGGGCATGTGGTCCCGGCTCAGCGGCCTGACCGGGCGGCTGGACGACGCCGACCTGGCACGTATGGCCCGCTCCGGGCTGGTGGGGCTCAGCGACGAGGACGGGCTGGCGCTGCTCGACGCGTCCGTCGCCTCCGGGCAGCCCGCGCTCGTGCCGGCCGGGCTGGACCTGTCCGCGCTGCGGGCCGCCGCCGCGGCCACCGGAGCACTGCCCGCGCTCTTCCGCGCCCTGGTGCGGATGCCCAACCGCCGTACGGTGGAGGCCGCTTCGGCCGCCGCCGACACCCTGCTGGACGACCTCGCCGCGGCCACCGAGAGCGACCGGCCGCGGATCGTGCTGGACGTCATCCGCTCCCAGGTCGCCGCGGTCCTCGGCTACGCCGGGCCGTCCGCGGTCGACACCGCGCGGCCCTTCCGCGAGATCGGCTTCGACTCGCTGACCGCCGTCGAGTTCCGCAACCGCCTCTCCCGCGCCACCGGCCTGAGGCTGCCCGCGACCCTCGTCTTCGACTACCCGACCGCGACCGTCCTGGCCGACCACCTGCTCCAGCACGTCACCGGCGGCACCGCGACCGCCCGTCCCGCGGCGGCCGTTCACACCGCCGGGAGCGACGAGCCCATCGCCATCGTCGGGATGAGCTGCCGCTTCCCCGGCGGCGTCGACTCGCCCGACGCGCTGTGGCAGCTGGTGGCCGACGGCGTGGACGCGATGTCCGGCTTCCCGACCGACCGCAACTGGGCGGTGCCCGCGCCCGACACCGCCGGCTACACCCCGCAGGGCGGATTCCTCTACGACGCCGCCGAGTTCGACGCCGCCCTGTTCGGCATCAGCCCGCGCGAGGCGCTCGCGATGGACCCGCAGCACCGGCTGTTCCTGGAGGCCGCGTGGGAGGCCGTGGAGCGGGCCGGCATCGACGCGACGACACTGCGCGGCAGCGACACCGGCGTCTTCGGCGGCCTGATGTACCACGACTACCTCGCGCAGCTCGCCCATGTGCCCGCCGACGCCGCCGGGTTCATCGGCACCGGCACCTCCGGCGGGGTGCTGTCCGGCCGGGTCGCCTACACCTTCGGCTTCGAGGGCCCGGCCGTCACCGTCGACACCGCCTGCTCCTCCTCGCTGGTGGCCCTGCACCTGGCGGTGCAGGCGCTGCGCAGCGGCGAGTGCTCGCTCGCGCTGGCCGGCGGTGTCACCGTGCTGTCCACGCCCGGCGCGTTCGCCGACTTCGGACGGCAGGGCGGGCTGTCCCACAACGGCCGCTGCAAGTCCTTCGCGGGCGCCGCCGACGGCACCGGCTGGGGCGAGGGCGTCGGGGTGCTGCTCGTGGAGCGGCTGTCGGACGCCCGGCGCAACGGCCACGACGTGCTCGCCGTCGTGCGCGGCACCGGCGTCAACCAGGACGGCGCGTCCAACGGCCTGACCGCCCCCAACGGCCCCGCCCAGCAGCGCCTCATCCGGCACACCCTCGCGCAGGCCCGGCTCACCGCCGACCAGGTGGACGTCGTCGAGGGCCACGGCACCGGCACCACCCTCGGCGACCCCATCGAGGCGCAGGCACTGCTCGCCACCTACGGCCAGGGCCGGCCCGCCGACCGGCCGCTGCTGCTCGGGTCGATCAAGTCCAACATCGGCCACACGCAGGGCGCGGCCGGTGTCGCCGGCGTCATCAAGATGGTCATGGCCATCCGCAACGGCGTCGCGCCGCGCACCCTGCACGTCGACGAGCCGTCGCCGCACGTGGACTGGTCGGAGGGCGCGGTGCGGCTGCTCACCGAGGCAGAGCCGTGGCCGGAGACCGGACGGCCGCGGCGCGCCGCCGTGTCGTCCTTCGGCATCAGCGGCACCAACGCGCACGCGATCATCGAGCAGGCCCCGCCCACCCCGGAGCCCGCCGCCGCCGAGCGCCCCGCCGCGGCCGGCCCCGTGCCGTGGCTGCTGTCCGCCCGCACCCCGGCGGCGCTCGCCGGGCAGGCCCGCGCGCTGCTCGCGCACGTCGGCGCCGACCAGGACGCCGACGTGCGCGACATCGGCTACTCGCTCGCCGTCACCCGGGCCCGCTTCAAGCACCGCGCCGCCGTCGTCGGCACCGACCACGCCGCCATGCTGCGCACCCTCGCCGAACTCGCCGACGGCGGCAGCCCCGCCGAGGCGCCGCGCGGCACCGCGGACCCGGGCCGTACCGCCTTCCTCTTCACCGGCCAGGGCAGCCAGCGGGCCGGCATGGGCCGCGAACTGCACGCCGCCCAGCCTGTGTTCGCCGCGTCCTTCGACGAGTGCTGCCGGCTGCTCGGCCTCGACCCGGCGGTCGTCCTGGACGGCGCGGGCGACCTGGACCGCACCGGGACCACCCAACGGGCGCTGTTCGCCCTGGAGGTGGCGCTCTTCCGGCTGCTGGAGTCGTGGGGCATCAGGCCCGACCTCGTCGCCGGCCACTCCGTCGGCGAGATCGCCGCCGCCCATGTCGCCGGCGTGCTGTCGCTGCCCGACGCGTGCGCCCTCGTCGAGGCCCGCGGCCGGCTGATGGAGGCGCTGCCCGAAGGCGGCGCCATGGTCTCGGTGCGGGCCGCCGAGCAGACCGTACGGCCGCTGCTCGACGGGCTGGAAGGCGTCGATGTCGCCGCCGTCAACGGGCCGGCGTCCGTGGTCATTTCGGGGGCGGCCGAGGCGGTGCACGCCGTCGCCGCGAGGCTCGCGGAACAGGGCGTCAGGACCCGGCAGTTGACCGTCAGCCACGCCTTCCACTCGCCGCTGATGGACCCGATGCTCGACGACTTCCGGGCCGTCGCCGAGGGACTGTCGTACGCGCCGCCGCGGCTGACCGTCGTCTCCGCGCTGACCGGCGCGGTCGCCGGCGACGACATCCGCACCCCCGGCCACTGGGTGCGGCACGTCCGCGACACCGTGCGGTTCGCCGACGCGGTGGCGGCGCTGGCCGCCGAGGGCGCCCGTACGTTCGTGGAGCTCGGCCCGGACGGGGTCCTCACCGCCATGGTCCGCGACGCGCTCGCAGGCACCGGAGAACGCGTCACCGCCGTGCCCGTGCTGCGCCGCGACAGGACCGAGGCGGCGAGCGTGGCCGGCGCGCTCGCCCAGCTGCACGCGTGCGGCGCCGACCCGGACTGGACGGCCGTCTTCGCCGGCACCGGCGCCCGCCGGGTGCCGCTGCCGCCGTACGCCTTCCAGCGCGAGCGCTACTGGCCCACCCCCGCGGGCGGCGCCGCCGCGTCCTACCCCGGCGCCGGGAGCGGCGCGGACGACGCGGGCTTCTGGACCGCGGTCGAGGCGGGCGACCCGGCCGCGCTCGCCAAGCTGCTCCAGGCCGACGGCGACCGCGGCGAACTCGCCGCCGTGCTGCCGCTGCTGGCCGCCTGGCGGCGGCGCTCCCGCGAGCAGGCCGCGGCCACCGCGAATACGCAGGCCGCCCCGGCGGCCCCGGCCGCCGACGAGGGCCCGGCGCTGCGCGAGCGGCTCCGGGCGCTGCCGCCGCACGAGCGCCTGGAGCTGCTGACCTCCGTCGTCGTCGCCGAGACCGCGACCGTCCTCGGCCACACCGGCAGCGGCGCCGTCGAGGCCGGCAGCGAGTTCTTCGACCTGGGCATGTCGTCGCTGGCCGCGGTGGACCTGCGCAACCGGCTCGGCGAACTCACCGGCGTGGAGCTGGCCGTGGACGTCGTCTACGACCACCCGACCCCGGCCGAGGTGGCCGGCCACCTCGCCGCGGAACTGGCCTGACGCCGGTCCGCCCCCCCGAAGACCGCCGGGCCCGGCCGCCAACCGCCGGGCCCGGCTCCGTACCGCCGCCCCACCCGCCCCAAACCGCCCGCCACGACACCCCGGAGAACCACCATGATCCCCCAGCCGACCCGGAAGGGCACCGCGCCCTTCCGCGGCCACAAGACCTGGTACCGGGTCACCGGCGACCTCGCCGGCGGACGCCCGCCGCTCGTCGCGGTGCACGGCGGCCCCGGCAGCACCCACGACTACCTGCTGCGGCTCGCCGAACTCGCCGCCGAGGGGCAGCCGGTGGTGCACTACGACCAGCTCGGCAACGGCGGCTCCAGCCATCTGCCGGGCGAGAAGCCCGACTTCTGGACCGTCGACCTCTTCCTCGACGAACTCGACAACCTGCTCGCCCACCTGGGCATCACCGACGGCTACGTGCTGTTCGGCCAGTCCTGGGGCGGCATGCTGTCGGCCGCCCACGCCGCCCGCCGCCCTGCCGGGCTGCGCGGCCTGGTCATCGCCAACTCGCCCGCCTCGATGCCCACATGGCGGCAGGAGATGACCGCCCTGCGCGCCGCCCTGCCGGCGCAGGCCCAGGCAGAGCTGCTGCGGCACGAAGAGGGCGGCACCACCGACAGCCCCGCGTACTTCGAGGCCGCCATGGCCTTCTACGACCGGCACGTGTGCCGCACCAAGCCGTGGCCGCGCGAGGTCGCCGCGACCATGATGGAGATCTACAACGACCCCACGGTCTACTTCACCATGAACGGCCCCAACGAATTCCATGTCGTCGGCACGCTCAAGGACTTCACCGTCGAGCCGCTGCTGCCCCGCATCACCGCCCCCACCCTGGTGATCAGCGGCGAGCACGACGAGGCCACCCCGGCGACGGTGCGCCCGTACGCCGAGCTCATCCCCGGCGCGCGCTGGGAGATCGTCGCCGGCTCCAGCCACATGCCGCACGTCGAGGCACCCGAAGCCTTCGACGCGGTGCTGCGGAAGTTCCTCGCGGAGCTGGGGTAGTGGCGCTGGGGTAGCGGTAGGGGCGGCTAGGGGTTCCGGGCCCGGCCCGCGCCGCCCTAGCGTTCCCGCGTCGGCGGGAACCCTCACACCGGGCCGAAATCCTCGCCGGGCCGCGCCTCCCACCGGAGCGCGCACCCGGCCCCGCGCACTCTTCAGGAGACTCGCTCGCATGGACACGCGCAACGACACGCTGCACTCGTGGAAGGTCGTCACCCCCGCCGAAGGCGCCGAGGGCGGCCAGGGCGGCGTGAGCGGTGAGGTCGTCGTCGCCGTCGACTTCCCCGTCACCGGCCGCCCCGAAGCCGGCTTCACCGACCTCGCCGGGCTGCTGGCCCCCGGCCGCGCCTTCTGGCAGACCGTCCCGCCGCCCGTCGTGCCCGGCTCCGGCGCCGGCGTCGAGACCTACGTCGGCGGCTGGGCGGACGAACTGACCGGCTCCGGGCTGGTCGTGCGCGGCATCCTCGGCTTCTGCGTCGGCTCGGTCTACGCCGCCGCGCTCGCCGACAAGGTCACCGCCGCGCAGGGCAGCGCGCCCGCGCTCATCCTCTTCGACCCCGAGCCGGCCACCGTCACCACCCTCTACTGGCAGTTCGAGAAGATGGTCGGCAACCTCGCCGGCGTCCTCACCGACGACGAGGCCGACGCCGTACGCCGCAAGGCCGAGGCGCTGTCGAAGGCCGACCCCGACGACGTGACCGCCTTCGCGGCGGAACTGCACGCCATGTTCCACCCGGTGGCCGTCGAGGCGTTCGGCCGGCTGGGCCTGGACGCCGAGCACACCGCCGAGGTGCTGGACCTCTTCGCGGCCTTCATCTCCTACCTCTCGGTCGCCGGCCAGCTCGACCCGTCCGCCGCCTGGAAGGGCGCCACCGCGATCAGCTCGGCCGGCCCGAACAGCGGCCTCAACCCGCACCGCGCCCACCCCGGCCAGGACAGCGACCTGGTCGCCCGCGAATACCGGCTGGACGTCCCGCACGCCGAACTGCTGCGCTCCGCCGACGCCGCCAGGACCGTCGACGAACTGCTGCGCGGCTGACCGCCCGCCCCGCGCCGGGCACGGACCCCCAGGCCGTCCCGGCCAGGAACGTTAAGGACTAGTGATGGACGCTGTCGCCGCCTCCCGCAAGGAACAGGCGCTGTGGCTGCTGGAGAGCTTCGTTCCCGACTCCGGCGTCAACAACCTCTCGACGGCCTTCCGGGTGGCCGGCGACCTCGCGCCGCAGCTGCTCCAGGACGTGGTCGACCGCCTCGTGGCCCGCCACGAGGTGCTTCGCACCGTCTTCCGCGAGCAGGACGGCACGCTGCTGCGCCAGGTGCTCACGACCGGCGCCGTACGCGTTGCCGTCGAGCCGCTGGCGCCCGCGGGCGGCACCGCCGAGGACGACCTGACCCCGTACATCGCCCGGCCCTTCCGCACCGACGGCAGCCCGCTGCTGCGCGCGGCGCACCTGCGGCACCCGGACGGCGACGTCTTCTGCGTCGCCGTCCACCACTCGGTCTTCGACGGCGCCTCCTCGATGATCCTGCTGCGCGAGGCCGCGACGCTCTACGAACTGCTCGCCGGCGGCCACGACGTGCCCGCCGAGCTCGCCGCGCCCGTACCGGCGTGGACCCCGCCGCCGCCCTCCGAGGCCAGCGAGCGCTTCTGGCGCGAGCAGCTGGACGGCTTCCGCCCCACCGACCTGGCCCTGCGCTGCGAGAAGCCCGGCGGCTCGCAGACCACGCTGCTCGGCGGCGTCGTCAACCACGAGCTGTCCGCGCAGGCACTCGCCGTCGTCCGCCGCCTCCAGCGCGCCCTGCGCGCCCCCGAGGCCGTCGTGCTGCTCGCCGCGTACTACGTGCTGCTCGCCGCGCACGGCGCCGGGCCCGACCTGACCGTCGGGTCGCCGGTGAGCCTGCGCGGGCAGGGCGAGCAGGACCGGATCGGCTACCACATCAACGTGCTGACGCTGCGGGCCCGCGTCACCCCCGAGGAATCGTTCCGCCAGCTGGTGTCCGCCACCCGCAAGGTCTTCCTCGGCGCCATGGCGCACGCCGACTACCCCGTCGACGACCTGCTGGAGATCGTGCCGCGCGACGACGCCGCCTGGCGCAACATCCTCTTCCGGCACGTCTTCAACTACGCGCCCATGGCCGGCGCGACCGAGTTCACCCTCACCGGCCTGCCCGCCCGGCAGATCGTCGCCGAGAACGGCTCCAGCAAGTTCGACCTGGAGTTCTTCGTCTCCTCCGCGGCCGACCGCCTCCAGGTGCGCGCCGCCTACTACGCCGACGTCTTCGAGCACGCCGACGTCGAGGCGCTCGTCCAGCGCTACGAGGCGCTGCTGCTCACCCTGGACACCGCGCACGACCGGCCCATCGGCGAGCTGCGGGTGTGGAGCCCGCGGGACACCGCCGTCATCGGCGCCGCCAACGCCACCGAGCGGCCCGTCCCGTACGGCTCGGTCCTCAAGGCCGTGGCCGCGGTCGCCGCCGCACGGCCCGCCGCGACCGCGCTGCGCGACGGCGACCGGGACGTCAGCTACGCCGCCCTGTGGACCGGCGCCCTGCGGGTCCGCGACGACCTGCGGGCCGCCGGCATCGGCCGCGGCGACGTCGTCGCCCTGGCCGCGCCCCGCGGCCCGGAGCTGGCCGCGGGCGCGCTGGGCGTCTGGCTCGCCGGCGCCGCCTACCTGCCCCTGGAGCCGAGCCACCCGGCCTCCCGGCTGGCCTACCAGCTCCAGGACTCCGGGGCCAGGGCCGTGCTGCGCGGCGCCGGCACCGCCCTCGACTGCGGGCAGACCCCCGCCCTCACCCTGCCCGCGCTGCCCGACGCCGCGGACACCGCGCCGCAGACCGACGCGGCCACCCCGTCCTCGGGGGAGTGCGCCTACCTGATCTACACCTCAGGCTCCACCGGCCGCCCCAAGGGCACCCTCGTCGGCCACGGGGCGCTCGCCAACCTCGTCGCGCACTTCGCCGACGAGCTGTCCGCCAAGGACACCGACTCCGCGCTGTGGCTGACCACCTTCAGCTTCGACATCTCCGCGCTGGAGCTGTTCCTGCCGCTGACCGTGGGCGGCGCCGTCGTCGTCGCCCCCGACGAGGCACGCACCGACGGTACCGCGCTCGCCGACGTGCTCGTACGCCACGACGTCGGCATCGTGCAGGCCACCCCGACGACCTGGCGGATGGTGCTGGACCAGGCCGGCGACCGGCTCGGCGGGCGCCGGGTGCTCAGCGGCGGCGAACCGCTGCCGCTCGCGCTCGCCCAGCGGCTGGCCGCGACCGGCTGCCGACTGCACAACGTCTACGGGCCCACCGAGACCACCATCTGGTCCACCTCAGGCGCCGTGCCCGAGGACGTGGCCCGCGTCGACGTCGGCGGGCCGCTCGCCAACACCCGGCTGTTCGTCGAGGGCCGGCCCGGGCAGGAGCTGCCGGTCGGCGTGAGCGGCGAGCTGTGCATCGCCGGCGCCGGCGTCGCCCTCGGCTACCACGGCCGCCCCGAGCTGACCGCCGAGCGCTTCGGCGACCACCCCGAGCACGGCCGCTACTACCGCACCGGCGACCTCGCGCGCTGGCTGCCCGGCGGCCGGATGGAGATCCTGGGCCGCGCCGACCGGCAGATCAAGCTGCGCGGCAACCGCATCGAGCTCGGCGAGATCGAGGCCGTGCTGCTGGAGCACCCGCAGGTGCGCGGCGCGGCCGTCGTCGTCGCCGGCGACCCGGGCTCCGACGCCGTACTGACCGCCTTCGTGGTCGTCGGCGACCCGGCCGCCACCGGCACCCTGTGGGAGCACGCCCGCGGCACCCTGCCGCCCGCCGCCGTCCCGCAGTCCTACGTCGCCGTGGAGTCCTTCCCCATGACGGGCAACAACAAGGTCGACATCCCCGCGCTCACCCGGCTCGCCGAACAGCACCGCGCCGAGGCGGAGTCGGGGACGGATACCGCCAACTCCCCTGCCACCGCGCCCGGTGACGACCCGGTCGTCGACTTCCTGGTCGGCCAGTGGGAGAAGCTGCTGCGCCGCACCGACCTCGGCCCGGACGCCAACTTCTTCGCCAGCGGCGGCCATTCGCTGCTCGGCGCGGTGCTCGTACAGCGCGCCGAGGCCGAGTTCGGGGTCCGGCTGAAACTCACCGAGCTCTTCGACCACCCCACCCCGGTCGCGCTGGCCGCCCGCGTCCGCGCGCTGCCGCCCCGGGAGGACGGCGCCGCCGGCGCCTGACGACACCCAGGTCCCCGCCCCCGCGCGGGGCGGGGACTTCCGCACCGCCGAACGAGGACACGCACATGAACGCACCCGCCGTGATGGCCCACGTCCTGAGATCGAGCATGGTGGAGAGCGTGCACCGCGGTTCGCTGGTGCTCCTCCACCCCGACGGATCGACCGCGTACGCCGCCGGCGACACCGACTCGCCGATCTACCCCCGCTCCAGCAACAAGCCGCTGCAAGCCGCCGCGATGCTGCGGGCCGGCGCCCGGCTGAGCGGGCGCTGGCTCGCGCTCGCCGCCGCCAGCCACGCGGGCGAGCCCTTCCATGTGCAGGCCGTCCGGGAGATTTTGGACGCCGCCGGCGTCGGCGTCGAGGCGCTGGGCTGCCCGGCCTTCCTGCCCAAGGACGTCGGGCAGCGCATCGCCATGGTGCGCGACGGCGACCCCACCGACCGCCGGCTGACCATGAACTGCTCCGGCAAGCACGCCGGGATGCTGCTCGCGTGCGTCACCAACGGCTGGCCCGTCGAGGGCTACCTCGACCCGCGGCACCCGCTCCAGATCGCCGTCAACGCCGAGATCGAGGCCGCCACCGGCGAACCCATCGCGCACATCGGCACCGACGGCTGCAACGCGCCCGCCGCCGCCTTCAGCCTCACCGGCCTCGCCCGCGCCTTCCAGCGGCTCGGCGCCGCCGCACCCGGCACCGCGCTCGGCAACGTCGCCGACGCGATGCGCGCCCACCCCGAATACGTCGCGGGCACCCACGAGCCCGACACCTGGCTGATGAGTGCCGTGCCCGGACTGCTCGCCAAGAGCGGCGCCGAGGGCGTCCAGGCGGTCGCGCTGCCGGACGGCCGGGCCTTCGCGTACAAGATCGAGGACGGCAGCGAGCGCGCCATGGGCCCGGTGCTGGCGCAGGTGCTGCGGCAGTGCGGTATCGACTCGCCGGTCCTGGAGCGGCTGGACACCGTCCAGCAGCCGCAGCCCGGCGCCGTCCCCACCGTCATCGAGGCCGTCGCCTTCACGTAGCCCCCGCGGACCTCGGTACGCAGGGGGTACGTACGGCGGCGCGCCCGGCACATGGTGTACGTGCCGGGCGCGCCGCCGTCTTCAGCGTGCAGGGTTCTTCTGCGTGCAGGGTCGAGGCTCAGCGGGCGCTGTCGCGCTGGTAGCGGAAGACCACGGCGACGCCCAGGACGACGGTCCAGGCGGCCAGCATGCCGATCGCGGTGCCGAGGTCGCTGATGCCGGTCACGGCGGCCCGGCCGATGTCGGCGAGCCAGTAGCTCGGCATGACCTTCGAGACGTGCTGGAGCCAGTCCGGGAAGCTCGTGGTCGGCATCAGCACACCGCCCAGGAAGCCCAGCAGCAGCAGCGCCGCCCCGAAGTAGCCCGACACCGTCTCGGCCTTGGCCATCTGGCCCAGCAGCGTGCCCAGCACCGCGAAGGGCAGCGTCGCCACCCAGGTGCCCAGCACCAGCTTGGCCCAGTCGCCCGACGACAGGTGCACGTCGTTGAAGCGGCCGACGATCGACATCAGGATCGGCGCCGGCAGCGTGATCATCATGCCCACCGTGACCTTCGCCGCGAGATACGCCTGCGGTCGCAGCGGGGTGAGCCGCAACTGCCGCTGCCAGCCCGACGACCGCTCGATCGCGATCCGCGACCCGACGATGAGGGTGGCGTGGATCGAGCCCCACGCGGCGAAGCTGCACATCAGGTACGCGGCGTAACTGATGTGCGTCCCCGGCACGTCGCCCTTGCCGTACGCCGAGATCTCCAGCAGGTACAGCACCACCGGGAGCGACAACGAGAAGATCCAGAACCGCCGGTTGGTGACCAGGCGCTTGAACTCCAGCCTGACAAATGCGATGTTCACGGTTCTTCGTCCTCAGCTGTTGGTGGGGGGCTTCGCGTCGTCGGAGGTCAGCAGCAAGAACGCCTCCTCCAGGCCCATCGACTTGATCTCGATGTCGTGCGCCCGCGGGTACATCGCGAGCAGCGCCTGCACGGGCGCGTCCGAGGCCGAGCACTTCAGCTCGAACCGGTCGCCGCGCTGCGTGCCGTCCAGCACGCCCGGCAGCTTCAGCAGCTGGCCGAGGTCGCCGCCCGGCACCACGACCCGCAGGATGCGGCCCGACGCGGCGGACTTGATCTGCGAGACCGTGCCGTCGCGGACGATCTTGCCGTGCCGCATCAGCACCACCCGGTCGGCGAACTCCTCGGCCTCCTCCAGGTAGTGGGTGGCGAAGACCACCGTGCGGCCCTCGTCGGTGAAGTGCCGCATCGACTCCCAGAACTCCCGCCGGGTCGCGACGTCCATCGCCGCCGTCGGCTCGTCCAGGATCAGCAGGTCGGGGTTGCCGACCAGGGCCACCGCGAACCGCACCCGCTGCTTCTGCCCGCCCGACAGCCGGGTGCTGCGCTGCTTGGCGAGGTCGGCGACGCCGGCCCGGCGCAGCGCCTCGGCGACCGGCATCGGGTGGGCGTGCAGCGCGGCCACCATCGCGACGATGTCGTACACCGACGCGTCCTCCAGCAGGGTGCCCTCCTGGAGCATCGCGCAGACCTGGCTGGCGCGGATCGCCTCGGTGGGCGTCCGCCCGAAGACGGTCACGGTGCCGGAGTCGGGCCGGGTCAGGCCCAGGATCATGTCGACCGTGGTCGACTTGCCCGCGCCGTTCGGGCCGAGCAGGGCCACCACCTCACCGCGGTGGATGGTCAGGTCGACGCCGTCGACGGCGACGCGTTCGTTGTAGCGCTTGGTCAGGCCCGAGATGTGGATGGCGGCGTCGCCGGGCCCGTTCTCGGTGCCGGGTCCGGCCGACTCGTGAGTCGCCGTCGCGGTTTTCTCCATACCCATGAGTGTGCGAGTCGCGGGGCCGCCGGGAAATGGATGCTGTCACCGGTCACCCATGACATCTGTCATGGGTCGGATGCCCTCTCGGCCGCCCCGCCCCACGGCGGTGCGGAGGATAGGGGCCCCTAGCCCCCGCTTAGGGGTGTGGGGCCCTGGTCGGCGGTGTGAAACTCGGACGGGAAAACCACCGGAATGGAGTGAGTGCACGTGGTCGCGATGCTCGGAAACGGTGCCTCCCGTTCCTTCGACGGCACCGGAAAGCCGGATCTGCTGGTACGGGTCGGCGAGACCGGAGAGGTCTTCGTCCTTCCGCACAGCGGTGCGTTCGCCGGCTCCGCGACGTTTTCCGAACCGGTCCTGATCGCCCGCGACATGGGCTGGCAGACCTTCGGATTCGTCCGCGCGCTGGACAACGGGGACGGGCTGGCCGGCGTACTGGCCTTCAGCCTGGAGCAGATCAACCCGGGCGTGGACGGCGAGCACGGGCTGTTCCTGTTCCCGAACACCGGCGGGCTGCGCGGCCTGGACACCCTCGGCGCGCCCGTGCGCATCTCCGGCAAGCGTGACGACGGCCGGCTGTGGGAGACCGTCGGCATGGCCGACATCTCCGGCAACGGCGCCGACGACACCTTCTCGCGCGGCTGGGACGGCACCAACGTCGACTGGTTCCCGCACACCGGCACCGTGGTGCCCAACGACACCTACGACAAGACGCCGCACCGCCTCACCGAGGTCGCCGTCGACGACTTCCCGCTGGCCATGGCCGACTTCACCGGCAACGGCACCCTCGACCTGCTGGTGCGCCGCGCCGACGGCGATCTCGACCTGTTCGTCTTCGCCGACGGCCACGACCTCGCGCACTCCCTGGAGGCCGGCGAGGGCACCTGGTACACCGTCGGCCGCGGCTGGGACGCCTACCGGCACATCACCCTCAGCGACGTCGACCTGGACGGCACGCCCGACCTGCTCGCGGTCGACGGCGAGGGCGCGCTGCTGGCCTTCCGCAACACCGGGAAGCTGCTGCCGGGTGCCGCCGAGGACCTTTTCCAGGAGCCCGTCACGATCGGCGAGGGATTCCAGCGATATGACGTCGTCTGCTGACACCGCCGCCGCTACCGGCGCGGCCGGCCGCACCGCGCTGGTATTCCCCGGAATGAGCGCGCTGAAATACGCCGACGTCGCGCGCTTCATGCTCACGAACCCGATCGCCCGGCGGCTGCGCGAAGAAGCCGACGACGCCCTCGGATATTGCCTGGCCGACCATTACCGGGACGCCGAGGAGGACTACGCGGAAAGCGCCCAGGCGGCCTTTCTGCTGAACTGCACGGCACTGGCGCAATGGGCGGTCGGCGCATTCGGATTCACGCCCGTCGCCTGCGCGGGACCCAGTTTCGGGGCCAAGGCCGCGGCCTGTTTCAGCGGCGCCCTGGGATTCGCCGACACGATACGGCTGACCGTGGAGCTGGCCCGCTGCGAGCAGGACTACTTCCGCACCGAGCACACCGACGTCGTCACCCAGTCCTTCGTGCGCACCCCCGAGGAGGGCCTGCGCGAACTGCTCGCCGGGATGGACGCGCGCGGCCAGTGGTACGAGGTGTCCTGCCACGTCGACCGCGACTTCTTCATGGTGTCGCTGCGCGAGCCGGGCCTGGACGCCTTCACCGCCGGCATCCGCGCGCTCGGCGGCCTGCCGCTGTACGCCATGCGCCCGCCCATGCACTGCGCGGCCTTCGCGCCCTTGCGCGAGCGGGCCGCCGCCGTACTGGACGGCTTCACCTTCGCCGACCCCGCGCTGCCCGTCGTACGCGACCAGGACGGCGCCGCCGTCACCACGGCCGCGGGCGTACGGGAGATGCTGCTCGACGGCTTCGTCCGCCCCGTGCGCTGGCCCGACGCCGTACGGGGCCTGCGCGACCTGGCCGTGACGCGGGTGTGCGTCGCCGGGCCCGACACCCTGTGGGGCCGCGTCCCGTGCACCGTCGAGGCCTTCGACGTGCTGGCCGCCTCGCCGCGCGCGGCCCTGCGCCCGCGCCGGTACGCGCCCTGGGCGCCGCCGGCCCCCGTAACGGCCCTGGCCCCGGTCTCGGCCGCCGCTTCCGTGAAGGGATGAACCACCCATGTGGGACGAGGAATTCGAGCGTATCCTGCGCGACCGGCTGCCGTTCCTGCCGCCGGACGAGCCGCTGGAGGCCGACCTGGACCTGACCGCGAACGGCCTGGACTCCATGGGCATCGTCGACCTCATGGTCACCCTGGAGCGCGAGTACGACGTGCGGTTCGGCGGCGACCTGCTGTCGCTGGAGACCTTCTCCACCCCGGCGGTGCTGTGGAAGACCGTCACCGCCCTGACCTCGCCCGCCGCGTGAGCCCCGCCCCGCCATGGACCGCACCCTGGACGACCTGACGCCCCGCCCCGCGGCCCCCGCCCCGGCCCCGTACGACCGCGGCCTGCGGCCCTTCCGCCCGCTGCACCACCGCTTCCTGCGCGGCCTGGCCGCCGCCGAGCACGGCACCGCGCTGCTCGCCGGGGACCGCGGCATGACCTACGCCGAGGCCCACGAGCTGGCCCTGACCTGGGCCGGGGCGCTGCTGGACCGGTGCCCCCGCCCGCCGCGGGCCGTCGCCGTCCTCGGCAACAAGACCGCCGAGGCGTACGTCGGCGTGCTCGCCGCGCTCTACACCGGCGCCGCCGCCGTACCGCTGCACCCCGACTTCCCCGTCGCCCGCAGCAGGGCCGCGCTGCACGCCGCCGGCGCGGAGGCGCTGATCGCCGACCCGGCCGGCTCCGCGATCCTCACCGACCTGCTCGACGGCGCCCCCGCCATGCCCGTCCTGGTGCCCGACCAGGCGCCCGTCACAGGACCCGCCCTCGACGCGCCGCGCACCGCCGGGCCCGACGACACCGCGCTGATCCTGTTCACCTCCGGCTCCACCGGCCGCCCCAAGGGCGTCCGCGTCACCCACGGCGGCGCCGACCACTACTTCGGGATCATCGACGAGCGCTACGGCTACGGCCCCGGCGACCGGCTCTCGCAGACCTTCGACCTCACCTTCGACTGCGCCCACTTCGACCTGTTCGCCGCGTGGGGCACCGGCGCGAGCGTGGTCGCCGTACCGCAGAAGGCGTTCTTCGCGCTGCCGGAGTTCACCGCCCGGCACGACCTGACCGGCTGGTTCTCCACCCCCAGCGTCATCGCCTTCGTCCAGCGCGCCGGCGGCCTCGGCCCGGGCGCGCTGCCGTCGCTGCGGCACAGCCTGTTCGCCGGCGAGGCCCTGACCGTCGCCGACGCGGCGGCCTGGCAGCAGGCCGCGCCCGGCTCGGCCCTGGAGAACATCTACGGCCCCACCGAGCTGACCATCACCATCGCCGGCCACCGGTTTGACCCGCTGCGCTCGCCGCGGATCGCCGTCAACGGCATCGTGCCCATCGGCGCCGTCCACCCCGGGCACCGCGCCCTGCTGCTCGCCGAGGACGGCAGCGCACGCCAGGACGAGGGCGAACTGTGCGTCGCCGGGCCCCAGACGACACCCGGCTACCTCGACCCGGCCGACGGGCAGGGCCGGTTCCTGGACCGCCCCGAAGGCCGCTACTACCGCACCGGCGACCGGGTGCGCCGGCTGCCCGGCGGCGAACTCGCCTACCTGGGACGCTCCGACGCGCAAGTGCAGGTGCACGGCTGGCGCGTGGAGCTCGCCGAGATCGACCACGCCGTGCGCGGCTGCGACGGCGTCCAGGACGCCGTGACGGTCCACGCCGGCGGCGAGCTCGCCGTCTTCTACACCGGCCGCGAGCAGCCCGCCCTGCACATCGCCGCCGAACTGCGCCGCACCCTGCCAGAACCCCTCGTGCCGCGCCGCTACCGGCACCTGGAGCACTTCCCGCTGAACGCCAACCGCAAGATCGACCGCACCGCGCTGACCGCCCTGGCCGGCGCCCGCCGCGGACCGGCCGCCGGCGGCTGAACCGCCCGCCGCGGCGCCCCCGGGGCCCGCCGGCCGACGATCGGTCACACGACTAGGAGAAGAACCCCGTGCACGCTTCCACGGTCACCACCGACCTCCCCGACGAACTCGGCGGCACGCACATCACGACCGTGCCGGGCTTCCTCGACGCCGTGGCCGAGGCCGCCCCCGGGCGCCCCGCCCTGCGCGACTCCGCAGGCGAGGGGTGGACGTACGGCGAGTACGCCCGCGTCGTGTCCGGCTACGCCGCCTGGCTCACCGAGCAGGGCGTCCGGCACGGCGACCGGGTCCTGGTCCGGCTGCCCAACACCCGCGACATGGTCGCGCTGCTCTTCGCCGTCACCCGCCTCGGCGCGGTCTTCGTCCCCGTCAACCCGGCGATGAAGGACTACCACCTGGTCTCCGTCGTCGGCGACTGCGAGCCCGTCCTGGTCGTCGCCGACGACCGCGCCGTCACCGCCGTGCAGAAGCTCACCGACGTGCCCGTACGGGCCGTGGGCGCCGCCCGCGAGGCCGCACAGGCCCGCCCGGCCGGCGCCCCGCCGGTGCCCAACGCCGCCGCACCCGGCGACGTCGCCGTGCTCATCTACACCTCCGGCAGCACCGCCGCGCCCAAGGGCGTGGTGTGCCCGCACGCCCAGATGGTCTTCGCGGCCTCCTCCGTCGGGCAGGTCCTCGGCTACCGCGGCGACGACGTCGTCTTCTGCCGGCTGCCGCTGCCCTTCGACTACGGCCTCTACCAGGTGCTGCTGGCCTGCCGGGTCGGCGCCGAGCTGTTCCTGTCCGGCTCCGAGCCCGACTACACGCTGCTGGAGCGCATCGTGGAGTCCGGCGCGACGATCGTGCCGCTGGTGCCCGCGCTCGCCTCGATGGTGAGCTGGCTCGCCGAACGCGAGCCCACCCCCACCAAGGTGCGGATGTTCACCAGCACCGGCGCCGCGCTGCCGCAGTCCACCATCGACGCGCTGCGCACCCACTTCTCCGACGCGGCCGTGGTGCGGATGTACGGCATCACCGAGTGCAAGCGCGTCACCGTCATGCCGCCCGACGAGGAGCTGGAGCGCCCCGGCTCGGTCGGCCCGGCCATCCCCGGCACGACCGTCACCATCATGGCCGAGGACGGCACCGTGCTGCCGCCCGGCGAGATCGGCGAGATCACCGTCACCGGGCCCAACGTCATGGCCGGCTACTGGAACGCCCCCGAGGTCACCGCCCGCACCTACCGCACCGACCCGGCCACCGGCCGGACCCGGCTGCACACCGGCGACTGGGGCAGCATGGACGCCGACGGCTACGTCTACTTCGACGGCCGGCGCGACGACCTGTTCAAGCGCAACGGCGTGCGGATGTCCACCATCGAGATCGAGGCCGCCGCGATGGACGTGCCCGGCATCCGCGCCGCATGCGTCCTGCTGCCCACCGACACCCGGGACCTGGTCATCTGCGTCAGCGGCGACGTGCGCCCCGGCTTCGTGCTGCGCGAGCTGGCCAAGCGCCTGGAGACGGCGAAGGTGCCGGCCACCTGCCACGTCATCGAGGACTTCCCGCTCACCGCCAACGGCAAGAACGCCCGCAAGGTGCTGCTGGAGCTCATCGACGGGACGGCGAAGTGACCGCGCCCGCCGCGCCCTCGGGGCGCACCCCGGCAGCGGCCGACGGCACGCCCGGCGGGGACCGCCGCGCGGCCGGCCGGCACTCCACCGCCGCGCGCAACGCCGAACTCGCCGCGCGCTACGGCACACCGCTGTACGTCTACGACCTCGACCGGGCCACCGCCGCCCGGGACGCGCTGCGGGCCGTGCTGCCCGAACAGGCCACGCTCTTCTACTCGTTCAAGGCCAACCCGCACCCGGGCCTGGCCCGCGTCTTCGGCGAGGGCGGCGAGGGCACCGCCTGCCG
Source organism: Actinacidiphila epipremni (assembly GCF_012034175.1). Lineage (GTDB taxonomy): Bacteria > Actinomycetota > Actinomycetes > Streptomycetales > Streptomycetaceae > Actinacidiphila > Actinacidiphila epipremni. The sequence continues at coordinate 195,313 of NZ_JAATEJ010000008.1, forward strand.
CGCCGAGGTCAGCTCCACCGGCGAGCTCGCCAACTCACTCGCCGCGGGCTTCGACCCGGCCCGGACCCTCTACACCGGGCCGGGCAAGACCGGCGAGGAGATCGGCGCCGCGCTCGCCGCCGGCGTGCGGTGGTTCTCCGTCGAGTCGCCCGGCGACCTGCGCAGGGTCGGCGCCGCCGCGCAGGACCACGGCACCACCGCGCAGGTCCTGCTGCGGATCAACGCGGCTGCCTCCGGCGCCTCGACCAGCATCCGCATGACCGGCGCGCCCTCGCAGTTCGGCCTGGACAGCGAGACGCTGCCCGAGCTGATGCCCGAACTGCTGGCGGTGCCCGGCACGAAGGTCGCGGGCGCGCACTTCTTCCCGCTCAGCAACTCCCGCGACGAGCAGAGCCTCGTCGACGAGTTCACCCGCAGCATCGGCGAGGCCGCCGGTCTCGCCGAACGGCTCGGCCTGCCGCTCGACGTCCTCGACATCGGCGGCGGATTCGCCGCGCCCTACGCCGTGCCCGGCGAACTGCCGGTCTACGACAAGCTGAAGGCCGAGCTGGAGCAGGCCCTCGACACCGCCTTCCCGCGCTGGCGGGACGGCACCCCGCACCTGGCCTTCGAGTCCGGCCGCCACCTCGCCGGCACCACCGGCGAGCTCGTCACGGCGGTCACCAACGTCAAGACCAGCCGCGGTCGCACCTTCGTGATCCTCGACGCGGGCATCAACACCCTCGGCGGCATGGCCGGCCTGGGGCGGCTGCTGCCGCTCGCGGTCAAGCCCGACGAGCTGCCGGAGTCGGAGGAGCAGCTGCAGCGCGCGAGCCTGGTCGGCCCGCTGTGCACCCCCGGCGACATCCTCGGCCGCGACCTCGACGTCCGCGCCCTGGCCCCCGGCGACCTGGTCACCGTCCCCAACGTGGGCGCGTACGGGCCGACCGCGAGCCTGCTGGGCTTCCTCGGCAGGCCCGCGCCCGCCGAGGTCGTCGTCCGCGGCGGCGAGATCGTGTCCGCCTCCCGGCTCGAACTGGCCCGCACCGACCTCGGTTGACGGCCGCGCAACGCAACTGACGGCCCACCCGCGGCCGTTCGGCGGCCCAACCGCCGCCGGACGGCAACGGACCGGCCACCCAAGGCTTTTGACGAACGACAGGTGGAGCAACGCAATGAGCGGGTCGGACTCGGTCGTACGACAGCTGGCATCGCTGCCCGAGGTCGAGCAGGAACTGCGCCTGCTGCGCCTGGTGCTGGAGCACACGGCGGCGGCACGGCCGCGCGACGCCGGGGGAGAGGGCGACGGCGTCGGGGCGGCCGACGCCGACCGCACCTTCCAGCAGCTCGGCTTCGACTCGCTGTCCTCGGTGGAGCTGCACCGCAGGCTGTGCGAGGCGCTGGGCGCCGCGCTGCCCGTCACCGCCGTCTACGACCATCCGAGCCCCGCCCTGCTCGTACGGCACCTGCTCGCCGAGCTGTTCGGCCGCACCGCGGGCGCGGCGGCGCTGCCCGAGGCGATGCCGGCGGCCGAGGACGGCGACCCGGTCGCGATCGTCGGCCTGGCCTGCCGCTTCCCCGGCGGTGCGGACGGCCCGCACCGGCTGTGGGAGCTGGTCGCCGAGGGCCGCGACGCCGTGACCGGCTTCCCCGCCGACCGCGGCTGGGACCTCGACGCGCTCTTCCACCCCGACCCCGACCACCCCGGCACCACCTACGCCCGCGCCGGCGGATTCCTGCACGAGGCCGCCGACTTCGACGCGGCCTTCTTCGGCATCGCACCGCGCGAGGCTGTCGCCATGGACCCGCAGCAGCGGCTCGTGCTGGAGACCGCGTGGGAGGCCCTGGAGCACGCCGGGATCGACCCGGAGCGGATCCGCGGCAGCCGCTCCGGCGTCTTCGTCGGCGTCGAGCCGCAGGAGTACGGGCCGCGGCTCGCCGAGGCGCCCGAGGGCAGCGAGGGCCATCTGCTCACCGGGCAGGCCACCAGCGTCACCTCGGGGCGGATCGCGTACGCGCTGGGCCTGGAGGGGCCGACGCTCAGCGTCGACACCGCGTGCTCCTCGTCGCTGGTCGCGATCCACCTCGCGGTGGCCGCGCTGCGCCGCGGGGAGTGCGCGCTGGCGCTCGCCGGCGGGGTCTCGGTGATGTCCAGCCCCGGCACGTTCGTGGCGTTCAGCCGCGCGCGGGGCCTGTCGGCCGACGGGCGCTGCAAGGCGTTCTCCGCGGACGCCGACGGCACCGGCTGGGCCGAGGGCGCGGGCATGGTCGCCCTGGAGCGGCTGTCCGACGCCCGCCGCCTCGGCCACCGCGTCCTCGCCGTCGTCCACGGCTCGGCCGTCAACCAGGACGGCGCGTCCAACGGCCTGACCGCCCCCAACGGCCTGTCCCAGCAGCGCGTCATCCGGCAGGCCCTCGCCAGCGGCGGCCTGGCCCCCGCGGACATCGACGCCGTCGAGGCGCACGGCACGGGCACCCGGCTCGGCGACCCGATCGAGGCGCAGGCGCTGCTCGCGACGTACGGCCAGGACCGGGCCGAGGACCGGCCGCTGTGGCTCGGCTCGCTCAAGTCCAACATCGGCCACGCGCAGGCCGCGGCGGGCGTCGGCGGCGTCATCAAGATGGTCATGGCGCTGGAGCACGACACGCTGCCGCGCACCCTGCACGTCACCACCCCCACCCCGCACGTCGACTGGTCGTCCGGCGAGGTCGCCCTGCTGACCGACCCCGTCCCCTGGCCCCGCGGCCCCCGCCCGCGCCGCGCGGGCGTCTCCTCCTTCGGCATCAGCGGCACGAACGCACACCTCATCCTGGGCGACCCGGAGCCGTCCGCGCCCGGTACGGAGCCCGCGGCGACCGCACCGGCCGCCGCGCCGCCTGGCGCCGCCGCAGACCCCGCCGGGACGGCGCAGGCGGCGGAGCCCGGCCGTGCGTCCCGCGACGCCCAGGCCGCTGCCACAGACCCCGCCGGCACGGCGCCGGAGGCGGACCGCTCACCCGCCTCCGGTGCGCCGGCGGAAGGAAGGGCCGGTGCGGAGCAACCCTCACCCTCCGCACCGGCCGTCAGCATCTGGACGGTGTCGGCCCGCTCCGAGGCCGCGCTGCGCGAGCAGGCCCGCCGGGTCGCCGGGCTCGCCGGCCGGCACTCGCCCGCCGACCTCGGCTTCTCGCTCGCCGCGACCCGGGCGGCACTGGAGCGCCGGGCCGCGGTCGTCGGCGACGACCCCGCCGCGATGACCGCGGCCCTGCACGCCCTCGCCGACGGCACCGCCGCGCCCGGCCTGCTCCAGGGCACCGTACGGCCCGGCCGCACCGCCTTCCTCTTCACCGGCCAGGGCAGCCAGCGCCCGGGCATGGGCCGGGAGCTGTACGCCGCCCACCCCGTCTTCGCCCGCGCCTTCGACGAGGCGTGCGGCTACCTGGACCTGCAACTCGACCGCCCGCTGCGGGACGTGGTCTTCGCCGGCGCCGCCGACCTGGACCGTACGCAATACGCGCAGCCCGCCCTCTTCGCCCTGGAGGTCGCCCTTTTCCGGCTCGCCGAATCCTGGGGCCTGGCACCGGACTTCGTCGCCGGCCACTCCGTGGGCGAAATCGCCGCCGCGCATGTCGCGGGCGTGCTGTCGCTGGAGGACGCCGCGACGCTCGTCGCCGCCCGCGGTGTGCTGATGCAGGAACTGCCCGCGGGCGGCGCCATGGTGTCGGTCCGAGCACCGGAGGCGGAGGTCCGCGAACTCCTCGCGGACATCGGCTCGGTGGACGTCGCCGCCGTCAACGCCCCCGACGCCGTGGTCATCTCCGGCGACGAGGAGCCCGTCCTCGACCTCGCCGCGCTGCTCGCCGAACGCGGGCGCCGCACCCGGCGGTTGCGGGTCAGCCACGCCTTCCACTCACCCCGCATGGCCCCGATGCTCGCGGAGTTCGCCCGGATCGCCGCCGTCCTGACCTACCGCGAGCCGGTCCTGCCCGTCGTCTCCACCGTCACCGGTGAGCTGGCCGCGCCCGGCCGGCTCACCGACCCCGACTACTGGGTCCGCCAGGTCCGGCACGCGGTCCGCTTCGCCGACGCCGTGCGCTGGCTCGACTCCCGCGGGGTGCGCAACTACCTGGAGCTGGGCCCCGACGCGGTCCTCACCGCGCTGGCCCAGGACAGCGTCGAGGACGGCACCGGCACCGTGCTGGCCGCGGCACTGCGCCGCGACGTGCCCGAGCCGCGCGCCTTCGCCACCGCAGCCGCCGCGCTGCACGTCCACGGCGCCGCCGTCGACCTGGCCGCCGCCCACCCCGGCGGGCGGCGCGTCGAGCTGCCCACCTACCCCTTCCAGCGCCGCCGCTACTGGATGGACTCCGGGGCCGGCGGCGCCGACGCCGCCGGCCTCGGGCTCACCCCGGCCGAGCACCCGCTGCTCGGCGCCGCCGTCGAACTCGCCGACGCCGAAGGGCTGCTGCTCACCGGCCGGATCGGCCTGCGCACCCACCCCTGGCTCGCCGACCACGCCATCGCCGGCTCCGTGCTGCTGCCCGGCACCGCCTTCGTCGAACTCGCCCTGCACGCCGCGGAACGCGCCGGCTGCCGCACGCTGGACGAACTCACCCTCGCCGCACCGCTGGTGCTGCCGCCCGACGGCACGGTCGAGCTGCAGATCGCCGTCGCCGCCCCCGGCGCCGACGGCCGGCGCGCCCTCACCGTCCACTCCCGCCGCTCACCCGGCACCCCCTGGACCCGGCACGCCGAGGGCGCCCTCCTCGAACTCCCGGCCCCCGCACCGGCGTTCGACGCCGCCGCCTGGCCGCCGCCGGGCGCCACCGCCGTGCCCCTCGACGGCTTCTACGACCGCCTCACCGCCCAGGGCTACGGCTACGGGCCCGTCTTCCAGGCGCTGCGCGCGGTGTGGCGGCACGGCGACGAGGTCTACGCCGAGGTCGCCCTCGACGCCGAGGACTCCACCGCCGCCGCCTTCGGCCTGCACCCGGCCCTGCTGGACGCCGTCCTGCACGCGGTGGGCATGGAACCGGACGGCGCCGAGGCCGCGGGCGTGGAGTTGCCCTTCGCGTGGTCCGGCGTCACCCTGGCCGCGGTCGGCGCGAGCGCGCTGCGCGCCCGTATCACCCCGCGGCCCTCCGGCGCCGTCTCGCTCGCCCTGGCCGACCCGGCCGGCGCGCCGGTCGCGGCCGTCGAGAACCTGGCCTTCCGCCCGCTCACCGCCGCCCCGGCCGGCACCGCGCCGCGCGCGCTCTTCCGCGTGGAGTGGACGCCGCTGCCCACCGCGCCGGCCGCCGCGGCCACGCCCGACGTGCTCGCCGTGCCGCCCGCCGGGGGCGACGTGCTCGCCGCCGTACGGGAGGCCACCGCGACCGTGCTGGCCGCGCTCCAGGAGCGGCTGGCCGCCGACACCGAGGCCCCGCTCGCCGTGGTGACCTCGCTCGCCGCCGGGCCGGGCGCCACCGACCCGGCCGGGGCGGCCGTCTGGGGCCTGGTGCGGGCCGCGCAGGCGGAGAATCCCGGCCGCTTCCTGCTCGTCGACACCGACACCCCCGCCGACCCGGCCGCCGCGGCGTCCGCCGCCGCGGCGAGCGGCGAGCCCGAGACCGTGCTGCGCGACGGCCGGCCGGCCGCCCCGCGCCTGGTGCGGGCCGAGGCCGGCGCGCCCGGCGCGTGGGGGAGCGGGGGAACCGTCCTGATCACCGGCGGCACCGGTGGCCTGGGTGCCGTGGTGGCCCGGCACCTCGTGGCCGAGCGGGGCACGCGTGCGCTGGTCCTGACCAGCAGGCGCGGCCCGGACGCACCCGGTGCCGCCGGTCTGCACGCCGAACTGACCGCGCTGGGCGCCACGGTGCGGATCGTCGCGTGCGACGTGTCCGACCGCGCCGCGCTCGCCGCGCTGCTGGACGGCATCGGCGACGACCTCACCGCCGTCGTCCACACCGCCGGCGTCGTCGACGACGGCACGATCGGCTCCCTGACCCCCGACCGGCTCGCCGCCGTCCTCGCCCCCAAGGCCGAGGCCGCCTGGCACCTGCACGAGCTGACGCGCGAGCGCGACCTCGCGGCCTTCGTGCTCTTCTCCTCCACCGCCGCGACCCTCGACGGCGCGGGCCAGGGCAACTACGCCGCCGCCAACGCCTTCCTCGACGGCCTCGCCGCGCACCGCCGCGCCCAGGGCCTGCCCGCGGTCTCCCTCGCGTGGGGCCTGTGGGAGACCGCGACCGGCATCACCGGCCACCTCACCGCCGCCGACCACCAGCGCATGGCCCGCGACGGCTACGCCCCGCTCCCCACCGCCGAGGGCCTCGCCCTCTTCGACGCGGCGACCGGAACGGCCCCGTCCCCCGACGCCGCCGCGCCCGCCCACCTGCTGCCCGTACGGCTCGACACCGCCGCCGCGCGCGAGACCGTACCGCCCATGCTGCGCGCCCTGCTGCGGCCCACCGTCCGGCGCGCGGCCGGGAAGGCGGCCGGCCCGGCGCAGGTGCCGCTCGCCGCACAGCTGTCCGCGCTGTCCGGCGCCGACCGCAGGCGGCACCTGCTGGGGCTGGTCCGCGCCCAGGTCGCCGACGTGCTCGGCCACACCGACCCCGAGGCGGTCGAGGCCGGCACCGCCTTCAGCGCGATCGGCTTCGACTCGCTGTCCGCCGTGGACCTGCGCAACCGGCTCACCGCCGCGACGGGCCTGCGGCTGCCCGCCACGCTGCTGTTCGACTTCCCCAACCCCACCGTGCTCACCGAGCACCTGTACGCGACCCTCCTCGGCGCGGAGGAGCCCGAGGCAGAGGCGCCCGGGCCGGACGCGGCCGACGTGGACGCCGACCCGATCGCGATCGTCGCGATGAGCTGCCGCTACCCCGGCGGTGTCACGACCCCCGAGGAGCTGTGGGAGCTGGTCGCGGAGGGCCGCGACGCGGTGTCCGCCTTCCCCGGCAACCGCGGCTGGGACCTCGACACGCTCTTCGACCCCGACCCGGACCGCTCCGGCACCACCTACGCCTCCGAGGGCGGATTCCTGCACGACGCCGCGGACTTCGACGCCGGCTTCTTCGGCATCAGCCCGCGCGAGGCCATGGCCACCGACCCGCAGCAGCGGCTGCTGCTGGAGGTCACCTGGGAGGCCGTCGAGCGCGCCGGCATCGACCCGCTCGCGCTGCGCGGCAGCCAGACCGGCGTCTTCGCCGGCGTCATGTACCACGACTACGCCTCCCGGCTCGGCAAGGTGCCCGAGGGCGTCGAGGGCTACCTGGGCAACGGCGCCCTGGGCAGCGTCGTGTCCGGCCGGGTGTCGTACACCTTCGGCTTCGAGGGCCCGGCGGTCACGGTGGACACCGCGTGCTCGTCCTCGCTGGTCGCGCTGCACTGGGCGATCCAGGCGCTGCGCCGCGGGGAGTGCTCGCTCGCGCTGGCCGGCGGCGTCACCGTGATGTCCACGCCGGACACCTTCATCGACTTCAGCCGGCAGCGCGGCCTCGCCCGCGACGGGCGCTGCAAGTCCTTCGCCGCCGCCGCCGACGGCACCGGCTGGTCCGAGGGCGCGGGCGTGCTGCTGCTGGAGCGGCTGTCCGACGCCCGCCGCAACGGCCACCCGGTGCTGGCCCTCGTGCGCGGCTCCGCCGTCAACCAGGACGGCGCCTCCAACGGCCTGACGGCTCCCAACGGCCCCTCGCAGCAGCGCGTCATCCGCCGCGCGCTCGCGACCGCCGGGCTCGGCACCGCCGACGTGGACACCGTCGAGGCGCACGGCACCGGCACGGTGCTGGGCGACCCGATCGAGGCGCAGGCGCTGCTGGCGACCTACGGCCAGGACCGGGCCGAGGACCGGCCGCTGTGGCTCGGCTCCATCAAGTCCAACCTCGGCCACACGCAGGCCGCGGCGGGCGTCGCGGGCATCATCAAGATGGTGATGGCGATGCGCCACGGCGTCATCCCGCCGTCCCTGCACGTCGACGAGCCGACCCCGCACGTCGACTGGGAGTCCGGCGCGGTCCGCCTCGCCACCGAGCCCGTCCCCTGGCCGCGGACCGGCCGCCCGCGCCGCGCGGGCGTGTCCTCCTTCGGCATCAGCGGCACCAACGCGCACACCGTCATCGAACAGGCCCCCGCCGAGCTCGCCGGCGAGCCGCCGGCCGCACCGGTGACGACCGCGGGACGCACGGCAGCCGCCCGTCCGGACTCCCACGGCGGGTACGTCACCTGGGTGCTGTCCGCGCGCAGCCAGGAAGCGCTGCCGCTGCAAGCCGCGCGGCTGCGCGCATGGGTCGCCGGGCGGCCCGGACTCGCCCCGCGCGACGTCGCGTTCTCGCTCGCCACCAGCCGGGCCGCCCTCGAATACCGCACCGCCGTCACCGGCACCGGGCGGGACGAGCTGCTGGCCGCGCTCGACGGCGTCACGCGCGGGGAGTCCGCCGCCAACCCCGGCAAGACCGCCTTCCTCTTCACCGGCCAGGGCAGCCAGCGCGCCGGCATGGGGCGCGAACTGCACGCCGCCCACCCGGTGTTCGCCGCCGCCTTCGACGCGGCGTGCGGCGCGGCCGGCCTCGACCCGGCGGCGGTCCTCGGCGGCACGGTCCCGCTGGACGCCACCGGGACCGCCCAACCCGCGCTGTTCGCCCTCGAAGTGGCGCTCTTCCGGCTGCTGGAGTCCTGGGGCGTGCGGCCCGACCTGCTGGCCGGGCACTCCGTCGGGGAGATCGCCGCCGCGCACGTCGCCGGGGTGCTCACCCTCGCCGACGCCGGCACGCTCGTCGCGGCCCGCGGCCGGCTCATGCAGGCGCTGCCCAAGGGCGGTGCGATGGTCGCGGTGTCGCTCCCCGAGGCCGAGGCCCGAGAACTCCTCGGCGACCGGCAGGACGTGGGGATCGCCGCGGTCAACGGGCCCGCCTCCGTGGTGCTTTCCGGCGCCGAGGACGGCGTGCTCGCCCTCGCCGCCGAGGCCGCCGCGCGCGGCGCGAAGACCCGCAGGCTGCGGGTCAGCCACGCCTTCCACTCGCCGCTGATGGAGCCGATGCTCGACGCGTTCCGCTCCGTCGTCGCGGAACTGGCCTTCGCCGAGCCGCAGTTGCCGATCGTCTCCACGCTGACCGGCGAGCCCGCCGGCGACGACCTCCGCACCGCCGACTACTGGGTGCGGCACGTCCGCGAGGCCGTACGCTTCCACGCCGCCGTAGGCGCCCTGGAGGCCGCGGGCGTCCGCACGTACCTCGAACTCGGCCCGGACTCCGTGCTGTCGGCGATGGGCCCGGACTGCCTGCGTACGCCGGAGGCCGCCGCGTTCGTGCCGCTGCTGCGGCAGGGCAGGCCCGAGCAGCGCACCCTCGCCGAGGGCGTGGCCCGCGCGCACAGCCGGGGCGTCCCGGTGGACTGGGCCGCGTCGCTGCCCGGCGCCCGCCGGGTGGACCTGCCGACGTACGCCTTCGACCGCACGCGCTACTGGCTCGACGCGGTCGGCGTCAGCGGCGACGTCGCCGACCTCGGCCTCGCCGCGGCCGAGCACCCGCTGCTCGGCGCGAGCGTGCCGCTCCCGGACAGCGACGGCCTGCTCTTCACCGCCCGGCTGTCCATCCGCAGCCACCCGTGGCTGGCCGAGCACACCGTCGCCGGCACGCCCGTCGTGCCCGGCGCGGCCCTCGTCGAGATGGCGCTGGCCGCCGGCGCCGAACTGGGCTGCGCCACCCTCGACGACCTCACCCTCGAAGCCCCGCTGGCGCTCGCCTCCCCGGCCGACGTCCAGCTCGTGACCAAGCCGGCCGGCCCGCACGGCCACCACGCCGTCACCCTCTACGCCCGCCCCGCCGGCGCCCCGCCCGCCACCCCCTGGACCCGGCACGCCACCGGCACCCTGACGCCCGGCACCTCCGGGCCCGGAGCGACGCAGGCCGCCCTCACCGAGTGGCCGCCGCCCGGCGCCGAACCCGTCGACACCGGCGGGCGCTACGCCGAACTGGCCGCCGCCGGGCTCGGATACGGGCCGCTCTTCCGCGGCCTGCACGCCGCCTGGCAGCACGGCACCCACACCTACGCCGAGGTCGCGCTGCCCGAAGACGCCGCCGACACCGGCGCGTTCGGGCTGCACCCCGCGCTGCTGGACGCCGCCCTGCACGCCATCGGCGTGGCCGACGGCGACCCCGAGGCCGACGCGACGCTGCCCTTCGCGTGGAGCGGCGTCACCCTGCACGCCACCGGCGCCACCCGGCTGCGGGTACGGATCGCGCCCGCCGCGGGCGACGCCGTCACGCTCGACCTGGCCGACGCCACCGGCGCGCCGGTCGCCCGGATCGACGCGCTCGCGCTGCGCCCGCTCGCCGCCGGCAGCCTCACGGCCGGGACCCGCTCGCTCTTCCGGGTCGAATGGACCACGCCGGCCGAGCCCGCCGGCCTGCCCGCCGGCGCCACCGTTCTCACCGTGCCGCCCACCACGGGCGACGTCCCCGGCGCCCTGCGGGAGGCCACCGCGACCGTGCTGGCCGCGCTCCAGGAGCGCATCGCCGGCGACACGGACGGCCCGCTCGTCGTCGTGACCTCCGGCGCCGCGGGCCCCGACGTCACCGACCCGGCCGGAGCGGCCGTGTGGGGCCTGGTACGGGCCGCGCAGGCCGAGCACCCGGGCCGCTTCCTGCTCGTCGACACCGACGACCCGGCGGCCCTCGACCTTGCCGCGCTGCCCGGCGCCGCCGAGCCCGAGACGCTGCTTCGAGGCGGCACCGCCCGCGTACCGCGGCTGGCCCGCGCCGACGCGAGCGAGGCACCGCGCTGGGGCGAGGGCGCCGTCCTGATCACCGGCGGCACCGGCGGCCTCGGCGCGCTCGTCGCCCGCCACCTCGCCGGCACGCACGGGGTGCGGCGGCTCGTCCTGACCAGCCGCCGCGGCCCCGACGCTCCCGGCGCGGCCGAACTGCGCGAGGAGCTGGCCGCGTTGGGCGCCACCGCCGAGATCGTCGCGTGCGACCTCGCCCAACGCCCCGCGCTCGCCGCCCTGCTGGCCGGCATCGGCGACGACCTCACCGCCGTCGTGCACGCCGCCGGCGTCGTCGACGACGCGGTCGTGGCGTCGCTGACCCCCGACCGGCTCGCCGCCGTTCTCGCGCCCAAGGCCGAAGCGGCTTGGCACCTGCACGAGTTGACGCGCGAGCGGGACCTTGCGGCCTTTGTCCTCTTCTCCTCCGTCGCCGGCACCCTCGACGCCTCCGGCCAGGGCAACTACGCCGCCGCCAACGCCTTCCTCGACGCCCTCGCCACGTATCGCCGTGCGCAGGGCCTGCCCGCGGTCTCCCTCGCGTGGGGGCTGTGGGACACCGCGACCGGCATCACCGGCCACCTCACCCAGGCCGACCTCGACCGGATGGCCCGCGCCGGCGAGGGCGCGCTGCCGGTCGCCGAAGGGCTCGCCCTCCTCGACGCCGGCACCGGCCCCGGCGCCGCACCGCACCTGCTGCCGGTACGGCTCGACCTCGGCACCCCGCGCGAGGCCGAGCGCATCCCGGCGCTGCTGCGCGCACTGGTCCGCACCCCGGTGCGCCGCGCCGTACGCGAGGTCCAGGCGGCGCCCGAACTGCCGCTGGCCGAACGGCTCGCCGCGATGACCGCGCGCGAGCGCCGGCGGCACCTGCTCGGCCTGGTCCGCCGGCATGTCGCCGATGTGCTCGGGCACGCCGACCCCGCCGCCATCGACGCCGAACGCGGCTTCGGCGACCTCGGGTTCGACTCGCTGGCCTCGCTGGAACTGCGCAACCGGCTCGGCGCCGCCACCGACCTGCGGCTCCCGGCCACCCTCATCTTCGACTACCCGACGCTGGACACCCTCGCCGACTACCTGCACACCGAACTCGTCGACGAGGACGCGGCGGCAGCCGCGCAGGAAGCCCGGGACAGCGAGCCCGCCGACTCCCTGGAGGCCGAACTGGCCCGCCTGGAGGACGCGGTGAAGGCCGCGGCCCCCGGCGCCGACCAGGGCGTCCGGATCGCGGTACGGCTGCGGGAGCTGGCCGAGCGCCTCACCGCGGCCACCGGCGAGGACTCCCTGGAGACGGCCACCGCCGAGGAGCTGTTCTCCATCCTCGACGGCGAACTCGCCGACGACTGAGCCGAGTCGGCGGCCGGCACCGGCCGCCGCACATACGCGACGGCTCCCGACCACGAACCACCGGTCGGGAGCCGTTCACCGCGCTGCCGTCCCCGTGCCCGGCGGCGCGCGAAGCATCAGCGCGAAGGATCAGCGAAGGATCAGAAGGAAGGCACTTCCTGGATTTCCAGCACCACCGCGGTGCAGGAGAATCCCGCGCCGCCGCCGAACAGCATCACCACGTCGCCGGGAACGACCGAACCCTTGCGCAGAATGTCCTCAAGACCGGCGAACTGGTCGCCCGCCCCGAGATGCCCGGTGCGCCGCCCGAATTCCCAGCTCGTCTGCTCGGCGCTGAATCCGTAGAGCTGCGCGTAGAGATTGTCGTCGATTCCGCCCCGGGTCGCCGCGTCGGCCACCCGCTTGACGTCCTCGATCTTCACCCCGGCCTCTTCCAGCGCCTGGTCGCGCGCGGCGTGGATGCGCCCGAAGAGCCGGGTGTAGATTTCCGTGGCGTCCACCTCGGCGGTGAACTCCTTGTACGGCGCGACCAGGTCCACCGGCACCTGCGGGTCCGGCGGCAGCTCGTCCAGCGGCCGGGTGCCGCGCGCCATCCCCTCGAAGTGGTTGTCGCTCGTCGTCACCGTCGACAGCACCCGCGCGAAGCCGCGGCCCTTGGCGAGCACCAGGGCGGTGCCGCCGTCGCCGTACATCGCCTTGCCGTGGGTGTTCCACTGGTCGATCGCCGGAGCTGCGAACCTGTCGCCCGTGGTGAGCAGGACCGCGCTGCCGCGGGTCCCCGCGGTCAGGTGGCTCGCCGCCAGTTCGAGCGCGCCCACGCCGGCGTTGCAGCGCTGGAGCACGTCGTAGGCGGGCACGTGCACCGACAGCGCCTGCGCCGCCACGTAGGAGGCCGTCGCCCAGATGCTGCGGCCCTGGAACCATATGTAGCTGTGCAGCAGCAGCCCGAATTCGGCCGGGTCGATCCCGGACCGCTCCACGGCCGTACGCCCGGCGTTGACGGCGAATTCCGGCCCCGATCCCTGCTCGGCCACCAGCACCGAGCGGTAACCGAGTTCGGCGGCCCTGCCGGCCTCGACAAGGCCCTTTTCGATCGCCGTCTCCACGGTCGTCGCCGGCGGGAGATCCGTTCCCACGCCCGCAACGTAGATGTCCTGCCAGCGCATTGACCACCGTCCATGTATCGCGAATCCAAGTGTGGCGCGCGGTCGCCCGGAACGGTCAGGAGAATTCGGCGGGGCCGCGCTTCCCACAGGGCAAGCTATGGTTGCCCGCACGGGCGCGGAACCCCTAGCCGCCCCTAGCGCCCCCTAGCCCAGATCAGCCCCGACCATCCCTGGCAACCAGCCCTCACACAGGCGGACATGGACCTCGAAGCGGAAGAAACAGCAGACGCGGCACCGCTGTTCGCGGAGTTCGACACCCGGCAGTGGCCGGCCTGGCTCGGCGAGCGCAACGCCCGGGTCAAGGACGGCGGTTCGGCCGCGAGCCGGCAGGCCCGGGTGCGCGGGTACCTCGGGCCCGCCGTCATCCTGCTCTTCCTCATCGGCCCCCTGCAGTCCGCGCTGGACGCGGACGACCTCTCCGGTACGGGCAAGGCGCTCGCGCTCGCCGACCTCGTCCTCTACGCGGCCGGCTTCGTGCTCGCCCTGCGCTTCGGGGCGCGGGCCTCGCACCGCGCCAAGGTCGCCGCGACCGGCCTGCTGCTGCTGCTCGGGGTGGGCGTGCCGCTCACCCAGCAGGACATGGCGCAGTCGGTCTACCTGCTCTACGCGATCATCGTCGCCGGGGTGCTGCTGCCGGTGCGGTGGAGCCGCCGGGTCGGGATCGGCGTCGCCGCGGCGCTCGTCGCCGTGTCGTGGATCCGGGACGGCAGCGCCGAGTGGACCGACGCGCTCGCCCTGGTCGCCGTGACGTTCGCCGTCAGCGCGCTGCTGATGCTCAACGTCACCATCTCCCGGCTGCGCGCGGCCAACGCCGTCATCGCCGAGTTCGCCACCACCTCGGAGCGCACCCGGCTCGCCCGCGACCTGCACGACCTGCTCGGCCACAGCCTCGCCACCATCACCGTCAAGGCCGGCCTGATCCGCCGCATGATCGAGAGCGACGCGGACGGCGCCGCCACCCTCGCCGAGGCCCGCGACGTCGAGACGCTGTCCCGGCAGGCGATGTCCGAGGTGCGCGCCGCCGTCACCGGCTACCACCGCATCTCGCTGGACGGCGAACTCGCCGGCGCCCGCGACGCCCTGCGCGCCGCCGGCATCGAGGCCGACATCCCCACCACCGCCGGCGACCTCGCCCCCGACCTGCGGGAAGCCTTCGCGTGGGTGCTGCGCGAGGGCGTCACCAACGTCATCAAGCACAGCGGCGCCACCCACTGCCGCATCACCGTCGGCCCCACCCACCTGGAGATCCACGACGACGGCCGCGGCGCCCCCGGCACCCCCACATCCGGCAACGGCCTGCGCGGCCTCGCCGACCGGCTCCGCCCCGTCCACGCCACCCTCACCACCCCGCCCACCCCCACCGGCTTCACGCTGCGCGCCGAAGCCTCCTGACCCCGCCCGCGGGCCCGGCCCCCGCCTCCGAAGGGGCTAGCGCGGCGGGTCGGCGGCGAGTAGGGCCCGCAGCGCGGCGGTGCCGCCCTCGTCGAGCCAGTCCGACAGGGTGCGCAGGCCCGGGTGGATGACACGCAGCGCCTCGATGTCGGCGTGCCAGCGCTGCCCTTCGAGCCAGCGCTGCCGCACCGCGGCGATCTCCGGGCCGAGCGCGGCGGCCTCCTCGCCGGTGAGCTGCTCGTACCGCAGCGGGAACCCGGTCGCGTCGGCGATCAACGCGACGGCCTCGGCCGGCGTCGGCTCGTCACCGGCCAGCTCCAGGGTGCGGCCCGCGAAGCGCTCGGGCCGGTCGAAGGCGAGCGCCGCGAACTCGGCGATGTCCGCCAGGGCGATCATCTGCAGCGGCTGGTCCGGCGGGAAAAGGTGCCGGTGGACGCCGTGGGCGAAGCCGTCGACACCGAGGCCGGACGAGCCGAGGTAGTTCGTCATGAAGCGCACCGGCCGCAGCACCGTCACCAGCGGGACGCGCTCGCGCAGATACCGCTCGATGCCCCGCTTGCCCGGCGCCGCGAACGCCGCGCCGCTCGTCGAGGCCACCCCGGTGAAGACCACCTGGCCCACCCCCGCGGCCACCGCCGCGTCGGTCAGGGCCCGGCCGCGGGCCAGCTCCAGCGCGTGGTCGCTGCCGCCCGGCCCGAACGTCACCGGCGGCACCGCGAAGAGCGCCATGGCGCCCTCCAGCGCCGGGGCCAGGGTGCCGGGTTCGTCGAAGTCCGCGACGGCGAGCTCGGCCCCGGCGTCCGCGAGCGCCACCGCGGCGGGCGCGGACTTGTCCCGTACGAGGGCCCGCACCGCCCGGCCGCCGGCCAGCAGCCGGCGCGCGGTCGCACCGCCCTGCCTGCCGGTCGCGCCGGTCACGGCGACGGGCCCGCCGGTGGACCCGGGTCCGCCGGGGGTACGTGCGGGTGTGGCGGTCATGGCGTCCTCCCCTTCCCCGGGCGGCCGTTCGGCACGGCACAGCGGATGGACCCGGGGGACAGATGGAATACTTCAACCCGGTTGGGTGCCGTCCTCAAGGGGTTCCGTGACATGACCGACAACGACGACATGACCGCGAAGACCGTACCGAGCAGCGGCGGCAGCAGCACCGGCACCAGCGGCGGCACGGGCAGCACCAGAACCGGCGACCGCGCCGACGCCCGCCGCAACCGCGCCAAGGTCCTCGCCGCCGCCGGCGACGCCTTCGCCGCGGGCGGCCTGGATGTCCCGCTCGGCGAGATCGCCCGCCGCGCGGGCGTCGGCGCCGGCACCGTCTACCGGCACTTCCCGAGCAAGCAGGCCCTGCTCGAAGCGGTGTTCGCCCAGCACCTGAGCGACCTGGCCGCCTCGGGGGAGCGCCGCATGGCCCGGTCGGAACCCGCCGACGCCTTCTACGGGTTCGTGCGGGACGTCGTCGAGAAGTCCCACCGCCGCGGCGCCGTCTGCGACCTCGTGGCCGCCGACGCGAGCTGGCCGCGCCCGGTGCTCACCGCCTCGCTGCTGCGCTTCCGCCAGGTCCTCACCGCGCTGCTGCACGCCGCGCAGCGCGCCGGCGGCGTCCGCGCCGACATCGGCCCCGACGACGTCGTGTCCCTCACCGTCGGCTGCGCCGCGGTCCTCACCGCCCGCCGCGACCGCCCCGCGGGACTGCGGCTCGTCCAGCTCACCCTCGACGGCCTCCGGCCGCCCGGCTCCGTCACGAAAGACCCGGGCTTGCGTGACACCGCCGCCCGCTGCGAGGAGTGCGGCGCCGCCCTCACCGCCCACCCCACCGGCCGCCCGCCGCGCTTCTGCGGCGCAACCTGCCGCCAGCGCGCCCACCGCCGCCGCGCCGCGCCCCACGGCACGGCGCCGGCCGGCGAGTTCGCGGACGCCCCTCAGCCGGCGTCCGCGGCTGGGCCCAGCCCGCGCAGCCGCCCGTCCAGCTCGCGCGCGTAGAAGTCCAGGAAGCCGTCCGGGTCCGGCCCGGCGTTCTGCAGCACGATCCGGTCGAAGCCCGCGTCCAGATAGCGCTGCACGGCCGCCACGTAGCGGTCCGGCTCGGGCCCACACGCGAACTTCGCCAGCACGTCCTCGACCCGCACCGTGCCGGTGGCGGCCTCGAAGTTGACCGGGTTGGGCAGCTCGCTCATCACCTTCCAGCCGGTCAGCGCCCACCGCGACGTCGTCCACGCGGCCTTCGCCGCGCTCCGCTCGTCCGTCGCCCACGCCACCGGCACCTCGGCGTACCGCGGCCCCGAGCCGCCCGCCGCCCGGTAGCCGGCGACGATCGACGGCTCGTCCTCGGTCGCGAACAGCCCGTCGCCCAGCTCCGCCGCCAGCGACGCCGAGTCCGGGCCGCTCGCGGCCACCGCGATGAGCGGCAGCCGCTCGGGCAGGTCGAAGACCCGGGCGTCGGCCAGCCGCAGGTGCCGGCCCTCGTAGGACTGGTAACCGCCGCGCCACAGCAGCCGGATGATCTCCAGGGCCTCCCGCAGCAGCTCGTGGCGCACCCGGACGGCGTCCGGGAAGCCGGTGCCGACGACATGCTCGTTGAGCCGCTCCCCGGAGCCGACGCCCAGCACGAACCGGTCGCCGCTGACGAGCGCGAGGGTGGCCGCGGCCTGCGCGACGACCGCCGGGTGGTAGCGGACCGTCGGGCACGTCACGCCGGTGGCCAGGCCGATCCGCTCGGTGCTTGCCGCGATCGCCCCGAGCACCGTCCAGGCGAAGGGGGAGTGCCCCTGGACGTCCAGCCACGGGTGGAAGTGGTCGCTCATCTCGACGAAGTCGAAGCCCGCGGCCTCGGCGCGTACCGCCTGCCGGACGAGCTCGCGCGGCCCGAAGGCCTCCGCGGCCAGCTTGTAACCGATCTCCATGCCGCCATCCTCGGCCCGCCGCCGCCCCGCGCCCCGGACCTCGTCCCCGCCGGGCGGCCATCCCATCCGAACGGCGGACCGCGCGCCCCGGCCCTACCCCCGCCCGTACTCCCGCTCGCGCCCGCCACCCGCCCGGCGGGCAATGTTCGCGCTCCCGCCTCTTGAGCACCTCACGCACCAGCGGCATGCTGGGGGCGCCCGCTCCCGCGGGCGTACGGTCCCGGCCGGTCACCGAGAGGACAACGATGGCCTCGTCTTCCTTCCCCTTCGACCGCCGCACCCTGCTGCGCGGCACCCTGGCCGCCGGCGCGGGTGCCGTGCTCGGGCCGGTCCTGCTGACCGGCGCGGCCTCCGCCTACTCCTGGTCGCGCACCCTCCAGCAGGGCATGACCGGCGCGGACGTCACCGAGCTGCAGATCCGGGTCGCCGGCTGGGCGACGGCGAGCCCCGCCCACACCCGGGTCGCCATCGACGGCGACTTCGGCCCCGGCACCGCCACCGCGGTCCGGCTCTTCCAGTCCGCCTACGGCCTCGCGTCGGACGCGATCGTCGGCCCGGCCACCCAGGCGCAGCTCAACGCGCTCCAGCAGTCCGACGGCTCGACGGTCCATTTCAACTTCAGCGAGTTCACCGACCGGGTCAGCGGCACCTTCGCCGGCGGCAAGGTCAGCGCCGCCGCGGCCAAGGAGAACGCCCGCCGGCTGATGTACAAGCTCGAAGCCCTGCGCAAGAAGCTCGGCAACGTGCCCATCACCGTCAACTCCGGCTTCCGCAGTATCGCGCACAACGCCTCGGTCGGCGGCGCGAGCGACAGCATGCACCTGTACGGCACGGCCGCCGACCTCGGCGTCGCGGGCGTGGCCAACAAGACCGTCTACAAGAAGGCCGAGACCTGCGGCTTCTCCGGCCTGGAGACGTACACCGAGGACCACCAGCACGTCGACAGCCGCGCCGACCTCGGCCGCGCCTGGTGGTGGGAGAACGGCACCATCTGAACCACCTGACGGTACGTATCCCGGCGCCGGCCGTCTCCCGCCGGCGAAGGGGTACGGAAAGCCCGCGCACGAACCCGGGGGGTTTTCCCGATGGCCGGGGCGGGCGCGTGGTCGATAGCGTCGACGAGCCGGCCCACCAGGCCCGCGAACAGCGCTTTCCTCGCGCGACCGCCACGACCTTGCCTCACGGGGAGACACACCTCATGCGCCAGCCGCGCCGCACCTTCGGGACCCTCACGGCCACCACCGTCGCCCTCGGCGGCCTCGGGCTCACCCTGGTCTCGTGCAACGCCGTCAAGGGCCGGACCGCCGAGGACGACAGCGCCCTGACCGGGACGATCACCTCCGTACGGCTGGACAACGGCTCCGGCGCCGTCTCGGTCACCGGCGTCCCGGACGGCACCGCCCTGTCCATGCACCGGAAATACGACTACCGCGGCCACAAGCCGGCGAAGACCGCACCCCGGGTCGAGGACGGCGTGCTGGTGCTCGGCGGCTGCGGCGCCAAGTGCTCGGTCGACTACACCGTGCGCGTCCCGGCCGGCATCCCGGTCACCGGCAGGTCCAGCAACGGCGCCGTCCACCTCTCCCACGTCGGCGCCGTCACGGTGACGAGCGGCAACGGCCGGGTCGACATGGACGGGGTGACCGGCGCCGTCCACGTCGGCACCGGCAACGGCACCGTCACCGCCAAGGGCCTCACCGGCGGCGCCGGCGTCCAGGTCACGACGTCCAACGGCCGGGTCGACCTCGCCCTCGGCGCCCCCGCCGACGTCCAGGTCACCACGTCCAACGGCGCCGCCACCCTCACCGTCCCGCACGGCTCCTACCGTGTGTCCGCCACGACCCGCAACGGCCATAAGGACGTCACCGTGCCCGACGACCCGGCCGGCCGCAACCGGCTCGACGTGCGGACGGCCAACGGCGCCCTCACCGTGCGGCAGGGCTGACCGCCGGGCGGCCGGCGGCCCGCGGACCGGCGGCGAAACAGGCCCCGCGCCCCCGGACCGGCACCCCGGGCGCGGTCGGCCGGCCTGCGTGCGCGGAATCCGGGCATGCGGACGGGTGGAGGTTGATATACATGGGTCCGTTGCTTCCGGTTCTGCTCACCCCGGTGGTCGCCCGCCCGCCCGGGAGCGGGCCCGCGCCTCGGGCGGCGGCAACGGGAAGGGGAGAGCGATGTGGGGACAGCGGAAGCTGACCGCGCCGGTGGGAAGCGCCGGCTCCGGGCCTGCTTCTTCCGGCCGGGTGCGCGAGGTCTACGCCGGTGAGCCGGGCGCCATCGGTGCCGCGCGCCGGCTGGCCGCCGCCTTCCTCGACGACGTGCGGACCGCGGGCACCGCGGTCGGCCCGCAGTGCGTGGCCGACGTGCAGCTGGTCGTCAGCGAGCTGGTCACCAACGCCGTCAAGCACGCCGGCGGGCCCTGCGGCGTCGAACTGCGCCTGCTCGACCGGGACACCGTGCTGGAGATCGCCGTCTGGGACGGGTCCGCGCACGGCGCCACCGTCATGGAGCCCGACCCGGAGCGCGTCGGACGGCACGGCATGGAGATCGTGACGGCGCTGTGCGGCGGCTTCGAGGTCACCCGAGTCCCCGAGGGCAAGCGCATCACGGTCCGGATGGACCTGCGCCCGGCGCCGGTGGCCTGAGCCGCCCGCAACACCCGCCCCCCCCGCGCCATGTGCGCACCTCCTGCGTCACGAGCCGACGGAGCAGGCACACGGAGCAGGCACGCAGAGGCAGCAGAAATCCCCTGGCACCGCCCGGTGCCAGGGGATCGTCGTACGCCGCCGTAAGGGCCGGGCCTCAGCGCTCGGTCAGCATTCCCGCCCGCAGCTTGGCCAGCAGCCGGGAGATGAGCCGCGAGACATGCATCTGCGAGCAGCCCAGCTCCGCGCCGATCTCGGCCTGCGTCATCTCCTCGCCGAACCGCATCTGCAGGATGCGGCGTTCGCGCTCGGTGAGCTTGTGCAGCATCGGCGCGAGCGCCTGGAAGTCCTCGACGAGCTCCATCGCCGGGTCGCACTCGCCCAGCGTCTCGGCGTACGTACGGCCCTCGTCGTCCTGGCCGTCACCCGCGGGCATGTCCAGCGAGCCGGCCGTGTAGCCGTTGGACGCCACCAGGCCCTCGATGACCTCCTCCTCGGAGATCTCCAGATACGCGGCCAGTTCCGCCACCGTCGGCGGCGCGTCGAGGACCCCGGTGAGGTGGTCGCGCGCCTTGGCCAGCTCCACCCGCAGCTCCTGGAGCCGGCGCGGCACATGCACCGCCCACGAGGTGTCACGGAAGAACCGCTTCATCTCGCCCACGATGTACGGCACCGCGAAGGTGGTGAACTCCACCTCGCGGCTGAGCTCGAACCGGTCGATCGCCTTGATCAGCCCGATGGTGCCGACCTGGAGGATGTCCTCCATCTCCTCCGGGCCGCGGCCCCGGAAGCGCCGGGCCGCGAACTGCACCAGCGACATGTTCATCTCGATGAGCGTGCCGCGCACGTACGAGAACTCGGCCGTGCCCTCCTCAAGTGACTGCAGCCGGGCGAAGAACAGCCGCGACAGCTCCCGAGCGTCGCGGGGGGAGACCTTCGCGGGCTCCGCCACAGCCGGGAGGTCGTCCAGTGAGGAACGGGTGTGGCCGGTCGGTATCGACGGCAGAGCCGTCGCTGCGGATTGCGCGGACATCGTCTCTCTTCACCTCGCATCGCCGAGTGGGACATTCTGGCCCTACCCGGCTTCGGAGGGCTTACACAACTTCGCCGGGGAGTCCGTCGCCGCACACCGGCCCGCCCCGTGCGTACCATGGCGCCCCTGGGACCCGCCCGGTGTGCGAAGGAGGAACCCGTGAGCGACCCCCGTCCCCAGCCCCACCACGACCCCGTCCTGACGGTGACCGCCGGGCCGCACGCCGCGGGCCCGGCGCTGATCACCGTCACCGGCGAACTGGACTTCTCCACCGCCGCGGACCTGCGCGACACCCTCGACGACACCCCCATGACCGCCGCCGGGCTGGTGATCGACCTCACCGGCCTGCGCTACTGCGACTCCACCGGGTTGACCGTCCTGGTCACCGCCTTCCAGCAGGCCAAGCGGGCCGGTGCGCCACTCGCCCTGGCCGGCCTGAACGCCACCCTCAACCGGGTCTTCGACATCGCGGGACTGCATGCGATCTTCCCGTCCTACCCGACGGTAGACCAGGCGGTGCTCGCGATCTGACCGCGCCGGGCCATGCCGTAGTCTCGCTCCGAACGATTGAACGAGAGGGGCGCGCCATGGCGCACGACGAGTCGGACAAGTTGGTGGGCCTGCTCACCGACGGCCAGGACGACTTCACGGCCACGTGGATACGTATCGTGACGTCCACGCTCGCCGGCCGGCTCACCGCCGCCGAGATCCAGCAGGACCTCACCGAGATGTACCAGGCGCTGCTCACCGCCCTGCGCGACGGCGGACTGCACACCAGGGGCGAGGCGTACGGCGAGGTCCGCAGCCTGCTGACCGAGCTGTCCCGCAACCGGGCCCGGCAGGGCTTCACCCCGACCGAGACCGCGGTGAGCCTGTTCTCCCTCAAGGAGGTGCTGGAGCCCGCGCTCAGCAGCCCCGAGGACGTCAGCGCCTACCTCCAGTTCTCCCGGGTGCTGGACGACCTCGGTCTCTACACCGTCGAGGTGCATGCCAAGACCCGCGAGGAGATCATCTCCGCGCAGGCCGAGCAGCTGCTCGAACTGTCCACGCCCGTGGTGAAGTTGTGGGACGGCATCGTCGGTGTCCCGCTGGTCGGCACGCTGGACTCGGCCCGCACCCAGGTCGTGATGGAAAAGCTGCTCCAGTCGCTGCTCGACCAGAACGCCACCCACGCCATCGTCGACATCACCGGTGTCCCGTCCGTCGACACGCAGGTCGCCCAGCACCTGCTCAAGACCGTGGTGGCCGCCCGGATGATGGGCGCGGAGTGCACCATCTCCGGTATCCGCCCGCAGATCGCGCAGACCATCGTGGCGCTGGGCATCGAGTTCGGCGACATCACCACCAAGGCGACCCTCGCCGACGCCCTGCGCCATGCGCTGCGGCGCATCGAGCAGAACAGGGAGACGGCGCAGATCGGCGGCCTGCTGTGACCGACCGGGTGCCGATACTCAAGATCGGCGACATCCTGCTGGTCTCCATCCAGGTCGACCTGGAGGACCAGATGGTCCTCGACCTCCAGGACGACCTGTCCCGGCGGATCGTGGAGACCGAGGCGCGCGGTGTCGTCATCGACATCTCCGCGCTGGAGATCGTCGACTCCTTCGTCGGCCGGATGCTCGCCACCATCGCCGCGATCTCCCGGGTGCTCGGCGCCGAGACCGTCGTCGTCGGCATGCGCCCGGCCGTCGCCATGACGCTGGTCGAACTGGGCCTGTCGCTCGGCGGGGTGCGGACCGCGCTCAACCTGGAGCAGGGGATCGGCGCGCTGCGCCGGGCCCGGAACCAGGGCCCGGTAAGCCGGTGATACCCGGCGTGGAGCCGGCCGAGGAGACCGCGGCCGAGGAGTCGCACATCGTCGCCAACGCCGATGTGGTCAAGGCCCGGCAGACGGTACGGGCGTATGCGCAGCGCGCCCGGCTGTCACTGGTGGACCAGACGAAGCTGGTCACGGCGGCGAGCGAACTGGCGCGCAACACCCTCACGTACGGCGGCGGCGGGACGATGCGGGTGAGCGTCGTGACGCGGGGCACCAGGACCGGCGTGAAGGTGGCCTTCCACGACGAGGGGCCCGGCATCCCGGACCTCGACCTCGCGCTGACCGACGGCTGGTCCTCCGGCAAGGGCATGGGGCTGGGGCTGAGCGGCGCCCGCCGGCTCGCCGACGAGTTCGACCTGGTGTCGCAGGCCGGCAAGGGCACGCATGTCGTGGTCGTGAAGTGGGCGCGATGAGCCCTGTCGATCCTGCCGACCCCGGAGGCCGCGCCGCCGCCGGCCGCGGCACCCCCGCAGACCCCGCCGGGCCCGCCGGCCGTGACAGCACCGCAGACCGTGCCGACCCCGCCGGCCGCGTGCTCGGGTGGGCCGAGGCCGGCGAGGTGCTGTGGCTGCGCTCCGACCAGGGCCTGGCCTCCGCCGGGCGGCGCGAGGCCGCCGTGCTCGCCCGCAAGGCCGGCCTCGGCGACCAGCGCGCCGCCGACCTCGCGCTCGCCGTCACCGAGGCCGCCACCAACATCCAGCGGCACGCGGTCGACGGCGCCCTGGCGCTGCGGGTGACCGCCCTCGCCGGCCGGGCCGCCGTCGAGGTGCTGGCCCTCGACAGCGGACCCGGCATCGCCGACGTCGCCGCCGCCCTGCGCGACGGCACCTCGACCACCGGCACCCTCGGCGTGGGCCTGGGCACCATCAGCCGGCTCGCCGACGACTTCGCCCTCCACACCCTGCCCGGCCGCGGCACCTGCGTCCACGCCCGCTTCGACGCCCCCGCCCCGCCCGGCGGCCCGGCCGCCGCCCCGCCCGGCGTGCGGGTCAGCGGCCTGACCCGGCCGATCAGCGGCGAGACGCAGTGCGGCGACACCTGGGCGGTGCGCGAGCACCCGGTCGCCGGCGGCCCGCCGCACCTGCTGGTCATGATGTGCGACGGCCTCGGCCACGGCCCGCTCGCCGCCCGGGCCGGCGACGAGGCGCGTACCGCCTTCCGTACCAGCCGCGCCGCCGAACCCGCCGCGATCCTCGCCGACATCCACACCGGGCTGAAGGGCACCCGCGGCGCCGCCGTCGCCGTCGCCCGCGTCGACCCGCGCGAGCGGCGGGTGGCGCTGTCCGGCGTCGGCAACATCACCGCCCTCGTCCTCGGCGCAGACAGCCGGCAGACCCTGATGTCCGTCCCCGGCATCGTCGGGTCCAGCCTCGGCCGCCCCCGGACCTTCAGCGCCGGCCTGCCGCCCGGCAGCGCCCTTGTGCTGCACTCCGACGGCCTCAACAGCCGCTGGCAGCCGGGGCAGTTCCCGGGCCTGATCGCGCAGGCGCCGCCGCTGATCGCCGCGCAGCTGCTGTGGCAGGCCGGCACCCGGCGCGACGACGCCGGTGTCGTCGTGGTCAAGGTGCCGTCGTGACCGCACACCCCACCGCACCCGCGCCCGGCGGTCCCGCCGCGCCGGACGACGACCCGCTGTGCCTGTTCTCGCTGGCCGTCACCGACGAGCGCGCGCTCATCGCGATGCGCCGCGACGTCCAGGAGGCGTGCCGCCGGCTCGGCATGTCGGAGGCCGACACCGTACGGCTGGCCACCGTCGTCGGCGAGGTCGGCCGCGGCCTGCTCGGCGCCCGCGCGCTCACCGGCCGCCTGGTGCTGGAGGAGGCCGAACGCCCGCGGCTCATCGCGGAGTTCGGCTGGTCGGGAGCGGTGCGCCCGGCGCCCGACGCGTTGCAGGCGGCCGGCCGGCTGCTGCACACCAGCCGCTGGGACGCCACCCCGTTTCCGCGCCTGGTTCTCGGGCAGCCGCTTCCCGTGACACCGCGGCCCCTCGCCGAGCGGGCCGCCGACGTACGAGAGGAGCTGAGGGGACTGGCCGGCGTGAGCATGGGCGAGGAGCTGCGCAGCCAGAACCGCGACCTCCTCGCCGCCCTCCAGCAGGCCCGCGCCCACCAGGAGGAGCTCCAGCGGCTCAACCAGGAGCTGGAGGAGACCAACCAGGGCGTCATGGCCCTGTACGCCGAGCTGTCCAGCGAGCTGGAGGCCACCAACAGCGGAGTCGTCGCCCTCTACGCGGAGCTGGAGGAGAAGACCCGCGAGCTGAGCCTGCTCAACGAGGCCAAGACCCGCTTCTGGGCCAACGTCAGCCATGAGCTGCGCTCCCCGGTCAACGGCGTCATCGGCCTGACCCGGCTGCTGCTCGACCCCGGCGCCGACCCGCTCACCGCGGAACAGGCCCAGCAGGTCCATATGATCGCCGGCGCGAGCAGTACCATGCTCGCCCTGGTCGAGGAACTGCTCGACGTCGCCAAGGCGGAGTCCGGGCGGCTGGAGCCGGAACTGGTCCCGGTCGACCTGCGCATGGTGCTGCACCAGCTGCACGGCACCCTCAGCGGCACCGCCCGCCCCGGCGTCCCGCTGGTCGTCCCCGACGTGCTGCCCGACAGCCCGGCAGGGCCCCTGGTCACCGACGAGGTCATGCTCACCCGGGTGCTGCGCAACGTGCTGTCCAACAGCCTGAAGTTCACCGAGCACGGGCGGGTCGAGCTGACCGTGGACTTCACCGAGCGCGCCGGGCACCCCTGGTGCGTGCTGACCGTCACCGACACCGGCGTCGGCATCCCGGTCGAGGAACAGGCCCGGGTCTTCGAGGAGTTCTACCAGGTCCGCGGCCCGCACCAGCGGGCCCGCTCCGGCACCGGCCTCGGCCTGCCCTACGCGCGCCGGCTCACCGAGCTGCTCGGCGGGCGCATGATGCTGGACAGCGCCCCCGGCGCCGGCACCACCGTGACCGTCGAGATCCCCTCCGGGACCGCACCGCGCCCCGGCGACCCCGCCGGCGGCGGCCCGCGCCTGGAGCGGGTCGTCCTCGTCGACGACGACCCCGTCTTCCGCACCACCGTACGGCCCGCCCTCGCGCAGCTCGCCCGCGAGGTCACCGAGGTCGGCGTCAGCGCGCAGGCCATCGCCGTGATCCGCCGCGAGCGCCCGGACGCGGTCCTGCTCGACCTCACCATGCCGCCGCCCGACGGCTACCAGCTGCTCGCCCGGATGGCCGAGGACCGCGAGCTGGACCGGGTCCCGGTGGTCGTGCTGACCGCCAACGACCCGTCGGGCGTGGACTCCTCCCGGCTCGTGCACGCGCTGGCCGTCCTCGGCAAGACGCATCTGACGACCGCCCGGCTGGCCGACGTGCTCTCCCCGGTGCTGCCCCGGCCGCGCGACCCCGGGACGGCGCGGCCGTGACCGCGACGGGGCCCGCGCCGGGCGAGGGCGCCCGGGTGCTGCTGGTCGACGACAACCCCACCAACCGGTACGTGCTCGGCACCCACCTGCGGCGGGCCGGGCACGAGGTGCTGGAGGCCGAGGACGGCCGCGGCGCCCTCGACCTGCTGCGGCACACCGCCGAACTGCCGGAGATCGCCGTGATCGACGTGCGGCTGCCCGACATGACCGGCTTCGAGGTCTGCGAGTCGGTCAAGGCCGACGCCAGGACGGCGGGACTGCCCGTCATCCACGTCTCCGCGGCGGCCATCAGCGTCACCGACCGCGCGCAGGGCCTCAACCGCGGCGCGGACGCGTATCTCACCGAGCCCGTCGCGCCCAACGAACTGCTCGCCACCGTGGGCGCGGTGCTCCGCTACGCCCGGGCCCGGCAGCGCGCCGAGACGCTCGCGACCCGGCTGGCCGAACTCAACCGCGCCACCCTGGACTTCTACCGCGCCGACAGTGTCGCGGACCTCGCCGCCCGGGCCGCGGGCGGCGCCGCGCGGATGTTCGGCACGCATGCGCTGGTCGTCGTCCGCACGGCCGAGGACGGCCTGGTCCAGGCGCTGCGCACCCCCGGCGGCGCCCCGGTGCCCGAGGGCTCCGAGCGGTTCGCCCGCGAGGTGATGCGGCTGCGGGCCCGCGACGACGCGGGCGTCCACATGGAGACCGTGCCGGCCGGCCGGCTCGCCGGCACCGATCCGCTCACCGGCGGCAGCGCGCCGCTCGCCGTCGCCGTGGCCCGCGTCAAGGGCACCGGCTCGGCGGCGGCCGTCGTGCTGCCGCGCGGCGCGCTCGGCGACGACGACCCCGAGGTGCTCACCCAGCTCGCGCACGCCTGCGCCCTGTCGCTGGAGGCGCTGCGCTCCTACCGCGAGGAGCACGCGCTCGCGCTGACCCTCCAGCGCACCTTCCTGCCCGCCTCGCTGCCGGCCAGCCCGCTCGCCGAACTCGCCGTGCGCTACCTGCCGGCCGGCCAGACCGCGGAGATCGGCGGCGACTTCTACGAGGCGCTGCCGGTGCCCGACGGGCTGATGCTGGCCGTCGGGGACGTCACCGGGCACTCGCTGGACGCGGCCGTCGTCATGGGCGAGCTGCGGCACGCGCTGCGGGCGTACGCGCTGGAGGGCCACGGGCCGCATGTCGTGCTGGGCCACCTGGAACGGCTGCTGCACCAGGTCGGCTCGCCGGTGGGCGCGACGCTGTGCGTGGTGCTGGTGGAGGAGTCCGGCCGTGCCGTCCAGATCGCCAACGCCGGCCATCTGCCGCCGGCGATCCGCGAGCCCGGCGGCGCCACGTACTTCCTGCGCGACCACGGCCCGATGCTCGGCCTCGGCCTCCCGCACCCGCCCGCCGTCCGCGTCCCCCTCCCGGCCGGCACCCGCCTCGTCATGGTCACCGACGGCCTCCTCGAACGCCGCGGCGGCGACCTGGACGAGGCGATGACCCGCATGGCCGCGCTGCTGACCACCGCCCCCGACGACGTCGAGTCCGTCTGCGACCTGCTCCTGACCCACTTCCCACCCGACGGCGACGACGACGTGGCCCTGATGGCAGCCCGCCTGCGCTGACGCCGCGTCCGTGGTGGGCGGGCGGATCGGGGATGCTTGGCCGCATGCGTGCTGCTCGACTGATCCGTATGGCGCTGCTCGTGCAGTCCAGGCCCGGGCTGACCGCTGCCGCGCTCGCGCGTGAGTTGGAGGTGTCCGCGCGGACCGTGATCCGTGACGCGCAGGCGCTGCAAGAAGCGGGCGTGCCCATACGGGCCGAGCGGGGCAGGGGCGGCGGCTACCACCTCGCGCCGGGGCACCGTACGCGGCTCACCACGCTGCACCCCACCGAGGCCGAGACGCTGTACCTCTCCGGCCTGCCGACCGCGCTGCGCGACCTGGGCCTGTCCGACGCGGCCGGCGCCGCGCGGCTCAAGCTCTCCGCGACGCTGCTGCCCTCGCTGCGCGCCGCCGCCGAATCCTCCGTGCGGCGCTTCCACCTCGACGCCCCGGCCTGGTTCCGCGAACCCTCCGCGCCGCAGGTGCTGCCCGAGCTCGCCCGCGCGGTGTGGTCCGACCGCACCGTCGAGCTCGGCTACGCCCGGCCCGCCGGCGAGGACGCCGCGCCGCACACGGTGACCCGGCGGCTGGAGCCGTACGGGCTCGTCCTCAAGGCGGGCGTCTGGTACGTCGTCGGCCGCGTCCCGCAGGCGGCGCAGTGGCGTACCTACCGCGTGGACCGGATACGCGAACTCACCGATACGGGCCCGGAGTTCGCGCGCGACCCCGGCTTCGACCTCGCCGGCTACTGGCAGGCGCACTCCGCCGCCTTCGCCCGGGCGCTGCTGCGCGAGACCGTACGGCTGCGGCTGACGCCGGAGGGCCTGCGCCGGCTGCCCGGCGTGGCGGACCCGGCCGGCGCGGCCGAGGCGCTGGCCTCGGCGTCCGCGCCCGACGCCGCCGGGCGGGTGACGCTCGACCTGCCGGTGGAGTCGCAGGACGTCGCCTTCGCCCAGCTGTGCGTGCTGGGCGCGGACGCCGAGGTGCTGGCGCCGGCGGCCCTGCGTGCCCGCTTCCGCACGCACGCGCGGGGCCTGGCCGCGCTCTACGCCGGCGCCGACGGCGATCAGCGGTAGTCCTCCGCGGGCGCGTCCTTGCCGTCGTGCACCACGTCCTGGATGTAGCCCCACGCGTCCGGCCGGCTGCCGTCCACGTCCCGCACCCCGTAGACCCGGGCCAGCTCCGCGCTGGAGGTGGACCTGCCGTTCCAGCGCGCGGCCCGCTCCGGGTCGGCGGCGAGCGCGGCGAGGCCGCGGGCCAGATACCGCGGCGACTCCGCGATGGCGAACACCGGGTCCTTGGCGACCGCGTCCCGCCAGTTCTCCTCGGTCACGCCGAAGTGCGCGAGCATCTGCTCCGAGCGCAGGAAGCCGGGCGTGACGGCGACCGCCGTCCCCCCGTACGGCGCCAGCTCCTCGCCGAGCCCGAAGGCGATCCGGATCGGCGCGTTCTTGGCGAGGTCGTAGTACAGATTCTCCCGGTAGCGCGCGTTGTACTCCGCCGTGCCGTCGGTGACCTCGACATGCAGCGGCGCGTCGGAGCGGATGAGCAGCGGCAGCGCGAGCGCGGCGGTCACGACGTGCGAGCGCACCCCCAGGTCCAGGATGCGCAGCCCGGTGTCCAGCGGCGTCTCCCAGCTCTTCTTGCCGAAGACGGAGCCGGCGAGCAGGTGCTCCCCGCCCCACAGGTCGTTGACCAGGATGTCCAGCCGCCCCCGCTCGCCGTCGATCCGCCCGACGAGGGCCCGTACCCGCTCCTGGTCCAGGTGGTCGGTCGGCACGGCGATCCCCTCGCCGCCGGCCGCGGTCACCAGCTCCGCGGTCTCCTCGACGGTCTCCGTCCCGCGCCCGACCTCGCTGACCTGCTCCCGCGTCGTCCGCCCGGTGACGTAGACGGTGGCCCCTGCGCGCCCCAGCTCGACGGCGATCGCCCGCCCCGCCCCCCGCGTCGCCCCGGCGACGAGCGCGATCCGGCCGGCGAGCGTTTTCGTGGTGTTGTCCATGCTTCCACGGTGCACGCCAAAGGTGACAGCTCCCGTCACCATTCCCCGCGGCCCCGTTCTTTTTGCTCCGGCCCGGGAACCCGCCCTACAGCGCGCGCACCGCTGTGCCGCCGCGCGGCGACCGCGGACGTACGCGCGTACGCTGGCGGGAAGGACCGGGAGGAACCGGGAGGAACCGGGGGGACGCGGGGGCGGGGCGACCCGAGGGAGGTGGCGCCGTGGCCGGGCTGGTAGCCGTGAGCGTGGGGATGCCGAAGGACGTGCCCTGGCACGGGAAGACCGTCCGCACCGGCGTGTACAAGCAGCCGGTGAGCGGGCCGCGGATGGCGCGGCGGCTCAACATCGACGGTGACGGCCAGGGCGATCTCCACGGGCACGGCGGGGAGCAGCGCGCGGTGCTGGTCTACCAGGCCGACTCCTACCGCCACTGGGCCCGGGAGATGGGCCGCGACGACCTCACGCCGGGCATCTTCGGGGAGAACTTCACCGTCGACGGACTGCCGGACGACGAGGTCTGCATCGGCGACCGCTACCGCGTCGGCGGCGCGCTCTTCGAGGTCACGCAGCCCCGGGTGACCTGCTACCGGGTGGGCCTGCGGCTGGGGGAGCCGCGCATGGCGGCGCTGCTGGTCGCGCACCACCGCCCCGGGTTCTACCTGCGGGTGATCGAGGAGGGCGAGGTCGAGGCGGGGCAGGAGATCGTCAAGGTCGCCACCGGGCCCGAGGCGATGACCGTCGCGGAGATCGACGCGGTGCTCTACCTGCCCGGGCACACCCGCGAGCAGGTCGAGCGGGCGCTGCGGATCCCCGCGCTCAGCCCCGGCTGGCAGGCGTCGCTGCGCACCCTGCGCGACCAGGACGCCGGGGGCGGCCCGGGCGCGGGCGGCGCCCCGGCCTCCGGCAGCGCCGGCCTGAACACCGCGGCGACCGCCCCGCCCCCGGCGTGGCCGGGCTTCCGCCCTCTGGTCGTCACCCGCATCGAGCCCGAGAGCCGCAGCGTCTTCTCGCTGCACCTGGCCGCCCCCGACGGCTCCGCGCTGCCCGACGCGCTGCCGGGGCAGTTCCTCACCGTCAAGGTCCGGCCCGACGGGAGCGGCCCGCCGCTGATCCGCAGCTACTCGCTGTCCGGCGAGCCCGGCACCGGCACGTACCGGATCAGCGTGAAGGCCGAGCCGCACGGCGCGGCCAGCAACCGCCTGCGCCGCCATGTGCGCACCGGCGACCGCCTGGACTGCGCCGCGCCCCGCGGCACCTTCTGCCTCGCCGACGGCGACAACCCGGTGGTGCTGCTCTCCGCGGGCGTCGGGGTCACCCCGGTGCTGGCCATGCTGCACACCCTGGCCCACGACCACTCCGACCGCGAGGTGTGGTGGCTGCACGGGGCGCACGACGGCGCGGAGCACCCGTTCGCCCGGGAGAGCCGGGAGCTGGTCGGCGCGCTCGCGCACGCCCGCGCGGAGGTCTACTACAGCAGGCCGGCCGCCGGCGACCGCCGCGGCGTCGACTACACCGACACCGGCCACCTGTCGCCCGAGCGCGTCCGGGGCCTCGGCCTGCCCGCCGAGGCCGACGCCTACCTGTGCGGGCCCGAGGGCTTCATGGCCGGCGTCACCGGCGCGCTCGCCGACGTCGGGCTGCCCGCCTCCCGCGTCCACACCGAGACCTTCGGCGCGACCGCCGCGCTGACCCCCGGCATCAAGGACCACGCCGCCACCGCCCCCCACCAGCCCGCCGACCGCACCGGCACCGGCCCCACCGTGTCCTTCGCCCGCAGCGGCCTTGAGGTCCCGTGGGACGACGCCCGGGACTCGCTGCTGGAACTCGCCGAGGCGTGCGACGTGCCCGTCCAGTGGTCGTGCCGCACGGGCGTCTGCCACACCTGCGAACTCCCGCTGCTGTCCGGCAAGGTGGCCTACTCGCCCGACCCCGTCGAGCCGCCCGCCGAGGGCGACGTGCTGATCTGCTGCTCCAGGCCGACCCAGGAGGTCGTCCTCGACTTGTAGCGCGCCCCGGGCCGCGCCGGGTCAGCGGCCGGCGACCTTGCGGACGGTCGTGTCGTCCGGGTCCAGCCGGCGCCCGTCGGCCGACCGCACCTCCAGGGCCCGCAGGGGCCGCCCGTCGCGGCGGTCGACGAGCTGAGAGTGCGGCTCCCCGGGGGCGAAGGAATTCTGCTCGCCCCATTGCCGCAGGGCCACGACGACCGGGAAGAGGGCCCGGCCCTTCCCGGTCAGGACGTACTCGCGGTAGGCGCTGCCGTCCGAGGCCGGCACGGTCTCCAGGACGCCGCCGGCGACCAGGGTGCGCAGCCGGGCGGTGAGGATGTTCTTGGCCACGCCGAGGCCGCGCTGGAACTCCCCGAAGCGCCGGCTGCCGTCGAAGGCGTCCCGCACGATCAGCAGCGACCACCAGTCGCCGATCGCGTCCACCGAGCGGGCGACGGGGCATTCGCTGTCGTCGAAGCGGGTCCTGGTCACCATGGCGTGCCTCGCTCCCTCCGCGGACCCGGCCAGATCCGGTTGCAACATGCTACCAGATACGGCTACCGTCACCGCTGGTGGCAAGTTGCAACCAGAAGCCGCCGGACAGCGGCGGAAGCGCCGCGAGACGGCCGCGAGAGGCAGGGAGCGCCGATGCCCGGCAACGAGGAACCCCGGACCGCGGGCCCGCAGAGCCCGCCGTTCACCCTGTCCCGCCGCGTCGTCGCGCTCTTCGCCGTCGCCTGCGGGACCGCCGTCGCCAACGTGTACTTCGCCCAGCCGCTCCTGGTGACCATGGGCCGCGACCTCGCCCTGAGCCCGGCCCTGGTCGGCGGCGTGGTCGCCCTCACCCAGGCCGGCTACGCGCTCGGCCTGCTCCTCCTCGTCCCGCTCGGCGACATCGCCGACCGCCGGCGCCTGGTCGTCGGCCAACTGCTGGGCCTGACCGCCGCGCTGGCCGTGGTGGCGACCGCCCCCACCGCGCCGGTGCTGCTCGCCGGCCTGGCCGCGGTGGGCCTGCTCGCGGTCGTCACCCAGACCCTCGTCGCCTTCGCCGCCTCCCTCGCCCCGCCCGCCGCGCGCGGCCGGGTCGTCGGCCTGGTCACCAGCGGCGTGGTCGTCGGCATCCTGCTCGCCCGCACCGCCTCCGGCGCCGTCGCCGACCTCGCCGGCTGGCGCGCGGTCTACCTCGCCTCCGCCGCGCTCACCGCCCTGCTCGCCCTCGTCCTGCACCGGGTACTGCCCCGCCGCGCCCACCCGCCCGCCACCCTGCGCTACGGGCAACTGCTGCGCTCCACCGTCACCCTCTTCGCCCGCGAACCGCTGCTGCGGGTCAGGGCGGTGTTCGCGCTGCTGGTCTTCGCCGCCTTCAGCACCCTGTGGAGCAGCGTCGCCCTGCCGCTGAGCGCGCCGCCGTACGACCTGTCCCACACCGCCATCGGCGCGCTGGGCCTGCTCGGCGCCGCCGGGGCGCTGGCCGCGGGCGCCGCCGGGCGGCTGGGCGACCGCGGGCACGCCGGGCCGACCACCGGCGCCGCCTTCGCGCTGCTCACCGCCTCCTGGCTGCCGCTGGCCCTCACCCGCAGCTCGCTGTGGGCGCTGGCCGCCGGCGTGGTCCTGCTGGACCTCGCCGTGCAGGCGGTCCACGTCACCAACCAGACCCTCATCCACGCCCTGCACCCGGACGCCGGGAGCCGGCTCATCGGCGGCTACATGGTCTTCTACTCCGCCGGCAGCGCCACCGGCGCCCTCGCCGCGACCGCGCTCTACGCCGCGGCCGGCTGGGCCGCGGTCTGCGCGCTGGGCGCGGCCTTCAGCGTCCTCGGGCTCGTGCT
This sequence comes from Actinacidiphila epipremni, assembly GCF_012034175.1. GTDB lineage: Bacteria > Actinomycetota > Actinomycetes > Streptomycetales > Streptomycetaceae > Actinacidiphila > Actinacidiphila epipremni. Next base: position 229,098 of record NZ_JAATEJ010000008.1, read on the forward strand.
GTGGGCGCTCACCCGGCACATGACCGCCCGTACCGCCCCGCACCCGACCCCGGGCGCGACCGCGGCCCCGCATATGCCCCCGGACCCGGGCATCCCGGCGGCGACGGGCCGTCACCTTGCCCCAGGGGCAGAGGGGGTGGACGGCCGGTGCGGGGGTGTGTTTTGATCCCGTGCATGAGGACTCCTGGCCAGGCCGCGGCACACACCGTGCTGCTCGACCCGTTCTGGGTCGGCCGCCGCGCCGACCAGTTCGACCAGATCTGTCGCTGAGCGCGCCTCCGCCGCCCGCGACACCGCCCTCCCGGTCCCGCCTGCCTCCCAGGTGACCGGCGTTCCCCGGCGCGACCGCGCGGCGGCACCCCGCCGCGCGACGCCCGCAGCACCCGACCCGTACCACCGGTACGGGCACTCCGGCGCCCGCGCGCACCCGCCGTGACCCACGGCCGCCAGCCGCAGGCCGACCCGGAGGACTCCCATGGCGCAGCACCCGCCCCTGCCCGTCGTCGACATCTCCGCCTTCCGCGACCCCGCCGCCGATCGCGACGCCTTCCTCGCCGGGCTGCGCGCCGCCGCCCACGACGTCGGCTTCTTCCTCGTCACCGGCCACGGCTTCCCGGCCGCCCTCCAGGAGGAGGCGCTCCGGGCCGCACACGACTTCTTCGCGCTGCCCGAGGAGCGGCGGCTGGAGATCGAGAACGTCAACTCCCCGCACTTCCGCGGCTATACGCGCACCGGCACCGAGCACACCGCCGGCCGGGCCGACTGGCGCGAGCAGCTCGACATCGGGCCCGAGCGCGAGCCCGTGCCGACCGCCCCCGGCGACCCCGACTACCTGCGGCTGATCGGCCCCAACCAGTGGCCCTCCGCGCTGCCGGGGCTGCGCGGCACCGTGCTGCGCTGGCAGGCCGAGGCGCTGCGGGTCGGCCGCGAGGTGCTGCGGGCGCTCGCCGCCGCCCTCGGCCAGGACGAGGACCACTTCGACCGCTGGTTCGACGACGAGGCGGCCGTCCACCTCAAGATCGTGCACTACCCGCCGCGGCCGGCCCGCGACGCCGACCAGGGCGTCGGCGCGCACAAGGACTACGGCTACCTCGCGCTGCTCCAGCAGGACGGCGTCGGCGGGCTCCAGGTGCGGCGCGACGACGGCGGCTGGACCGATGTGCCGCCGGTGCCCGGCGCGTTCGTCGTCAACATCGGCGAGATGCTGGAGATCGCGACCGGCGGCTACCTCAAGGCCACCGCGCACCGGGTGGTCAGCCCGCGGGCCGGCGTCGACCGCTACTCCCTGCCGTTCTTCCTCGCCCCGCGCCTGGACGCCGTCGTCGAGCCGCTGACCCTGCCGCCCGAGCTCGCCGCGCGGGCCCGCGGCGTCAGCGACGACCCGGACAACCCGCTGCTCGCGCAGTACGGGGCCAACGCCCTGCTGGGCTGGCTGCGTTCGCACCCGCGGGTCGCCGAGCGCTGGTGGCCCGACGTCCTCGCCCGCCGGCCGGCCTGACCGCACGGCCCGCGCCCCGCACACCCACCCCGTACCCCCACCCCGTATCCCCGCCAGGAGAGCCATGAGCCAGCCCATCGACTCCGTCACCGCCGGCCACACCCCCGAGGAGGCCGCCGCCGACCCCGCGGCGGCCTGGTCCTTCGAGACCCGCCAGGTGCACGCCGGCGCCGTCCCCGACCCGGCCACCGGGGCGCGGGCGGTGCCGATCTACCAGACGACGTCCTTCGTCTTCCGCGACACGCGCCACGCCGCCGACCTGTTCTCGCTCGCCGAGCCCGGCAACATCTACACCCGCATCCACAACCCCACGCAGGACGTCCTGGAACAGCGACTGGCCGCCCTGGAGGGCGGGGTCGCGGCCGTCGCCGTGGCCTCCGGGCAGGCGGCCGAGACGCTGGCGATCCTGACGCTCGCCAAGGCCGGCGACCACATCGTCTCCAGCGCCTCCCTCTACGGCGGCACCTACAACCTCTTCCACCACACCCTGCCGAAGTTCGGCATCCAGGTGTCCTTCGTCGACGACCCCGACGACACCGAGGCGTGGCGGGCCGCGATCGGCCCGCGGACCAAGGCGCTGTTCGCCGAGACGCTGGGCAACCCGCGCGGCAACGTCCTGGACGTGCGGGCCGTCGCGGACGTCGCGCACGCCGCGGGCGTGCCGCTGATCGTCGACAACACCGTGCCGACGCCGTATCTGCTGCGGCCCGTCGAGCACGGCGCGGACATCGTGGTGCACTCGGCGACGAAGTTCCTCGGCGGGCACGGCACCACGATCGGCGGTGTCGTGATCGACGGCGGCACCTTCGACTTTGGCGCGCACGCCGACCGCTTCCCCGACTTCACCGAGCCCGACCCCAGCTACCACGGCCTGAAGTACTGGGAGGCCCTGGGCCCCGGCGCCTTCGCGATCAAGCTGCGGGTGCAGCTGCTGCGCGACCTCGGCCCGGCGCTCTCCCCGCACTCGGCCTTCCTGCTGCTCCAGGGCGTCGAGACGCTGTCGCTGCGGCTGGAGCGGCACTCGGCGAACGCCCAGGCCCTCGCGGAGTGGCTGGAGGCGCGCGACGAGGTCGAGGCCGTCCACTACGCGGGCCTGCCCTCCAGCCCGTGGTACGAGGCCGGGCAGCGCTACCTGCCGCGCGGGGCCGGCGCGGTGCTGGCCTTCGAGCTGCGCGACGGGGCGGACGCCGGGCGGCGGTTCGTCGACGGCGTGCAGCTGTTCAGCCACCTGGCCAACATCGGCGACGTCCGCAGCCTGATCATCCACCCGGCGTCCACGACCCACAGCCAGCTCGACGAGGCGCAGCTCGCCGCGACCGGCACCTCGCCCGGCCTGGTACGGCTCTCGGCCGGCATCGAGAACCTCGCCGACCTCACGGCCGACCTGGAGGCGGGCTTCCGCGCGGCGAAGGGCGCGTCCTGAACACCAGCGGAACCCGGCCGGCGCCCGCCGGGGTCCCCCTGCCGCCCGCCTCCGGGGCGTGGCAGCCGGGGGACCCCGCCGGCCGCCGCCTGCTGCACGACCTGCCCGGCCCGCTGCCGCTGGAAGCCGGCGGCGAACTCCCGGGCGTACGGATCGCGTACGAGACATGGGGCCGGCTCGCGGCCGACGGCTCCAACGCGGTGCTGGTGCTGCACGCGCTGACCGGCGACAGCCACGTGGCGGGGGAGAAGGAGCCGGGACACCCCACCGCGGGCTGGTGGGACGCCGTCGTCGGGCCCGGCCGGGCGCTGGACACCGACCGCTACTTCGTCGTCGCGCCGAACGTGCTGGGCGGCTGCCAGGGCTCCACCGGCCCGTCGTCGTACCGGCCGCCGTCCCCGGCCGTGCGCGAGGACCCGCCCGCGGACACCCCCGCGGACCCGCCCGCCTCGAACGGGCCCGCGCCGTACGGGACTTCGCTGTCGTGCGGGCCGCGCCGCCGCTGGGGCGGGGCGTTCCCCTTCCTCACCCAGGCCGACCAGGTCGCGGCCGAGGCGTCGCTCGCCGACGCGCTCGGCATCGGGCGCTGGGCGGCCGTCGTCGGCGGGTCGATGGGCGGGATGCGGGCCCTGGAGTGGGCGGTGGGCCGGCCCGAGCGGGTCGGGGCGCTGCTGCTGCTCGCGACCACCGCGGCGGCCAGCGCCGAGCAGATCGGCTGGGCCTCGGTGCAGCTGCACGCCATCCGCTCCGACCCGCGGTGGCGCGGCGGCGACTACCACGACGCGGGCCCCGGCGGCGGCCCCGCGGCCGGGCTGGGGCTCGCCCGGCGGCTGGCCCATATGACGTACCGCAGCGAGGCGGAGCTGGCGGCGCGCTTCGGCCGCACGGCGCAGGGCGCCGAGGACCCGTGGCACGGCGGGCGCTACGCCGTCGAGTCCTACCTCGACCACCACGCCGGCTCGCTGGTACGGCGGTTCGACGCGGCCAGCTACGTCGTCCTGACCGAGGCGATGAACGCGCACGACGTCGGGCGCGGGCGCGGCGGCACGGCGGCGGCACTGCGGAGGGTCACCGCGCGCACGATCGTCGCCGGCGTGGACTCCGACCGGCTCTACCCGCCGCACCAGCAGGCCGAGCTCGCCGCCGGCATCCCCGGCTCCGACCGGCTGCGGGTGGTGGAGTCGCCGTACGGGCACGACGGCTTCCTCATCGAGACCGGCCAGGTCGGGGCGCTGCTGCGGGAGCTGCTGGCCGGCTGACGGCGGCCCGCGCCGCGCCCGCGGACACCCCTCGTATCGGGATATCCTGATCCAAGGGGACGGACGAGGAGAGGCGGCTCGCGGTGAGCGGTGGCGCGGCGGCGGACCCCGAGCGGCTGGTCGAGGTCTTCAAGGCGCTGGCGAACCCGGCCCGGTTGCAGATCCTGCGCTGGCTCAAGGAGCCGGAGGCCAACTTCGCCGCCTACGAGCCGATCGCCGACCGCCGGGCGTACGGGGTGTGCGTGACGCACATCCAGGCGAAGTCGGGCCTGGCCCAGTCGACCGTCTCCAGCTACATGGCGACGCTGGAGCGCGCCGGGCTGGTCAGGTCGAGCCGGATCGGGAAGTGGACGCACTACCGGCGCGACGCCGAGCGGATCGCCGAGCTGGCCCGGTCGTTCGGCACCGAGGTCTGAGCCGGATCGCGCGACGGCCGCCAAGGCCCGGACCCCGGCGGCCCGGCCGCGCTCACAACCCCCCAGCGCCCACAGCCCCGACAGCCCGCACGGCCCGCACCGCCCTCACAGCAGCAGGCCGGCGAGCTGCCGCCAGCGCGGCAGCGGGCTCTGCCCGGGCGGCGTCCCCAGCACCTGGACGCCGACGTGGTCGGCGCCGCGCTCGATGTGCCCGTGCAGCTTGGCGGCGATGTCCTCGGGGCCGCCCCAGAAGACCAGGTCGTCCACGAACCGGTCGCTGCCGCCGCCGGACAGGTCGTCGTCGCCGTAGCCGAGCCGGCGGAACTTGGCGATGTTGTACGGCGTCGCCAGATACGTCCGCAGGTGCTCGCGCGCGGCGGCCCGGGCCGCGGCCGGGTCCGTCTCGAACAGCACCGCGTGCTCCACGCCCAGGAAGGCGTCCGGGCCCAGGATCTCCCGCGCCCGCTCGGTGTGCTCCCACGTGACGTGGTACGTGTGCGCGCCCGCCGCCCGCTCCCCGGCCAGCCGCAGCATGCCCGGCCCGTACGCGGCCAGCAGCCGGCGGACCGGGACGGCTGGCGCGGGGTTGGCGTCGCCGGGGGCGTCCAGCGCGTCGAGGTAGCCGGCCATCGCGGCGAGCGGCTTGACCCCCGGCCTGGGCTCGCCGCCGAAGCCGAGGCCCATGATGTGCCGCCCCGGGTAGGCGTCGGCCAGCAGCCCGCTCGCGCCCTTCGCCCAGCGGGCCTCGCGCGCCCAGATCTGCGCGATGCCGTTGACGACCCGCAGGGCGGTGGTGGACGCGAGCAGGAAGCCGGCGTGCGTGAAGGCGTCCCGGCCCAGCAGCTCCGGGATCCACACCGCCTTCCAGCCGAGCCCCTCCAGCTCCTGGGCGGTGTCCCGGAGCCGGGCGGCGGGCATGCCCTCGAACTCGAAGGTCCACACGCCGAAGCGTCCGAGCTCGTCCGCGCGCACTGCGGTCATGTCGCGTTCCCTCCTCGTACCGGTGCAACGCATCGAAGAATCGCATATTCTCGATATGAATGCAACGCGCCCCAGGGCGCGCCGCCCGCGGCGGAGGGTCCGCGCGCCCCGTCCCCTGGGCGGAATTCCGAAACGGATCGGAAACTCCAGGCGCCCCTCAAGAAAACCTCAGGCTTTCCCGAAGTGCTATGAGAACCATTGCTTTCTTTCACAGCCGGCTGACATGATCTGGCCCACCGTCAGGCGTGCCGGCCAGGGGGATTCGCCCACAGAAAAGGCGAACATCCGGCTGCGTTGAATTCCGCCCCGGACGGTGCCCAGCCATGCACGGGAAATCCGAGGAGTCCTCATGAAACGTCGCACAGCCATCACCGCGTCCGCGGTCGCGTCGGCCGCCGCCGTCCTGGCGATCGGCGCCGCGCCCGGCGCCCTCGCCGCCGACCCGGGCACCGCCGGCACCGTGCACCCCATGTCCTGCCCCATGGACAAGGGCACCCTGGTCAGCGGAGCCAAGACCGTCTTCGTGCCCGACCCCGGCAAGCGGGTCTACGGCGCCACCGGCGTGACGCTGTCGATCACCGCCGCCAAGGGCACCTCGTGGACCGGCACCGTCTCCGCGAGCGGCACCGTCGAGGTCGGCCTGATCGTCGCCTCCGCCAAGGAGACGTACGGCGGCAGCTACTCGTGGGGCAAGACCACCACCGTCACCCTCGGCGGCACCTGGAAGGTGCCCTCCAGCCAGAAGACCGGCTGGCTCGCCCTCGGCTCGCAGGGCTCGCACATGAACTGGATCACCACCCAGACGCAGCCGAACTGCAGCAGCAAGACCCTCGGCAAGGGCACCATCAACCTGCCGAAGCTCGCCCCGTACATCGGCCACTCCTGACCGGCCCCGCCAAGGGAGCAGCCACGTGGCCCTCGCAACGCGTTCCCGGATCCTCCTGCCCGCGGCGGCACCCGCGCTGGTGCTCGCGCTCACGGCCCTGACCGGCTGTCAGAGCGCGGGCACCCGGGCCGCCGGCGCCGGGCAGCCCGCACGGTCGGCGCCGCCCCCCTCCGCGGCGCCGCCCACCGCCTCCGCGCCGGCCCCGCCCTCGGGCGCCGCCCTGGCGGATCCGCTGCCGGACCCCCTTCCGGCGGGAACGAAGGTCGTGCTCCAGCGCTCGGGCGCCGGCCCGCAGCCGCTGGACCTGACCGGCCTGGTGGGGACGTCGGCCGCGGTGACCGTCCACTGGCTGTGCGCCGGCGGCACCGGCGGCCTGCGGCTCACCGACCGCTCCGCGGTCGTCGTGGGCAGCGACTGCGCCGGCACCCCGGCGCAGGCCACCACGGCCTTCACCGGGGTCGTGCCGCCCGCCACCGCACCGGACCTGGCCTGGAAGGTGCAGGCCGGCCCCGGCACGGTGTGGCGGGTCGCCGTCACCACCGCCTCCTGAACCCTCGGCGGTACTTCCCCCGCGGACCCCGTGCCACCCCCGCGCACGGGGTCCGCGCCCCGCCCGGCGCCCCACCCGAAGGGCGGGGACCTGCGGAAATACCATGGAGCCCACGGCCGGCGGTCCCGTAGGGTGCGGCAGCATGAACCAGGATCCGCGCGACACCGTCCCCCCTGTCCCCCCGGTCCGCCGCGTCCGGCCCGTCCGCCCCGAGGAGTGGCGGGAGGTGCGGGAACTGCGGCTGGCGGCGCTGCGGGACCCGGCGGCACCGATCGCCTTCCTGGAGACGTACGAGCAGGCCGCCGCGCAACCTGACTCCTTCTGGCAGGAGCGCGCCGAGCGCGCGGCCGGCGGCGCGGGGAGCGGGGCGGGCGTCCGGCAGTTCGTCGCCGAGACCGCGGACGGCACCTGGAGCGGCACGGCGACCGCGCTGATCGAGGAGGCCGGCACGCAGGACGTGTTCGGCAAGCCCGTCGACGCACGCCAGGCGCACATCGTCGGCGTCTTCGTCCGCCCTGAGCATCGCGGCGCCGGCGTCATCGACGCGCTCTTCGCCGCGGCCGTCGACTGGGCGGGAACCGAGGGCGTGACCCGGGTGCGGCTGTACGTCCACCAGGACAACGCGCGGGCCGAGCGCTTCTACCGGCGCTTCGGGTTCGTCCGCTCCGGGTGGACCGCCCCGATGAAGGACGACCCCTCCGCGTCGGAGATCGAGATGGTCCTCGACCCGGCGGCCGGCGGGCTGTCCGACCGGCCCCACGCTTGATAAAATCGTTTCAATAACCCATCGGGCGCGGCAGAAGGGGGCGGGCGCGTGACGCGGACAGCCGGGAACCGCCGGAGCGACCACGAGGCGGCCCACCGGCCGCTGCCGCTCACCGCCGGCGGGCACGACGTGGGCCGGTACGGCTGGGACGCCCCCGCCCCGCCCCAGGCGGTGGTCCGCCCGGTGGCCCACCCGCTGCGCGCCCCCGGCGGCGCCCTGCTGACCGGCACCCACCCCGCCGACCACCCCTGGCACAGCGGCCTCGGCCTCGCCCTCCCCGACGTGAACGGCGTCAACCTCTGGGGCGGCCCGACCTACGTACGGGACCACGGCTACCGGCCGGGCGAGCTCGGCACCGTCCGCGAGGCCGCGCCCGCCCGCCAGGACGGCGACACCCTCGGCCACGACCTGCTGTGGTGCGACGGCTCGGGCCGCGAACTGCTGCACGAGACCCGGCGGATACGGGTCGGCGCCGGTCCCGGCGGGGCGTGGTCGCTGGAGTGGTCGAGCGAGCTGACCACCGCCGGGGACCGGGCCGTGGCGCTCGGCAGCCCAGGCAGCAACGGCCGTACCGGCGCCGGATACGGCGGCTTCTTCTGGCGGCTGCCCCCGCTCCCCGCCGACCGCGTCACGGTCTTCACCGCCCGGCAGGCGGGGGAGGAGGCCGTCAACGGCTCGCGCGCGGACTGGCTCGCGCTCGCCGTGGACGACGGCGCCGCCTCCTGGACCGCCGTACTGGCGGGCACCGACCCGCGCACCCGGCAGGACCCCTGGTTCGTCCGGGTCGCCGAATACGCCGGCATCGGCTCGGCGCTGGCCTGGAGCGCACCGGTCCGCCTGGAGCCCGGCCGCCGGCTCCCCATCACGCTGCGGCTCGTGGTCGCCGACGGCGTACGCGACCGGGCCGGCGCCGAGGCCCTGCTGGCGCGATGACGCCTGACGGCCGGTCAGCCCCGGCGCAGGCTGGAGCTGCGCACGACCAGCTCGGGCTGCAGCACGATCTGCCGGTGCTCATGCGGGCCGCCGCCCTCCGCCGCGGCCGAGGTCTCCGCCGCCAGCAGCTCCATCGCGATCCGGCCCATCTCCGCCGCGGGCTGCCGCACCGAGGTGAGCGGCACCGCCGCCGCGGCGGCGAACTCGATGTCGTCGTAGCCCACGATCGCCACCTGGTCGGGCACCTTGACGCCCGCGTCGAACAGCGACTGCAAAACACCGAGCGTCAGCAGGTCGTTGGCGCAGAAGACGGCGGTCGGGCGGGGCGCGAGGCCGAGCAGCCGGGCCCCCGCGTCGCGCCCGGCGGCCACGTCCAGCCGGTTCGTCGTGACGTCGATCAGCGCGCCGGCCGGCAGCCCGGCGCCGGCCAGGGCGGCGAGCGCCCCGGCCCGCCGGTCGCGCACCTGCGGCACCGCGGCCTGGCCGCCGACGTAGACGAACGACCGGTGCCCGGCGTCGATGAGGTGCTGCGCGGCCAGCCGGCCGCCGGTCACGTCGTCGACCGACACCGAGCACGCGTCGGCGTCGGCCGCGACCCGGTCGACCAGCACGTAAGGGATGTTCTGCCGGCGCAGCGCCGCGAGGCTGCGGCCCGCCGGGTCGGCGGGGGTGACCAGCACACCGCGCACCCGCAGTTCGGTGAAGAGCGCGACGTAGTCCGCCTCCTCGCCCGCGTCCTGCGCGCTGTTGCACACCATGACCCGCAACCCCGCCTGGCGGGCGGCCCGTTCGGCGCCACTGGCGACGTCCACGAAGAACGGGTTGCCCATGTCGAGCACCAGCAGCGCCACGATGCGGCTCGCGCCGGCCCGCAACTGCCGGGCGGACTCGCTGCGGACGTAGCCGAGCCGGCTGATCACGGACTGGACGCGCACCCGGGTCGCCTCGGAGACCAGGTCCGGCCGGTTGATCACATTGGAGACCGTCCCCACGGAGACGCCGGCCTCCCGGGCCACGTCCTTGATGCCGATCATTGGTTGTGTTGTCTCCCGTGTCGTGTCTCAGCGACAGATTAGTGGCCGCGGCGGGCGCGCGGAGGCAGTCCGCCGCGGGCCGCGCCGCCCCGTGCCGCCGTCCCGGGGCCCGGGATCAGTCGAGGTGGAAGACCTCGCTGAGCGGGACCATCGCCGCGTCCGGCGCGGCGCCGTCCAGGGCCTCGAAGAACGGCGCCATCTCGCGCTGCCAGCGCGCGTTGACCTCCGTGGCGTCCATCAGGGCCCGCGCCCGCTCGAAGTCCGCGGTCTCCAGGTAGCCGACGAGCAGGCCGTCGTCGCGCAGGAAGAGCGAGTAGTTGTGCCAGCCGGCCGCCGACAGCGCCGCGCGCATGTCCGGCCACACCGCCGAGTGGCGCTCGCGGTACTCCGCCAGCCGCTCCTGGCGGACCTTCAGCAGGAAGCACACCCGGCGCACGGCGCCCGTGCCGTCGGCGGACGTCATGCCCGTACTCCTTCCGCCGCGGCGGGAAGTGGCGGCGCGCCGGTGTAGAAGGGGTCGCCCGGGCCGATCTCGCCGGCCGTGACGGCGGCCCCGGTCCGCGCCGACTTGTAGAGGGCGCCGACCAGTTCCAGGCTGGTCCTGCCGTCCGCCCCGCTGGCCCGCGGCCGGCGGCCCGCGCGCAGGTCGGCGAGCAGCGAGCGCAGCTGCGCCAGGTGCGAGCTGGGCACGTCCGGGCCCATGTCCCGCCACCCGGCGAGCCGCTCGGCCGGGACGCCGGGCGCGGGGGTGATCCGCCAGTCCTTGTTGGCGTGCTGGTAGAGGTGGCTGAGCTCGACGGTCGCCCGCTCGCAGTCGATACGGATCCGGCTCACCTGGTCGGGACTGACCGCGCTGTTCAGGACGGTCGCGAGCGCGCCCGACCGGAAGCGGACCAGGGCCGTGGAGACGTCCTCGGTCTCGATGTCGCGGCTCAGCCGCGCGGCCATCGCCCGCACCTCGGCCCAGGGGCCGAGGAGTTCCAGCAGCAGGTCGATCTGGTGGATGCCGTGGCCCATCGTGGTGCCGCCGCCCTCCGCGGCCCATGTGCCGCGCCCGGGCGGGGCGTAGTAGGCCGCGTCGCGGTACCAGGTGGTCTGGCAGTGGGCGGCGAGCGGCCGGCCGAGGTCGCCGCGGGCCAGCAGGCCCCGTACGTGCTCGGCGCCGGAGCCGAAGCGGTGCTGGAAGACGATGGCGGCGTACGGCCCGTCCGGGCCCTCGGCCGCCGTCATGGCGTCGTACTCGGCGAGCGAGCGGGCCGGCGGCTTCTCGCACCACACCCACGCCCCGGCCCGCAGCGCGGCCTGCGTCTGCTCCCGGTGGACGGCCGGCGGGGTGCACACCACCACCAGGCCGGGCCGCTGCTCGGCCAGCATCCGCCCGAGGTCGGTGTACGCGTACGGCACCCCGCCCTCGGTGCAGAAGGCCCGCACCGCCTGCTCGTCGACGTCGAAGGCGGCGACGAGCTCGACCTCGTCGTGCAGCGCCCGCAGCGCCGGCAGGTGGGAACCGCGCGCGACCGCGCCCGTACCGGCGATCGCGACCCTGATCCGGCCGCCGGAGTGTGCGGACGTCATCGGCCGGCCTCCTCGGTCCGGCCGGCGGCGCGGGCCACGGTCACCGACACCGCGTAGGCGAGCGGCCCGGCCATGAAGCCGGCGAAGGCGGGGATCACCGCGACCAGCGCGGCCACGCACGCCAGCGCCGTCACGGCCAGCGGCACGGTCGCCGGCGCCGCGGCCGACAGCCGGGCCGCCGTACGCAGCCCGTCGCGCCATGACGTCCGGCCGGCCGCCCGGCAGCCCGCCGCGACCAGCGCGAAGGCCACGGCCGCCGCGCCCGCGACGACCAGCGCCGCCGCCTCGACCGGCCGGCCCGGGATCCGGGAGCCGAGCACCGCGTGCACCTCGAACCAGGTGACGGCGAGGACGGCCAGCACCGCGCCCTGGAGGGCGAGCCCCGGCCACAGGTCGCGCCGCACCACGCGGGCGAAGGTCCGCAGCAGCGGCGCCTCCCGGCCCCGGTGCCAGCCGGCCACGACCTCGGCCGCCGCGCACCAGGCGGCCCCGGCGGTGACCAGCGGCAGCGAGAAGACCAGGAAGAGCGCGCCGACGGCCATCGTCTCGGCCGCGGTCCTGACCTGCTCGCCGCGCTCGGCGCCCAGCACCGGGCCGCGGCGCCCGCCGCCGGCGGCGGAACGGGAAGCGGTGGTGTGCATCGCGGTCATCCCTTCAGTCCGCTGGAGGTCGCGCCGTCCACCAGGAGCCGCTGGAAGGCGAGGAAGAACAGGAAGACCGGCGCCAGCGCCAGCACCGACATCGCCATCATCGGCCCGTAGGAGGTCATGCCGGTCTGGTCCACGAACAGCGAGAGCCCGATCGGCACCGTGAACTTGCTCGTGTCGTTGAGGTACACCAACTGCGTGAAGAAGTCGTTCCAGGTCCAGATGAAGCTGAAGATGGCGCTGGTGATGAGCGCCGGCCGGGTCAGCGGCAGCACCACCCACAAGTAGGTGCGGTAGGGGCCGCAGCCGTCGAGCCGGGCGGCCTCGTCTATCTCCCGGGGGATGCCGCGCATGAACTGCACCATCAGGAAGATGAAGAACGCCTCGGTCGCGAGGAACTTCGGCGCGATCAGCGGCAGGTCGGTGTTGATCCAGCCGAACCGCTTGAAGATCGCGTACTGCGGCACGATCAGCACGTGGTACGGCAGCAGGATCGTCACCACCATGCCGGCGAACATCACCGAGCGCCCGCGGAACTCCAGCCGGCTGAAGGCGTACGCCGCCAGCGAGCAGGACACCAGGGTGCCGACGACGGCGAACCCCGAGATGACCAGGGAGTTGGCGAAGAAGCGGCCGAAGGTCACCCCGGGGTTGGCGTGCCAGCCGTCGGGGAAGTTGTGGCCGGTCCAGTGCAGCGGCCAGGGCCGGTTGGAGGTGACGATCTCGGTCGCGGGCTTGAAGGAGGTGCCCAGCATCCAGATCACCGGGTAGACCACCACGACCGCGAGCGCGGTGACCAGCACGTACCAGACCAGCGGCCGGTACGGGCGCGGGCGGCGCGGGGCCGGGGCGGCGGCCGGCGGGGTGCGGCCGGCGAGCAGGGCCTGGTCGCTCATCGGGCGCCTCCGTCCCCGTAGAAGACCCACACCCGCGACAGCCGGAACATCGCGGCCGTGACGACCGCGACCGCGGCCAGCAGCACCCACGCCATCGCGGAGGCGTAACCGAAGCGGAAGTCGTTGAAGCCGGTCTGGTACAGATACAGCGTGTAGAAGAGCGTGGAGTCAGCCGGGCCGCCGGTGCCGCCGCTGACGATGAAGGCCGGGGTGAACGCCTGGAAGGCGTTGATGGTCTCCAGCAGCAGGTTGAAGAAGATCACCGGGGACAGCAGCGGCACCGTGACGTGCCAGAACCGCTGCCACGTGCCGGCGCCGTCCACGTCGGCGGCGTCGTACAGCTCGGCGGGGATCTGCTTGAGGCCGGCCAGGAAGATCACCATCGGCGCGCCGAACTGCCAGCACGACAGCAGGATGATGGCCGGCAGCGACCACGTCGGGTCGTTGATGAAGTCGGTCTTCGGCAGCCCGACCGAGGCCAGCCCGTCGGAGACCGCGCCGCCTTGCGCGAACATCGAGCGCCACACCAGTGCCACCGCGACGCTCGTGCCCAGCAGCGAGGGCAGGTAGAACAGCGAGCGGTAGACCCCGATACCGCGCCGCCTGCGGTTGAGCAGCAGCGCCACCGCCAGGCCCAGGCCCAGCTTGACCGGGGTCACCACGACCACGTATTCGAGGGTGACCCGCACCGCGTGGAAGAACCGCGGGTCGGAGGTGAACATCTGGCGGTAGTTCGCCAGGCCCGTCCACTTCGGCGCGTCCAGCAGGTCGTAGTCGGTGAACGACAGATACAGCGAGTACAGCAGCGGCCCGACGGTGAAGACCGCGAGCCCGGCGAACCAGGGCAGCAGGAAGACGTATCCGGCGGTGCGGTCGCCCAGGCCCCGGGCGGGCGCGGCCTTGCGTTTCCTGGGCGCCGGGACCACCGGCACCGGTCTGTCGAGCCTGGCCGTCGAGCTCACCGGCTTCCTCCTTCGTCCGTGCGTCCGTACGTCCGTGCGTCCGGGCCGCTGCGGGCTGTCGATGCGGCCTGGTTCAGGCCGGGTGCGGGGGCGGCCGGAGCCGCCGGGCGGTCACTGCGCGAGGATCTGCTGGGCCTGCTGGATGAAGGAGGCCGCGCCGTCCTGCGGGCTCTGCTGGCCGAAGCTGACCGCGCCGTAGATCCGCTGCATCAGCGTGATGAGCTGGCCGTCGCCCTTGGGCGGGGCGGGCGGGGTGGCGCTGAGCAGCGACGCGCTCGCCGCCTCGAAGTCCGACACCACCTTGTCCGGCCCGGTCGCGCCGGCGTCCTGCTGCTTGCGGACCGCCAGGTTGGGGAACAGCCCGCGGCTGGTGCCCAGCGCGGCGGCGGCCTGCGGGTCGTTGACCAGGAAGCTCAGCAGCTCGGCGGCCTCCTTGGGGTGCTTGGAGCGGGCGTAGACCGACAGCAGCATCGACGGCTTGGCGTACATCCCGGTCTGGCCGGACTCGGCCGGCAGCGGCAGCAGCGCGAGGGTGTCCTTGGTGGCCGCGGCGTGGCTGGCGTAGATGCTGTCGTAGTCCCACTCGGCGGCGGCGGTGCCCTTGGCCAGCGGGTCCTCGGCCGGGCCGGAGATGAGCGTCGCGGTCTGGTTGGCCGGGGTCGCCGCCCCGGACTTGCGCAGGTCGTCGCAGAAGGTCCAGAAGCCCGCGAGGTCGTCCTGGGTGAAGGCGAGCTTGCCGTCGTCGGTGTAGAGCTGCTTGCCGCGCTGGAGCAGCCAGGACTGGAAGGCCGCCCAGGTGGTGCCGGGGTCGGCGATGCCGGCGACCTTGCCGCCGGACTTGTCGTGGACCTGCTGCGCGTACGCCTTGAGGTCGTCCCACGTCCAGCCGGCCGCCGGCACGCTCACGCCGAGCGACTGGAGCTTGGTGACGTCCACGACGAAGCTCTGGGTGGCCTGGCCGAACGGCACCGCCACCTGCTTGTCGCCCTCCTTGCCGCTGCCGGCGAACTTCGGGTCCAGGCCGGACAGATCGACCTTGCCGGGGCCGGAGGCCAGGTCCAGCAGGGTGTTGCTCTTGGCGTACTGGCTCTGGTTGCCCCAGTCGATCTGGATCAGGTCGGAGGCGCCGCCGCCGGCTATCTGGGTGGCGAGCTTCTGGTTGTAGGAGGCGAAGGTGGCGTACTGGGTGCTCACGGTGATGTTCGGGTGGGCCTTCTCGAAGGCGGCCACGGCCGCCTCGGTGGCCTTGGCCCGGGAGGCGTCGCCCCACCAGGAGAAGCTCAGCTTGACCTTCCCGCCGTCGGAGGAGCCGGAGCCCGAGCCGCACGCGGCGAGCGACAGGGCGCACACCAGGGTCGTGGCGGCGGCGACGGTCCGCAGCGGGCGGGAGGGGCGTGGGGCGGCTGTGGCACGCAAAGACATGGACGTACTCCTGCGCGGTAGGCAGGCGCCCGCGGGAGGCGGACGCGGTGGTGGCGTGGCGGGTGGGGTACGGGCGGGGACGGGGGTACGGGTGGGTCAGCCGGGCGGCGTCACCACGAGGCGACCGTCTCGGCGTCGATGTAGCCGGTGTCGAGGGCCTCGCCGAGCCCCGGCTCGGGGCTGAGGTGGACGTAGCCGTCGGCGTCGAGGGGCGCGGTGGCCCGCAGCAGGTGCGGGGGCAGTTCGTCGAAGTCGTGGAAGGGGTGCAGCAGGCCGCGCTCGTACCAGCGGCTGTTGCCGACCGCGCTCAGCACGGCCAGCGTCGCGGCGCCGCCGCCGTGCAGCTCGCAGTCCATGCCGAACGCCTCGGCCAGGTGCGCGGTCTTCAGGGCCGGGCCGATGCCGCCGGAGGTGGGGACGCCGACCCGCAGGATGTCGCAGGCACCGGCGGTGATCCACTCGGCGCGGGCCTGCATCCGGCCCTCGACCGTCTCGGGCCCGATGACGAGGGTGTCCAGCTGCTGCGCGAGCCACCGGTAGGACTGCACCGAGGACTCCTCCATCGGCTCCTCGTACCAGTGGAAGCCCAACCGGTCGAGCGCCCGGCCCAGTTGCAGCGCCTCGGCGCGGCTGTACCAGTGGTTGGCGTCGAGCATCAGCGGCACGTCGGGGCCGACCGCCTCGCGTACCGCCGCGCAGGCCCGGATGTCCATCGCCACGCTGGGCGCGAAGGAGACCGGCGGCATCCAGGTGTGCAGCTTGATCGCGTGGTAGCCCTGCGCGACGAGCTTCTCGGCGAAGGCCGCGTAGTCCTCCGGGCTGGACAGGCCGCCCGGGATCTCGTCGCCGCACATGGTGCTCGCGTACGCCGGCACCTTGTCGCGTACGCCGCCGAGCAGCTTCCACACCGGCAGGCCCAGCCGGCGGCCGGCCAGGTCCCACAGGGCCAGCTCGACGGCCGCCAGCGTCCGGTTGCCCAGGGTGCCGGCGCTGCCGCGCTGCCTGCGGGCCAGCTGCTGCCACAGGCGCCCGCGGTCCAGCGGGTCCTGGCCGAGCAGCACCGGCCGCACATGGGCGTCCAGCAGCTCCCGGCCGATGTGCGCCGGGTCGGCGAGGCAGCGGCCCTGGTGGCCCTCGCCGTCGGTGAGGGTGAGCAACGCCCGGGTCACCTCGCGTGCGTCGCCCGGGTGCTCATGGCCGTCCGGGTCCAGCGCCAGCCGCGTCCGGGTGCGGAAGAGCTGGGCCGACACACCGACGATCGTGTGAGCGGTACCTGACGGCATGCTGCCCTCGCTTCGGGACGGCGGACGGGAGTGGTGGCCTGACGCGGCCTGATGGGCTGGGACGCTACGGCGCTGTTTCAGCAGCGTCAAGACTTGATTGAAACGATTTTTAGGAAACCGTCGATACGGGACGGCCGGGCGGTGCGCGGCGGTCCGGCGCGGCGAGCGGGCGGCTACGGGCCAGTATCTGAGGCTGCGTCGGGTCGCCCCGCCGGGGGTGAATCGATCCAGCGCCGTGCGCAGCATGGGGATTCTGGGGCTGGTGATCTGAATCGATACACAATGTGCTGCCGCGAAGCCGCGATGCATGAGCCGGTACGGCTCCGGTGCCCCGCCCCCGTGGCCCCAGCGTACCCCTTCCGCCCGTCTGACCTGGGCCTCCGCCGCCCCCGGCGCCCTGCCGCGAGCCGGCCTCCCGGCCGGGGCCGCTGCCGCCGCCGTCGCGGTCCGGCAACCTGCTGTCCGGCGAACCGGTTTCGCGCGGCCCCTTCCCAAGTCGGCTTCGGGTCGCTAGCTTCGTCGCCCGGAGAACGGTTGTTACGTTTCAATCCCCGATTCCGCAGCGACGTGGCCCGCCGGCGCCCGGCGTTCCGCCCTGCCCGCACCCGGGCCGGCCCACGTCCCCGCGGCCGGGCGTCGGCTGTGCCGCGCCCTCCCGCGCCCCCGGTCACGACCGGACCGGCCGGCCCTTGCGGGCCGGTGCTTTTCCGCGCAGTCATCCAGCACGAGGAGTCTTGATGACCTGGCAAGACAGCAGAGTCAGCCGCCGCACCACACTCGGCATGATGGGAGCCGGCGCCGCCGCCACCGTGGTGGGCGCCGCCGGCACGGCGGCGGCGCAGTCGCCGTCCCACGTGGGCGGCGGCTCCCACTCCCACCCCGCGGCCCGTCCCGTCCGGCTGCTGCTCGACGGGCGGCCGGCGAAGACCGGCACCTACTCCTTCCCCGACCAGGTCGGCGAGATCGTCCTCGACAACGGCCTGGTGCGGTTCACCTTCGGCCGCGACGACGCGGCCGGCGGTGTCGTCACCGGCTGGACGGACGTGTCCATCACCGCCACCTCCGTCGTCGTCGACGGCACCGAGCTCGCCCACAACCTCAACGGCGTCGACCCCCGCGACCCCGACCGCCAGCACTCCTTCTACGTCGACGCCGGCGGCGGCAAGACCCGCCTGGTCTGCACCCAGGTCAAGGTCCTGCGGGTCACCCGCGACCTGGTCGAGGTGGCGTTCGCCGACGTCACCGGCGTGCCCCTGCAGCACGAGCACCACCTGATCATGCGGGCCGGCAAGCCCGGGCTCTACGGCTACGACATCCTCACCGCCAGCGCGGCCACCTCCATCAACGAGGTCCGGATGAACACCCGCTGGGACCGCTCGATCCTCGACCACTGCTTCAACTGGGAGCGCGGCAAGGGCCAGCAGCCCACGTACGCCTACCTCGCCACCCAGGAGCGTGTGGGCGACGAGACCTGGCTGGTGGACGGCGTCGACAACCCCGACCTGCCCTCGCCGTCCAACAACGCCGGCGGCACCAAGCCCGGCGACGTCTACACCAAGTACGACTGGAGCCTGTACGCCCACGAGAACCCGATGTTCGGGCACTTCGGCAACGGCTTCGGCGCCTGGTTCACCCCGCTCGGCGGCGTCTCCGACCAGACCCTCGCCGGCTTCTACGGCGTCGGCCCGCAGCACCAGGACCTCGCGATCCACCAGGACGCGCTGATCCTCAACTACTTCGGCGCCAACCACTACGGCCTGCCGTCCTACGCCCTGCCCGAGGGCTACCGCCGGCTCTACGGCCCCTGGTTCACCTTCCTGACCACCGGCGACCCGAGGAACCCGGACGCGATGATCGCCGAGGCCGCGGACATCGCGCGCGGCGAGATCGACGAGAACCGCGCGGGCGCCGCCTGGGTCGCCGACCCGCTCTACCCGGCGGTCAGGCAGCGCACCACCGTGACCGGGCGGATCCGGCTCGCCGACGGCCGCCCGGCCGGCAACCTGTGGGCGCTGCTGAGCACCCAGGACGTCGACGACGTGTACACGATCCACGAGCCCGTGCACTTCGTGCGCACCGCCGAGGACGGCAGCTTCTCCCTGCCGGGCGTCCCGCCGGCCTGGCAGCCCGGCAGCACCGAGCCGGGCGCGTACACGCTCTACGTCTTCGCCGCCGACGGCTCGGTCACCGACCAGTACAAGCAGGGCGGGATACGCCCCTCGGCGCGCCACCACGACCTGGGCACCCTCACCTGGGCGCCGACGCAGCACTCCACCTTCCTGTGGCAGATCGGCCGCTCGGACCGTACGGGCGGGGAGTACGCGCTCGCCACCAAGTCGCCCGCCAAGCCCAGCCCGCGCGACTACTGGAAGCCCACGCTGATCCCCGCCGACCTGTCCTTCACCATCGGCCGGGACTGGGAACCGGAGAAGTGGTATTACGCCCAGGCCAACCCCGGCACCTGGACCGTCCACTTCCCGCTGGACCGCCCGCTGGACGGCACCGCCTACCTGACCGTGTCGTCCTCCACCCGGCAGGGCAAGCCGCCGGCGGTGACCGTCAACGGCACGTCCGCCGGCATCGTCGGCTCGCTGCCCGCCACCAGCGACGGCGGGCTCGCCCGGCAGGCCGACCGCAGCGGCTACTTCCGGCAGTCCGTGGTCACCTTCCCGGCCTCGCTGCTGGTGGCCGGCGACAACACGATCGCCTTCACCAACGGCGGCACCCTCCCGCCCGGCGGCGCCCCGTCCTCGACCGCCTTCGGCTGGGACACCGTCGTGCTGGAGGTGGACGGCGCGCACCCGGCCCGCCCTGCGCGGCTGTCCGGGCGGGTGACCGAGCTCGGCACGTCGCACGGCACGACCAGCTGGCGGGTGGAGGTCACCAACAAGGGCTCGGGCCCGGCCAACGACGTCCGGCTGGACGGTGTCCAGTGGCAGGGCGGCGGCCGGCCGCAGGTGGCCGGGGCCGACCCGAACGCCTTCCCGGTGCCGGTGGCCGCGACGCTGCCGGCCGGCCGCTCGGCGACCGTCACGGTCAGGACGAGCGGTTCCCGGCCGCTGCGGGCGCACGGGCACATCGAGTTCTCCTTCCACGCCAACGGCGGCCGGGTCCGCGGCACGGCCGGGAGCTCGTCCGGCCGCTGAGCCGCCGAGCCGGCGACCTCCGTGCCGCCGCGGGCGGCCGGGGGCCGGGCGGAGGCGCTGTTGACAGTCGCGCGGGACGCTGTTTATCGTCCGCGTCATGAAACGATTCATAGGAGTTGCCCATGACTGAACTGCCCGCCGTCAAGGCAGCGTTGAAATCCCAGCGGATCGAGACGCCGTCGTGGGCGTAC
The DNA here is from genome assembly GCF_012034175.1 of Actinacidiphila epipremni. Taxonomy (GTDB): domain Bacteria; phylum Actinomycetota; class Actinomycetes; order Streptomycetales; family Streptomycetaceae; genus Actinacidiphila; species Actinacidiphila epipremni. Next base: position 248,966 of record NZ_JAATEJ010000008.1, read on the forward strand.
GGCAACTCCGGGACGCGTTTCAAGGTGTTCGCCCAAGCCGGCGTCCCGCGCGACCCGTACGAGAAACTGGACGACGCCGCCCGGGTGCAGGAGGCGACGGGCGTCGCGCCCGTCGTCGCCCTGCACATCCCCTGGGACAAGGTGGACGACTACGCGGGCCTGGCCGGCTACGCCGCCGAGCGCGGGCTGACGCTCGGCGCGATCAACGCCAACGTCTTCCAGGACGACGACTACAAGCTCGGCTCGGTCACCCACCCCGACCCGGCCGTGCGCCGCAAGGCGCTGGACCACCTGATGGAGTGCGTGGCCATCATGGACGCCACCGGCTCGCGCGACCTGAAGCTGTGGTTCGCCGACGGCACCAACTACCCCGGCCAGGACGACATCGCCGCCCGCCAGGACCGGCTCGCCGAAGCGCTCACCGCCGTGTACGAACGGCTCGGCGACGACCAGCGCATGCTGCTGGAGTACAAGCTGTTCGAGCCGGCCTTCTACACCACCGACGTTCCCGACTGGGGCACCGCCTACGCCCACTGCCTCAAGCTCGGGCCGAAGGCGCAGGTCGTCGTCGACACCGGGCACCACGCGCCGGGCACCAACATCGAGTTCATCGTCGCCTTCCTGCTGCGCGAGCGGAAACTCGGCGGCTTCGACTTCAACTCCCGCTTCTACGCCGACGACGACCTGATGGTCGGCGCGGCCGACCCCTTCCAGCTGTTCCGGATCATGCACGAGGTCGTTCGGGGCGGCGGCCTGGAACCGGCGACCGGGGTCGCCTTCATGCTCGACCAGTGCCACAACATCGAGGCGAAGATCCCGGCGATCATCCGCTCGGTGATGAACGTGCAGGAGGCCACCGCCAAGGCGCTGCTGGTCGACGCCGGCGCGCTGGCCGCCGCCCAGCGCGGCGGTGACGTCCTGGAGGCCAACGCCGTGCTGATGGACGCCTACAACACCGACGTCCGCCCGCTGCTCGCCGAGGTACGCCAGGAGCAGGGCCTGCACCCCGACCCGCTCGCCGCCTACCGCGCCACCGGGCACGCCGAGCGCATCGTCGCCGAGCGCGTCGGCGGCGAGCAGGCCGGCTGGGGCGCCTGAGCCGCCGCCCCGCCGCCCTGCCGTACGGCCCGCGCACCCTGCCGTACGACCGCGCACCCCGCCGTACGCCTTGCCCGCCGCAACCCCGACGCCACTCCCAGACAAGGACAGTCCATGACCGCCACCCCGCACCCCGAGGTCCGGGCCCTGCTGGAGCGCTCGAACCGGCTGGGTTCCGACCCGCGCACCACCAACTACGCCGGCGGCAACACCTCCGCCAAGGCCCTGGGGACCGACCCGGTCACCGGCGCGGACACCGAGCTGCTGTGGGTCAAGGGCTCCGGCGGCGACCTCGGCACCCTCACCGAGGGCGGCCTGGCCGTGCTGCGGCTGGACCGGCTGCGCGCGCTGACCGCCGGCTACCCCGGGGTGGAGCGCGAGGACGAGATGGTCGCCGCGTTCGACTACTGCCTGCACGGCAGGGGCGGCGCCGCTCCCTCCATCGACACCGCCATGCACGGCCTGGTCGACGCCGCCCACGTCGACCACCTCCACCCCGACTCCGGCATCGCCCTGGCCTGCGCCGCCGACGGCGAGGAGCTGACCAAGGAGTGCTTCGGCGACACGGTGGTGTGGGTGCCCTGGCGCCGCCCCGGCTTCCAGCTCGGCCTGGACATCGCCGCAGCCAAGGAGGCCAACCCGCAGGCCGTCGGCTGCGTCCTCGGCGGCCACGGCATCACCGCCTGGGGCGCGACGTCCGCGCAGTGCGAGGCCAACTCGCTGCACATCATCCGCACCGCCGAGGACTTCCTGCGCACCCGCGGCAAGGCCGAGCCCTTCGGCCCGCTGCTGGCCGGCTTCGGACCGCTGACCGAGGCCGAACGGCGGGCCCGCGCCGCCGCGCTGGCGCCCGTCCTGCGCGCCCTGGCCTCCACCGACCGCCCCCAGGTCGGCCACTTCACCGACTCCGGCGTCGTCCTGGACTTCCTCTCCCGCGCCGAGCACCCGCGGCTGGCCGCGCTCGGCACCTCCTGCCCCGACCACTTCCTGCGCACCAAGGTCCGCCCGCTGCTCCTCGACCTGCCGCCCACCGCCCCGCTGGACGAGGCGATCGCCCGGCTGCGCGCACTGCACCAGGACTACCGTGCCGCATACGCCGCCTACTACGACCGGCACGCCGGCCCCGGCTCGCCGGCCATGCGCGGCGCCGACCCCGCCGTCGTCCTCGTCCCCGGCGTCGGCATGTTCACCTACGGCAAGGACAAGCAGACCGCGCGGGTGGCCGGGGAGTTCTACGTCAACGCGATCAACGTCATGCGCGGCGCCGAAGCCGTCTCCGCCTACCGGCCGATCGACGAGGCGGAGAAGTTCCGCATCGAATACTGGGAGTTGGAGGAGGCCAAGCTGCGCCGGATGCCGGCGCCGAGGCCGCTGGCCACCAGGATCGCGCTGGTCACCGGCGCCGGCAGCGGCATCGGCCGGGCCATCGCGCACCGGCTGGCCGCCGAGGGCGCCTGCGTGGTCGTCGCCGACCGGGACACCGCGGGCGCCGAGGCCGTCGCCGGTGAACTCGGCGGCCCCGACACCGCGGTGGCCGTCACCGTCGACGTCACCGACGAGGAGCAGATCCGGGCCGCCTTCGACGCGGCGCTGCTCGCCTTCGGCGGCGTCGACCTCGTCGTCAACAACGCGGGCATCTCCATCTCCAAGCCGCTGCTGGAGACCGCCGCCGCCGACTGGGACCGGCAGCACGCCATCATGGCCCGCGGCTCCTTCCTCGTCTCCCGCGAGGCCGCCCGGGTCATGACCGCGCAGGGCCTCGGCGGCGACATCGTCTACATCGCGTCCAAGAACGCCGTCTTCGCCGGGCCGAACAACATCGCCTACTCCGCCGCCAAGGCCGACCAGGCCCACCAGGTGCGGCTGCTGGCCGCCGAGCTGGGCGGCGACGGCATCCGCGTCAACGGCGTCAACCCGGACGGTGTCGTGCGCGGCTCGGGCATCTTCGCCGGCGGCTGGGGCGCGCAGCGCGCCGCGGTCTACGGGGTCGCCGAGGACAAGCTCGGCGAGTTCTACGCCCAACGCACCCTGCTCAAGCGGGAGGTGCTGCCCGAGCATGTCGCGAACGCGGTCTTCGCGCTCACCGGCGGCGACCTCACCCACACCACCGGGCTGCACATCCCCGTCGACGCCGGAGTCGCCGCGGCCTTCCTGCGCTGACCCGCCCCGCCGCCCTGCCTGTAATCCGCACCGCCCGTGCCCGCGCCGCCGAGGTGAACCCGTGACCGTGCCCGTACCGCCGTCCCGTCCGCCCGCCGGGCCCGGCCCGTCCGCCTTCGTGGCCGCGGACCTCGGGGCGACCAGCGGGCGGGTGGTCGTCGGCCGGGCCGGCCGGGACACCCTGGAGCTGGCCGAGCTGCACCGCTTCGCCAACCGGCCGGTCCGGCTGCCGACCGGCCTGCACTGGGACCTGCCCGCGCTCCACCAGGGCGTCCTGGACGGCCTGCGCGCGGCGGGCCGGGCCGGCTACGACGTCACGTCGGTCGGCGTCGACACCTGGGCCGTCGACTACGGCCTGCTCGACGCGGACGGCGCCCTGCTCGGCCTCCCGTACCACTACCGCGACAGCCGTACGTCGCAGGTCGCGCAGGAGGTGCGGGAACGGCTGGGCGCGGCACGGCTCTACGGGGTCAGCGGGCTGCAGCACCTGCCGTTCAACACCGTCTTCCAGCTCGCCGCCGCCCGCGGCACCGCCCAACTGGCCGCCGCCCGCACGCTGCTGCTCATCCCCGACCTGCTCGTCCACTGGCTGTCCGGCAGCGCCGGCGCCGAGACCACCAACGCCTCGACCACCGGCCTGCTCGACGCCCGCACCGGCACCTGGTCGTACGAACTGGCCGCCGGTATCGGCCTGGACACCGCCCTGCTGCCGCCGCTGCGCGAACCCGGCGAATCTGCCGGCACCTTGCTGCCGCACGTCGCCGACGGCACCGGGCTGCCGGCCGGCACGCCGGTCACCACCGTCGCCTCGCACGACACCGCGTCCGCCGTCGTCGCGGTGCCCGCCACCGCGTCGGGGGCGGCGTACATCTCCTGCGGCACCTGGTCGCTCGCCGGGCTGGAACTGGACGCGCCGGTGCTCACCGAGGAGTCCCGCACCGCCAACTTCACCAACGAGCGCGGCATCGACGGCACCGTGCGGTACCTGCGCAACATCATGGGCATGTGGCCGCTGGAGGAGTGCCGGCGCGTGTGGGCCGCCCGCGGGCAGCCCGCGGAACTGGCCCCGCTGCTCGCCGCCGCGGCCCGCGCCGAGCCCTTCGCCGCGCTGATCGACCCCGACGCACCGGACTTCCTCGCCCCCGCCGACATGCCCGCCGCCATCGCCGGCTTCTGCCGCCGCACCGGCCAGCGGCCCCCGCGCGACCAAGGCGCCGTCGTGCGCTGCGTTTTGGAGAGCCTGGCGCTGGCCCACCGCCAAGTCCTGCGGCGCGCCGCGGAGTTGGCCGGCCGCGACATCACCCGGGTCCATCTCGTCGGCGGCGGCAGCCGCAACGAGCTGCTGTGCCAACTCACCGCCGACGCCACCGGGTTGCCGGTCACCGCCGGACCCACCGAGGCCACCGCGCTCGGCAACATCCTCGTCCAGGCCCGCGCCCACGGCCGCACCGGCGACCTCGCCGACATGCGCCGACTGGTCGCCGCCACCCAGCAGTTGCGCCACTACCGCCCCGCGGGCGCCGCGTCCGCATGGCAGGCCGCCGAGGCCCGGCTACGGACGTGACAGGTGCGTACGCGCCGCCAGCGCCGCCGACACCGCGACGGCGGCGGCTCCCGCCGCGCCCAGCACCGGCAGCCATTCCCGGAGCGACGCGAGCGTGGGATGCAGCCGGTAGACGGCCACCATGACCAGCGCCAGCGGCACGGTGGTGCCCAGCACGCTCACCCGCGCGTACCCGAAGCGGATCAGCAGCGGGAGCTGGATCGCGATGTTGACCGCGAACAGCGTCCAGGACAGAGTCAGCATCGTCACCAGGGTGCGCCCGCCGAGCGGCGCGCCCTCGGCCAGCCCGAGCAGCACCGCCAGCGCCGTCCCCGCGGTGAGGGTGGCCAGGAAACTCGCCAGCGCCCAGGCGTAGTGCCCGAGCACCACCGCCCGCCGCGGCAGCGGCAGCACCGCGTACAGCGTCTCCAGGCCCTCCTTGCCGGCGACCACGAACGGCTGGACGGCGACCAGCGGGGCCAGCAGCACCGCGAGCGCCGGTAGGCGCGGACGACCCGGAAGGCGTCCACGACCTCGTCCTTGGGGCCGGTGCGCACGACCCGGCCGCCGTGCAGCAGCGTCACGTAGTCGCCGATGCGGTCCAGGTCGGAGGTGATGTGCGTGGAGAACAGCACGCTGTGCCCTTCGTCGAGCAGGAACTCCCCGATGATGCCCGCGAGTTCGTCCCGCGCGACGGGGTCGAGGCCGCTGGTGGGCTCATCCAGGACGAGCAGCCGGGCGCGGTGCGAGAGCGCCACCGCGATCGTGAGCTTCATCGTCATGCCGCGGGAGAGGTCCTTGACCCTGGCCCGCAGGTCCAGGCCGAACTCGTCGAGGAGCCGGCGGTAGCGGGCGCCGTCCCAGCGGTCGTAGAAGGGCCGCAGGGTGCGTTCGACCTCGGCCAGCCGCCAGTCGCCGACGAGGTAGGCGCGGTCCAGCACGACGCCCACGTCCTGGCGCAGCGCCACCGGGCCGGGGACGCGGTGGCCGAGCAGCTCGATCTCGCCGCTGTCGATGCCGCGCATGCCCAGCAGACAGCGGATGGTGGTCGTCTTGCCGGCGCCGTTCGCGCCGATCAGGCCCATGACGTAGCCGGTCGGCAGCGCGAAGCTGATGTCGCGCAGGGCGAAGCCGCCGCCGGCCGCGGCGTGCACGCCCCGCAGGGCGAAGGCCGGTTCGCCGCTCATGGCGTGCATCCCCCGGGCCTCAGGCGGTCTCGTGCGCGGCGCGGATCAGGCCGTCGAGGATGCCGACGAGCTCGTCGCGGCCGAGGCCGGCCCGCCCGGCGGCGTCCAGCGCGGCCTGCAGCCCGTCCTCCACCTGGCGTAGCAGCTGCTCGCGCACGAACGCGGTGTCCAGCGGCAGGACGTACGCGCCCTTGCCGGGCACGGTGCCGATGAAGCCCTCGGCGGCGAGCTCGGTGTAGGCGCGGTTGGTGGTGATGATGCTGATCCGCAGGTCCCGGGCGAGGGCGCGTACGGACGGCAGGGCGGCGCCCTCGGCGAGCTCGCCGGACAGGACGGCGGCGCCGATCTGTTCCTTGATCTGCTGGTAGAGCGGCACTCCGCTGCTGTTGGACAGCACCACGCGCACGACGGGCCTCCGGCCTCGGGGTTCGACTGTTCATGCACACTATAGACAGTAGGAACGGTGGGGGCGCAAGGTGGGCGGCTTGTCCGAGGCCGCCCCGGCACGGGGTGCGGCCCGCCTAAGCTGGGCCCGTGGCTGTGCTGTTCGGCCGGGACGCCGTTCTGGAGCAGGCGTGGGAGCCGCTGGTGCAAGGCGATCCGGTGCTGCTCGCCGGGCCGCCCGGCATCGGCAAGACCGCGCTGTGGCGCGAACTGGTCGCTTGTGCGCGGCGGGCGGGCTGGCTGGTCCTGACGTGCGCGCCCGCGGAGTCGGAGTCGGCCCTCGCGCTCGCCGCGCTGGCGGATCTGCTGCGGCCCTTGGCCGCACACGCGGCTGAGTTGCCGGGGCCGCAACGGGCGGCGGTCCAGGCGGTGTTGCTCACGGGGGACGGTGAGGTGGGCGCCGCCGGTGAGGTGGGCCGTGAGCTGAGCGCGGTCGGCGGTGCGGGGGTGGCCGGTGGTGTGGGCTCGGGCGGTGACGCGGGCGGTGGCCCGGGCGCGGGCGGCGGTGCGGGGGTGCACGGCAGCGTGCGTGCGGGCGCTGAGGGAGGTGGGCGTCGCGATGCGGGCGAGGCCGAGGGCGGTGACGGCGACGGGGTCGTGGGCGAGCGGGCGGTGGCCGCGGCCACTCGCTCGCTGCTCGACGCCGCGGTGGCGTCCGGCCGCCGGGTGCTGGTCGCCGTGGACGACGCGCCCTGGTTGGACCCGGCCAGCGCACGGGCGTTGACGTTCGCCTTACGGCGGGTGCCGGGCCTGGCGGTGCTGGCCGGCGCCCGCGACGAGGCCGGCGCCGGTACGCCGTTGGGCCTGGACCGCCTCGCCGGACGGCTGCGGCGGATCGACGTGGCGCCGCTCGGCACCGGGGCGCTGCACCATATGCTGCGCGACCGGCTCGGCGTGACGCTCAACCGGCCGCTGCTGGCCCGTATCGCCCGGGACTGCGGCGGAAACCCGCTGCTGGCCATGGAGTTGACCCGCGCGGTGCTGCGGCTGCCCCGGCTGCCGTCCCCCGGCGAGGACCTGCCCTTCCCCGCCACGACGACCCGGCTGGTGGCGGGCACGGTGGCCGCCCTGCCCCCGGCCGGCCGCGACGCGATCCGGCTCGCGGCGCTGCTCTCCGTGGCGCACCTGCGCGATCTGTCCGCCGCGGGGGCGGACCCGGCCGCCTTCGACCCGGCGGAGGACGCCGGGCTGCTGACCGTCAGCGGGGGAGCGGTGCACTTCGCCCACCCCCTGTACGCGGCGGCGGTCCGCGCGGACATCCCCGCGAGCTTGCGCCGCCGGCTGCACCGCAAGCTGGCCGAGGTCGTCGCCGACCCGGACGAGCGGGCCCGGCAACTCGCCCGCTGCGTCGCCCTGCCGGACGCCGAGGTCGCCGCCGAACTCGCCGCCTCCGCCGACCGCCAACGCCGCCGCGGCGCCCCCCAACTCGCCGCCGCCCTCTACGAACAGGCCGCCCACCTCACACCCCCGACCACCCCCGCGACCCTCGCCCGCCGCCGCTTGGCCGCGGCCCGCTGCCACTACGACAGCGGCGACTACCCCGCAGCGGCGGCCACAGCCACGGAGGTCGCCGAAGCCTGCGACGCCGCTCCGCGGGTGCCCAGCGCCCGCGCCGCCGGCGGCGACCGCCCGCAAGCGGGTGGGGTTGCGTATCCGGGTGGGCAGCCGGGCGCCGAGGCCGGGGTGGCGGAGGCGTCTGCCGCCGGGGCTTTGGCGGCGGGCGGGGTTGCGTACGTCGGCGGGCAGGTAGACGCCGGCTGGGCAGGCGTCGAGGTGGGCGTGGAGGACGCGCCTGTCGCCGGGACTCTGGAGGCGGGCGGGGCCCGTCACCCCGGCGGGCAGGGAGGTGCGGGTCGGGCGGGTGTTGACGTGGGGGACGCGTTCGTCGCCGGGGCTTCGGCGGCGGGCGGGGTTGCGTCTCCCGGTGGGCAGGCGGGCGTCGGTCTGGCGGGCGCCGCGGTCGAGGTGGAGGCGTTCGCCGCCGGGGGCTTGGAGTCCGCTGAGGTCCCTCACCCCGGCGGCGGCGCGGCGGGGGCGGGCGACGGGGTGCGGGCTGAGGCGTTGTTGTTGCGGGCCGAGGTGGCGTGGAGTGCCGATGAGCCGCTGGCTGTTGCCGCGCAGACCGCCGAGCAGGCGCTTCGGTGTGCGCCCGCCGGGTCGGCGCAGGCCGGGCGGATCCACGCGTATCTGAGCCTCTTCCACGACACGCCCGAGCTGGCCCAGCGCCATGCGGAGGCCGCGTGCGCGCTGCTCGGCGGCGCCTCGCCGCAGGACGCCGAGCTGCTTTCCGGCTCGCTGCTGCAGCTGTTCTTCCACGAGGTCCGCGGCGGCCGGCCGCCCCGGCGCGAACTGCTGGACCGGGCCCTGGCGTTGGAGGACGGACGGCCGTCATGGCTGGGCGGCACCATCCCCGCCATCTGGTGGCGGTCGATCGACGAGCACGACAAGGCCCGCGCCCGCCTGCACGCCATGCTGGAGCGGGCGGTCGCCGCCGGCGACGAACCCGGCCAGCACGAACTGCTGGCCCATCTGGGCGAGACCGAGCTGGTCGCCGGGCGCTACGACGACGCCGCCCGCGCGCTCGCCGGCGCGCGGGAGCTCGGCGAGCAGCTGGGCACCGGCCTGGTGGGGGAGACCTGGCTGCTCGGCCTGCTGGACGCGCACCGGGGCGAGCTCGCGGCGGCCCGCGCGGTGGCGGAGGCGGGGCTGCGGCGGGCCGAGGCCGTGGGTGACCCGTGGGCACGCCGGATCCACCTCGCCCTCAGCGCGTTCACCGCCCTGTCCGAGGGCCGTACGGACGACGCAGCGGCCGACTACCGCGCCCTGGCCGCCGAGGCGGACGCCGCCGGCCTTGCCGAGCCCCTGTCGCAGCGGTTCGAGCCGGACTGGATCGAGGCGTGCGCCGCCGCCGGCGACCTGGCGACCGCCCGGCGCGTTCTGCGCCGGCTCGCCGAGCGGCACGAGCGGCTGCCCCGGCCGTGGACGACGCTGGGCCTCGCGCGCAGCCGGGCGCTGCTCGCCGCCGCTTCGGGCGAGGACACCGCCGCGCCGGCCGACGCGCTGGAGGAGGCCAGGGCCCGGGTCCCGGCGCACGTCGTGCCGCTGGACCGGGCGCGCTGCCTGCTGGTCGCGGGAGTGGTGCACCGGCGGGCCAGACGCCGGCGGGCCGCCCGTACGGCGCTGGAGCAGGCCGCCGCGGAGTTCGCGGCGATCGGCGCGGCGGCCTTCGAGCGCCGCGCCCGGGCCGAACTCGCCCGCACCGGCGGGCGAGCCCCGGCCTCGGAGGCGCTGACCGCCACCGAGGAGCGGGTCGCCGCGCTGGCCGCCGCCGGCCGTACCAACCGCGCGATCGCGGACGCGCTGTTCATCAGCCCCAAGACCGTCGAGGCGAACCTCGCCCGCGTCTACCGCAAACTCGGCATCTCCCGCCGGGCAGAATTGGGCGCAGCACTCTCCCGCCGGGCGGGCACGTGACGCCACACCACGCCGGCCCGGCCGCAGCATCGCGCGGCCGACCGAACCGCGCCGCCCGGCGAATCCGCGCCGCCCGGCGGCACCGCGCCGGCCCCCAGCACCGCACCGCTCGCGGCACAACGCCGCCCTGCGGCACCGCACCGCCCGGCGCCGCCCCTCGTTCCGTAGGGAAACCCCCGATTCGGCCGGCGCCCCGCCGGCCTAGCGTCGGCGTGTGACCAGGCGGCTCTTCGCGGTGGAACGCTACGACGGCGCGGGACCCGGGGGCCCGGGGAGGCTTCCGGTGCTTGCCGCCGGCGGGGTGCGCCTGGTCGCCGCGGTGCACCTGCCGGCCGACGAGGTCGTCCTGGCTCTCGTCGAGGGCCCGGACGCCGATGCCGTGGTTGCGGCCATGGCCGGCGCCGGCTGGCCGGTGCACCGCGTGGAACCGGCAATCCTGCTGCACCCATGGGGGGACCAGACATGAGACGCACCGCCCTGACCGCCATCCTGACCGTGCCCGTGGCCCTGACCGCGCTGACCGCCCTGACCGCGTGCGACGACGACCCCGCCCCGGCGTCCTCCACCGCGCAGCCGCCGGCCGCCGGCGGCACCGCCTCGCCCACCCCGGCCGCCGCCACCACGACGGCCGCCGCCGCCCTCAAAGCCTGCGCGCTCCTGCCGAAGAAGGACGCCGAGGCCCTGGCCGACTCACCCCTGAACGCCGGGATCGAGGGCCCGGAGGCGGCCCCGAGCTGCATGTACACCGGCCCGGTCAGCGGCCCGACCGCGCAGGTCGAGATCTACGTCGGCGACGGCGCGAAGAAGTACTACGACATCGACCGCACCCTCAACCACACCTTCACCCCCTTCACCGGCGCCGGCGAGGAGGCGTACGCCGAGGACGACGCGGTCTTCTTCCGCAAGGCCACGACCTGGGTCGCGATCCGCCTGGTCCGCCTCGACGACCCCGCGCTCCACCGCGACCCGCTGCAGAACCTCGCCCGCCAGGTCGCCGGCCGGCTGTGACCGGGCCCGCCGGACCGCGACCGGCCGGCGGGCCCTGAGCAGCGCAACCAGGCCGCCGCACGGCACACTGGCCCGTATGACACCCGACGCACTCAAGGCCGTCTGCCTCGCGCTGAACGGCGCGGAGGAGACCTTCCCCTTCAACCCGGAGACCTCCGTCTTCAAGGTCGGCGGGAAGATCTTCGCGCTCAGCGCCCTGGAGGCGCGGCCGTTGAGCGTCAGCCTGAAGTGCGACCCGGAGCTCGCGGTCCAACTGCGCGCGGCCCACCCGCAGATCACCGGCGGCTGGCACCTTAACAAGCGGCACTGGAACACCGTGCTGCTGGACGGGGCGCTGCCCGACGACATGGTGCGCGAGATGGTCGAGGACTCCTACGACCTGATCGTCGCCAGGTTGCCGCGCGCCCAGCAGCTGCGGCTGGACTGGGCCGGGGTGCGCGGGCCCGCCGAGCCCTGAGGGCCCGCGCACCCAGAAGAGCAACCCGCCGCTCAGCCCGCCGCGTTGAGCAGGTCCAGGACGCTCTGCTGGCAGCCGTAGTCGCTGCTGCCCGCCCCGCCGGCCCAGTGCGGGCCGTACTGGTCGAGGGCGTTGCGGTCGTGCGCATAGGCGGAGTCGGCCCAGGTGTTGAGCACCGCGCTGTAAGGGCGGCCGGACAGCGTGGTGTTGAGCTTGCCGAGGCCGCGGACGTACGCGCCCTTGAAGCTGGGGCCGTCGCCGGTGCAGGAGTCGCCCTCGCCGGGCTCGCGCAGCACCCCGCCCTGCGCGAGGCGTACGGTGGAGGCGTCGGCGAGGGTGCGGGCGGTGGTCAGCAGCCCGGAGTCGCCGGTGGCGCGGGACAGTTCGGCGAGCCCGCCGAGCACGACGCCCTGGTTGTACGTCCACGTCGTCTGCCCGTTGTTGGCGCACGCCGACGTCAGCCCGTCGTTGACCATGTGGTCACCGTTGATCATCCCGCTCGCCCGGAACCAGGCCCATTCGGCCTGCGCGTGCCCCAAGTAGGCGGTGTCGCCCGGGATGCGGTTGTGCAGCGCCGCGGTGAGCTGGAGGTACAGCTCGTTGGTGATGGCGTTCTTGTACGTACGCGACTGGCTCCACCACACCCCGCCGCCGCACGTGCCGTCCCAATACGCCGTCATGTGGTCGGCGTCGGCGCGGGCGGTCGCGAGATAGCGGCTGTCGCCGGTCAGGTCGTAGGCGTCGACCCACGCCAGGCCCCACCAACCGGTGTCGTCCAGGTAGTCGTTGGTGAAGTTGCCCTCCTGGGCGCCGAGGTTCTTGTCGTAGGTGTCGGCGATGGCGTAGCGGTAACTGGGCATGCCCGACACCCGGATGTTGTCGATGACCGCGGTCAGCGCGTTCGCGCCGGTCCACCAGCCGTTGCCGCCGAAGAGCTTGGTGCCGCGGTCGAAGGACATCATCAGCGCGGTCGCCGCGGCCGTCCGCCGGTCCCAGGCGTTCCAGGTCGTCCGCGCCCACTGCGTGCAGGCGATGTCGGGGCGGTCACCGGCCTTGCCGCAGGCGCGCAGCGCGCCGACGCCCTGGGTGTTCCAGTCGTCGACGTTGTACATCAGGGTGCGCCAGCCGCGCTGGCCGGTCGGTGTGGTGGTGTCGCCGAGCTTGCTGCCCGAACTCCACGTCCGGCCGCCGTCGAAGGAGCGGTCGAGCCACACCTCGTCGCCGGGGTTGCCGTTGTCGATGGACGCCCAGCCCATGGCGTCGGCGTCGTCGAAGTGCAGGGTGAGGGTGCGTGAGAAGACGGTCGCGGTGACCGGCTTGCGGTCCTGCGTGCTCAGGGCCGGGTCGCGGGCGTCGCAGTAGGCGTTGCAGATGGCCGCGGCGGCGGCGGTCGCGCCGGTGGACGAGGCCGCGGGCGGCGTCGCGGCGTGGACGCCGGTCGCGCCGGCCAGTGCCGCGGGGAGCGCGGCGAGGAAGGTGGCCAGGAGCGCCGTCACCGGGGACGGGAGGAAGCGCAGACGCATGATGACCTTTCAGGTCTGGTCGACATTGTTCGCCCGCCCGGGACTCCCGGCGGCGGACAACGTTGTCAACAGGATGGGGGGTCCCTGAAAGCAACAGATGCCACCAGAAGGGAACTGCGAACCGCCGCCACTGTCAATGCACCTGACAAGACAGGGGTGTGCCCCCGGTCCGTCCCGGGCCCCCGGCCCCCGGCCCCCGGCCCCGCGGCCGGCGCCCGGGGGTGACCCGGCGCCGGCCGGGGCCGTCATCCGAGGGCCACCACCAGCACCGCGGCCAGCACGACCGCCGCGGCGAGCGCCAGCAGCGCGATGTAGGCCGTGGGCAGCGAACCGGCGGCGTGGTGCGCCACATGGCCGTCGCGGGCGTGCCGTCCCGGGTGCGCCGCGCCCGCCGTGCCGCCGCGTCCGGCGTTGCCGTTCTTACCGAGGTCCACGTGCGTCATCGAGTAGTGCGTCATGGACTTCTCCTCACCGCGACCCGGCGATTCCAAAACCACGACCCGCCTCCGCGTCCGGACTGGCAGGCTGGCGGCATGTATCGCAGTGACGCCGACGACCGCGCGCCCGCCCTGCGCGCCGCGCTCGCCGAGGCCCTCGAACAGTCCTTCCGCGCCTGCCCCGAGCCGGTCCACCAGCTCCGGAGCCCCTGGCTCGGCCCCTGCACGCTGGCCGAGCACCACACCGTCGACGGCGCCCTGCGCTCCCTGACCCTCGCCTACGGCCCCTGGGACACCGACCAGCCGCACGTCAGGGTCACGACCTGGCGGGACCCGGCCGGTGCCGGGGCCGCCGCCGAGGACCTGGCCGGCTTCGAGGCCGCCGAGCCCGAGGAGGTCACCGTCGACATCGCCGGCGCCGCGACCCCCGGCACCCTGCTGCGGGCCGCCGGCGGGGCGTTGCTGCTGCGCGTGGACCGCGACCCCCTGCACCTGCTGGCCTCCGGCCGGGGCCCGCTGGGCGACCTCGCCTTCGACCCGCTCACCGACCTCGCCCCGGTCGTCGAGGCCCGCCGCGCCTACCTCGCCGCCCGCTTCCCCGACGCGTGAGTCCCGCCGGGTGAGTACCGCCGGGCGCCCGGTCAGTGGCCGGCGGCCTCGTCCGGGGTCAGCCGGGCGGTGAGCGTGGTGGCCGCGACCGCCGCGGCGACCGCGTAGACGATCGCGCCCGCCAGCAGGCCGGCGGCGTAGCCGCTGGTGAGGGCGGCGGCCTGCGGGTGCCCGGCGGCCAGCCGGTGCCGGGTGACCGCCGAGGCGACGGCCGCGAGCGCCGCCAGGCCCAGCGCGCCGCCGGTCTGCACACTGGTGTTGAGCAGGCCGGCCGCGACGCCCGACTCGTGCTCGGCGACGCCGCGCATGCCGGTCACCGTGCAGCCGACGAACGTCAGGCCGGTGCCGACGCCGACCGCCAGCATCGCCGGGACGAGCACCGCCCAGTAGCTGGAAGCGGGGCCGAGCAGCGCGGCCACCCATGCGAGCCCCGCCGCGGCCAGGCCCATGCCCGCGCCGATGACGGCCCCGGCCGGGAGCGCGGCGAGCAGCCGCGGGCCGAGCCCGCCGGCGGCGACGCCGGTGCCCAGCACGATCGGGAGGTAGGCCAGCCCGGTGTGCAGCGGCGAATAGCCGCGTACCAGCTGCATGTAGAGCGTGAGCAGGTAGAACATCGCGAGCAGGCCGAGCCCGAGCAGCAGCATGACCGCGTTGGCGCCGCCCCTGTTGCGGTCGGCGACCAGCCGCCCGGGGAGCATCGGCGCGAGGCTGCGGCGCTCGATCACGGCGAAGGCCGCGACCAGGCCCGCGCCGGCCACGAGGGCGACCAGCGTGCCCGGGTCCGTCCAGCCGTCGGCGGTGCCCCGGCTGAGACCGTAGATGAGCGCCCCGATGCCCAGCGTCACGGTCGCCGTGCCCGGTGCGTCGAGCCGGCCGCGGCGCCCCTCGCGCGCGGCCCGACCGGGGTTGAGCACCCCCGTGAAGGTGCCGGCGAGCACCAGCAGCGCGATCGGCGCGTTGATGAACAGCACCCACCGCCAGCTCGCGTACTGCGTCAGCGCCCCGCCCGCGAGCAGGCCGACGACCGAGCCGAGGCCGCCCATCGCCCCGTACACGCCGAGCGCCTTCGTGCGCGCGGGGCCGGCGGGGAAGGTGGTCGCCAGCAGCGACAGCGCGCAGGGCGCCGCGACGGCCGCGCCGCAGCCCTGCACGACACGCGCCACGACCAGGGCCGTCTCGTCCGGGGCGAACCCGCCGGCGATCGACGCCGCCGTGAAGAGGGCGATGCCGGCGCGGAAGACCCGCAGCCGCCCGAACAGGTCGCCGGCCCGCCCGCCGGCCAGCAGCAGCCCGCCGAACGTCAGCGCGTAGAAGCTGATCACCCAGTTCAGGTCGGACGGCGGTACGTGCAGGGAGCGCTGGATGCTGGGCACCGCGACGTTCACGATCGTGTCGTCGAGGACCAGCATGAGCTGGGCGGTGGCGATGACGAGCAGCGCCAGGCCGAGGCCGCGCGGGGGAGCGGGCGCCGCCGTGGGCGCGGTGCCGGTCGCGTCATGCACGGACATCGCGTGTCACCGGCCGTTCCACACGTCGCGGCCGGCGTAGGCGGGCGCCCACTGCTCGCGGAAGGCCGTCGCCAGATGCGGCGGGAAGCGTTCCAGGGTCTGCCGCAGCGCCTCCGGGCTCTTCCCGTCCAGCAGCCACGGCATGTAGAGCGCGGCGTCCGGCAGCAGCCGCCGGCCGTGCTCGGCGCCGAAGCGCTGCCACTGCTGCTCGGGGAGCGCCAGGTCGATCAGCGCGAGCCCGTCGGCCTCCTCGTGCGCCAGATGGGTGGTCAGCTTGCCGACGAGCTCGTCGACGAGGTCGCCGAACCGCTCGTGCCCGTGGTCGGGGTCGGCGCCCGCCGCGTCGACGGCCGCGAGCAGCGGCTCGATGACGGAGTGCTCGGCTTCGAGGGCGTCGGCGAGCGCGAGCCGGTCCGGGTGGCCGGCGACCGCCTCGCGCAGCACCGGCCACAGGATGTCGTCCTCGGCCCGGTGGTGCACGACCAGGAACTTCTTGAACAACTCCCAGCCCAGCGCCGCCCGCAGCAGCGTGCCCGGATCGTCGCCCGGGCGCGCCGCGATCCGCGCGACGATCACGAGGTCCCTGCGCAGGGCGTCGTGCAACGCCAGCATCACGGACATGTCCAGCCTGTATTCCACGTCTTCCTCCAGGACTCGGTGCCTCCCGGCGAGAATGACCCTCGGTGTCATTTGATGTCAAGATGCAAATGAATCTGAGCATCATTGGGTGTCGAGGGTCACTTGGTCCCGGGTGTCGTACGCGGCTACGATGGCGGGCATGGACGACGACCGTTCCCTGCCGCTGCGTGAGCGCAAGAAGCTGCGCAACCGCCGGGCGCTGGCCGACGCGGCGCTCCGGCTCTTCGCCGAACGCGGCTTCGACGCCACGACGCTGGAGGAGCTGGCCGAGGAGGCGGAGGTCTCCAAGAGCACCTTCACCCGCACCTTCGAGGCCAAGGAGGCCGCGGGTATCGAGGCCGAGGCCGAGCTGTGGGCGGCCTTCCTCGCCACGGTGGACGCGGGGGTGCCGAAGGGCCCGGTGCTGGACGGGCTGCACCGCGCGCTCGCCGACGCCATGGCGGGCCTGGACGGGACATGGGACGCGCGCTTCCTCGCCACCCGCCGGCTCGCGGTCGCCGAGCCGGCGCTGCTGCGCTACGTCGAGCACCACCGGGCGCGCGTGCGCGAGCAGTTGGCGGCCGGGCTCGCGGCCCGACTCGACCTGGACGCCGAGGACCTGCGGCTGCACGTCCTGGCGGAGCTGGCGATGACGGCCTTCAGCATCGCCGGCCGCGCCTGGGTCCGCGGCGGCGGCGCGGGCGGGCGTGCGTCGCTCCTGGCGGGCCTGGCCGACGCGATCCGCGCGGTCCCGGCGAGCCTCGACCTGGCGGCGGAATGACGGCGTGACCGCACGGCGGAGGGCCCCCGCGAGCTGCCGCCCGCGAAGGCCCTTGCGTGCCGCGCGTGTCCGGGTGCGCGCGGGCCGGCCGTCAGCGCGCCGGCGTCACCACCATCGCCGAGCCGCCGCCCCGCCGCACCGGCTCCGCCGCGGCGAGCCAGCGGCCGTCCGCGAGGCGCTGGACGCCGGTGGCGGCGCCGATCTCCGGGTTCTGCGTGAAGTGGTGGCCGATGCCCTCCAGGTCGGCCTTCAACGGGCTGTCCCACAGGGCCGGTTCGAGTTCGGTGGCCGCCGCGTTGCGCTGGCTGGCGCGCGGCGCGGCGATCGCGTCGACCAGGGGCAGGCCGCGGTCGACGTGCTCGGTGAGGACCTGGAGCACCGTGGTGATGATGGTCGCCCCGCCGGGCGAGCCGATCGCGAAGTCGGGACGGCCGTCCTTGAGCACGATGGTCGGCGAGATCGACGAGCGTGGCCGCTTGCCGGGCCCCGGCAGGTTCGGGTCGGGCACGCCCGGGCTCGCGGGCACGAAAGAGAAGTCCGTCAGCTCGTTGTTGAGCAGGAAGCCGCGCCCGGGCACGGTGATCGCGCTGCCGCCGGTCTGCTCGATGGTCAGGGTGTACGCGACGACGTTCCCCCACTTGTCGGCCACCGTCAGGTGCGTGGTGTTGTCGCCCTCGTACGTCGTCGGCGCCGCCTTCCCGCTGCTGCCGCAGGCCGCCGGGTGCGCGGGGTCCCCCGGCGCGAGCGGGCTGGTCAGCACCGCGTCGTCCCTGATCAGGCAGGCCCGCGAGTCGGCGAAGCGCTGCGAGGTCAGGGCGGCGGTCGGCACCTGCTCGAAGGCCGGGTCGCCGACCCAGCGCCCGCGGTCGGCGAACGCGATCCGGCTCGCCTCGATGTAGTGGTGCAGATACTGCACCTGCGAGGCGTCCCTGAGGTCGGTGCTCTCCAGGATGTTGAGCGCCTCGGCCACCGTCGTCCCGCCCGAGGAGGACGGCGCGGGCCCGTAGACGTCCAGCCCGCGGTAGGCGGTGTGGGTCGGCGGCTGCTTCTTCGCGGTGTACGCGGCCAGGTCCGCGGCCGTCAGGTCGCCGGTGCGCACCACGCGGGTGGCGGCGGGGTCGACGGGGGGCCTGCGTACCGTACGCACGATGTCCGCGCCGATGTCGCCGTGGTAGATCGCGGAGATCCCCTTGGCCCCCAACTCCTCATACGTGCGCGCGAGTTGCGGGTTGCGCAGGGTGGAGCCGACGGCCGGCGGCTGCCCGCCGGGCAGGAAGAGCGCGGCGGTGGCCGGGAAGTCCTTGAAACGGTCCTGGTTGGCGGCGGTCTGCGAGTTGAAGGTCTCGTCCACGGTGAAGCCCGTGCGGGCGATCTGCTCGGCGGGCCGCAGCACTTGGCCGAGCGACCGGGTGCCCCACGCGTCGAGCGCGGTCTGCCAGGTCGCGGCGGTGCCGGGCACCCCGACGCTCCGGCCGCTGGTCACGGCGTCGGCGAAGGCGAGCGGCTGGCCGTTCTCGACGAAGAGCTGGTCGGTGGCGCTGCGCGGCGCGGTCTCCCGGCCGTCGATCGTGAACACCTGGTGCTTGCCGGCGCTGTAGTAGACGAAGTAGCCGCCCCCGCCGATGCCGGAGGAGTACGGCTCGGTCACCCCGAGCGCGGCGGCGGTCGCCACGGCGGCGTCCACCGCGTTGCCGCCGTGCCGCAGCACGTCGATGCCGGCCGCGGTGGCGTCGGCGTCCACGCTGGAGACCGCGCCGCCGTATCCGACGGCGAGCGGCGCCTTGGCCGGCGGTGAGCCGGGGGCGTGGTGCGCCGGCGCGGCGGCGGTGAGGGTGCCGACCACGGCGGTGGCGGCGAGCACGGACACCGCCCGTACCGCCCGCAGCCTTACGCCGTGCCTGGCCGAATGCGCGTCCGGGTGACCGCGACGGTTGCGTCCCATGACGGAGCCTCCACTCAACGACGGTCCCGGCAGCGTAACTTCGCCCCAGTCGTCACGTCAGCAACACGGCGAAGTGTCCCGCTGACACCTCGAAAGCCTGTGACGTGGATCACTCGCTGCCCTCTGGAAGCGTCTTTTAATTCTCAACTAAAGTGACCGCGTCCTCAGCTGGTCCCGTGTCCGACCAGGGCGGTTCGTCATGTCTGCGACCGAATTAGGCACCACGTTCCTGCTCGCCGTCGTCGTCATCCTCGCTGTCTGCCCGGTCGTCACGCTGCTGCTGCGACCGCTCGGACAACCACCGGTGGTCGCCGAGATGATCGCCGGGGTCCTGCTCGGGCCCTCGGTGCTCGGGGCGCTGCTCCCGGGGGTCGAACACCACCTGTTCCCCACCGAGTTACGGCCGCTGCTGTATGTCGCGGGCCAGCTCGGGCTCGTCCTGTTCATGTTCCAGTCGGGGTACGAGTTCCGGCTGGACCGGATGAAGTCGGTGGCCAAACCGGCCGCGATGGTCTCGGCCGCCGGCGTCCTGACGCCGCTGGCGCTGGGTGCCGCGCTCACCTGGGCCGTGCACGGCTCCGTGGACGCCTCGCCGCCCGGTATCCCACTGCACGTGACCGTGCTGTTCGTCGGCGTCACGCTGGCGATCACGGCCTTCCCGATGCTCGCCCGGATCATCCTGGAACGCGGGCTCACCGGCACCGTCTTCGGCACCATCTCGCTCGCGGCCGGCGCGCTCGACGACGTCGCCGCGTGGATCCTGCTGGCCGGTGTGGTGAGCCTGGCCCGCGGCACCTCCGACTCCCTCGTCCTGGCGACGTCGGGCGCCGCGGGGCTGGTGGTCCTGCTCTACCTCCTGGTCCGCTTCCGCGGCCCCGTACTGCGCGCGACCGAGCGGATGACCAGGCAGCAACTGCTCCTGGTGACGCTGCTCGCCATGTGCGCGGCGGCCTGGTACACCGACCGGATCGGCCTGTACGCGGTCTTCGGCGCCTTCAGCCTCGGCGCGGCCTTCCCGCGCTCGCCGCGCATCGACCGCACCATCGAGTCCACCGCCCCGCTCAGCGGGACGCTGCTGCTGCCGCTGTTCTTCACCTACTCCGGCCTGAACACCGACACCGGCGTGCTGACCGATCCCGCGCTGCTGCTGTTCGCCGGGGGCTGCACGCTGGTCGCCGTGATCGGCAAGTTCGGCGCGTGCTGGCTGGGCGCGCGGCTGGGCGGCCAGCCGCAGGGCGTCGCGCTGCGGATCGGCACCCTGATGAACGCCCGCGGGCTCATGCAGCTCATCGCCATCAACGTCGGCCTCGCGGACGGGATCGTGTCGCCCTCGATGTTCACCGTGCTGGTCGTGGTGGCCGTCGTCACGACCGTGATGGCCACCCCGCTGCTCAGCCTGTGGGACCGGATGGACGGCGGCATCCCCGTCGTCCCGGACACCCCGCGCGCCGGCCGGGAGGACGACCAGCCCGCGGTGGCGGGCAGCGCATAGGGCCTGTTCTCGAAGCCCCGCCCGCCCGGCCACCGGTCGTGCCGGGCGGGTCAGAAGGTCGGGGTCGGGTTGAGCTCGGACGTGGTGATGCCGCTGCCCGGCAGATTCCACTTGGCGAAGATCTTCGCGTAGTCGCCGGTGGCGATCAGCTTGTTCACCGCGTCGCTGATCGCCTTCGCGAGGGGCGAGTTCTTCGCCGTGACGAAGCCGACCGGCGTGGTGCTGATCTCACCGAGGAACTTGGTGTTCGGCAGGTGCGCCGCCTCGTACTTCACCCCCAGCGTGGGGCCGAAGCTCACGTCGATCTTGCCGTTCTGCAAGTTGAGCAGCACCGTGGAGTTGTCGGAGAAATACTGCACCTTGTACGGCTTCTTGCCCGCCGCGGAGCACTTGCCGGCGCCGTCGGTGAGGATCTGCTGGAAGGTCGACCCCGGCCCGGTGGCGATGGTCAGGCCGCACAGGTCCGTGAGGTCCTTGACGGTGTCCACCGGGAGGTCCTTGGTGCCCAGGAACGCCTGGCCGTCGTTGAGGTAGGTGGCGAAGTCCACCACCTTCTCGCGCTCCTTGGTGGCGCCGAAGTTGTCCTGGCCGACGTCGTAACGGCCGTTCTGGACGCCGGGGATGACGGTCGGGAAGGTGCCGTACTGCACGTCCCACTCGATGCCGAGGACCTTCGCGACGGCGTTGCGGAGGTCCACGTCGAGGCCGATGGGCTTGCCGTCCTGCTCGCCGGCGTGCGGCAGGCCGACGGTGCCGGGGGCCTGGGTGGTGCCGAGGATCAGCTTGCCGCTGTCGCGGGCCTTGGCCGGCAGCTCGGCTCTGATCGCGGGATCGGCGGCGATCGAGGACACCACGTCCTGCGTGGGGATCGCGCTCGGGTCGGCCGCCTGGGACGCGCCGGGCGCCTGCTGGTCCTTCCCGGACGCCGGGGCGCCCGAGCCGGAGTCGTCCGAGGAGCTGCCGCAGGCCGCGAGGAGGATCAACCCGGCGGTGGCGGCGGCGAGGTGGGGCAGGCGGCGGCTGAGGCGGCGTGCGCTGGTCATGGGAAAGCCTTTCGCGAAGGTGGGGCATGGGCGTGCGGAATATGCGCCGGGTCGCGGGCCGGCGGCGGTGGCGGCCCGGTGGGAAGGCGCTGCGAGGTCGGGAGGCGGGCCCGGGGAGGCAATGCCCGGCAAGGCGGGCCCGGGGGCCCGTGCCGTCAGAGGACGGCGGTGAGGAAGGCGCGGGCGCGCTCGTGGCGCGGCGCGGTCAGGACGTCGGCGGGCGGGCCGGTCTCGACGATGCGGCCCCCGTCGAGGAAGACGACGGTGTCGGCGACCTTGCGGGCGAAACCGATCTCGTGCGTGACGACGATCATCGTCATCCCGCTGGTGGCCAGGTCCTGCATGACGTTGAGGACCTCGCCGACGAGCTCGGGGTCGAGCGCGCTGGTCGGCTCGTCGAACAGCAGCAGCCGCGGCTCCATGGCCAGCGCCCGGGCGATGGCCACCCGCTGCTGCTGGCCACCGGACATCTGCCGCGGATAGGAGTCCTCCCGCCCGTCCAGGCCCACCCGGGCCAGCAGCTCCCGGGCGTGCGCGACCGCCTGCTTGCGGGGCAGCCCGCGCACCGCGACGGGGGCGTCGGTGATGTTCTCCAGCACCGTCATGTGCGGGAAGAGGTTGAACTGCTGGAAGACCATGCCGACATGGGCCCGCTGCCGGGTCACCAGCCGGGGCCGCAGCTCGCGCAGCCGCGCGCCGTCCTGCCGGTAGCCGACGATCTCGCCGTCGATCTCCACGAACCCGCCGTCCGGCTTCTCCAGGTGGTTCACGCACCGCAGCAGCGTGGACTTGCCCGACCCGGAGGGCCCGAGCAGGACGGTGACCTCGCCCTCGCGCACATCGAGGTCGATACCGTCCAGGACGAGGGTGCCGCCGTAGCTCTTGCGCAGCCCCCGCACCCGCACCAGCGGGCGCTGCCCGCTCTTGCCGGCGCTCATGACAGGCCCGCCAGATCGGTCCGGGTCCGCCCGAACAGCGGGAGGTTGCCGCGCGCGATCTGCCACAGGCCGCGGGCCGGCGGCCGTCCTGCGCGGCTGTCGCGCCCGGAGCCGCGGGCGTAGTACCGCTCCACGTAGAACTGCCCCACGGACAGCAGCGTGGTGAGGATGATGTACCAGATGGTGGCGACCATGAGCAGCGGCATGATCAGGAAGTTCTGGGTGTAGATGAGCTGCGTGGAGTACAGCAGGTCCTGCACCGCGATGACGCTGACGATCGAGGTCGCCTTGAGCATGCCGATCAGCAGGTTGCCCGACGCCGGGACGATCGCCGGCATCGCCTGCGGCAGCACGATACGGCGGAAGATCCGCCCGTCGCCCATGCCCAGCGCCCGGGCCGCCTCGCGCTGGCCGGGATCGACGGCGAGCAGGCCGCCGCGCACGATCTCGCTGGAGAACGCCGCGACATCCAGGGTGAGTCCGACGTACGCGGCGAGGATGCCGCTGAAAAGGTGTGCCGTCTTGAAGTGCGCGAACTCCGGCCCGAAGGGCACCCCCACCGACAACCGCGGGTAGAGCGACGCCAGTTCGTACCAGAAGAGCAGCTGCACCAGCGGCGGCACCGAGCGCAGCAGCCACACGAAGCCGAAGGCCAGGCCGCGCAGCACGGGGTTGTGCGACAGCCGCATCGCGGCGACGCCGATACCGAGCAGATAGCCGCTGGCCATGACGGCGGCGGTCAGCCACAGCGTCAGCTCCAGGCCGTGCATGATCGAGCCGCGCACGAAGTAGTCGCCGACGACATCCCATTGGAAGCGCCGGTTGGTCACGATGGTGTTGACCAGCATCGCGAACAGCACCGACAACGCGGCGGCGGACGCCCATTGGCCGGGGTGGCGCAGCGGCACCAGCCGCGCGGACAGCAACTCCTTGTCGCCGGCGGCGGTGTGCAGCGCGGGCCCCGGAGGCGGCGGGGCGGGATCAGGGGGGCCGGGCGCGGCGGTGGCCGGCCCGGACAGGTCGTGCTGGGTCATCGGGGTCTCCCGTCTCGTCGGGAAGCACGGCAGCGCGGAGCGCGCACGGCACCCACGACCACGGGGGCACGCGTACGACGGCTCGGGGAACTACCGAGGAAGGAAGGAGGCGGTGCCGCGTACGACCCGGCGGCGGCACCCGGTCAGGGGCGCGCGTCGGATGCCGGGGACGGGCGGGAGGGCGGGGCCGGCCGGACGGCGGGCCTGCGGACGATCAGCGGGTGATCAGTGGACCGCGGTGGTTTCCGGACACAGGGCGCTGCTGACCCTGAGCAGATCGACGTGCCGCCGGGTCACCCGGGTCCGGAACGAGCCCTCGGGGAACAACCGGCGGTCGTACTGAGCGGCCATGCCCGTCCCCTCGCTCTCTTCGCGTCGTGGTCGCCCTCCGTGAGGGCCCTGTGCCTACAGCACGTTAACCGTAGGGCAGCGGCCGGGCAATCCCCTGATGGCCTGATCAGTGCGCAGAGCGACCGGCCTCACACCTGGCCGAAAGGGATTGTGTTCTCCATCAGGGCGGAGTTACCGTGCTTGCAGGTCATGAGCGTCAGCAACCAAGGCCCTGGCCGGCTGACCGGCAACCCTCCGTCGCGGCGGGGTGCTCCAGGTGACGACCCGGCGGAGCCGACGACGGCTCGGCAAGTGCGAACTCGGACAGGCGTGAGCCGAACAGGACCGGGAGGTGACGCGGTGCGGGACACCACGATGCGGTCGCTGCCCTCCGTCGCGATGTTCTCCCGGCGGCACATCGACCTCCAGCGCGTCGCCGCCGCCCTGTGTCCGGGCCGCGACATGACGGCCGCGCCGGGGCCGGACCACCGGCCCGCCGCGCTGCCGCACACCGCCGGCTAGCGCCGCCCCACCCCGCGCTCCACCCCACCCGCAGCTCGATCCCTCCTCGCCGCCCCCGGGCTCCCGCCCGGTCAGGGCCTGTTCGGCGTGCCCCGCCTGCCTTCGCGGGGCGCGCCGGTGCGACGGCTGTCCAACTGCGCTCCCTCCGACCAGGAAGCGGTACGCCCATGTCCCGATCCCCTTCGCCCCTCCATCTGGCCGTCGCCCTCGACGGCGCCGGCTGGCACCCCGCCGCCTGGCGTGAGCCCGAGGCCCGGCCCGCCGACCTGTTCCGCCCCGGCTACTGGGCGGATCTGGCAGCCGAGGCCGAGCGCGGCCTGCTGGACCTCGTCACGATCGAGGACTCCCTGGGCCTGCAGTCCTCCCGCCCCCTCGAACCCGACAGCCGCACCGACCAGGTGCGCGGCCGGCTCGACGCGGTGCTGACCGCCGCCCGCATCGCCCCGCTCACCCGGCACATCGGCCTGGTCCCCACCGCCGTGGTCACCCACACCGAGCCCTTCCACCTGTCCAAGGCCGTCGCCACCCTCGACTACGTCAGCGGCGGCCGGGCCGGCGTGCAGGTGAAGGTGTCGGGCCGGGCCGACGAGGCCGCGCACTTCGGCCGCCGCGAGGTCCCCCGGCTGCCCGTCGCCGAACTGGACTCGCCCGCCGGACGGGCGCTGATCACCGAGCTGTTCGGCGAGGCGACCGACTACGTCGAGGTCGTACGGCGGCTGTGGGACAGCTGGGAGGACGACGCGGTGATCCGCGACGCGGCGACCGGGCGCTTCGTGGACCGCGACAAGCTGCACTACATCGACTTCGAGGGCCCGCACTTCAGCGTCCGGGGCCCCTCCATCACCCCGCGCCCGCCGCAGGGCCAGCCGCTGGTGGCCGCCCTCGCCCACCGCACCGAGCCGTACCGGCTGGTCGCCACGTCCGCCGACATCGGCTTCGTCACCCCGCACGACACGGCGCAGGCGTCGGCGATCGTCGAGGAGATCCGCACCGAGCAGGACCGGGCCGGCCGGGGCGACGCGGCCGTGCACGTCCTGGCGGACCTGGTGGTCCTCCTCGACGAGGAGCCGGGCCGGGCGGCCGAGCGCCGGGAGCGGCTGGACGCGGCACTCGACTCCCCCTACACCAGCGACGCGTTGGTCTTCGCCGGTACGCCGGGCGAACTCGCGGACCTGCTGGAGGAGTTGGCGGGCGCCGGGCTGAGCGGCTTCCGGCTGCGGCCGGCGGCGCTGCCGTACGACCTGGAGCGGATCACCGGTGGGCTGGTGCCGGAGCTGCAACGGCGTGGCGTCTTCCGGGAGGCGTACGAGGCGGACAGCCTGCGCGGGCTGCTCGGACTGCCGCGCCCCGCGAACCGCTACGCCGGCGCCTGAGCGCCCCGCGACCCTTCGGAGAGGCCACCCACGCATGAGCAGCAAGCCCGTCAAGCAGATCCATCTCGCCGCGCATTTCCCCGGCGTCAACAACACGACCGTGTGGAGCGATCCGGCGGCCGGCAGCCAGATCGACTTCAGCTCCTTCGTCCATCTC
>NZ_JAATEJ010000080.1 GCF_012034175.1 Actinacidiphila epipremni
GACGATTTTCGCGGAAGTAGTGGCGGCACGCGCCGGGCCGCTAGAGCTTCCGAAGTCCACTGAGCACCCTCTCAAGCAGTGTCACATCTGGCTGTCCGCCGGCGGACTCGTCGCCGCCGGGCTGGTGAATCGTGACCAGTCCGGCCTCGGCCAGATCGGCCACCAGGATCCGCACCACGCCGAGCGGGATGGTCAGCAGCGCGGAGATCTCCGCGATCGACTTGACCTCCCGGCACAGCAGGCAGATCCGCTGGTGCTCCGGCAGCTGCCCGCGCAGCCGCTCGGGTTCCGCGGTGGTGCTGACCAGCGCCTCGATGGCGAGCTGGTAGCGCGGCCTGGTCCGGCCGCCGGTCATCGCGTACGGGCGCACGAACCCGCTCGGCGTCTGCGGGCGCCGGCCGGCCTGCGACTGGGCCTCCTGCCGTGGCTGCGGCGGCTGCGGCTGCTGGTGGTGCTGCGGCTGCTGCGGCTGCGACGGCTGTGGCTGCCAGTACGGCTGGTACGGGTTCACAGGCGGCTGGTGAGAGCTGCCGTACGGCTGCGTGCCGGGTGACGTGCTCACAAGTCCTCCTCCTGGTGCGGCCACGGCGCCCGCCCGGCCCCTGGCGGGGGCGGCGCGGGCCCGTACGCCCGTTCGCTGGTCTGACGCTGTGCCGGCCCTCAGTCGAG
>NZ_JAATEJ010000081.1 GCF_012034175.1 Actinacidiphila epipremni
GCGTAGAAGACGCCCAGGTAGCCGACGACCGGGGCGAGGAACGCCCAGGCGGCGGCCTGCGCCGACCCGCGGCGGGGGCGGCCGGGTCCGCGGCCCGGCACACCGCCGCCGTCGTCGCGGGTCGCCCCGGGGGTGGCCGGCGGCCGGCGCAGGCCGTCGGCGTGGGCGGTGGTCATACGCGCTCCTCGTTCGTGGTCACTGCTTTGTCGGGGAAGGGGAGGGGGGATATGGATGGGAAGGGGCCGGGCGGCCGGGCTCAGCCCTGGTGGTTGTCGACCGCCTTCTGGGCGTCCTGGAGTGCCGACTGCGGGCTCTTGCCGCCGGACAGCGCCCCCTGCACTGCGGTCCAGAGCTGCTCGGAGATGACGGGGTAGCGGGTGCCCAGGCCACCGCTGGTGCGGCCCCGCGCGTCGCCCACGGCGTCGACCCACGGGTCCAGCTCGGGTGCGCCGGCGAGCTGCTGGTGCTGCGCGGTGAGGGTGGGGGCGACGTAGGACAAGGTGGTGTCCGTGGCCAGCAGGTTGGTGTCGCTGGTCAGGCAGGACACGATCTTCGCCGACGTCTTGTAGCGGGCGCTGTCCTTCTGCACCGGA
>NZ_JAATEJ010000082.1 GCF_012034175.1 Actinacidiphila epipremni
ACTGCCCGCACCCTGGTCATCGGCTGGGGCTCCACCTACGGCCCCATCACCGCGGCCGTCCGCCGGATCCGCGGCGCCGGGCAGACGATCGCCCAGGCCCACCTGCGCCACCTCAACCCCTTCCCGGCCAACCTCGGGCAGATCCTGCGCTCCTACGACCGCGTCGTCGTCCCCGAGATGAACCTCGGCCAGCTCGCCCACCTGCTGCGGGCGAAGTACCTGGTCGACGCCCGCTCCCTGAACCAGGTGACCGGGCTGCCCTTCAAGGCGGAACAGCTCGCGCAGGCCATCATCGCGAAGGCGGAGGAGAGTGCGGATGTCTGAGGCGCTGACGCTGGTCCCCAAGGCGACCGCGAAGCAGTCGATGAAGGACTTCAAGTCCGACCAGGAGGTGCGCTGGTGCCCGGGCTGCGGTGACTACGCCGTGCTGGCGGCGGTGCAGTCGTTCATGCCCGAGCTCGGGCTCGCGCGCGAGAACGTGGTGTTCGTCTCCGGGATCGGCTGCTCGTCCCGGTTCCCGTACTACATGAACACCTACGGCATGCACTCCATCCACGGCCGGGCCCCCGCCATCGCCACCGGC
>NZ_JAATEJ010000083.1 GCF_012034175.1 Actinacidiphila epipremni
GCGGCCCGCACCCTGGTCATCGGCTGGGGATCGACCTACGGCCCCATCACCGCGGCCGTCAGGCGGCGGCGGGCCGCCGGCCACGCCGTGGCGCAGGCGCATCTGCGCCACCTCAACCCCTTCCCCGCCAACCTCGGCAAGGTGCTCGCCTCCTACGACCGGGTGATCGTGCCGGAGATGAACCTGGGGCAGCTCGCCCACCTGCTGCGGGCCGCCTACGTGGTGGATGTCCGTTCCTTCACGCAGGTTACGGGACTACCGTTCAAGGCCGAGCAACTCGCGACGGCCATCGCGGAGGAGAGTGCGGATGTCTGAGGCGCTGACGCTGGTCCCCAAGGCGACCGCGAAGCAGTCGATGAAGGACTTCAAGTCCGACCAGGAGGTGCGCTGGTGCCCGGGCTGCGGCGACTACGCCGTCCTGGCCGCGGTGCAGTCGTTCATGCCCGAGCTCGGGCTCGCGCGCGAGAACGTGGTGTTCGT
Source organism: Actinacidiphila epipremni (assembly GCF_012034175.1). Lineage (GTDB taxonomy): Bacteria > Actinomycetota > Actinomycetes > Streptomycetales > Streptomycetaceae > Actinacidiphila > Actinacidiphila epipremni. The sequence continues at coordinate 481 of NZ_JAATEJ010000083.1, forward strand.
GTCCGGGATCGGCTGCTCGTCCCGGTTCCCGTACTACATGAACACCTACGGCATGCACTCCATCCACGGCCGGGCCCCCGCCATCGCCACCGGA
>NZ_JAATEJ010000084.1 GCF_012034175.1 Actinacidiphila epipremni
ATGCACTGACCGCACGTTCCCGTTTTTCCGCACCGCACCGCGACAACGCACTGCCCGGACACGGAGGACCCTCATGACCCCGCCACCCGCCTCGCCGGGCCAAGGCCCGTACGGCGCGTCCCATCACGCGCCGTACGGGGTGGAAGGCGATCAGCCGCTGGTGCGGCCGTACGCCATGACCGGTGGCCGCACCCGGCCCCGCTACCAGCTCGCGATCGAGGCGCTGGTCAGCACCACCGCCGACCCGGTGCAGTACGCGGGCCTGCTGCCGGAGCACCAGCGGATCTGCCACCTGACGCGGGAGATCAAGTCGGTGGCCGAGATCTCGGCGCTGCTCGCCATACCGCTCGGCGTGGCCCGGATCCTCGTGGCCGACCTGGCCGAGGCCGGCATGGTGGCCATCCACCAGCCCGGCAGCGGCGAGGCCGGCGGCCAGCCTGACGTGACACTGCTTGAGAGGGTGCTCAGTGGACTTCGGAAGCTCTAGGGCACAGTCACAGCCGTCGTTCGGTACGACGTCGGCGCGTTCGACGACCTCGGCGAAGATCGTG
>NZ_JAATEJ010000085.1 GCF_012034175.1 Actinacidiphila epipremni
CTATGGCGCGAGGGCGAGATGTCAACCAACCTCCTCCCAGTCCTGTGGCCTTCAAATGCTGCGTCGCCCTCAGAGCACCGGAGGGTAGTCGACAGCTACACGGGTCGACATCTGTTCTCCATAAGGCTCCACCCGAGCGAAGTGGTCGCAGCTCTCCGGCAGGGGGCCTTGCGGCGGTGTCCACCACTGCATCAGTCGTGCTCCCAAGGCTCCGCCGGAGGGATGGTCGTGGACCATACGTGGGCTCGGCGCACCTCCTACACGTGGCCCAAGGCCGCGACCAGCAAGTACACCGAAGCCCACTCGGCCTCCGGAGCTGTGTGCGCAAGGACATGACCGTCTCCTCGTGTATAGCAAGTGGCTTGGCGTGATCGTGCCCGGTGCGTGCCCGATCGGGCGGTGAGCTGCGGTCAAGCGCGGTCATCCGCATGGCGCTCCGAGAACCAGAGGGGACGGCTTATGAGCAGGTCAGCCGCGGGTTTCCGGGCTC
>NZ_JAATEJ010000086.1 GCF_012034175.1 Actinacidiphila epipremni
CGGCGGTGCTGTGGGGTCAGGCCCAGGGGGTGGTGATGGCCCAGCTGGTGTCGTCGCTCCAGGAGGTGGAGCTGTCCCAGCTGTTGGAACCGCCGTTGGAGGCGATGTAGACGGTGTAGCTGTAGTGCCGCAGGTACTTGCTGGTGTAGTTCGCCGACTGGAAGGAGTAGCCCTGCCCGTTGTGGCCGGACTGCGGGCAGAACGTGGCGTCCTGGTTGAACGTCGAACTGCCGTCACCGGACGCCAGATGCAGCTGGAAGTTCTGGTGCCGCAAATACTGGCCCGGCTCGTTCGCCGACTCGAACGACACACACGAGCTGTTCGACAGCCCCGAACGGACGATCCACGTCGCGTCGCCCCTGTCGGTCGACGAACTCGACGACGACACACCCGCGATCACGACATCGGAGTCGGAGTCGTCGTGCTTGACGTAGTCACCCGTGCAGCACGGCGTCGTCGCCCGGATCGAAATCCGCGAACCAGGCG
>NZ_JAATEJ010000087.1 GCF_012034175.1 Actinacidiphila epipremni
CCGTGCCGGACGTAGTCGTGCGTCATCTTCGCCGGCGTGGCCGGCGCCATTGGCAGCACCGGCTGGGTCCGGTCCAGGGCCTGTATCTGCGACTTCTCGTCCACCGCCAGGACCAGGGCGTTCTCCGGCGGGGACATGTAAATGCCCACCACATCGCGGACTTTGCCCACGAACTGCGGGTCAGTCGACAGCTTCCACGTCTCCACGATGTGCGGCTTGAGACCGAACGCCCGCCAGATCCGCGAGACAGCCGACTGCGACATGCCCTCCGCCTCGGCCATCGACCGTGTCGACCAGTGCGAATCACCCGTCGGCGGCGACTGGCCGAGCGTCCTGGCGACCAGAGCCTCGACCTGCTCGTCCGTGATCTTCCTCGGCGCCCCCGCACGCGGCCGGTCCACCAGGCCCTCCAGCCGGTCCGCAACGAACCGGGACCGCCACTTGCGCACCATCTCCCGCGAGACACCCAG
>NZ_JAATEJ010000088.1 GCF_012034175.1 Actinacidiphila epipremni
GCGCGTACCGCCGAGCGTGCCAAGTTCGACTTCTTCTTCCTCGCCGAGGGCCTGCGGCTGCGTGAACAGGCGGGCCGTATCCACGACTTGGACGTGGTGGGCAGACCCGACACTTTTACGGTGCTGGCGGCGCTCGCCGCGGTGACGGACCGGCTGGGTCTGGCCGGGACGATCAACTCGACGTTCAACGAGCCGTACGAGGTGGCGCGGCAGTTCGCTTCGCTGGACCATCTGTCGGGTGGGCGTGCGGCGTGGAATGTGGTGACGTCGTGGGACGAGTTCACCGGGGAGAACTTCCGGCGGGGCGGCTTTCTGGCGCGGGAGGACCGGTACGAGCGGGCGCGGCAGTTCCTGACGGCGGTGAACGCGCTGCTGGATTCCTGGCGCGGCGACGAGATCGTCGCGGACCGGGCGTCGGGGAC
>NZ_JAATEJ010000089.1 GCF_012034175.1 Actinacidiphila epipremni
CGATGAGCCAGGCGGCACAGAACCTGAACTGGTTGATCACCAACTTCGTGGACAACACCCCCGGGGTGTCCCACACCGTGGTGGTCTCCGCCGACGGCCTGCTGCTCGCGATGTCCGACGGGTTCCCCCGCGACCGCGCCGACCAGCTCGCCGCCGTCGCCTCAGGCCTGACCTCACTGACCGCCGGAGCCTCCCGCATCTTCGAAGGCGGCACCGTCAACCAGACCGTCGTCGAGATGGAACGCGGCTTCCTCTTCATCATGTCCGTCTCCGACGGCTCCTCCCTGGCCGTACTCGCCCACCCCGAGTGCGACATCGGCCTCGTCGGCTACGAAATGGCCCTGCTCGTCGACCGAGCAGGCACCGTACTCACCCCCGACCTCAGGGCCGAACTGCAGGGCAGCCTG
>NZ_JAATEJ010000009.1 GCF_012034175.1 Actinacidiphila epipremni
ACCCGCCCCCCCGGAGCGCTGCTCAGCCCTGAGCGGGCCGCTCGAACGTGAGCAGAAGGCCCTCGACCGCGCCGGGACCTATCCGCCCCTTGACGTCAGCGGCCGTGATGGCCTTCAGCGCCCAGCCGTCCTCCGCGTGCTTGTTGAGGGTCTTCTCCAGCTTGTCGCTGTCGAGCGCGTCGCCGATCAGCGACTCGCGGAAGGTGACGACCTTGTACTCGTACATGCTCTGACCTTCGCTCGATGACGTATGACGTATGACGTATGACGCACGGCGTGCGGTCCACAGCCAACCACGAAGCCCCGCACCGGTGACAGGCCCGTCCGCAGCAGTCACGTCACAGCCCCGTCGCGGCCCAGCGACAACGACCAGCGCCCCAGCGGAATGTCGCGCATGCCGCGCAGCGGCGAGAAGAAGAGCCACAGACCCGAGCAGCAGCCCCCCACCGTCGCGATCCACAGCGTCGCCCGTACCCCCACCGCACCGGCGAGCGCCCCACCGGCCAGCCCCCCGAGCGGCAGCGTGCCCCAGTTGATCCACCGGGCCGCCGCGCTGACCCGCCCGATCATGCCCGGCGGGCATGACGCCTGGCGGTAGCTGGTCAGCGAGATGTTCGCCACGACCGCGGAGAAGGTCCACGCGCTCCACCCCACCCCGTACAGCACGGCCCGTCCGCCGTGCCCGGCGAGGGGAATGAGCAGGCCCGGCAGCGAGAAGAGGGTCATCGCCAGCCAGCTGACCCGAGCCGAACCCACCCCCCGCGCCAGCGACTTCGCGGCGACACCGCCCGCGACCCCGCCCACCGCACCGAGCGCCATCAGCAGCCCGACCAGCCCCGGCGGGACATGCAGCGACCGCACGAGGAAGACCGGGCCCAGCGTCTCGACCATCACCACGAAGAAGTTGGCGGTGCCGTTGAAGGCGACGGAGTTGCGCAGGATCGGGTCCCGCACCACATGCCGTAGCCCCTCGGCGATCTGCGCCCGCAACGTCGTCGCGGCCACCGCCCCGGCCGCCCCCGCCGCCCCGGCAGCTCCCACCACTCCCGCCGCCCCCGCAGGCTTGCGCTCGCGCCCCCGGATCGCCCCGAGGGAGACCGCCGACAGCGCGAAGGACACCGCGTCCGCGGCCATCGCCGCCGCGGCCCCGACCGCCGCCACCAGCCCGGCCCCGACCCCGGGCCCGGCGATCTGCGCGGCGGACTGCGTCGCGGCGATCTTGCCGTTGCCGTCCATGAGTTGGCCCTGCTCCAGCAGCACCGGCAGATAACTCTGGTACGCCACCGAGAAGAAGACCGACAGCACGCCGGCCGCGAAGGCCACCGCGTACAACTGCCCGAGCGTGAGCACCCCGAGCGCGTGCGCGACCGGCACCGAGCCGATGACGGCGAGCAGTCCGAGGTCGCAGCCGAGCATCAGCGGCCGTTTGCGCACCCGGTCGACGACCGCCCCCGCGGGCAGCGACACCAGCAGATACGCACTCGTCCCGGCGGCCGTGAGCAGCCCGACCTGCCACGCGTCCGCACCCAGCACGACGACGGCGACCAGCGGGAGCGCGAGCACGGAGATCTGCGAGCCGACCTCACTGACGGTCTGCCCGCTCCACAGCAGCACGAAGTCGCGATGCCGCAGCAACGAGCGCTGCACCCCCGGCGGTTGCGGCTCACCTGGGCGCGGTCCAGCCCCAAGCCCGGGTTCAGGTCCAGGTCCAGCCCCAGGCCCGGCCCCCGGTCCGGGGCGCCCCCGGCGCTCGGCGTGACGGTCAGGTCTCAGGGCGCGGTCTTCGCGGTCGTCGGCTGGCACCGTTCCGATCCTGCCCCGGTCGCGCCCGGCTGTCCACGCCGCAACCGCCCGCCCCCGGGCGACCGTCTGGCCGGGTAGGGGGTGGGGCCGATGCTGCTCGACGTACTCGCCGCGATGTGGTGCGCCGGCTGGACCACGGTTGCCGCGCACGGCGTATGGCGCCGCTCCGTACGCCCACCGTCAGGCCGCCCGGCGTCCTCCCGTACGGTCCGGGTCGCGGCGCGGGTGGAGCGCGTGGAGACGCCGCGCGAGTCGGGCACCCCGGACGGCTCGGGGATCCCGGTGGTGGTCGCCTTCCAGGACCCGGCCACCGGCGAGCGGCTGCTGCTGCCGACGGCCGGCGCCCGCAACGGCCGGCTGGACGCGGCATGGGTGGGCCGCGCGGTGACCGTACGCTTCCCGGCCGGGCGCCCGTACGACTTCCGCGTCGAGGACCCGTCGACGGGCCGCACCCGCCGGGCGACGCTGCCCGCCGCGGCGGCGTGCCTGGCCTGGGCCGGGCTGACCGCCTGGCTCGTCGTACGGGACGGCGGCGCATGGGCCCTGCTCGGCTTCGGCGCCCTGCTGGCGGCGCTGGCCGCCCGGGGCGCGACAGCCAACAGCCGCACGGGCCGCCGCCGCGCCCGCCTGCTGGCCACGGCGCAGACGGCCACCGGCCGCATCGTCGGGTCGTGGCAGTTCACCTTCCACGACGCCGACGGCAACCCGCACCCCCGCCACCTCCCCGTCGTGACCTTCACCACCGCCGACGCCCGCACGGTCACCGCCGTCCGCCGCCCCTACGCCGCCACCACCCACCCCCACACCCTCGGCGCCGAGGTCCCCGTCCACTACGCCCCCACCGACCCCGCGATCCTCGCCTTCGACCCCCGCGCCGACCGCCACGCCTACGGCTGCGGCACAGCCCTCCTCACCGCCCTCTCCCTCGCCGCCACCGCCGCGGCCCTGACCGGCCTGACCCTGCTGACCCGGGGCTGAGCCCCTCCCAGTGACATCCGGCGGGACGTTGCCGTCGCTCGACGGCGAGGGCATCCTGGCGGAGAGGCATCGACGAGACGCGGGGGGACGCGGATGGTGGCGCGGTGGCGGAGTGGGCCGTGGGACTGGGCGGCGGCGGGTGGGCTGCTCGTGGTGTGTGCGGGGATGGTCGTCGGGGACGTCGTCGATCCGCCGGCGTGGTGGGAGATCGTGGCGCAGGTCGGCGTGGTGCCGGCGTGGGTGGGGCTCGGGCTGGGGGCGCTGACGTGGCGGGTCACCGCGGACGCGGCGGGGCTGCGGGTCCGCAGCGGGCGCCGGACGTGCACGCTGGCCTGGGAGGAGGTCGCCGTGGCCGTACCGGGGCCCGGCACCTCGCTGCGGATCCGGCGCACCGGGCGGTGCCCCGGGAAGGACGTTTTCGTACGGTCGACGGGCCTGCGCCGGCCCAGGCGGGTGGCGGCGGAGATCACCGCCATGGCCCGCTGCCCCGAACTGCGCCCTTCCTGAGCGGACAACTGCCGCGCCCACCGGCTCTTCCGACTGCCCGTGCCCGTAAACCGCCGCGGTGTCGATCCAGCGGGAATGCCGGCCCCCTGCCGCTGGACCCACGCCGCTGGACCGCCGCCGGAGGCGGTCGTGACGGTCGGGCTCGGTTCGCGCTCCGCTCAGGTGGCCAGGCCGCGGGCGATCTCGTCGACGACCGTATCGCCGTCGGCGTCTGGCGCGAGGACGCGTATCCCTGTGCCCGAAGGTGCAGCGCAAGCCGGCGCCGGCGCGGCGAGGAGGCAGACCAGTCGCAGCGCAGGCAGCTTGGCCCAGAGTCCCGGTGTCAGGGCGGCTGCGTCGGTGGTGAGCAGCACGGTGGGTTGCGGTGCGGGGTTGCCGCGGGCGGCGGCGGTCCGCCGGGCGAGCTCGACAGCGGTCTCGATCATCCCCGGCGCCCCGACCAGGGTGACCGGGGCCAGCGCGGTCAGACGCTTCCACTGCTGCGGGGTGAACAGCCGGGTGCGGTCGGCCTCCGTCAACGCCACCAGAACCCGAGGCGCATACGCGGTGTCCTCGCTTCGTGGTGCCGGCTCCGCGGGCCGAGGCGGGTCGGGAGCGGATGCCCGCGGGAACGGGGCGGTGCCCAGTCCGATCTCTTCGGCGGCAACAGCCCAGAAACCGTCCGGTCCGCCGAGCGCGGCGCTGTCGGCGCCGGCGAGACGTCGCAGGAGATCGCGCTCGATCTGTTCGAGCTCGTCGTCGTGGTCCCCGTCGTCGAACCCGCGTCGCGCGACCTCGCGCATCGCCTCGGTGTAGGCGTGCGCGCATGCGGCGAAAGCCGCGAGCGACGAGTTCACCGTGTGACGGCCCGCGCCGTCGACCAGGACCACCGCACCGGCCTGGTCGACGAACAGCCGGCCGATGTCGCCGTCCTCGGCCAGCGTCAGCAGTGCGGCATCGAGCGGTCCCGGCGCGGTCCACCGGCCCTGGTAGGGCACGAGCAGCGCACGGTCACGGACCTGGTCGCACAGTTGCCGGGCCAGCCGCAGCTGCTGTGAGGGTTCAGGCAGGGGCGGTTCGGGCTGGGTCACGGCCGCGACGTTACCCGACGCACGAGAACCGGTGCCGCCGACGGCGGCTGGCATGATCGGGTCATGAGCGAAACGGTGCGGCATCCTCTGGGCGAGTTCGTCTTCGTTCCCGGCACGGGGAGCGTGCACGGCTGGTACGAAGGCGCACTTGGGGCTATGGCGGCGGTGGCGCTGGTCGTGGACACCGAGGACGCGAACCTGGCGCGGCGGGTGCTGGACGAGGTGGCGCGGGAGCGCGAAGCCGGGGTCCTGACCGATGAAGCGCTCACCGGCCGGGTCGTGGCGGACCTGCTGGACTTGGCCAACGACGTGTGGCTCGACGACGACGAGCAGATCACCGCGAAACGGTTCCGCGGCAGTCTCACGCTGAAGCGGCTCACCGTCGATGCAGATGGTGTCTTCGGGGCGATCTTCCACGAGGACGCGGACGTGTTCGCCGGCCACGGCATCGAGGTCATCGGCACCCTTGCCGAGGGCGCCACGAGGACGAGCATCAGCTGACCGACCGCCCCCGCGACGCCCGCACCTGGCTGCCGCCGACCCCCGAGCCCCGGGTGCGGCCCAGCACACGGCCGCCCGAGGTCAGCGGCCGAACTCCCCCGCCTTGACGCCCGCGAGGAAGTCGGCCCATGCCTCAGCCCGGAAGAGCAGGGCGGGGCCCTGCGGGTCCTTGGAGTCGCGGACGGGCATCACGCCCGTGAACCCGTCCGCGACCTCGACGCAGTTGCCGCCGTCGCCATTGCTGTACGACGACTTACGCCACAGGGCCCTGTTCAGGTCCACCGTTGTGCTCATGAGTGCCGAACTCCTCAGCCACCGACTCGATCAGCGTCAGGGACGCCTCCGGTGACAGTGCGACGGCCCTCGCACAATCGTAGGCCCGCTGGTACACGTTGACGATTCCCGGCGAGTCCAGCAAGTGCCCTGAGTGTGCGCCCTCCACGTACACGGCTGCCGGTGCCTCCTCGAAGGACATCACCGTGGTGGCACCGCCAACCAGCGGGTGAGCACCCGCGCTGAACGGAACGACCTGCACCATGATCTTCCTGCGGCGGGCGAGTTCGACGATGTGCAGCAGTTGCACCCGCGTCTCCGCCCGATCGCAGACGGCCATCCGCAGCGCGGATTCGTGCAGAATCGCCCAGTACAACGGCGCAGTTGGGTTGTCGAAGAGCACAGCCCGCTCCATCCGGGCCTTTACGCGCTCCTCGACCTTCTCCTCCGGGAGCAGCGGGCAGGTCGCCCGGATCAGCGCGCGGGCGTATGCCTCCGTCTGAAGCAGTCCGGGCAGTATCTGCCCCGCGAACTCGTAGATCGCTGACGCCTGCTCCATCAACTCGTTGACGTGCGCGAAATACTCGGCGTGCTTGGTCGCTCTGAGCACCATCATGCACAGCCGCTCCAGCTGACCGCCCGTGTTCAGGACGGCGTCGATGCGCTGGGAGAGGTCCAGTTGTGGTCGGCGGGCGGCCACTTCCATCTGGCCGATGTACGCGCCGGAGCAGAAGACCAGCTCGCCGAGCCCTTCCTGCGACAGGCTCGCGGCTTCGCGCAGGCGGCGCAGTTCGGCTCCGTAGAAGGCTTGGGGGGATTCGAAGGGGTTGAGGTCCTTGGGTTGAACCATGCTGTTCGGCCTTTCCTGACAGCTCGGGAGCTGAGTTGCCGTCAGTTGTCAAGCGTAGCTGCGCAACGCAAGGCTCGTAGTACGGACGGTGAGATTGACCTCAGGAAGTTGGTGCAGGACACATGGGTACGACGTGTGCGCCCGGCGTGAACGCCGGGTGGAGCTTCACCCGGAGCGCGAAGTCGCCCGGGAGGGCCCGGCGGTTGCTGCTGGCGCAGCTCGCGGAGTGGGAGGTGGACGAAGCCGCCGCAGGCATCGCGGAGCTGCTGGTGAGCGAGCTCGTGACGAACTCCGTACGGCACGCGACCCGCCCCACGGGCCGCCTCCTGGCGGTCGGCGCGGAGCTTGCCCCGGGCCGGCTGCTCCGGGTCGAGGTCGCGGACGCCTCCGACGTCCCCCCGGTGCGGCGCGAGCCGCAGGCGGGAGTGGACGAGGGAGGCCGCGGCCTGCTCCTGGTCGACGCGCTGTCCACGCACTGGGGCACATACCCCCGCCGCCACATCGGCAAGGTCGTCTGGTTCACCCTGGACCTGAAGGACCCCACCCCGAAGAACGACCAGTGAGCCCGCTCCAGCCGACCGAGTTCGAGCACCTGGCCGTCCTCGCGGCCCGCGAGGTGGAGGGCCTCCGCCTGGAACTCCTCGGTGGGAGGCCGGCTTTCCGACCCATGGCGGACGGCGTGCACTCGACGCTCACGACGTGGCTCGCCCGACAGCGCTGGCAGCAGAAGCCGGAGTGGGGCCTCCACATCGGCCTGGGCCTCAAGGTCGGGGCCGACCGCGAGGGAAGGGCCGTCCCGGACGGTGTATTGCTGCCGGTCGGGCACCTGCTGGGCACGGGCTACTGGGCCGAGCCGGACGGCGTCCTGCTGACGGCGGAGGTGACGTCCGGCGGGGACGAGGAAGCCGACCGGCGCGACCGTATCGGCAAGCCCCGCGCCTACGCGGAGTCGGCCATCCCCGTGTACCTGCTCATCGACCGGGACAGCCGGGAGGTCGTCGTCCACGACCGGCCCGAGGACGGGGTCTACGCGCAGCGGTTGAGCGTGCCGTTCGGGAAGACGGTCGCGCTGCCGGAGCCGGTCGGGATCGAGCTGGACACGCAGCAGCTGCTGAGTTGGGCCGCCGGCGAAGGGGAGTGCTGACCCCGGGTGGGGTCAGACGACCGGGGCGCCGTAGATCATCCACTTTTCCGGGTCCGGCAGCGGCTCGAAGCCGATCTTCTCGTAGACGCCGTGCGCGTCCGCCGTGGCCAGCAGGATGCGGCGCAGGCCGTAGGGGGCGAGGTGGTCGCGTATCGCGGCGACGAGTGCCGTGCCGAGGCCCTTGCCGCGTGCGGCGCGGGAGACGTAGACGTCGCAGAGCCACGCGAAGGTGGCCTTGTCGGTGACGACCCGCGCGTAGGCGACCTGCTCGCCGGACGCGGTGTCGTACGCGCCGAAGTTCAGGGAGCCGGCGATCGCGGCGTCCTGCTTCTCGCGCGGGCGGCCGACCGCCCAGTACGAGTCCTGCGACAGCCACTCGTGCACACGCCCGGCGTCGATCCGCGCCGGGTCGGCGGACACCTCGTACCCGCCCGGAAGCTCACCACTGCTCATCCCCGCACCCAACCAGCCCACCCCGCCCCCGGGCCAGCGGTTTTTCCCGCGGACTTACGCGCTCCGGGGTGGGCCGTAGGTCAGAAGGACGCTCGTGTCGAGCTTCCAGGGGCCCACACTCACGGTGTCCCCGAAGACGAACGGCGTCCGCTGCGCGTAGCCGGGCTGCGAGTGGACGATGCCGGTGCCGTCCCGCGGGTCGACGAGCACATAGTGCGGGATGCCCATCGCCGCGTAGTCCTCGACCTTGGTGAGATAGTCGTTCTCCGGGTTGGACCGCGAGACGATCTCCACGACCAGCAGCACCTCGTCGGGCCGCAGCGCCGGGTCGGGGCCCTCCAGGCTCGACTCCGGGAAGACCATGACGTCGGGGCACCGGAGCCTGCCGAGCCCCGGATCCTCAAGGTCGGCTCCCGGGTGGGCCACATGCCCGGGGTGCGTCTTCGCGACCTGCTCGGTGAGCTGCCGGCACAGCCGAGCCACGGCGTGCTCATGGCGATTGACCGGCGGCATCGTGACGATGACGTTGCCGCCGGCGATCTCGACCTTGCCGATGCCCGGCATCTCGGCCAGCTTTTCCGCCGCCTGGCGGAGCGTGGCGTACGTACCGCTCATGACGCACTCCCGCCGCAGGTCGCCCGGGGCGGGCCGTAGGTGAGCAGGACGCTCGTGTCGAGCTTCCAGGGGCCCACGCGGACCGTGTCGCCGAAGACGAAGGGGGTGCGGTGCCGGTAGCCGGGGGTGGCGTGGACGACGCCGGTGCCGCCTCGGGGGTCGACGATGACGTAGTGCGGGATGCCCATCGCCGCGTAGTCCGCGACCTTTTCGCCGTAGTCGCCGCGCGGATTCGCCCAGGAGACGATCTCGACGGCGAGCAGCACGTCCGCCGGGCGCAGGGGCGTGCCCTCGTCCTCCAGGCAGACCGCCGGGAAAACCATGAGGTCCGGGCGGCGCAGCCGGCCGAGGTCGGGGTCCTCGACGGACGCACCGGAGTAGGCGATGCAGCCGGGGTGCGACGCGCCGACCTGCGCGTCGAGTTGGCGCCACAGCCGCCACACCGCGACCTCGTGCCGCTTGACCGGCGGCAGCGAGACGACGACCGTCCCGCCGGCGACCTCCACCTTGCCCACGCCGACCACGTCCGCCACCTCCCCGGCCAACCGGCGCAGCGCCGCGTACGGTTCGGGGTCAGCCCATTCGCTCATACGCGCCATCCTGGCGACCATGTGCCATACGCATATGCCAATCGCATCACCCTCACCCGAACGGGCTAACGCCCCCGTACGCACCTCACCCCCCTCGCACACCCCCGCACCTGCTCTAATGGCTCCGCACATGAACGACAACACAAGGGTGGGGAAACATATGCGCGTTGTTGCGCCGAGAGCCGCGCTCGCGGGCCTCGCGGGCCTCGCGGTCGTGCTGGCGGCCACCGCCGGGTGCGGGGGCGGCGGGAAGGGCGGGGACGCGAAGGGCGGCGGGCCGGAGACGCCCATGGTGGTCGGCAACCTCCCGCCGCTGACGCAGGCGCAGTTGGAGCAGGCCGTCGTCGGGCCGAAGGACCTCAAGGGGTGGCGGACCGGCACCGTCCAGGGGCGGGGCGGGGACGGCACGGAGATCCCGCCGACCATCCCCGACGTCGCCAAGATGCCGCGGATCAGCCCCGCCGCGTGCGAACCGCTCTACGACATGACGATGATGCTCAGCCGCCAGCAGTACCACGGCGTGGTGGAGCAGCAGCTCACCCCGGCCGACGACGGCTCGGACAGCTCGGACGGCTCGGACAGCTCCGGCGGCGCCGACGGCGCCGACGGCGGCATGATGTCGCTCAAGTCGTACACCGGCCCCGACGCCGCCCGCCTCATGGCGGACCTGCGCACCTCCCTGCGCACCTGCACCTCCTTCAAGTCCTTGGAGGAGGGCGAGAGCTGGGGCAGCCCGAAGCGGCTCGCGGACCCGAAGGCCGGTGACGAGGCGCTGTCCTACCACCTGGTCCAGACCGTGCCGAGCGTCGACAAGAACGGTGACGACGACGGCGGCCCGGCCGTCGACGCCCTGTTCACCTTCGTCGTCGTGCGCTCCGGCTCGACGGTCCTCGCCGCGTACAGCGTCCCGGGCGCCGGCAAGGACTACCCCGAGTTCCCGATGGACGTCATCACCGCGCAGGTCACCAAGCTGGCCGCCGTCCACTGACCCGGCCGTACGCACAGGCCCGTACCCACACGCCCGTACGCCACGAGGGTGCGTCGGCCCCCGTAAAGGAACCGGCGCACCCTCGTGGGGTGAAGCTCAGGCCAGCAGGCCCGGGATCGTGTCCTCGTGCGCCGCGCGCAGCTCGCTCAGCGGCAGCGTGAACTCGCCCTGCACCTCCACCGCGTCGCCGTCGACGACGCCGATCCGCGTGACCGGCAGGCCGCGCGCCCCGCACATGTCGGTGAAGCGCAGCTCCTCCGAGCGCGGGACGGCGACGACCGCGCGGCCGGCGGACTCGGAGAACAGGAAGGTGAAGGCGTCCAGGCCGTCGGGGACGACGAGGCGGGCGCCGAGGCCGCCGCGCAGGCAGGACTCGGTGACCGCCTGGACGAGGCCGCCGTCGGACAGGTCGTGCGCGGCGTCGATCATGCCGTCGCGCGAGCCGGAGATCAGGATCTCGGCGAGCAGCCGCTCGCGCTCCAGGTCCACGGCCGGCGGCAGCCCGCCGAGGTGGTCGTGGACGACCTGCGACCACGCCGAGCCGCCGAACTCCTCGCGGGTCTCGCCGAGCAGCAGCAGGAGCTGGCCCTGCTGCGCGAAGGCCATCGGCGTACGGCGGCTCACGTCGTCGATCACGCCGAGCACCGCCACGACCGGCGTCGGGTGGATCGCGGCGTCACCGGTCTGGTTGTAGAGGGAGACGTTGCCGCCGGTCACCGGGGTGCCGAGGGTCCGGCACGCGTCGGCCAGGCCCCGGGTCGCCTCGGCGAACTGCCACATCACCGCCGGGTCCTCGGGCGAGCCGAAGTTCAGGCAGTCCGAGACGGCCAGCGGCTTCGCGCCGGTCGCCGCGACGTTGCGGTACGCCTCCGCGAGGGCGAGCTGCGCGCCCGCGTACGGGTCGAGCTTGGTGTAGCGGCCGTTGCCGTCGGTGGCGAGGGCGACGCCGAGGTTGGTGTCGGGGTCGATCCGCACGACGCCGGAATCCTCCGGCTGCGCGAGGATCGTGTTGCCCTGCACGAACCGGTCGTACTGGTCCGTGACCCACGCCTTCGACGCCTGGTTGGGCGACCCGACGACCGCGAGCACCTGCTTGCGCAGCTCGTCCGTGCCGGCCGGCCGCGGCAGCGCGCCCGCGTCGTCGGCCTGGAGCGCGTCCTGCCACGCGGGCCGCGCGAAGGGGCGGTGGTAGGTGGGGCCCTCGTGCGCGACGGACCGCGGGGGGACGTCCACGATCTGCTCGCCGTGCCAGAAGATCTCCAGCCGCGAGCCCTCCGTCACCTCACCGATGACGGTCGCGATGACGTCCCACTTCTCGCAGATCTCCAGGAAGCGCCCGACCTTGTCCGGCTCGACGATCGCGCACATCCGCTCCTGCGACTCGCTCATGAGGATCTCCTCCGGCGAGAGCGTCGCGTCGCGCAGCGGCACGGTGTCCAGCTCGACCCGCATGCCGCCCGAACCCGCCGAGGCCAGCTCGGAGGTCGCGCAGGACAGGCCCGCGCCGCCCAGGTCCTGGATGCCGGCGACCAGCTTCTCGGCGAAGATCTCCAGGGTGCACTCGATGAGCAGCTTCTCCTGGAAGGGGTCGCCGACCTGGACGGCGGGCCGCCGGGAGGGGCCGGTCGCGTCGAAGGTCTCGCTGGCCAGCACCGACACCCCGCCGATGCCGTCGCCGCCGGTGCGGGCGCCGTACAGGATCACCTTGTTGCCGGCGCCGGACGCCTTGGCCAGGTGGATGTCCTCGTGCTTCATCACGCCGACGCACAGCGCGTTGACCAGCGGGTTGCCCTGGTAGCAGGGGTCGAAGACGACCTCGCCGCCGATGTTGGGCAGGCCCAGGCAGTTGCCGTAGCCGCCGATGCCGGCGACGACGCCGGGCAGCACGCGCTTGGTGTCGGGGTGGTCGGCCGCGCCGAACCGCAGCGGGTCCATGACGGCGACCGGCCGCGCGCCCATCGCGAGGATGTCGCGCACGATGCCGCCGACGCCGGTGGCCGCGCCCTGGTAGGGCTCGATGTACGACGGGTGGTTGTGCGACTCGATCTTGAACGTGACGGCGTAGCCCTGCCCGACGTCCACGACGCCGGCGTTCTCGCCGATGCCGACGAGCAGCGCGTCGGTCTGCGGGGCCTTCTCGCCGAACTGCTTCAGGTGCACCTTGCTCGACTTGTACGAGCAGTGCTCGGACCACATGACCGAGTACATGGCCAGCTCGGCGCCGGTCGGGCGGCGGTCCAGGATCTCCCGGATCCGGGCGTACTCGTCCTCCTTGAGGCCGAGCTCCTTCCAGGGCTGCGCCGCCTCGGGCGTCTTGGCGGCGTGCTCGACGGTGTCGAGGGCCGGGCGGGCGGTCGTACCGTCGCTCATGCGCTGACCAACTTCTTGATGACCGAGGTGAAGAACGCCAGGCCGTCCGTGCGGCCGGTGCCGGTGAGCGGCTCCACGGCGTGCTCGGGGTGCGGCATGAGGCCGACGACGTTGCCGGCGGCGTTGCTGATGCCGGCGATGTCGCGCAGCGAGCCGTTGGGGTTGCCGTAGCCGTCGGCGGCGGCGCCGGCGGTGGCGTAGCGGAAGGCCACCCGGCCCTCGGCCTCCAGCTCGTCCAGCGTGCGCTCGTCGGCGGTGTAGCGGCCGTCGATGTTCTTCAGCGGGATGGAGATCTCCTGGCCCGCCTCGTACTCGGCGGTCCAGGCGGTGCCGGCGGTCTCGACCCGCAGCTTCTGGTCGCGGCACACGAAGTGGAGCCCGGTGTTGCGCAGCATCGCGCCGGGCAGCAGGTGGGCCTCGCACAGCACCTGGAATCCGTTGCAGATGCCCAGGACCGGCATTCCCGCGTGCGCCTGTTCGATAACCGTGGCCATCACGGGCGAGAAGCGGGAGATCGCGCCGGCCCGCAGATAGTCGCCGTAGGAGAAGCCGCCGGGCAGAACGACCGCGTCCACACCGAGCACATCCTTGTCGCGGTGCCACAGCGGTACCGCTTCGGCGCCCGCGAGGCGCACCGCGCGCTGCGTGTCGCGGTCGTCGAGCGTGCCGGGGAATGTGACGACACCAATGCGGGCTGTCACGACTCGACCTTTACGTCGAAGTCCTCGATCACGGTGTTGGCGAGAAAGGTTTCCGCCATCTCCCGAATGCGGGCGAGGGCGGCCTCGTCGACCGGCCCCTCGACCTCGAGTTCAAAGCGCTTTCCCTGGCGGACGTCCGAGATCCCCTCGAAGCCGAGCCTGGGCAGCGCACGCTGCACGGCCTGGCCCTGGGGGTCGAGGATCTCCGGCTTGAGCATGACGTCGACGACGACGCGTGCCACTGGCACTCCCGGTGGTGTGGTACGTGAGGTTCCTCCAGCGTACCTGGTACGAATTTCTACGCGGGTAGATATACGGCGTCGCTCCGATCAGCCGCTGATCATGCATCACGTTTATGTATCGGCTGCCAAAATGCTTGGGGAAACGCGGCAGAGAATCATAGGGTCCCGATGACGAACAGGCTTGGGATGACACACAGGCGGGAATTATCAGTAACATCTGCCGTCCCAGGACCACACATTCCGTGACACCGCACAGCACCGCCCTGAATGCACATTTGTCGACACCCCTGCGCGTCGGCGTCGCCCGCGCCACCGGTTCCGGTACGGGCCGCGAACCGCGACAGGCCGCCCAAGGCCCCCGCGGTGCGGGCCCGGTGGCCGTACCGGCGGCGGCACGCCGACGTCGCACGAAAGGACCGATTCCTATGGCGCAACGCGTACTGGTCACCCTCGCCGACGATCTCGACGGCGGCGAGGCCGCGGAAACGATCGCATTCGGCGTCGACGGGCAGTGGTACGAGATCGACCTTTCGGCGGAGAACGCCGACAAACTGCGCAGCGACCTCGCCCCGTACGTCGAGGCGGGCCGGCGCCGGACCCTGTCCGGCCGCGCCTACAAGCGCACGCCGATCGCCCCCACCCCGGCCACGGTGCGCGCGTGGGCGCAGTCCAACGGGTTCGAGGTGCCGGCCCGCGGCCGTATCCCGAAGAAGGTCTACGAGGCCTTCAGCAAGGCCAGCTGACCCCAACAGCCTTACGGGGCCCGGTCGTGCGGTCGCCGCGGGGGGCGACGCGCGGCCGGGCCGGGCTGATTGGACATCCACCCCCACCCTTCCGCTAATGTGGGGACCACGCCGAGGGCACGGGCTGAAAGGCCAGGTCAGCGGCAGTCAGGCGGGTGTAGCTCAGCAGTAGAGCGCCCCCCTTCCAGGGGGGAGGGGCAGTGTGCAATTCCTGTCGCCCGCTCGGATCGCCTTCGCGGCGCCTTCGTGGTCACGGCCCCTCGGCCGGGGCCCCGCAGGCATCGGGTAGAGTGGTCTGCACGACCTGCGGACGTGGCTCAGTTGGTAGAGCATCACCTTGCCAAGGTGAGGGTCGCGAGTTCGAATCTCGTCGTCCGCTCCAGCAAGACGAAGGCCCCGGTTCTCCAAGAGCCGGGGCCTCCGCCATGTACGGGTCGCGTACGGGGCCATGCGCGGGCGCTTGCGGGGTCCGTGCGGCTGCGTCCACCGCCCGGCGGAAAGGTGTTTCCGGTCCGCTCGGCCGATCGGGTACAGTATCTGCACCACCTGCGGACGTGGCTCAGTTGGTAGAGCATCACCTTGCCAAGGTGAGGGTCGCGAGTTCGAATCTCGTCGTCCGCTCCAGCAAGGCCAAGGCCCCGGTTCTCCGAGAACCGGGGCCTTCGCCATGTACGGGTATGCAGGGCTACGTACGGGCTACGTGTGGGCTACGTGTGGGCCATGTACGGGCCGTGCGCGGGCACTTGCGGGTTTACGTCCAGGGCAGGCCGGTCAGCCGCTCGTACGCCTCGACGTAGCGGGCGCGGGAGTGCGCGACGACCTCGGCGGGCAGCTCGGGCGGCGGGGTGTCGCCGGAGCGGTCCCAGCCGGAGGCCGGCGAGGTCAGCCAGTCGCGGATGATCTGCTTGTCGTACGAGGGCTGTGCATGCCCCGGCTCCCATGCGTCGGCCGGCCAGTAGCGCGAGGAGTCGGGCGTCAGCATCTCGTCGGCGATCACGAGCGTGCCCTGGTCGTCGTAGCCGAACTCGAACTTCGTGTCCGCGAGGATCAGCCCGCGCTCCTTGGCGATGTCCCGCCCACGGCTGTAGACCGCGAGCGTCGCCTGCCGCAGCTGCGCGGCCGTCTCGGCGCCGACCTGCCGGGCGACCTCCTCGTACGGGACGTTCTCGTCGTGCTCGCCGACCTCCGCCTTCGTGGCCGGGGTGAAGATCGGCGCGGGCAGCTCGGAGCCGTCGACCAGGCCCTCGGGCAGCGCCAGGCCGCACACCGTGCGGTACCGCTGGTACTCCAGCAGGCCGGAGCCGGTCAGGTAGCCGCGGGCGACCGCCTCGACCGGGACCATGCGCAGCGCCCGGCACACCATGGTGCGGCCCTCCCAGTCCGCGGGCGCGCCCTCGGGGAGGTCGGTGGAGACCACGTGGTTCGGGACCAGCTCGGCGAGCTGCTCGAACCACCACAGGGACAGCTGGGTCAGGACCCGGCCCTTGTCCGGGATCTCGGTGGGCAGCACCCAGTCGTAGGCGGAGATGCGGTCGCTCGCGACCATCACCAGGTTCCCGGCGGCGTCGCGGTACAGCTCGCGCACCTTTCCGGTGTGCAGATGGACCAGACCGGGCACCTGCACGGGCTCCGGCTTGTCGACGAATCCGGGCATGGGTCGTCCTCCCCAAATCGGTGGTTCGGCCACTGATTCTCGCGTACGCGGGAGGGTGCACGCGCCAGGCGGGGCGGGCGGGGCGGCGCCCGGGGGGCCGGGGCGGCGGGGCGCGGGGGCGCGGCCCGGGGTGCCTGCTCAGTCGCGCTTGCAGATGCGGTCCAGCAGATTGGCTGTTGCGCGCTGGATACGCGCGTCGACGTGGCCCGGGCGGTCCAGGGCCGGCGACCAGGCGAAGGTGCCCGACGCGAAGACGTACGCGCCGCTGGGCGCCCGGTAGAGGGACGTCTCCTGGTGGCAGCGGCGCCCGTCGGCCGCCTCGTACGGCGAGTGGGCCAGCAGGATGCGCTCGGTGCAGTCGGGCAGCGGGGTGCGCGGGAAATAGCGGTCGGCCTCGCCGGCGACCAGTCCCTCGATACGGTCGCCCTCGCCGGCGCCGGTGGCCTCCCACAGCCAGTGCCCGGCGTTGCGCACCACCAGCGGGGAGGGCTGCGGGACCCGGCCCGCGTACTGCACGCCCAGCAGCAGCTGCTCCGGCTCGCCCGCCTCCCGCCACAGGCTGGTGCGGCCCCGGCCGTCCGCGCGGCGCTTGCGGCAGCTCAGCAGGCGGTCGGCGTCGCCGGCCGGTGAGGCCGCCAACTCCACCTGCCAGTACATCGTGTTGGCCGACAGGAAGACCAGCGAGGTGCCGGCGTCCCGGGCCTGCTCGGCGGCCCGGCGCATCGGCACGGACCAGTATTCGTCATGGCCGGGGAAGACCAGGGCGCGGTAGAGGGTGGGGTCGACACGGCCGGCGTGCAGGTCGCGGGCGTCGGCGTACGCGAGGTCGTAGCCGTGCCGCTCGGCGAAGCGCACGAAGTCGTAGGCGTGGCCGATGTGCAGGGGCAGGCCCGCGCCGGCGTAGGGGCGGTCGAAGGACACCGTGCCCGCGGCCTCCTCCTCGCCCAGCAGCCGGCCCTCGCCGTCCCACGCGTGGTAGAGGCTCGCGCCGGTCCTGCCGTCCTCGGGGTAGAGGTTGTACGCCTGCCAGGTGACGTCCGGGAGCAGCAGGAGCAGGTCGGCGGTGGCGTTGAGATCCCGGACGGTGAACGGCACATGGCTGCGGTAGCCGTCGGCGGTGGTCAGGACGGCGACGTACGCGCCGGTGGGCCAGGTCGGCGGGACCTGGAGGCGCCAGGACTGCCACCAGTGGTGGCAGGAAATCGTCCGTCCGGCGATGAGCGGGGCCGGCTGCACGATGCCCGACAGGCGGGGGCTCGCACTGACCAGTGAGGCGCCGTCGCCCTCGTAGTGGCCGATGCGGTAGACGTCGACGGTGAACTCCTGGGGCGGGTCCACGGTGATCCGGAAGTCCAGCGCGCCGCCGGGCGCGACGCCGCCGGCCGACGCGAAGCCCTTGATCTGCCGGCGCACGTCGTCCGCCATGCGCGGGCCCGGCAGATGCGGCCGGCGCGGTGCTTCGCCGCTGCTCGCGGCGAGGTCCACGTACCAGGGGACGGCTTGGCCGCCGTCCCCCGGGTACTCCGACTCGCCCCGCAGCCACGGGAGCGGACCCTGCCCGAACGGATCCGACACGCCGTGCGCGAGCGCGCCCGACTCCCACCGCCTGACCTTCTCCGCCCCCATGAGCCCATCCCTCCGTCCCCCGTCCCCGCGGGCCGCCTGCCGGCGGGGCAACGGTGCGGTGCACTTGCCTAGGACATCACAGAATGCTCCCCGGTAATCACTTTTCGTGGTGAAAATATGCGCCACCACCCTCCGGGGGTAACCCGTTCCAGCCACCCGCTGCCCGCGACCTCGCCGGGGGCCGCCCCGCCCCGCCCCTTGCGGCTGCCCCGCGCCCCTCCGCCGGTGCCCGGTTGCGCGCTCCCTTCTCCCCCAGCGCTTCGCGTGGGGGTACCCCCACGCGCCCCTTGCGCCCTGGGCTGCCCTGTCCGGTCGTTGCGCGATCCTCCGCCGGTCGGTGGCCTGTCGCGCAGTTCCCCGCGCCCCTGGGTGATTGCCCCTTGCGGTGGGCTGTTCGACTGCGCCGCCATCGTGATTGGGCGCGCAGTTCCCCGCGCCCCTGGGTGGGTGCCCCTTGCGGTGCGGTGTTCGACCGCGCCGCCATTGTGGCTGGGCGCGCAGTTCCCCGCGCCCCTGAAAAGCGGCACCCTCCCGCGTACCAGCACCTCCTCGGGGCGGAGCCCCGATGCTCCAGCGCCGGTTACGTCACCAGGGGC
This sequence comes from Actinacidiphila epipremni, assembly GCF_012034175.1. GTDB lineage: Bacteria > Actinomycetota > Actinomycetes > Streptomycetales > Streptomycetaceae > Actinacidiphila > Actinacidiphila epipremni. The sequence continues at coordinate 17,705 of NZ_JAATEJ010000009.1, forward strand.
TCGCCCCTGCGACGCAGGCCAGCAAACCAGGGGCGCGGGGAACTGCGCGCCCAGCCCACCACCGACAGAAGATCGCGCAACAACCGGACGGGGCAGTCCGGAGCGAAGGGGCGCGGGGAGGTCGCGGGGCAGCCGCAAGGGGCCGGGTGGGGCGGAGGCCCGGGGGCTAGGGGAGGTGGAGGGGTTGGTTGGGGCGGACTCCTAGGGCGGAGAGCCAGGCGCGGAGGGGAGCGGGGTCGCCCGCCTCGACGAGGCGGACCACGGGCCAGGCAAGATCACCTCGGCGGGAGCCGTCGACGACGAGGGTCGGCCCGTCGAGCCAGTCCAGGCCCGCCCCGGCGCCAGCCGTATCCACCGCGGCACAGCACACCGCCGCGGTGACATGCTCCGCCAGCAACTCCCGCCCCGTCCGCGGCGGACACAGCTCATACACCTCCGCCCCCGGCAACGGCTGCTCCTGCGCGACGATCGCCCCGATCCGCGCCGCCAGCTCCTCGCTGCCCCCGGCGGCGAGCCGGTCGATGACCCGGGAGAGCGTCGCCGCGCCCGGCTCGTCGAGGAGCAGCCCGCGCCCACCGCCGGACGGCGCCAGCGCCGGCACCGCCGGACGTACCTCGTCCAGCACGCGTATGAGCCGCGCGGCCTCCGCCCGCCAGATGCGGTCGACGACCTCGTCGGGGTAGCGCGCCCAGCTCACCGGCGCCCAGTCGGGCCCGGCAGCCCGCGGGCCGCCGTGGAAGAGCCGCGCGGCCAGCAGCGACACCGACTCGTCGACGAGCCCCGGCTCCTCCAGCAGATCGCACGCCGGCCGCTCGCCGAGCCTGCTCTCGAAGCCGTCCGCGAGCCGGTCGCGCCGGGACAGTTCCGTCAGCGCGGAGACGACGCCCGCGTCGAGCCGGGAGGGCCAGCGGCCCATCCGCCACGCGGGCAGCGCGACTCGGGTCAGCAGCCGGTCCCACCCGGCGTATGCGAGCCCCACCTGCTCCTGCGCGACGATCCGCAGCCCGTAGTCGACGGCCTGCGCCCGCTCGGACGCGCCCGCGGCGACCCCGCGCTCCATCTCGGCGACATGCGCCCCGCAGCCGCGCAGCAGCAGCCGCGCGGCCCAGCCGAGCACGCCGAAAGCGGGCCGCAGCAGCACCGAGTGCCGCAGGCGGCCCTGCGCGGCGACGCCGACCGCGGCGTCCAGGCCGCGGACGAAGCGCCGGGCGGCGTATATCTCCGGGTCGGCGGCGGCGCCGGTGCCGGCCACCACCGGGGCGAGTAGGGCGCGCAGTTCGGCGACGCGCATCCACCACAGGAAGGGCGAGCCGATGACGAGCACGGGCGCGGGGCGGCGCTCGGCCGCGCCGGGGCCGGGTCTGCGGTCCTCCAGCCAGCTGTCGCAGTCGGGCGTGAGCTCTATCCCGGACGGCACCGGCACCTGCAGCGTCTCCGCCAGGTCGGCGACCATGCGGTGCAGGTCGGGCGCGGCGGTGCGCGAGACGGGCACGGCGGGGCTGACGGCGGGCCTGGCCCGTACGATCACCGCGGCGATCGCGGCGGCCACGGCGAGGACGACCAGCGCGGCGCCGGTGACGCCCCAGCGCACGCCGTCCCACCCGGGGCCGCCGACGCGCCCGGTGAGCGAGGCGACGTGCAGCACGACGGCGACGGCGGCCGGGAGGAGCACGACGCCGAGCGCGGCACCGCGCATGCGCAGCACCGCCAGCGCGCGGGTCCGCGCCCAGGCCTCGCCCGCTTCTCCGGCCATCGGCGGCTCACCCCCTGCGCTGTCGGCGACCGCCCCGGTGACGGCCTCCCCCCACTGTCGCACCGCCCACCGACATCGCAATGCCCGTACGGCTGATTGCCGCAATCGCCTGCGGTGCGCCTCCGCGGCACCCTAATTCGGCCTCGCCGAGCGAGTCAGCCATACGGCCGACCCATCACTCCTTGGAGTGGCTTCCCCCCGAACTTCCGCCCCCCGGCCGCCGCGACCTGGACGGAATCCGGGCACGGAAAAGGGCCGGGCCCCTCAGGGCCCGACCCGGCGGCGGCGCGCGGAAAGCGCGGCGGAGGGCTACTCGCCGGCCGCCGCGAGCGCGATGTCGGTGCGGTGGTGCGCGCCGTCCAGGCGGATCGCCGAGATGCCCCGGTACGCCCGCCGGCGCGCCGCGGCGAGGTCGGGACCGGTCGCCGTCACCGACAGCACCCGCCCGCCGGCGCTGACGACCTGCCCGTCGTCCTCGCGGCGGGTGCCGGCGTGCAGCACGTACGCGTCCGGGCCCACCGCGTCCAGGCCCGCGATGGGGTCGCCGGTGCGCGGGGTGTCGGGGTAGTTGTACGAGGCGATGACGACGGTCACCGCCGCGTCGTCGCTCCACCGCAGCGCCGGGTACGCGGCGAGCTGGCCGGTCGCGGCGGCCCGCAGCAGGCCGGCGAGCGGGGTGCGCAGCCGGGCGAGCACGACCTGCGTCTCGGGGTCGCCGAAGCGCGCGTTGAACTCGATGACCCGCACGCCGCGGGAGGTGATCGCGAGGCCGGCGTAGAGCAGCCCGGCGAAGGGCGTGCCGCGGCGGCGCAGTTCGTCGACGGTGGGCTGGAGCACCGTCCGCTCGACCTCGTCGACGAGCTTGGGGTCCGCCCACGGCAGCGGCGAATACGCGCCCATGCCGCCGGTGTTGGGCCCCTGGTCGCCGTCGAGGGCCCGCTTGAAGTCCTGCGCGGGCTGGAGCGGCACCACGGTGTGGCCGTCGGTGAGGGCGAAGAGGGAGACCTCGGGGCCGTCCAGATACTCCTCGATGACGACCCGGCCGCCGGTCGCGGCCACGCAGGCGAGCGCGTGCGCCCGCGCGGTGTCCACGTCCTGGGTGACGACGACGCCCTTGCCGGCGGCGAGCCCGTCGTCCTTGACGACGTAGGGCGCGCCGAACGCGTCGAGCGCGGTGTCGATCTCCTGCGCCGTGGCGCACACGTACGAGCGGGCCGTGGGCACGCCGGCCGCCGCCATGACGTCCTTGGCGAAGGCCTTGGAGCCCTCCAGCTGCGCGGCTTCCTTGCCGGGCCCGAAGCAGTCGATGCCGCGGGCGCGCACCGCGTCGGCGACGCCGGCGACCAGCGGGGCCTCGGGGCCGACGACGACCAGGTCCGCGCCCAGTTCCTCGGCGAGCCCGGCGACCGCGGCGCCGTCGAGGGCGTCGACCCGGTGCAGTTCTGCGACGTCCGCGATGCCGGCGTTGCCGGGCGCGCAGTGCAGCGACGTCACGTCGGGGTCGAGGGACAGGGAACGGCACAGGGCGTGCTCGCGGGCGCCGCCGCCGATGACAAGGACCTTCACGCGCACCAGGGTAGTGGCCCGTGCGGACACCGGCCGACCTCACTCTTTCGGGCGACCTCCGTCCGGGTCCCTTACCTGATCACGCGGCCCCTGCGGGCGCGAACGGCGGCTTCGCCCCGCCGCTCTCAGCCGTTCGGCGGTAATAAGAGACCTTCGTCACTCAGCCGACGGAGTCGAGGAGCGCGCTGTGAGCCAGCAGGACATGTTCCCGGAGGGAGCCCCTCGGGAGGAGCCTGAGCGGCCCGCTGCACGCCCCGAGCAGCTGCGCGACGCCGCCGACCCCGGCCGTGCGGGCGGTACCGGCCGTGCCGACCGGCTGGGCCCGCGCGAGGACCTGCGCGCCCTGCCCTTCCCGCGCGGCGACTGGGGCGAGCCGGCCGAGCGCCTCGAAGAGCTCTACCGGTGGGCGGAGGCAGGGGCGCTGCGCACCGCCGACTGGTATCTGGGCAACCGGGTGTGGAAGCGGCGCGGCGCCCGGGCCCTGCGCGGCGGCGCCGCGGCCCTGGCCGTGGTGGGCGCGGCTGCGCCACTTGCCGAGCTTGCGGGCGCCGGGGGCACATCGGTGGTGTGGGGGTATCTGGCGCTGCTCGCGGCGACGGCATGCGCGGCGGTGGACCGTGTGCTGGGCCTGACGGCGGGCTGGATGCGGGACGTCGGCACCGCGCAGGGCGTGGAGCGGCGCCTGGAGCAGCTGCGTTTCGACTGGGCGTCGGAGAGCGTGCGCGAGGTGCTGGGGCCGACCGAGGGCACCGCGGCGGAGGCCGCCGAGCGCTGCCTGGCGATCCTGCGCCGCTTCTGCGACGACGTCGCCGACCTGGTGCGGATGGAGACCGCGGACTGGATGGTCGGCTTCGGCGCCGGTACGGCCGGCGCGCCGCTGCGGACGCAGTCCGGCGCCTGGTGGCCGACCCGTACCGAGCCGCCCGCCGTGCCGCGGCTGCCGCATCCGGGCACCCGGCCCAATATGCCGCGCCAGCGGCCCCCGGAGAATCCGCGGTAAGAGGCGGGGTCTCCGGGGGCCGGCGGCGCAATGCGCCGAGCCGGCCGTACCGGCCGGGCAATATGCCGAGCCTTCGGGCCGACGGCGCAATGTGCCGGGCCGGTCGTACCGGCCGGGCAATGTGCCGGGTCGTCGGGTGGGGTTCAGCTGAAGACGATCATCGAGCCCTGCCCCAGCGACCGGGTCGCCGCCGCGTGCAGGCCGAGCCATACGTGGTGCTCGCGCGCGAAGGGGCCGTCCAGGGGGCTCGGGGAGGGCAGGGCGGGCTCTTCGAGGGCGGTGTGGCGCTCGGGCGGCACGGGGGGCCGCGGCGGGTTGGCGGGGTCGATGCCGATCGCGGGCGCGACGAACTCCAGCTCCCGCAGCAGCCCGTGGCTGGAGCCCAGCGGGCCGCCGCTCTCCAGCAGTTCGTCGCTGACGACCGGGTGGGGGAAGTCCAGCGGCACATAGGCGCCGGCGTGGTCGTAATGCCACACCAGGTGCGAGCGCTGGGCGGTGGCCTCGAACATCTCCAGCAGCTGCTCGTAGTCGCCGCCGAGCTCGTCGACCGGGGAGACCTCCAGGCCCTGGAGGCTCAGCAGATAGGCCCGGCGCAGGAAGTGCAGGGCGTCGTAGTCGAAGCACGCGACGGGTGCGACGTCGCCGGACAGGCCCGGCATGTAGGCGTAGACGGGGACGGGCGGCTGCCCGGCGTCGCTGAGGGCTTTGTCGTAGCGGGCCAGTTCCTCGGAGAAGGGGTTTTCCGGGCTGTGACACAGGACGTCCACCAGCGGCACCAGCCACAGGTCGCAAGCCACGTACACGCTCCATACGGTCGGGGGCGTACAGCGTAAATCGGCGGCCCCGGCCGCGTCAGGAGCGGGCGGGGGCGAGCTTCTCGATCAGGGTGCGGGTGTGCGTGTCGTACTGGCTCGTGAGGGTGTGCGCGGTCTCGATGTCGCGGGCGGCGACCGCGTCGACCAGGGCGACGTGCCCGGCCCAGCACACTCCCGCCGCGTCGCTGAGCGCCCGCAGGTGCGGCACGGCGTATATCCACGTCTGGGTGCGGACGCGGTCCATGAACTCGCAGATGTGCGGGTTGGCGGCGATCGCCGAGAGCTCGCGCCAGAAGCGCAGGTCGCAGCCGACCAGGACGTCCAGGCTGCCGGACTGCGCGGCCCGCGCGGCGGCCTCGGCGCGGCGCCGCACCGACGCCAGCGCGTCGCCGGGGACCGCGCCCATGCCCTGCCCGGCCAGCTCGCGGAAGAACGCCTCCACGATGAAGACGCGGGCCTCGGTGAGGGACCGGAAGTCCGCGGCGGTCAGCCGGCGCACCTGGAAGCCGCGGTGCTGCTCGACCTCCAGCAGGCCCTGCGCGGCCAGGTCCACCAGTGCCTCGCGCACGGGGGTGGCGGACACGCCGTAGAGTTCGGCGATCTCCTTGACGGTGAAGTGCCGGCCGGCCTGGAGGCGGCCGGTGAGGATCTCGTCACGCAGCGCGTCGGCGATCTGCTGGCGCAGGCTGCTGCGCCGCAGCGGCGTGGCCGGCCCGCCGACCTCCGGCATCCCGCGTCCTCCTTCGCGCTTCACCCGCGCGGGTGGTTTCCGCGCCGCCCGACACCATAAGCGAGGCCGGGCGGTGATGCGTCCGCCCTGTGGCCGACCCATGACCGACCCATGAGCGCCCCGTGAGTGCCCCATGAGTGCCCTACGACCGTCCGATGATCATCCTCGCGATCGTCGTGATCGTCCGATGGCCGGCTCGATGATCATCAGCTGCTCATTTGGCGGAAGACCACCTGATCGCACCGGCAGTTGGTCGGCATATTCTTCGCTCTGGCAGGGGGAACGGCATACCGGGGGCGGGGGAACGGCGATGGTGGAGCCGCTGAGAGGGGACGATCCACAGCGGATCGGCGCGTACCGGCTGCTCGGCAGGCTGGGCACCGGCGGTATGGGCCGGGTCTACCTCGCCCGCTCCGACCGCGGCCGTACGGTCGCGGTGAAGCTGGTGCGCGCGGAACTGGCCGCGCAGGAGGAGTTCCGCACCCGTTTCCGGCGCGAGGTGCGCGCGGCGCTGCAAGTGGGCGGCAAGTGGACCGCGCCGGTGCTGGACGCCGACACCGAGGCGGAGATCCCGTGGGTCGCGACGGGGTATGTGGCCGGGCCCTCGCTCCAGCAGGTGGTCAAGGACTACGGGCCGCTGCCGGAGCGTTCAGTCACGGTGCTCGCGGCGGGGCTCGCGCACGCGCTGTCCGACATTCATACCGCGGGCCTGGTGCACCGGGACCTCAAGCCGTCCAATGTGATGATCACGATCGACGGACCGCGCGTCATCGACTTCGGCATCGCCCGCGCGCTGGAGACCGTCGCCGACGGCTCCGGGTCGCTGACGCAGACCGGCGACATGGTCGGCTCCCCCGCCTTCATGTCGCCCGAGCAGGTGCGCGGCGACCGCGTCACGCCCGCCTGCGACGTCTTCTGTCTCGGCTCGGTCCTCGCCTACGCCGCCACGGGCCTGCAACCCTTCGGCGCGGCCAGCAGCGGCGTGCACGCCCAGATGTTCCGCATCGTGCAGGAGCCGCCGGACCTGGCGGCCGTCCCGGAGGGCCTGCGGCCCCTGGTGACCGCGTGCCTGACGAAGGAGCCCGCGGGCCGCCCCTCGCTGCCCGAGGTGCTGGAGCTGATCCCCGCCGGGGCGGACGGGCCCGACGCCGAGCCGTGGCTGCCGGGGGCGATCGTGGCGCAGCTGGGTCGGCACGCGGTGCAGCTCCTGGAGCTGGAGGCCGAGGCGGAGGTCGCCGGCGCGGCCGACCCGACGCTCGTGGCGCCGCAGCGCCCCGCGGACCTCCCGGCGCCGGCCCCGGACCCGGCACCGCAGCCGGCCACGCCGGCGCCCGAGCCGTCCATAGCCGCACCCGCGCCCATACCCGCGCCCGCCGCCGTACCGGCACCGGCCCCCGAGCCCGCGCCGGCCCCGCAGCCCGCGCCCGCACCCCCCGCGCCCCGGCGCGGCGGCCGGGGCGCGCTCGTCGCCGTCCTGGCGCTGCTCGCCGTCATCGCGGGCGGCACCACCGCCTACGTCGTCGTCAAGGCGAGCGGCGGCCGGTCCGACCGCGGCGCCCCGCCCGCGGCGCCCGGCGCCACCTCGGACACGGCTTTGGCTCCGCAAAAGGCCACGGCTCCGCCCACTGCCACGCCGACCACCGGCGCCCCCGCCGGCACCGCCACCAGCGCGCCCCCGCCGCAGGCCCCGACACCCACCGCCGCGGACACCCCGACCGGGACCGCGACCCCGACGCCGCCCGTGCCCGTCACCGCGCCGGACGACCTCGTCGGCACCTGGCGGGCGTCGTACGACTCCGCCCCCGGCGTGACCGACACCCGTACCCTCACCGTCCGCCAGGACGGCTCGGTGGAGCTCACCGGCGAGCGCACGGACGGCACGGCGACGCTCTACCACTGCGAATGGCACATGTCGGTCACCGACGCCGGGCCGCCCGCGCGGCTGAGCCCGTCGCTGGTCGCGGACGGCACCCCCGCCGCCTCCTGCCAGCCCGGCGGCGCCACCACCGTCACCCTCCTCGACGGCACCCATTTGCGCCGCCTCGGCGTCGCGGGCGAGAAGGACCCGCCGACGTACGAGAAGGCCGCGGTCTCCTGACCGCGGCCTCCCCAAGCCCTCGCCCTGGGCGTCAGCTCACAGGAACGGGTTGATCTCGATCGTCTCGGTGCGGCCCGGGCCGACCCCGATCGCGGAGATCGGCGCGCCCGACATCTCCTCCAGCGCCTTCACATAGCTCTGCGCGTTCTTGGGCAGGTCGGCGAAGGTCTTCGCCTTGGTGATGTCCTCCGACCAGCCGGGCAGGTACTCGTAGATCGGCTTGGCGTGGTGGAAGTCGCTCTGGCTGTACGGCAGTTCCTCCACCCGGCGGCCGTCGACCTCGTAGCCGACGCACACCGGGATGCGCTCCCAGCCGGTGAGGATGTCCAGCTTGGTGAGGAAGAAGTCCGTCAGGCCGTTGACCCGGGTGGCGTAGCGCGCGATGACCGCGTCGAACCAGCCGCAGCGGCGGTTGCGGCCGGTGGTGACACCGAACTCGTGGCCCACTGTGCGCAGCCGCTCGCCGTCCTCGTCGAACAGCTCGGTCGGGAACGGTCCCGAACCCACGCGCGTTGTGTACGCCTTGAGGATGCCGATCACCCGGGTGATCTTCGTGGGGCCGACGCCGGTACCGGTGCAGGCGCCCCCGGAGGTCGGGTTCGACGAGGTGACGAAGGGGTAAGTGCCGTGGTCGACGTCGAGGAGCGTGCCCTGGCCGCCCTCCATGAGCACGACCTTGCCCTCGTCCAGCGCGTTGTTCAGGACGAGCGTCGTGTCGGCGACGAAGTCCTTGATCTGCTCGGCGTATCCGAGGTATTCCTCGACGACGCGCTGGGTGCTGATCGCGCGCCGGTTGAAGATCTTGACCAGGATCTGGTTCTTGTCCTGGAGCGCGGCGTCGATCTTCTGCTGGAGGATCGATTCGTCGAAGAGGTCCTGCACCCGGATGCCGACCCGGTTGATCTTGTCCGCGTACGCCGGGCCGATGCCGCGCCCGGTCGTGCCGATCTTGCGGTTGCCGAGGAAGCGCTCCGTCACCTTGTCGATGGTCTGGTGATAGGGCGTGATCAGATGGGCGTTACCGCTGATCAGCAGTTTGGACGTGTCCACGCCGCGGTCGTTCAGCCCGCTCAGCTCGGAGAGCAGGACCGCGGGGTCCACGACCACGCCGTTGCCGATCACCGGCACGCAACCCGGCGACAGGATGCCGGAGGGGAGGAGGTGCAGTGCGTATTTCTGGTCGCCGACGACAACCGTGTGGCCGGCGTTGTTGCCGCCCTGGTAGCGCACCACGTAGTCGACGGAGCCGCCGAGCAGGTCGGTGGCCTTCCCCTTGCCCTCGTCACCCCACTGAGCGCCGAGCAGCACAAGTGCGGGCACAGGCGTACACCCCTTCCGGGCGGGGCATGTCCAACGTGCAGAGAGCCGTCGAACCTGCCCCGGAATAGACGAAGCCCCTGACGCAACGGCGCAAGGGGCTCTTGCACCGAGATTTTACCTGAGGAAGGACGAAGGTGTCGGCTCACCCTCCTGGTCACCCTCCTGGCCATCCCCCGCCGGACGCCGTCCGGAGGGCGCCGCTGCTCCTGGTCGTCGACCCGGCGGCCCGCGCCGCCGACGGCGAGTCGGTCCGTATCGCCAAGGACGTGCTGTGCGCGGGTGCCGCGTCGGTGAAGATCGTCTTCCCGGAGTCCGCCGAGGAGGCCGAGCGGGCGCTCGCCCACCGTGGCCGCCGGCACCCCGTCCTGCTCGGCGACGACCTGGCCCTGCTGCGTACGGTACGGGCGCTGCACCGCGACCGCGCGCTGCACGACGCGCCCCTGTCCCTCGTGCCGATCGGCACCCGCTCGGCGCTCGCCCGCGGCTTCGGCGTGCCCGGGGACGTGCCGGCCGCGGCCCGCGCGGTGCTCGACGGGGCGCAGCGCGAGCTGGACCTGCTGGTCGACGAGAGCGGCGGCATCGTGCTGGGCGCGCTGAGCATCCCGTGCGGCACGCCGATCGCCCGGACGGCGGCGCACTGGTGGACGCCGGTGGAGAAGACCGCGCGCTCCCTGGTCCGTACGCTGACCGCGCCCATACCCGCCGGCGGCCACCACCAACCGCCGCGCCAGCGGCTGCGCGTGGAGGCCGACGGCGTCCTGCTCACCGACCTGGACCAGCCCGTGCAGGAGGTGTCCGTCCGCCCGGCCCCCGCGGGCTACGCCGAGGTGTGCGTACGCCGCCCCGAGGGCGCGGGCCAGGTCCGCGCCCGGGCCCGCTCCGTCACCGTCTCGGGCCGCGACTTCCGCTACCGCGCCGACTCCGCCGTGACCGGCCCGGTCCGCTCCCGCACCTGGACGGTGGAGCCTGCGGCCTGGCGCCTGACGGTGCCGCGCCAGCTGCCCCTGACGGCCGGCTAGGGCGTACGGAGGGCCGTACGCGGGCCTGTACGCCCCTGTGCGCGGCCGTACGGCTCACCAGGTGACCGGCAGCTCCTGGAGGCCGCGGATGACGTAGTTGGGCCGCCACAGCGGCTCGGCGGCCGGCCGCATGCCCGGGGCGTCGCGCAGGAAGGCGCCGAAGGAGGCGGCGAGTTCCAGGCGGGCCAGCGGGGCGCCGAGGCAGTAGTGGATGCCGGCGCCGAAGCTGACGTGCTTGTTGCCGGCGGCCGGGCGGGTGACGTCGAAGCGGTGCGGGTCGGGAAAGCGCGCCGGGTCGCGGTTGGCGGAGCCGAAGAGCAGCGCGACCTCGCTGCCGCGCGGGATGACCGTGCCGCCGACCTCGATGTCGTCCAGGACCCAGCGCTCGAAGAGCTGGAGCGGGGTGTCGTAGCGGAGGATCTCCTCGACGCCGTCCGCCAGCCGCTCGGCGTCGTCCCGGCCCGCGGCGAGCAGCGCGAGCTGGTCGGGGTGCCGGAAGAGCTGGAGCCAGCCCAGGGCGGTGGTGTTGACGGTGGCCTCGTGGCCGGCGTTGAGCAGCAGCGCGCAGGTGGAGACCATCTCCTGCTCGCTGAGCACGTCCCCGTCGTCGTGCACCGCGATGAGCGCGCTGATCAGGTCCTCGCCGGGGTCGGAGCGGCGGGCGGCGATGAGCGCGCGCAGGTAGGCGGAGAACTCCTCGCTCGCCGTCACCGCCGCGCGGGCGGCGTCCGGGCCCGGGTTCAGCTCGTACATCGCCGTCATGCCGGCCGACCAGGGCCGCAGCAGGGCGCGGTCGGCGGGCGGGATGCCCAGCATCTCCGCGATGACGGCGACGGGCAGCGGCTCGGCGACCCGGGCGTGCAGGTCGCCGCCGCCGTCCGCGTAAAGCCCCGCGACCAGCTCGTCCGCCAGCCGCTGCACGACCGGTGCGAGCTCCTCGACCCGGCGCGGGGTGAACGCCTTGGCGACCAGCCGGCGGATCCGGGTGTGCGCGGGCGCCTCCAGGTCCAGCAGCCCGTTGTCGTTCAGGACGGTGAAGGGCTCCAGCTCGGGCGGCGGCGGGGTGCGGCCGAAGTCCTCGTGCGCGAAGCGGTGCTGATACGTACGGCCCAGCCGGCGGTCGCGCAGCAGGGCGCTGACATCGTCGTAGTGCGGGATGAGCCACTGGTTGGTCGGCGCGTAGTACAGGGCGCGGCCGGCCGCGCGCAGCTCGTCGTACGCCGGGTAGGGGTCGGCGACGAACGCGGCGGATTGCGGGGTGAAGACGCCGGCGACGTCCAAGGCTGCGCCTATGGCAGAGCCGTGGCCTATTGCGGAGTCTTTTGCGGGGGATCCGGCGGGGGATTTGGAGGCAAGGGGGTTCATGGCAGCTCGATGATTCCGTGTTCGCGCAGGTAGTCGAGTTGGGCCCGTACGGACAGCTCCGCGGCGGGCCACAGCGCCGGGTCGACGTCGGCGTAGACGTGTGCGACGACTTCGGACGGAGTACGCAGCCCCGTCTCGACGGCCGTCTCGACCTGGGCCAGGCGGTGGGCGCGGTGGGCGAGGTAGAACTCGACGGCGCCGCGCGCGTCGCCGAGCACCGGGCCGTGGCCCGGCAGGACGGTGTCGACCTCACCGGCGACGGTGAGGGCCTGGAGCCGGCGCAGCGAGTCCAGGTAGTCGCCGAGCCGCCCGTCGGGGTGGGCGACGACGGTGGTGCCGCGGCCCAGCACCGTGTCGCCGGTGAGCACGGCGGCGTCGGCGGGCAGCAGGAACGACAGCGAGTCGGCGGTGTGCCCCGGCGTCGCCACGACCCGCAGCTCAAGCCCGCCGGCCGTCACGGTGTCGCCCTCCGCCAGCCCCTCCTCGCCGAGCCGCAGCGCCGGGTCCAGGGCGCGTACGCGGGTGCCGGTCAGCTCGGCGAAGCGGGCGGCGCCCTCGGCGTGGTCCGGGTGGCCGTGGGTGAGCAGGGTGAGCGCCACGCGCTTGCCGGCCTGCTCGGCGGCCCCGACGACCGCGGCGAGGTGGGACTCGTCCAGCGGGCCCGGGTCGACGACGACGGCGAGGTCGGAGTCCGGCTCGGCGAGGAGCCAGGTGTTGGTGCCGTCCAGCGTCATCGGGGAGGGGTTGGGGGCCAGCACGCACAGCGCGCGGGGCGTCGCCCACCCGCCGACCGTCGCCCGCGGCGCGCCCGGCGCCGTCCCCGCGCTCACCGGGCCTCACCGCCGGGCGCGGCGGTGCGCGTGAAGCTCCCGTGCCCGGGCCAGGTCAGCACGACCGAGCCGGCCTCGTCCAGGCGCGCGGTGGCCTGCACCGGCGCGAGGTCGCGCCCGGCCGCGCCGGCCAGGGCCGCCTCGGCGCTGTCGTACGGGAGCAGGTCGCGCAGCATCGTGATCGTCGGCGGCAGCATCGACAGCTCGCCGCTGTCGTGGCCGGCGACGGCTTGCGCGGCCGGCAGCCACACCGTGCGGTCCGCCTCGCCCGAGACGTCCCGGGTGAGCTGGCCGGCCGGGAGGGCGGCGAGGAAGAACCAGGTGTCGTAGCGGCGCTCCTCGAACTCCGGGGTGATCCAGCGGGCGCACGGCCGCAGCAGGTCGCTGCGCAGGGCCAGGCCGCGGCGGTCGAGGAAGTCGGCGAAGGCGAGCTCGTGGCCGACCAGGGCGGTGCGGTCGGCTTCCCAGCCCGGGCCGGTGGTGTCACGTACGAGGTCGGGGGCGTCCGCCGGGCCGGCCAGCAGGACGCCGGACTCCTCGAACGTCTCGCGCACCGCGGCGCATACGACCGCCTGAGCGGCGGCCGGCTCCAGGCCGAGCAGGGCGGCCCACTCCGCGAGCGGGGGTCCGGCCCAGCGGACCGGGCGCTCGTCGCGCGGGTCCACCCCGCCGCCGGGGAAGGCGTACATCCCGCCGGCGAAGGCCATCGACGTACGCCGCCGCAGCATATGCACGGCCGGGGCGCCGGCGGGCTCGTCCCTGAGCAGCAGCACGGTGGCCGCCCGCCGCGCCGCCACGACCTCCAGCTCCCCCCGCTCCCACGCCCCCACCCGCTCCGCCCACGTCTTCCTCATCCCCGGAGCGTACGTCTCCCCCTCCCATCTTTCGAGGCCCCCCTCACCCCACGGGGTGCCCCCCAGGGGCACGGGGCTGTGTTTGTTGTGCGGCTGCCGCCGCGTGGGCGCGACCGGCGGGGCTTGCGGCTGCGCCGCGGGCCGGCACACCAGGGGCGCGGGGAACTGCGCGACCAGCCACATGCGGCCCGCACGTCGTCACCGACCCAAAGGGGCTGTTCGGTCCGATCCGGACCACCGGCCGGTGGCCGGCTGAGCGCGCAGTTCCCCGCGCCCCTGGGTGTCACCCCGCGGCGCAGCCGCAGTCGCGTCGTCAGTCGGTGAGCTCGACCAGGAGCTCCAGCTCGACGGGCGCGTCGAGGGGCAGGACGGCGACGCCGACTGCGCTCCTGGCGTGGATACCCTTCTCGCCCAGCACCTCCCCAAGAAGCTCACTCGCTCCGTTGACGACCGCGGGCTGGCCCGTGAAGGACGGGTCCGAGGCGACGTAACCCACGACCTTCACGACGCGGGCGATACGATCCAGGTCGCCGGCGACGGACTTGACCGCGGCCAGGGCGTTGAGCGCGCACACCGCGGCAAGCTCCTTCGCCCGCTCCGGGGAGACCTCCGCGCCCACCTTGCCGGTCGCCGGCAGCTCGCCCTTGACCATGGGCAGCTGGCCGGACGTGTGGACGTACGACCCGGACCTCACCGCCGGCTGGTACGCGGCCAGCGGCGGCACGACCTCGGGCAGCGTCAGGCCCAGCTCCGCGAGCCGCGCGGCGACCGCGCTCACGCCTGCTTCTCCCGCTTGAGGTACGCCACCAGCTGCTCGGGGTTGTTGGGCCCGGGCACCACCTGGACCAGCTCCCAGCCGTCCTCGCCCCACGTGTCGAGGATCTGCTTCGTCGCGTGCACGAGCAGCGGCACGGTCGCGTATTCCCACTTCTTCGCCATGCCGCGACTTTATCGCCTCGCCGGGACCCAGGGCGTGCCCCGCCCGCCAGTGGTTAGACACCTCACGTTGCTACGGCGTCAAGTCCTGGTCCGAAGGTCCGTGTAGCGTGACGTGTCCTATTCGAACGGGTAAGGATGGAGCTTTGGCCGACGTGGTGCGCGTGATGCAGGCGCTGGCCGAGCAGGGCGTCACGGTGCTGTTCAAGGCGGATGCGGAACGCATGCGTGACGGAGTCAGGCCGTGGACCTTCGTCGCGAGCGGTGCCCCGTTCCATGGGGACCTGCTCGTACGCACTGATGCGGCCTCGGTGGAAGCCTGCCTGGAGATTTGTCTGCCGCAGTTGCGTGACCATGGTCTCGTCCTCCCTGAGTGAGAAGAGCGGCTCGGTCGGTCGATCTATGCGGCAGATGCTTCCGCGGCTTCTGGCGAGGTCGGGAAGGCCAGGCTCTCGTCGAAGGGCCGGCGGTGCTGGAGGCAGTAGTAGAGCTGACCGATCATGCGGTTGAAGATCCGTGTTCGCGTCGTCGGCGGTAGTGGGCGTTGGCCCCGGCGGAGGCCCTCAGCGAAGCGAAGGCCCAGAGGTAGCCGGCGTGGTTGAGCCGGTCGTTCTTCACCCACCGTCTGGTGATGGACGACTTCTTGCCGGAGGCGCGGGTGATGGGTGAGGAGCCGGCGTATGCCTTCTGGCCGCGGGCGTCGGCGAAGCGGGTGTGGTCGTCCCCGATCTCAGCGAGAATCCGGGCGGCGAGCTGGATGCCGAGCCCGGGGAAGCTCAGCAGGATCTCGGCGTCCGGGTGCTGAGGGAACGCCTCTCCCACCGCCTCTGCGAGCTGGTCCGCGGCGGTGCAGGCGGCTTCCATCTGGGCGAGGAGGGCGAGCATCTGCTTGCCGAGAGCGTCTTCGACCAGCTGGGGCTGGTGGGCGATTCGGCGCGGAAGACCTCGCGGAGCCGTTCAGCCTCGGCCTCGATGCCGCGCTGGCGGCCGGCGCGTTTGAGAGCGGCCTGGAGCTGGGTGCGGGTCAGCCGCGCGGCACGGGTGGGTGTTGGTGCGACCTTGAGGAGTTCTCGGGCCTCTGGGCGGCACAGGCCGTTGGTCCAAGTGGCGAAGGCGTCCAGCGCAGCCGGGTAGTACTCGCGCAGCAGGGATCGGAGCTGGTTGGCGAGCTGCTGCCGGTTCCACAGGGAGTCCTGCTGTGCCCTGGCGAGGACGGCGACCGCGCGGCCGAGGTCGCTGTCCTCAGGCAGTGGCCGGTGGGCGTGCATGTCGGTGCGGAGGATGTTCGCGAGTACCAGGGCGTCGCCGGGATCGGACTTTTTGCGTGAGACGGAGTGCCGGTCGCGGTACCAGCAGGCCGCGGGAGGTCTCGATCGCCACCGGGATCGGGTCCTGCTCGGTGTCGCCGTGCTCGGCGAGCAGGTCTAACAGGATCGTGTAGCCGGCTGCGTCGTCGGTGATGGGGCGCTTGGCCAGCAGCTGGCCGGAGTCGTCGACCAGGGCTACGTCGTGCGTCCGTTCGGCCCAGTCGATTCCGCAGTAGATCAAGTTGTTCCTCCCTTGCCGTGAGTGTTTGCGCTGGTCACGAGCGCATGCGGGCCACGCAGCGACCTGATTCCAGGACTCGGCCCAGGGCCGGTCCGCCACCTCACTAGCCGTTCGCGGCACCAGCGCGCCCCACGGGTCTCGGTCTCAGCAGGAGCTCAAGCAGCTCTGGCGTAGCAAGAGGTCACCGTGCAGCGGGCTCGCACCACCGACTTCAACGAGCGAATCGCCGGCTGGCAGCGGTGGCCGGGCAGGTGCTGAAGGACGCCGCTCTTGGTCGAGGCCTCAAAGGCCCGGTCTTTCGGAGACGTTCCCTTCAGCACCCACAGAGCCACCGCTGCTCTGTAGTGGCGACCACGGAGGCGCCGCACGCCGCCGCCCTGTACGGAGGCGTTCACGCCCGGTTGGACAAAGGCATCCGTTCGGCACCCACGTGATTGCCACCACCCCGAGTGGGAGGACCGCCCGCACGCTCTAACCAGAGGCTTCTGAGCCCAGCTCGCAACAGACGTGACGGCCCTCACCACTCGAACACCACGCTGACCTCGCCCCAGCGCCACCGTGGCCGTTAACAAGGAATTAGGCTCGCAAGGTGAGCGCTCAACAGTCATCAGCCGTCAGGCTCCACATCGTGACGGGCAAGGGCGGCACGGGAAAGACCACGGTCGCCGCCTCCCTCGCGCTCGCCCTCGCCGCGGAGGGCCGGCGCGTGCTGCTGGTCGAGGTCGAGGAGCGGCAGGGCATCGCCCAGCTCTTCGAGACCGAGGCGCTGCCGTACGAGGAGCGCAGGATCGCCTCGGCGTCCGGTGGCGGCGAGGTCAACGCGCTGGCCATCGACGCCGAGCTCGCGATGCTGGACTACCTGGAGATGTTCTACAAGCTCGGCCGCGCCGGCCGCGCCCTGCGCAAGCTCGGCGCGATCGACTTCGCCACGACGGTCGCCCCCGGCATCCGGGACGTCCTGCTGACCGGCAAGGTGTGCGAGGCGGTGCGCCGCAAGGACAAGGCCGGCTGGCCCGTCTACGACGCCGTGGTGCTGGACGCCCCGCCCACCGGCCGTATCACCCGCTTCCTCAACGTCAACGACGAGGTCGCGGGCCTGGCCAGGATGGGCCCGATACACAACCAGGCGCAGGCGGTGATGCGGGTGCTGAAGTCCCCGCAGACCGCGATCCACCTGGTGACGCTGCTGGAGGAGATGCCGGTCCAGGAGACGATGGACGGCGTCGCGGAGCTGCGCGCGGCCGGACTGCCGGTCGGCGCGGTGATCGTCAACATGGTGCGGCCCGTGCTGCTGGGCGACGCCGACCTCGCCCGGGCGGCCGAGGACAGCGGCGCGGTCGCGGCCGGCAAGCGGCGTACCGCGGTGGCCAAGGCGCTGTCGCAGGCGGGCCTGGGCGGCGCGCGGCGCGGCGGGGTCGCCGAGCGGCTGGTGGACCCGCTGCTGGCGCAGGCCCACGAGCACGCCCAGCGGGTGGTGCTGGAGCGCGAGCAGCGCGCCGCGATCGCCGGCCTCGGGCTCCCGGTGCGCGAGCTGGAGCTGCTGGGCGACGGCGTGGACCTCGGCGGGCTCTACCGGCTCGCGGACTCCCTGCGCAAGCAGGCCGTGCCGGGCGGGACGCAGGCGGCGGGCGGGGACGCGGCGCAGGGCCCGTACGACGGCGAGGACCTGTACGAGGCGGCCTACCCGGACGGCGCCGGCCCCGACACCGCCGACGAAGCCGCCGAGGCCCCGGAAGCCCCGGAAGCCCCGGAAGCCCCGGAAGCCGCCCAGGAAGGCGCCGCCGGCCCCGCCGCCGACGGCGACCTGTGACGTGAAGCGAGTGGTGACATGAGCCTGGAGAGCCCCGTGCTGGAGATCGACCCGCTGCTCGACGACCGCAAGAACCGGATCATCGTCTGCTGCGGCTCCGGCGGCGTCGGCAAGACCACGACCGCCGCGGCCCTCGGCGTGCGCGCCGCCGAACGCGGCCGTACCGCGGTCGTACTGACGATCGACCCGGCGCGCCGGCTCGCGCAGTCGATGGGCCTGACCGAGCTGGACAACACCCCGCGCGAGGTGGCCGGAATCGATCGGTCGGCCGGCGGCTCGCTGCACGCGATGATGCTGGACATGAAACGGACGTTCGACGAGGTCGTGGTCCAGCACTCCGATCCGGAGCGGGCCCGGGCGATCCTGGAGAACCCGTTCTACCAGTCGCTGTCGGCCGGTTTCGCCGGTACGCAGGAGTACATGGCGATGGAGAAGCTGGGCCAGCTGCGCGCGCAGGACGCATGGGACCTGATCATCGTCGACACCCCGCCGAGCCGCAGCGCGCTGGACTTCCTGGACGCCCCCAAGCGCCTGGGCTCCTTCCTGGACGGCCGGTTCATCAAGCTGCTGATGGCGCCGGCGAAGGTCGGCGGCCGGGCCGGCGTGAAGTTCCTGAACATCGGGATGTCGATGATGACCGGCACCCTCAACAAGGTCATGGGCGCGAGCCTGCTGCGTGACATCCAGACCTTCGTGGCGGCCATGGACACGATGTTCGGCGGCTTCCGCACCCGCGCCGACGCCACGTACCGGCTGCTCCAGGCGCCGGGGACGGCCTTCCTGGTGGTCGCGGCCCCGGAGCGGGACGCGCTGCGCGAGGCGGCGTATTTCGTGGAGCGGCTGGCCGACGAGGACATGCCGCTGGCCGGCCTGGTGCTGAACCGGGTGCACGGCAGCGGGGCGGCGCAGCTGACGGCGGAGCGGGCGCTGGCCGCGGCGGAGGAGCTGGAGGACTGGGCGGCGGACGAGGCCGAGGGGTCCGGGGAGTCGGCGGAGTCCGCGGGGCCCGGGGAGTCCGGGGGGTCCGCGGGGGGCGGTCCTGGCGGGAGTGACGTGGCTCTCACCGGAAAAAACGATGACCGCCGCATTGTGGATCACGGGGCCGGGCATGCTGACTCCCGGCAGGACCGACCGGACGACGCCGGTACGGAACGGCTCGCGGCCGGCCTGCTGCGCCTCCATGCCGAACGCATGCAGGTGGTCGCGCGTGAACGACGCACCCGCGACCGCTTCGTGTCGGTGCACCCGGAGGTGCCGATGATCGAGGTCACCGCCCTGCCGGGCGACGTCCACGACTTGGAGGGCCTGCGCGCGATCGGCGAGGAGCTCGCGGAGGGTCAGCCCGCCGCGGCGTAGTCCTCCTCGTCACCGAGCGGCAGCAGCCCGGTGCTGCGCTCGTACTCGGTGCGGGCGGTCTCCAGCAGGCGCCGCCAGGACGTGACCGTCGGACGGCGGCGCAGCAGTGCGCGGCGCTCCCGCTCGGTCATGCCCCCCCACACCCCGAACTCCACCCGGTTGTCCAGCGCGTCGGCCAGGCACTCGGTGCGTACCGGGCATCCGGTGCACACCGCCTTCGCCCGGTTCTGCGCGGCACCCTGGACGAAGAGCTCGTCCGGATCCGTCGTCCTGCAAGCGGCCTGCGTGCTCCAGTCGGTTACCCAGCTGCTCATGCTGGCGCCGTCCTCTCCCGAAATCGAGGCTCCCCCACGGCGGCAACCGGCATATTCACCGTTGCCAGTTGAGGACGTTACGGAAGGTAGGCGCGGCGCAACAGCCCTTTCAGGCCCAATCTTGCATGGCCCGAATGGACTATGCGTGCGCAGCACATCACCCAACGGAGTGACCGCTGGTCATACCGGACCTCTCGGCACATACGGCGGACAACCGGGACGGCAGCATGTGCCGTACGTACCGGGTCCTCCGGCATATACCGAAATCCGGGCACCTCTCATCACTCACAAGAGTGAGGACGGGAGACAGCGGCGCGCCGACGTTCGCACCCTGTCTGTTACAGACTAGGCGAACACCTGGGCGTACGTCCGGGGATTCGCCACGTAGGCTGCCTCCATGGCTCACAAGCGTTCGGGCGGGGGGCTGACGACGGCCCAGCAGGCCGCCAAGTTCCTCGGCGTCAGTGTTCTGGCCGGCGCGGTCCTGGCGGGGATCGCCCTGCCCGCCGTCGGGGCGCTCGGCCTGTCGGCGAAGGGCACGGCGGCCGGCTTCGACGACCTGCCCGGCGAGCTCAAGGCCCCGCCGCTCAGTCAGGCGTCGAAGATCCTGGACTCCAAGGGCGGCCTGATCGCCACCGTCTACTCGCGCGACCGCACCGTCGTCCCGATCGAGCAGATGAGCCCCAACATCCTCAAGGCGATAGTCGACATCGAGGACTCGCGCTACTACGAGCACGGCGCCCTCGACCTGAAGGGCATCCTGCGGGCCCTCAGCAACAACGCCTCCGACGGCAACACCCAGGGCGCCTCCACGCTCACCCAGCAGTACGTCAAGAACGTCTTCGTGGAGGAGGCCGGCGACGACCCGACCAAGGTCGCCCAGGCCACCCAGCAGACCATCGGGCGCAAGATCAAGGAGATGAAGTACGCGATCCAGGTCGAGAAGGAGCTCGGCAAGAAGAAGATCCTGGAGAACTACCTCAACATCACCTTCTTCGGCGAGCAGGCCTACGGCATCGAGGCCGCCTCGCAGCGCTACTTCAGCACCTCCGCCAAGAACCTCTCCCTGACCCAGGCCGCGCTGCTGGCCGGCATGGTGCAGTCGCCGAGCCGCTACGACCCGGTCACCAGCCCGGAGACCGCCCTCGCCCGGCGCAACACCGTGCTCACCCGGATGGCACAGCTGAAGGACATCACGCCGGCGCAGGCCGACGCGGCGAAGAAGACCCCACTGGGCCTGAAGGTCAGCTCCCCGAAGAACGGCTGCATCACCGCCGCGAACGGCGCCGGCTTCTTCTGCGACTACGTCCGCAACTCGTTCCTGACCAACGCCGCCTTCGGCAAGACCAAGGCCGATCGGCAGAAGACCTGGGACACCGGCGGCCTGACCATCACCACGACCCTCGACCCCAAGTCGCAGAAGTCGCTCATGAAGGGCCTGGGCGAGCACGTCTACAAGAGCGACAAGTTCGTCGCCGCGGACACGATGGTGCAGCCCGGCACCGGCAAGATCATCGCCATGGGCCAGAGCAAGCCGTACGGCTTCGGCACCAACCAGACGCAGATCAACCTGTCGGTCGACAAGACCATGGGCAGCAGCGGCGGCTTCCAGCAGGGCTCGACCTTCAAGCCGATAACGGCCGCCGCGGCCCTGGAGGCGGGCTTCAAGCCCGACCAGACCTACCCGTCGCCGAACAAGATGGACACCTACCCGGACGTCACCAACTGCTCCGGCCAGACCATCCACGCGCACTCCGGCGAGGGCACCCAGAACGAGATGCCGAGCGAGGTCGGGCCGTACTCCATGCCCGACGCCCTCAAGCACTCCATCAACACCTACTTCGTCGCCCTCGAAGCCGACGTCGGCCTGTGCCCGATCCTCAACATGGCCAACAAGCTCGGCGTCGTCCGCGCCGACGGCAAGCCCATGGTCCAGGGCGCCTCGCTGACGCTGGGTACGAACGAGGTCTCGCCGCTGTCGGTGGCCGCCGCCTACGCGGCCTTCGCCAACCGCGGCGTCTACTGCACGCCGGTCGCCATCCAGTCGGTGAAGGCGTCCAACGGCAAGCAGCTGCCGGTGCCGAAGTCGATCTGCAACCGGGCGATGTCGCAGAACACCGCGGACACCCTCAACAGCATGCTCAAGGGCGTCGTCGACGACGGTACGGGCACCGCCGCCGACCTCCCCGGCCGCGACACCGCAGGCAAGACCGGTACGACCGACGAGCGCAAGGACGCCTGGTTCGCCGGCTACACCCCCTCGCTGGCCTCCGCGGTGTGGCTGGGCGACCCGTTCGGCAAGGGCCCGCACGGCAAGCGGCTGTCGATGTACGCCGGCGCGGCCGACAACGGCGGGATAAAGGTCAAGATCGGCCCGAAGACCTTCGACAAGGT
The DNA here is from genome assembly GCF_012034175.1 of Actinacidiphila epipremni. Classification (GTDB taxonomy): domain Bacteria; phylum Actinomycetota; class Actinomycetes; order Streptomycetales; family Streptomycetaceae; genus Actinacidiphila; species Actinacidiphila epipremni. Next base: position 39,413 of record NZ_JAATEJ010000009.1, read on the forward strand.
CGAGGGCGCGACCGGCCCGGCGCCGATCTGGAAGGACGCGATGCTCGGCGCGCTGGACGGCACGTCGAACGAGCACTTCGTGACGGTCCCGCTGCCCGGCCCGGCCCCCCGCAACAACCAGCCGAACCAGCCCGGCGACGGCGCCACCACCCCACCGGACGACGGCAAGGGCCACCTGCCGAACCCGTTCCCGACCTTCTCCTTCCCGCCGGGCACGCTCGGCGGCGGCACCAACGGAGGCGCCAACGGCGGGGGCGCGGGCGGCGGCAACGGCAGAGGTGGCGGCGGCGGTACGGCGGGCCCGTGAGCACCCGAGCGTGAGCCTGCGGCGCTGAGCGTACGAAGGGGCGCCCTCCTTGGCGGGGGGCGCCCATTTCACGTGGGCGGGGGGGGCGGGGAGCCCGCGCTCAAGTTCACGTGGGCGGCGAGGTGGGGAGCCTGCCCTCAAGCGAACGGGCGGCAGGCAACCGGGTCACCCACCAAGAACAGGTCACCCACCAGGTGAACACAAGTCACAAGTCACAGGCCACAAGTCACAGGTGGCAGGTCACAGGTGGCAGGTGGCAGGTCACAGGCCACAAGTCACAAGTCATCCACCAAGCTGCCGCTTGACCTCGGCGGCGACGCGACCGCCCTCCGCGCGCTTGGCGACCTTCGGGTTGACGACCTTCATGACGGCCCCCATGCCCTTGGGCCCCTCGGCGCCGGACTCGGCGATGGCCTCCCGGACCAGGACGGCAAGCTCCTCGTCGCTGAGCTGCTGCGGCAGATACCCGGCCAGGAGCTCACCCTCGGCGCGCTCCCGCTGCGCGGACTCGGCCCGGCCGCCCTGCTCGAACGCCTCCGCAGCCTCCCGGCGCTTCTTCGCCTCGCGGCCGATGACCGTGAGCACCTCCTCGTCGGAGAGCTCCCGCGCCGTCGCGCCCGCGACCTCCTCCTTGGTGATGGCGGTCAGCGTGAGCCGAAGCGTGGCGGAACGCAGCTCGTCCCGGCTCTTGATCGCCGCGGTGAGGTCGTCCTTGAGTCGCTGCTTGAGGGTCGTGTCCATGCCCCCGATTTTGGCACCCTCCCGAGGGAGGTGCCCCGGATTAACGCTCGGCCCGGCCACGGGCGATGGTCAGCGGAGGACAAACGACGGCCGGCGAAGGCCACGGAGCCAGCTCGGAGAAGCCCGAAGAAGCCGGAGCAACCGAAAAGGAACCCGGGAGAACCGGGAGAACCGGGGAAGAACCCCGGAGAGGATCCCACAGGGAGCCCCACAGGGCGCCGGCCCCACCCCCACCTCTGACACGATGGGGGGATGCGTGCGCGATACGGAGTACCTCTCGGTGTGACGGCGGCAGGCGCGGCCTGCCTGGCTTATGCGGCGGGTTTCGAGGTGCGGTCGTTCCGGCTGCGCAGGGTGGAGGTCCCGGTGCTGCCACCGGACATGCGCCCGATCCGTATCCTCCAGATCTCCGACATCCACATGGTGTCGGGCCAGCGCAAGAAGGCCCGCTGGCTGCAGTCGCTGGCCGGCCTGCGCCCGGACCTGGTGGTGAACACCGGCGATAATCTGTCGGACCCCACGGCCGTCCCCGAGGTGCTGGACGCGCTGGGCCCCCTGATGCGCTTCCCGGGCGCGTACGTCTTCGGCTCGAACGACTACTACGGCCCGAAGTTCCGCAACCCGGGGCGCTACCTGGTCGAGAAGGCCCGCGGCCAGCACGGCCTGAACGGCAAGAGCCACAGCGCGCACGGCGTGATCCGCAACCCCTGGGGCGACCTGCGCGACGCGTTCGACGCGGCGGGCTGGGTGGGCCTGAGCAACAGCCGCGGCCACGTCAAGCTCGACCACGGCCCGGTGCTGAGCCTGACGGGCCTGGACGACCCGCACATCAAGCGCGACCGCTACGCCCGCGTCGCCGGCGGCCCCGACCCGGACGCCGACTTCCCCCTGGCGATCGTCCACGCCCCCTACCTGCGCGTCCTCGACGCCTTCACGGCCGACCGCTACCCCCTCATCCTCGCCGGCCACACCCACGGCGGCCAGCTCTGCATCCCCTTCTACGGCGCCCTGGTCACCAACTGCGACCTCGACACCGACCGCGTCAAGGGCCTGTCCACCCACACCGCCACCGGCTCCACCTCCTACCTCCACGTCTCCGCCGGCTGCGGCACCAACCGCTACACCCCCCTCCGCCTGGCCTGCCCCCCCGAGGCCACCCTCCTCACCCTGACCCCCACCGAAACCGGATTTCGCCCACAGCCCGCCGTCCGCTAAAGTTATCCCCGTTGCACCGGGGTGTGGCGCAGCTTGGTAGCGCGCTTCGTTCGGGACGAAGAGGCCGTGGGTTCAAATCCCGCCACCCCGACTCGGAAAGCAGCAGGTGGGCCGGTCACATACGGATCTCCGTATGTGACCGGCCCACCTTTTTTGTGCGCAGGGGAGCCAGAAGGGGAGCCACCGACCGCCAGATCAGCCGGGCTCGCCGTCCTCCTCTCCCCCGCCCACGGCGAAGATCTCGTCCATGGCGCCGGCGCCCTCGGTGATCACCGGCCGGAGCTGCTTCCGGTAGACGGCCTCTGTGGTGGCCGTGCTGCTGTGACCTACGACACGGGCGATCACCTCCAGCGGGATGCCGTGGTCCGAGAGCAGGGACACGAAGCTGTGCCGGAGCTCCCGTGGGGTCCAGTCGCGGGTCAGCCCGGCCTTGACCACGATGGCCTTGAAGTCGCGGCGGACGTGGGAGGCGTCGAGCGCGTTCGCCGTCCTGGTGGCGAAGACCAGGCCCGACGTGGACCACTCCAGCCTTGCCCACGCCCGTTCCTGCTTCTGCCAGGTTCGGTGCTGCTCCAGTACCTTCACCACCTGCTGCGGCAATGCCAGCGTGCGACGGCTCTTCCGGGTCTTGGTGTCCCCGTGCCGGCGCACCGACCGCCAGACCTCGACGTGCGGCACCGTGCCTTCCGGTGGCGAGAGGTGGACGTGGTCCCAGGTGAGCGGCCGGGCTTCCTCCGTGCGAATGCCGATGAGCAGGGACAGGACGACGTAGGCGTACAGCCTGGTCCCCTGTGCCGCGGCAAGCACGGCTTTCGCCTGGTCCAGCGTCAGGGCCTTGCTCGGTCGGCCCGGCCGTCCCTCCGGCACGGTGACCAGGTCGGCGACGTTGCGCAGCACCTTGTCCCTGCGCTGCGCGTGGGTGATGGACCGGCGAAGCACCGAGTAGACCTCTCGCAGGGAGCGTGTCGCGAGCGCGTCGGCCCGGTCGTCCAACCAGTCGTCCACGTCGTCCGCCGTGAGGTCCTTGAGCTTGGCCTTGCCCAGGAAAGGGATGACGTGGTTGTCGGCGAGGCTCCGGCACTTGTCGACCGTCTTCTCGTCCCGCCCTTTGAGGCCGCGGCCGATCCAGTCGTTCACGGCGTCGGCCACCGTGTAGTTGGCGGGCGTCTTGACGCCCGTCTCCACTTCCTTCTTGAGCTCACGGAGCTTGGCGCGTACTTCGGTTTTCGTCTTCCCTCGGACCTTCACGCGCCGGCGCTTGCCGGATGGGGTGAAGCCGAGGGAGGCCGCGCCTACGTACCTGTTCTTGGATGCGTCCCAGTAGATCGAGTCAGCGCCGTTTCCCGCTTTGCGGGAGCTTTTGGGTTCGGTTGTCATGCAGCGTCGGGCCTTTCGACGGAAGGGCCGCGCTATGTGCGAGCGCGGCCCTTCGTCTGCGAAGTCGGTTGTGGTCAGGCGGCGGCGGTGGCTTCGGCCTTGAGCAGGTCGATGTACTCCTCGATGTACTCGGTCGGGATCAGGCGGCGACGGCCCACGCGGACCGTCCGCAGCCGCCCCAATCGGATCTCCTCGTAAGCGGTGGAACGGCCCACGCCGATGAGTTCGGCAGCCGCTTCCACGCAGTGCAGACGCCGCGCAACGGTGGTCGGAGCAGCGTCGGTGACGGCGGTGGTCACTGGTTCTCCTTCGCGCTGGTGTCGGTGGTTCGGGAGAGGGGAGGCGGCCCCTCCCCCCTCCAAGTCCGCTACAGCCGCTACCGCTGCTACGCCGCAGGTCAGGGCAACCTTTCGGCGTAGCGGCGGGATGGGCTGTAGCGGACGGATGCGCTACAGCGGCAGCGTGGGCGTAGCGGAACCGGCGTTCGTAGCGGCGTCGTAGCGGCTACCGGCCGCCACGTCCGCTACGTCGTCGCCGCTGGTCAACGCTCCGGGAAGGGCTTCCGTGGCGGATGTAGCGGACTTCCGAGCCGGGGGGCAGTAACGGGCCCATGCGTCGGCGAGATCCGCGGCGTAGTAGCCCTTGGACACTCCCTCGCCGACGCGCATGTTGCGGGCTTTGATGGGCTGGTTGTCGGCGTTGACGTACTCCCCCAGCCGCTTGGCCAACTGCCGGGAGTCCAGCGGCTTGCCGCCCATGTCGGCCCATGGCGCTTCGTCCAGGGTGTTGAGGGCGGCGAGGATCTGCGCGGTGGGCATCCGGTCGGCCCCGCAGAACACGGTGTCGCGCAGGTCGGTGAGCAGCCGGATTCCCAGCGACGCCTTGTCGCCGGCAGCCGCCGCGGCGACCAGTGCGGCGCATGCCTCCCGGGCTCGCTGCGGCCAGTCACCGCCGGCGGCGTCGGCGACGGCGAGCAGGGGTTCCCACACGTCCGCCGGTCGGTCGGTGACCCCTTCCGGCATCTCCGGGAAGGCACCCGTGACGCGGTCGCGTACGGAATCCGCCCACTTCGCGAGGCGGTCGCGCAGCGCGTGTCCCTCCGGTTCGTGGATACGGCTCCGGAAGGGTTCCACGTGCTCGTTGGGGGCCCGGCGCCGCATCCGGATGATGACCGACCGGTGCAGGATCGTGTCGGGCAGCCAACCGAGTCCCGCGACGGCCACAGCGGCGTAGACCGGGAATTCCTGTACGGTCTGCTGCCCGCCGTCGCCCACGCACCGGTACGACACCCCGATACGGCGGTGACCGGCGTTGATCAGGCCGCGCAGTTCCTCGTTGTCCCCGGCCTTCGGCCCGAAGACGGTGTCGATCTCGTCGAAGAGGATCGTGGGACGACCGGTCTCCATGCCGGATACCGCCCGGAAGAGCGCGGCCGGCGAGGCGTTCACGGCGGCCATGGGGTTGGGGACCAGCGTCCCGCAGATCTCCAGCCCGCGCGTCTTTCCCGAACCCGGTTCAGGGCTGAGGAACGCGAGCCGCGGCGTCGAGTCGAAGCAGTCGAGCAGGTGCGTGTGGGCGTTCCACAGGACCACGGCGACGTACGCCGCTTCCGTGGGGAAGGCGTTGAATCGGCGGTGGAATGCCTCCACCTCGTCGAGCAGGGAGGCGCCGTTCTCGGTGGTCACGCTGCCTGCCTCCTTTCGCGTGCGGTGGTGCGGAGCGGGCATGTGGTGCGGTGATCGTTGTGTGCGTGGACCAGGGCGAGCACTTCGGCGCGGCCGACCGCTTCGACGTGTCGGCCGCATTCGCAGTGCGATTCGCCGCGGGGAATGGCGCGCCAGTCCGGCGGAGCCACGACATGAAGCCACGCGACCGGCCGGCGTCCGTCGCTCTGGTGCTGGTCAGGACGAAGAGCTGAAATGACGCCCTGACGGGCGGCACCTTTCGGCGCGCTACTCGCCGCGTCGGGAACCGCCGGTTCGGCGGTCTTGGCCTGGCCGGGGGTGGGCGCAGGGCTTTTCAGGCGGCGGGGCGGGGTCGGCGGTTTCACGCTGCCTCCCGCGGCCGGGCGGTGCGAATGGACCAGTTGAGCGCGGAACGGATAGTGGCCCGGCACTCGCCCGCCGGGAGTCCGGCAGACTCCCCCGCCGCCTGAAAAGCCTCTTCCACGGCGCCGCGGTCGAGGTCTCCCCACGCCACGAACCGGCCCACAGCCCGTACGGCACGCAGCAACTCGGCGTTCCGCCCGCCCTCGGTGGCTCCGGCGACCGCTGCGGATTCCCGGTCGAGCGCCACCGCAGCAACGCGCGTGGCGTTACGGACCGGCGAGGCGCGGAACGGGCCCGCAACGGGCCCCTGAGGGGCCGTCACGGCGCTTTGGAGCCATTCGGGTAGGTTTGCAACGGGCGCATCGTCCAGAACCGCATACGGGCCCTCACCGGTCACGCTCCCGGGAGCGACCACCTGCCCGCCCCAAGCCCTGGTGTCGATCTTCGGGGCGAGCGTGCCCTTGCTGCTGCCCAGCCGGACCCCGGCGGGCGCGGTGAAGTACAGGTGCCGCCCACCACTGGGAGTCCGGATCGTACGTGTGGTGGGAACGGCCTGCCCGGCGCGCTCGCAGAGCGCCAGGAAGGACGCCACGCCGTCAGGCGTGCCCTTCTTGTCCTTCGGCTTGAGCGTGTCGAGATCGACCACCAGCAGCCCGGCCGGACCCGTCGCGATACCGACGTTGTACGGCCCGGCAGCCCAGCACCGCCGGATGCGCTCCGGATCGATGGTGGCGCGCTGCTCGAACTTCCGGTGCCCTTCGGCGCAGTCGCCGGTACGGGGACAGGCGTCTTCTCCGTGCAGCGCCGGGTATTTGCGGCCGGGCCGCAGCGGGATGACCGGCCAGCCCCTTGCGGCGGCGGCCAACGCTGCGGACAGCAGCGCAGAGGGGTTGGGATGAGCCATGCTTGGGTTTCTCCTGTCCTTCGGGATAGGGAGGACCGTGGGCGGCGGGCTGTCCTTGGCCGGGAGACCGCCGCTCACGGGTGTGCGTCAGGTGTCTGCGCTGTCAGCGCAGAGCAGGCAGGTGCCGAGTGACCGGGGGATGACGTAGCCCCTATCGGTCCGGCAGGCCGGGCAGGTGCGGCGGGCGCGCATCATCGCGGCGTGGGCCCGCCACAGGCCCGGGGTCATGGGGCGGACGGGCCGGGCCCGCCGAGCGTCGTAGAGCAGAGCGAAGCGCCGGCCGCGGCGCCACCGGATCTCGGCGACCGGATCGGCCCCGCCCGGCCGGAGTCCGGCGGCACGGAGTTGGCGGCGAGTCATGAGCCCGGCGGGCGCGAGACGGTACGGGTAGACAGGTATGGCGGCCACGGTCTCTCCTTCCGGGAAGGTGGCCGTAGCGGGTGTGGCAAGAGGTGGCCCGTACCCCCTCTACAGGCCACTACCTCGCAGGTCAGACCCCCTCTACCGGGGGCCCTACCGGGGTAGCGCGCCCCCGCTACTCGGCGGGTGCCGGTAGCGGGGGCGCGGAGCCAGCTCAGGTAGTGGGGGAGGTAGCGGGGGTGGGCTCTACCGGGCCCGTCGACCGCGCGGCGAGCAGGAGTTCCGGCGGCACGGCCGCTTCGAGGTCCGCCCGCCGGTACCCGGCGCGGTTGACGTTGCCGATCTTGACTTGCTTGCCGGTCCGCTCGACGCCTGCGGCCTCCAGCTCACGGGCGAGCCGTTCGGCGTCCCAGTCGCCGTACCGGTCGGTGTCGAGGTTGTCGAGCCGGGCGAGCAGGTCGACGGTGTGCATACGGTCGGCGTGCCGCATCACGTCGAGGCAATCGGACAGGACGGGCGGGATGGTCACCCCGGCCTGGTCCGCGGCGGCGGATACGTCGCCGGCGGCGTCCCCGGTGAGCTGCCCGGCGGCCTGCCGCAGGGCCCGGCCGCGCTGGCACATCTCGGTGAAGCCGGCGCCGTCGAGGTAGTCGGCTCGCACGGTCACGAACGACGCGGGCCCGGTGACCAGGACGCCCGTGCCCTTGTGCTCCTCGGACAGGACCGACGCGTCCGCGCCCTGTGCCGCCTTGCCCTTGCCCAGCACCATGTCGGAGCTTGTCCGGTCGACCACCTGCGTGCAGTACCGCAGGGTGATGATCTCCCGGAGCTTCGGCGGCACCGACTCGGCGTCGGGGCGCTGGGACGCGAAGTTGCAGATGAACCCGGCGGCCGGACCGCGCCGCGCGATGCGGCACAGGTCGTCGACCACCTGCTCTCGGTCCTCCCGCTCCATCGCGGTGAAGTACTCCTGCAACTCGTCGATCGTCACGAAGATGACCGGCAGGTTGTACTTCTGCACGATGGTCGGGGTCAGCTTGCCTTCCGGGCAGATGGACACCGGCAGCCCGCGCAGCAGCGCGAACCGCCGCTCCATCTCGGCGAGCAGTTCCTTGAGCATGGCCTTGAGCGCTTCGACGGCGTCGTCCTCGGCACCCATGACGAGTCGGTGCGCGACGTGCCGCATCGGCATCCAGTCGGCACCGCCCTTGCCGTCCGCGACGTAGTGCCGCACGTACGGGTCGAGCAGCCCGGCAGCCGTCATCAGGCGCTGCGTGAAGGTCTTGCCACGACGCGGCAGGCCGCCGAAGAACAGCGACTGCCACATGACCGGCACCGAGACGCGGTTGCCACGGGCGTCCTGCCCGAACGGGATCGGATCCCACACGGTGAACGTCTGGGCCTTGAGCAGCGGCGACGGGTTCGGGTCACCCAGGTACGGGTCGTCGTCGGCAACCCACATGCTGACCCTGCCCGCGTGGCCGCCGCCGGCCGCTCGCACCCGGGACATGATGACCTGGATCTCGTCGACACCCAGCTCGGCGGCGAGGGCGTCGCGCTTGGCGAGCACGTCGGCGGCCGTCTTGCCGCCGCCGCGGGGCAGGTCGAACACCACAGCCCATCCCTTGCCGTCGCGGACCGGGCCCATGACGCACGAGACCTTCGGTCCCTCCTCGTCTCCCTTGCCGGCCTTGAGCAGGCCGGCCGCACGCAGCGCGTCGTTGAGCTGCTGTGCGTTCATGTCGATGCGGATCGGTGGTGTGGCCTGGTCCAGGAACGGCACTTCGCTGCCCTTGCGGCCCACGACGGCGAGGATCGCGAGCAGGATCGTCGCCGTCGCGATCAGGACCGGCGTGGTGGCCAGGGAAAGCGCCATGCCGCAACCGGTCGCCACGGCGACGGCGCTCCCGAACCGCCACCGCCGGGCCTCCGTCCGGGCGCGGTGTGCGGCCTGGTGCCGTACGGCCAGGTCCGGGTCGGCGTTCCGCGCGTCCAGGGAGGCGGCGAGAGCCTTGACCGTGCGGGTGTGGTCCGCGGCCGTCAGCACCGGCCACAGGCGGGCGGTGCAACGCCAGGCTCCGCGGCAGGCGAGCCCGGCGGTCTTCACGCCGTACTTCGGGAGCCGCACGCCGTGGTAGCGGGCGTGGTAGCCACCGAGGCGGACCAACGCGCCGGCGTTCGCTCGCAGCGCCGCCGGAGTGGCGAGCCAGGGCGGGAGTACCGGTTCGTCGGGCAGGGTCAGCCAGTCCGCAAGCGGGTTGTCCGGGCGGTCGACAGCCTCGCCGTTCGGCGTGCTGTCGCTGGGCAACACGACGCCTTCCAGCGGGGGCGCCAAGCGCGCGTCGTCCTTGGTGAGCGGGTCGGTTATCGGCCGGGGTCGGTGGTCGTCAAGGTTGATGATCTCGGTCATGCTGGGGTTTCCTGCTCTCCTCACAGGGGGCGGAGCCCGGAACGGCCGGCTGTCTTGGCGGATGACGGCCGTTCCGGGGCGGCGTTACTTGGCGGCGTCCTTCTCGGCGCGCTTGCGGGCGCCGTCGAGGATGCGGTCGAGGGTGGCCATTTGCTTGGTGGTGAGGACACCACCGCGGACCATGGCCACGGCGGTGATGCGGCCGATACGGGCCGTCTCCGCGGCCGTCAGCGGCGGGTCGTCGGGGTGCAGCCGGATCACAGCGCAGTTCCCTTCCTCGCCGCGAAGGCCACGGCACGGTTGTTGTCCATCGGTGCCCCCTCAGCGACGGCGGCCACGACGGGCCGACTGGATCGTCTTGGCGGCGTTACGGCCCTCGGGTCCGCCGATGGAGCGCACCACCGTGACGACGGCCCAACCGGAAACGGCGACGATGAACGCGACGACGGCCAGGTCGATGGCGATGGAGGTCATGGCGGCCACCAGCAGCGGGCCGAAGTAGACACCGGCCGCGACCGCTCCGGCGCCGGCGCCGGAACCCAGCGCGACGCGCTGAATGGTGCGGTCCGGCGGTGCCTGGTGGATGTGGACGATCTGCGGTTGTGCCGACTGCTGCGGCAGCAGGGGGTTGGGCTGGTAGGGCAGCAGGTCCGGGCGGTAGCAGCCGCATTCGGCCGAGTGCTGGTGGGGTGCGGGCAGGTGGGACATGGAGTGTTCTCCTGTCGTGGTCACAGGGCCGCGGCCGAGCCGTCCGCCTGCTGCTGGTCGTCTGCGGTGACCAGGGAGAGCGGACGCGCGGGGGCGGGAAGCGGGTCGAGGGACAGTCCGTGCGCGTCCAGCAGCGCGCGCAGACGCGGCACGCCGATGCCGAGCGCGGCCAAGACCTGTCGCTGTGAAAGCGGCGCGGGCGCGCCCGTGCGCAGGTCCCGCAGGTGCGCAAGCAACTCGTCATCGGTGCGCGCCGGACGCGATGTCCTGCCCGCGCCCGGGGTCTGCCGCACACGAGACGGGCCTTGGGCCGTAGCCGCAGCCGGTCGCGGCGGTGTGACGGCCTTGGCGGGCGGAGCAGTCGCGGGCTGAGCAGGGGCGGAGACCGCATCCAGCTCCGTGACGCCAACGGGGTCTGCCGTCGCTGCGGGCGGTGCGTCCGGGGCTGCCGTCTCCTTCACGGTGCGCACGTCGGGCGCGGCCAACGCGTCATGCACTTGCCGCATGAGCGCACCGAACGCGAGCAGCGCGGCGGTGGGCGGTACTGCTGCGACGACGTAGTCGAGGGTGTGCGCGTGCGCACCGACACCGGAGATGTTGAGGGCGATGCTGCCGCCGGAACCGGTGACGGTCAGACCGATGGCCCACCAGTCGGTTCGCCCGGTCAGGGACGCGCGCAGCAGCAGCAGTTCCCCGGCGACGATGAACAGGTCCAGCGTCGCGGGCCAGGCCCACGCGCGGGCGGGGGAGGTGGCCAGGCCGTATGTGGCGGCCACCGACCGCAGGTGCGCGTACGACAGCCAGAACGCGGCGGCGGTCAGGGCCACGATGACGCCCGACGCGGCGATCGTCAGTGACTCACGGATGGACTTGGGTGTCATCACTCGTCACCCCCGGGGCGGCCCCAGCCGGTCAGGCGGATGCGGGCGGGCTTGAGGCCGGCGTCGGCAAGGGAGTCCAGGGCCAGGGCGACGCCGACGACGCAAACGAGCAGGATGCGGACCGGGGCGGGCGGGGTGACTCCCAGCACCCACGCCAGACCGCCCAGCACGGCCAGCAACCGGATACGGCGGACGGCCAGCAGTAACGCGCCACGCGCTTTGAAGTCCGGGTTCACGGCTACTCGCCCCCGATCGGCTGCACGTCGAGGGCGGCAAAGAGCTCTACCGGCCCGGCGTCGACGGCGTCGGGGTCGGCGGACATCTCGGCCCACTGCCACTCTGCGCCGGGCGCGGCCCGGTATCCGAGCGCGGCCAGGGCCTCACGGCGCTGCGCGGGCGTGGGGGTCGGCGTTCCCTCGGGCCACTGGAGCTCCGAGCACTGCGAGAGCGGAACGCCGAGCAGGACAACGATCAGCAGCCAGCGGCCGTGGCGGTAGGGCATCAGGGCACGGTCGGGGCTCACGCGGCGGCCCCCTTCCGGGGGTGCCGGCGCCGCATAGGCGCGGCCGGCCGGAGGGCGGGGGCCAGGGTCAGGAGTTCCGGCATGGTGCGGCCGATCGTCTCGACGGCCAACGAGGTGGTGCGGTCGAAGAGCTCCGGGTCGTCGGCGAGGATGTCGCGAGCCGCGGCTTCACGCGCCGCCCGCTCTTCGGCCGTCTCGCCCTCCTCCCCCAGCCAGAGGTCAACGGGCGTGCCGAGGGCGAGTTCGAGGAAGTCGTTCGGGGTCAGGGCGCGGTGACGCCCCACGTAGTTCTTCACGTCTTGTCTCCAGACGGGATGGGAGGGAACGGGGCGGCGGTGCTGTCCTTGGCCGGGAGGCCCGCCGTCCCGTGACCGGGGATGGATGGAGCAGAAGCACGGCCGAAGCCGCTGAGGCCGCCTTTTCGACTCGGGGAGGCGGTGGCCCGGTATGCAGTTGTCAAAGGTCAGGAGGTACGAAGACCCGTAGGCGTGCGGTGGTGCCGCCTTCCTCGGTGTCTCCGTCCAAGTGGTGCAGGGCACAGCAAGGACGAGCCGTTGTAGCCATTGTCCGTACAATGGCTACAGTCAGGATGTTGGCAGATGGCGGCAGGCGCGTCAAGGGCATTGCCCGCATTGACTGGACAATGGCGTCAGCCTGCGGCTTTGATGGAGGGGTGGCCGTGAACAGACTCGGGCGAGACCCGATGTACCAGCAGATCGCGGACGAGATCCGCGGTCAGATCGTTGCCGGCGACCTGGAGCCAGGAGCGAAGCTGCCTACCGAAGCGGAGATGCGCAGCGCCTACGACGTATCGCGGGAGACCGTCCGGAAGGCGCTGAACCTGCTCGTCAACGAGGGGCTGGTCGTCTCTGCCAGGCCGCAGGGTCACTTCGTGCGGCGGCGTGAGCCGATGATCTTCCGGCCGCAGACGGAGTTCAGGAAGCGTCCCCACTCACCGGAGATGGACGCGTTCGCCACCGAGCACTCAGCCGAGGGGCGCGAGCCGCGGCAGGTGATCGAGGTGGCAATCGTGGAACCGCCGGCCGAGGTGGCCAAGCGCCTACAGCTCAAGGCCGGCGACTTGGTCGCCATCCGCAAGCGCGTGCGCTATCTGGACGGCGAGCCGTTCAACATCAATGACAGCTACTTCCCGCTGGACATCGTCCGTGACTCCGAGATCATGCGCCCAGAGGACATAACGCGTGGCGCCAACGAGGTCTTGGCCGAGCTCGGGTACCGCCAGGTGCGCGCCCTTGATGAGCTGTACGTGCGAATGCCGCAGCCGGAAGAGGTGAAGCGACTGGAGCTTCCCCCGGGCACGCCGGTCGGGTACCACATCACAACAGGCTTCACCGCGGAAGGCAGACCCGTCCGGGTCGCCACCACCGTGCTCCCGGGAGACCGGCACGTCATCTCGTACGAGCGTGGTCTTGAGACACCGGGCGAGGAAGCATGACCGACCTGCACATACGGCCGGCTCGCCCGGATGAACAACCCATCGTCGAAGACCTGCTGCGGGAGGCTTCTGCCTGGCTTGCCTCCCGTGGCATCGACCAATGGCAGTACCCACCCCACAGCGACCGCATCGCCTTGGCGCTGGCACGAAGCGAGGTTTTTATCGCTTCCCTAGGAGACCAGCCAGTCGGCACTCTGCAACTCGATGAGTATGCAGATCCGGAATTTTGGACTGCCTCTGATGAACCACATACAGCGTTGTATGTGCATCGCATGGCGGTCGGACGCCAATACAGCGGACTAGGAGTGGGATCCCTAATGCTTGACTGGGCATCTCGACAGGCAGCAGCTTCTAGAAAAAAATGGCTGCGTTTGGACGCCTGGAAGGACAACCAAGAGCTACATCGATACTACGAGAGAATGGGGTTTTCTCTCGTAAGGGTGATCAACCTGCCTCATCGAGGCTCAGGGGCGCTTTTTCAGAGGCAAGTGGTCGCCATCTAAGGCGACCTTCAAATTGGCAAGCTTTCCTGAATGGCCACAGCGGGCCGCTTGTCCAGGACCCTACCTAGCTCCTCGCGCGATCCGATCGGGAAACCACCTCGCTCAATCAAAATACGATTGCCAGGCGGCGTGTCTGATCCAAAGTTGAGCACCAATACTGGCCTTCCAATTTGCAAAGCTCCCTCACCTGCGGCAAGTGTCCCACCTCTTTCGCCTGCTTCTACCACCACAAGCGCTCGCCCCAATCCAAAGATGACCTTATTGCGAGCCATAGCGGCATAAGCGCGCCAGGGTTGCGCCGGGGCGAATTGGGACAATACAAGGATACGAGCAGGATCGAAAGATTGCTTGAATTCCCGCTTGATGCGGAAATGATCAAACCCCTCGGCCAGGACAACGACTGTCGAGCCTCCGCTGCGCAAGGCAGCTAGGTGAGTTGCGGTGTCAACACCTTTGGCATAACCAGAAATCACACTCATGTAGCGACTGCTCACCTCTTCGCCGCAGTCATGAGCAGCCTTAAGGCCTAGGTCACTAGCAGACCTAGACCCGCACATACCAATCCCCTCGGCGAGCAACAGGTCTGGGTTTCCCCAGTAGTACAGAACTGGCGCAACGGATCGCCCATTATTGATCAAGGTCTGCGGATAGTGTGGGTCGTCCCGCATCACGACGCCGATGCCGCCACCGACGAGTTCTTCCGTCTTCTTGAGGATCTCTTCCTGCGCTGCGTAATCGAGCTCCGCGAAGGCTTCCTTCAAACCTTCGCGGCCACTCTCCCTTAACGCCTTGTCAATTTGACTCGGACTACCATAAGCCTTCATAGCCGTCAGACTCAGACGAATAGACTCTTCGCGTGTTCCCATGTCAATCTCAGTTCCTCATCGTCTTGACAATTGACAGACCGAATATTCGATCCGCTCCCGCGCGTTTTGCGACCTTCGCCACTGCATGCATCGTTGCGCCGGAACTATAAACGTCATCCAATATTACCACATTGCCGATGATTCGCTCGTTTAAGCTGAAGGTCTTTTCCGTGATAGTCCCCTGAGATTCCTTAGCGGGAGCACGGGGCCCATCGGGCGTCTGCGTCATGATCAAGCGCTTGCCCGTGGCCTCGGCAACTGCGGATGCAAGTATCTCGCCGTGACTCCTACCATCAGCTTTATGCCCAGCCACGCTCACGATAGCCGCAGCATCTCTGTAGAGGGGGTGTTTATTGATGACCTCACTGAAACGGGTGATCAGGCGATGGCGCGCCCTATTTAGATCAACACCCGGGTAGTAGTATTTACTGCGGTAGTTGAGTTCTCCGGCTTCGGTATTCTTCCACTTCATCGGATCCACATCAGGATCGGGGATTTTATACCAATCCAGGGCTATGCAGCAGTCCAGAGGTGACCGAACGGTCAGCGAAAGAACACTCTTGAGAAGGTCAGCCAGTGTTCGATTTTCCCCGGGCATACCCCTGGGGAAATGAAGGCGATGCGACCACTCGGATTCTCTATCTTCCGGAACCCGCACGGAGCGACAAAGAGGCCCATTGGCCATAAGAAATTGCTCACTTATGGTTTCAGGACCGCATAGATCTAACCATCGGTCAGGGGTTTCGTGATTGGCGTACTTGAGGATTTCATATCTCCATAAGCGATCCGCTCTAGCGTTGAACTCATAAGCTGGAAACACCAGTCGCATGCTTACCATGCCCCCCAAGCGCAGGTCCGTTCGTAACAGTGAGGCTACCCACTGCTACGAGGTTCTGCTCCAACTTTGACGATGATCTGCTCGTCTCCGACAAACTCACGCAACCTCCAAGATCGACAACGGTTTACGAACTGGCGTTCGCATGTGCCTACAGTCCATGTTGCCCCGAGGCACTGACACCTCAACCCTTGGCGCTGAGCGAAGCGGCTACCTCGGGGAGCCACGAGGGGAGCCACACAGCACGGACTTGCTCAGCCACCTGCGGACCACTGTGGACGGATCTGCGCTCGCACACTGGCCTGTAATCAGGGTCATCAGGCGATCGCCGCTTCTTGTCGGCCGTTCGGGACGAAGAGGCCGTGGGTTCAAATCCCGCCACCCCGACTCCAAAGCAGCAGCTCAGGGCCCTGATCCTTCCGAGGATCGGGGCCCCGAGTCGTTCCAGAGGGCGTCTTGGGAGCCAACCTCCACAACCGGCTCTTCAGGCAGGAGCGGCCCGGCTCGGCGGAACGCCTGAGACGGCCCTCGCGACGGCGCTACGGTCGCCTCCACGGATTGCCGACCCCGGGGGGACGCCACATGCAGGAAAGATCAGCGGAACAGGGCTCGGAGGCCGTGCCGACGTCCGGACCTCTCATCGCCGGCGAAGTCTCGCTGCCGGAGGTCATGGCCCGGCTCCAGAAGACCCGCCCGGTCTTCCACTCTGAGCGGGACCTGCAACACAGCTTCGCGCGCGTGCTGTGGGAGCTGGCCCCCAAGGCTCAGTCCAGGCTGGAGGTCCGCCAGAACGCTCCGGACGCCACCGGCGCTGAATATCTCGACCTGCTGTGCATCGGCCCCACGGCCCGCACGGCCATCGAGTTCAAGTACTTCACGACACAGTGGACCGGAACGGCCGGGCACCCCCCGGAGGAGTACGCGCTGAAGTCCCACGCCGCCACCGACCTGGCCCGCCTGGGCTTCATCTCCGACATCGCCCGCTTGGAGCGCTTCGGCACCCGCCCCGACCAGAACGGCCTGGCCCTCCTCATCACCAACGAAGCCAGCCTGTGGATGCCACCGAGGCGGGAAAGCACCCGGGACCGCGACTTCCGTATCCACCAGGGCCGCACCCTCCCGAACCAACTGCTCTGGGGCGGCGGCGACTACCCAGACAACACGCGAAACCTACGCGGCTCCTACACCCTCAGCTGGCAGCCGTACTCCCTGCAGGGCGGCCCTCAGGGGGAGTTCCGCTACCTCGCCGTCTTCACCGGCTCCCAGCCGTAGGCGCCTGAGCGCTGCCCCGAACGCCCATCGGCTTGCCGAACTCCCGGCACCGGCATCTCCAACCATGTCCTTATCCTCGACGAGGGCATGGTCGCCCTTACTCTCGACGCGGACCTGCACCTCATACGGACGCCACTCGCCCCGCTCGCCACAGGCCCGTGGTCCTGCGCCGATCACAACCTGCAGGGCAACCGTCGTGAAACCCGACACGAGGTCACTCCGTTCGGCGCGCCCCACTTGCTGTCGCATCGCCCGAGAGAGTTGGTTCCTTGGGCGGGGTGCCGGCTCGGACGAAGGGATCATAGAGAGGCGGCAACCGGGCGTAGAGCTCCATCGCTCGTTGCGGGTCATCCTGTCCGAGCCGTTCCAGGATCCGGTTGGCGATTCGATCCCGGGCCTGTTGCGTCTGATGGTTTCGGCACCGGACGACGTCGCGAGCCACAGCGAGCAGGACGCTGAGCGCCAGCGCGGCCAGTACGTACGGTCCGTTCCCCAGGAGTGGTGCAGTGACTGTGCCAAGGGCGGTCAGCGCGGTGCCTTTGAGAGTCATGACGGGATGCCTTTCGGAGTCCGGCGCACAAGGGTTCCTGTGCCGCCGGCATTTAGGCAGTTCGACCTCCAAGCCCCGCAAGCCCCCGCCGACCTCCACCGGGTCGTGCCAGAAAACCGGTTGTGCGCCCTTCTGCCGGCCTCAGGCCCATTTCACGGCGAGGAGGCCAGGAAGGCTGCCGGAGCCTTCTCGCGGGCGTGTGCGGCTGTGCTGCTGATCCCGCCCGCCCCTGGACGGTTCCCTGGGCCCAGCCGATGGGTTGCGCGACAAGTCGGACGTCCTTGGCAACGCGTCCGGCCGGACAGGTTCGTGGCGTACTTCCTGCCGGGCCGGCGAGGAGATGGACGCGGTCTGCAACGTCGAGGTCAGGTTGGCGAACGGACATGCGGGAGCGCGCCCGTTGATCGCGGTATCCGGGTCCTCCGCGTCGAGCAGCCCGGCCGCGGCCTACCGCCCCCACACCGAAACCGACCACCGCACGCTGCCGCTCAACCGCGCAATGGCGTCCGTCGCCCCGCCGCCCGTCCCCCGCCGCCCGGGGCCTGCCCGCCGATCTCCGCCCCTGCGCCCGCCCCCGACAGCTTGCGCGAGAACGGCCGCCGCATCGCCCGCGCCGGGCCCTGGTCCGCGCGACCCCCAGTCGACGCATCCCGGGTGCCGGCGACCCGAAGGGAACCGTACCTTGATCGTGATGTTCAAGCGGCGGGGTCCACGTTGATCAGTCGTCGGCCACGACGAGGAGAGTCAGCGACTGCCGCTCATCGTCGATGGCGATGAACTCGTGGAAGTCGAGGTGCACTCCACCCCAATCATGGAAGCACGTGCTACCAAGATCGCGGAGGCGGTAAAGCCGGCTGGCCCAGTTCACCACAGTGAACAGGGCCGTATCGAGTCCGTCTCGCAGCGAGTCCGGAAGCTCGCCGTGCTGACACACCCAGCGCCGCAGCGTCTGCGTGACCCTGTCGCAACTGACTGACTGGTACCCGTCGGGCTGACCGAGCGAAGCCAGTAGGGGCCGTGGCGGGTGCCGTCCGGGTCGACGCCGCCGCCCGCGTACTCATCGCGGAACTGTTCGTGGGCGATGACGGCTTCAAGCAGTTCCCCGTCTGGGCTGCCTTGCCGAAAGCGGAAGGACTTCAGGTCGACCCACCGAAAGCCGTGGGTGCTGTCCTCGGGGAAGACATGGTCCCGGAAGTTCACGAAAGTCCGGCCCACGAATTCCAGCTCTGTCACCGAAACACGCTATCCCGAGGGTGGCGTTGCAGCCGATTGGGCCTCGACGGTACCCGGCAGGAGCGGTGCCACCGAAGATGCGTCCTTCGGTGGCACCGGCCGTCTCCGGCGCTCCCGCGCCTACCGGCTCTCCGCCCGCGCACGCAGGAGCCTGTCGAGCGTGTCGACCGGTGAGGTCGCATGCATGCTCAGCCGCGCGTCGAGCGCCGCCTCCCATTGCGCGGTAAGCCCGGCCCGCAGCCGCTGGCGCATGCCCGGGGTGACGTGGGCTTACCGCGCCGAGACCGAGCCGTCGAAGTGGCCCATGCGGTCGTCCATGAGGACCTTCTCCGTGCCCAGGTCCTCCATCACCGTGCGGTGGGTGTGGCGCAGGCCGTGCGGGGTGAGCCCCTTGGCAATCGGGGCCCAGCAAGCGTCGGATCGGCCCTGGGAGTTGCGGCCCCGCACCGGGATGCCCGGCCAGGGCTCGCCGACGAGCGGCACAGGCGGGACCCGCCCCTCGCCGGGTACCGTCCCGAGACGGCCGGCGCGAACAGCCATGTGGCGAAGCTGCTGCGGCGCCAGTGCGGGGTGTGCCCGACGATGGTGCCGCCACGTACGAAGCCAAGGTCGGCGATGGTCTTCTCCACGCGGATACGGGTGGTCTCGGTGACCCGGTCCGGGTGGTTGAGGACGTTGGACACGGTGCCGGCGGAGGTGCCGGCCCGTCGGGCGACGTCGACGAGCTTCGCGCCGTGGTGGCCTCCGGTGCGTGCCGCCGCTGGCCTCGGAAGACGTACGTCTTGTCATGACAGGAGCACGGGGTCGGCTTGGTCCGGGCGATGTGGTCGGCCAGCAGGGCTGTCAGCCAGGGCGGCAGGTCGATGGTGCGGTAGCTGTCGTCCTTGGGCGGGCAGCGCACCATTTCACCGTTGTCGAGCTGATACAGCTGCCACTCGACGCGGACGGCACCGGGGCGTACGAAGCCGGTCTCCAGGCCGACGACTTCACCCCAGCGCATGCCGGTGAAGGCCATGAGGATCACGGCGACGAACTCGTCGTCGCGCCCGGACAGGAGAGCGGCCCGCTCGGCGATGAGCAGGGCGCCGAGCGGATCGGTGATGGCCTTCTCCGGTCCGCGGTTGCGGGAGCGGCCGGCGCGTTTGCCCCGTCCGCGCCGTGTCGTGGCCGGGTTGGCCTCGATGAGGCCTTCGTCGACGGCGTCGGCCAGGATGAGGTGGAGCACCGCCCGCCAGGTCTTCACGCTGGTGGCGGCATACCGCGCCTTCTCCTTCTTCTCCCACAGCGCGACGTCGGTCCGCAAGATGCCGCCGAGTGCCTTGTCCTCGAAGTCCGGGAGCAGGTGCTCCTCGATGTGACGCCGGTAGCTCCGCATGGTCGATGCGGCAAGGTCCTGGGCGGCATACCACCGGCTGGCGTACTCGCCGAACGTCTCCTGGCCGAGTCCCGGATCGCGCCACTTGCCGCGCCGGAACGCGAACTCGGCCTCGTCCGCGGCCCGCTTCGCCTCCCGCTTGGTCGGGAACTTGACCACCGCACCTGCCGCGTCGACGACGGTGCCGTGCTTGCCCGGTGCGGTCTTGAACCGGCCGCGCCAGTAGCTTCCCCGCTTCTCCGCGAAACCCATGGGTCCTCCTCTCCAGTGTCGCTCTACGCGGCCGTATCGAACTGGTCGCGGCGTAGCCGACGGGGAGAACGCGCGCGAAGGCGTTCCACCTGGATGGGATGGGCAGCCCTGGACGCGGATGGCCGGGGAACCGGCCTTGGAGCGGCCACGTCGGGCGTCGGCATCGGTGTCGGGCGCTCCTCGTTGAGGCGGATGATCTCGGCGAGGTGCTCAGCGGTGAAGCGGTACGCGCGGCCGACCCGTGTGAAGGGGATGAGGCGCCGGCGGGCACGATCCTGGACCCACCAGGCGGAGCAGCCGAGGACGTCGGCTATGTCCTCGGGGCGGTAGAGCCGGGGCACCGGGGCCTCGCGGTGGGGGCGTTCAGGCATGGGCGATCGCCTCCTTTGGGCGGGCAGGAGGGGTCGCGGACATGGCGGTGTGACGCACGGGGTGTCCTCTTCTGGCGGCGTGGGGAGCGGCAACTCCGTGGGCTCGCCGGTGTGGTGCTCAAGGATGGGCGGTGCGGTGCGGGGGCTTGCAGGCGGGGCTATTCGGTGTCCTTCCGGTTGGGGCTGGGGCGGTTGCGCAGTTGGTACGGCTGGGGCAGGCCGGTGAGTTCTTCAGCAACGGCGAGGGACGCGGCGGCTTCGGCTTCCTCGCGGACGTCGGGGTGTTCGTCGAGGTAGGCGTCGAGAGCGTCGCGGGCCTGGGCGGCGGCGAGGTTGGCCATGTGGGAGGCGCGGTAGGCGCGTCTGATGTCCTCGACCAGCTCCATCGCGCGGGCGTGAGCGGCGAGCCTCGGGGGGCCGACGAGGTTGGCCAGCGAGATGCCGAAGACCTCGGCGAAGCCGAGGGCGTCATCGACTGTGACCCGGCGCTGGCCGTTCTCGATCCGCCACACGGCGGAGGGGTTCATCTCGTAGCCGGCGGCGTTGAGGCGGTCGGACAGGGCGTTGGTGCTCCAGCCGCGGGAGTCCCGTTCGAGCTTGATGCGCACCGCGACGTTCTCCTCGCCGGCGAGCTGGTTGATGCTCGGGCCTGGCAGGTCCTCCTCGTTGTCACCCACCCACGACTCCTTCCGTTCGTAGTACCTCACTGCAATCCGCAGGGAGGCTACTAGGATACACGCCGTTCTGCCGATTGCAAGTAGTTGCTGCGAGCGGCAGAGATCTGGTATTGTCCTACCATCCCCCACACCCTGCCCACCGACCAACCGCACACCACAAAGCCCCCGGCGCTGACACGCCGGGGGCTGAAGCAGAACCCTCGAAGACCGCCCATCCCTGAACGACCACGACCGGCATACGGCCCCGGGGTTGCCGCCCCGAAGCCCGCCAGGAGAGGAACTTCTGTGAACCAGCGTACGGCCCCGCCCGCCGTGCTCGCATCCCCCTCACCGCTGCCCGCCCCGAAGGCGGGGTGCTGAGGCGTGGCACGGATACGCACCATCAAGCCCGAAGCCTTCGCCTCGGAGTCCCTGGCCGCGGTGTCCCTGTCGGCCGAGCGGACCTTCTTCGGCCTGCTCACCCAGGCCGACGACCACGGCCGCTTCCGCGACCAACCCGCCGTCATCGCCGGCCTGCTGTGGTCGCTGCGCCCCGACCACGGCCCCCTCGGCGTCGATGGCCAGCCGCGGCGCATAGCCGACGTCATGCAGGACGGCAGCCGCGCGAAGCAGGCCAGAATCCCGGCCCACCACGCATGTGAGCGCGGAGGCCCGAGCCGCGACACCCTGCGAGTGCACCCACCGCCGAGGCAACGAGGCGAAAAGCTCGGCCTGTGCAAGCCGCGAGGCCCACTCGACCATGTCATCGTGCATACGTGGGGCCATTCCCCGCGCTGCCCGGCGCCACTCCCCGTGGACGGTAGCGGAGCGATCACGCTGCGGGCTGGCCACCCCACCTGCGCTTCGCGACACCGGCACGGAACGCACGAAAAGCCGATGTCAGTGCCCCGTGCGAGGGTGCTGGGCATGACCGCTTTGAGCGAGGCCGAGATCGTGGAGAGGGTCCGCCGCTACGCCGAGGAGCAGAGACTGCCGCCGCCTGCCCCGGTCGAGGCCGCGGACGAACTGGAAGCCGCCGCCGGGTACCCGATCCCCCCACTGCTGCGTCGGCTGTACTGCGAGGTCGCCAACGGCGGCTTCGGCACGGACGGCATCGTCTCCCTCACCGACTCCGGCCGATGGTTCAGCGACCAGGAGTCGCTGCTCAGCATCTACGGCGAGTGGTCCGCCCCCGATGAGCGGTTGGACCTCTACCCGAACCACGTCCTCCCCCTCATGACCCACGGGTGCGCGATCTGGTGGCACATCGACCTCAGCACCCCCGACGGCCGGATGTGGGGCTGGGACCCCCACGCCTGCTGCGAACGCCACCGCCTCTTCCCCGAGAGGTTCACCCTCGCCGAATGGCTCACCGACTGGCTGCACGGCCACCGCACCTTCCCCCGTCCACCGGACATGCCCGACTGCCCGGACTGCTGACGGCCAGCAAGCAAACGGCGGGCCACGCACGCCCCATCGAGTACATCGGCCGCTCCACCCCAGCCACTACAGTCGTCCGCATGAGCGAGCCCCAAGAACCGGTGGCCCGGCCCCTCACCGCAGCAGGCGTGCTGCTCTTCGACGAGGCGGGCCGCGTGCTCCTCGTTCACCCCACCTACAAGCCGGGCTGGGAAATCCCCGGCGGCTACCTCCACCCCGGAGAAACACCGAGGGAAGGCGCTGCCCGCGAGCTGAAGGAAGAGCTGGGTCTCGCCACTCCCATCGGACGCCTCCTCGTCGCCGACTGGGCGCCCCACCCCTCCGAGGGCGACAAGCTCCTCTTCGTCTTCGACGGCGGCACCCTCGGGAAGAACGGCCAGACAGCGATCCGCCCGGACGGCGTGGAGATCGACGCCTACGCCTTCCACGCTCAGGACGAACTCGACACAGTGCTGATCCCTCGCCTCGCCCGCCGCATCCACGCCGCGTTCGCCGCGCGGGCAAGCGGCGAGACGCAGTACCTCGAACACGGCACGGCCGGTGCGTAACGGCTGTCGCAGCCGCAGACTGTTCCCATAAGGTCGGGCATCCTGCTCTACGGGCCGCCGGCGGCGGACCTTGGAGGGGCCGCGTCCTTGAGGAGCGTGGGGAGGGCCGTCAGGGTTTACCCTCCTCGCTGTCCCCGCGGAGGCGGCGCACTCGTTCGCTGATCCCGTTGGAGAGGCTCTCCGCCACCAAACCGGCCCGGTTCAGAGTTTGGTCGCGGAGGGCACGGGCGGCGTCGGCCCCCTGCGAGGTCTTCTCGATCGCCTTGTCCCGGACCTCCGCGACCGCTTCTCCCCAGAGTCGTGCCTCCAGTTCCCGCCTGCCGCGCTCGATACCGAGGCACTGGTGGAAATCCACGACCCTGGTCTCAACGTAGTTGCTCGATCGCACCACGACCGGCGAGGCGCTCGGGTGTAGCAGCACCTTCGCATTGGCCGTTTCGGCAGCCGCCTTCATACGGGTCACCAGACGCTCGGTGCCCCGGGATATGAGCTCCAGCCGGTTCTGCCGGGCGGCCCGGAGGCCGAGGCGATGCCGATCGAGCTCGTCCGGAGTGGAGTTCAGTACTCGGTCGAGTTCCAGTACAGCGAGCGCGTCCTGCAGTTGGAAGCAGCGGGCGAGTACGGCCAGCCACTCCTGGGCCCTGGCCTCGATGTCCTTCGCGACCTTGGCGAGGTCACCGATCTTTGCGCTGCGCTCCATCTTCTCAGCAAGGGCGTCGAGTTGACGTAGCGCGTAGGCCTGCGTCGATGCGATTGTTGCCGGCGCGGCCTGCACTTTCGACCAGGTGACCGCCGAGACCCGATCCACCGCTCCCCGGACGGCCATCGCTTCCTCGATCATCAGATCCACGCCGATCATTTGCGCCAGTGCGGCGTCCTTCTGAGCGCGGATCACATCGTCGATCTTCGCGTTGATGGTGGCCAGATAGTCGGTGATATCGTCCATGACCTGCTCCATCGCGAGCTGTGCCATGATCCCGGCGGCGCCGGACAGGAGCCCTGGGTTGGTGAAACCCGTGCCCGGTCCCTTCGCGAACTCTACGAAGTCCCTGATCTGCCCCTTCTTCCCCTTCACCACACCTGTCAGGACGCCCGTCTTGGCGTTCTTCCGTAGTCCGTACTTGTCGATGAGCTCGGCAGAGTCCTTCGTCAGCTTCACCCATCGCCCCGATTCAGCGGAGAGTTCGGAAGCCAGCTTCGCTGCTTCGGCCGCGCCACCGAGCGCCGAGCGCAGCCGCGGCAGCCCGAGGTCCTTGGACGACGTAAGCCCTTCGGAGACGAGGAAACGTTCGACCGCCGTCGGATCCCCGATAACCGCCAGTCCGTCGCCGTCGCTGATCAGCTGTATCTCGTTGTCCACACTCATCTCCTCAAGTCACCCGTCCTGCGAATGAAATAGCAGATGCGGACCGCTGCAGACTGATCGTCTGCGAAAAGGCCCCCCCCCGCGACGACCTTGGCGCGGTTCGGCGCAGGGTCTGCAGGAGACATCGCGGCCGGATCTACTGCACGCTGCCAGCGAAGATCGCCGTGCGGTACCAGCCGTCGCCTGAGGTCTCCATCGGGGTCAACTCGATCTGGACGCTCTTGGCCGCCTTGGCGAACACGCACGCCTCCTTCCAGCTCTGCGACTTGCCCGCCCGGTGTTCTTCGACGCGCTGACGGTGCCAGCCGGCGGGGCGGCGGGGGCGTCCTTGGGCCCCGTGGGTGCCGTCGTGGGTTTCGCAGGCACTCAGCGCGCAGGCGGCGGACAGTGTGGCGGCAGCGAGGACGAGAGTATGGGTACCCATGATGGTCATGGCTGGACCTCCGAGTCTTCGGGTGCCGGGCCTGCCGGCGGTGTGGTGCCGAGGGGAAGCGTGGCCCGCGTCAGGCCTGCAACAGCAACGCGGAATCGGTAGGCCGGGTTATTGGCCTCCTGCGAATGGCCCGCACAACAGGGCGATAACAGCGGTGACTTCGGCCTGCCAGGCCCGCACTTCCTCACGTGTGGGTCCCAAGTCGTACTGGTGGTAGTGGCAGCCGAGGCAGAGCAGCACCCACACCGCCCTGGCACGGCGGGCGGTCTCCGCGTCCGTCGAGCCGCGCAAGCACAGGAGTTTGACGCGGGTGGGGGTACGCGGGGCGAGAGCGTGGGGCGAGGCATCCAGGGCGGTGTCGACGGCGCTCTCCAGGGCGGCGCGCAGAGCGAAGGCGGCGCCACGGTGGCGGAAGGACGTCGTAGTGGGCGGCCCGGCGGTGATGAGCTGGTCAGCGGTGGCGAGGAATTGGGCGATGTGGGCGTTCACCGCTGCGTCCCCTCCTCCGGAGTGCGTACGACCAGGGCGATCGCCTCGACGGCCCTGATGAAGCCCTTCGGGTCGGGCATGGTGGTACCGCCAGGGTGGGACCCCGCCTGGCACTTGCTGAGGACCTCCACGGCCCGCCCGCCCCCGCAGCGCCGCCGCACCTCCATGTAGACGTCATCGGTACGGGAGGCGTCCCCGAACAGGCCCAGCGCGGCGATGGCCCTCAATCCCGTGGCGCCGCGTACCGCCTGCTCGGCCTCGGGCTCCGGAGTCCCGGCGCGATGCAGCCGCACCCAGGCGGCCTCGGTGAACGCCCGCTCCAGCACGGTGCGGCAGATGCCGGGGAGCACGTGGGTCATGGCGGCCGGCGGGAGGCCGGGCGTGCAGGCCAGGGCCCGTGCATCGTTCAGCGCCTGGTGGATCGGGTCGGTCACCGGCTCGACCCGTACAGCGGACCGCGCAGCCCGCTCGACCGCGAGGACGGTCACCGGGAGTTCCTGGTCGGTGAAAGCCTGCTGGAGCCGGGTGTCATGCGTGAAGACCACCACCTGCCGGATCTTGCCCAGACTGTGGAGGACCTTGGCGAGCCCATGGACCTTCGCCGGGTCCATCGACTGCACAGGGTCGTCGATGACGACGAAGCCGAACGGGCTCTCGGCGGCTGCCGCCCGTGGCAGGAACAGGGCCAGGGCGAGGGAGTGCAGCTCCCCCTGGCTCATCACGCCGAGCGCGGACGCCGGTTCGCCGTCGACGGTGACGTCCATGACGAGCTTCCGCACGGACGCCTTGTCGCTGCCGGTGAGGCGTACGTCGCCCAACTCGACGTCGCTCTGCTGCCGGAGCTCCTCCCAGATCCGCTGGGAGTGGTCGGCGAAAGGCCGCAGCCGCTCCTGTCGCAGCTCACCTGCTGCCGCCCTTAGCCACTTGATCGCAGCCCTGATCTCCCGCAGCCGCGGCTCAGCGGCGGCCGCGTCCCGGGCGTGGCCGAGCCAGCCTGCAAGGCGGACCACGCAGCCACGCCAGGCCTCATCCAGCGCCGCCAGCTCGCGCGCCGCCTCCTTCCGTACGGCGTCGCAGGCGTCCGCGAGGACGACGGCGGCGTCTTCGGCCGCGGCCGCGAGCTGTTCGGCACCGGTGATACGGCGGCAGGCCGCCCACCGTGCCCACGGGTCGGCCAGCGCGGCTGGCAGCTGCTCGGGGGCGGGCGCGATGAGGTCGCGTACGGCGTGCTCGGCGTCCCGCAGGCCCTGCCGCGCTTTCTCGGCGGCGGATGCCTCGTGCCGGAGGGCGTCGATCCGGGCGGCGGCCTGCTCGGCCCACTCGTCGTCGAGCGGCCGGTCGGACCCGCAGACGGGGCAGGTCGGGTCGTCGCGGTGGCGGCGGGCGTGGTCCAGCGCCTTGGCCAGCAACTCCGCCTGTTGGTGGGCGTCTTCGGCGCCCGTCGCCCGTACGTCGTCCAGTACGGCCAGCGCCTCGCGGAGGCGGTCCACCGCGGTGCCGACGCGTGCCAGGTCGGGGCCGTTGAGCGCGGCGGCGGTACGCAGCCGGCGCAGGTGGGCGTCGTCGGCTGCGGGCAGGCCGTCCACGAGCGCGGTCAGCGCCTCCAGGTCAGGGGCGCCGGGGCCGGTGAGGGCGGCCAGTGCGGTGGTCGCACGCGGGTCGCCGGAGTCGTCCAACGCGGCGACCAGGCTCGGGAGTTCATCGGCTGCGGCCTTGCCGGGGGCGGCCAGCGCCTTCTCCTGCGCCTTGAGGAGGTCGGCGGCGGCGGTGAGCCTGCCGAGGCCGAGGATGCGGGCGACCGTGTCGTACATCTCGCTGGGCTTGCCGCTGATCATCCGGTCGAGGTCGGAGTACGGCAGGAAGGGCCGGTAGTCGGCCAGCGGGCGCTCCCAGCCGACGGCGGCAATGCTGCCGGTGCCGTGGCCGGGGCGCTTGAACGTTGTCTCAGGCTTCGACACGTCGTCGGAGGGCCAGGCGCAGGTGATGGTGCTCGGCCGGTCGTCGCCGGCCACGCGCACCTTGGCCTCGACGCGTGGGTCTCCGTCGTGGTGCAGGTTGCGCCAGTTGTCCCGCCATACAGCGCTGCGGCCGTCCCACCGGGCGCTCGTCCCGGTGAGCGCGGTCTCGATCCCGTCGGCAAAGCTGGACTTGCCCGAGCCGTTGCGCCCGACGACGAGTGTCACTCCCGGCTTGGGCGCGAGAGGGAGCTTGGCCCTGCGGCCGATGCCGCGAAAGCCGGTGACGGCGACGGATTCGAGGTAGACGCGCTCGGCAGGGGTGCTCGAGGGGGCGTCATCGGAGGGTTCCGGGGCGCCGAGGACGTCGAGCAGCAAGGTCTTGACCGGCGCGGCGAGGGTGGAGGCAGCCAGGCGGTCTCGGACGAGGCGGGAGAGCGTCGGCGGGTCGTCGGGAGCAGGGGGCTCGGGAACTTCGGGGTTCTTCGTCATGGCCGGAACCATAGGGAGAAGTGACCCGAGCACACCTTTCATCAAGTGATAACTGGGGTTATCAACAGATCATAGTCAGCAGAGCGGGCCGTACGACCGGTCGTCTGCCCCGGTCGTACGGCCTGTTCAGGCCCCTTTCGCGCCCGGCGCCCACTGGGCCGCGAAGGTCTCCATCTGCTTGAGGACCAGGTCGACGGCCTCGCGCTCCTCCTCCGGCGGGTAGTCGAACATCGCGAGCACCCGCCGGATACGGGTGCGGAGCTTGGCCCGGACCGGCTCGCGGGACAGCCAGTCCACCGACAGGTTCTTGCGGATGTCGGCGACCAGTGCGCGGGCGATCGCGGCCAGCGTCTCGTCGCCGCCCGCCATCAGCTCGGCCATGTCGCGGTGAGCGACCGCGTCGTAGAAGGCCAGCTCCGCGTGGTTCAGTGGCGGGTCGAAGCGCTCGCCGCGGCGGGCCTCCTCGGACACCTCCCGTGCCATCGCGGCGAGTTCGGCGATGACCTGGGCGCTGGTGAGCTGCTGGAGCATATAGCGCTTCATGAGGGCGTCGAGGCGCTCGGAGAAGCTCTCGTGGCGGACGACGTTGTGCTTGGTCACCTCGCGCATCTTCTGCTCGATGAGCCGGCGGAGCGCTTCCGCGACGAGGTGCGGGGTCTCGGAGTTCTCCAGCTTGTGCAGGGCGGCGTCGTTGAGGCGGGTGATGTCCAGCCGGCCGATGCCGGCCTCTTCGTAGAGGTCGGTGATGTCGTCGGCGTCGACGACGGAGGCAGCGAGCGCTTCGAGGTAGCGGCGGACCTCGGCCGTCAGCGGCTGACCGGCCGCTTCGCGGTCGGCGGCGTCCTTCTTCACCATCCAGGCGCGCACCTCGCTGAAGAAGGCGACGTCGGCCCGCCAGTCCTCCAGGTCCTCGCAGCGCTCGGCGATCTCCTTGCTCATCGCGCAGACGCGGTAGAAGCGGTCCAGGCGGGCTGCACGGTCCTTGAAACGGGTGGACAGCGGAACTTCGCCGGGCTCGACCCTGTTGCCGGGGGTGTGCGGGCTGCGCAGGTACTCGGTCGCGAGGCCGAGGGCACGGAGGCGGGGGCGGGGGTGCGAGGTGTCCGCGAGTGCTTCCCGCCACGGGACGCCGGCCAGCATGCCGCGCAGGGCCGCGAGTTCGTTCTTGACCTCGGTGATCGCCCGGTCGATGTCGGCGCCGAGGGTCTTGTCCTCCCGGTCCTGGTCGGAGTAGTCGTGCAGCGCCTTCTTGAGGTTGTCCGTGAGGGGGGCGTAGCCGACGAGCAGGCCGTCCTGCTTGGCGCGGAAGCGGCGGTTGACGCGGGCGAGTGCCTGCATCAGGTTGGCGCCCTGCATGGGGCGGTCCATGTAGAGGGTGTGGATGGGCGGGGCGTCATAGCCGGTGAGCAGCATCGAGTGCACGATGAGCAGTTCGAGTGGATCGTCGGGGTTCCTCGCCCGCCCCTGGACCGTCTTCTGCTCGGACTTGCGCAGGGCGTGCTTGCGCAGGTGCTCGGGGTCGGTGCGCTCGCCGTGGAAGACGATCTTCATGACGCCCTCGTCGACCTTGTCGCTCGCCCAGTCCGGCCGCCGCTCGGCCAGCGCGTCGAAGACCTTGACGCAGATCTCCCGAGTGGCGCACACGACCATCGCCTTGCCGTGGCAGCCGATGTCCGGCTCCATCAGCGCGCGGCGCTGCTCCCAGTGGGCGATCAGGTCGTCCGCGAGTGTCGCTATCCGGTCGGGTGCGCCGTAGACGGTGTTCATGGTGGCGGCGTACTGCACCGCCCGGCGGCGCTCGGCGTCGTCCATGCCCTCGGTGAGCGCATTGGCCTGCTCGTCGATCGTGTCCGGGTCGACGCCCGGGGGCAGTGACACGTCTATGACGCGCGGTTCGTGGAAAACGCGAACGGTCGCCTCGTCGTCCACGGCCCGTTTCAGGTCGTAGACGTCGATGTATTCGCCGAACACCGCGCGGGTGTCGGCGTCCGCCCGGGAGATCGGGGTGCCGGTGAAGGCGATGAGCGTGGCGTACGGGAGCGCGTCGCGCAGATGGCGGGCGTAGCCGTCGAGGCTGTCATAGTGCGAGCGGTGCGCCTCGTCGACGATGACCAGGATGTTGCGGCGGTCGGACAGCAGTGGGTGCGCGGTCCCGGCCTGCTTCTCCTCCTGGCTGAGGCCGAACTTCTGGAGCGTGGTGAAGACGATCCCGCCGACCGTGCGGGCGCTCAACTCGCTGCGGAGCTGCTCGCGGGTGGTGACCTGGAGGGGGTCCTGGCCGAGGAGGATACGGCTGTCCTGGAAGGTGTCGTAGAGCTGGTCGTCCAGGTCGTTGCGGTCGGTGACGACGACGATGGTGGGGTTGTTCAGGGCGGGGTGGCGGGAGACCAGGGACGAAGTCTCCACCATCTCCTCGGACTTGCCCGCGCCCTGCGTGTGCCAGACCACGCCGGCCTGCCCGTTGCTACGGGAGGCCTCGACGATCTTCTCAACGGCCTTCGTGACGGCGAAGTACTGGTGCGGCTTGGCGATGCGCTTCCCGGAGAGCGGTTCGCCGGGCTTGGGCGGGGTGAAGTTGACGAAGTTGCGAGTGAGGGAGAGGAAGCGCGGCTGGTTGAACAGCCCGTGCACGGCGATGCTCAGGGCTTCCAGGCCATCGTACTCGGGCGCGTCGGTGTCGACGCGGACTCCGTCGTCGTCGACGTTCCAGGGCGCGTAGTGCTCGTACGACGTGAAGATGGTGCCGTACTTGGCGGTGATCCCGTCCGAGAGCAGGCACAGGACGTTGTAGCGGAAGGCCAGCGGGAACTCGGCAAGGTACGTCTGGAGCTGGGCGTGCGCGTCCTTGAGCGTTGCCTTCTCGTCGGCGGCGCTTTTCAACTCCGCGACGGCGAGAGGCAGTCCGTTGACGTACAGGACGAGGTCGAACCGGCGGTGCCGGCCCTCGCTGTCCCGCAGGGTGACCTGGTTGGCAGCGAGGTAGGTGTTGGCGATCGGGTTGTTGAAGTCGACGAGCCGCACGGTGGGCGTCTGCTCGGCCCCGAACTCGTCGGTGTACGCGAGCCGGATTCCGGTGGTGAGGTGCGCGTGCGCCTGGCGGTTCTCCGCATAGGCATCGCCGGAGGCGGGGTCGGTGGCGATCCGCAGCGCCTCGTCTATGGCGGAGGACGTGAGGTCCGGGTTGAGCCGGGCGACGGCCACGGCGAGTTCGTCGTGGAGGACGAGGTCGTGCCAGGCCGTACGGTGGCCGTGGCGCTCCACGCCGGGGGCGATGTCCTTGCCGGAGACGGTGTCCCAGGCGAGCTCCGCGAGGTCTTCGAGGGCGTACCCCTCCCAGGCGGCTTCCGTGAGCTTGCCGTCTGTTTTGGGGGCGGGCGGGGTCTTTGCCTGGTGCCCGACTCGGGGGGCGTCGCCTTCGCCCTTGCCGGGCGGGCTGGTCGTCATACCGCGTCCTCCACGATGCGCTCGGCGTCCCGGACGCGGAGCTTGCCGGACATGAGTTGGGGGAGGAGGGTGTCCCGAAGGGCGGCGAGGGTGCGGGATTCCCTCAGGCTGTGGCCGATCAGCTCAAACAGTGGAGAAGCCTCGGAAGCCCAGGCGTTGAGTCGTTCGGGCGTCGGTGTTGCAACTTCTAGGTGTGCCACAACTCGCCTGTTGATGTGCTGCTGCGCCCCACCAGTACCGTGCTTCGTCAGATCCGTAGCACGACTTCGGACCTCGCAGAAAAGCCAGTCGTTGAGTTCTCTGGATTCGGCCCAGACACCTGCGACATTCTGACTGCCACCCGCAGGAATCTCGAGCCGAGAGATGCGACCCATGGTTGCCCCGGTGATGCCGATAATCACAGTATGCGGCGGCATGACTTTCACGGAGCTACCTTTTAGTCCAAGTTCAGCGATGCGCTCACTCGGCTCAATAATCCGGATTTCGTTCGCTTTCCCCGAGTTGATCCAATTGATTGTTCCAGCCTCCCAAAACTCGGGCTTTCCCCTGCTGGGGGTCCCCCCCACCACCACGCTCGCAAGTTGATCAAGGCGGCAACTACTCACCAAACCACGTGCAACTTCTTGCCGATGCAGAGAGCGCAGGAGTTCGTCGGCACCCGAAGAAATGCGCTCGTTGACCGCGATCTTGTCGTCCAGCGCCCCGAGGACGCCCACGATAGCGTCCTGCTCTTCACGCTCAGGGACGCAAACGTGAAATGCCTTCGCTTCAGGGAAGTAAACGGTCTGGTGGGTCGTCCCGTGCGCAAAACGCCGCACCGAATCCTGCTCCGAGAGGAGAATGTAGTTCAGGTACCTGGAAGAAATTTCGTCGCCGCACACCCAGTTGACGAAATCCTGGCTCGTCGCCATGGGCACGCCCATCGTGACCACGTAGCCAACGGAAGCGGTCCGGGAAAGGCAGACCGTTCCCTCCGGAAGCACGCGCGCGGAGGAATTGGCAATACCTTCGTCAGTTACGTACTGAAATGTCGATGTGAGCGTGCGCCCGTGGTTCGCCGTTGCATCCTTGATACCGAGCCACGGAACGTCCCCGCCCCAATATTCCGGCTTCCTGCGACTCGGCGTATGCCCGCTCTCCAGCCTTGCGAGGTCTGACAGCTTGACCCATCGAAACCCGGGCGCCGTGGGCGTCTTTGGGTCTCCAACGCTGAGAGCCCAGCGCCCGGGAATGACGCCGGTGGTGGCCTCTCGACCACCTGTGGTTGTGATAGTCCTAGCCATCGACCCTCCCCAACTGCTCCCGTACCACCGCGTCCAGCCGGGCGGACTCGTCCAACTGCGCGAAAAGTTCCTTCGTCAGCCGGGCGATACGCTCACCCACCGGCTCCGCGTCCGGGTCCTCCTCCTCGACCGCCGCGCCCACGTACCGGCCCGGCGTCAGGACGAAGTCGTGCTTCGCGATTTCCTCCAGCGTCGCGCTGTAGCAGAAACCGGGCACGTCCTCGTACGAAAGGCCCTTCTCACGCGCCGACTTCGTGCCACGCCACGCGTGATACGTGTCGGCGACTTTCGCCAGGTCCTCCTCCGTCAGGACGCGCTCCGTACGATCAACCATCGTGCCCAGCGCCCGCGCGTCGATGAAGAGGACCCGGCTGCGTCGGTCCTCCAACGCCTTCGCGCCCTGCGGTGATTTGTCCTTCGTCAGGAACCACAGACACGCCGGGATCGCCGTCGTCCGGAAGAGGTTGCCCGGCAGCGCGACCATGCACGCCACCAAGTCCGCCTCGACCATCGCCGCCCGGATCTCGCCCTCACCGCTCTGCTTCGAGGACATGGAGCCGTTCGAGAGCACGACGCCGGCGCTCCCCCGGTCCCCGAGCTTGCTCACGATGTGCTGGAGCCATGCATAGTTCGCGTTGGACTGCGGCGGCACCCCGTATCGCCACCGCCGGTCGTCGGACTTTCTCGCCCAGTCCGACATGTTGAACGGCGGATTCGCCATCACGAAGTCGGCCTGCAGGTCGGGCAGCTTGTCGTCCGCGAAGGTGTCGGCCCATCGGTCGCCGACGCCCTTGGGGTCCATCCCGTGGATGGCCAGGTTCATCTTCGCCAGCCGCCACGTGCGCTCGTTGGCCTCCTGGCCGTAGATCGCGAGGTCGTGCGTGTGGTCCTGGCCGCGGCGGCGGGCGACGAACTTGCCGCTCTGGACGAACATGCCGCCCGAGCCGCACGCGGGGTCGTAGACGCGGCCCTCGTACGGCTCCAGGACCTCCACGATGAGGCGGACGACGCTCGCCGGGGTGTAGAACTCGCCGGCGCGCTTGCCCTCGGCGCGGGCGAAGCGCTCAAGGAAGTACTCGTAGACCTCGCCCAGCACATCCTGGGCGGGGCGGTCGCCGTGGCCGGTGAAGCGGGCGTCACTGATGAGGTCGACCAGTTCCTTGAGGCGCTGCTGGTCGACGTTGTCGCGGTTGAAGATCTTCGGGAGGACGCCGGTGAGGGCCTTGTTGGCCTTCATCACCTCGTCCATCGCCGTGTCCAGGAGGCTGCCGACGCCGCCTTCCGCGCTGGCCGCGTTGCCGGCAATGTGGTCCCAGCGGGCCGTCGCGGGCACCCAGAAGACGTTCTTCTCGGTGTACTCGTCCTTGTCCTCAAGGAAGGCCGCCCGGCGATGCTCGGGGATCTGAGCGAGCTCCGGGTCGGCGGCCAGCTCCTCCCGGCGTTCGGCGAAGGCGTCCGAGACGTACTTCAGGAAGACCAGGCCGAGTACGAACTCCTTGTACTGAGCGGCGTCCATCGAACCGCGGAGCTTGTCCGCGGCTTTCCACAGGATGTCCTGGATCTCCTTGGTGCTGGAGACGCCGGGCAGTTCGCCCTGTCCGGCGGCGGCGCGCTTGCGCGGGGGCATCGTTCCTTCTTCCGAGTTCGGTTCCGAGTCAGTGATCGCGTTACGTAGTCACGTGGGTGGGGGCCGAGCCGACGGTCAAGGTGCCGTCGGCCAAGCCCGCTATCGTCAGCCGGCGGGCCTCCGCCAGCGCGTCGGCCTGTGCGCGCAGCAACTGTTCCCGGCGCTCGGCCTCGGCCAGCAGCGCGTCGAAGCGCAGCACTTCGTCCGGATCGAGGTCGGGGAGCTGATAGTCCTCAATGCGCCGGGCTGCGCGTACGGCGCCGGGGCTGCGGGCGGTGCCACGGGCAGCGCCGAGCAGGGCGGCCAGCACCCGGGGGGTGAGCGGGCGGGCGGTTTCGCGGTTGAGGCGGAGGATGCGGGCGGGGAAGGCGACGACGGAGAAGCCGTCGTGGTCGACGTACAGCCCGAGGCGAGGGGCGAGGGTGTACACGATGTCACCCGGCTCGGTGAGCGCCGCTCGCTCGTACTCCGTGGCCAGCACCAGGCGGTCGATGCGGCGGCCCCCGACGGGCCGCTCGCCGGTGACCTCCCCGGGGCCGAGGACGGTGTGGTGGCCGTCGGGGACGAGGTGGGCGGGGTCGACGCGGTGGCCGGGGAGCCGGGTCACCCTGTGGGCCGCGATGAGTCTGCCGAGAGTGGTGCGCGGTGGAAGAGCGTCGCCCCGGCGCAGGACGGGGCCGCGGTAGGGGCCGCGCTGCTTCTCGTACGCGCGGGCCTCGGCGGTCGCGCGCTCCAGGCGTGCCTCGGCCTCGGCGATGAGGGCGGGGCGTTCGGCGACCTCCGTGGACCAGAAGACGGGCAGCGGCGGCGCGGGCGGGGTGAGCGGGCCGCGGAAGGCCCGATCCAAGTCGGCGACGGGGACGACGCGGCCGTACCTGGGGTCGTGGCCGTCGCGGCGCAGTCCCTCGGCACGCCAGAGGAGTACGTCCTCGGCGAGCCGCGTGCTGACATGAGGAGTGAGCGGCTCGGCGCGGATGTCGGCGAGGAGAACCTTGCCGACCGCCTGATGGACGGGGCCGCGGGTGAGCGTCCACAGAGCGGGTCGGTAGCCGGGGCGGAACGGCAGGACGCCGCCGGGGAGCGCGATGACCGACTCGACGATGTTCTCCCGCAGCAGAGCGGTGCGCAGTTGTGCGGCCTCGGTGCTCTTCAGCTCGTCGACGAGCGCGTCGGCCGGCCCGAGGACGACGGCCGTGCAGCCGGGCCGCAGGAGGTACGCGACCCGCTCCAGCTCGGTCAGGGCGGCGATCACCGAGCGGTCCTCACCGGGGCGGTAGGGGAGCTGGGTGACGACGAGGTCCGGGTCGGCGAAGCGCTCCTCCAGATCGGTGCCGGTCTGCACGTCGAGGTTGAGTTCTTCGACGCCCGCCAGCAGCAGACGCCGGCGGGTGATGCGAGTGAGCCGGTCGTCGGGGTCTGCCGCGAGGACGGTGAGGAGGTCGCGTTCCTCGGAATCGGCGATGACGGCGGCGAGCAGGTCGCCGGCACGGGCGTTCGGGTCGGCGAGGGTGACACGCGCGCCTTCCCCGAGGCGAGCGCGCAGGTCGGTGAGCCGGCCGAGGAGGTTCCGAAGTTCCGGGGTGACCGAGTCGGCGGTGAGGATGTCGAGCCCGAGCCGGGAACGGGCGGCGAGCAGCCACTCGTACGCGCCGTGCTCGCTGTAGGCGGCCTCGACCAGTTCCTCGGCGAGGTGGGCGAGAGCAGCGCCATCGGCGGGAGTCGCCTCGGCGTTGATGGTCCGCAGCTCGCGGAGGACGTACTCGTCCTCGACGTCGATACGTTCGGCCCGGCGGAGGACGCCGGCCCAGAGGTCCGCGTCGCCCGCTTCGGTCTCGGGGTCAATGAGCGGCCGGTCGTCGAGACGGCGCAGGCACAGCAGGCTGCCGACCGTCTCGACGAGCTGCCACGCCGTGAAGCGCTCGCGCAGGGCGATGATGCCGAAGAGGGCCAGCTCTGACCGGAGCTCCGCCGGGGCTGCGTTGCCGAGACCGGAGGCGATCAGCCACTCGGCCACCTGGGCGCCGTCGAACAGCGGCCGCCCCGAGCTCTCGGACACGGCGGCGGGGAAGTCCGGATGGCGCCGGCGCCAGGTGGACACGACCGGGCGCTTCACATGGGCGAAAGCGGCGATGTCGGTCATCGAGACCAGGAGTGGCAGAGGCGGCGTGGGACGGAGCGACGGCTCCGGCAGCTCAGTGACCATGGCGCGCCCTCCTTCGCTCTACCTCTTCGCCTCAGCCGCCGGCGACAGTCGCCCTACCCTTGTCGCACGCAGGCCGCCTCCAGCAGTCTCCCGCCGACCCGCAAGACGATACGCCAATCTCGAGCGCGGGGTTCGGCCGTTGCTTGATAAGGGGGGTTACCACACTCACCGAACCCCCAGCCAACTCATCTCGGCCGCATGAATCGCGTCCGAAACGACCCAACTCCCCGTGCAGATGTACCAAAATGACGGCCTGGTGACCCGGAGATGGCGTTGGGCGGGGTGGTGCGGCGTAAATGGATGAAGGCACGGTCTCCGTCATCGGGGACGGCCATGCCCCGGGGCTGGTGGACGGTCCGGAGTGGAGCCTTCCGGGACTGGACGTAGCCGCCGGCCGGTATCCGCTTTCGGTGGAGCGGCATGTAATGGCCATGGCCGATCACCTGGTCCCCGGGGTGACCACGGTGACACCGCACGGGCGCTACTACGCGCTGCACGGACTGATCGCGGCACAAGCCGACGCCGAGGACCTGACGGTCCCCGAGGCCCAGTCGTTGCTGCGCCGCGCCGAAGTGGCATTGGCCGCCGTATCGTTCGCGCACCATCCGCAGACTCTGGAATGGCTGCCGCGGGCTCACGGGACGGACGCCCTGGCTCGGCGGCTGCACGCCGGGACGCTCACCATGTCCGAGGCCGAGGCCCCCGGCAAGGACGGTTACGTCGGTAGCCGGTGGGGGTTCTGGGGACCGTACAACGGCTCCGAGATCGCACTCGGCATCCTCGCTCCCGGGCCCATGCCAGCTCCCGGACCGCGGCTGGAAACGGCCGCGGTACGTACGGGGCTGGACGGGCTGCTGGAGTTGGCCCGCGCGGACACGCTGCCGGTGGACAGCCTGACGTCTTTCGGCGACCGGCTGTGCGTATGCGCGGGCGGTGAGCGTGCTGACGGTGAGTGGCTCGCGAAGGTGATGTGCGAGCCCGCTGAGCCGGCGGAAACGGGCTCCCGCTCGACGACGCGACGGCAGACGATCCAGCTTCTGGCTCGAGTGGTCACCGAACATCCCGAGCGGATCCGGCGTTTCACCCGTGACATCGGACCTGTGCTCGCCTTCGGTGACTTCCTCACTTCGGATTCCGTGACGAGCGGCATCGACACGGCCGCCGCCTGGCGAGGAGTGGTGCTGCGCAACTACTCGGTCGGCGCGTGGCGCCGCCTGTGGTCCTGGCTCGTCGCGCAGGTCGACGGACTGCTGCCGATCGAGGAAGTGGCTGACCGCTTCGCTGCGGAACTACCGGACACCACGGTGGACGCCTTCCTGTCCGCACTCCCCGCAACGCAGAGCATGACCGGTGCCCCGCTGCCCGCCGAGGACGAACTGCGGAAAACCAAAGACAGTCCCTTGCCCCTCACCGAACTACGAGTGCTCGCCGTCGGTGCACGCCGGGTCGACGAACTCTCCGGCAGGGTCCGTGACGCGTTCCTCGGCCGGCGCGGAGTCGAACTCGGACCGGAGTGGACGCAGCGGAGGCTTGACGAAGCCCGGCCCATGAAGCTGCACGACTTTGCCCGCCGGATCACCCATGACCTGGTGGCGCGGTCGCAGCGGATCGCGCGCGCCAAAGCCCGCCGGCGCCCCGACGGCACCTTGTGGCTGCCGACCCGACTGCACGAGCGCGGCGGGCTGCTGTACAGGACGAGCCAGGAGGGGCGCGGCGACGTCGGCCTGCGGCTGGACCAGCTCGGAACCGTTCTGGCCACCTGCGGTGTACTGCGCTACGACGGCGGTAGTTGGTCGGTAACTGACAGGGGGAGGGCTCTCCTTGGCTGAGAACGTTCCAACACCGAAATCAGTGAGGGGACCGAACGCCTTCGCCTCACCGCTGACGCTCATCCTTGAGAAAGAGCAGGAGGGCGGACAACCCCTGCGAGAAGCCCTCTTCCTGAGTTTCACAGCCGATCTCGGATTCTTCGAGGATGTCGCCCTCGGCGTCACCCAGGCAACCGGCGCGCTCGTGACGGTGGTGGGAGACGTCCCCATGGCTCGCGCAGACGCCCGGTCCGTCCGGCGGGCCGGCCGCAGCTACCTCCCCGGTCATGCATACGCTCACGGTGCCGCCTTCCACCCCAAGTTGATGGTCCTCGCCGGACCGGATCACGCCACCGTCGCTCTCGGCTCGGGTAACACCACGCTGGCCGGCTGGCAGGCCAACTCCGAGCTGTGGACCGTTCTGCGGGTGGACGGCGAACAGAGCCCCGCCGCGGTGCCGGACCTGGCGGCATGGCTTCGTGGCCTGCCGGAGAGAGTACGGTTCTCCGCCGGCGTGCCGGACGCGCTGGGACGGGTGGCAGCGCTGTTGGACCGACTCCATCGCGACAGGGAACCTGCGGAACCCCAGGTCCGCCTGGTCAGCAGTCTTCGCACACCCATCGTCGATCAGCTGCCGCACGGGCCCGTTGACGAACTGGCCGTCTTCGCGCCCTTCCACGACCGGCGGTCAAAGGCGCTCCGGAGATTGCTAAAGCGCTTTCGTCCCGGCCGGTTCACCCTTGCCTACCAGCCCGGGCTCACCGATCTCGACGGACCGTCGATCGCCGACCTGGTGAAGGAGTACGACGGCCACATCATCAGCGACAACGGCGAGCGGTACCGGCACGGAAAGCTCATCGAGTGGACCTCCGGCGGGCAGCGGTGGGCCCTGACCGGCAGCCCGAACATCTCCGCCGCCGCCCTGCTCCTCTCCCAGGCCGAGGGCGGCAACTGCGAACTCGGCCTCATCAGCCCGGTCCCCACCACGCTCCTTCCGGACGGCACCGACGAGCCCGTCTCCCGGCTGCGCTCGGCCGCACGGCTCCCCCGTCCCCCGGTCCGCACCGTTCCGCTGCTGCTGGGTGCCCTGCGCGTACCGGACGGCCTGGAGATCAGCCTGGCCCGTCCCCTCCTCGACGCCGCACACCTGGAGATTTCCCCGGTCGCCGCGCCGCCGGAGACCTGGGAGCGCATCACCGAAATCCCACCAGGCCAGGACACACTGACAGTGACCGCTGCAGCGGACGCGGGCAGCCGTGTGCGCCTGGTCGTCGTCGACGGCGGGGGCGTACCGACGTTCGGCAACATCGTGTTCGTCGTCGACCCCGAAGCAGTGCTGCACCGAGTGGCCTCCAGGCGGCCGCACGCCCCCACAACGCAGCCCCTGGAGCTGTTCACGGACCCGCTGCTCGCTGAGCGGTTCCTCAGTGACTTGGAAGCGCTCCGTGCGGTGCTGGGGCCGGGTCCGGCAGCAGCCTCGGCGAGCAGCCGTAGTGGCGCGCCTGTGACATCGTCGCTGAGCAGCGCCGGGGACGGCTGGGAGCGCTATCTGGACGAATGCGCCGGACGCGTCGGGAACGCGCTCCTGCGCTTCGCCGTAGGACTGCCCCCGGATGTCGGCGCTCCCCTCCAGGACCTCCTGTCCGTCTCCTGGGACGATGAGGCCACGAACGACATCGAAGCCGCCCTCGAAGGAGACGACGCGGAGAGCGTGGCAGCGGATCACGACCCGGTGATGGCCGACGCCGAGGTGACCGCCACCACGCTGCCCGATCTCCGGAAGGCCGACGAGGAGGTACGCCGCAGGTACCGGCGCGTAGTGGAACGCATGGTGCCTCCCGCTCCCCAGTGGAGCCGTGAGAAGGAAAGCACCGTAGCCCCCGGCCCCAGGCGGGGCCCGGTGGACAGCCTGCTCGTCGTCCGGCTGACGCTGTGGATCATCGCGGCGGGCGCCTGGCCTCCCCGGCACACGGGCTGGGTCCCCCTGCTCTCCCGCGCTGTCCTTGCGCTGGCCCCGTCCGATCACCAGGCCGGTGTCCCGGAGACGTTCGAACCCCAGGTCGGCAGCCTCGCAGCGGTCGCCCTCGCCGTGCTCAGAAGCCATGCCCCACGCTACGAGACCACCCCTGAGACCGCGGCCTTCAACGAAGCCTCACGTGCCCTACGCCATCTGCTTTCCGCTATGGATGGCGCGTACGTCGCGGAATACACGAGGCTGCTCGACAGAGGCTCCGGCCCGTCCGTCACCGAGGCGGCCGTACTCGACGTCGCGTCGGACATCGTCCAGGACGATCCGCTCGCCGACGCGATGTGGTCCCTCACCGAGAAGGGCCGCGAGGCCCACCGTGACGGGCCGCTTCTGCTTCACATCCCCGGCAGCTTCACAAACCCGGCGCTGGTCGCACTCCAGGCAGTCGGCGCTGCCGAAGACGCTCCCCTGGTCGGAGCCTGGGCCGGCTCCACCGGCAGCGCTTGGGCTCTGGTCGTCTGGCGACGGCCCGACCTCATCGTGGTCGATGCCAAGGGGACCTCACCCCTCTGGAAGCACCACCGTCTCACCGGCTTGGTCGGCCCCAAGGCCCTCGCCTCACAGCCAAATCCCGGCTCGGCCCCCTCCGTCTCCCACGGCCCCCGCAACCGGCCCTTCGAACTGGCCCAGCAAGTCCTGCTGGAGCTTGGGCTGAGCGGGCCCCTCCCACCGCGGTGTGAGTCTCATCCGTGGTGACGTGACGACCTCGATGAGCCTCGTCGACGCCGACCACGCCGAGGTCCACCGCCCGACATGGCGTCGGGCACTCTCGCGGTCGCACGTGGAACGCGTGACCGAGCAGATCGCCGACGCCGCCATTGACCTTCTCAATTGGTCAGGGCGCAGCCGAAGACATCCAGCGGAGGGAAGACTGCCGCTGGGCCGACGGGCCGCGGAGCGGAGACGCCTGGGCAACCCCCCGTCGCACGAGCAGGAAGCGCGGGGATTTCGGTCGAAGCGCCTGCCCGTGTCACTGGTGGTGCGTAGCCTCGTCCGCATGGAGGAACCGTCACAAGAGGCCCCTACGGTACGAGCCGAACGCGACGGGGTGTGGCAGCGGTTGACGGCGTACGCCTATCTGAGC
Source organism: Actinacidiphila epipremni (assembly GCF_012034175.1). Classification (GTDB taxonomy): domain Bacteria; phylum Actinomycetota; class Actinomycetes; order Streptomycetales; family Streptomycetaceae; genus Actinacidiphila; species Actinacidiphila epipremni. The sequence continues at coordinate 80,457 of NZ_JAATEJ010000009.1, forward strand.
GCGCCCGAGCGGCTTGAGTACATGGCGATCATGCGGGTCTTCTGCGGGACCCTGCTGGCCGACCTGGCCGTACCGGACGTACGGGAGAGGCTCGCCGCTGCCGACGGGCCAGGGGCGGCGCTGGACGCCGACACGCTCGCCACACGGCTGGATCAGCTGGTCAGGTGGGGCAATCTCCTTCCGAGTACGCACACGGTCAAAGCGTCCAGCATCACCGAGTACCAGCGGGCGCGGTCCCGCTACCAGCTCTCGAAGCTGGGCGAGCGCATCCAGCGGGACGCCGACGAGGTTCTCGCCAGTGCGGACGCGGCGCGTGAGGTCAGCAGCGAACTGCTGGCGCTCGTCGAACGCGGGCTGCGGGATCTCGTCGAGTCAGTGGTCCGGCCGGGCGGCGCAGAGCCGCAGGACGCGCTGGAACGCGTCAGCACCCTTTTCGTACAGTTCGCGGAGTTCGCCGACTCCATAAGGGACTTCTACGCCTACCTGGGCCAGGTGCTGGCCCGGTACGACCTGGACACCGCCGAATACCAGGGCTTCAAGGAGCTGCTGCTCGACTACGTCGAGGCCATCACCGAGGACGTGTCCTTCCGTGCGCCACGGATCGCGGCGGCGCTGGACCGGCTGTGGCCGCACCTTCCCGGCCTGCTGAAGCAGCTCGACGCCCACAGCCAGGGGCTCTCGGGCGTCCCGGCCGGCGCGGGCGGGGAGTCCGCGACCCGAGTCCAGCGCAGCCGCGGCCGTGAGACGGCGGACTGGGAGGGACTGCGGGGCTGGTTCACCGACATGGAGGGGCGAGGGAGCCAGGTCGATCAGCTCCGCGACGCCACGTTGCGTGCGCTGCAGTCGTTGCTCGCCAATGCCAAGCGGATGCTGCGCTCCGCCTCGGGCGAGATGTCGCGGCGGAAGGACCTGTTGCGGCTGGCCCGCTGGTTCGACGAAGCTGCTCCGGAGGACGCGCACGACATCGCGGTCGCCGCCTTCGGTCTGTACGGTGCCCGGCACCTGGGGATCCCGCCGACGGCCGACGAGGGGGTGCCCGCGTACACGAGCTGGTGGACGGGCCCGGTCGTCGAGGTGCCGGTGGCCCTCCGGGAGCGGGGGTCGCGCGCGCAGCGGGGCAGGGCCTCGGCGGTGGAGGACCACTCGGCGCAGAAGCAGAGGCTGGCGGAGGCCGCCCGCTCCCAAGCAGAGGCCAGACGTGCCGCCGCGGAGGAGTTGCGGAGTGCTTCCGGTCGCTTCGCACAGCTGCGGCTGACCTCGGCCGCTCTGTCGCTGCTGCTGGAGCTGCTGGCCACGGCCCTGGGCAACGCCCGGATACGCCGGGCCGGGAACAGCGCCGCGGAGGGCCCGGGACAGGACCGCGGCTTCGCGGTGGACGGCGCCAGCAGCGAGGACGCGGAGCTGGGGATCCGTCTCACCGTTCGCCGGGTGGACGGCTTCGACACCCTGCTGCACTCGGCCGACGGCGACCTCACACTCGACGGCCTGGAGTTGTCGGTGGTGGGCGTCGCCGACGGTGCTTCCGTCGAGACGCGGGCAAGCGCCTCATGACCCTCCCCTCAGCTCACGATGTGGCCCTCGCGGCCGAGCGCCGCAGCGCGGGACGGCTGTTGCTCGCCCATCCGCTGGTGACCGCGGACGGTCCCCACGCCGACCTCTTCCCCCTCATCCGCCGCCACGCCGACTGGCTCGCACAGCGTTTCCAGCAAGTGCTCGGGTACTGGCTGCTCGTCGACACCTCCTACGCCCGGCTGTTCAAGGCGGGCCTGGGGCGGGGTGCGGGGCACCGGTTGCAGCGGTCCAGCGGCGTTCCCTTCACCCCGCGCACCTACGCCTGCCTGGCCCTCGCCCTGTCGGTGCTGGTGACGGCACCCGAGCAGATGCTGCTGTCCCAGCTCGTCGCCGATATCAAGGCGGCGGCGGCCGACGCCGGCATGGAGTGGGAGGACGCCGGCAGGGCCACCGGCAAACGTACGTTGAGCGCAGCCCTCCGGCAGTTGGTCGTCTGGGGAGTGCTCGCTGAGACGGAGGGGAGCGTCGGGGCCGTCGAGCAGGAGGACGGCGGCGAGGCATTGATCTCGGTCGACCGGGAGAGGGCCCGAGCGGTGGTCGCCGGCCCGCTCACGCAGAGCGCGAGCGGGGCCGACCTCGTACGACGGGCGGCCGACCCGGGCTTCGGCGGGCCGCGCACGTACGTGCGGCGCATGCTCGTGGAGACCCCCGTCGTCCATCTCGACGAGCTGACCGACGCCGAACGCGACTGGCTGCGTACCCGGCAGCGCCGTGAGGCCCAGGCGTTCTCCGAACTGCTGGGCTTGGAGACGGAGATCCGGGCCGAGGGCGCCGCCCTGGTGGACCCGGAGGACGAACTGTCGGACCTGGACTTCCCCGGGAGCGGAACGGTCGCGCAGGCCGCCCTGCTCGCGCTGGGTGAACTCGTCGAGAGGCTGCGTCCCGACCGGCCCGGTCATCCCGCGACCGGTGGCCGCCTCGTCATCGGCGTAGCGATCCCCGACGGGCTGATCGACGAGATCCTGGTGGAAGTCGTCGCTTCGTACGGGCGGCGCAGCAACTGGAAACGCGAACTCGTGGACGACCCGCAGGCCCTGGGTGCGGCGGTGGTGGACCTGCTCGTCCGGATGCGGCTCCTGGCTCGTGACGGCGTGCTGCGGTCCCAAGGCGCCGGCCTCCCCGACGGCTACGACGATGCCGTGCCCGAGGGCCGGCCGGTGACCGACGTGTCCGGTGCGCGGGCTTCCGGCAGCGGCCTGGTGCTCCTGGCCGCCGCCGCCAGGTACGCCGCCCAGGTCACCCTGCGGCCCGCCCAGCGAGCGGCAGCCGCCACCGACGAACGGCAGGAGCCTCTTTCATGACCGCCGACCTCCCCACGGTCCCCGCCCCGCGCCGGGCTCCGGCGACCGCCGCACGCCGGTTCCGGCTGCACCGGGCCGGCATCCGCAACGTGTGGCAGTACGACGAGCAGGATTTCGCCTTCGGCGACGGCAGGTTGCTGCTGCGCGGCAAGAACGGCGCGGGCAAGTCCAAGGCACTGGAGATGCTGCTGCCCTACCTGCTCGACGGCGACGCCCGTGCGCTCGACGCGACCGGCACGGGCCGCACCACGCTCGTCTGGCTGATGCTGGACGGCGTCGAGCAGACCAACCGCATGGGGTACCTCTGGGTCGAGTTCCGCAGGCCGGCGGACGAGACCGGAGGTGAGGAGGAGTTCCTGACCCTGGGTGCGGCGATCCGGGCATCGAAGTCCACCGGCAAGGCCGTCCCGGCCTTCTTCGTCACGCCGCTCCGGGTGGGCGAGAACCTGCATCTGGTGGAAGCGGGCCGGCCCTTGCCGCTGGAGAAGCTGAAGGAGTACGTCGGCACCGGGAATGTGACGGAACGGGCGGTCGAGCACCGTGCCCGGGTCGCCCGCGACCTGTTCGGGATCACCGATACGACCCGCTTCCGCAACCTCACCCAGCTCCTCCACCGGCTGCGCCGGCCGACTGTGGGCGACCGCATCGAATCCGGCGGACTCGTCACCCTGCTGAGCGAGACACTGCCCGGGTTGGACGACGAGGTCGTGGAGAAGGTCGCCCGCAACCTGCATGACCTCGACGCCGTCCGGAGCGAGCTGGGCAGGCTCGAAAGGACGGACGCGGCGCTGCGCACCTTCCTCGACGACTACCGCGGATATCTGTCCGGCGTCCTGCGCAGGGCCTCCCAAAGGGTGCTCGGCGAGCTGGACGTGCTCGCGGAATGGCGCAGAAAGGCCGGGGACGCGGCCAAGGAGGTCAGCGCGCTGCGGGAGGCGGAAAGGCTGGCCGTGCAACAGGTGACGGGCATCTCGGAGGAACAGGAGGCTGCCCAGGACGAGCTCGCCGCGTTGCAGAGCAGCGACGGCTACCGCAGCGTGCAGGAGCTGTCGGAGCGCCGCACGACCGTCCGGGCACTGCACACCGCGGCCGTGACGTCGTACTCGGCCCTGGTGTCAACCCACCGGGCCGAACAGGGCGCCGCGGAGCGACTGGCCGGCGAGCTCCGGCAGTCGGCGGACCGTCTGAAGGACATCGCCTCCGACCACCGGGAACTGCTGTCGGACGCCGAGAAGGCCGGACTGCCCGCCGCCCACCTCGGTGAGGCCGTCTCACCGCGGCAGACCGAGCTCGACGGACCGCGCACCGTCGAGGTGACCGACCCCGACGGCGGGCACCACTCCATGCGCCACGCACGTGTCGCCGCCATCGACACCGTCGCGACGGCGGCTGCGCTGGACGCATGGCACCAGCAGCTGGAGGCGGGCAGGATCGTCGCCGCCCACCGCTCGCGCGCGGTCGCCGAGGTCCAGCGGCTCTTCGCCGAGGCCCGCAAGGCACGCACCGAAGCAGCCGGCGCGGACGCGGAGCGGGAGCGCCACGAGCAGGACCTCCAGGAGACCGCTGCACGGCAGGAGGCGGCCCGCACGCACGTGGAGGCGGAGAGCAGCACATACCGGGAGGAGGTCGCGGGGTGGGCGGAGCGGCTGGGCACCGCACTCGGACCCGACTGCCCCGCCCTGGACGAGATCCTGGCCCTGACCGCGCTCGACCCGGATCCCGACGCCGCATTCGCGGATCGGACCTTGCCTGCGGAGATCGACGCCCAGGCCGCCGAGGCCGCCCACACAACCCTCACCCCGTACGCCGGCCGGCTTTCCGGTGAGCGCGACCGCCTCGCCGTCGAGGCTCGGCAATCGCGCGCCACGCTCAACAACCTGGCCGAGCAGCGGCGCCAATGGGAACGGCTGCCCGACCCCACTCCCCCGCCCCCACCGCATCGCCGCGCCGCGCGGCAGGAGGGGACGGGGGCGCCCTTCTACCGGCTGGTCGACTTCGCGGACGGGCTCTCCGACACCCAGCAGGCCCACCTCGAAGCCGCACTCCAGGCGAGCGGGCTGCTGGACGCGTGGGTCACCGCGGACGGGGCCGTTTTCGACGCCCGCACGCTGGACACCCTCCTCGAACCCCACGCTGCGGCGGTCGAGGGCCCGAGCCTCGCGACAGTCCTGCGTCCGGTGGACGCGAGCGGCACCGGCGTCGCCGTCGAGCGGATCGCGCGCGTGCTGTCGTCGGTCTCCCTGGCACCCGGCAATGACTCTCGTGCCGGAAGCGCCGTGCACTGGGACGGCAGTTGGCGTCTGGGTGTGCTCAGCGGACGCAGCGAAAAGCCTGCCGCCGAGTTCGTGGGGGCGGCCGTGCGTGCCGAGACGCGGCGGCGGCAGCTCGCCGAGCTGGACGCCCGGATTGCCGAGGTGAGCGGCCGGCTTTCCGACGTCCAGGAACAACTGGAGGGTGTCGACCGCCGCCGCGCGGCCCTCGACCGCGCCCTGCGGCGCTTCCCGCCATCCCGGCGGCTCTACGACGCGTGGGCGGAGGCCGCCGCAAAGGACGCCGCGGCACGGGAGTTGACCGGAAAGGTGTCGGCGGCTGCACGCAAGGCGGACGACGCGCGCACCGCCGCGGTGAGAGCCCGTACGGTGGCCGAGGCCGCGGCCACCGCGAACGACCTGCCGACCGACACCGAGGCCCTGGCCCGTACCGCCACCGCCCTCACCGTGGTGCTCAGCGCGCTCGGACGGCTGGCCAGGACCGTCCACCGTGCGTCCGCGTCGCTCGGCGAGGGGCAGACCGCCCGGGCGACCTACAGCAGCGCGCGTGAGGACCGCCTCGGCGCCGAGGCGGACTACCGGTCCCGGATGGACGAACTGCGTCCCGCCCGTGCCCGCCTGGCGACGCTGGAGGAGACGGTCGGCGCGTCCGAGAGCGAGATCCTGGCCCGCGAGGAAGCCGTCACGTCGCGGATCAAGGCGGCTTCCCGGGCCCTGCCCGCCGCACAGGACGCCGCAGAGCGCGCGCGGGATGTGCGGGTGCGGGCGGAGGAGAACGAGAAGCGGCTCCGGGACGACCTGGCGCGCCAGGAGTTGGCAGTTGTCACTGCGGGGAGCGCGTTGCGCGGAGCGCTCGGGCGCGCTGAAGTGACGAGGGGGGCCGGACTGGAGGCCACCGCGCTCCCACTCGGAGAAACCGACCTGCCCGAAACGGACGTACGGGCCAGGGTCCGGCTGCTGAGGCAACTCGCGGAGGCCGTGAGCGCAGGGCTGGCGCGGCGCACCCGGGACGTGTCGGACAGCATCCTCATGAACCGCTACACCACCCTGCGCGACGCGCTGGCCGGCGGCTTCGACGCGCAACTGCTCGAAAAGGACGGCATCAAGGTCTGCCGGCTCCTCGACGACCACGGCTCGCACGACGTCGCCGTCGTCGGGCTGCGGATCGGCGAGCAGGCAGCCGAGGCCCGCGGCCGGCTGACCGAGCGCGAAAGCGAGGTGTTCCAGCGTTTCCTCACCGGCGAACTCGGCGACCACCTGTCCGCGCAGGTCATCGCGGCCGCCGGTCTCGTCGCCGCCCTCAACGACACGCTCAGGACGGTCCGGACATCGCACGGTCTCGGAGTCGAGCTGCAGTGGAAGCTGCACGAGGACGTGGATGCCGATGTGCGCGCCGCCGTGGAGTTGCTGCGCAGCCCCTCGGGCCTGCGCACCCGCGAGCAGACGGAACAGCTGCGGGAGGTGCTACAACGCCGGATCGAGGAGGCCCGCAGGGCCGACCCGGCAGCCGGCTACGCCGCACATCTGCGGACCGCGCTCGACTACCGGGGCTGGTTCCGCTTCCACGCCTTCGTCGTCGAGGACGCCCGCCCGGGCCGCAGGCGCCCGCTGACCGGCCGTACCGGCCTGAGCCAGGGAGAGCAGCGGGTGCTCTCCTACCTCGTCCTGTTCGCCGCGGCCGCCTCGCACTTCACCACCCTCGGCGAATCCGCCCCGCACGCGCCGCGGCTGATCCTGCTCGACGACGCCTTCGCCAAGGTGGACGAGCCGACCCACGCACGGCTGGGACGCATCCTCGTCGACCTCGACCTGGACTTCGTCCTGACCAGCGAACGCCTCATGGGCAACTGGGCCGACGTCCCCTCCCTGCACATTTACGAGTGCCTGCGCGACCCCCACGTCCGCGGTGTGGCCACGCTCCACTACACGTGGAACGGGCGGAACCGGCGGCTGGTGTCGGTATGAACACGATGCCCGCCGAGACGCGTGCCTGGCTCACCGGGCCAGGTCTCCAGCGGCTGTGGACCGCCCTGCGCGCCCGCCTGGAGCGCAACGGCCTTCAGGCGACCGGCACGCTCAGGCTGACCGGTCTCGATGTCCCCGAGCGGACGGCCCTGTCGCAGCTCCTGGGCAGGACCCTCACCGGCGCGGAGGCCACCATACGGCTCGCCGAGCTCGACACCCGCCTTCGCGCTTCGGCCGCCGGAGCCGGCCTGGTGGCCGTCGTCCAAGCTCTCGGACCGCCCCTGACCGACCGGCGGGCGGCGCGTGCGGACGCCGACGCACGCCGCGATCAGGTCTGGTCTGCCCTGTCCGACGCGCTGAGCGCTTCGCCGCTGGCCGGCGAGGCGTGGGCGCACCAGTGGTACGACGGGCTCCGGCGGGCGGGCGTACCGCGCGGAGTGAGTCCCGACACCGCGATCCGCAGCCTCCACCAGGCTCTCCACGTCCTCGTCCTGCTTCTCGGCCCGGGGAGAGGAGCCGTACGCGGCAGGGGCGAGGTCGCGACCGAGGCGACGGGGTCGGCGCACGGACTGGACGACGGTACCTGGCTCTCCCGGCTCGTCCAGCGTGGTGTGGCGCTCGCCCACGGCACCGAACTCCCCGCGGACGCTGCGGGCCGGCGAGCCCTCTGGCGGTTGGCCGGCGTCACACCGGACGAGATCTCCAGCACCGTCATCGTCTACGGACTGCGCCCCAAAGGCACCGGCTGGCGCGAGCACGCCCTACGGGACCGGGCGGACCACCACACCGAGACGCACCTGACACTCCGCGACCTGCACTCCATGGAGTTGGCCATGCCGCCCGGCACACTCATCCGTATCTGCGAGAACCCCAGAGTGCTGGAAGCAGCCGCGGACGCGGCGTGCACGCAGCCTCTCGTCTGCACCTCGGGAAGCGCCTCCACGGCCGTCACCACGCTGCTCGACGCCCTCACCGCCACAGGTTGCCGCTTCGCCTACCACGGCGACTTCGACTGGCCCGGCATCGCCCTCGCCAACCGCGTCATCCACCGTTACGACGCGGCCCCGTGGCGCTTCCAGGCCGAGGACTACGAGCGGCTCGCCGCGCGCGCCCAAGCGATGGGCATCCCGCAGCTCCCGCTCTCGGACCTGCCCGTCGACGCGCACTGGGATTCCTCCCTCGGACCCACCATGGAGGCGCTGGGCATCGCCCTCCACGAAGAGGCCACCCTCGACCTACTGGTGGAAGACCTGCGCTGAGGAGCTGGACCCGATCCGCACGAAGCTTTGATGCCGGACGCCCGATACCGACGAGGAGGCGCGCACGCACAACTTCTTGGGTGCTGCGGCAACGGATCCGATACCGACGACGAGCCATGATGAAGAATGAACACCGTGAGCACCCAAGATCTGGCCCAATCCCTGGGTACCCGCGAGACACCGTGGCTCGAGTTCAAAAGCACGGCGAAGCGCGCCGGCAAACGCGGTGACGCGATCGGCAACGCGGTGTGCGCCATGGCCAACGACCTCGCGGGACATGGGGGCGGCGACATCCTCGTCGGTGTCGACGACAAGGGCGAGCCTGTCGAAGGTGTCGACATCAGTGACCAGGCGCTCCTCGCACTGACCGACCTCCGGGACGACGGCCGGATCCTCGACCGTCCCTCGTTCACCGTTCAGGCGGCCGTCTACCGGGGCAAGCCCGTGGTGCACATCCGGGTGGAGGCGTCGGGAACGCCGCCTGTTCGCTTCGAGGGCGTGGTCTGGGTGCGTCCAGGCCCCACGACACGACGGGCGACGCGAGACGACGAACGGGTGCTGACCGAACGCAGACGAGCGGCGGACGGCCCCTACGACACCCGGCTGGTGCCTGCGAGCACCCTCGACGACCTCGACCTGGAGGTCTTCCGCAGCACCTACCTCCCATCCGTGGTCGACCCGGACGTCATCGAGGAGAACGGGCGGCCGCTGCCCCAGCAATTGGCCTCGCTCCACCTGACCCGTTCGGTGGATCGCCCGGTTCCGACCGTTCTCGGGCTCCTGGTCGCGGGTTTCGACCCCAGCGCCTTCATCCCAGGAGCGTACGTGCAATTCGTTCGCTACCAGGGCATCGACCTGGACGCACCTATCGCCGACGACCAGGAACTGCGGCAGAACATCATCGATACCGCCGCACGGCTGGAGCCCGTCCTGCGCGGGCATCTCCGGACCCGACTGGTGGAGAAGGGGTTCCGCGAGGAGCAACATCCCGAGTATCCGTTCGAGGCACTACGGGAGGTCTGCATGAACGCGCTCATGCACCGCAACTACGAAACCTCCTACGCGCCGGCCCGCATCGCATGGTTCGACGACAGGATCGAGGTCACCAACCCGGGCGGGCCCTACGGGCAGGTGCGAAGCGACAATTTCGACCGGGTCAACGACTACCGGAACCCGTCCCTGGCCGCCGCCATGAAGTCACTCGGCTACGTCAACCGGTTCGGCCGGGGCATCGGTCGGGTCCGGGCCGCGCTGGAACGCAACGGAAACCCCCCACCTGAATTCCAGGTCGACGAATCCTCGTGGTCCGTCACCCTGCGGGTGGCGACATGACATCCATCGCGCTCTTCAACAACAAGGGCGGCGTCGGCAAGACCACCCTGGCATACCACCTTGCTCACATGTTCCAGCGGCTCGGCCTTCGCGTGCTCGCAGTGGACCTCGACCCCCAGTCGAATCTCACGGCCATGTGCCTCGACGAAACCGAACTCGAGGAACTGTGGGAGGACTCCTCCGAACTCATCGAGCAGGGGGTCAAACACCGCGCGCTGCCAGCCACCGGACGAGTAGGACCGGGCCAGACCATCGCCGACGCCGTCCGCCCGATCCTGGAGGGCACCGGAGACATCCGGCCCGTCCACCCCGCCGCCGTGGCACCGGGGCTCTGGCTGCTCCCGGGCAGCCTCGAACTCAGCCGCTTCGAGGACAAACTCTCCAACGAGTGGTTCAAGACCTACGCCGGCGACCTCGCAGCCATCCGGACGACGACCGCCTTCCACCGCATCATCCAGAGCGCTGCCGGAGAGGTGGACGCCGACATCGTCCTCATCGACATCGGGCCCAACCTCGGGGCGATCAACCGCGCGTCACTGCTCGCCGCGGACGCAGTGCTCATGCCGCTGGCCGCCGACCTCTTCTCGCTCAAGGGTCTGCGCAACCTCGGCCCGACCCTGCGGAACTGGCGGCGGGACTGGCAGCAACTCATCCTGCCTCGCGTCCCGGACAACATCTCCGCGCCCAACGCCGTGATGCGGCCCCTCGGCTACGTGATCATGCAGCCCGAGATGCGCCTCGACCGCCCCGTCAAGGCCTATGCACGCTGGCTGGAACGCATCCCCTGGGTCTTCGGCACGGCTGTACTGGGCCAGGAGACGGCCTCGTCCAGCGACCGCACGTACGAGATCGCGACGTTGCGGAACTACCGGAGCCTCATGCCACTGGCCCACGACGCCCGCAAGCCCATGTTCGACCTCAGGCCGGCAGACGGAGCCTTGGGAAGTACGCAGAAATACGTCCAGACCTGCTTCCGGGAGTTCCGCTTCCTGGCCGAGGCCGTCCTCGCACGCGTGGACGGCCGCGAGACTCCGATGAGCTGAGCAACCGAAGCCAACGGTCCCCCAACCACCCAGATCAGAACCCGGATCTCTGGGAGCCATATGGGAGCCGAACGGCTCCCCGAGCCCCCGCGATACCACCCCAGGCCCACCCGGCCCAACCCTCTGACCTGCGGTAATGCCAAACGCCCAGGCAGCGACCCGGGTTCGTCGGCGTTCGGGACGAAGAGGCCGTGGGTTCAAATCCCGCCACCCCGACTGGTGAACACGCAGGTGAGGGACGGCCTTCCGATTCGGAAGCCCGCCCCTCGTGGCGTTTGCGGAGACCTCGGGAGAATCTTGGGCGGGGCCTTCCTCCTCCAGCTTCGCACTGGTCTTTCTCTGCTCTGAGCAGCGCGGCGACAAGCGAGCCCGGGCTCATCCGGCAGCGGGCTTCGAGCGCGTCCTCCCGTGGGACGGTCTCGGGCCGGTTGGTGGAGCCGTGCCGTGAGAGCTGCCCGGGCAGGACGTCCGACGTGTCCATCGCCCGATACGAATCCTCTCGGGCGGGCAGCGAGGGAACTCGTCCGAAAGCGCAGCACCTCGCCGTTGCCGCCAGCGAGGGTGCGGTACTGGCCGTGCATGCCCGCGAGGGGCGCAGCGGGCCAGTCGGTGCGCTGCCCGCGCTGAGGGCAAGGTGCCGGCGTCGGGCGGCTCCGCTCCTGTTCCGCTCGCGAGGGGGACGAGAGCGACGTCACGGGAGTGCGGGAGCGTCAGAAGCACACCCTCGTGCCCGGCAGCCATGGTGGCAATGCCGGGGGCCGCCAGGCAGGATGCACGCCATGAGTGCCCCCCTGCACGTCGCCCTGCCTGGCCAGGGGTGGAATGTCATGGCTGATGACCCGGCCGGCCTGCTCTTCGCCGTCAGTTACGGATCGAACCCTCTGGAGACCGTCCTCACCGCCGTCGACCGGACCGGACGTGTGGAGTGGCAGCGCTCGTTCGCTGGAACCGGTCACCCCTGGGCGCGGGCGACCGGCCGCGGAACCGTCTGGGTGTCCCGCCCTGAGGCCGGCTGGAGCGTTCTGGAAGAAGTCGACGCGAACGGCCGCACCGTCAACTCCGTGGTCCCGCCCAGCCGGCCCGGGGAGGACATCGGCACCTTCGCCCTCGTGCCCGACGGCTTCTGCATCCTGTGGACCGCCGCAAGCCGGCTTCTGTGTGGGAACGGGCCGAGGCGTGAACCACGAGTCTCCCGCCACCGTGAAGACGGCACCCCTGTGTGGTCGACACCGATCCACCTCGGTGACCTCTCCTATCCCGGGATAGGAGAGGTCACGGAGGGCTCTGGCCGGCAGGTACGGCAGAAACCGGCGTGGACGCCGGGGGAGGTCACGGTCGCATACAACGAGCCGCTGATGATCAGCGGTAGCTCTGTGGCCGCTTCGTTCATGGACCGCGGAAGTGGGCTCGCCCGGACGTTCCTTCTCGATCTACGTACGGGAAAGATATCGGCCGCGACGCCATGGGCGCCCGACGGGCACAAGGCGATCGACCGGGACCGCTGCTTCCTCATCGGTGTCCAGGGCTACGGAGCCTTCGAGACAGCCCGGCTGACCCCCGAGGGCCGCCGTGTCGCCGACTGGCCGAGCCACGGAGCACTCACGGTCGGCACCGACGGTGCGACCTCCATCGTCGAGATGGAGAACCGGCTGCCCTCTCGCTCGAAATTCCGGCGACTGGAACCGGACGGCACCCTGACCAGCGGCCCGGACCTGCCCGGCTACTACACCGCACCCGCCGCAGTGGACCGGGAAGGCACCACCGTCTACTGGCGCAACGACCAACTGACAGCCGTCGACGCCGACCTGAACGTCCACCGACTCGCAAAACTCCCCGGCACCGGCATCACCAGCCGCGTCCTTATCCTCGCCCACGGCATGGTCGCCCTCACCCTCGACAAGGAACTCCACCTCGTCCGGACGCCGCTCGCCCCACTCGCCGCCGGCACATGGCCCTGCGCCGACCACAACATCCAGGGCAACCCCGTCGCCCGAGCCGTCTGAACGAGGCAGCCGCCCTCCTCGCACCGGGCTGCTGCGCCGATCTCGTAGACCCGGCCCCCGGATTGGGCCCTGGCTTCGTCGACCAACTCCGGCGGAAACCCCCGCCGGCCGGCCCCGGTCCCGCCGAACAGCCCCATGCCCCGCGCCTCCCCGGCGCCCAGGAGCGTATGCACACCCGCTCGCCCGCTCGAAACAGCCCGGGCCCGTCGCCCCCCCGTAAACTGCGGGCCAGGACAGCAGCCTTCCGTACGGGAGAGGTCGGCGTGAAGCTGAAGGACGAGCCGCATGGACGGAATACCTGAGCACCCGGAACTGCGGGCCTTCCTCGCATCGCTGACCCCCGGCGAGACGCTGTCCGGCACCGTTGCGGCGATCGAGCCGTTCGGAGTCTTCGTGGCCCTGGACGAGGGCCCGGCACACCCGCTCTTCCCCGGCGTCGGCTTCCTCACCTACCCCGAACTCTCCTGGCAGCGCTTCGACAAGGCATCCGACGTCGTCCAGGTCGGGCAGCGGGTGAGGTGCGAGTTCCTCCAGCCCGACACGTGGAACCTGGAGGCCAGACTCTCCCTGCGGGCGATGCAGCCCGACCCCTTCCAGGAGTTCGCCGACAGCGTCACGGTGGGGCAGGTACTGCGCGGCAAGGTGACCAAGCTGGTCCCGTTCGGCGCCTTCGTCCGCCTCTCGGCCGGGATCGAGGGCCTGGTCCACCGGCAAGACCTCGCATCGCCTCCTCCGAAAGCGGTGTCGGACGTCGTGCGGACCGGCGCCGACATCACGGTCGTGGTCACCGAGATCAACCGGACCCGCCGCTGGCTCTTGCTCGCCCGACAACAGGAGCCCTCGGACGACTCGCGCTGAGGCATCGCCCGTCCGCGGTCACCCTTCCGCCTCCCGGCGAACCATCGGCGGCCGGTCGAGTACCTCGACGTACATGATCCGCCCGCGCACGACCGTCCAGATTCAGCATGCCGCGGTCCGGCTGGAGCGCCACAGTACGGTGACCCTCACCGTACGGCTGCCCCTTCGGGGAATCAGCTGTGCGGATGCTCTGGCAGAAGCCGTCCTGGCATCCGCACTCGCCGAAGTACCGCAGGTCCCAGGCGCAGGTGGCGCAGACGCGTCGGGCCCGTCGTGCGGCTCAAGTGTCCATCGTCACAAGGATCTTCCCCGTTGTGTGCTCGCGCGCGAAGGCCACGCAGGCGAGGGCCGCGTCGGTCAGGCGGAAGCGGCGGCTGATCGTGGCCCTCAGGGTGCCGGCGACCGCGTCGGCTGCCAGCTCCGGCATGCCGCCGTAGCGGCCCTCCACGTCCAGCACCATGCTGCCCGTCACGTCCGAGCGTCCCAGGGACTCGGCGTCCGGTGGCGGGGGTGTGATGGTCAGCAGCCGGCCGCCGGGGCGCAACGCGGCGGCGAGGGCGGGGAGTTCGGTGCCGGGCAGGGACAGGTTCAGGACCGCGTCGACGCCTCCGGGGTGCCGCCGAAGCGTCTGTGCGGTGACGTCCTGGGTGCGGTAGTCGACCACCTCGGCCGCGCCCAGTTGCCGTACGAGGGTGGCGTCGGCCGCCGTCGCCGTGGCGGTCACCCGCGTGCCCGCGGCGGCCAGCAGCGGCAGCACGGTGGTGCCCACCCCGCCCGTCGCCCCGACCACCAGCACCGTCTCGTCCGCGCCGAACGCCCCGGTCGCCATCAGCGCACGGGCCGTCGTCCCGACGACGGGCAGCGCCGCCGCCTGGTCGACCGGCAGCGCGGCCGGTCGGTGGGCGACGAGCGGCGTGTCGGCCTCGACGACCACGTACTCCGCGAGTGCCCCCGTCCCCAGTGACGGTCGCGCCGCACCCGCCATGGGGCGCAGCACCCGCGGCAGCGCGAACCCGAAGACCTCGTCCCCGGCGGTGTAGCCGGACACGTCCGGGCCGACGTCGGTCACCGTGCCGGCGAAGTCGTTCCCGGGGACGTGCGGGAAGTCCACCTCGACCATCGCGCGGTAGTCGCCGCCGGGAAGCACCAGGTCAGCGGCGTTCAGCGCAGCCGCCGCCACCTTGATCCGCAGCTGCCCGGGGCCGGGCCGCGGAACCGGCACCTCGGTCACCACGTAGGTTTCGGGCGGTCCGTAGCCCGGGGCCACCAGGGCCCGCATCGTACGCGTCATGTCGTGTCCTCCCGAAGCACCCGGATTAACCCGACCGAGCGGTCAGGTTATTCTGGGGGTGGACGGTACGAGAACTCGACCGCGCGGTCAACTTACTGCTGCCGGATACCGAGTGGTGAGGCTCGGGCCGCGAGGAGGCGCCGGCGCCGGGCCGAGAAACCGACGCCGAAGAGCCGGGATTGAAGAGCCAGGACTGAAGAGCCGATACCGAGGAGCGAGCGAACCGCATGACCCCGCCAGAAAGTTCAGGCCCGCGGCGTCCCCTGCGGGCCGACGCGGCACGCAACCGCGAACTGCTGCTCGCCGCCGCCGCCGCGGAGTTCGCCGAACGCGGCGTCGACGCCTCCATCGCGGACATCGCCCGGCGCGCGAAGGTGGGGAAGGGGACGGTCTTCAACCACTTCCCCAGCAAGGACCATCTGCTCACCGCGATCGCGGTGGCCCGCCTCGACCAGCTCACCGAGTCCGCCGAGTCCCTCCTCGCCGGGTCCGATCCCGGCACGGCACTGCTGGACTTCCTGACCCTGGGTGCCGAACAGCAGCAACAGCTCGACCTCTCGGCCATGTTCGCCGGCGGCACGGCGGACATCCAGGACCCGGCGGGGGTCGATCAGGCACGTGAGCGGATGGTCCGCGCCGTCGACGCCCTGGTCACCCGAGCGCGCGAACAGGGCGCCGTACGGCCTGACATCACCGGCGCCGACGTCGTCCTGCTGATGTGCGCGCCCGCGTACGCGGCCGGCCCCCTCCGCCAGGCGTACCCGGAACTCTGGCGCCGCTACCTGATGGTCGTCTTCGACGGACTGCGCCCCGAGGGCGCCCATCCTCTCCCGCACCCGCCACCGCCGCTGGGGCACCTGTAGGCTGCGGCCGGGCGGGCGGCGGGAACGGCGCGGGTGAGGTGCACGCCGGTCCGCCGCCACCTTCAGGGAGCGCGGGGAGACCCGCTTCCCGCCGGCCCGGAAGCCGTCGACCGTCTCTCCCGGCGTCCGACTTCGGTAGGCAACAGAAGAGGGACCCGCGAACGCTCCAGGTCCCTCTTCCATGTGCCTCACGTGACTTGCCGCATGGCCGTACCC
Source organism: Actinacidiphila epipremni (assembly GCF_012034175.1). Taxonomy (GTDB): domain Bacteria; phylum Actinomycetota; class Actinomycetes; order Streptomycetales; family Streptomycetaceae; genus Actinacidiphila; species Actinacidiphila epipremni. Next base: position 96,430 of record NZ_JAATEJ010000009.1, read on the forward strand.
GCACGGCCGCGGGCCCGCGGGCGGTACGCCGGGCGTCAGGCGGAGGCTCAGGTGTTGTTGGCGAGGTTCTTCAGGCCGCTGAGGGGGCCGTTGAACCTGTCCTGGTCGCCGGGGAAGGTGCCGGAGTCGGCGAACTGCCAGAAGGTATAGAAGCCCCAGCCAGCCGGGAGGGTTCCCACCGTGGAGTTGTAGCGGGCGATGAACAGCGGGTCCTTGCTGGAGTAGGCGGCGGAGTTGCCGGTGCAGGTGGTCCACCAGTCGGTGGTCGTGTAGATCGTGGCCCACCGACTGGTCTTGGTGTGCACCTCGTTGAGGAAGTTGGTGATCCAAGTACGCATGTCCGCCTGGCTCTTGCCGTAGCACGTGGCGCCGTACGGGTTGTACTCGATGTCCAGCATGGGCGGCAGCGTCTTGCCGTCCTTGGACCAGCCGCCGCCGTGGGCGACGAAGTAGTCGGCCTGGGCTTTGGCGGTCGAGGTGTTGGGGGTGGCGAAGTGGTAAGCGCCGCGGATGAAGCCGGCGTTGTAGGAGCCGGTGTAGTTGGCGTTGAAGTTCGGGTCTCGGTAGTCGGTGCTCTCGGTCGCCTTGATGTAGACGAAGCGGGCGCCCTTGCCGTACTGGGTGGCCCAGTTGATGCCGCCCTGCCAGTGGCTCACGTCGAAGCCCTTGGTCTGCGTCACGTTGGGCGTGAGGGTGATGGGGTCGCCGGCCGCGGAACGGCCCTCGTGGGCGGCGACGGTGGAGCCCATCCAGTCCTGGTCGGGATGGGTGATGCCGCTGCCCGCGCCGGGGGCGGCGGCGTGCGCGGTCGGCGCGGCGGTGAGCAGGGCCGCGGTGGTGAGCAGGCCGCCGGCGACGGCGAGCGTGCGGCGCGTTAACGGCCGCGGGGGGACGGGCGACTGGACCACGAGAACCTCCGGGGTGGCGGGGGCGGGGCGGTTGGTCGGACAACAGCGCGCGCTGACGCACACCGGCACCGGACTTGGCGCCGGTGGCAGGTTCATGACTATACGCGCGTAGAGTCCGCGGTGGTGGCTGATCGGGTGAACTCGCGCCGCACGGGACCCGTGCGTTGCCGGACGCGGCGCCGGGTGCACGCCTTCTCCACAGGGCTGTGGACAACCGCGGCGGCCGGCTCGCCGCTCCGCGAGCCGGCGAGGAGGTGATCCGTACGCAGGAGCGAGCACGTGGCGTGCGCCGGCGGAGCCCCGGTTCTCGGCGCGGGCGAGATGAGCTTCTTCCAGCCTGCCGGCCGGTGGGCGATCGCCGACGTCAGCAACCAGTCGACCGGCTACTGCCCGGACGCCCGCTCATGGCCGGCCGTCGCCGCGGCCCTCGACCGAGCAGGAATCACGCACCCCGAAGGCTTCACCCACGAGGTGGTGTTCCGCCGCTGCCTGGGCTGCATGGAGGTCAACATCGTGCGCGAGGGCGACTTCGTCTGCATCTTCTGCGACTCGCCCCTCCCCCACGAGGAATGTGGACGCCAACCGCCCGCACTGCCCTGCGTCGTGGACGGTGCCGAGTCCTTCCGCCGACAGCGCCCCGAGGCTCGCGGTCTCGACGAGCGGCAGCGGGCCGTGGTCGGCGACGAAGCTGCGCAGGTCCGGCCCGTTGACGTACTCCACGGCGAGCCAGGGCGGGTCCGCGTCCGCATCGGCCCCAACGAAGGCCGCCACGAACCGCCCGTAAACGGTGCGCAGGCTCTCCACTTCACTCCGGAAGCGCACACAGGTGTCCTCGTCGAGGATCGACGGTTTGATGACCTTCACCGCGGCCTGGTGGCCCGCCGGGGATTCACCGAGGAACACCTGGCCCATGCCGCCGTCCCCGATCCGGCACACCAGCGCATCACCACCGATCCCGTCGGATCATCGTCTCTCAGTGGTTCCAAGGCTGCACGCAGTCCAGGGACGACCTAACCCCTCTGCCGTCGCGCGGGCCTCCGGGCCACGTCCTGGGGGAGATCTCCCTCGGCGGGAGACCGGCGTCCGACGGGTCGTCGTGCATGGTTCGGCACGGGGAGGATTCCGGTCTCCTCCAGTTCCCGCACGGATACGAGCGGGCTGTCGCCGATGGCGTCGAGAAGCTCTTTCTGCCGAGGCTCCTCCTGCACAAGGAGACCCAGAACGTTCAACAGGTCGAGAAGTCGAGTGGTCCAGCCGGGAGACCAACTCCGGGCCACGACACCGTCCAAGTCCAAGCGGCGCTTGCCACCGGGTTTCCGCCGGCGGTAGCTGAACCACTTGTCCAATACGTTCATGCCGGAGACTTGGTAGCTCCGAGTCGACTGCGGCACGGGAGCGATGCATCCCGACCCGACCCACAGGCGTTCTGTGTGCTGTTCGTAGCGCAGCACGTCCGGCATGTCCTCGACGGAGTCGGGGATCTCCTCGATGCACTGAGGGCGGTTCGACCGGAGGCGAGGGGGTCCATCGGCTCGGCCTTCAGCAGGATCCGCGTACCTGGTGCCGTAGCTGTGGAGCCACAGGACACGGCGACCGATCCGGACCGCCTCCCTCCACAGATCGGCGTCCCCGGTGAGAGGCACTCGGACTCCGGGGTCCCTGAGATCGTCGAGGAAACGGAGCGTGTAGGCAGGGTGAGAGACCACAGCCGCCACGTAGGCCAGAAAGTCCTCGGCCGTGATCACCATGGCCAGGCGCTGCGAAAGCAGGTCGAGCAGGCCCGGGGCGAGATTCGGTGTCTCTCCCCGGCTGTCGCGATACAGCGGCCGGACACACCCGCTGCGCCCGTTGAAGTAGTGCATGTCCGGGATGAAGGCACTGAACACAAGCGCGGGGCCGTTCTCCACCGCGTGGGCATTCTGCTCCACAGTGAAGATCTGGTCCGGACCCCGTACGGCCCACAGGTCCGGGCGGCCGACCACCATGAGCCTGTGGTCGGGGATGATCCACTGCCGGTCGAACGATCGGTACCCCACCTCGACGGGCTCCGGCTGTTCCCGCTGCTCTCTCCGCAGCGGAGTCGCGTCGTAGCCGGTCGTCCCGGGGAGAGGCGCCACGACGCTGTCCACCGTGCGGTCCCGTGCCTCGCCCAACAGCGCCTTGCGTTCGTCGCCGTTGGCTGCGAGGAAGAGGCGCCACCTTTCCCGGAGCGTTGCCTTGTCCGGCGCATACACCCAGACACGACCGGGTGTGACACCGCGGGAGGACCACGGCATCAGATCCTTGAGTTGCGGGGTGCTCTCCCAGAGGTCGCTGCCCGCAGGCAGGAAGGGATCCGTCGGCCCGGTCGCGCAGTTCTGCCACTGCGGATCCTGGAGGGTCACGGTCAGAAGTCGCCGGGTCTTCTCGTCACGGTGACCGTGGACTTGCACATAGTGGACGGTCGCCGAATCCTCGCTGTGGCCGTCACGGCGACGTACGAAGACAGCGATACACAGTTCCTGGGCGACGTCCGGGAACAGACGGGTCGCAACGTCCGGCCTCTGGCCTTCCGGGGACAGGTCGATGATCCAACCCTCGTCTGCCGACTGACGCAGATAGCGGCGCATTCCGGCAAATGCCTGCCCCTTGAGCCATGCCTTGGGCGTGATGTACGCCACCACACCGAACGGAGCGTCCTCGTGTGCGTCGAAGACCTTCCACGTTCCCCAACGCCAGAAGTAGACGTAGAGATTGGTCATCTTCGACTCGTAGGTCCCGTTGCCCGCCAGACGGAACGCATCAAGAGGAGCAGGCTCTCCGACATTGGGATCGCCTGTCTCGATCCACTTGCCGGCGCCGCGGGAGACCGCGTCGTGCGGTGGATTGCCGATCACCACCATGACGCGCTCGTCCCTCTTGATCTTGTTGGCCTGCCGCCGGGACTCCGCCAACGGCCGATAGGTGTGAGGGATCCAGTTGAATTCAGCCCTCGGGTCGTCGAGGGTGTCCGCGACGAGGAGGCGCAGTCCCTCCTTCGGTGCAGCCGACCGGTATTCCTTCAAAAGAGCGTGCATGCGCAGGTCGGCCACCGCGTACGGGCCGATCTGCCGCTCGAAGCCGATGAGGCGCTGTCCGACCATCTGCCGCAGCTGAGGCCCGACAGCCCCAGGACCTTCTTCCTCGGAAATCGTCGTGGCGGCCCGTTTCAGCACGGACAGCAGGAAAGTGCCTGTCCCCATGGCCGGATCGACGACGACCACCTCGGGCGACGCGAACCCGGAGTGGATGCCGAAACACCGGCCCAGGATGACCTCGGTCAGCCGGACCATCGCATCGACGATGCCGTGCGGTGTGTAGTACGAGCCGGTCCGCATACGAAGATCACGATCGTAGATCTGCAGAAAATCCTCGTAAAGGAGCAGGTAGGAATCCCCTGATCCGTCGTCGAGCCGACTCCAGTCGACGGCTCCGACGACCCGCAAAAGGGTGTCGAGCGTGGTGGACAGCCCGGCCGCCACGGACTCCTCCGTGAGGACGTCGAGGGCCTTGCCCATAAGTGAGTGCCTTTTGCCGAGCTTCAGAGCGATGCCGTGCACCGACTCGCCTTCGAAGACGATGCCCTCGACCCTGGCCAGCAGCAATGCGAACACCACGGTCTGCCCGAACTGCTCGACAAACTCCTCCTCGGTCGTCTCGGGGAACAAAAGACGGCGCCACTCTTCGGCGATCTCAAGGAAGATGCGACGCCGACGGCCCGCCTTCTCCAGGGCTATGGCTTCCGCCACCTCGTCGCACAGCAGACGGCAGAGCTTGGCCACCGAGCGGACCAATTGAGCAGTGCTGCGTGGGGGCTGCGGTTGCCAGCAGAGGAAGTCGTGCAGAAGGCGAGCCAGGGCCCCGTCAGCCGGCGCCAGGCGCGCCCCGGCCGAAAGAACCGAGCCCTTCATCCTCGCTGTTTCGCCGACTGCCCGGCCGCTGCGATACAGCGCGAATTCGTCGCCGTCGCAGTACATGACGTTGGGGAGCAGTTGCAGTTTCTGCCACTGCGCGGCGTTCTCTCCCGTGAAGAGTGCCGGATCCGCGCCGCAGCCGGGTCGCTTGAGCTCGATGTACCCGACAAGCGCGCCGTCCACCGACACCGCGTAGTCGAGACGGGCCCGCAGATCCACGAGGGGCACCTCGCCGACCAGGGTGATGCTGAGTCCCAGGCTTTCGCCGGCAGTTCGGATCAGGGTCTCCAAGGGGCCCCGAAGCTGGTCCTCCTTCCACCCATGGCCCTTCAGCTTCGGTGTCGCCAGGGCGCCGAAGGCTGAGACGGCCGTGCGAACGGCCTCTTCATACGTTCTGCGCTGTCCTGCCCGTGACGCCATCCCGCCCCCTGACGGGCAAGGACGGCCGGAGGCGTTCGTACGGTCCTGTCGGCCGCACCTTGCCTCCGAGGGTGCCGCGGCTCATCCACGACACTCAACCATTACCGAATGTAAGGTCGCGGCGGCACGACGTGAAGACCGCGTAGCCGGATTCAGCTCGGCAGCCCCTGGTAGCGCTCATGGAGCGCTTTGGCATGCGTACACCAAAACGGAATCGTTCGCGGCGTGAGAGCGCGCGAGGCGGATCGCCCGGGTGCGGCGGCGTCGCGGGTGGGGCCGGATCAGGAGTGCCAGCGGTTTCGGCCGTCGGAGCCGGGGCCGCACACCATGCGGGTGCCCCTGTCCGTGAAGCCCGTCGCTCCGTGAGGGGAGCAGTACGCGCCCGGGTGCACGGTGGTGTGGTTGCCCCCGCCGGAGGAAGAGGAGGACTCACCGGAGTCGCTTGTCGAACGGCCCGGCGGTGGGGAGTTGTCGCCGGAGGCGGCGTGGCCGCGGCCGTGGTCCGGATCGCCGGCCGGCGACTTGTAAGTTGCGTCCTTTGTCGTCGGGCAGTGGTGAACGGTGTCCGACTTGGTCCACTTTCCGAGGTCGAGGATGACCGGGGTGGTGGAGGTGATCCTGCTCCCCCGGTCGGGGGACTGGAAGCATACCCGCCACTCGTCACCGTCCTCGGCGGCGCTTTCCGCGCTCGGGGTGTCGATGTCGAGGTAGACGTCGTCGAGTGTGACGCGGCCGAGGTCGATACCGCTCTGCTTGAGGTCCTTGACCGCCACGTTGTAGGTGTCGCTCACGACGTCGGGCATGGTCGGCCACGGCAGCGGTCCGCCGTCCCTGTCGGGACACGGCTCGTCGGTCTTGACGGCCGCGAAGTCGATGGTCTTCGCAGCCTCGTCGCTCTTCTGGAAGCACACCGTCCACCCGGCGCGGGTGAAGATGGAGCGCGCTTCGTCGCTCGCGTCATGGTGCTTGGTGGCGTACCCGGTGGAACGGGCCTGCGTCTCGGCCTTGTCCAACTGCCCGCCCGTGAAGTCGGCGGCCACGACAGGCTCGGCAGCCGCCGGCGACGCCGCGACGTCGGCGCGCGGGCCGGTCGCGGTGTGCGGCTTGGCGTCGGCCTTGCTCGCGCCGCCGTCGTCGAGCCGGCCGCCGAGCCCCGCCCCGATCGTCAGGAGTACGAGGGCCCCGAACATCGATCCCAGCCTGGCGAACCAGCGCCACGGCGGCAGTACCCAGACCAGCACCATGGCCGCGACCATCACGAGGAAGCCGAGGGCCAGGCTGAATGCGCTGAGCAGCGCCACCAGGGCCAACATGCCGAGCGCGGCGGGCGTGGTTTTCCACCAAGGCCGCGACGGGACAGGGGTGCTGTACGGGTTCACTGCTGCTCCGGCTCCTTCACCGCAGACGGGGTCGGGGCGTGCCGGGCGGGCACGGCAACCGACCAGGACTGCACACTCCTTGCACATGATCCATTGCGCAGCGTACACATCGCATGCCGCGCAGGAGTCGCGGGGCCAGCGGATCGAGTCGCCGCTGGCAGAATCGTGATCATGAGTCACAACATCGCGTACTCCACCGCGGACAAGGCCCACGTCCTGGCTTATCTCGGCGGTGCCGGGAATCTCACGGCGGACCAGGAGCGGCGGCTTCGGGGGATACGGGCGGACGCCGAGGCCGATCAGGAGGAGCTCGACCGGGAGGGCGTCGACTGGGGGCTGTCCATTCCCGACGCGCTCGACCAACTCATCGCCGGGCGGCCCGACTCGGACGCGATGTACGCCGGCAACGCCTACCACACCGCCTTGCAGCACATCATCAACCACAACGCGTCCGACCCGTCGCACCTGGGCACCTACTCGAAGCCGTCGACGTTCTTCGGGCTGGTCGACGACGAGATGCGCCGGCTCGGCGTGCCGTCCGAACTGCTGCCGCACGGCTACCTCTTCGGCGGCCTGCCCGACGACTTCCCGTTCGTCCCCTACTCCGTGGACGGCTACCCCGCCATCGGCCATCTGCCGCTCGCGAAGGCGAAGCCGGCCGCCGACGCCTATCGCGCCGTCCTGGACGACATGGCTCCCGACTTCCGGTACGACATCGGCGAGTTGATCGAGAAGCTCGACTTCGAGCACGAGGAGTGGGTGGACGCCACGAAGAACGTCGACTGGTACACGCAGGACACGATCTTCTTCAGGCTCGGCTGACCGTTCCGAATCGTCCCGGACCGTTTCGGACGGCTTCCGGGACCGGGACCGCGTACGGCCCTCAGGCAGCGCACAGCAGAGGCATAGGGAAAACCCTAGAGCTCCCGTCGGGACTTACCGGTGGGGAGTTCGGGCGTTCAGGCTCGGCGGGCGGCCGGGGTTTGGGGTCGGGGTGTGTCTAGGGGTGAGAGGGGCGATGGGTTGATGAGGAAGCGACTGCTCTCGTTGGTGGCCGGTGTGGGTGTGGCCGGGTTGGTGGGTGCGGTGGGGGTTGGGGTGGCCGGGGCGGCGGGGGCCGTGGGTGGGGTGGCGGGGGCGGCGTGTGTGCCGGGGCAGGTGGTGGGGAACGGGGGGTTCGAGGACGGGACTTCGCCGTGGGTCGCGTCAAGTGGGGTGATCACGAGCGGGGGTGGGCAGAGTGCGCACTCCGGGGGCGGGTTCGCGTGGCTGGACGGGTACGGGACGACGCACACCGACACGCTCAGCCAGACGGTGGCGATACCCGCGGGGTGCTCCGCCGCGTCGTTGACGTTGTGGCTGCACATCGACACCGCCGAGACGACGACCTCCACCGCGTACGACAAGCTCACCGCGAAGCTCGGTGGCAGCACGCTGGCGACGTACTCGAACCTCAACGCCGGTGCGGGGTATGTGCAGCGGACGTTCGACGTGTCGGCGTTCATCGGGCAGAGCGTGAGCCTGGCGTTCAGCGGGAGTGAGGACTCCGGGCTGCAGACCAGCTTCGTCATCGACGACGTCGCCCTCAACACGTCGGGGGGCGGCACCACTCCGCCACCGACGACTCCGCCGCCCACCACGCCGCCGCCCGCGGACTCCACGCGGACGCCGGCCTCGCCCGCGTACACCGTGAGCCTCAGCAGTGACGCGAGCGGTGCCACCTGGACCGGGCACGAGAGCGTGACCTTCACCAACGCCTCGGCCTCGCCGCTCAACGATGTCTACCTGCGGCTGTGGGACAACTACCACGGCTCCTGCCCGAGTACGCCGATCACCGTGACCAACGTGACCGGCGGCACCGCGGGCGCGCTGACGGTCGGCTGCACGGCGCTGGACATCGCGCTGCCCGCGCCGCTGGCCCAAGGGCAGTCCGGCACCGTCGGGTTCGACCTGAAGATCGTGGTGCCGAGCGGAGCCGACCGGTTCGGGCGGGACGGGGCGTTCAGCTTCATCGGCAACGCGCTGCCGCTGCTGGCGATCCGGGACGTGGCCGGCTGGCACCTGGACCCGTACACCAACAACGGCGAGTCCTTCTACTCGCTGGCCGCCGACTTCCATGTCGTACTGGACCATCCCTCGGGCCTCCAAGTGCCCGCCACCGGCACGTCGGTGGACACCCCCGGTGCCTCGGGCCGTACCGTCACCACGGCAACCGCCACCAAGGTGCGGGACTTCGCGTGGGCGGCGGGCGCCTTCAGCAAGGTCTCGGGCACCTCGCCGGCCGGGGTGAAGGTCAACGTCTACGCGGTCAGCGGGATCAGCGCGAGCAGCGCGCAGTCCATGCTCAACACCTCCATCTCGGCGATCGACGCGCACGCCGGGCGGTTCGCGGCCTACCCGTACGGCGAGGTGGACGCCGTGCTGGACAACAACTTCTGGTTCGGCGGGATGGAATACCCGGGCTTCGTCCTGGACTTGGTGAGCACCACCGCGCTGACGCACGAGCTGGCGCACCAGTGGTGGTACGGGATCGTCGGCGACGACGAGTACAACAACCCCTGGCTGGACGAGGCGTTCGCGGACTACTCGACGGATCTCGCGCTCGGCAGCTCGGGGACGAACTGCTGGAACAGCGTGTCGTGGGCGTCGTCGAGCGAGAAGATCACCAACTCGATGGCGTACTGGGACGCGCACTCGTCGCGCTACTCCACGGTGGTGTACGGGTACGGGAAGTGCGCGCTGCACGACCTGCGGCGGCTCATCGGGGACAGCGCGATGACGAATTTGCTGCGGACGTACGCGCAGTCGCACTGGTACGGGGTGTCCACGACCGCGGAGTTCAAGGCCGCGGCGCAGGCGGCGACATCGGTGGACCTCACGTCGTTCTGGAGCACGCACCGTATCGACGGGTAGTGGGCTGGGGGCAGTTGGGCGGTGACGGCGGCGGGCGGGCTCCTCTGGCAGGGGCTCGCCCGGTGCTCGCCCGGTGCTCGCCCGGTGCTCGTACGCCGCCTGCCCCTCGCTCGCCCGCCGCTCATCCGTGTGCGGGTGAGGCGGGATTGACCCGGGGGGCGGGGGTTCCGACACTGGAGGCACCTCTAGGTTTGGCAGGTGCATGGCCAGACGGACGGAACCGGCCGGTACGGACGCCCCGCTCAGCGGCCGGGGCTTGCTGCTCGCGACCGCCACGGCCGCGCTGGACGCCGGCGAGAGCGTGCTGCTCACCGGCGAGCCCGGCATCGGCCGCTCCACCCTCGCCGCCGCGTTGGCCGCCGGACGGCCGGGCAGCCTGGTGCTGCGGTGCGCGCCCGCCGAGGGCGAGCGGCACCTGCCGTTCCTCGGGCTGATCGACCTGCTCTCCGCAGTGGGCGACGACGACTTCGCCGCGCTGTCCGTACGCGAACGGTCCCTGCTGCGTGCGGCGTTGCACCGCTCCCCGGGCGAGAGCCGGACCGCGTACGGCGACGTCCTCGCGCTGCGGATGGCCGTGCTCAAGACGCTCACCGCGCTGTGCGACCGCTCCCCCGTGCTGCTCGTCCTCGACGACGTCCAGTGGCTGGACCGCCCGAGCGCGCAGGCGCTGGCGTTCGTGGCCCGGCGCGCGACGCGGCTGCGGCTGTGCGTGATCGCGACCTTGCGCACTCCGTACGACCCGGCGGATGGCGGCGGCGAGGCGGTGTGGCCCACGCCGGTACGTGAGTTGGCCGTACCGGCGATGACCGGGCGGGAGCTCGGCGCGATGCTGGACGGGTACGCGTGGCCGCGACCGGTGCTGGCGCGGTTGCACGCGGCCTGCGGCGGAAACCCTTATGTGGCCGTGGAGTTGGCCCAGGCGCTCGCCGAGCAGCACCGGGCCTGCGGGCGCGATCCGTCGGGGCCGCTGCCGGTACCGGCCGCGCTGCGACGCCAACTGCTCGCCCGGCTCGACCCGTTGGGGCCGCGGGCCCGCCGTACGCTGCTGGTCGCGAGTGCCGCGGTACGGCCCACCGTCGCGCTGCTGCGGCGGGCCGGGTGCGACAGCGCGGCGGATGATGTCGGTGCGGCCGTCCGGTGGGGGCTCGTCGCCCCCTCGCCGACCGGGGCCGTACGTTTCACGCAGCCGCTCATGCCGCGGGTCGTCTACGAGGACGCCGACGACCAGGCGCGGCGCGATGCGCATGCCGCGCTCGCGGAAGCCGCCGGCGATCCCGTCGAACGGGCCCATCACCTGGCCTCGTTGGCGCCGGGCCGGGACGCGGAGACCGCCGCCGTGCTGACCTCCGCCGCCGCGACGGCCCGGCGGCGCGGCGCGCCCGCGCTCGCCGCCCGGCTCGGCCGACTGGCAGCCGAACGCACCCCGTTGGAGCACCATGCGGCCGACGCCGACCGGCGGCTGACCGCCGCCGAGGACGCCGTCGCCGCCGGCGACTACCCGCTGGCGCGCGGCCTCGCGCACGAGGTGCTGGGCGAATCGGTCCGGCCGGCGGACCGGGTGCGCGCGTGGATCGTGCTGCTCGACTCCTGCGGGCAGGCCATGGCCGAGGTCGCGGACGTCTTCCCGCAGGCGCTGCACGACGCCCGCGGCGAACCGGAGTTGCTGGCCCGGCTGCACTACCGGCTGAGCTGGCGGGCCTGGGTCGTGGAGGGTTCGGCGGTCGCGGCGCTGACCCATGCGGCACGCTCGGCCGTCCTGGCGCGGCGGGCCGGCGACCGGCGGACCGAACTCCTCGCGCTCACCCAGCAGTCGGCCCTGGAGTTCTACCTCGGCCGGCCCGGCGCCGAGCGCACCCTGGCCCGGGCGCTGGCCGCGCCGCAGGACCCGCGCGTCCTGTTCGACCACAACGGGCCGGTCTTCCTCAAGCACCGCCGCCACCTGCTGCACGACCGGCTCGACGACGCCAGGACCGAACTGCGGGCGCTGGCCTACACGGTGCGCTACCGCGGGTCGGCCGAGAGCCTGTGCCAGTGCCTGTCGGGGCTCGCGCAGGTCGAGATCCTGCGCGGCCGGTGCGAGGCGGCCCTCGACCTCGCCCACCAGGCGCTGCGGGTCACCGAGCAGGCGGGGCTCAGCCAGGGGCCCGCTTGGTACGCCGTCGCGCTCGCCGAGGCGGCCGGGGGCGGCGCCGACCGGGCGCTGGCGGCGGCGGAACGGGCGCGGCGGCACAGCGAGGACGACGACGACCAGCTGTTCCTGCCGCGGGCGCTGCACGCGGAGGGCCATGTGCGGCTGCTGCGGGGGGAGTCGGCGGCGGCCGTGCACGCCTTGCAGCGGGTGCGGCTGCTGGAGACCGGGCAGGGCCAGGGCGATCCCGCGGTACGCCGCTGGCAGCCGGATCTCGCGGAGGCCCTGGTCGAGGCCGGCTGCGTGGACGAGGCGGCCGAACTCCTCGCGCGGACGCGGGCGATGGCGGCCCGGCTGGGGCGGCGCGGCCTGCTGGCCGTACTGGAGCGGCCGGCCGCGCTCGTCACCGAGGCGCGCGGTGAGCCGGCCCGGGCGGCGGCTCAACTGGTGGAGGCCGCTGGGCGGTTGGCGGGGCTGCCCTACCGGCTGGAGGAGGCCCGGACGTATCTCGCCCTGGGGCGGCTGCACTTACGGCGGGGCGACGCGGCGCAGGCCCGGGGCGCCCTGGCGGAGGCGGCTCGGCTCTTCGCGCGGGCCGGGGCCCGGCCCTGGAGTGCCGCCACCGCCGCCGCGCTGGCCCGCCTCGACCTCCCCGCGCCTGCCGCACCGGCCGGGCTCGACGCGCTGTCGGTCACGGAGCGGCGGGTGGCACTGCTCGTCGCGCAGGGCGCAAGCAACCGGGAGATCGCCGCGCGGCTCGCGGTCAGCGTCAAGACGGTGGAGGCGGCACTCACCCGCGCCTACCGCAAGCTCGCCGTGCGCTCCCGGGTGTCGCTGGCGCGGGCGGTCATGGCGGGGGTGGGGGCGGCGCCGTGAACTCGCCTTCGGGGCGCGACCCGTCTGCCGGGTGCGGGGCGAGCAGGCGGCGCAGGGCTGTGGGCGTACGGCCCAGGTACGCGCGCATGGTCCGGGTGAGGTGGGCCTGGTCGGCGAAGCCGAGGTCCGCGGCGAGGGCGCCGAGGCTCGACTCGCCCTGCTCCAGGCGGTCGAGGGCGCGGCCGATGCGGACGCGGTTGCGGTAGCGGGTCAGCGGCAGGCCCAACTCGCGGCTGAAGCACCGGCTCAGGCGGTAGGGGGAGACGCCGAGCGCCGCCGCGAGCGGGAGCAGCCCGTCGGCGGCCGGGTGGCCTGCGGCGATGGCCTGGCGGGCTCGGTCGACAAGTGCCCTGTCCCGGGCGGGGGTTCGGGTGGACGGCGGGAGGGGGCCGGGGACGGCTCGGCGTATGGCGGTGGCGAGCAGGGCGAGCAGTTCCTCGGTCAGGGCGTAGTCGATGTCGCCGCCGGTGGCGGTGGCCAGGAGCCGGCGGTGGGCGAGGTCGAGGCGGGCGTCGACGTACACGCTCGGGGCGGCGGGTGCGCGGGTCGGGTCGCCGGCCAGGGTGCGCCAGAGTGCGGGCGTGAGGCTGAGGGACGTGCATGTGTCGCCGCCGGCGGGGTGGGCGAACTGCTCCTCCTCGCCGGGCACTCCGACATACGCCAGCGTCCGGTCGACGTCCGCGTCCGCGCCGGCCGCGCGCCTGCGGAAGCGGCCCCGCCGTACGAGCACCATCCGGTGGTCCGCGCGCGCCTCGGCCGGCGACCAGCGCGGATGCTCGTCCCGGCACGTCACGGCGGTGACGGTGAAGTCGGGGCGGGCGGCGAGGACGGTGGCCGAGAGCACGCCCCGAACGGTACGCCGTGGGTCTGACAATGCCGCTGCCCCGCCCTGTCCTCCACTGCCCTGCCCTACCGCTGCCCCGCCGCTGCCCGCAAGGATGTTCAAGACGGTGCGGTGGGTCGGGGCGCAGGCTGTTCCCCGTTGCGCCGGACCCGTACGGCGGGTGTTGCCGCCGGTACGGGCGCGGGCACGTCGTGTGCGCCGAGCCGGCGCGCGCCGCCATCTACTCCTATATGAAGAGGACTTCGCCATGTCCGCCCCTGCGAAATTCAGCACCGTCGTCATCGACTGCGCCGAGCCGACGGCGCTCGCCGACTTCTACCGAAAGGTCACCGGCTGGGAAATCACGTACAGCGACCCGGACTTCGCCACCATCGGCGACGGCGGCCCGGCGCAGATCTCCTTCCAGCGCGTCACCGGCTACCACCCGCCGGCCTGGCCCGGCGGCCCCGCGCACACGCATCTCGACCTCACCGTCGCGGACATCGAGGGCGCCACGAAGGAGCTGCTCGAACTGGGCGCGGCCAAGCCGGAGTTCCAGCCCGGGGAGGGCAAGTGGGTGGTGCTCACCGATCCCGAGGGGCACCCGTTCTGCATCGCCGCCGGGGAGTGACCTCCGGCCCGGTGCCGGTGGCCGTCAGGGCAGCCAGCGGGCGGCCTGCTCGCGCGTGACGAGTGCGGCGTCCACATGCCAGAGGGAGTTCCGGCTGTCCCAGCGGGCCTTGAGGGTGCGCTTGGCCTCGTCCTTCTCCGCGAAGGGCACATCGAGGTAGAGGCGTCCGCCGACGACCGCGCCGGGGCGGACGCCCTCGCCGGCCGGCGGCTGCGGCGCGGCGGCGGTGTTGCGCGGGTTCCAGGCGGCGCGGTCCTTGCGGGCACGGTCCATGACGCGGCCGACGCGCGCGCAGGACGCGGGGTCGGTGAAGCGCATCATCAGGTCGGTCGGGCCGGAGTTGGCCAGGAGGTTCAGCGAGCCGTGCCACAGGACCGCAGCGTCGAGGATGAGCACCTTCTCGTGCATGCGCTCGCGGAAGTCCACCTCGCAGCCGGCTGACCGGAGTTCGTCGATGCGCTGCTGGTGCGCCGCCGCCGCGGCGGTGTCGCGCTGCTCCTCGGGCGGTCGGGTGTGGACGACCACCCGCACGCCCGCGGCGGTACGGGCCGCGAGCCGCGCGGACCACGTACGTACCGGCCGGGGGTCGAGGAAGGCGCAGTAGATCTCGACGCTGGTGCGGGCGTGGGCGATGTCCCACTCGACGGCGCGGTGGACCTCGTCGGCCGGGAAGAAGGCGGGGCGGGCCAGCTCCTCGTCGCTCAGGTCGCGGAGTTGGGCGGCGTCGCGGGTGGGGACCAGCTGGTCCGCGGAGAGGGTCTGGGCGTGTGCCCGCAGGTGGTCGAGCATGCGCCGGGCCTCGCTGTGCGGGGCCAGGTGGCGTCCGAGGTGGTCGACGTCGGCGACGACGACGAGGTGGTCCTGGGCGCGGCTCAGCGCGACGTTGAGCAGCCGGCAGGTCTGCGAGTCCAGGCCGGTGCCCTGGTAGAAGTAGCCGGGGCTCCGGCCGGCGCCCGCGACGGTGTCCAGGACGACGACCGGGCGCTGGCTGCCCTGGAAGCGGTGGATGGTGTCGACCAGGAGGTCGTAGTCCTGGCCGAAGCGGTAGCTGAGGCTGCCCTTGAGCGCGCGGACCTGGTCGCGGTAGGGGGCGATCACGCCGAGGCGGTCGGTGGCGCGCTCGCCGGGCGCGATGTCGTCGGGCGCCCATTTGCGGCCGGGCAGCACGCCTTCGAACTGCAGTCCGCGCACGATCTCGTGGATGACGGCCTCGTTGACGGTGTTGGTGCGGTGGTCGCGGCCGGGGATGCGCTGCGCGGAGGTGTCGACGAGCAGGACGGGCGCGTCGATCAGGCCGTTGAAGGGGATGCTGCTGCGGTCGGGCCGGCCGGTGGTGAGGCGGGCGTCGGGGTAGGCGACGGTGTTGACCAGGTCGCAGATCGGGGCGCGCATGCGGTACTGCGTGTCGAGGGCCACGAGGTGGGCGGCGGGGCGCACTTGACCGGCCGGGTCGACGAGGCCGGCGGCGTGGAAGGGGTCCTGCGCGGTCCAGCGCCGTGCGTGGGCGCGTTCGGCGTCGGTGGCCGCGGGGTCGGTGTCACCCTTGACGACGGCGGGGAGTTGGCGGAAGTCGCCGGCGACGACCAGGCGTTTGGCGGCGAGTCCGGCGACCAGCCAGGCGGCGGGGAGGCTGACCATGCCGGCCTCGTCGACGACCACCACGTCGACGCGGTCGAGGAGTTTGCGGGACTGGACGGCCTTGGTGACGGTGGCGCCCATGACGCGGCACTTGGCCCGTACGGTGTCCTGGATCTGGCGGCGCTGCTTGTCGAGGGCGTCGACACGTCCCTGGAGGCGGGTCGCGCGCGCGGCGAGTTCGGGGCGGGGCGGGACGCCGGCGAGCCGGCTCCGGGCGGCGGTGAGCCGGCGTTTGAGGTCGTCGAGGGTGTCGGCGGACCGGCGGGCGCTCTGCGTGCTGTCAGCGGCGGCTCGGCGGGCGGTGGCTGCGGCGGTGTCGGAGCGGGCGAGGTCTTCGTGGAGCTGGGCGAGCCGTTCGGCCTTGCGTTTGGCGAACATGCCCTTGGGGGCGCCGAGTTCGTGGATCTTCAAGCGGAGGGCGGCGGCTTCGGCTTCGGCGCGCACCTGCTCGCTCTCGGCGTCCTTGGCCGCCTGGACGTGCGCGGCGCGGACCGCGCGGGCGTCGGTGAGTTGACGGTCGAGGGCGGCGGCTTCGTCGTGGTGGGCGACGAGGGTGCGGGTGCGGGACAGGGCGGTTGTCGCGTCGGTGAGGTCGGCGTCCAGCCGGGCCGAGATCCTGGCGGTGATACGGGCGGTGTCGACGCGGTCGCCGTAGCGCTCGGCGAGGGAGGGCAGTTCGATGTCGCCGGCGCGCTGGACGAGGCCGTCGGCGAAGCCGGGTTCGGCGTGCAGGAGGTCGCAGACGCGCTCCAGCGCCTGGTCGACGGCGACCTTCGTCGGGGCGAGGAAGAGGACGGTGAGGCCCTGCCGCACGCTGCCCTCGACGATGTGGCCGACGACGTCCGTCTTGCCCGTGCCCGGCGGTCCCCACAGGAAGAGCACCTGGCTCGCGAGGGCCTGCTCGATCGCCTGCCTCTGGCGCGGGTTGAGCCGCAGGCCGGACCAACCGGCCACCCAGCGGCCGGGGTCGGGGTCGCGGGCGGTGCGGGGCACGTCCTTCCCGAGGACCCAGCCGGCACTGGCCGGCCGTACGGTGCTGCTCCCGGTGCCGACGGCTTCGAGCCGCTGGGCCATGACCGCCCAACTCTCGGCGTCGTCCCTGCGCAGTTGGGCGTTGGTCACCGCGCCCTCCCACCCGGGCCCCTCGACCAGCAGCCGGACGGTGCCGTCGGGCATGCGGGACGCCTCGGCCGGTGACCAGGGGCCGCGCGACCTCGACGGGCGGGCCAGGACGGGCGCACCGTCCAGCGCCGGATTCCACGTACGGCACGTGAACACGTACTCCGTGCGCCCGCCGCCGGAGGACACCCGACGCCCGCCGCCGAGGGCGACCTTCTCCGCGTCCTTGCCGTCGCCGCGTCGCTCGGCGGCGATCTCGGACCGCACCGCGGCCAGCAACTCCGCCACCGGATAGGGCCGTCCGGCCTCCGCCATGCGCGTGCTCCCCCCGGGCGTGCCTTCTGTGGCCGACGACTCTATGTGCCGGCCGCGGCGAGGTCGCCGAAATCCGGCCACGGCCGCGGCGTCTTCTGCCTTCGGGATCCGATGGGACGGGTCAAGGGCCGGTTATTCGGGGGCTGTTGCGAGGGTGAGGGCGGCTGCGCGGATGTCGGGGTGGGGGTGGCGGCGGAGGGTGCGCAGGGGGGTGCGCCATTCGGGGGGCCAGGTGGTGCGGGTGCCGAGGGCTTCGGTGAGGGCGAGGGCGAGGAGGGCGGCGGGGTAGGTGGGGGTGGCGGTGAGGCGGTCGGTGGCCAGGAGGAGGGTGTGGGGGTCGCCTGGTCGGGCGGCGGTGGACAGGCGGCTGCGCAGGCGGGCCGCGGTGGTGGCGGCCAGGGCGGGGAGATCGGTGAGGTCGGCCGCCAAGGCGTCGAGGGCGGGGAGGAGTCGGGAGGCGGGGGCGTCCAGGTCGAGGGCGGTGGTGGTGAGGTGGATCGCCGAGGGGAGGAAGTCCTCGGCGTCGCGGAGGAGTTGGGCGGCGGCGCGGGCCGCGTGCGGGTACGCCTCGCCCTGCCGCATCGTGACGGCGGTGGAGAGCCGGGACACCAGGTGGTCGACGCGGCGGCGGGCGGGGCGGTCGCGGTCGGCCTCGGCGTCGAGGTGGCGGGCGGTGGATTCCGCTTCGGCGGCGGTGAGTTGGGCCAGTGCTTGGAGGAGGGGGCCGTCGGTGGTCGCCGCGAGGGCGACGAGGCCGTCGGCGGCTGCCCGCCAGGACGTGCGGTTGGCGAGGTCGGTCGTGGCGGTCAGGAGCAGGGGGGCGGATTCCCGATACCAGGGGTACCAGCGGGCGAGCAGGGATGTCGCCGCGTCGGCGGTCTCCTTGTCTGCGCTTTGCGTCACCGCGCCCACCAGGCGGGCGTAGCGCGGGCGTTGGGCGGACGGGAGGTCGTACGGCGTGACGCGCAGGAGTGCGGCCTGGACCACGGGCGGGCCGTCCGCGGCGCTTTCGAGCAGGCTCCATGCCGCCGGGGCCGGCAGCAGGCCGGCGGCGACGGGGACGCAGGCCGCCTGCACGTCGCGGTGCTGGCCGGGGACGGCGTACGCCTCGGCGAGGATCTGGGCGGCGGTCGTTACCGGGAGCCGGGCGGCGGTCAGCCGTACCAGTTCCTTGCGGCTGGTGACCTTGGCGGCCGGGGCGGGTCCGCCGTCCGCCGCGGGCAGCAGTGCCGCGCGCAGGGTCGTCTCCAGGTGGGAGGGCGCGAGGCGGGCGGTCACCCGGCCCGCCGCGTAGAGGGCGACCCGGGCGCGGTCGTCCGCCGCGTGGGCGAGCAGGAGGGGGAGGGCGTCGGCGGGGCGGTCCGTCCACGCGAGGGCGCCGAGTGCCGCCTCGGCCAGGACGGTGTGCGGGGAGTCGAGGTGGCGGCGGACCGCGTCGAAGCCGAGTTCCGGGATGGCGGCCATGGCCCTTATGTGCTGGGCGCGTTGGTGGGTGGGGCGTGCGGGGTCGGCTGCCGCTCGGGACAACAGGCGGGCTGCCGCCTGCTGTTGGCGGGGGAGCCAGTTGCGTACGCCGTCCAGGGGCGGCATCCAGCGGGTGCCTTGAGTGCCCCGGGAGAGGAAGCGGCCGTACGGGGGCGGGTCGGCGAGCACCGGGTCGAGGAGGTCCGTGCGGCGGTGGGCCAGGACGCGGAGGACGGGATGGAGGACGGCCGCGGAGGGTTCCGACTCCAGGAGGCGGGCGACGCGTTCGTCGCGGGTCGCGGGCGCGTCGAGCCAGAGGTCGACGGCTTGCCGCACCGTGGTGTCGTTGCCGAACTGCACGGCCTGCCAGAGGAGTTCCTGGAGCTCGGGCATGTGGCGGGCCCGCCGGCCCAGGGCGCGGGCCAGCGCGAAGGTCAGGGAGTGGTCGACCTTGTCCGCGCCCGCCTCCAGCCACGGGCGCAGCGCCTCGAAGACCTGGAACTCCTGCCCCTTGCGCAGGGTGGTGCCGAGGGAGCCGAGGTCGGCGCCGCCGGTGTGGCCGGACAGCCGGGTGAGGGTCGTCAACGCCCAGTCGAGGAGGGCGTGTTCGCCGGTGCCGGCGTGCTCGCGCAGGGTGGCCAGGGCGAGGGTGGACAACGCGCCGCGGGTGCGGGGGGAGCTGTCGCGGGCCTCGATCGCGTCGGTGGTGAGGTGGTGGAGCAGGGCGGGGGCGGGGGCGGGGACGGGGGCGGGGGCGGGGGCGGGGCTTGTGTCGGTGGGCGCGGTGGGGGCCGTGGACGTCTGCGGGGTGGTGGGCGCGTCGGGGGCCGGCCGCGGGGCGAGGAGACGGGGCGGGACCTCTGCCAGGGCGGCGAGCGCCGCGGAACGTACCGGGTCCTGCTCATTGCGCAGCCGTTGCAGGTCGGCGAGCAGGACGGCGACCGCCGCCGGGTCGCCGGACCGGGCCGCGTTGCGCACCAGCAGCGGGTAGGCGAGCGCCCTGTCGTCCGCGGCCGGGCGGCGGACGGCCGCGAGGAGGCGCTCGCGCGCCTCGGCCACCGGCAGGTGGGCGACGCTCGACAGCACCATATGCCACGGTTTTCCGGCCTCCGCCGCCTGCGCGGCCATCCGCCGGGCCTCCGCCTGCGCGCGGCGGCGCGGCAGGGCGTCCAGGATCGCCGGGGCCAGCGCGGTGTGCGCGAGGTCCAGGCCGGCGGTCACGGCGTCGTAGAAGTCCTCGCGCCGGGACGGCGGCAGCGCGCGCAGCAGCAGGGCGAGCGCGTGCGGGTGGCGGCTCCAGGCCCGGCCGAGGTCGAGGAGTTCGGGCGGGGCGAGGCGCGCGAGGCGGCCCAGCGCGGTACGGGAGACGGTGGACGCGGGCCGGTAGAAGAGCCGTTCCGGGGCGGTGACCAGGGCGATCGTCCGGCCAGGGGCCGCTCTCAGGAGGGGGCCGAGGCAGTCGATCACCGGGCCCGGAAGATGCGGCGGGCAGTGCCGCTCCAGCAGGTCGAGGACGCGAGGGGGGCGCAACTCGGCGGTGGCTTCGAGGATGTCGGCGTTGCGCTGCCACCACGCGGTCCTGGACTGCTCGGGCAGGGCGGCGAGTTGGCGCGCTACCTCGTCGAGGACGAGGTCGGGGTGGCGGCGGGCGAGCGCCCGCCAGCGTACGACGGCCGGGAAGAGCGCGGGCAGCAGCCGCTCCACCACGGCGGGGCCGCACCCCGGGAGCAGGCGGGCGGCCTCCGTGTCGCCCCATTGCGCACGCACGACCGCGATCAGCCGCTCGGCGAGTGCGGTACGGCCGCCGGCCACGACCGTCGCGGCGACCTGGCGGCGTACGGCCTCGGGGGCGTCGTCGGCCATGGCCCGTTCGAGGGCGGCGTCGCTGATGGGGAGGTGGAGCGCGGCCTTGAGCGCGTGGGCGCGGACGGTGGGGTCGGGGTCGGCGAGGCGGGCTTCGAGGTAGCGGGCGTCGCGCGCCACGGACGCCGCGACGGCGGCGAGGCGGCGGCCGTGGAGGCCGCGCGATGCCAACTCGGGGAGGAGCGCGTCGAGTTCGGGGGCTTCGCTGCCCTGCCCGGCCGGTTGCGCACCGGCCCGGGCCCGGGTCCACGCGGCGAGCGCGCGCATGCGCTCGGGGTACGCGAGCGGGTCGAGCGCGGCGAGCAGGCCGTCGACGATGGCGGCACGGTCCGCGCCGGTGCGGGGTGCGGTGGGGTCGCCGGGTGCGGAGGAGCCGCCGGATGGCGCGCCAGGTGCCGTGGAGTCGCCGGGTGCCGTGCCGGGTGCGGTGGACATGCGGGCCATTGTGTCGCCGGGGCGCGGGCGGGCCGTACGGGTTTTCGCACGGCGCGGGTTACGGCGAGCGGGCCTTGTACGCGCCTGGCCTCGTGGCGGCTGGGTGGGCGGCGCGGTCGGCGAGGTGGCGGGCCTCGTACGTCCCGGGGGCCCGTGCTCGCGGGCTGGGCTGCGCACTCCCGCGGGCGCCGTACGACCGGGCCGGGTCCGGGGCCGCCGGTCTCGTACGCTCCCGGCGCTCGTACGCCCCGGGTCTCGTGCTGGGCCGCCGCCCTATGCGTCGCGCCCTACAACCAGGCCGGCCCCGGCCCCACAGGTGCCGTTCGCCCCCGGCGCTCGTACGCCCCGGGTCTCGTACGTACGGGGCCGGGCCCGTGCGCCCCGGGGTGCGTGGAAACTCGGAGGTCGTTGTCAGTGGGTGGGGCTAACGTGGCGGTATGGGGGAGATCGAGTACGTACGTGGGGACGCGACGACGCCGCTGGGCAAAGGCCCGAAGGTGATCGCGCACGTCTGCAATGACCGGGGCGGGTGGGGCAAGGGCTTTGTGCTTGCGCTCTCGCGGCGGTGGCCCGAGCCGGAGGCGGCGTTTCGCCGGTGGTATCGGGGGCGGGCGGGGAACGACTTCGGGCTGGGGGCCGTGCAGGTCGTCCGGGTGGGTGAGCGGTTGTGGGTCGCCAACATGGTCGGCCAGCGCGGCATACGTACCGGCAGCAAGGGCGTGCCCGTGCGCTATGACGCGATCGACACCGCCCTGGGCACGGTCGCCGCGCGGGCGGCGGAGCTGGGGGCGTCCGTCCACATGCCGCGCATCGGCTGCGGGCTGGCCGGCGGGAAGTGGGGGCGGGTCGAGCCCCTGATCGCCGGGCGGCTCGTCGCGGCGGGGGTGGCCGTGACCGTCTACGACCACGGCTGAGGGCTGCCCACGGGTTCGTGTTCGGCAGGCGCACCGCTCCGGTCCGGGGGCGGACTCCACGCCGGGCCCGGGCCCGGGTCCGGGCGCGGGTCCGGGTCCGGGCGCGGGTCCGGGTCCGGGCGCGGGTCCGGGTCCGGGCGCGGGTCCGGGTCCGGGCGCGGGTCCGGGTCCGGGCGCGGGTCCGGGTCCGGAGTCAGGTGCGGGTGCGGCGGGCCGCACGGACGGCCCGTCCTCCGGCGAGCCCACGCCGGACAGCCCGTCCACGGGCCCGTCCCCCGGCGCCCGGCGCCCCGTCACGCAAGCCCCTGTCCCCCCGGCGACCCCGTGCCGGGTGCCCCGGCCTCCGCCAGCTCGCCGCCGAGCAGCGCGTCCTCCGGCGCCGGCGCACCCGCGCCGGGCGCCTCCTCCTCGCCCAGAATCGCTTCGAGCCACCCCACGATCACCTCCGCCGCCTCGTCCGGTGGCGCCAGTTTCAGGCCCATCGCGTTCTCCCGCCGCCACAGCTCGAAGACCGGGCCCTCCCTGGGCTCGACCACGGTGTGGCCGTCCTCGCGCAGGGTGGCGACGTGGCGGCGGATGGGCGGCTTGCGCCACATCACCTGGTTCATGCTCGGGAAGAAGAGGACCGGCCGCGGGCAGGCCAGGATCGCGGTCTGGGCGGGGGTGGAGGCCAGGCCCAGGGCCGCCGCGGCGAGGGTGTGGGCGGTGGCGGGCAGGACGACGACGCCGAGGGAACGGCGGGCGAATTCGGTCGGGTTGAGGTCCGCCGCGTCGCTCGCGTAGACCTCGTCGGCGTACCAGGCGACGGCCTCGCGCCGTACGAACCGCTCGGCGCTGTGCGTGAGCAGCACCCGTAGCGGCAGGTCGATCTCCTGGCGGAGCCACGAGAGGTATCCGGTGGTGGCCATCGCCGCGCTCGATCCGCTGACGATGACGGAAAGCGCGTCATCTCTCATGGCGGGCAGGATGCCAAGCCGGCGGCGCCCGGCGACATGGGGGCGCGGCCCCAGTTGGGGCGCGGCGGGCGCGGCCGAGTATGGGGGCGGAACACCCATGACTCCCGCCCCCGCCGGCTGCCACTTTTGCGGTCAGCCGGCATCTGCCGACCCGCCGGCGCGAGGAGGTGAAGGTCATGAAGAAGATCACCGTGCGCAAGTCGGGCTCCATCAAGCTCACCTCGTCCGCCCCGCTGTACTGCACCGACTGCTGCTGAGTCGCAGGGGCCGCCCCTGCGCACCCGGCGCAGGGGCGGCCCGCCCCCGGGGCGCCCGCCCCCCGACCCGAGCCCGTACGGACGGAGGCCCATGTCCCCCGCGTCCCCCACCTCCCCTGCCTCTCCCGCCTCCCCCGTTCCCCCCGCCTCCAGTGCCCGCGTCCGCTTCCACCCCCTGACCTTCGTCGAGGAGCGCGACGGCATCACCGTCGGCCGCGCCGACATCGAGTCGTACGCGCTGCTGCCCGAGGACGGTGTGGCCCTGCTGCGCCGGCTCGCGGACGGGGCGACGGCGGACGAGGCGGCGGCCTGGTACGCGCGCACCTTCGGGGAGCCGGTGGACGTCGCGGACTTCCTCGACACGCTGCGCGAGCTGGGGTTCGTGCGGGAGGCCGGGGAGGCGGCGGCCGAGCCGCCGAAGGTCCGCCTGCAGCGGCTCGGGCGGATCGCGTTCTCGCCCGTCCTGTGGCTGCTGTACGCGGCGCTGATCGCCGCCGCGGGCGTGGAGATGGTCCGGCACGCCGAGCTGCGCCCGCACGCCCACAACGTCTTCTTCACCTCCTCGCTGATCGCCGTCCAGGTCGGGGTGGCGCTGTTCCAGTCGCCGGCCGTGCTGTGGCACGAGTGGTTCCATCTGCTGGCCGCCCGCCGGCTGGGGCTCGCGTCCCGGATGAGCCTCGGGCGGCGCTTCTACTACGTCGTGGTGGAGACCCAGCTGGACGGGCTGCGCGGGGTGCCGCCGCGGCGCCGCTACCTGCCGATGCTCTCCGGCATGCTCGCCGATCTGCTGCTCTTCTCCGCCCTCGTGCTCGTCGCCGCCGCCGGCCTGCCCGGCGGTCTCGCGCTGCCGGGGCGCCTCGCGCTGGCCGTGGCGTACACCGTGCTGCTGCGGCTCGCCTGGCAGTTCTACGTGTTCCTGCGCACCGACCTGTATTACGTGATCACGAACGCGCTCGGCTGCACCGATCCGCACGCCGCGACCCGCGCCTACCTGCGCGAGCGGTTCCGGCGGCTGCCGTGGGTGGGGCCGTCGGACTGGCGCACCGGGGACTGGGCGCCCAGGGACCGGGCGGTGGCGCCGTGGTTCGCGCTGGTCACGGTCGGCGGGGTGACCGCGATGCTGGTGACCGTCTCGCTGTGGACCGCGCCGCTGATCTGGCAGTTCGCCCGGCATGTGGGCTCGGGGCTGGCCGGCGGGGGGACGGGGGACGCGCACTTCTGGGACTCGGTCGGCTCGCTGCTGCTGCTGAGCCTGGAGATCGTCGTACTGCCGCTCTACGCGGGCCGTAAGCGCAAGCGCGCCGCCGCCGGCACCGCGCCCCTGACCACCACCACCGCATCACCCGTGGAGGAGTCCCAATGACCGCACACGAGTGGCGGACCGGTACGACTCCGGCCGCCGAACAGCAGCGCGAGCCCGCCGAGTCGGCCGGGGCAGCCGGGGCAGCCGGGGCGAACGGAGCGACCGGGTCCGCGGACCGCGCCGCCTTCGTCGTGGACTGCCACCGCGGGCTGCGCGGCCCCTACACCGGGCTGGGCAGCCTGCTGCGCGAGGTGGTTCCGCTCGCCATCAAGGCGCAGCCCGGCATCACCGACCGGCACGTCACCGAAATCCTGTCCGTCGCACCGGAGTTGCGGCCGGCCATCGGGGTCGGGCCGGAGACGCTGACGTCGCTGGCGGCCCCGGAGGAGCGGACCCGGATCTATCCGGCCAACCGCACCCGCAGGTTGGCGCACGGAGCCGTCGAACTCCTCGCGGAATACGCCGCGGTGGCCGGTGGTGGGCCGCTGCGGCTGGTCTTCGAGCGCGTGGAGCACGCCGACTACACCGACCAGGAGTTCCTGGCCATCCTGCTGCGCCGGGCCCGTCCCGACCGGATACGCGTCACGGTCGCGACCGGTGGTGGCGGGGGCCTCGTCGACGAACTCGCCGCCGCGCTGGGCCGGTACGCCCGCCGTACGCCGCCCGCCGCGGGTACGGACGCCGGCGGTACGGACGCCGCGGGTACGGACGCCGGCGGGCGCACCCAGGAGGAGCTGCTGCACGCCTTCGTCGCCGCCGACGGTACGTCCCAGGACCCGGCGGAGACCGCCGCGTACGAGCAGGCCGACCCGGCGCTGCGCGCCACCCTGCACGACCGGCGCGCAGCCGAACTGCTCGCCCGGGACGAACTGACGCTGGGCCTGGGCGCGATCCCCTACCACCTGGAGCGGGGCAGCGACCCGGCCGGTGCGGGCGCGGACGCGCTCTACGAGGCGGCGCGGCACTGCGGCGCCATGGGCTTCTACCACTCGGTCATCGACTTCGGCACCCGCGGCCGGGACCTGACCGACCCCGAGACGCAGATGGAGCGCTTCTGGCACCTGAGCACCAGGGCGAGTTCGGCGATGGTGGTGCTCGGGCAGACCGTGGAGGCCGAGCCCACCTACATCGACCTGCGGGCCCGCTACGACCTCCCGGAGCTCCAGCTGTCCACCGGGTACGCGCTCGCCATGCTCTACACCCGTTTCCACCCGGCGGAGTTGCGCGACCACCACCTGGCGCGCGCGTACATCAACAACTCCATCGCCATCGCCTCGCTGCTGACCGACCCCGAACAGCGGGCCTTCCACTCGGTCTTCCAGAAGAACGGGCTCGCGCTCATCGAGATGCGCACCGGGCGGATCGAGCGGGCGCTCCGCCTGGTCAGCGACGGCATCGCCTACCTGGACCGCGAACTGCCGGGCGAGAAGCACCGGTTGCACCGGTCGGTGCTCGTGCACAACCGCGGCAAGGTCTACCTGGCGATGGGCCGGCTGGAGGAAGCGCTCGCCGATCTCAGCAAGGTGATCGAGCTCGACCCGAACTACGCCGACTACTACTTCGACCGCGCCGACGTCCGGCGGCGGCTGGGCGATCTGGCCGGTGCGGTGGCCGACTGCGACACCGCGATCAGCCTGTCGCCGCCGTTCTACGAACTCCACTACAACCGGGGGGACATCAAGGCCGAGGCCGGCGACGTCGAGGGAGCGCTCGCGGACTTCGGCTACGTGGTGGAGCTGGAGCCCGACCAACTCGACGCCCGCGTCAACCTGGTGGGCCTGCTCATGGAGGGCGGTGACCCGGCGGCGGCCGAGCCGCACGTCGAGGAGGGCCTGGTCCTGCACCCGGGCGACCCGCGGCTGCTGCACCTGCGGGGCGAACTCGCCCTGGAGCGCGGGGATATGGGCGCCGCCCGGCAGGACTTCGACGCGGCGCTGCGCGCCGACCCCGGGCTCGTGCCCGCGCTCGCCAGCCGGGCCGCCCTCGCGCACGAGGCGGGCGACCACGGCGCCGCGCTCGCCGATCTGACCGCCGCGCTGGAGGCCGACCCGGACAACGGCGACCTGCTCTACAACCGCGGCTACGTCCACGAGGCCGCCGGGCGCTGGGCCGAGGCCGTGGAGGACTACACGCGGGCCCTCGAACTCGCCGGCGACGACGACCGGGACGAGCTCCTGAACCGGCGGGCGGTGGCGCGCTCGGCCCTGATGGGTACGGCGGGTGCGCAGTGACCGCACTCGCCCCGGGGGCCGCGGAGGTCCCCGGGGCGGTGGGCGGGCAGGAGTTGCGGCAGCTCATGCGGCGGTGGGCCACGGGGGCGGCGGTCGTGACCGGCGGCAGCCCGGCCGAGCCGGTCGGCTGCACGGTCAACGCCCTCACCTCCGTCTCCCTCGACCCGCCGCTGCTGCTGATCTCGCTCGCGTCGAGCAGCAACACCCTTGCCGGCGTGCTGCGTCACGGCAGCTTCGCCGTCAACGTCCTGGCGTGGCGGCAGCGGTGGCTCGCGAGCCGCTTCGCCGCCGTCGGCGACCGCTTCGCCGGCGTCGACTACCGGCTCGTGCACGGCGTGCCCGTGCTCACCGGTACGGTCGCCGCCGCGGTGTGCCGCGTGGTGCGGACCGTCACCGTCGCCGACCACGTCCTCGTCCTCGGCTCGCCGCACTGGTCGCGCCGGGCCGAGGACGCGGCGCCGGTGGTCCTGCTGGACGGGGAGTACGGGACGGCGGGTCCCGGCCGCGCGTGAGGGGCACGGACCCCGCCGGGCACACGACCGCGGGGTGCCTCACGCCGGTGCCGTACGCCCCGTGGACCCGCGCCGTGGATCCGCGCCGGGGGGCGCCGGCGGTACGGGCGGGCCGTCAGTCCGCCGCGCCGCCCTCGACGACGTACGCGCGCAGCGCCGTGCGGTCCGGCTGGCCGGTCTTGGCGATGAGGCTGGCCACGTGCTTCTCCACCGTGCGGGGGGAGATGAACAACTGCGCCGCGATGCTGCGGTTGTCGGGGCGGTCGGTGAGCAGTTGCAGCACCTCGAACTCCCGCTCCGTGACGCCGAGTACGCGCAGGGCGCGCGGGATGTGGGCGACGTTGCGGCGGTGCGGCACGACGACGCCGCTGCCGCGCAGCATCGTCCGGCAGGCACCGGCCGGCGCCGGCACCCCGCCGAGGCGGAAGAACTCCTCGGCCCTGCGGAGCCAGTTGACCGGATCGCCCCAGTGGTCGGCGCGGGCCGCCTCGGCCACCAGGCGGAGTCCCAGGTGGAGGGCGAGCGGATACGGCTCCGCGAGCCGGCCGGCCTCGGCGACGGCGCTCGCGGCCTGTTCCCCGCGGCCCTGGCGTCCCCACGCGACCGCGCGGGCGAGCGTGTCGAAGGAGGCGTTCCACCGCAGCCGGAACGCCCCGGTGCGCAGGTGCGGCGGTACCCGCCCGCCGGCGGTCGCCGGGAGCGGCCGGCCCGCGGGGTCGGTCCGCGCGCCGGCCGGGGGCGCGGTGGGGGCGCCGGCCGAGGCGCCGGGGGCGGAGTCGCGGTCGGAGCCGCGGTCGAGGTGGCGGCCGGAGTCGCGGGCGAAGTCGCGGCCGGAGCCCCGGTCCAGGTCGCGGTCAGGGTCGCGGTCAGGGTCGCGGTCAGGGTCACGCTCAGGGTGGCGGTCCAGGTCCCGGGCGGAGTCCCGGGCGGGGTGGCCGTCCGGGTGGCGGTGCGGATCGTGGGCGGGGGTGTCGTCGAGCGCGGTGAGCAGCCGGAACAGGCCGTACTGCCCCACCAGCGCGTGCGGCGCGGACGTGCCGGCGTCGAGGCGGACCGCCTCGGTCATCAGGGCGGCGGCGCGGTCGCGGTCCTCCTCCAGCAGGGCGCACACCACCTCCGCCAGGCCCAGCACGAAGGAGCGGGTGAGCGCGGATTCACCCGGACATCGAAGCAACTCCTTTTTCAGCCGGTCGAGTTCGGCCCGCCGCCCCTGGTGGCCCGCGCACACCGCCCGTACCGCGAGC
This sequence comes from Actinacidiphila epipremni, assembly GCF_012034175.1. Taxonomy (GTDB): domain Bacteria; phylum Actinomycetota; class Actinomycetes; order Streptomycetales; family Streptomycetaceae; genus Actinacidiphila; species Actinacidiphila epipremni. Next base: position 124,691 of record NZ_JAATEJ010000009.1, read on the forward strand.
AGATAGCACCCGCTCTCTCCCAGCCCCAGCCGCTCCGCCTCCGCCGCCCCGTCCCGGGCGAGGCGGTCGGCGGCCGGGTATTCGCCGCGCAGGGCGTGGTCCAAGGCGAGCCGGCTGCGCACCAGATGGCCGACGAAGGCCGCGCCGAGCCCGTCGGCCTGGCGGCCGACGTCGAGCAGCGCGCTGCGCTCACCGCCGGCCAGCCACTCGTCCTCGGCCAGCAAGTACGTTGCCTCCAGCAGGCGTTGGGGAAGGCGGTGGGCGAGCGCCGCGGTCCGGGCGCGGACCAGCCAGTAGGACGCCTCGGCCGAGCCGCGGCGCAGCGCGACCGCGCCGCGTACCGTCAGCGCACGGCAGCGTATGTCGGGCGGGGCCGTACGCCCCGCGCGGGCGACGGCGCGGGTGGCGTGCGACTCCGCCGCGCGGGCGGAGTCCGCGAGCACCCAGGCGGCGACGGCGTCCACGGCCGCCGCGTCCTGGTCGGCGACGCCGGGTCCGAGCGCCATCTGCGCCAGCCGCACCTGGCGGCGCCCCTCGGCGCGGCGCCCCGCGGCTGCCGCGAGCCGGGCGAGCCGTACGTGCAGACCGGCGACCCGGCCGGGGCCGGCCTCCGCGCCGTGGAAGGTCTGCGGGACGTCGGTGAACTCCAGGCCGCGGCCGGCCCGGCCGGCCTCGGCGAGCGCGGTGAGCAGCGCGTCCAGCAGGTCCGCGCGCAGCGTGGGGTCGGCGGCGGTGCCGGTGGGCGTACCGGCCCGCTCCAGCAGGGTCCAGGCGCGTTCCAGCAGGTCCACCGCGGCGCCGGCGTGCCCGGCGCCCAGGGCCCGGCGGCCGGCCCTGCCGTACAGGGCGGCGGCGCTCAGCGGCTCCTCGGCGGCGGCCCGTAGTCCGGCGGCGAACTCGCACCAGGCGTCGGGCAGTCCGGGGTGCAGCTGCGCCACCGCGTCGGCGGCCCGCCGGGCAAGGGCCGTGCGGTGCGCGGGGGCGAGCTGGCTGAGCTGCGCGGTGCGGGTGATGGGGTCGCGGAAGCCGTACCAGTCGGCGGTCGGGCCGCGTCCCTCCAGCAGTTCGGCCGCCAGGGCCGCGCGCAACCGGTCGAGCAGCTTGCGCTGGTTGACGCCGAGCACGCGTTGCAGCACCGACAGCGGGAAGCGCTCGCCGATCACCGCGGCGGTGCGCAGCATCTGGTCGATCTCGGGCCCGAGTTGGCGTACGTGCCGGGTGATCCGGTGCCCCACGGCGAAGGGGATCTCCAGGCTCGGGCCGGGGTCAAAGCGGCAGCCGCCGGGCTCGACGACGAGGACGCCGGCGCCGGTCATGGCGTGCAGCAACTCGTCGGCGACGAGCGGGTTTCCGGCGCTGTCGCGCCATAATCGGCCCACCACCTCCGCGGGTACGCCGGCCGGGCCCACGCCCAGGCTCGAACCGGCGAACAGGGCGGTCTCGGCGCGGGTGAAGCGCTGGGGCCGCAGCAGGGCGGCGCTGTCGCGGCGGGCCAGGGCGTGCGCCAACTCCCAGGCGGGGCCCGGGTAGTGGCGCATGGTGGCGAGCAGCAGGCTGCCCTGGCCGGCGATGTTGTCGGCGAGGTACTCGACGACGGCGAGGGTCTGCTCGTCGGCGTCGTGCAGGTCCTCCAGGACGAGCAGGCAGCCCTGCCGGGCGCCGGCGGCTGCGGTCAGCCGGAGGACCGCCTCCGCGAGGAGCAGGGGCGAGGGGGCGAGGGGCAGGCCGGTGCTCATGCCGGGGCCGGCGCCGAGGGTGGTGCCGGCGCTGAGGGCGGTGCCGGCGCCGGGAGCCGTGCCGGGGGCGGGGGTGGTGCGGGCGGCGCGCCCGTCCGGCCGGCCGGCGGTGTCCGCGCCGTGCGGCGGCTCGGTGCCGTTCGTGCGCGGGGGCGTGTCCGGGGCGCCGGAACCTGCTGCGGCGCCGGTACGGAGCCCGGCGTCCGTACCTGATCCGGCGCCGGCACGGAGCCCGGCGCTCGTACGGAGCCCGGCGTCCATGGCGCCCTCCGGGCCGGGGTACGCCTCCGGGCCCGGGACCGGTCCCGCCCCGCCGTGGCCGAAGTCCAGCACGAGCCCGCCCAACGCCGCCCGGTACGGGCCCAGTTGCGACGGGGAGGGGCCGTTGCCGTCGCGGAAGAGGCTGGCCAGGGCCTCGGCGAGCGGGCGCATCGCGCTGGACGGGCCCGTGCGGCTGGCGCGGCCGAGCAGGACCCGCATACCGGCGTCCCGGGCCGCCGCGGCGGCCTCCCGGACGAGCCGCGACTTGCCGATCCCGACCTCCCCGACGACGAAGACCGCCCGGCCCTCGCCCCGCCGGGCCCTCCGCAACGCCTCGTCGAGTTCCTTCCTCTCCTTCGCCCGGCCGATGAGTTCCGGCACATCCATGCGATCTCTTGACGGCATACGATCCTCCATCGCCTGAGTTCCGAAGTACGTCGCGCGAGCGCCCCTCGGAAAGGCGGCGGATCACGCGACCTCGCGCGCGCCGGTGTCGCGCCGGCGCGACGCGGCGATTGCCGTGCTCCTCACAGATGTTTCTGCGGTGCTCACCACCGATGGTCGGCGCGACCGCGCCCGCGCACCACCACGCCTTGGGTGCGTGGGCCGCATGTACGCGGCGCAGGTGCGGACGTGCGCGGATGCGGGGCCGGTCACCGCGGGCGATCGGGCGGGCACGCGGAGTCCGGGAGCGGCGGCGCCGTGGCGTACCTCACGAAAAGCAGACAAACGGAACTTGTGGCTCCGGCCGGCCGTCTCCCCACAGGAGGCGGAACGAAAGGTGGCAGGGTCCGGCATGGGCGAGGCATGGGGCGGTGACCGGCGCTCGGCGGACGCGCGGGCGCCGTACCAGGTGCACGGTGACGGTCACGGCGGCGCTGATACGCAGCCGGGCGGGAAGGGCGGCAGCTCCAGGCGCGAGGGCAGGCTGGAGCTGAGCGTGCCGCAGGTCGCCGGGAGCGCGGTCGCCGCGGTCGTCGCCGCGAAGCTCGCCTCGAACCTCGGGGTGTACGGGACGATCGCCGGCGCGGGTGTCGTGAGCGTGCTCGGTACGTGCGGGGGCACGATCCTCCAGCACGTCTTCCGGCGCACCGGGCGCCGCGTCCAGGAGGTCGCGGTCCAGGCCCGCCCCGGCGTGCTGCGGGTCGTGAACCACGCCGGCCGGACGCGGCTGGACGAGGCCGCCGTACCGGAGCCCGGCCCGGACCCGGCCGGTACGGATGTGCTGCCGCCGGCCGCGGACCCTGCGGGGCCGTTCCGGGACGTGAACCGTACGGCTGCGCTGCGGGGCGCGGGCGGGGCGGCGCTCTTCCGCGAGGACGCCGGCGAGACGGCCGGCGGCGAGACCGCCGGCGAGAGCGCGCCCCACGCCGGCTACGGCGAGCCCACCGCGTACCGCGCCCGCCGGCGCGGCTGGAAGCGCCCGGTGGTCGCCGTCGCGCTGGCCTTCGGCCTCACGATGGGCGGGATCACCGCGTACGAGGCCCTCGCCGGCGAGAACATCAGCGGCCACGGCCACGGCACGACCATCGGCAACGCCCTGACCGGCAAGACCGGCTCCTCCCACCACGACACCCCCCAGCGCCCCACCACGCCGTCGCCCTCCACCACGCCGCGCCACGACACCCCCACACCTCGGCGCACCACCCCCCCCCCCCCCCCCCCCCCCCCCCCCCCCACCCCCCCCCCCCCCCTCCCCCCACCCCCCCCCCCCCCCCCCCCGCCCCCTCCACCCCCCCCCCCCCCCCCACCCCCACCCCCCCCCCCCCCAGCCCCCCCCCCCCCCGCCCCCCCCCACCCCCCCCCCCCCCCCCCCCCCCACCCCCCGGCCCCCCCCCCCCCCCCCCCCCCCCCCCCCCGACCCCCCCCCCCCCCCCCCGACCCCCCCCCCGCCGACGCCGACGCCGACCCCGACCCCGTCCCTCACCCCGACCGACGGCGCCACCGCCACCACCGCCCCCTGAGCCCGCGCCCGCGAGAGGCAGCGGTGTCAGTGGCCTCGCCTAGGGTTCGGGTATGGCGATGGCCGACATCAGCGCAGCCGAAATCCTCAAGGCGATCGGCGAATGCGACGCGCTCGGGCGCGAGGCGTTCCTGCGGCAGTACGGATTCGGGCCCGCGCGGCGGTACGTGCTCCGGTACGGCGGCCGGCTCTACGACTCGAAGGCGATCGTGGGGGTGGCCCACGGGTTCCTCCCCGGGCGGGAGCCGTTGACGCCGAACGCCTTCTCCGGAGGCGCGGACCACGCCGTCGCCGTGCTCCGGGCGCTCGGCTTCGAGGTCGTCGACGAGCAGGGGTTGGACGTCGGCCAGGGCGAACTGCTGGGCCGGATCAGGCGGTTGCGGGTCAACCGGGCCTCGGGACGGCCGCTGCTCCACCAGCCGATCACGCTGCTGTGGGCGATCGGACGGGCCCGGCGCGGCGAGCCGCGGCTGGTGCCGTGGGCGGAGACGGTGGACGTACTCGGCGGCCTGCTGTCGCGGCACGGCGCGCACGGTGAGCGGGCCCGGCCCGACTACCCGGTCGCCGCGCTGCACCGCGCGGGGCTGTGGGAGCTGCGCGGTCACGCGGGCACGGTCCCGAGCGCGCACGGCGACTCCGCGCTCCGGCAGTGGTTCGCCGACTCCGCGCCGGACGGCGGGCTCGTCGCTCCGGCGTACGACCTGCTGCGCCGCTCGGGCGGGACGCGCCTCGCGGTGGTCGACGCGCTGCTGGCCGGGTATTTCGAGAGCCTGGACGAGGCACCGCTGCTGCGCGAGGTCGGTTTGTACGACGAGGGGGTCGCGGACGACGCAGCCCCGGACGACGCCCGGCAGGCGGAGCCGGAAGCGGACGGCGACGCGGCGGCGCTGGCCGAGGTGGCGCGGGCGGCGCAGTACGACCGGCTCTGCCGGCTCGTCGAGCGGCGCGAGGCGGAGGGCCGGGGGCGGCGCGGCACCTCCGTCTCGCACGACCCCCTGCGCCTGGGCAGCGCCCGCAGGGCCGTCCTGTTGCGCAGCGACGGCAGGTGCGAGAACCCCGGCTGCACGGGGCAGCCCGCCGACGTCACGGCCGCCGGCCGGCCGATACTCGACGTCGACCACGTCGAGGACCTGGCCCTCGGCGGGCGGGACCACCCGAGCCAGATGGTCGCGCTGTGCCCCAACTGCCATGCCGTGAAGACTCGCGGCCGGACCCGGGAGCAGCTGCGCGCGGTGCTGCTCGCTGTCGCCCGCGAACAGCACGCCCGCGCCACCGGCGGCCGGCGGAACCCGTAGGCCGCGGGACCGGGGGCCGGCGGGACTCGCCGGGTCCGGCGGCGACGCCGGGCCTTCAGCCGCCCCCCCCCGTAGCCCCCGGCAACCCTCAGTGGGACTTCAGCTCCGCCAGCATGCGCCGCTGGTGCCGGTGGCCCACCGTCTCGAAGCCGATCACCGTCACGAAAGGCGCGAGGGTCAGGACGAGGAGGCAGGTGGGGATGGACGCGCCGGCTGCCGCGAGGCCCGCGGCGAGGACGAGGACGAGGAGGGTGAGGAGGATCAGCAGCAGGTGGAAGGGGTCGCGGGCGGAGAGCAGCAGGGTGTGCAGGAGGTACACCGTCAGGAGGAACAGGCCCACCGGGAGGACCAGGGCGAGGACGACCGCGGTCGTACCGATATGGGCCTCTTCCTCCAGGCTGAGGCCCGCGACGTGCAGGCCCGCGCCGGCGCCGGCGATGCCGAGGTAGACGGGGATGTGGCCGTAGCCGAAGAGGTAGCCGCGGGCGCGGCGGTGGACGAGGATGTCGCCGAAGGGCACCGCGAAGTACACCCACCACATGCCGAAGGTCAGGCCGACGCCGGCGATGACGACGGCCACCGCGTCCCACGTCCAGTGCGTGCCGTCCGCGCCGCCGAGCAGTTCGCCGGACGACGCGACGGTCCCGACGACGCCCTCCCCCAGCGTGATGATCGCGAAGAGGCTGTAGCGCTCGGCCACATGGTGCGGATGCCACGGCGTGCCGCCCGCGCCGCCCTGGCCCAGCACGGGCAGCAGCAACTCGAAGGCGCCGAGCACGCAGAAGGCGGTGAAGACGGCCGCGTCCGGGAGCCGTACGAAGGCGATCACGACCCAGCCGACCTGCGCGGTCACCGTCCAGCGGATGCTGGCCATGCCGACGTCGTGGAAGGGCGGCGACTCGCGGGCCGCGCGCCACCACTGGGCCACCATCGCCACCCGCATCACGACGTAGCCGATGACCATCGCCCGCAGTTCGAGGTGGTGGCCCTCGGCCACGGAGTGGAACATCGCGGGCAGGCCGAGGGCGAGGACGACGACGCCGATCATCTGGAGCATCGTCAGGACGCGGTAGAGCCAGTCGTCGGTGCCGAAGGCGGAGGCGAACCAGCTGAAGCTGATCCACGCCACGACGATCGCGAACATCGCCAGCAGGAACGCCACGACCGCCCTGCCGTACGAGCCGTGGGCGATCAGCTCGGCGAACTGCGAGGCGGCGGTGCCGACGGCGACGACGAAGGTGAGGTCGAAGAGCAGTTCGAGGGGGGACGAGACCCGGCCGTGCTCCGCCGGGTCCCGGCCGGTCATCGGGACCCGGCGGTGGGCGAGGCCGCCGCCGGAGCCGCTGGTGTCGTCGGGCGCGCTCATACCGAGCATCATCCCGCGCCGGCGGCCCCGGCGGCGTCACGGCTCACGCGTGCAGCGTGCGCTCCACGCGGTCGGCGACCAGGGACACGAACCGCGCCGGGTCCGGCAGTTCGCCGCCCTCCGCCAACAGGGCCATCGCGTGGACCAGTTCGGCGGTCTCGCCGAGCGCCGGGTCGTCGGGCCGGGCGGCGTGCGCGGAGTTGAGGCCGGCGATCAGCGGGTGCTTGGGGTTGACCTCCAGGATCCGCTTGACCTGCGGGACCTCCTGGCCCATGGCGCGGTAGATGTTCTCCAGCGCGGGCGTGATCGCGTCGGCGTCCGAGACGATGCACGCGGCCGACACCGTCAGCCGGGAGGAGAGCCGTACCTCCTTGACGGTGTCGCCCAGGTGCTCGGTCATCCAGCCGAGCAGGCCCGCGTACTCCTCCTGCTGCTTCTCCCGCTCCCCCGCCGCCTGTTCGGCGTCCTCGCCGCTGCCGGCCAGGTCCACCTCGCCCTTGGCGACCGACCGCAGCTGCTTGCCGTCGAAGCCGGGGACGACGTCGACCCACACCTCGTCGACCGGGTCGGTCAGCAGCAGCACCTCGATGCCCTTGGCGCGGAAGGCCTCCATGTGCGGGGAGTTCTCCACCGCCTGCCGGGACTCGCCGGTCAGGTAGTAGATGTGCTCCTGGCCCTCCTTCATCCGCGCGACGTAGTCGGCCAGCGTCGTCGGCCGGTCCTTGTCGTGGGTGGTGGCGAAGGTGGACGCGGCGAGGATGGCGTCGCGGTTCTCCGGGTCGCCGAGCAGGCCCTCCTTGAGCACCCGGCCGAACTCCCGCCAGAAGGTGGCGTACCGGTCGGGTGCGGCGGTCATCATCTCCTTGACCGTGGAGAGCACCTTCTTGGCGAGCCGGCGGTGCATGAGCTGGATCTGCCGGTCCTGCTGGAGGATTTCCCGCGAGACGTTGAGCGAGAGGTCCTGCGCGTCGACGACGCCCTTGACGAAGCGCAGATAGGACGGCATCAGCTCCTCGCAGTCGTCCATGATGAACACGCGCTTGACGTACAGCTGGACGCCGCGCTTGTAGCCCTGCATGAACAGGTCCTGCGGGGCGTGCGAGGGGATGAACAGCAGCGCCTGGTATTCGAAGGTGCCCTCCGCCTGGAGCCGGATGGTCTCCAGCGGGTCGACCCAGTCGTGGCTGATGTGCTTGTACAGCTCGTGGTATTCGGCGTCGCCGACCTCGTCGCGCGGCCGGGCCCACAGCGCCTTCATCGAGTTGAGCGTCTGCGGCTCGCCACTGCCCGCGCCCTCCTCGCCGTCCCCGCCGTCCGCGCCGTCCGCGCCCCCCGCCGGCTTCGGCTCGGCCATGCGGATCGGCCAGGTGATGAAGTCCGAGTAGCGCTTGACGATTTCGCGGATCTTCCAGCTCTGCGTGTAGTCGTGCAGCTGGTCCTCGGCGTCGGCCGGCTTGAGCTTGAGCTCGATCGAGGTGCCCTGCGGCGCGTCGTCGACCGTCTCGACGGTGTACGTGCCCTCGCCGCTGGACGACCAGCGCGTCCCGTGCGGCTCACCGGCCCGCCGGGTCAGCAGCGTGACCTCGTCGGCGACCATGAAGCTGGAGTAGAAGCCGACGCCGAACTGCCCGATGAGCTTCTCGCCGGCCGCGGTGTCGCCGGCCCGCTGCATCTCCTCCAGGAAGGCGGCGGTGCCCGACTTGGCGATGGTGCCGATGAGGTGGACGACCTCGTCGCGCGACATGCCGATGCCGTTGTCGCGCACGGTGAGCGTACGGGCCTCGCGGTCGGCCTCGATGGCGATGTGCAGGTCGGAGGTGTCGGCGCCGAGGGAGTCGTCGCGCAGCGCCTCAAGGCGCAGTTTGTCCAGCGCGTCGGAGGCGTTGGAGAGCAACTCCCGTAGGAAGACGTCCTTGTTGGAGTAGATCGAGTGGATCATCATCTGCAGAAGCTGGCGCGCTTCCACCTGGAACTCGAACGTCTCGGCAGACATGGCGGCGGATCCTTCTCCGTTCGGTAGGTGTGCGGTGTGTGTGACGCCTCCAGCACTGTAGATCACGCCGCGCGCCGTGTCGGGCGGATGAACGGCGGGCGACCCGGCAGCCGCGACCGGGCGGCCCCCGTCTAAAGAAAAGGTAATATCCGGCCCCCCTCCCCGGGCCGTTGTCAGACCTGGCTGATACACAGAACACCGTCGGTAGTCGAACGGTGAGCGGAGCATGAGTGCTCCGGTCCCCGGGCGGCGCCGCAGGGGGGAATCCAGGGGGGATTCACGCACGCCGCCGCCGTCCAGGGACGAGCGGGGAGCCGGTTGCCTGTGCCGTGCCGCCGTGTGCACACGGCCAGCCCTTTCGTACCCGAGTCCTCGCGGACGGCTTTCCGTGCGCGGGGCCGGGCTGTCCGTTCATGAAGGAGACGTGCATGGGCATATCCGCCCGCGACACAGCGTCGCGTGCCGAGGGGCCGGCGGCATCCGCGCCGTCCCGGCGGCGCCGCGCGCTGCCCGGCGGCGTGGTCGCCGCCACCGCGCTGGCGATGGTCGCCGCGATCGCCCCGCAGGCCATGGCCGACACCGCCACGACGCCGGCGCCGCAGCGCATCGGCGGCGCGCCGGTGCTGCCGCACGGTGCCGTGCGCACCGCGGCGCCCGCCGCCGGCACCGCGCTCGACCTGAGCGTGGTGCTCTCGCCGCGCGACCCGGCGGCGCTCACGAAGTTCATCGCCGACGTCTCGACGCCCGGCTCGCCGCTCTACCACCAGTACCTGAAGACCGGGCAGTTCCGCTCGGCCTTCGGTGCCACCGACGCCACCGTCGCCAAGGTGCGCGCCGCGCTCAAGGCCAAGGGCCTGACCGCGGGCGCGCTCGGCTCCGACGGGCTGACGCTGCCGGTGCACACCACGGTCGGGGCCGCGGGCAAGGCGTTCGACACCGGCTTCACGGGCTTCCGCGACCCGCAGGGCCGCGCGGGCATCAGCAACACCGAGGCGCCCGAGGTCCGCGGCGACGTGGCCGGCGCCATCACCGCGGTGACCGGCCTGACCACCACCGCCGCGGTGCACTCGCACCTCTCGGCGGTCACGAAGAAGTCGTTCGCCGCCGCCCCGCAGGCCGCCGGTACGGCCGTCGCGCCGCATATCAACGGCACCACGCCCGCGCTGTGCAGCGGGATCAAGAACGGCGTCGCCTCCATCGGCTGGAACGACACCCAGCAGTACTGGAGCCCCCGCTCGCTCGCCGGCGCGTACGGCATGGCCGACCAGCCGAACGTCGGCAGCGGCGTGACCGTGGGCATCTTCGAGCTGGAGAGCTTCAGCGCCAAGGACATCGCCGCCTACCAGTCCTGCTACGGCACGCATGTGGCCGTCAGCACGGTGAAGGTGGACGGCGGCGCGAAGGTCCCGGCGAACGCGGACCTGGGCATCGGCGCCGAGTCGGCGCTGGACATCGAGGACCTCATCGGGCTCGTCCCGCAGGCGTCGCTCGTCGTCTACCAGGGCCCCGACATCACGGACGCGCACGGCAACCCCGGCAACGTCACGTACCAGAACATCCTGGACGTCTACCAGAAGATGGTGACGGACAACCGGGCCCGCGTGCTGTCCACCAGCTGGGGCGGCTGCGAGCAGGACACCCCGCCGTCGTTCATGGCCGCGGAGAACGTGATCTTCCAGCAGGCCGCGGCGCAGGGCCAGACCGTCACGGCCGCCTCCGGCGACTTCGGCTCGTCCGACTGCATCGCCGACGGCACGACCAGCAGCGGCTCGCAGGCCGTGGACGACCCGGCGAGCCAGCCGTACGTGCTGGGCGTCGGCGGCACCACGATGACCGGCTCGGGCGGCTCGTACCAGAGCACCTGGAACAACTACCCCTCCGTGCGCGCCACCGGCGGCGGCGTGTCCACCTACGTCACGACGGACGCGGCGAGCGGCTTCCAGGCCGCCGCCAACGGCCCCGGCTACCAGAACCTGTGCGCCGCGCCCGCCGGCGAGAAGTGCCGGCAGGTGCCGGACGTGGCGGCGCTCGCCGACCCGGAGACCGGCTATCTGCTCGCGTACGGCCAGGAGTCGGACGGCGCCCAGGACTGGACCATCTTCGGCGGCACCTCCGGCGCCTCCCCGACGTGGGCGGCGCTGATCGCGCAGGCCGACCAGGACCTGACCTGCGCGGCCGACGGCTCGGTGGGCTGGACGCACCCGGCGCTCTACCAGCTGCCCTCGACGGCCTTCCGCGACATCACCACCGGCGACAACGAGGTGCCCAACTCCAACGGCCCGACGCCCGGTTACAACGCCGGCACCGGCTACGACCTCACCACAGGCCTCGGCACCCCGAAGGCCCGCAGCATCATCCCGGCGCTGTGCAAGGCGGTGCCGTCGTCCGCGGCGGGCACCTTCACCTCGGTGAACCCGGCCCGCATCCTGGACACCCGCGCGCACATCGGGGTGTCCACCACGACGCCGGTCAAGGCCAACAGCGCGGTCACCGTCCAGGTCACCGGCGTCGGCGGCGTCAACCCGCCGGCCGGCACCACCGTCACCTCGGTCGTGCTCAACACCACGGCGGTCGCCCCGACCACCGCGGGCCACCTGATCGCGTACCCCGACGGCTCGACGATGCCGGTCTCCTCCAACCTCAACTGGGTGGCCGGGCAGACCGTCCCGAACCTGGTTACGCTGCCGGTCGGCGCGGACGGCAAGGTCAAGCTGTACAACGCCAGCGGCGGCACGGTGCACTTCGTCGCCGACGTCTTCGGCTACTACTCGACGTCGACGGCCGGTGACACCTACCACCCGGTGGGCCCGAACCGCATCCTGGACACCCGCGCGCACATCGGGGTGCCCACCACGACGCCGGTCCAGGCGTACGGGACGCTGCCGGTGCAGATCGCCGGCGCCGGCGGGGTGCCGGCCACCGGTGCCAGCGCGGTCGTGCTGAACGTCACGGTCACCGCGCCCACCGCGTCCGGCCACCTGACCGCCTACCCGGACGGCACGCCCCAGCCGACCTCGTCCAACCTCAACTGGGTCAAGGGCGAGACCCGGCCGAACCAGGTCGTGGTGCCGATCGGCGCCGACGGCAAGATCGACCTGTACAACTTCGGCAGCACGTCGCACTTCGTGGCGGACGTCTCCGGCTACTACTCGGCCGACGCGACCGGTGCGTCGTTCCACTCGGCAGGTCCCAGCCGGCTGCTCGACACCCGGTACGGGATCGGCGCGCCGAAGGCCGCACCGCTGACCTCGGCCGCCGACCTGGCGCTCAACCTCAACGACGGCAACGTGCTCGCGAACGCCACGGCGGTCGTGCTCAACGTGACCGTCACCAACGGCACCAACACCAGTGTGCTGACGGTGTGGCCCGACGGGCGCGCCCGGCCGAGCGCGTCCAGCCTCAACTGGACGAAGAACGCGACCGTCGCCAACCTGGTCACCGTGCCGGTGATCGACGGCAAGGTCGACTTCCACGTCAACTACGGTTCCACCGCGGTGATCGCCGACGTGTTCGGCTACTTCACCAACTGAGCCGGCCGGCTCCGGCGGCCTGAGCGCCGCCCGGCCCCGCCTGCGCCCGTCATGGGCGCGGGCGGGGCCTTTTTCGTGTCGGCCCTCCCGTCAGCCGCCGGCCGCGGCGGCCAGTTCCGGGTCGGTGACGCCGCCGGGGCATTCGCGGCATTCGCCGCGGTGGTCCCAGCCGGTGAGTTCGGCGCCGGCGTGGTAGGCGCTGTCGTAGAAGTCCAGGACGGTCGCCCAGGGGTCGGCGGTGGCGCGGGCGTCGTCGTACATCAGCAGGGCGATGTGGCTGCCGCGGGCCTGCGACCAGGTGGCGGTCTGCGGGCGCAGCGGGCGGGCGGCCAGGCCCGGCGGCTCGGGGGCGGCGTAGGCGTAGAAGGCGGGGGCGGGGACGGTGTCGTCGCCGAACCAGAAGCCGGCGCTGATCACCTCGCGGGAGTACGCCTCCCGGGTGACGGGGTCGGCCGTGGGGGGCTGCGGGACCTCGCGCTCGGAGAAGCGGGTGACGGCGATGTCGAAGGTGTGCCAGAAGTGGTGGACCGGGCTGGTCTTCCCGGCGTAACCGGCGGCGTACGCCTCCAGGAGGAGGTTGACCTGGCTCAGCACCCGCCAGTAGCACCCGACCGCCGCCGGGTCGTACGTCCGGTGCTCGTGGTCCTCGGCGAAGGGCCGGCGCGCGTCGGGCAGGTCGTACGGGTACGGGTGCTGCGGCGCGGCGTCGATGCCGAGGGCGGCGAGCGCGGTGAGGGTGTCGCGGTAGAAGTCGGCGACGGAGCGGCCGGTGAGCGGGAAGGACACCGCGCGGCCGGCGAGGGTGCGCACGACGAGCTGGTGGGCGACGAAGTCGAAGTCGACGCAGAAGGCGTCGCCGCCGTTGACCGGGCCCATGGGGCGGGTCGTGATGCCCTGGCCGGTCAGGTGGAAGGGGACGTTCCACCAGTGGTTGCGGCGCGGGCTCGCGGCGAGCCGGATCTTGCCGACGACCTGCACGAAGCGGTGCAGCGTCTCCTTGGTCTCGCGCCAGTCCTCCAGCGCCAGCGCGGGAAAGAGCTCCACATCACCCTCCGGCTCGGCTCGTCGGCTTCCCGGCGAGGCCCGGCGGCCTCCCCGCCCCACCCTCGCCCAGGGAACGGCGGGCCGCCACCCCCGCCCGGCCGTTCGGGTGAGGGTGGCGGCGTGCGGCGCGGAGCCGGGCGGGGGTCAGGTGCCGTAGACCTGGAACTCCCACAGCGAGTAGCCGTACTGCGTGGTGCGGGCGGTGCCGTAGAGCCGGACGTAGCGGCCGGAGCCGCTGACGTTCAGGGTCTGGGTGCCGCCGGTGCCGGTCGTGGTGGAGTAGACGTTCGTCCAGTTGGTGCCGTCGTTCGAGGTCTGGATCTGGAACGACTTGCCCGCCGCGGTCTCCCAGTTCAGCACCACCTGGCTGATGGTGTGGCTGGCGCCGAGGTCGACCTGGAGCCACTGCGGGTCGCTGAAGGCGCTGGACCAGCGGGTGCCGGTGTTGCCGTCGACGGCCATGGGCGCGGTGAAGCTGTCGTTCTCGCTGGACGAGGCGGTCGCCGTCCTGCCCTGCGACAGCAGGGTGGCCTGGCCGGGCGGGTTGCCCGGGTCGCCGCCGCCGGACGTCGGGCTGCCGTACAGCGCGAGTTCGTACAGCGAGTTGCCGTAACTCGACGCTCTGGCGGTGGAGTAGACCCGGACGTATCTGGCGGTCGCGTTGAGGTTGGTGTCCTGGATGTCGGCCGGGCTGTTGTTGTTGCTGTAGACCGTCGTCCAGGTACTGCCGTTGGTGGACGTCTGTAGCTGGTAGGCGGACGACGCCGCCGCCTCCCAGGTCAGGGTCGCGTGGTTGAGGTTGTAGTTCTGGCCGAGGTCGACCTGCAGCCATTGCGGGTCGGAGAAGCCGCTGGACCAGCGGGTGGTCACGTCGCCGTCGGTGGCGTTGGACGCCGGGAACTGCGCGCTCTCGTTGGACGAGGACGTGGTCGGCTTGCCCTTGGCGATGTTCGCGCCGTGGTCGGGCGTCTTGTTGTAGACGGCGACGTAGTCGATGTTCATCTGGCCGCCGGAGACGGTGTTGGCGTTGGGGCCGCCACCGAAGGCCGCGGGGAAGCCGCCGCCGATCGCCAGGTCGAAGATGATGTAGAAGCTGTGGTCGACCGCGTTCGCCCAGGTCGCCGCGTCCACCTGGTTGGAGTTGATCGTGAAGTAGTTCGCGCCGTCGAGGTAGTAGCGGATCTGCTCGGGCGACGTCGACCGGTCGATCTCCACCGCGTAGGTGTGGTAGCCGGTCTGGCAGCCGGAGCAGGCGCGCTCGCCGCTGCCGATGCCGGTCGTCTCGTTGCAGGGGCCGCCGGAGCCGACACCGCAGTGCAGGGTGCCGAACAGCGAGCTGCGGCCGTTGATGTCCTCCAGGATGTCCACCTCGCCGGAGCCCGGCCAGGTGACGCCGACCCGCAGCGGGGCGCCGAGCATCCAGAACGCCGGCCAGTAGCCCGCGCCGTTGGTGGTGTTGACGTTCGGCTGCTGGATGGACGCCTGCATGCGCACGACGCCGCCGGGAGGCGCGCCGAAGCCGTCGGCCTGCGTCTCGACCCGGCCGGAGGTCCAGTTCGCGGCCGGGTCGCTGCCGGTGTGCAGGGCCCGCAGCACCAGGTGGCCGTTGCCGTCGGTGAAGACGTTGGCGGTGCTGTTGGTCATGGTCTCGATCTCGCCGGTGCCGAACGTCCAGCCGGCGCCGGCGTCGTAGCGCCAGGTGTCGGTGTTCAGCCCGGTGTTGGCGGGGCCGCTGAAGTCGTCGCTCCAGGTGGTCGTGAAACCGGCCGGTGCGGCGGGGACAGCGGCCGGCGCGGCGGCGGCCTGCGCGGCTGCGGGCTTGGCGGCGGCCGGCTTGGCGGCGGTGGGCGCGGCGGACGCCGGGCCCGAGCCCGCGAACGTCACGGCGGCCATCGCGGCGGCGGCCAGCAGCCCGACGCCGAACCGCCGGAACAGCCGCTGCGAGGGTTGCCGCGTACTGCCCCGATCACTACGTATGTCTCTCATGTCCGTTGTCGACATGGTGGACGTAACTCCTTCTCCTGCGTGGGGGGCGGTGCCGCGCGGGGCCGCAAGTGGCCTCGGCGCGTGCCGGGTTGGGTGGAGGTGAGAGCGCTCTCAGGGAGAGTCCCGTCCCCCTTCCGCGCTGTCAAGAGAACCGGCAACGTTTACGGAACGAAGGGGCGGCGCCGAACGTCCTGACGAGGGGGACCCCCTGGGGGCTCCTTGCGGGGGCCATCCGGATACGTCCCGGGGATCACGGGTACGTGCCTGGTTGGTGACAAGGAACGGGCGCCGGGCGGTGCCGGGCGGCGCCGGGACGGCGAAAAGCGCCCCCGGCCGGACCCCGGTGCGGTCGCGCACAGGAACGTGACGTATCAGTCATGCAACAGCCGCAACCGCGGACCGGGTATGCGGTCTCCTAGAGTGCGACCTTTGCGGAAATGGGGAGACACGAGTGATCACGGAGCAGACGGCGGCCGACGCCGCCAGCAGGGCGGAGGGAACCGGCGCCGACAACGGCCGGACGAACCGGGGCATACGGGGCGTCCAGGGGGTGTTCGGGGCGCGCGGGCGCCGGGCCAAGCGGGTCAGGCGGGGCATGGCGGCGCTCGCGGTCGGCGCGGTGCTGCTCGGCGCCGCGGCCTGCGGCGGTAACGCCGACGCGCACTCCGACAAGTCGGACGGCAAGGGCGGCTCGTCCGGCGGCGGCTCGTCCGCGGCGAGCGGCTCGCAGGCGACGGTGACGGTCGCGCCGGCCGACGGGGCGACCGATGTGGACACCGACGGCGCGCTCAAGGTCTCCGCCGCCAAGGGCAAGCTGACCACGGTCACGGTGAAGTCGAAGGACGGCACGGCGGTCGACGGCACCATATCCGCCGACGGCGCGAGCTGGACCCCCAAGTCCCACCTGCGCACCGACACCAAGTACACCGTCGCCGCCACGGCCACCGACTCCGACGGCAAGGCCACCACGACGCAGTCGGCCTTCACCACGCTCAACCCCGGTGACGCGCAGGCCAATTACGGCATCTTCAACGTCGAGGCGAACGCCACGTACGGCGTCGGCATGGAGGTGTCGATCCGCTTCAAGAAGCCGGTCACCAACCAGGCCGACGTACGGCACGCGGTCACCGTCACCGCCGAGCCCGACGTGCCCGTCGAGGGCCACTGGTTCAGCTCGCAGCGGCTGGACTTCCGGCCCGAGGCGTACTGGGCGCCGGGCACGAAGGTCACGCTGCACCTGCAGCTCGACGGCCTGAAGATGTCCAAGACGACCTACGGCAAGCAGTACAAGGACGTCACCTTCACCATCGGCCGCTCGCAGACCTCCGTCGCCGACAACAAGACGAAGATGCTGACGATCTACCGCGGCGGCAAGGTCTACCGGACGCTGCCGGCGAGCCTGGGCGACGCGGACCACACCACGTACAACGGCAAGATGGTGATCGAGGAGAAGGACCCGGTCGTGGACATGGACTCCCAGACCGTGGGCCTGGGCAACGCCTACCACATCCCGGACGTCCCGCACGGCATGCGGCTGTCCGACTCCGGCACCTTCGCGCACGGCAACTACTGGCGCCCCGCCTCGACCTTCGGCCACATCAACACCAGCCACGGCTGCGTCGGCCTGCACGACGTCAAGGGCGGCAAGGACCCGAGCACGCCGGCCGCGTGGTTCTACAACAACTCGCTCATCGGCGACGTGGTCACCGTCGTGAACTCGCCGGACAAGACGATCCAGCCCGACAACGGGCTCAACGGCTGGAACATGCCGTGGTCGCAGTGGGTCGAGCACTGAGCCCCCTGCCAGGCGCTCCCGCCCACGGCTGACGACCTCCCCGTCTGCTGCCGCGCACCGCAGGCCCCGGACCGCTTCGTGCGGGCCGGGGCCTGCGGTTTTTTGCGCGGGGGTGGGGCGGCACGGTCGGCCCGGCGGACTTCGTGCCGTGGGCGGTGTCCACCCGGAGCGTCGCGTCCCCTCATACGACGATCGATGGGGGAACCGTGTCTCATTCAGAATCTGAGATCTCAGCCGAACCGCCCATCGCGAGCCGGAAGTTGAGAGGCGATGGTGTGTATCAGGTCGAGGGTTTTTGCGGGTGGTAGGGCGATGTGTCGGATGCGGTCGAGGTGGAGGCGGAAGGTGGTCAGGTGGGCTCGGGTGTGGTGGACGTCGTCGGGCGCCGGGGTGCGGTCTGCCAGGACGGTGTCGAGGCGGGCGACTGAGGCGTGGGCGTAGAGCACGGTCTGCCCTGGGGTGGGGTGGGCGCCGGCGGTGAAGGGGATGGCCTAGAGCGTGACGTTGTCGCGTTCGGCGGCGGTCGTCAGGTGGCGCAGTTGGGCGTGGAGCACGGTGGGGCCGCCTAGTCTGGAGCTGGTCGGGCATGTGCGTCGTCGTGCTGACCCGCAGGCCGCGGGCGTGCCATTCCAGCTCGGCGATGTCGAGGGATGCCTGGGGCACGTCGCCGCGGAAGTCCTCCCACCAGCCGCGCGTGCGGTCGCCGCACATGGCCAGGAGCGCGTCGATCAGCGGCGGGTCCGTGCACCCGTACGCGCAGGCGATACGTCGTAGGCGCTGCGGGCTGACGCCGTGGCGGCCCGCCTCGGTGCTGGAGATCACCGTCCGCGTGGTGTCCAGCAGCACCGCCGCCGCCTGTGTGGAAAGCCCCGCCTCCTGGCACAACGCATGCAACTCCGCGCCCAGGCGCCGCTGGCGTGCAGTCGGGTTAGTCCTCGGCGGCACAGGGCCCCTTCCTGCGTGCCTCTCGTGTCGTGCGGGCGGGGGCGCCTATGGGGCGCTGGAACGCTTGCGTTCCAGAACGACGATCGGGCAGTTCAGCACGGCAGCGATCCTGAGAAGGTTCGCCGGAGTCGCGCTCCGCCACCCCGACTCGATCTCGCTCATCAACTGCTCAGAGATCCCCACGCACTCGGCAAGTGCCCGCTTGGTCAGGCCCGCCTTCTCCCGGGCCCACGTGACAGCCTCCGGCTCATGGTTCAGCGTGAGCGGACGCGTCCGCCTACGGCCGTGCGTCGTCATGACGGAACCAGCCCGTCCCGCCCACCGTGCACCAACTCGGCCCCGTCGCCGACATCACCGCACTCCGCCCACACCAACTTGCCCACGCCCTCACGACCGGCGACTCCCCAACGGCCACCCGTCAGGACGTCCACCAGGGCAAGGCCACGACCGGACTCCTCACACCCGGACACCTGCCGCAGTTGGGGCTCGGCCTCGCTGGCATCGTGCACCTCGATCCGCACACCGCCCCTGCGGCGCTCGAACCGCGTCTCGATGTGACGCCCCCGCGGCTCTCCCGCATGCCGAACCGCATTGCCGAATAGCTCGGAAAGGACCAGAACCGCGGAGTCCGTCACGTCGTCCGGCATGCCCCACTTCAGCAAGTGGAACCACAGGTCATCGCGGGCCCGCCGGGCATTCCTCGGGTCGTGCGTCCACCGACGGGCGACCACATCAGGACCCGCAGGGGCGTTCGGCACGGGCAGCATCACCGCGACTCCCCCTGAACCCCCAGGCCCGCCACAAAGGGCCGCACCACAGGAGAACGGCGCGCCCGCCCCGCAGACACGTCGTACTCAGGAACGAGCGCAGGCGCGCACACCGTACGCTCGCCGGCCGGCAGTTCACCGTGCCTGGCACGGTACCTGCCGACATCCAGCGGCCGACGCCGTAACCCCGTCGCATGAATCAACCGGACGATAGTCCGAATCACTGTCAGCGCTCCTCATAGCGTTGGCCACGCCCCCGGACCGGGCAGACGGTCGCGGGGGTCTCCTGCTTGTCACGCATGCGCCCGGTGTGGACACTGAGTGCGAGAGAACTATGTCGCCGCAATGACGCCCTGCGCGACGACACTTCTGGCGACACTGCGACGACAGACAGGGCGTCATTCCGGTGTCATTCCCGGCACCCGGAGAGCTACGGTGGACGCATGAGCGAACCAACGCCGAACAGCACGCTGCGAGCGGTCCGCATGGGGCTGCTCATGTCGCAGGACGAGTTCGCCCGGGCGCTGCGCGAGGCAGGACAGCGAGCGGGGGTGCCCAACGACGCGAACAAGCGGCTGGTCCAGCGATGGGAGAGCGGCAGCACGGCCGGGCCCCGCCCTCTGTACGCCCGCGCGCTGGAAGCAGTGACAGGGCTCCCCATAGAGTCACTGGGGTTTGCCGTACCGGTTCCCGAGGCGCGCGTTTCGGACGACGGACACGGAGGCCATGATCTTGCTCATGGTCCACGCGGGGTGCCGGTCCCCCTCGGCGATCGTGCGGCGCCCGCGACCAGAATGGGAACCTACAGCGGGGTATGGAGAAGCCGCTACGAGTACTACTCAAGCGGGCGTGAGGGAGAATTTACCGGAGTTCACTACGTCGTTGTTCTCCAGCATGGAAATCGACTTACGGTCCGCAGCATTCCCGCTTCGGCCGATTCAGAGCTGACCATGGACTTGACCGTAGACGGAAACGTCGTCACGGGTACTTGGGTAGAGCAAACTGGCCAGGCCGGCTACTACCGGGGCGCCCGATACCACGGAGCCATCCAGATGCTTGCCGAGCCCACCGGGCGCCGTATCGTCGGAAAGTGGGTGGGCTTCGGTAAAGAGATGGACGTCAATACGGGACCGTGGGAGCTGGTCTTCCAAGACGCATCGACCAACAAGGCCACACTTGCAAAGTACAGCAAGCCCGTAGAGTAATGAGGCTCCGGTTGACGGGGTGACCTACCAAGTCGCCCTGCACCACCGGAGCCCTGGCCGTCGGCCGGTGGGCCCGCAGTGCTCCGCAGGATGGCCTCGCCCACCTGGGCGTCGCCGTCCCTGCGTGCCTACGCGCCTGAGTCCTCCTCGGACCGTGCCGGCCGGACCGTGTCCGGTGGGGCGGTCTGGGTCCAGGAGTCGAGGAGGATGTCGCGGAGTTCGGTGAGGTCGTCGAGGGCGGCGAGGCGGGCGCGGACCCAGGAGGAGTGGGCCTCGTGCGGGGGGACCCAGAACTTCTCCGGTTCGGACGCGATGAGTTCGGCGCGCTCGTGGCGGGGGCAGCGGACGGCGAAGGAGGTGGCGTCGTCGGGGACGGTGACGAACATCCGGCCCGCGACGTGGAAGGTCGGGATGTTCCACAGCTCCTTCTCGGTCGTGAGGGGGAAGGAGAGCGCGATACGGCGTACGTCGTCGGCGTCGGGCATGGGGTGCAGGTTACCCAGCGGGTAGGACAGGGGCGCGCGGGACGAGGTCGCGCAGATCGGCGAACAGGCGCTCGTGGGCGGCTGCCGCCGCCGGGTCGGTGAGGTCCATGCCCTGGACGAAGCCGTGCGGCAGGCCCGGTTCGCGCCGCTGCCGTACGGGGACGCCGGCCACCGCGAGCCGAGCCGCGTACGCCTCGCCCTCGTCGCGCAGGGCGTCGTGCTCGGCGGTGACGGGCTGGGTCATGGGGGCGGGGCGGCGAAGGGCGGGCTCCGCCGCGAGGTGAGCGTAGGGCAGCGCACGCCGGGCCGCAGGCTGCCGGGGTCCGCGGATCCGGCGAGGTCCGGCGGGGCGCGGCGCCGCTCGGGCTCGAAGCCGGCGACGCGCGTACGGGGCTGCCGGCGCCCGGCGCCTAACGCCCACCGCCCGGCGACGTGTGTGTGGGGCGCCCGGCGATCGGTGCCGCACGGCGCGGAACACGTGCGGGTCCGGCGTGACAGTGGCGCGGGGGCGTGGTGGCATGGGCGGATGGAATTGCGGGAGCTGCGGGCGTTCGTCGCCGTCGTGGAGGAGGGCGGGCTGTCCGCGGCGGCGCGGCGGCTGCATGTGAGCCAGCCCGCGCTGTCGCAGACGGTGGGCGGGCTGGAGCGGCAGCTCGGGGTGAAGCTGCTGGTGCGGGGCAGCACCGGGGTGCGGGCGACCGAGGCGGGGACGGCGCTGCTGGGGGAGGCGCGGGCGGTGCTGGCTCGGTATGAGCAGGCGGTGCGGTCGATGGGCCGCTACACCGGGCCGGGCGGCGGGGCGCTGCGGGTGGGCGTCCCGCTGGAGCTGCCCGCCGGGCTGCTGGACCCCGCCGTCGCCGAGCTCGCGGCGGCGCACCCGGACACCCGCGTACAGGCCCGGCACTTGTCGACCGCGGAGCAGCTGGCGGCCTTGCAGGCCGGCGAGTTGGACGTCGGCTTCCTGCGGGAGCGGCCCCCGGGGCGGGAGTTCGACGCGCTGCCGGTCGTACGGGAGCGGCTGGGCGTACTGGTCGCGGTGGAGCGCGCGGCGGAACTCGCCGGCCCCGACGGCATCCGGCTGGACGCGCTCGCCGGCCTGGAGTGGGTGGGCTTCCCCCGTTCCGGCAGCCCCGCCTGGTACGACGAGCTGACCGCGGTGCTGCGCGGCCACGGCCTGGACCTCGGGCCCGAACCCCCACAGGGCCAGACCCTCATCGCCGACGTCAAGCTCGCCGCGGTCGCCTCCGGCCGCGCCTTCGCCCTCGCACCGCCCGGCTGGCAGCAGCCGCTCCCCGAGCACGTGACCTGGTCCCCGCTCGTCGGCCACCCCCTGGTCCGCCGCACCTGGGCCGTATGGCCGGCCGACTCGCACCGCCGCGACCTCGGCGTCTTCGTGGCCGCGCTGGACCGGTCGGCGAACGGCTGAGCGCACGCCTGAGCCCTCAGCGCTCATCCTCGGCGCTCATCCTCACCGCTCACCGCCCGCCACCCATCGCCGGCCGCCGACCGCACGGGGCCCGGGCCCCCGCCCGAGCCCCGGAGGCGCCTCGCCCGGGCCCCCCGCGGCCCTGCCCGAGGCCCCCGCCCGGCCCCCGGAGCCGCCGTCACCGCGGCGCCCCACCAGGCGTCCACCCGGCCGCCACCCCGCCCCGCGCCAGGCGCCAGGCACCCGCCCCCTCACACCGCCGTCCGCCCCCCGTCCACCGGCAGCACCGCCCCCTGCACAAAGCTCGCCGCCTCGCTGACCAGGTACCCGATCGCCGCCGCGATCTCCTCCGGCGCCGCGGGCCGGCCCGCGGGGGCCTGGGCGGCGAGGGCGTCGAGGGCGTCGCCCATCGCCGCGGTGCCCTCCGTCCGGGTCGGGCCGGGCTCGATCGCGTTGACGCGGACGCCGCGCGGGCCGAACTCCGCCGCCCAGGACTTCGTCAGCAGGTTGAGGGCCGCCTTGCTGGAGCCGTAGAGCGCCATGCCCGCGACGCCGTATTCGGCGACCATCGTGCTGACGTTGACGATCGCGCCGGTGCCGCGCGCGGCCATCGCCGGGGCGAGGGCGGCCACCAGGTGGAAGGGCGCCTTCACGTTCAGGTCGTAGACGGCGTCGACGTCCTCCTCGGTGGCCTGCGCGGTCGGGCCGAAGGGGAAGACGCCGGCGCTGTTGACCAGGATGTCCACCCGGCCGCCGCCCGCCTCGGCGGCCTCGCGCGCCAACCGCCGTACCGACGCGGTCTCGCCCAGGTCCGCCGGGAGGAAGTCGGCCTTGCCGCCGCGCGCCCGGATGCCGGCGACGACGGCCTCGCCGCGGGCCGGGTCGCGGCCGGCGACCAGGACGTGCGCGCCGCGGCCGGCGAGCAGTGCGGCGGTCGCGGCGCCGATGCCGCTGGTCGCGCCGGTCACCAGTGCCACCTGGCCGGTCAGTTCGTAGGAAGCCATGAGGTCCGTCCTTCGCTCGTGCTGGGGGCTCGTTCGCCGCGCCGCCCCTCCTGCCGGGGCGACGCATGTGCCAAGCGCCCGCCACCTGCGACGATTCCGGTCCGGCCATTGCGCTCCCCGATGGCCGCCATAAGCGGCGGCATGCGCCCCCGTAGCCCCCGTAGCCCCCGCGTCCCGGGACCCGTCACCCCAGCCCGTTCGCCCCCGCCCACTCCCGGACCGCCGCCGCGATCTCCTCCGGCCGGTCCTCCGTCGCGTGGTGCCCGGCCGCGCCGCACGGGGTGACGGTCAGGGCGGCGATGTGCGCGGCGCACCACTCGACCACGGGCGGGGTCACGGCCAGGGTGGGCGAGCCGGTGAAGGTCAGCAGGAGCTTGGGCACGTCGGGGCTGGCGGCGAGCCACGGCCCGAACGCCTCGATACGCGCGACGGTCTCGGCCGGTTCGCCGTCGAGCGGGAACTGCCGGGCCCAGGCCAGCAGCGGGCGGCGGCTCTCGACGGTCGGGTACGGGGCGAGGTACGCGTCGAGTGCGGGCCCGGTGAGCGGGGTCAGGACCGCGCCGGAGTAGGCGGTGCGGATCAGCGGGACGTCGCCGGCGATCATCTGCTCGCCGGCCCCGGGGGTGCGCAGCATACGGGTGCGCTCACGGGCCTGCGGGCTCAGTTCGTCGCTGCTCAGCGGCTTGACGAAGGTCTCGAAGAAGGCGGTACCGGCGACGCCGTCCGGATGCCGGGCGGCCCGGTCGAGGGCCAGGACCCCGCCCCAGTCGTGGCCCACCAGGACGACGTCCCGCAGGCCGAGCGCGTCGAAGAAGGCGTCCAGGTAGCGGGCGTGGTCGGCGAAGGAGTAGGCGAGGTCGGGCTTGCCGGAGCGGCCCATGCCGATCAGGTCGGGGACGACGATCCGCCGCTCCCCGCCCGGGTCCAGCGCCGGGGCGACCTCCCGCCAGGTGTGGGAGGAGCCGGGGTTGCCGTGCAGCAGGACGTACGTGGGGCCGGGCGCCGAAGCGGAGCCGTGCTCCTCGTAGAAGAGCGTCGAGTCGAGGACGTCGATGGTGGGCATGGAGGCGGGACCTCGCGTTCCGGGGAAGGGGGTACAGGCGCGGGTGAGCCCGGCAAAGCTGCTCACCCGACGAGCATGAGACCGACTAACGTTCGTCGCACTAACGAAGCTATATCGTTCGTCCCCCTAACGCAATGGCTACACTCCCCCCATGGCCGCCGACTCCCCCCACCCCCGCCCCGACCGGCTGCGCGCCCTGCCCAGCCGCCTGCTGGGCCTGGCCTCCATGCGGGCCGACCGGCTGATCGGGGACGGGCTCGCGGCGGTCGGGGCGCGCAAGTGGCATTACGCGGTGCTCGCCACGCTCCAGGAGTACGGCCCCGCCAGCCAGTCCGAGCTGAGCCGACGGTCCGGGATCTACCGCAGCGACATGGTCGCGGTGCTCAACCTGCTCGCGGACGAGGGCCACGTCGAGCGGACACCCGACCCCGCCGACCGGCGGCGCAACGTCATCACGATCACCGAGAGCGGAAGGCGCCGGCTGGCGCACCTGGACGCGCTGCTCGCCGACCTGCAGAAGCAGTTGCTCGCCCCGCTGGACGAGCACGAGCGCGGCGAACTGGTCCGGCTGCTGCGGAAGTTGACCGGGCGCGAGGACGAGGAGATGTGACGGCGCACCGCCCGCAGCCCCGCACCGCCGCGCAGCCCGCACAGCCCGCACAGCCCGCACAGCCCCGCACCGCCCCGCACCGCCCGCGCAGCCCCGCAGCGCCGAACGGACCCACGGCGTACGGTCGTTCGTAGCGCCGCCGGATCCGCGTCGGGGCGGTGCGGACGCCGGTGCGAGGAGCGGGCCGTGATATCGGAACCGGAACTGACGGGCGGGCCGGGCGAGGAGCCCGCCGAGGTGATCGCCGATCCCGCCGCCGGCGCCCTCTCCGGCGGACCGGGCCGGCGGCCGTGGGTGTGGGCGGTGGGCGGCGCGGTCGTGGCGTCCGCCCTGTGGGGCGCGGGGCTGCGGCTGTGGGACGCGCAGCACGGCGGCGGCCCCGACCTGCACGGTTACGTCCTCGGTGACAGCCCGTGCGCGGGCGGCACGCTGGGCCCGCTGACGAGCGCGCTGCACGCGACGGACACCGCCGTGATCGCGCCCACCGCGGCCCGGCTCGGCAAGGCGCTGGACCAGGCGCGCTGCACGCTGGAGATCTACGCGCCGGACCCGCAGACCGGCAGCCTCGACCGCTTCCAGGTCTCCGTCGCGATCGACCTGCACAAACGCACCGACCCGCGGCGGGAGTTCGAGGACCAGGCGGGCCTGGACCCGCAGACCCTGACGCCCGCGGTCGCGGTGCGCGAGGTCGCCGGGCTCGGGGACGAGGCGGTCGCGCAGACCGTCAGCCGGCAGCGCGAGGAGCTGCATGTCCTGCACGGCGGCGCGGTGTTCAGCCTGACGCTCACCGGATACGCGGCAGGCGCCGTCTCCGAGGACACCCTCGGCGCCCTGCACGGCGGCCCGCGCACCGCCGCCTCCGACGTCGCCCGCTTCGAGCCGGCCATGGTGGGCGCGATGCGCAATGTGATGAAGGGCCAGCAGAAGACGGCCCGTTAGCGGGGCCGGGCCGCATCACCGATACAACGCAGAATCTTGCGCAAGAAAGTTACTTTCTCGCAATGATGAGCGCGGATATTGCGGACCGGTGTCCGCGACATTACGGTGCCCCTTGCGTCGACGCTCCATCCCCCACCTGACACGGAGCCCGCTCCGGGTCGAAAGGAGCACGTGATGTTCCGCATGCCCCCCATCCCCCCAGGTCGCAGAAGGCGGCAGCGCCCGCCGGGCGGCTCGGACCGCCCCGGCCGCACGAGCCTGAAGCGCGCGGTCGCCGTCGTCGGCAGCACCGCCCTGCTCACCGGTGGCGGCATGCTCGCGCTGAGCGCCACTCCCGCGTACGCCGCCGCGACCGGCGGCAGCGGCGCGAGCCTGCCGTACGTCGAGGTCCAGGCGGAGAACTCCAGCACCAACGGCACGGTGATCGGCCCCAGTTGGGCCGCGGGCCAGCTCGCCGACGAGGCGTCGTACCGCAAGGCGGTCACGCTGTCGGGCAGCGGCAAGTACGTCACCTTCACCACGCCGGTGGCGACCAACTCCATCGACTTCCGCTACAGCATCCCGGACACCTCGGGCGGCTCGGTCTACACCGCGCCGCTGTCGTTCTCGATCGGCGGCGCCGCGCAGCCGGATTTCACGCTGACCAACGCCTACAGCTGGTACTACGGCAGCTACCCGTTCACCAACTCGCCCGGCAGCAACCCGCACCACTTCTACGACGAGCTGCACCGGCTGCTGCCGCAGACGTATCCCGCGGGCACCACCTTCACCCTCCAGGTGCCCTCCGGCGGGACGACCACGACGATCGACTTCGCCGACTTCGAGAACGTCGGCGCCGCCCTCCCGCAGCCGTCCGGCTCGGTGTCGGTCACCAGCAAGGGCGCCGACGCCACCGGCGCCGCCGACTCCACAGCGGCCTTCAACGCGGCCATCGCGGCGGCCGGTTCCGGCGGCACGGTGTGGATCCCGCCGGGCACCTTCAAGATCCCCGGGCACATCACGGTCAACAACGTCACCGTCGCCGGCGCCGGCATGTGGTACTCGACGGTGACCGGCGCCGCCCCCGGCTTCTTCGGCCTCGGCGAGCCCGACAGCTGCGGGGTCGGCGGCAACAGGGGCGTCAGCAGCAACGTCCACCTGTCCAACTTCGCCATCTTCGGCCAGGTCGGCACCCGCAACGACTGCGACCAGGTCAACGGCATCGGCGGCGCGCTCAGCAACTCCTCGGTCTCCAGCGTGTGGATCGACCATATGAAGGTCGGCGCCTGGCTGGACGGCCCGATGGACAAGCTGACGCTCAGCGGCCTGCGTATCCGCGACACCACCGCCGACGGCATCAACTTCCACGGCGGGGTGACCAACTCCACGATCACCAACAGCGAGATCCGCAACACCGGTGACGACGGCATCGCCACCTGGGCGGACTCCGCGCTCGGCGCCGACGCCAACGACACGATCTCCCACAACACCGTCGAGACGCAGATCCTCGCCAACGGCATCGCGATCTACGGCGGCCACGACAACACCGTCAGCGGCAACCTGGTGCAGGACACCGGTCTCGCGCAGGGCGGCGGCATCCACGTCGGCCAGCGCTTCACCTCCACGCCGGTCGGCACGACGAACATCACCGACAACACCATCGTGCGGGCCGGCAGCCTCGACCCGAACTGGCAGTTCGGCGTCGGCGCACTGTGGTTCGACGGCAGCCAGGGCGCCATCACCGGCCCGATCAACGTCAGCAACGCGCTGATCCAGCAGAGCCCTTACGAGGCCGTGCAGTGGGTCGAGGGCACCGTCAGCGGGGTCAACCTCAACAACGTGACGATCGCCGGCACCGGCACCTTCGCGCTCCAGGAACAGACCGGCGGCGCCGCGAAGTTCACCAACGTCACCGCGACCGGCGTCGGCGCGTCCACGCCCGTCTACTCGTGCGAGGGCGGCAACTTCGCCGTCACCGACGGCGGCGGCAACTCCGGCATCACCGGCACCCCGTTCTGCGGCGGCTGGCCCACGCCGAACTTCCCGCCGTACCCGGCCAGCGGCGTCACCACGACCCCGGGCGCGCTCAACTTCGGCTCGGTGGCGACCGGTTCGACCAGCGCCGCGCAGACCGTGACCGTCTCCAACCCGACCGGCTCGGCCGCCGCGGTCTCCGCGCTGTCCACCACCGGTGACTTCGCGCAGACCAACACCTGCGGCAACTCGGTGCCGGCGAACGGCTCCTGCACCGTGAGCGTGACCTTCAAGCCGACCGCGGCCGGGCAGCGCACCGGGACGCTCACCGTCACCGCGGGCGGCAACACCAGCACCGTCTCGCTGAGCGGCACCGGCACCGCACCCGGGCCGGTGCTCAACACCAACCCGGCGAGCCTGTCCTTCCCGAGCACGGTCGTCGGCGCGAGCGCGGCCTCGCAGACGGTGACCGTCACCAACTCCGGGACCACCGCGGCGAGCGTCTCGTCGGTCGCGGCGACGGGTGACTTCACCCAGACCAACACCTGCTCCTCGCTCGCCGTCGGCGCGTCCTGCACGGTCACGGTGACCTTCAAGCCGACCACCGGCGGCACCCGCAACGGCACCCTGACGATCACCAGCAACGCCAACAACAGCCCCACCACGGTGGGCCTGAGCGGCGCCGGCATCGACAGCAGCACCGACGTCGCGGCCGGCCACCCGGCCACCGCGAGCTCCACCAACGGCACCTTCGCGCCCGGCAACGTCACCGACGCGGACCCGAGCACGTACTGGGAGAGCGCCAACGGCTCCTTCCCGCAGTGGGTGCAGGTCGACCTCGGCCAGAACACAAGCGTCGGCAAGGTGACGTTGAAGCTGCCGCCGTCCACGGCGTGGGCGACCCGCAGCGAGACGCTGTCCGTGCTCGGCTCGACGGACGGCAACTCCTTCGCGACGCTGTCGCCGTCCGCGGCGCGCACCTTCGACCCGAGCGCCAACAACAACACGGTGACCATCACCTTCAACGCGGCCACCGCCCGCTACGTCCGGATCAACATCACGGCCAACTCCGGCTGGTCGGCCGGGCAGTTGTCGGCGCTCCAGGTCTTCCCGGCCGGCGGCGGCACCAGCCCGTCCTCGGCGACGCTGGCGACCGACCCGTCCTCGCTCACCTTCGCCTCGCAGGCGCCCGGCACCACCAGCGGCGCGCAGAACGTGACGGTGACCAACACCGGTACGGCCGCGGCCTCGATCACCTCGGTCACGACCTCGGGCGACTTCTCGCAGACCAACACCTGCGGCTCCTCGCTCGCGGCGAACGCCAGCTGCACCGTCGCGGTGAAGTTCGCCCCGACCGCGGCCGGCGCCCGCTCCGGCACCCTCACCATCGCCGGCAACGCGACCAACAGCCCCACCACGGTGGCCCTTTCCGGCACCGGCACGGGCAGCGCCACCACCAACCTGGCGGCCGGCCGGCCGACCAGCGAGTCCAGCCACACCGACGTCTACCCCTCGTCCAACCTGACCGACGGCAACCAGGCCAGCTACTGGGAGAGCGCCAACAACGCCTTCCCGCAGTGGGCCCAGGTCGACCTCGGCTCGGCGGCGAGCATCAGCAAGGTCGTCCTCCAGCTCCCGGCGAACTGGGGCTCGCGCAACGAGACCCTCACCGTCGACGGCAGCACGAACGGCTCCTCCTTCAGCACCCTGAAGGCGTCGGCCTCCTACGCCTTCACCCCCGGCGCGAACAACACCGTGACGATCACCTTCCCGGCCGCCACGGCCCGCTACGTCCGCGTCACCATCACCTCCAACGACGGCTGGCCGGCCGGCCAGTTGTCCGAACTGCAGGTCTGGAACGCCTGACCGCCTGACGCGTTCCCCCTGCCGACAGGCCCAGTGCCGCCGGGTGCCCCGCACGCACCCGGCGGCACTGCGCGTTTCCCGCCCGCGGCGGAGCTACGCGCGGCGGTGCGCGCGCAGGATGAGGTCGGCTGTCTGCGCCGCGATACGCGTGTAGTCCTCCTCGGGGAGGGCCTGCGTGCCGTGCAGCGTCCTGACCCGGCCCTCGGTGGCGAGCAGCAGCACGAACTGCCGGGCGGCCAGGGCCGGTTCGGGCACGTCGAGGTCACCGGCACGGTCGCGGCCGGCGAGGTAGGCGGCGAGGTCGTCGAGGGTGCGGCGCGGGGCGTTCTGCCGCCACAGGCGCTGGAGTTCGGGGTGCCGGGGCAGCTCGGCGATCGTCATCCGGTGCAGCGCCGCCGCGTCCGGCGCGAGCACGGCCCGCAGGATGCGCACGCCGGCCGCGGTGAGGTCGGCGCGGGCGTCACCGGTCGCGGGCAGCGGGCTGCGCCAGGCGTCCGGGGTGTCGCCCAGCAGCCCGCCGGCCGCCTCGGCCGCGGCGAGGAAGAGCTTCTCCTTGTCGCCGAAGTGCGCGTAGACGGTCTGCTTGCCGACCCCGGCGGTCGCCGCGACGACATCGACGCTGGCCCCGGCGAAGCCCTCCCGCAGGAAGACGGCGAGCGCGGCCCGCAGGATGGCGTCCCGCTTGGCCTCCGACCTGCGCCGCCGCCCCGCTGCGGGCTCGGGCGCTGGCTCGGGGTCGGGGGCGGCGGGCGGTGAGGAGGGCATGGCCGCATCGTACCCCGCTTGCGAGACGGAACTGTTCCGTCTAGTTTGGAGCGAACGAGACTAGACGGTTCAGTCTCGCGTTACGTGTCCCCGTACGCGCCCGCAGCCCAGGAGGGGCCATGCCGCCCGACGCCGCACCCGCACCCCCGCCGGCGAAGCCGACACCACCGACCCCACCGGCACCGCCGAGCCCGGCGGCACACACAGCCCAGGCGCCACCGCCCGCCCGCGTACCGCCCCGGCGGCGGGTGCTCGCCGTCGCCGTCGTGATGCTCGCCGTCGCCATGGACCTGATCGACACCTCGGCCGTGAACGTCGCGCTGCCCTCCCTCCAGGGCGGCTTCTCCCTCGGCGCCGCCGGCGTGCAGTGGGTCGTCGCCGGCTACTCCCTGCCCTTCGCGGTGCTGCTGCTCGCCGGCGGCCGGCTCGGTGACGTCCTCGGCTACCGCAGGGCCTTCCTCGCCGGGACCGCCGGCTTCCTCGCCGCCTCGCTCGGCTGCGCGCTCGCCCCCGGCCCCGGGGTCCTCATCGGCGCGCGGACCGCGCAGGGCGCGGCGGCGGCGCTGATGGTGCCGCAGGCGACCTCGCTGCTCCAGCTGATGTACGCGCCCGGCGAGCGGGCCCGGGTCATGGGCCTGTTCGGCGCGCTGGCCGGGCTCGCGGCGGCCCTCGGCCCGCTCACCGGCGGGGCGCTGCTGCGGCTGGACCTGCCCGGCGCGGACTGGCGGCCGGTCTTCCTGCTCAATGTGCCGGTCGCGCTCGCCGCCCTCGCCGCGGGCGCGGCGCTGCTGCCGCCGGGCGGCTCGCCCCGCGCGGTGCGGCTGGACCCGCGCGGCACCGCGCTGGCCGTGGCGGGCCTGGGCCTGCTGGTGCTGCCGCTGGTGCAGGGCCCGGCGCTGCACTGGCCGCCGTGGTGCGCGCTGTCGCTCGCGGCGGCGGTGCCGGTGCTCGGGCTGCTGGTCGCCGACCAGCGCGTCCGCGGCCGGCGGCCGGGCACGACGCTCGTCGACCCCGGGCTCTTCCGGCACCGCTCCTTCGGCTCGGGGCTGCTGCTCAGCCTGCTGGTGGAGGCGGTCATGGGCGGACTCATGCTCGCCGCGACGCTCACCCTGCAGGACGGCCTGGGGCTGCGCCCGCTCGCCGCGGCGCTGACCACACTGCCGATGGTGGCCGGGATGGTGGTGGGCGTGGTCGTGCTCGCCGAGCCGCTGACGCCGCGGCTGGGCCGCCATGTCGTGACCGCCGGATGCGCCCTGCTCGCCGCGGGCACCGCCGCGATGGCGTGGGTGCTGCACCACGGCGGGGACCGTACGCATGTCTGGGCGCTGCTCCCGGAGTTGGCGGTCGTCGGCGCCGGACTGGGCATGCTGATGGGCCCGTTGTTCGCCGTCACCCTCCAGCATGTGGCCCCGGCGGACGCGGGGGCGGCCTCGGGCGTACTGGAGTCCGTCGAGCAACTGGGCGGTGTGCTCGGGGTGGTGTCGGTCGGCACGCTCTTCCTGCACCGCGCGGCCGGCCACGGCTCCGTGGCCGCTTTCGGCTGGGCGGCGGGCGCGGTGCTGGCGCTCGTGGCGCTGGCGGTCGCGGCGGTCCCGGCGCTGCCGCGGCACTTCAGGACCGAGGAGGAACTGGGCCTTGAGGTGTGACGGACCGCGGCCGGACGGATCGCCGTGACCCGTGGGGGAGTTGGTGCGGGCAGGGGGCTACGCTCCCTGGCCATGGGCAGCGCACTGGGCGGGATTCTGGAAGCCGCGGCGGACGGCACGTATCCGGCGGCGGACGGCGGGACGACGCTCGTGCCGCAGGCGGACGACCGCGACGCCGGGGTCATCGCGTTCACCGCGCACGCGGTGATCTTCACCGACCTCGACCACGACTGGGTGCGCGGCCGGCTCACCGCGGTGGACAGCGACCCGCTGGCCGCCGCGATGAACCCGCGCTTCCTGGCCGCCCTGCTGGACCGGGCCGGCCGCCGCACCGACACCGTCGACCTGCTGTCGGTGGCTCCCCCGCTCCCCGGCGCGCCCCCGCTCGCGCTGCGGGAGATCGACGACCCGGCCCATCCGCGGGTCGCCCGCGCGCTCGCCCACCGCGACGACGTACGCGTCTGGTCCGCCGACGGCGGCGTCCTCGTCCTCGGCCGCGGTGTCGCGGGCCGCTGGGAGGCGGCGATCGAGGTCGAGGAGGACGCGCGCGGGCGCGGTCTCGGCCGGGCGCTGGCCACCGCCGCCCGGCACCTCGCGCCGGGCCCGGTGTGGGCCCAGCAGGCCGCGGGCAACGCCCGCTCCGTCCGCGCCTTCCACGCGGCAGGCTTCCGCCCGGTCGCGGCCGAGTCCCTGCACGCCCGGGCGTAGCCCGCCGGCGGCGCTCCACGGCCCGGGCCGAGCGCGGCACCAGGCGTCGCAGGAGGCGTTCCGCACGGCGTGGCGCAGGTCACAACCACCGGCTGAAATATCCGGGGACTCCCTCCCCGTTACATGCACGTGAATGCATAACCGGGGAGCACCTCCCCGGTTGCCGGAAGCCAAGGGCCGACAGACGCCGACAACGCCGACGAGCCCCGGGACGAGCCGCCGAGAGGAGTTACCGCCGTGACCACCGTGGCAGAAGTGAACGAGTCCGCCGTACGGGCAGCCGAGCCGGGAACTGCCGAGGCGGCGGCCGTGCGGTCACACCGTACGCGGGCGGACGCGGTACGCAACCGTGAGCGTATCGTCGCCGCCGCGCGGGACGTCTTCGTCGAGTACGGCTACGACGCCCCGCTCGACGAGATCGCCCGCCGGGCCGGCATCGGCAACGCGACGCTCTACCGGCACTTCGCCGACCGGCAGGCGCTCGGGCAGGCGGTGCTGCTGTACGTGCTGACCCGCACCGCGGACCGGGCGGCGGCCGAGGCGGCCGTCGTCGAGGCCGGCGGGGACCCGTGCGCGGCGCTCAGCCGCTTCGCGCACACCGCCGTCGAGGAGAACGTCGGCGCCCTGTGCGGACTGCTCGTGGGCGGTGACAAGCGGCGCTCGCCGGAGCTGACCGAGCAGAAGGCACGGCTGGAGGGCGCGCTCGACGCGCTGATGGACCGGGCCCGGCGCGACGGGCGGCTGCGCGGCGACGTGACCCGCACCGACCTCATGGTCGCCATCTCCCGGCTCACCCGGCCGCTGCCCGGCGTGGACTGCGCCGACAGCGACATCCACCGCCACCTCCAGCTCTTCCTCGACGGCCTCAAGGCACAGGCCGGCACCGAACCGAAGGCGGGCGACGCGACGACGCGCACCCCGTAAGCCCCACCCCTACCTACCTCGTACTGACCATCAGCCGCACAGCACCGCGGGCGCGACGCCCCGGCGCCCGTCACCCCTGATCTTCACGCCCTCCGCGTACCGAAGTGGATACCCCCATGTCTCAAACGCTGTCCAAGACGACGCCCGACAGGGCCGCCCAGCCCGATCCCCGGCGCTGGAAAGCGCTCGTCTTCATCTCCCTGGCCCAGCTGATGGTCGTGCTCGACGCGACGATCGTGAACATCGCGCTGCCGAGCGCCCAGCACGACCTCGGCATATCCGACGCGAACAAGCAGTGGGTCATCACCGCGTACGCCCTCGCCTTCGGCGGGCTGCTGCTCTTCGGCGGCCGGATCGCCGACCTGTGGGGACGCAAGCGGGCCTTCGTGACCGGCCTGACCGGCTTCGCGCTCGCCTCCGCCATCGGCGGCGCCGCCGGCAACGAGGCCATGCTGCTCAGCTCGCGTGCCGCGCAGGGCGTCTTCGGCGCGCTGCTGGCGCCCGCGGCCCTGTCGCTGCTCGCGACGACCTTCACCGACGCCAAGGAGCGCGCCAAGGCCTTCGGCATCTTCGGCGCGATCGCCGGCGGCGGCGGTGCGGTCGGGCTGCTGCTCGGCGGTGTCCTGACCGAGTTCCTCGACTGGCGCTGGACGTTCTTCGTCAACATCCCCTTCGCGGTGATCGCCGCGCTCGGCGCCTACTTCGTGATCCGCGAGCCCGCCGGCGGGCGCAACCGCTCGCCGCTGGACATCCCCGGCGTGCTGCTGTCGACGCTCGGCCTGGTCTCGCTGGTCTACGGCTTCACGCGCGCCGAGACGGCCGGCTGGGCGGCGGCCTCCACGATCGGCCTGCTGGTCGCCGCGGTGGTGCTGCTCGCGTCCTTCGCGTTCGTCGAGTCCCGCGTCAAGCACCCGCTGCTGCCGCTGCGGGTCGTCGCCGACCGCAACCGCGGCGGTGTCTACGCCTCGCTGGGCCTGGCCATCATCGGCATGTTCGGCGTGTTCCTCTTCATGACCTACTACCTGCAGGTCGTGCAGGGCTACTCGGCGATCAGGACCGGCTTCGCCTTCCTGCCGATGGTCACCGCGTTCGTCGTCGGCTCCACGCAGATCGGCGCCCGGCTGGTCAACCGGCTGCCGGCCCGCGCCCTGATGGCGCCCGGCTTCGCGCTGGCGGCCGTCGCGATGCTGCTGCTGACCCGGCTGTCGGTCGGCGCGTCCTACCCGGGGGTCGTCCTGCCGGGCCTGGTCCTGCTGGGCCTGGGCATGGGCACGGCCTTCATGCCGGCGATGTCGCTGGCCACCTCGGGCGTGCAGCCGCGTGACGCGGGTGTCGCCTCGGCGATGGTCAACACCTCGCAGCAGGTGGGCGGGGCGATCGGCACCGCGCTGCTGAACACGATCGCGGCCTCCGCGACCGCGACCTACCTGGCCGCGCACCACGCGGCGGCCCCGGCAGCCGCGAAGCTCGCCCAGGCGCAGGGCCTGGTCCACGGCTACACCCACGCCATCTGGTGGGCGGTCGGCATCGAGGCGGTCGCCTCGCTGATCGCGCTGACCTTCGTCAACGCCGGCCGGCCGACCACGGTCCGCGTCGCGTCCAGCTCGGACGGCCGGTCCGCGGACTCCGCGCAGGCCGGGCAGGCCGGGCACACCGAGCAGGCCGAGGACGCCGTCCCGGTGATCCTGCACTGACCCACCGCAGCACCGCCGCGAGGCCCCGCCCTCCTTCCGGGCGGGGCCTCGCGGCGTTGCCCGTTCCGTACGGGTCAGGTCGCGATGTCGGGGTACGGCAGCGTGTGGTGGGCCAGCCGTACGGCGTACTCGCGCTGGAACGCGAGCGGTTCGGGGTGGTCGCGCTCGAACATCGCGATGAAGAGGGTGAGGGTGAGGAAGGGGTGCGCGCCGAGCGCGAAGAGGGCCGGGTAGTCGTGGGTCGCGAGCGCGCTGCGCTCGGCGTCGTCGAAGGCGAGCCAGGTGGTGGCCTCGGCGGTGACGCAGTTGAGCAGCCGCGGGGCGTGCTCGGCCTCCCAGGCGGCGACGGTCGCGGCCGGCTCCTCGCGGTAGCGCTCGACGAGGGCGGGGTCGCGGTCGACGGTGTAGAGGAACTTGTTCAGCAGGTACTTGCTCACACCGGCTCTCCGTTCGGGTACCAGGTGAAGTACGCCTCCATGGTGTGGAAGAGGTCCAGCGTGTCGACGTAGTCGGCCCGGCGGCCCTCGCCCGCGACGCCCATCATCAGCATGAAGTCCATGAAGCCGTGCGTGGCGTTGCCCGGCAGGTGCAGGCTCTCCAGGCTCACTTCGGCCAGGCACCCCGCCAGGTCGCCCTCGGCTATCCAGCGCACGGCCCTGGCGTCGAAGTCAGGGTCGGGCCCGTGCGGGCCGAACTGCCGCGGGCCGCCCAGCTCCAGGGACAGATGGCCGGTGCCGATGACCGCGACGCGCTGGTCGGACGGCCAGGACTCGATGATCTCCCGCAGCGCGGCGCCCAGTTGGACGAAGCGGCGGGGCTGCGGCAGCGGCGGCGCGAAGATGTTGGTGTAGACGGGGACGATCGGCAGGTCGGCCTGCGGGCGCAGCGTGATGATCGGGCACGTGATGGAGTGGTCGATCCGCAGCTCGTTGGAGAAGGCGAGGTCGAACCCGGCGTCCAGGCCCGCCCGCAGGATGTGCGCGGAGAGCTCCTCGTGGCCCTTGAGCAGCATCCGCGGCAGCCCGAACTCGCGCTCCTCGTTGTACCAGTTGGCGTCGTAGAAGGGCGCCTTGCCGACCAGGAACTGCGGCATGTTGTCCAGCCACAGCTGGTGGAAGTGGTCGGAGCCGACCATCACCAGCACATCGGGGCGGGCCTTGGTCAGCGTCTCGCGGAACGCCCCGATCTTGCGCACCCACTCGTCGGCGAAGGGCGGCCGGTCGGCGCCGGTGGCGGTGCTGGCACGGTAGTAGAACGGATGGTGGGTGGACGCGATCACCGCCACCAGCTCGGCCATCTCAGCGCTCCTCGTGGTCGGTCGGGGTGCCCGGCTGCGCCGTGCGGGGCGGCGGGTTGTACGGATCGGGCGGCACGGGGCGGTTGTTGAGGTCCACCGACAGGAAGATGTCGTTGGCGACCGGGTGCCGCAGCTCCTCGGCGAGCTGCCCGATCAGGCCCGCGGTGCGGGCCAAGAGGGCGAAGCCGCGCAGCAGTTCCAGCGGCAGGCCCAGGTCCGCGAGGGCCGCGCCGCACACGCCGGCGCCGTTGAGCGGCAGCGTACGGCCCAGCACCCGCGGGTGGACCCGGCCGATCGCGGCGAACAGCGCCAGGTGCGGGCCCGCCACGCCCTCCTCGGCGGCGATCGCCATCAGGCGCGGGGTGCGCGGGTCGCCGTCCTTGTGCACGTGGTGGCCGAGCCCGGGGACGTACGCGCCCGCCGCGCGCTGCCGCTCGACCATACGCAGCGCGAGGGCGTCCCAGCCGGCGTCGTCCGCCGGGAGCGGGCCCTCCTGCGCGGCCAGGACGTCGTGCAGGAAGCGCCCGCAGTCCTCGGTGACGCCGAGGAAGCGGGAGCCGCCGCCGAGCAGCCCCGCGGCGAGGGCTCCCTGGACGGAGTCGGGGGCGGACAGCAGCGTCAGGCGGGCGGTGATGGCGGTGGGGGTGAAGCCGTGGTCGGCGAGCGCCGCGAGCACCGCCTCGAAGACCCGGGTCTCGCCCGGGCCCGGGCGGCGCTGGGTGGCGAGCCAGAAGGCGAGCTCGCCGAAGCCGACCTCGCCCATGACGTCGTCGGCGAGGTCCTGGCCGAGCAGGGTGATGCGGTGCGGGGAGGAGGCGCCGAGGGCGGTGGGGTAGCGGGGCGGCTGCTCACTCATCGGGCGTCTCCTGCGGTGTGCTCGGCGGTGTGCCCGGCTCCGTGCTCGGCGGATTGCTCAGCCAGGCGCGCAACTCGGCGCCGTGCTCGTCGAGTTCGGGCGGCGGCAGCCGGTAGCCGACCGGACTGGCCGAGAAGCGGATGGGGTTGCGGGTCGTCGGCACCGCGCGGGCGCCCTCGCCGACCTCCACGATCGGCTCCAGGCCGAAGCGTTCGGCCATCGCGAAGCCGCCGTCGACGGTGTTGATCGGCCCGCACGGCACGCCGACCGCGGTCAGCGCCTCGAACCACTCCACCGCCCCGCGGGCGGCGAGCCGTTCGACCAGCAGCGGGCGCAACTGATCGCGGTGCGCGGTGCGGTCGGCGTTGTGCGCGAAGCGCGGGTCCGCGGGGACGTCGGGCAGGCCCAGCACCTCGCACAGCTTCCCGAACTGGCCGTCGTTGGCGGCGGCCACGATGAGGTCGTGGTCGGCGGTCGGCAGCGGCTCGTACGGGAAGACGCTCGGGTGCGCGTTGCCCATGCGGTACGGGACGACGCCGCCGGCCGCGTACGCCGAGCTGTGGTTGACCAGGCCGGTCAGCGCGGAGGAGAGCAGGTTGACCTCGACGTGCTGGCCGCGGCCGGTGGCGTCGCGGTGCCGCAGGGCGGCGAGGATGCCGATGACGGCGTGGTTGCCGGCCATGACGTCGAAGACCGAGATGCCCGCGCGGTACGGGGGCCCGTCCGGGTCGCCGGTCATGCTCATCAGGCCCGAGATGGCCTGCACCATGAGGTCGTAGCCGGGGACGTTGCGGCCGGGGCCGGTGCCGAAGCCGCTGATGGAGGCGTAGACGGAGCGGGGGTTGGCGGCGGCGACGCTGTCGTAGTCCAGGCCGTACTTGGTCAGGCCGCCGGGCCTGAAGTTCTCGATGAGGACGTCGGCGCGGTGGGCGAGCTCGCGGGCGGTTGCCGCGTCCGCGGGGGTGCGCAGGTCGAGGGCGAGGGATTTCTTGCCGCGGTTGACGCCGAGGTAGTAGGTGGAGACGTCCTCCCGGACGGGGGGCTTCCAGCCGCGGGTCTCGTCGCCCTGCGGGCTTTCGACCTTGATGACGTCGGCGCCCATGTCCGCGAGGAGCATTGTCGCGTAGGGCCCGGCGAGGACCCGCGAAAAGTCCGCGACCAGAAGCCCTTCCAGCGGGCCTCCGCCCCCGCCGCTCCCCTCCACCATGCGCCCCTCGCCCTCCCCTGTCCGCCTACCGGACCCCCGTCCGCCCCGAGTCTGCGCCCCCGCCCCTCCGAGGTCAACCCTCCGGGCTGCCCCGTCCTGTGATCCCGGGACCTTCCCGCCGTCGTGGCTTGTCGCGCAGTTCCCCGCGCCCCTGAAAAGCAACCTCCGTCGCAACCGCACCCACCCGCCGCGAGGCGGGAAGAGGCCGCGTCTGCGACACAGGGCAACAAACCAGGGGCGCGGGGAACTGCGCGACCAGCCACGACGATGGGGAAGGTCCGGCGGCGGCGGAACGGGGCAGGGCGGGGGGAACCCCCGGAAAAGCTATGCGCGGGCGTGGGGGACTGCGTGGAGGCGGGCGAAATCCGCGCTGATGTCGCCGGCGGCCTGGAGGAGCAGGGGCAAGTGGTGGTCGAGCAAGAGCTCAAGCGATGTCTCCGCCGCGTGGCAGTTGACGTTCACGCCGGCGATCACCCGCCCCGTACCGTCCCGCAGCGGCGCAGCCACCGACCTGATGCCCAGAGTCAACTGCTCATCGGTCAGCGCCCACCCCCGGGCCCGCACATCGCGCAGCTCCGCCTCGCGCTCGGCCCGCGTCGGCTGCCAGCGGGCGGTGAGCCCGGAGCGCGTGCGCTCCGCCAGCACCGCGTCGACCTCGTCCGGCGGCAGCGCCGCGAGCTGCACCTTGCCCAGCGACGTCGCGAGCGCCGGGAAGCGCGTACCGACGTGCACGGCCAGGGAGACGATCTTCGGTACGGACACCCGCGCCACGTACACGATGTCGGAGCCGTCGAGCTGCGCGATGGAGCAGGACTCCCCGGTGCGTTCGACGAGCCGCTCCAGGTGGGGCCGGGCCACGTCCCACAGGCCCATGGACTGGACGTACGCCACGCCGAGGTCGAGCACCCGCGGGGTCAGGCGGTAGCCGCGCTCGGCGGCGCGCACGTAACCCAGCTCCTCCAGGGTGAGCAGGATGCGGCGGGCGGTGGGGCGGGCCAGGCCCGTCGCCGCGGCGACCTCGGTGAGGGACATCGCCGGGCTGCCGGGGCGGAAGGCGGTGATGACCTCCAGGCCGCGCGCCAGCGCCTCGATGAAGTCGGGACCGGTTCCCGTACGCGGCATGAGTCGGCCTCCTTGCGCTCCCCGTCGGCCGCCGCGCGCTGCCACGGCCGGCCCACCCGAAGCGTAACGCCCGCTGTCCGCGGGGCGGACGGTACGGCCGGCGAACCGGATGCCGGGCCGCGCGCCCCGGGCCCGCCGGACCGTTGACAGCGGCGCGCGGAGGGGCGATCGTAGCCGCACCGGAGCTGTGTCCGCACAGCGGACGAGTGTACGCGAACGCGACGCGAAGGAGCGTGAGGCGATGAGCGGGCCCACCACACAGGGCGGCGCACCGGCCGCGACCGGCACGGACACGCCGCCCGGCACCGCGCCCGGCCCGCAGGCAGCCGCGGTCACCGCGGCCCCGGCCGGCGACCGCGGCCGGCCCACCGTCTTCCGCAACGCAACCGTCCTCACCGTGGACGCCGCGCGCAGCGTCCTGCACGGCCATGACGTCCTGGTCGTGGGCGACCGGATCGCCGCCGTCGGAACCGGCCTCGCCGTCCCCGACGGCACCCTGGAGATCGACGCCGCCGGCGGCATCGTCATGCCCGGCATGATCGACACCCACCGCCACCTGTGGCAGACCGCCATGCGCGGCTACGGCGCCGACTGGACGCTCACCCAGTATTTCGTCTGGTACTACCTCGAATGGGGAAGGATCTTCCGCCCCGAGGACATCTTCGCCGGCAACCTCCTCGGCGCGGTCGAGGCGCTGGACGCCGGCGTGACGACCACCGTCGACTGGTCGCACGGCCTGCGCACCACCGACCACGCCGAGGCCGCCGCCGACGCCCTGCTGTCG
Source organism: Actinacidiphila epipremni (assembly GCF_012034175.1). Lineage (GTDB taxonomy): Bacteria > Actinomycetota > Actinomycetes > Streptomycetales > Streptomycetaceae > Actinacidiphila > Actinacidiphila epipremni. Next base: position 164,926 of record NZ_JAATEJ010000009.1, read on the forward strand.
GTGCCCGGCCGCTTCGTCCTGGCCTACGGCAACATCCAGGCCGCGCCCGCCGACTGGACCGCCTCCGCCGACTTCCGCGCCTTCGTCGCCCGGCGCCGCGACAGCGCCGGCGACCGGCTCGGCCTGCAACTCGCCTTCGACGTCACCGGCGACCCGTCCTTCCCGGAGAAGCCCGCCTTCGAGGCGGCCCGCGCGCTCGGCCTGCCCGTCACGACGCACGCCGGCGTGTGGGGCGCCACCGGCGACGACGGCATCCGCCTGATGCACGAGCACGGCTTCATGACCCCGCAGACGGTGTACGTGCACGGCGCGTCGCTGTCCGCGGACTCCTACCACCGCATCGCCGCGACCGGCGGCTCCGTCTCCGTCTCGACCGAGAGCGAGCAGAGCGCGGGCCAGGGCTACCCGCCGAGCTGGACGCTGCGGTCGTACGGGATACCCGTCTCGCTGTCGATGGACACCTCCGTGTGGTGGAGCGGCGACCTCTTCTCGGCGATGCGCGCCACGCTCGGCGCCGACCGCTCGCGCGAGCACCTGGAGGCGCACGCGGTCGGCGAGACCGTCACGCACGCGGCGCTGCGCGCCGAGCAGGTCGTGGAGTGGGCCACCCGCGGCGGCGCGCGGGCGCTCGGCCGGGAGGCCGACCTCGGCAGCGTGGAGGTCGGCAAGAAGGCCGACCTGGTGCTCCTCAAGAACGACCACTCCCCCGTGTCGTTCCCGCTGCTCAACCCGCACGGCCATGTCGCCTTCCAGGCGCAGCGCGCGGACGTGCACACCGTGCTGGTGGACGGCCGGATCGTCAAGCGCGACGGCCGGCTGGTCGGCACCGACCTCGCGGCGCTGCGGCGCACGGTCGAGGCGACGGTGGAGCATCTGCGGGGCGAGCTGGGCGAGGAGGCGTGGCAGCGCGGGATGAACCCGGACGTGCCGGCAACGAAGATCCTCGACAACCCCTACACGTACACCGACTACCGGAGTGCGGGGACGCACGGCGGGTGAACCGGGCGTCCCCGCACGGGACTTCCCGGCGCTACGTCAGCTCGGGGGCCCGGTCCCGGTCCTTGCCGCGGTCGTGCTCCTCCGCGGCCAGGGACCGGGGCGAACCGCCTTGCAGGGAGCGGGCGGTGACCCGGCCGAGCGACCACGCGCCGGGCCCGAGCGCGGCGATGAGCAGCAGGCTCCAGCAGAACATCACCGACGGCTCACCGCCGTTCTCGATCGGCCACAGCGCGTGCTTCTGGTGCACGGTGAAGTAGGCGTAGGCCATCGAGCCGGAGCCCAGGACGGCCGCGACCCGGGTGCCGGACTCGCCGATTCCGACGAACACCAGGATTCCGCAGACCAGTTGGATGAGTCCGGCCCACCATCCGGGCCAGGCGCCGGTGTCGGGCCGGCCACCGTCGGGCCCGCCGAACAACCCGAGCACGGTGGAGGCCCCGTGGCAGGCGAACAGCAGCCCGACGACCATCCGGAAGAGCGATAAGAGGTAGGGGCGTGCGGCATCGATCCGCTTGTCGATGTCCATGGCAGAGCTCCTTAGATGTGGGGGGAGCAGCGGCTTCGGCAGCCCGCGCCCCGCGCCCCGCGGTGCGCCGCACGACGGCGGGCGGCGGGTGGGGGCGCGGACGTCTGCCGATGTCGTGTGGGGGTACGGAACGCGGGCCGCGGTTGTTCACTCCGATACGAAATTGCCCCAACCGCCGCTGCGGACCCGCGGGGAGCACCCCGCTCGCACTGCCGGCCTGCGCCTCGGCCACGTCCCCGAGGGCGACCGCGAAGACCGCGCCGAAGCAGCAGCCCATACCGAGGCCGGCGACGAAGAGCGGCGCGCCGATCCACGGCACCGGGTCGGGCCACGCCGCGATCAGCACCGCCATGGCGGCGACGCCGGCGCCGAAGAGGGCGACACCCGCCGAGACCACGGTCCGGCCGCGCGTGGTCACGTGCCGCCGTACGGTGAACGAGGCCGCGATGATGCCGACCGACATCGGGGCGGCGGTCAACGCGGCGTGCAGCGGGCTCAGTTGCAGCTGCTCCTGGCGGTACAGCGCGGTGACGTACATCGTGCCGGTGACCGTCGCGAAGAACGACGCCCCGAAGGCCAGGCCCGCGACGAAGCCGCGGTTGGCGAACAGCGAGCGCTCCAGCAGCGGTTGGGCGCTACGGGACTGCTGCCGTACGAGGCGGGCCAGCGTCACCGCGCCAACGGCCAGTGCGGCGAGGGCGCGTGGCCGCCAGCCGGTGGCGCCGCCGTCGACCAGCCCGCCGCCCGCCGGCGACCCCGCGTCAGGCCCGGGCCGGTCCCGGGCGGCCCCGGGGTGGTCCCGCGTCAGCCGCGGGGCCGGCCCCGGGTCAGGCTCGACTCACGTCCCGTCTCACGTGACGCCTTACGCCCCGCCTCAGTCGCGCTGGGAGACGTACGCCGTGACGCGGTCGGCGAGCAGGGCGTTCTCGCCGGGGCTCAGGCCGACGCGGGCCTGCCGGAGTACGGCCTCGACGAGCTGCCAGCGCTCGTCGACCCGGCTCTGCCCGGCGCCGTCCTGCATTGCGGCGGCGGCCCGCTCGACCTCGGCCTCCTCGGCCTCGACCTCCAGCAGCGCCGCGGCGGCGTCCTCCCGGCCGGCGTCCACCAGCTGCTCGGCGGTGACGCCGACGGCTCGCGCCATCCGGGCCAGCGTCTTGTCGGGGCTGCGGACGGGGACCTTCGCGCGTTGGACCAGCTGGAAGCCGGACACCAGTTGGCGCCAGCGGGCCTCGCTCAGTCTGGCTCGCCGCGCTGCTTCGCGCTGCGAGATCTGGAGGGCCGTTTGGGCCCGCTTGATCAGCAATCCCTCGGGCGGTGCCGGAGGCTCAGTCATGCGATGAGCTTCGCACAACTACGCATTATCCGTCCAGTCCCCTCCCGAAATTCGACCGCTCGCACACGCATTCACCTGCGCATATGCGCGTGACTACGCGCCTCCCTCTCGCGTACTTCGCGCGTAGCACTTGCTACCTGCGCGACTACGCGCTACGTTTTCGTCATGACCCACCGCTCACGCACCCGCCCCAGCCGGCTCCACCAGGAGCCCGAGGCGGTCACTTGGGCACGGGAGAAAGCCGGCCTCACCAAGCGCGCCCTCGCCGACCAGATCGGCATCTCCGAGCAGTTGATGGGCGAGATCGAGTCCGGCTGGCGCAGCGCCACCCCCGCCAACCTCCTCAAGATCGCCGCCGCCCTCAACTGCCCGCTCGTCGTCCTCGAACGCAAACGCCCGGTGTCCGCCTCCGCGGAGTAGCCGGCCCTACGGGCGTACGCCCACGTGGACGGTGATCGCCGCCAGCAGGTACGCGTCCGGGCGGTGCAGGATGCCCTGCGGCGAGTCCGGGTCCGTCAGGGTCGTCAACGTCGCGACGTCCTCGGCGGACATGGCCTCGGCGGCCCGCTCCCGCAGCCGGCCGAGCTGCGCCTGCAGATACGCCCGGGGCGCGGCGCCGAGCGGCGCCGGGAGGTCCAGCAGCGAGGTGAAGCTCGTCACCGACGTGAGCCCCGCAGCGCGCAGCATCGCGGGCCAGTCCTCGGCGACCGGGACGCTGCCGGGCAGGTCGGCGCGCATCGCCGCGAACCACTCCTCCTGGACCGCGTCGAGCCGGGACTGCAGGCCCGGGGTGCCCAGGCCGAAGTCGCGCGGGAGGTAGCGCGCGGGCAGGCCGCCCTCGGCGACCGCGAGGACGCCGCCGGGGTTCAGCCGGGCCGCGAGCAGGTCCAGCGCCTGCTGCTGGTCGCCCAGGTGGTGGACCGCCTTGCTGCTCCACACCAGGTCGGCGGTGCCGAGCGTGTCGTCCAGGCCCGCGGGCAGCTCCGCCGCGCGCACCGCGACCCGCCCCGTCAGGCCCAGCGCCTGCGCGCGGGCCAGCGCCCGGTCGAGCAGCGGCTGCGAGCCGTCGACGGCGACCGCCTCGGCGCCCGCGAACTCCTCGGCGAAGACGCAGGTCATCACGCCGGGCCCGCTCCCGACGTCCAGCACCCGGCGCACCTCCCGCCCGCCGAGCAGCCCGCGCAGCCGGCCGGCCGTCGCCCGCAGCGCGGGCATCTCGACCTCGCCCGCGGTGGTCAGGTGCTCCGCCATCGCCTCCCAGTCGATCTCCGTGTCATGGGAGTGGGCGTGGGTGTGGGCGTGCGACGGGGTGTGGGCGGGGGCGGGGGCGGGCGTGCCCGCCTGGTGGTGGGAGTGCTGCGGCTCGTGGGCGCGCTCAGGGTTCATGCCAGGCAGCGTGCCCCGTGACGTAGCGCACCGGCAACAAACGTTGCCGTTTCCGGGACGCCGCAGTGGAATGGCCCCATGGCCCCGATCCCCACCCCTGCCCCCGGCCCCGGCCCCGAGCCCGAGCCCGGCTCCGGCTCCGACCGGGAGCGCGCCCCCGCGGCCCACCGTGCCGTCCTCGACGAGGTCGGCCCGCGGCTGAGGCGGCTGCGGGCCCGGCGCAATCTGACCCTCGCCGCGCTGTCGGAGTCCACCGGGATCTCCAAGAGCACCCTGTCCCGGCTGGAGTCAGGCCAGCGGCGGCCCAGCCTTGAGCTGCTGCTGCCGCTCGCCGCGGCCTACCGCGTCCCGCTCGACGACCTGGTCGGCGCGCCCGAGGTCGGCGACCCGCGGGTGCGGCTCACCCCGCAGAAGACGCCGGACGGCGGCACCGTCGTGCCGCTCTCCAGCACGCCGGGCCCCCTCCAGGCGTACAAGGTGATCGTGCCGGACCGCGGCAGCGAGCCCGACCCGCGGACGCACGAGGGCTACGAGTGGCTGTACGTGCTGCACGGCCGGCTGCGGCTGGTGCTCGGTGAGCACGACCTCGTCCTCGGGCCCGGTGAGGCGGCCGAGTTCGACACGCGTGTCCCGCACTGGTTCGGCGCCGCGGACGGCCGGCCGGTGGAGGTGCTGAGCCTGTTCGGCCGACAGGGCGAGCGCATGCACGTCCGCGCCCGCCCCAGCCGGCCCGGCGCCCGCGCGTAAGGCGCGACCGGCGGGACGTAAGGCGCGACCGCCGGCACGTAAGGCAGGACCGGCGGGACGCGGGGCCGGCTCGGCGGGAGGGCAACTCACCGCTGCCGGTAGCACATTGTGTACGCCAGCCCCGGGTAGTCGTTCGGCTTCCAGGTCGTCCAGGCGTCGTTGCCGCAGAACTTCTTGTCGTTGTACTTCGACGTCCGCCCCGTCACGATGACGTTCGCCTTCGCGCACGAGACCGCGTGCATCACGGGCTTGGCGTAGGTGCCGGTGAACTTCATGCACTGGTTCTGCACCGCGTGCCCCGCGTCGTCCGGGTAGACCATGGACAGGCACAGCGTGACGTCGAGGTCGGTGCGGCCGGTGACGCCGAAGTGCTCGGACCAGTCGTCATTGCGCAGGCTCTTGCAGCGGTCGGAGCTGAGCGTGCCGGTGTAGCGGGCGATGACGGTGAACGCGCCGGTCTGGCAGTCGAGTTGGTCCCAGTCGCTGCTCGCGCTCGAACCGTAGACGCACGTGCCGTTCTTGGCGTGGTAGGCGGTGCCGTGGTCGTACTGGTAGCTGAGGCACAGCAGGACGCCGCGGCTGGGGTAGGAGACGTTCCAGTCGTCCTCGGCGACGCTGTCGCACTGGTGGGTGTCGGTGGTGCCGCGCAGGACGGCGACGGCCTTGAAGGTCTGCGGGCCGCAGTAGGTGGCGGCGAGCTGGGGGCTGGCGGCCGTACCGGAGTTGGTGAAGCAGTCGCCGACGGCGGCGGCGGCGATCGGGTCGGCGGAGGGTTCGTCGCCCGGCAGGTCGGAGCCGCCGCTGCTGCCGCTGCCGCTGCTACTGCCGTCGCTGGAACCGGAGTCGGAACCGGAGTCGCCGCCGTCGGTCGAACTCCCGTCCGCGCCGGGCCCCTTGTCGGACGGGAGCAGCCCGTTCAGGTCCGGCAGCCCCGGCGCGGACGCCTGCGCGGCCGGCTTGCCGCCGAAGTCGTCGCCGGAGCCGTCCGTGGCGAGCGCGACCCCGGTGACGAGGGCCAGCACCGCGACCAGCGCCGCCGCCTGCCCCGCCCCGGTGCGCCACCACCGCTGCCGCGGTATCAGCCCCGCCGCCGGCACACCCCCGGGCCCGACCCCGCCGAGCCGCTCGACCAGCCCCCGCAGCGACGGCCGGCCGGCGGCCCGCGGCGCCAGGCACTCGGCGATCGCCTGCCCCAGCACGGGATCGGGTACGGGCACGGGCGGCGGCGGCCCCTGCTGCCAGCCCCCGGCGGCGGGGGCCGGCGGGCGGCCGGTCGCGGCGAAGTGCAGCAGCGCGCCCAGCGTGTAGACGGCGTCGGCCTCCGTGCGTATCCCGCCCGGCGCGGCGTGCGGCCCGCGGGCCGGCCCGGTGACGCCGTACGCCGCGAGCCGCGGGCCCTCCGGCGTCAGCACGACATGCGCCGGCTCCAGCCCGAAGAGCGCACCGCCCGACGCGAGCACCGCGCCCATCGCGCCGGCCAGCGCCACCGCGAGGTCGCGCAGGACGTGCGGCGGCAGCGGCCCGCTCCCGGCGACGGCCGAGGCGAGCGTCGGCGCCTCCGGCACACCGGTGGCCAGCCATGGCGCCGGGCTCTCGGTGTCGGCGTCGACGGGCAGCACGAAGGGCCCGCCGACCCGCCGGGCCGCCGCCACGTCCCGCCGGAAGACGGCGCGGAAGACCGGGTCGCCCGCGAGCTGCGGCATCACGAGCGTGACGGTGACCGGCCGCCCGTCCGGCCCGCGGCCCGCGTACTGCTCGCCGAGCGGGCCCGTGCCGAGCCGGCCGACGAGCGGGTAGGGGCCGACCTGCGCCGGCTCTCCCGGCCTGAGCGGTTCCATCCTGTGCTCCCCCGTTCCCGGCACCGCCCCGCGTCGGCCGCCGAGGCGGGGGGGGGCGGCGCGCGGTGCCGTCCGTACTGAACCGGTCGCCCCGCGACCGCCGGTTGCACCCACCGGAGTGGACACTCTCGCACCGCCCGGCGCGCCTTCGCCAGCGGGGTCCGGGGCCCGGGTAGCCCGGACGGCGCTCCCGCGTGGCCGGGTGTGCGGCGGTGGCGTGTAGTGGGCGGTGTGCGGCCCCGCAACGGGCGTGCCGCCCCCACACCATTCCGAGGAGTCCGCCGTGAGGCACCACGCCGCCATGAAGCACCACGTCAAAGCCGCCGCCGTCGCAGGGGCGGCGATCCTCGCCGCCGCGGTGAGCGGCTGCTCCGGCAGCGGGAACAGCAGCGGCGGCGGCAGCACGCACGCCGACGCCAGCACCGCGGCGCGCAGCGCCGAGCAGGCCGCGCAGGCGCAGACGACGGCGCCCGCGACGGTCACCACGATGAACGTCTCGCCGTTCGGCAAAATCCTGGTCAACGACAAGAACCTGTCGCTGTACCTCTTCCAGGCCGACAAGAGCACGACGTCCACCTGCACCGGCGCGTGCGCCAAGCTGTGGCCGCCGCTGCTGGTCAACGGCACGCCGACGGTCGCGGGCGGGGTGGACCAGAAGAAGCTCGGCACGAGCAAGCGCTCGGACGGCGGCACGCAGGTGACGTACGACGGGCACCCGCTCTACCGCTTCGCCGCCGACACCAGCCCCGGCAACGTCCGCGGGCAGGGCCTGAACAACTTCGGCGCCAAGTGGTACGTGCTGGGCACGGACGGCAAGGCGATCACCAAGTCCGCGTCCTCCTCGTCCTCCGCGCCGCCCTCCGGCAACGGCTACTGAGCCTTCCCGCGGCGGGTGTCGGGCCGTCACCGGGCGCCGTACGGCCGTCTCGTAGCCTTGTCGGATCATCGGCGCGGGGGCATGCGTGTCCCCGCGCCGGCACGACCGGCACGGCGGGGGTGGGGACGGGCATGGCACCCGGCACGGCGAACGAGACGACGACGCAGACGAAGGCGAAAACGCAGGCGAGTACCTGGACCAGGGGGCGTACGGCGGTGGCCGGCGTCGTGGTGGTGGCGCTCGCGGCGGGCGGCTGGCTGTGGGCCCGGCAGGGCCCGGACTACCACGAGCAGGTCAGCGCGGCGAGCAGCACGTACCCCGCGGCCCTCGGCACCGCCCCGCCGGACGCGCCCGGCCGGCTGCTGCGGCGTACGACCGACTCGTACGGCATCGTCGGCGCCCTGTCGGTCGACGAGATCGCCGACCGGGGCCTGCGCAAGGACGGCATCACGGCGACCGACCTGCGCACCGGGAAGACGTACTGGCGCTACGCGCGCGACGGCACGGACCTCGGGCCGGTCGCACTCGCCACGTCCGGCGGGGGCGGAGGCGGCACTGCGGCGGTGTGGTGGAAGGACGGGCTGCTCGCCGCGGTCGACGCCCGCAGCGGCGAGGTCCGCTGGCGGCACAAGATCGCTTACGGCGACGTGGGCGGCGGCAGCAGGGAGTTCGCCGACCTGCGGGTCACCGCGGGGCTGGTGCTGGCGCAGAGCCGTACCGCGCTCGCCGCGTACGACGCGGACGGCGGCGGCCACGCGTGGACGGCCGCGCCGCCGAAGGGCTGCGGCTTCACCAACCACGGCGTCTTCCCGATGGCGCAGGTGGTCGTCGCGGCGGCGCTGTGCGGCGACGACCTGCGGCTCGTCGGCTACGACACCGGCCGCGGCTCGGTGCGCTGGCAGCTGCCGGAAGGGCTCAACCGACTGCTGCCGGCCGACGACCGCACGCTCGTCACGGCGTCCGGGCGGCACACGGACGAGGGCGAGGTGGTGGACGTCTCGGGTCCGCAGCCGGTGACGCGGCGCTGGACCTCGCTCGACGGGCACCCGTCGGTCGCCGCCGGGGACGGGATCGTGCTGTGCGTCGACAACGTGGGCGCCGGCGATCGGAAGGACGGCGAGGACGAGGGCGCGCTGGAGGGCTTCGGCGTCGGCGACGGGCGGCGGCACTGGCGGGTGGCGCCGGCGCCGGGGACCCGGTTCGGCGCGCCGCTGCTGGCCGGGAGCCGGGTCTACGTCGTGCAGCAGCCGGCGCGGGCGCCGCTGGACGACGAGGGCAAGCCGGTGGCCGGGGCCCCGTATCCGGCGCAACTGCTGGTCCTCGACGCGGCGACGGGCCGCCAGGTGCACGCGGGCGCGCTGCCGGCGGTGCCGATGGACGACTCCGCGGCCTTCTCACCGGACCCGTCGGCGGCACTGCGGCCGGTGCGGGCGGCGGACGGGGTGCTGGCGGTGGCGTGGTCGCAGATGTTCGACGGCGCGACGGCGGATCTGACCGTGCTGGCGCAGTGAGGCGGTGCGCGTGCGGTAACGCGGCGGGGCCCCGCAGCCGTGGTGGCTGCGGGGCCCCGGTCGTACGATCCGGTCGGCTGACCGGTGAGGGCCGGACCCGGCCTCGGACCGGACCCGTACCGGACCTCGGACCGGATCCCGTACCGGACCTCGGACCGGATCCCGTACCGGACCTCGGACCGGATCCCGTACCGGACCTCGGACCGGATCCCGTACCGGGCCTCGGACCGGGCCTCAGACCAGGTCGAAGCGGTCCAGCTCCATGACCTTGGCCCACGCGGCGACGAAGTCCGTGACGAACTTCTCCTTCGCGTCGTCGCTCGCGTACACCTCGGCGAGCGCCCGCAGCTCGGAGTTCGAGCCGAAGACCAGGTCCGCGCGGGTGCCGGTCCACTTGACCGCGCCGGTGGCGGCGTCACGCGCCTCGAAGGTCTGCGAGTCCCCCGAGACGGCGTGCCACGTGGTGCCCAGGTCCAGCAGGTTGACGAAGAAGTCGTTCGTCAGCGTGCCGGGCCGGTCGGTCAGGACGCCGAGCGGCGACTGCTGGTAGTTCGCGCCCAGCACGCGCAGGCCGCCGACCAGGACGGTCATCTCCGGCGCGCTCAGCGTCAGCAGGTTCGCCCGGTCGAGCAGCAGGTACTCCGCGGGCAGCCGGGTGATGGCGCCCTTGCCCGCGTAGTTGCGGAAGCCGTCCACGGTGGGCTCCAGCGCCGCGAAGGACTCGACGTCCGTCAGCTCCTGCGAGGCGTCGACCCGGCCCGCGGTGAAGGGCACCTCGACGCTCACGCCCGCGTCCTTCGCGGCCTTCTCGACGGCCGCGCCGCCGGCCAGCACGATCAGGTCGGCGAGCGAGACGCGCTTGTCGCCGCTCTGCGCGGAGTTGAAGGACTCCTGGATGCCCTCCAGCGTGCGCAGCACGACCGCGAGGCGGTCCGGCTCGTTGACCTCCCAGCCGATCTGCGGCTGGAGGCGGATCCGGGCGCCGTTGGCGCCGCCGCGCTTGTCGCTGCCGCGGAAGGAGGACGCCGAGGCCCACGCGGTGGAGACCAGCTGGTCGACGGTCAGGCCGGAGGCGAGGACCTGCTCCTTGAGGGCCGCGACGTCGGCCGCGTCGATCTGCGCGTACGTGGCCTCGGGCAGCGGGTCCTGCCAGATCAGCGTCTCGGACGGCACCTCGGGGCCGAGGTAGCGGACGACCGGGCCCATGTCGCGATGGGTGAGCTTGAACCACGCGCGGGCGAAAGCGTCGGCGAACTCGGCCGGGTTGTCCTTGAAGCGGCGCGAGATCTGCTCGTACGCCGGGTCCACGCGCAGCGCGATGTCGCTGGTGAGCATGGTCGGGGCGTGCGACTTGGCCGGGTCGTGCGCGTCCGGTACGGTGCCGGCGCCCGCGCCGTCCTTGGGCCGCCACTGGTGGGCGCCGGCCGGGCTCTTGAACAGCTCCCACTCGTAGCCGAACAGGATCTCGAAGAAGCTGTTGTCCCAGGTGGTGGGGGTGTCGGTCCAGATGCCCTCAAGGCCGCTGGTGATGGTGTCGCCGCCCTTGCCGGTGCCGTAGCTGTTGGCCCAGCCCAGGCCCATGGCCTCGATCGGGGCGGCCTCGGGGTCGTCGCCGACGTGGTCGGCGGGGCCGGCGCCGTGGGTCTTGCCGAAGGTGTGGCCGCCGGCGATGAGGGCGACGGTCTCCTCGTCGTTCATCGCCATCCGGCGGAAGGTCTCCCGGATGTCGCGGGCCGAGGCCAGCGGGTCGGGGTTGCCGTTGGGGCCCTCGGGGTTGACGTAGATCAGGCCCATCTGGACCGCGCCGAGCGGCTCCTCCAGCTGGCGGTCGCCGGTGTAGCGCTCGTCGCCGAGCCAGGTGGTCTCCGGGCCCCAGTAGACGTCCTCGTCCGGCTCCCACACGTCGGCGCGGCCACCGGCGAAGCCGAAGGTCTGGAAGCCCATCTGCTCCAGCGCGACGTTGCCCGTGAGGATCATCAGGTCGGCCCACGAGATGTTCTTGCCGTACTTCTTCTTCACCGGCCACAGCAGGCGGCGGGCCTTGTCCAGGTTGCCGTTGTCGGGCCAGCTGTTGAGCGGCGCGAAGCGCTGCTGCCCGGCGCCGGCGCCACCGCGGCCGTCACTGATGCGGTACGTGCCCGCGCTGTGCCAGGCCATGCGGATCATGAACGGGCCGTAGTTGCCGAAGTCGGCCGGCCACCAGTCCTGCGAGGTGGTGAGCAGCTCGGCGATGTCGCGCTTGACGGCCGCGAGGTCGAGGGACAGGAACGCCTCGCGGTAGTCGAAGTCCTCGCCCAGCGGGTTGGCCACGGCGGGGTTCTTCGCCAGGATCTTCAGGTTCAGCCGGTCCGGCCACCAGCCGCGGTTCCCCCCGCCCTGGGTGGGGTGCGGGGCGCGCCCGTGCGCGACGGGGCAGCCACCCGCGCCCTCCGTCTTCGCGTCGACGACGACTGCGTCGTGGTTCTCAGTCATTGCGGAGTCCTTCCCGACCTGCGGTTCTGGCTGCGGCATGCACAGACCTTGGCTATCACCGGATCCGATCCTACGATGGACTCAGTCCAAGTCAAGAAGCGGGCCAACCGTACAGACCATCGAAATACGGACGCCGATTGCTAAACTCCGAGCTCCCAGGAGCCTTACCCGAATAGGTGAACCGACATGAGCGACCTGCTGGAACGGCTGCGCGGCCGGGGCTGGCGGCTGACCTCGCAGCGGCGTGTCGTCGCACAGGTCCTCGACGGCGACCACGTCCACCTCACCGCCGACGAGGTGCACGCCCGCGCCGCACTGCTCCTGCCGGAGATCTCCCGGGCGACCGTCTACAACACGCTGGGCGAGCTGGTCTCGCTCGGCGAGGTGATAGAGGTCTCCACGGACGGCCGCGCCAAACGCTACGACCCCAACGCCCACCACCCCCACCAGCACCTGGTCTGCTCCCGCTGCGGCATGATCCGCGACGTCCACCCCAGCGGCAGCCCCCTGACCGACCTCCCCCCGGCGGAACGGTTCGGCTTCACCGTCTCCACGGTCGAGGTCACCTACCGCGGCCTGTGCCCGGGCTGCACGCAGACGCTGTCGTCCTAGGAACCGGTCCCGGCCGCCCGGGTTCCGGTTCGGCTCGGCTCGGCTCGGTTCAGGGGCTGCCGCCCGGTGGGGATCAGTGCCAGTCGCTGATCGGGAGGTCGCGGGGGTCGGGGGCGCCTTCGCCGGTTTCGAGGAGCTGCTTGAGGCTCACCAGGAAGACCGCCCACTTGGTGCTGCAGTGGGACATGAACTCGACGGGCTCGCGCCAGCCCTCGTGGGCGAAGAGCACGATCGTGTAGTCGCCCTCCTGGCGGAGGTGCCAGGAGACGGTGGTGCCGAGCCATTCGTCGGGGCCCGCCACCACCTCCCAGCGGACGTGGCGGGCGGGGTCGGCGGCGAGGACCTTCATGTCGAAGCCGCCGACGCGGAAGCGGAACTCGATGACGCCGCCGGTGTCGGTGGAGCCGGTCGTCTTCTCCGCCCACCAGCCGGCCAGGCCGTCAAGGGTGGTGAGGGCGGTGTAGACCTGCTCGGGGGTGGCGTTCTCGACGCCGATGCGGTGGATGATGTCGGGCATGGGCTTGCCTTTCGGGGGGTGCCTTGCGGGGGTCAGTGGGCGGTGGGGTCGCCGGGGGCGTCCGGCGTGGCGGCGTCGGAGGTAGGGGCGCGGTCCTTGTCCTTGCCGCGCTGGATCGTCTCGGCGATGCGCTTGATGCGGCGCAGCCGGGAGTCCCAGGCGGCGCCGACGTCCGTGAGCTGGGCGACCGCGCGGGCGAGTTGCGCCTCGTCGACCCGGAAGTGCCGCTCACGGCCGGCGGGGGTGGCGTGCACCAGGCCCACCCGGTCCAGCACGGCCAGGTGCTTGGCGACCGCCTGCCGGGTGACCGGCAGGTGATCGCTGAGGCTGGTGGCCGTCCCGCTGCCCTCGGCCAGCAGCAGGTCGAGCATCCGCCGCCGCGTCGGGTCGCCGACCGCGGACCACAGGTCGTCGTCGATGGTGCTGCCGGCCGGCGCCATGGTCACGCGCCCGCCCCGACCTTGGCCGCGTACACCGCGAGCCGGGGCAGGTAGTGGTCCCAGCCGGTGACGTGGTCGCGGTACCGCCCGGCGGCCTTCGCCTCGTCCCAGCCGCGCTCCCGGAAGCCGGTCTCCGTCATCCGCAGCAGGGTGCCGTCGCCGTCGGGTTCGAGGGCGAAGACCACGAGGTTGGAGTTGCCGGGCGCGGCGGTCCGGCCCGCCTCGTGCGTCCAGCGGAAGGAGAACAGCCGCGGCGGCACGGCGTCGACGACGGTGAACTGCACCCAGCTCACCTCGCCCTTCGCCACATCCCCGAAGCCGATCCGCCCCGCCGCCCCCGGCACCGCCGGCAACTCGACCGCATCCGGCCACCACTCCCGCAGGTGCTCGGGGCTGCTCACGACGTCGAACACGACCTCGGGCGAGGCGTCGATACGGATCTCCCGCTCCAGGGTTCCGTCATCCATGGGGGCCACCTTTCGCAACGTTCGGTTGCGTATCAGGTTAGTCGCCGAAGGCTTGATCTGCAACCATTGGTTGCGCCAGGTGGGCGGGACCTGGCGGGAGCCGGGGGCCGGGAGCTGGGCCCCTACCCCTGGCCCCCTGGACCCCTGGACCTCTACGCGGGTGTCCCCTCCGCCGCCGTGAGGGCCGTACGGCACGCCGTCAGGAGCGCCTCGTCATCGCGCAGGTTGTGGCTGCCCCAGTGGCCGGCGCGGAAGGGGAAACGGCGGGGGTCGGCGGCCTCCGCCCGTAGCAGCGCGAGGTCAAAACGCGCGGCGGCCGGGCCCGCTTCCGCCAGGCACTCCGCTATGGCCGTACGGGTGAAGGGCGTGGATATCCACACCTCGCGCAGCGGTGCGGGCAACGGCGCCGGGTCGCCCGTCACCCGCCACAACGCCGTCAGGCCCGCCAACCGGTCCCAGGAATCCCCCCGTTCGGCCATGGCCCGCAGCGCCGGCACCGCCGGAGCGCCCTCGGTTCCGAGCCGGCCGAGCACCGCCGCTGCCGCCCGCCGCTCGCCGGGGCGCTCGCCCTCCAGCACGGGGAGCAGGACCGGCAGCACCGCCGCCGCGTCCCCGTGCACCGCCCACAGCGCCGCAGCCGCGCTGACCGGCCACTCCCCGGCGTGCAACTCCGCCGCCCCGCCCACCACTTCCGCGGCCGACGGACCGCACGCCGCGAGCGCCCGCAGACACGCCTCCGCGGCGAAGTCGCGCTGCCGCGCGCCCGGCGGCAGCGCGCCCAGCACGTCCAGCAGCACCGCGGCGCTCTCCGCACCCTCCGCGCCCTCCGCCTCCGGGCCAGCCCCCGTACGCGTACTCCAGCCGCCCGCCGCCAGGACCGCCGCGAGCGACATCACCTCCCCCATGCCGTGCTCGCCGCCGAGGTCGACGGCCGCCAGCCGCTCGCGGGCCGCGGGCGCCAACCGCCGGGCCGCCGCGCCGAGGTAGGCGACGTCGCCGCCCAGGTGGTGCGGCAGGTGCGGGCCGCGCAGCACCTCCTCCATCACCGGCACCGCCCGCTCGTCGCCCGTGCGCAGCAGCGCCTTGAGCGCGCCGCCCAGCGTCGGGGCGCCATGGCTCCACACCGTCACCCACGGCTGCCGCCGCGCCGTGACATACGCCGCCAGGTCGTCCGCGGCCGGTGCCGCCAGGCCGAACAGGTCCTCCAGCAGGGACGCCGCCGCCTCCGCCACCGTGTCCTCCTGCGCGGCGAGTTGCCGTCCCGCGAGCGCGACGAGGCCGGGGAAGGCGCCCCGCCATTCGCGGAAGAAAGAGGGGAGCAGCCGCAGCGCATGCAGCCGCTCGGCCGCGTCGCCGCCGGCCAACTGCCCCTCCAGCAGGGCCGCGCGCAGCTCCACCCGGTCGCCGAGCGCGGCGTGCAGGCCGCGCATCAGCTCCAACGCCTGTGCCTCGCCCGGCAGTAGACGGCGCAGCTGCCCGACGAGGGTGGCGGTCGGCGGATGCTGCGGCGCCTCGCGCGCGGATTCCGGCCGCCGCCCCCGTACCAGCCCGGAGGCCAGCCCCACCAGGTCCGCGGGCAGTCGCTCGGGCGCATGCCGGGCCAGGCCCGTCAGGGCCGCGAGCCGCATCTCGGGCGCGTGCCCTTCCGCCACGAACACGCCCAGCTCGGCGACGACTTCGGGCCCGACCACCGGATGCCGTACCGCCAGCGCGTCCAGCGACTCGACGAGGCTCGCGGCGACCGCCGGGTCCGGCTCCACCGCGAGCCGCCCGCGCAGCAGCCGCAGCGCCTCCTCGCCGTCGTCGCCGAAGGCCACCACGGCCCGCGCGGCCATGCCCCGCAGCCGCGCGTCGGCGGGGTCGTCGAGCAGCCCGGCGAAGCAGTCGCGACCCGCACGCACCGCCTCCCGCGCACGCGCGTCCGCGCCCGCGTCCCCTTCTTCCCCGACTCCTGCCCGGTCTCCTGCCCCGACCGCCCGACCGGACTCGTCCGCTCGCCGCCACCTCTCGACGTCCCGGGCCCAGTGCTCCAGATCCGCCCCGCCGATGCTCGCCAGCAGCCCCAGCACGTCCGCCCGGTCGGCCACCCCCGGTGACCGCACGATGCGGAAGAGAAAGGGGACGCAGGCGAGCGTCGAATCGTAGACGTCCCCCTGGTGGTGGACCGCCCCGTACATCCCGTCCAGCGCGGTCTCGCGCTCCGCCGCGTCCTCGGACGCCAGCCCGACCAGCAGCGCGGGCACCTCCTCCGCGCTCCCGTAGGCGTGCTCCAGCGCGCCCCAGTCGACATCCCCGATCCCGTCGAACGTCCCCATGACGCCCCCTCCCGACCCCTGACGACCCGTCATGACCCCTCCCGGCCCCTCATGACCCATCACGCTCCGTGACACGACCAGTCTTGCGCACGGGTCTGACAACGCCCTCCCCCACCCGACCGAAAGCGCCGGTAATAACCTCTCCGCGCCCGAACGCGCAACGCAATCACGGAGTTTCCCTCTTTATGGGGAACCGCACGGGCTTGCGGCGTGCGGGAGCCGATCGCCGGGCACGAACTCTTCGGGCCCGGAAGGCCGCATTCACCGCAGGACACCACAAATCGTAAGAGAGGCACCGCAGTCATGAGCACTGAGGCCACCCGCAGGGTCGCGCTCGTCTTCTCGCTGCTCGACGCGAACGGCAACGGGGTGCTGGAGGCCGTCGACTTCTCGCTCATGTCCGAGCGCGTCGTCGCCGCGGCGCCGCACGCCGAACCGGCGGCCCGGGAGCGCATGCGCGCCGCCTTCGAACGGTACTGGACGACGCTGCTGACGGAGCTGGACGCCAACGGGGACGGCGAGATCAGCTTCGAGGAGTACACCGCCTGCGTGCTGTCCCCGGAGCGGTTCGAGCCGACGATCACCGAGTTCGCCGAGGCCCTCGCCGCGCTGGGCGATCCGGACGGCGACGGGCTGATCGAGCGGCCCGCGTTCATGGACCTGATGACGGCCATCGGCTTCCAGCGCGCCAACATCGACACGCTCTTCGACGCCTTCGGCCCCACGCCCGACGACCGGGTGCGGGTGCGGACGTGGGTCGAGGGCATCAAGGACTACTACTCGCCGGACAAGGCCGGCATCCCCGGGGATCACCTGGTCGCCGGGGCCGCCGACACCGCGGCCTGAGACCGGAAGGGGGAGGAAGGGGGGAAGCCATGAGCGCAGCGGAGCACACCGTCGGCCTTGCCGTCGGCCGGGGGACGGGAGAGCAGGTCGCGGCCGTCTTCGAGCAGGTCCTCGACCGGTTCGCCCGGCTGTACGGCAGACGCGTGGCGGTGCGGCGCTCGCCGCGGGTGTACCACTCGTACGTGTCGCTGCGCTCGGCCACCGCGCGCAGGGACACGGGCGCGGTGGAGCAGATCCGCCGGATGACGCGGCAGGACGCCGACCACTACGAGGAGTTCCTGCGCGAGCAGGCGTCCGCCGGCACCGCGGCGGTCTTCCGTACGGCGATCAACGCGCAGACGCTGTATCTCGTACGGCAGCGGCTGCACGCGGTGAAGGTCGACACGCTCGACGCGGACGGCGCCCGGGTGCTGCTGGTGCGCGACGAGGCCCAGGGCTTCTACACCGGTGACAACGAGCACCGGCCCGGCCACATCCGCAGGACCACGGAGTTCAGCCGGGAGGTCACCGACAAGGTGCTGCGGTACGCGCTGCACCGGGCCCGGCTGGAGTGGCCGGGCGAGGAGCCGGCGGCGATCGTCATGGCGTACAAGTTCCATCTGCTGGACGGCGCGCTCGACCAGTGGGCCGCCGACTTCGCGGAGCGCAGCGGCGTCGAGGTCCGGGTGTTCCAGCCGGACACCGTCAACCGCAACCTGATCACGCACGGACCGGCCGACCGTACGGTGCTGGTGGCGGGCAACGAGTGGGCGGACATCATGCATGTCGTGCTGCTCGACCGCTTCGGCGCCGGGCGGCAGGAGGACCACTGCACGCGCAATGTGCATCTGCACGGCGACGTGGACGGCCTGGTCGAGTATCAGACGGTCCATGGCTCGGCCGACGACCTGGAAGGACGGGACCTGCTCAACCCGGTGGCGACGGTACGGGCCGCCGCCGCGATCGCCGAACGGCACGCGGACTGCGCGGGCGCGGTGTCCGCGGCGGAGCGGGCGCTGGCCCGGATACGCCAGGAGGGCATCGCCACCCCGGATGCGGGGGGCCGCCACACCACGACCGCGGTCGTCACCGCGCTCCTGGACGCCCTCGAACCGCCGGTGCCCGGGCCGCCGATCCCGGGTGCGGCGGTCCCGGGGCCCGGGAGGGGGAGGGCTGTCGGCTTCGGGGCCGAGCCCGTCACACCGGCGCCGGGGCCGTGACGGGCCGGGGGGACGGCGGCAGGGGGACGGTCCTGGTCGTCGTGGACGTCCAGAACGACTTCTGCGTCGGCCCGTTGGCGGAGTCCCGCTATCCGGGTGATCCGGCGGTGCTGCGCGAGGTGGTGGCCAACACCGCCCGTGCGGTGGCGGCGGCGCGGGCGCGGGGGGTCGAGGTGGTGTTCGTCCGCTTCCTCGGCGACCCGGCGTACCAGGGCCCCGCCTGGCGCCGCCGGGACGCCCGCCGGGGCAGCCGGCCCAAGTGCCTGGAGGGTACGTGGGGGGCGGAGTTCACCGAGCCGCTGCAACCGGCGGAGGGCGAGCGGGTGTTCACCAAGCGGGCCTGCTTCGACGCGTTCCTGGCGGAGGGTTTCGGCTCCCACCTGGCCGCGCGCGGGGCCGGACACCTGGTGCTGGCCGGGGTGTTCACGGACGTGTGCGTGGACAGCACGGCACGCACCGCCTTCCAGAAGGGCCTGCATCTGACGGTGCTGCGGGACTGCACGACGGCCCTGCACGTCCCGGACGAGCAGATCCTGCGCTTCATGAGCCGGCTGTACGACGCGCGGGTGGTCGCGCACGAGCCCGTCACGGGCTGGGCCCGCCACCCGGAGCGGTGGGCGGCCCAGGAGGACGAGTACGAGGAGGACTTCGAGGACGACGAAGCGGAAGAGGAGGAGGCAGCATGGCCGGCACCACAGCAGAGGGCTCACCCCTCGGACCCCCCGACCTGGCCCACGACCCGGCGGACAGCGGACCCGCGGGGTTAGCGAACGCGGGCGCCGGGGCCGCACCGGGTGCCGGAGCCGCGGGCGCTCGGGCCGAGGGTTGCGAAGCGCCGGACGCCGGAGGCAAGGGCGCCGCGGCCCCGGGCGGCGGGGTCGAGGTCGGGGTGGGGCGGACGGCGTTGCTGGTTGCTGCCGCGCGGGCGATCGAGACGCGGCGGGCGGATGCGCTCGCGCGGGACGAGTACGCCGAGGGCTTCGTGCGCGCGGCCGGGGTGTGCGCGGGCTGGCCGCTGCGGCCGGAAGAGGTCCCGGGTGGGGACGCGGATCCGCTCTGGGGGAGGTTGGGGCGCTACTTCGGGCTGCGGACCCGGGTCTTCGACGATCACCTGCTGGCCGCCGCGCGGGCCGGGATACGGCAGGTGGTGCTGCTCGGGGCGGGGCTGGACACCCGGGCGTACCGGCTGCCGTGGCCGGACGGCTGCACGGTGTTCGAGGTGGACCGGGAGGAGGTGCTGGCGTTCAAGCACCGCACGCTGGACGGCGCGGCGGCGGTGCCGCGGGCCCGGCGGGTCGCGTTGGCGGCGGACCTGCGGCAGGACTGGGCGGCGCGGTTGCGGGCCGCCGGGTTCGAGCCGGGCCGGCCCACGGCGTGGCTCGCGGAGGGGCTGCTGTTGTACCTGCCCTCGGCGGCGGAGGCGCAGCTCATGGCGACGGTGGACGCGTTGAGCGCGCCGGGGAGCACGTTCGGGTACGAGGTGAAGTACGTGGCGGAGTCGGCGGCGGTGCGCTCCTCGCCGGTCTACACCGCGGCCCGGGAGCGGATCGGCGTGGACCTGCTGGCCCTCTTCGACGGCGACCCGCGGCCCGACTCCGCGGCGGACCTGACCGCGCGCGGCTGGCGGGCCCAGGTGCGTACGCCTTTCCAGTTCAGCCGCCGCCTCGGCCGCGGCCCGCTGCCCGAGCCGGACGACGCGCTCGCCGCCAACCGCTGGACGTTCGCCGTGCGCCCGGCCGCGTAAGGCATCCAGGGCGCGCGGCCGGGCGCCGGGCGGGCCGGCGGGTGGCGGGGGTCAGTCCAGGGCGGCGAAGGCGCCGGGCTGGTAGGAGCCGCCCTGGTTGTGGACGATGACGCCCATGCGGCTCGCGGCGTTGATGAGGGAGACCAGGCAGACGAGCGAGCCGAGCTGGTCGTCGTCGTAGTGCGTGCGCACCGCCGCCCAGGTGGTGTCCGAGACGCCCTCGGCGGCGTCGGCGACCCGGGTGCCCTCCTCCGCGAAGGCCAGCGCGGCGCGTTCGGCGGCGGAGAAGACGGTGGTGTGCCGCCAGGTCGCGACGAGCCCGAGCCGTAGCGGCGTCTCGCCCGCGGCGACCGCCTCCTTGACGTGGACGTCGGCGCAGTAGCCGCAGCCGTTGATCTGGGCGACCCGCAGCTGGACGAGCTCCAGCAGCGCCCGGGGCAGGGTCGTGGACGCGAAGAGGGCGAGCGAGGTGGCGTGGAAGCGCTTGGCGACCTTCGCCGCCGTGGGGCTGCCGAGCAGGTTGAAGCGGGGTTCCATCGGTCGGTCCTCCGGTGTGTGCTGGTGGGGTGCTGCGGGGTGGGCGCCGCGGCGCCGGACGCCCAGAAGATGCCGCGGCCCCGGGGCCCGTGACGGCGCGGCGATGTGACGTGGCCCACGGGCCGGAGCCGTCACACGGCGGCGCCCGGCGGTATCTCGTGGGAGTAGCCGCAGGCGAGGGATCAGGAGCCGCACGATGAGCGAGCGCATGGCGACGCCGGACGGCGGCCCGGCCACCGAGGTCTTCCTCGCGCACCGCAACCTGCTCTTCACCGTCGCCTACGAGATGCTCGGCTCCGCCGCCGACGCCGAGGACGCCCTCCAGGAGACCTGGCTGCGCTGGTCGGCCGTGGACCTGGCGACCGTGCGCGACCCGCGCGCGTACCTGGTCCGGGCCACCACCCGGCAGGCGCTGCTGCGGCTGCGCACGCTGGCCCGACGCCGGGAGACGTACGTCGGCCCGTGGCTGCCCGAGCCGCTGCTGACCACGCCCGACGTCGCCGAGGACGTCGAGTTCGCCGAGAGCGTCTCGACGGCGATGCTGCTCGTGCTGGAGACGCTGGCGCCGACCGAGCGGGCGGTCTTCGTGCTGCGCGAGGTCTTCGCCGTCGACTACGCGGAGATCGCCGCGGCCGTCGGCAAGTCCCCGGCCGCCGTACGGCAGATCGCGCACCGGGCCCGCGCGCATGTGGCGGCCCGCCGGCCGCGCGGGTCGGCGGCGGTGACCGCGCGGGAGAGCCGCCGCGCCCTCGCCGCCTTCCGCCGGGCCGTGGAGACCGGCGACCTGCGGGCACTGCTCGACATGCTCGCGCCTGACGTCGTCCTCGTCGGCGACGGCGGCGGCGCCGTGACCGCGGCCACCGAGCCGGTCGTGGGCGCCCCGGCCGTCGCCCGCACGCTGTCCGCCGGGCTGCCCGGACTCGGCGCCCGCGCCACCCTGGAGACCGTCGAGGCCAACGGCCGCCCCGCGCTGGTCGTCCGGATCGCCGGCGAGATCGACGACGTCGTGACGGTCCGCATCGACGACGGCCTGATCACCGCGCTCTACGTCGTCCGCAACCCCCGCAAGCTGACCCGCCTCACCCGCCCGACGCCGGTGACCCGAAGTTGACGCCCCCGGCGCCGCCGGCCGCCCCCGTCGCCCCCGCCGCCTGCGCCGCCGCCTCCGCCCAGTCCCCGGTACGCCGGTGCCGCCGCAGCCCCACCGCCGCGAACTCGTCGTACGCGTCGCCCGCGACGGCCCCGAGGTGGCGCAACGCCTGCGAGATCGGGCTGCCGTCCGCGTCGAAGGGCTCGTCCACCCCCATGTGCAGGGGGCCGAGCGCCAGGTCGCCGCCCTGCCACACGGCGGCGTGCTGCTCGCCCACACCGCCGAAGAAGTCCGCCTCCACGTAGGCCAGCGGGCCCGCCGCCGCTCCCCCCGCCCCCGCCGCCGACCAGCGGGCCAGCCGGGCCCCGAAGCCGCCGGGCAGGAAGAAGAAGCCCCACGCGCAGCCGGTGTCGCCGTTCGTGACGGCATCGAAGAGCTCGTCCGTCATCGGGAGCAGCGCCAGCCCCTGGCCCAGCTCATGGGCGAGGCCGTACGCGAGCCCGTACGCGGGGCCGTCCGTGAGCCCCCGCGCGAGCCCGCACGCCGGGTCCGGTGCCGCCCCGGCGCCGAGGTCCCGGACGACGCCCCGCACCAGCTCCGCGCCGCCGATCACCGCCCGCAGGTCGTAACCCATCGCCCCGCCGCCCTTCCGCCGCTCCGCCGCTCGCCCGGCGGCCAGTGTCGCCGACGCCGGGCCCGGGCATCACCCGGGTTTCACGTCCCGGCGCCCGGCGCGGAAGCGGACGCGGCCTCGGACGCCGGGGCCGGCGAAGGCGCGGGCTCAGGCGAAGGCGCAGAGGTGGGCGCGGCCCCGGGCGCGGCGGAAGCCGCCAGCCGCGCCTGCTCCTCCTCCACGATCCGCCGCGCCAGCGACCCGTCCGAGACATCGATCGCGTCCGGCGCGGCGTCGGCGAGATCGCTGCGCCGCGCGTACGCGTCGAAGAGCTGCGACTTCGCGGCGAGGATGTCCAGCAGCCGCGGGTCGACGCCGGTCGTGGCGAGCAGGCGGTGGACGTGGACGGTACGCACCTGGCCCATCCGGTGCGCGCGGGCCACCGCCTGCTGCTCGACGGTCGGCTTGACCTGCGGCTCGCACAGGATCACCACGGACGCCGCCTGGAGGTTGAGGCCGACGCCGCCCGCCTCGATCTGCGCGAGCAGCACCGCGTGGCCGGGCGCGGCGCCGAACGCGTCCACGACCGCCTGCCGCGCGGCGGGCGCGAGGCTCCCGGTCAGCGGCCCGTGCACACCCGCACCCGCACCCGTACCCGTACCCGCACCCGCCGGCAGGCCCTCCGCGCCGAGCGCCTGCCCGACGACGGCGAGCACATCGCGGAAGTAGGAGAAGACGACGACCTTCAGCCCGCCGGCCGCCGCCTCGGCGACGAGTTCACGCAGCCGCGCGAGCTTCGCGGACTGCTCCGGGCGGGCGAAGGCGGCACGCCGCATGGCCATGAAGTTGCCGGCGAGCACCGCCTCGCGGTAGGCGTCCTGGTCGGCGGCGCTGAGCTCCTGCCACTCGTCGGTCCGCACCAGCGAGGGCAGTTCGGCGAGCACGTCCCGCTGGTTGCGCCGCAGGTACGCCGGTGCGACGGCCGCCCGGAACGCCCGCGCCCCGCCCCCGCCGCCACCCCCGCCCGCACCGCCGCCCTCCCCGGACCCCGGCCCCGCCCCCTGCTCCTCCGGTATGAGGTCCGGCCGCAGATACCGTACGAGCGTACGGAACTCCGCCACCCGGTTCTCCATCGGCGTGCCGGTGAGGAACAGCACCCGCTCGCACCGCGCCGCCCACCCCGCGACGGCCTGCGAGCGCCGGGTCTCCGGGTTCTTGACGTAGTGCGCCTCGTCGACGACGAGCATCGCCGGCGCGGCCCCGTCCCCCTCCTCCGGTACGGCGAAACCGCGCAGCGCGTCGTACGTCGTGACGGCGACGCCCCCGCCCGTACGCCACTCGGCGAAGGCGTCGCCCCGGTCGGGGCCGTGCAGCGGTACGGCCCGCAGGGCGCTGCGCCCGGCGATCTCCCGGGTCCAGTTGACCAGCACGCCCGCCGGGCACACGACCAGGAAGTGCGTACGCCCGCGCGCGGCCAGGTGCGCGAGCGCCGCGACGGCCTGCACGGTCTTGCCGAGCCCCATCTCGTCGCCGAGCACGACCCGCCGCTGGGCGAGGGCGAAGCGCGCGCCGAACGCCTGGTAGCCGCGCAGCGACACCCGCAGGTGGGTGTCGTCCAGCGGCTGCTCCCTGACCCGTTCGACGACCTCGGACGGCAGGAAGCCCTCGGCTGCCGCCGAGTCGGGGCCGCGCTCCGACAACTGGGCCAGCAGGGCGTAGTAGTCGGCGGAGCGCACCTCGAAGTCGACCCACGCCTCGATCTCGCCCGCGGGATCGCGCAGCAGGTCCACGGACGCCTGCCGCAGCAGTTCGGGGACGCCGTCGCGCGCAGCCCGCGCCGCCAGTTCGCGCAGCCGCCCGAGCGCGTCCAGCGCCCGCTCGCGGGCCGCGCGCCCGCCCAGCCACCACCGCAGCCGCCCGGCCGCGGGCTCGGCCGCCGCCAGCAGCGGCTCCAGCTCCCGCTCCAGCGCCTCGGCCGCCGCGACCGCCCGCCGCGCCGCGGGCCCCGCCTCGACCAGCCGGTGCAGCGCGACCAGCAGCGCGGTCTGCCCCGGGTCCCGCGCGTGCACGTCCACCTCGACGTCGAACCGTACGGCGACGGCCTCCGCGACCGCCTGCGCGAACTGCCCCGCCGCGGCCACCGCCTGGTCCGCGGTCTGCGGCCCCACGCCGGGGATCTGCCGCAGCCGGTACCGCCCGGCGGCCACCACCTCGGCGACGCTGCGATAGCCCGCCGCCTCGATCGCCGCGAGCCGCAGCCGCCCCTCGGTCACGTCCTTGAGCCGCGCGACCGGCATCCCCCCGAGCTCGCGCCCGGCGGCCTCGTCGCGCACCACCCCGTACGCCCGCCGCGCTTCCCCCACGGCGGCCCCGTGATCCCCCACGACCGCCCGCGCGGCCTCCCGCAGCTCCCACCCCTCCCGGAGCCTCTGCTTCCGCTCGCCCCACCCCACCATCCCGCCATCCTCGCACGCCCCCCGGACACGGCTCAGAGCTCGGCCTCCGGGTAGGCGTCGCGCAGCGGCCTGCGGGCGTCGTCGAAGCCGCCGGCGCGGAGGTCTTCCGAGCTGAAGGCGGCGTCCGCGCGGTCGGTGAGGACGATCGCGGCGAGGGTGTCGAGCATGTCCAGATGGTCGCGCCGGGCGGACGCCACCGCCTCCTCGATACGGCCGCTCGCCGCGAGGACCTGCCCACCGGCCGGCCCGGCCGCCTCCAGCCGCTTGACGAGCAGGCCGGCCTCCAGATAGCCGGACCAGGGGGTGCGGAGGGCGAGGTAGGAGGCCGCAGTGCTGCGGAAGAGCATCAGCAGCGCACGGTTCGCGGTGGGCGCGGCCCGCGCGAGGTCCAGGGTCTGCCCGAAGCGGCGTTCGAGGGCGCGCTCCAGCCCGGCGAAGTAGCCGGCCAGCGCGCGCCGGAACTCCGTGCCCTCGCCCGCGTATTCGCCGTATCCGCTGTCAGGCCCGCCGATCACGTGCAGCCGGCACCGGACGTAGGCGGCTCGGTCGTAGCGCACTGCTTCTCCCCGGAATCATGCGCGCGCCGCCCGTCGCGGTGCGCGCCGCCCGCAGCGTAGACGGCGCGGGCCGGGTGGTCCCAGCGGTTGGTCGGGGTGCGGTGGGCGGGGCCGGCGGGGTCAGGGCGCTGGCTGGATGCCGGCGGTGCGGGTCGCGCGCCAGCACAGGGAGCGGAAGGGCAGGTCGAACTCGGCGTCACCGGCGGCCCCTGCGTCTTGGTCGCGCCCGGTGGCCCGGTCGCCCGCCGCGCCGAGGGAGAGCATCTCGCGCAGGCTCCGCTCCGCCCGGGTCAGCAGCGCGGCGCGGTTCTCGGCCGGCAGCAGGATGACGCGGCTGTAGGTGCCCAGCAGCGCCGCGGCATCCCGCGGGGTGCTGCGGCGGGTGCAGGTGAAGGCGGCCTCCTCGACCTCGCCGAAGGGCGAGCCGGGGATGTCGAGGTCGCCGCGCAGCCGGGCGCCGCGGCCGGCGTGCCGGCTGGCCGGGTCGCGGGTGACGGCGGCGTTCTCGGGCCGCAGGCCCGCGTACCACTCGCCGACCCACGGCACACTCACGTCGAGGCTGTTCCAGACCACGCCGAGCCGGCCGCCCGGCCGCAGCACCCGGCCGATCTCCGGCACCGCCCGCGCCGGGTCGAACCAGTGCCAGGCCGACGACACCACGACCGCGTCGAGCCGCCCGTCCGGCAGCGGCACGTCCTCCGCCGTACCGCTCAACACCGCGGCGCCCGGGACGCGTTCGGCGAGCACGCCGCGCATGCGGTCGTCCGGTTCCACCGCCGTGACCTCGGGGACCCGCTCGGCGAGCAGCCCGGTGAGCGTGCCGGCACCCGCCGCGAGGTCCAGCACCGAGCGGCAACCGGGCGGGAGCAGCCAGTCGACCGCCGCGTCGCACGGCGCCGGCCGCAGCCGCCCGTACTCCTCCGCGATCGACCCGAACGACCGTGACCTGCGGGTCAGTTCCTCGTCCTGCTCAGCCATGCGGTGCTCTCCTACGCCTGCGCTCCGGACCCCCGGGGAGGGTGCGGGCTGCCGCCCGCGGTGAGCAGAGCATAGGAGCCCGCCCTGCCGCCGCCGGGCGGCGAACCGTTCCGCCGCACCCGTGCCGCCGGGCCGGTCACCCGTGCCGCCGCGTACGGCCGTACACCGTCCGCACCGGCGCCTGCCCGGCCGCCCGCTTGCGCTCGGCCTCCCACGCCTGGCTCTGCAGGAAGTAGGTGTCGTAGACCTCCTGCACCTCCAACAGGCTCTCCGGGGTGGCCTCGCCGAGCCCGATGCGCTGCAAGTGCCGGAAGTATTCGAAGCGTTCGACGCCCGGCGTGATGACGATGAGCAGGTCCGCGTCGGTGCCGGGCGCGGCGGCGAAGGCGTGCGGGCGGCCCGGCGGGACGATGACGAGGTCGCCGCGCTCGGCGGTCAGCGTCTCCTCGCCGGAGAGCAACTGGGCGGCCCCGTCGAGGACGTAGAACATCTCCGCGGAGTTGTCGTGCCGGTGCGGGCGCGCCCCGTCGGCGCCGTCGACGAGCGTGACGCGCTGGGTGGACAGCGCGCCGCCCGTCGCACTGCTGTCGGCGAGCAGCCGCACCGTGGTGGGCGCCCGCCCGATCACCTCCGCCTCGGCGGAGCGGACGATCACGGTCCGGTCGAAGTCGGGAACGAGCAGCGACATGGGATCCCCCTGTGGATGTCGTCGAACGCGAGGGCCCGGGAGGGCCGGTGATGAGCCTACGGATCACGGATTGCGGGTTGTGGATTACGGGTTGCGCGTTACGGGTTACGGGTTACGGGTCGAGGACGCGGCGCAGCGCACCGCCGCCGCGGTGCTCAGACGGCGAACAGCAGCCCCGCGCTGAGGAGTACGACGACGGCGGTGGCGAAGTGGACGCCGTACGCCACGGACTTCTGGCCGCCGTTGCGCAGCACTATCAGCGTGTCGCACAGCGGCAGCAGCGCCACGACGAGCATGAACCACGCCTCCGCGTGCGCCCCGGAGAAGGCCAGCAGCGCGAGGCCGAGCAACCCGAAGGTGCCGTCCCGCAGGCCCTTGATGGTCAGGTACGCCGGATCGCCGTCCGGCTTGGCGGGTACGCCGTAGCCCGCGGCGGCGGGGCGGGGCTGGAGCAGGAAGCGGGCGCCGATGAGGACGACGAAGAGGTCGAGGACGACGGCGAGGGTGTACGCGGTGACGGTCATGCCGAACTCCTTGCTAGCAGCGCTAGGGACGAGAGCGAAGCTAACATAGCGGCGGCACGATTGCTAGCGATGCTAGAATCACGGTCATGTCGATCCAGGAGCGCCGGGAGCGCGAACGAGCCGAACGCGAGCAGCTGATCGTGAGCACCGCACGGGAACTGGCCGAGGCGGAGGGCTGGGACGCGGTGACCACCCGCCGGCTGGCCGCCGAGATCGAGTACAGCCAGCCCGTGCTCTACAGCCACTTCAAGGGCAAGGGCGCGATCATGACGGCCGTCGCGCTCCAGGGCTTCGTCGAACTCGCGGCGGTCCTGCGCGCCGCGCGCACCGGGGCGGAGGGCTCCCGGGCGGGTACGGGAGGCCGCCGGGCGGGCGCGCAGGGACCCCAGGCGGAGGACGCCGGCGCGAGTGCGGGGGACCCCCGGGCGAGTGCGGAGGGCCGGGCGGAGGGCCCGCGGGCGGCCCTCACCGCGGTGGCCGACGCCTACACCGCCTTCGCCGCCGAACGCCCCGCCCTCTACGAGGCGATGTTCACCCGGGCCGTGGACCTGCCCTTCGCCAGCCCCGAGGCCCCGGCGCCGCTGTGGGCCGCCTTCGACGAACTCCTCGACGCCGTCACCCCGCACGCCGCCCCCGACGAGGACCCGGGCATCCTCACCGAGACCTTCTGGGCCGCCCTGCACGGCCTCGCGACCCTCGGCCGCAGCGGCCGGCTCCCCGCCGCGGCGCACACCACCCGGCTCGCCCTGCTCACCGCCCACTTCGCCGGGCCGCCGGCGGCGCGCTGACCCGGCTCAGGGGCCCGGCTCAGGGGCCCGGCTCAGGGGCCCGGCTCAGGGGCCCGGCTCAGGGGACCCGCGGGCCCTGGATGTAGTGGCCGGCGGAGTCGTACGGCCAGGCGTTGGCCTTGCAGCCGTGCAGGCCGTCGATCTGCTGCATCATCACCGGGGCGAGCCGGCCGGGGCCGGGGCAGGTCTCATGGCCGTGGCCGATCCGGTGGCCCACCTCGTGGTTGATGATGAGCGCGCGGTATCCCGCGATGGGGCCCGGGAATTCGGGCGAGCCGAGCAGCCAGCGCTTGAGGTTGACGACGACGGTGGGGCCGACGTCGCAGTTGACCTCACCATGGGTGTGCAGGCCGGCCGCGCCGCATATGGCGTCCACGGTGTCGGGCGTGGCGATCTTGACGACGAAGTCCACGGGGCCGGACGAGACGAGCTGGAAGCCGTCGTGGCCGTCGTCCGTCCAGCCCCGGGGGTCCGCGAGAATGGCCTCGATCTCGTGCGCCGCCCCGTCCGCGGAGATGCCCGCGCCCTGCTCGACCTGCACCTCGTAGCGGCGTATCCGGCCGCGCCCGACCGCCTTGCCTGCGGCATCGGCGGTGCTGAAGCTGCCGCTGCCGTGCTGGGGCACGTCCGTGGCGGTGGGGGCCGGGGCCTTGGTCTTCGCGGGAGCGCCGCCCGCGTCGGGCGTACGGGCCGGGTCCGCCGGCTGCCCCCGCCCGGCGGACGCGGCGCCCGCCCGGCCCGCGGTGCCCGACTGCCCGGCGGTCGCGCCGGGCCGCAGCATGTGGAGGGTCACACCGAGGAGGACGACGAAGACCGCCGCGAAGACGCCATACGTGACGCAGCCGCGCCGGGGCCGGCCGGCGCGGCTCGTGGGGCTCGTGCTGCCGGCCGGGCTCGTACGGCCGGCGCTGCTCGTACGGCCGCTCCGGCCGCGCGACTGCGCGTGCGCCTTGCGTCCGCTGCCCCGACCCGCCGCTCTGCCGCCCATCCCACGGTCCTCTCCGCTCGGAAACCGGCGGCGGGAGGCGGCACGGTCCTGTCCGCCTCCCGCCGCGGCCGGCACGGAGGGGCGGGCGAGGGGGTAGGCCGCACGCCGTCCGCGCGGCTTCCAGGCTCGCGAGGGCACATGATGACGTCTGGCTCATACGGTCACGGCCGCGTAACGGCCCAGTTGGGAGGGCATACGGCCGGCGGCCGGCACGACGCGGGCCCGGCGCAATGCAGGCGCGGCGGGACGCGGCGGCTCCCGGCGTGAGACGCGGCGGCTCCGGGCGTCACGCGGGCCCGGCGGCATGCAAGCCCAGCGGCTGTCAGTTCGGCGGCTTCACCGTCAGCTCGCGCAGCCTCCGCTCGGTCTCGGAGCCGGGCGCCACCAGGAACGAGACCAACGTCTTGTCGTCGTCGGCCACATGCATCTTGACGTACTCGAACTCGACGACGCCCAGTCGCGGATGCCTCACCGTACGCGGCCCCGGCACGAACGGCGTGACGTCCTTGCGCTGCCACAGCCGCCCGAAGTCCGGGCTCGCCGCCTCCAGTTCGCGCAGCAGCGCCACCACGTCGGCGTCCAAAAGGTGTTCCCCGACCTGGGTGCGGAAGAGCGCGACCGTGTACGCGGCCTCCTGCTCCCAGTCCTCGGACATCGCCTTCGGCTCCGGCGAAGTGAAGGTCAGCCACAGGACGTTGCGCCGCTCGGCCGGCACCGCGGCGAGGTCCCCGTACAGCAGCGTGAAGCCGTCGTTCCACGCCACGAGGTCGAAGCGGCGGTTGACGATGAAGGTGGGGTTCGGGTCCAGGTGGGCGAGCAGCAACTCGTACTGCCGGGGCAGCCCGGACCGCACCGGCCCGTCGCCGGGCGGCACTTCACCGGCGAGCCGGTAGAGGTGGTCGCGTTCGACCGGGTCGAGGCCGAGCGCGGGGGCGAGGCTGCCGAGCACCTGGCGCGAGACGTTGATCTCCCGGGCCTGCTCCAGCCAGGTGTACCAGGTGATGCTCAGGCCCGCGAGCGTGGCGACCTCCTCGCGGCGCAGGCCCGGTGTGCGCCGCCGGTGCCCGGTCACGGTGAGCCCGGCGTCCTCGGGCCGCCGCCGCTCACGCCGGCTGCGGATGAACTCGGCGAGCTCCCGCCGCTGTTCGGATGTGCTCACGCTGGCCTCCCGCACCGAGGCTACCCGCCGCGCCCGCACCGCCCGCCCCGCCGTCCGCCGAAGACGCCGCCGCCGGAACCCCGGCGCCCCGGCGCAGCTCGCCTCAGCGGGCGAGCGCGGCGAGCACGGCGTCGAGGTCGGTCGCGAGGTCCACGAGCAGGCCGGTCTCCGCCCACGCCCCGCCGTCCGCGTTCCAGGACGCGCCCGCGAAGTGGGCACGGCTGCGGGTGAGTTCGGTCAGCCGCGCACCGCCGGGTACGACCGTCGTACGGGTGCCCTCCCGCACGGCCGGCTGCCGTACGAGCCGGATCCGCCGGACGGTGCCGGTCGACGCCGGCTCCGCCCGCGGCCCCTCGCCCCGGTGCCAGGTCGCGAGCAGCAGGCCCCGCGCCCCCGCACCGCCGGCGGGCTCGTCCGGCCCCGGCGCCATCGCGGCCGTCAGCGCCGTCCCGGCGGGCAGCAGCGCCTGCGCGGGAGCCGCGAACTCGTCCTCGTACAGGAAGTCCAGGTCCCAGCGGACCTCGGTGCCGAGGGCGAAGGGGTCGCCGCAGCATCGCATTTCCCAGTCGGCGACGAAAACGGGCACAAGCTCCATGCCCCCAGTGTGCGCGGCCCCCGGCGCCCGCCGGGCCCGTGCCACACACCCGAAATCCTGCTGACACACGCCCCGTCCGGCAGCCACCCTGTGCGCATGACCGCTGCCCCGTATCCGCCCGTGCTCGACGGCGTCGACGCCCTGCCCTGGGCGCGGCTGGAGCACAACTACGGCACCGCCGAGGACATCCCGGACCGGCTGCGCGGAGTTGCCGCCGGCACCGAGCCGGCTGATGGCGACCTGGCCAACCACCTTTCCCACCAGGGCGGCTGGGTGTGCCCGGCGGCAACGGCCGCGCTGCCCTTCCTCGTCGGCCTCGCGGCGCTGCCCACAGTGGCGTTGCCCGACCGGCTCGGCCTGCTCGAACTGGTCGGGGACCTGGCCCGTACCGCACGCACCGCCGAGCCCCGCTTCGTGCACCTTGGCTGGCCCGAGGCGTGGCAGCGGTCGCTCCCCGCCCTCCTGGCGCTGCCCACCGCCGACGCCGAGCCTGCGGCGGTCCGCCGGGCGGCCGTCGAGGCACTGGGCGAGGCGCCCGAACCGGGCCCGGAGACCGTGGAGTTGCTGCGCGAGCGCTGGGAGCGGGACGGCGACGGGCCGACCCGGCTCGCCGCGCTGCACGCGCTCGGCCGGACGGCGGCACGGGCCGGGGCGCAGCAGTGCGCGCGGACGGCGGCGTATCTCGAAGCGCTGCTCGCCGACGCACGTCCTGCGGTGCGGATCACCGCCCTGCACGCCCTCGCCTGCATCGATCCGGACGCGCCCGCCCGCCGGGTGGATCTCCTGTGCGAGGGCTTCACGGCGCCCGGGGCGGCCACCGAACTCGCCGCCGCCTGGGCGGAGATGAACCTGGCCCAGGCCGTCTCGTGGAGCTTCGCGCTCGTGGCGAACCGGCCCATAGCCGCCACCGGCCTGGTCGTCCGCCTCGCCGCCGCGGAAGGTCCGGCCGAGCTGCGGACCGCCGCGATGGACTGCGCCGGGCAGTTGCTGCTGCGGTGGCGCTCACCGGCCGCCGCGCTGCTGCCGGTCCTGGCAAGGGGCTTGGAGGACACGGAGCCGGCGGTCCGGGTGCAGGCCGCGCATCTGCTCGCGGCACTCGGCGCCGCCTCGGCCCCGTACGCCGACCGGCTCGCCGCCCGCCTCGACGACCACGCGCGCCGGCCGGAGCGGTGGGCACCGGCCACCGTCGCCGACAACGCCCTGTGGGCGCTGACCCGTTGCGGCGACCCGCGCTGCCTGCCCGGCCTGGTCACGCGGCTGCACGCCCGGCAGGAGGTCTTCGCGCCCTACAGCTCCCACAGCGGTCTCCTCGGCCTGCACGATCTGCCGGGAATGCACGAGGTGTTGATCCCGCTGCGCGCGCACGCGAAGCAACTGGTGCCACAGGTGGCCGCGTTGATGCGCGAGGTGCGCAAGTCCGGTGACTGGCAGGCGGCGCGGGCCTGCACGGAGGTGCTGGCCGCGTGGGGCGAGGCCGCGCTGTCGGCCCTCGGCGAGCTGATCGCCCTGCTCGCGGACCCGCGTCTGCGCGGCCACGCGGCCCGGGCGCTCGCCGCGATCGGCCCGTCCGCCGCCGGGGCCCTGCCGTATCTGCACCCCGCGCCGGGCACCGCGGCGGCCGGCTCGCGTGAAGCGGCCACCGAACGGCAGCTCTTCGCGTGGGCGCGGGCCCGGCTCGGCGACGACCCGGCGCGCGCCCTCGACGTGCTCGGCCCGGCACTCGCGGCGGACGGCGTTTTCCACACCACGACCCGCTACGTGGGCGACCTCGGCCCGGCGGCCGTCTCCCAAGCCGGGCGGCTGCGCGTACTGTTGGCGACCGGGTATCCGGTGGACTGGACGAGCGTCGAGGCGGCGATCGCCCTGTGGAAGGTCACGGGCGATCCGGAGCCGAGCCGCCCGGCGCTCGAAGAGACCGTCCGGCCGCTCGCCGAAGGCCGCCATCTGCCGGTGATGCACCGGGCGTTGGAGGCGCTGACGGAAATCGGCGAGATCGGCCCACCGACCCGCGCGGCCCTCACCTCCGCCCTGGAGTCCGACCAGTTGCTCGGGTCGGCGGGCAACTGGCGGCGCTTCGCCGAGGACCAGCGCATCCGCGCCGCCGCCCGCACCCTCCTGCGCAGCGCCGCCGGCTGACGGCCCCCCTCGGGCCGTCAGCCGAAGATCGCCGCGGGGTCGCCGGTGTACCAGGTGTTGTCGATGCGCAGCCGCAGGATGACCCAGCGGTCGCCGTCGCGCACGAGGTCCACGTCGTAGGGGTTCTTGAGCAGCGCGTACGTGCCGTGGTCCGCGCTGAGCAGGTGCTGCGCCTCGACCAGGGCGGTGAGGCGGGCGGTGTCGCCCTCGATCTCGATCCGGACGTTGGTGACCTGGTGGGTGGTGTCGACCCGGCCGGTGAACAGCCCCAGGATCGTCGCCACGATGACCTCCCGCCCCACGATGACCGGCGGCTGCGCGCCCCACCTGGCGGAGGCCGGCCGGAAGTCCACCTCGGCGTCCACGGCGAAGGCCGACGCGAACAGCTCCT
Organism: Actinacidiphila epipremni; assembly: GCF_012034175.1. Lineage (GTDB taxonomy): Bacteria > Actinomycetota > Actinomycetes > Streptomycetales > Streptomycetaceae > Actinacidiphila > Actinacidiphila epipremni. Next base: position 198,255 of record NZ_JAATEJ010000009.1, read on the forward strand.
CGTCCTTCAGGTCCTGGCCGAGCGCGAACCGGTGCAGCGCGTCGGTGATCTCGACGCGGTCCCGCAACTCCGCGACGACCGCCCCGCCGTCGTGCGCGACTGCCCCGAGGGCACGATCCCGGGTGACGTACATGCTGTTCTCCCTGTGCAGGCCGGAGGTTCCATCCCCGCCCCCGATCCTGCTCGGCCCCAGGCCCCCCATCAACGACGCTCTGCGCAACGCGCGTTAAGCCCCGCTTGACGCCGGACCGCCTCGTCGTCCAGGCGGGCCCACGCCCGCATCCGCCACGCTCACCTACGACCCGCGGCCGGGCGCCGCGCGGGTCAGGCCCCCCGTACCCCGGTCGGCAGCTCCGGGTCGGACGCCGACGCGACGGCCAGCGCCTCCATGTCCCGTACCAGCTCGCCCACTTGCCCCACCGAGACGTGGTGCGTGTCCACCTGGACCTCCAGTTCCACCGTGTCCTGCGCCGCTCCCACCTGGATCATGAGCATGTCCAGGTAGCTGGCGAACGGCTCGCCCCAGCGCAGCTCGCTCTCGGCCCGGGCCGCCGCCAACTCGGCCTCGGACGGCACCTCGCGGCGCGCCGGCTCCACGCCGAGGGCGAGCCGGCGGTCGTTGAACAGGCAGGTGATCTCGACCACTTCGCCCCGCTCGGCGTGGACGCGGGAGCGCAACTCCTCCAACCGGCCCGGGTCGTAATACGCGTACTTCGAGCACTGCGCCGAGGCCCGCCGCGTACGGTCCACGACCTCGTCGAAGGAGGCGTCGGCGACGTCGGCCATGAACAGGCCGTTCACGGACAGCGGGTGGGACACCTCCGCGAGTCCCGGCCGGAAGCGGTTGCTCACGACGACCTGGATCAGCGCCGGGTTGATGCCGGTCAGCCGCACGACGGCCACCGCGTACGCGGCCAGCAGCACGGTGGAGGTCGAGGTGCCGGTCCTGGCCGCCACGACGCCCGAGGCCACGTGCAGGGCGCGGGAGGTGAAGACCGCCCGCCGGTAGCGCGGTTCGCCCCGGTCCACGCGCGGCCCGAACCGCCGCGGTCCGGCGGCGCGCAGCAGCCGCTCCCAGTGCCGCAGCGAGGTGTCGCTGTGCCGGCGGCCGGCCGGCGTGCGTTGCAGCGCCGCGAGTTCCAGCGGGCCCATCGCGGGCCCGGCGGCGGCCGGTTGCCCGGTGGCCGGGTCGCGTTCGGCCAACTCCCGCAGCATGACCGCGATTCCGCCGCCGTCGGTGGCGACGTGCGAGATCATCACGACGACATGCGTGACCACGCCCCCGGCGCGTACCGCGGCCATCCGGATCGGCCACTCCTCGGCGTGGTCGAACGGCGTCGCCTCCCACCGCGCGGCCAACTCGCCCGCCACGACGTCCGGTTCGCCCCCGTCCGGGGTGTCGAGGACGCCCAGGACGGCCTCGCCCGCGCCCGCCACCTCCTGGACCAGGCCGCCGTCGGCCCCGGCCCTGATCCGGGCCCGCAGCGAGGCGTACCGGCACAGGAAGAAGCGCAGCTCCGCCGCGAGGTCGCCGACCGTGCGGCCGTCCGTGACGGGCACCGCGCCGCCCATGCTCATCGACCCGCCGGCCAGCTCCATGAGCGTCCAGACCTTGCGCTGCCCCCACGTCAGCTCCCCGACGCCCGCGCCCGGCCCCGCGAACGGCACGACGACGCCGTCCGTCATCCGCACCCCGCCCAATACCGTGCCCGGCACCGTACTCGTCGGCGTCTCAGCCATCGGCCGCCGTCCCCTCGAAGTGTCCGCCGCTCACCGATGCGAAGTCCGCCGGGGGACGGGCCCGTTGCGCCGTAAACGTCACGGGATCGCCCCTTCGGGGGCAATGGCGGAAAACCGCCGCCCATGCCCCGGGTCATTGTCGGGCCGACCGCGCCGACCCCGCAAGACTTCGAGAAAACCCAGCAAGAACCGCACTTCAACCCATCCGCCCGAACCTCCCCAGCCGGCCCCCGCACCGACCGGCACCCCCACCCGGCGGCCGTCCGCACCGAGCGCGGCAACGCCGCCGCCCCGCCAACCCCGGGCCCCCGCCCGTGCGCAGGCCGCGGCCCGACCGGGCCCCCGTCCGCCACGCGCGCCCGCCGCGCCCCCGCCCGGCCAGGGCGACACGCCCAGGTCGCACCAGTTGTGCGGCCCCCGTTCGCCCCCCGTACGCCTTCTCCGTGTCTGATGGTGGACATCCGTGAACGCAACGGGTGGAATCCCTTGTGTCCACTGCCAACCCGCCTCGCTCGCCCCGGCGTTCGGGCCGGACGACCGCTGACAACGTTGTCGGTCAGGTCGCCGGCCCGGGCTCCGCCGGGGTCGTGCGGGGCGTCACCGCGACGCCGGAGAGGTCACGTGCCCAGCAGATCCCGCATCCCGTTGCCCGGGGTGCAGCTTCCGACCGCCCCACCGATACCGAACCCCGGACCGCGGCCCCGCGCCGCCCGCCGCCGCCCGCTGCAAGCGACCGTCGCCGCGCTGCTCACCGGCGCGCTCGGCCTCGCCGCGCTCGCGGGGGCCGGGGCGGCCGGCGCCGCGCCCGGGGCCGCCGGCCGCACGAGCGCGCCCGGCGGCACGGACTACACCGCGCTCGTCGACCCCTTCGTGTCGACCGCCGGCGACGACGGCAACGACCTGCCGGGCGCCGAGGCGCCGCACAGCCTCGCCAAGGTCAACCCGATGACCACGCCGGGCCGCAACCACTCCGGTTACGACTACAACGAGGACCACATCGCCGGCTTCACCGCCACCGACCTCGACGGCGTCGGCGGCTCGGGCGGCGGCGGCGACCTGCTGGTCGTGCCGACGTCCGTGGCGTACGACCGGCGGCCCGCGCCGGCGACGTACGCGCACCCGTACAGCCACGACGACGAGGACGCCTCGCCCGGCTCCTACCGGGTGGGCCTCGGCGCGCTGACCGGTACGGGCTCGGCGGTCACGCAAGGCCCCGGGAAGATCGACGCCGAGGTCACGGCGACGACCCGCACCGCGCTGGAGCGCTACCGCTTCCCGGCCGGCGCGCAGCCCGAACTCGTCCTGGACCTCGCGAACAACTTCACCAGCCGCACCCGCGCGACGATGAAGGCGACGACCCTCCCGGACGGCACCACCTCGATCACCGGCCTCATCGCCGGCTCCTTCAACGGCGCCTCGTACCAGCTGTATTACGACGCCACCACCAACGTCCCCGTCACCTCCCTCAAGTCCTGGGGCAACGACGGCGCCCTCAGCGCCGCCACCGCGCAGGACGGCACCGACACCGGCGCCGTCCTCGGCTTCGCCCCCTCCGCCGGCAACGACGTCGAACTGCGCATCACCCTCTCCCCGATCAGCGCCGAGCAGGCCGCGACCGACCAGCGCAACGAACTCGGCAGCCGCACCTTCGACCAGGTCCGCGCGCAGACCAAGGCGGACTGGAACAGCACGCTCGGCGCCGTCGCCGTGCAGTCCTCCGCGAAGTCCGACCCGGGCTCGACGCTGACCGAGGAGTTCTACACGCACCTGTACCGCATGTACGGGCTGCCGGTGAACGCCACGAGCACCAGCGGCACTTACCGCGGCGCCGACGGGGCCGTGCACAAGACGAACGGCTTCACGTACTACGACGGCTGGTCCACCTGGGACGACTTCCGCAAGTATTCGGTCGAGGCGTACATCGACCCGGCCACCTACCGGGACATGGTGCAGTCGCTCGTCGAGCTGTTCGCCGACACGCACGCCGCCGGCAAGAGCCCCGGCAGCCTCACCCACTCGGTGCCGACGGTGCGTTGGGAGCGCTCGGCGGTGGTGATCGCCGACGCGCTGTCCAAGGGCTACCGCAACTTCGACCGGCTCGACGAGGCGTACCCGGCGCTGCTGTCGTACGCCGGCTACTACACGGGCGCGCAGCTGCGGCAGGGATACGTCTCGGGTGATCCCGGCACGACGGTCCAACGCGGCTACGACCAGTGGGCGTTGTCGATCATCGCCGGCGCGCTCGGCAAGGACGACGACGCGCAGAAGCTGCGCACGCAGTCGACGATGGCGATCGACAACCTGGTGAAGTCCGGCGCCTGGACGGCCGCCGACGGCACGCAGGTCGGCCTGCTGACCCCGCGCGCGTCCGGCGGCGACTGGCAGAGCGCGGACTACGAGAAGTTCGAGGCGGCCGGCCTCTACCAGGGCACGCTGTGGCAGTACAACTGGTACGACGCCTACGACATGGGCGGCCTCATCAAGGCGATGGGCGGCGCGAAGGCCGGAAAGGCCGCCGTGGAGCACATGTTCGGCGTGGACTCCGCCGCCGACGACGGCTCCACGATGCTGCACTCCAACGCCAACGAGATCGACCTCCAGGCGCCCTACCTCTTCAACTACGTGGGCGAGCCCGCCCAGACGCAGAAGTGGGTGCGGTCGATCTACACCGGCGCCACCTGGAACCGCTACATCGCAACCGGCTCCACGAACGAAGCCCCCAGCTCCGGCGGCGAGTTCACCCCGCCGGTCAAGACCCGGGTCTACAAGCTGTCGCCGGACGGCTTCCTGCCGACGATGGACAACGACGCCGGCACGATGTCGACGATGTTCGTCGCCGCCGCCCTCGGCCTGTTCCCGGTGACGGCCGGCTCCAGCCAGTTCCAGATCGGCAGCCCGTTCTTCGACTCCACGACGATCACGTACGCCAACGGCTCCCGCTTCACCGTCAAGGCCGACGGGGTCTCGCCGAGCAGCTACTACGTGCAGAGCGCGACGCTGAACGGCAAGCGCTTCGACAACACCTGGCTCGACTACTCGCAGATCATCGCCGGCGGCACCCTGGACTTCCGGATGGGCGCCAAGCCCTCCTCCTGGGGCGCCGCGACCAAGCCCGCGTACTCGCTGGACACCGCCCCGGGCACCCCGGGCGACGGCGGTACGGGCACGGCCTGGGGCGACAGCGTCCTGACCGCCCGCCCGGCCACCGTGGACACCGACGCCAACGGCAAGGTCACGGGCCAGGTCCAACTCAGCCTGTCGGGACCGGCGTCGTTCGCGGCCCGCAAGGGCACCAGCCTCACCAAGGCCGGTACGGCAAGCGTTACCGGCCTGCCCAAGGGCCTCGCCGCCGACCTGCGCGTGACCGGTTCGCGTACGGCGACGCTGTCGCTGACCGGCACCACGACCGTGGACGCCCGGCTCGGCCTGAGCTTCCGCGACGCGGCCTTCGCGCACGGCGTGCGGGCCGCGACGGTGAACGGCACCGGCATCTCCGCGACCGACCCGCTCGTCGTCAACGCGGCAGCCGTGCAGCGCAAGGCACTTGGCGCCCTGGTCGACCAGGCGTCGGTGGTGCGCAGCGGCAACTACTCGGCCGGCTCCTGGAGTCTGTTCCAGTCCGCCCTTGAGCACGCCCGCACCGTCCTGGCCGACCCGGCGTCCGGCACCGGCAGCCTCATGTCCGCCGCGGACCAGCTGGGTTCGGCGATCGACGCGCTCACCATCGACGAGGGCGGCTACGCCGTCCTCCAGGCCGAGAAGCCCGACGCCAAGCAGGGCCCGAGCCTGGTGAGCGAGGCGTACTACTCCGACGGCGACCTCGGCGGCGTCACCGAAGGCGCCTGGGAGCGCTACGACACCCTGGACTTCGGCGGGGTCGCCCCGCGCAGCATCTCGGTCCGCTACGCCAACTCGCAGGCGGTGAGCGCCAAGCCGAGCAGCGTGGACGTCCACGCCGGCACCGCCGACGGGCCGGTCGTCGCGACCGTCCAGCTGCCCGGCACGGGCGGCTGGCAGTACTACACCACCGTGCAGGCGGCCGTCACCGACCCGGCGGCCCTACTCGCCGCCTCCGGCGCGGCGTTCGTCTTCCACGCGCCGGCCGGCCAGCAGTGGGTGTCCAACTTCGACTGGTACCAGTTCTCGCCGAACCCGGTCCCGTCGCAGCCCACCGACACCCTCGCCACCCTGACCGCGGCCGACAGCACGGCCACGGGCGACGGTTCGCTGCCGCTCAACCTCTCCAACGGCATCTTCGAGAACGTCTCGAACGGCGCGTGGGCGCAGTGGAAGGGCACCGACCTCAAGAGCGGCGCCGACACCGTGACCGTCCGCTACGACAAGCCCCAGTCGCGGGCCGCGTCGGACTCCCGCATCGAGCTGCACCTGGGCGCGAAGGACGGCCCGAAGAGCGTCGAGATCCCGCTGGACTACACCGGTTCCGGCTGGGGCACCATCGGCACCGCGACCGCCCACCTGGACCCGGCGGTCTTCGCCGGCGTCCAGGACGTCTACGCCGACTTCGTCTCCGGCACGCAGACGTCGTCCCAGCCCTACGTCGCCAACGTCTACTCGCTGGCCCTGACGCGTGACGCCGCCGCCCCCGTGGGCTTCGACGCCACCGCCTTCCGCGCCGACAGCGGCGGCGGGCTCAAGAGCGAGCCGGCCGGCTGGAGCGACGCGGGCTCGGCCACCGACCTCGGCGGCACGTACGACGGGGCGTGGCTGGACTACGGGAGCATCGACTTCGGCGACTCCCCGAAGAACACCGTCACGCTCACCTACGTCAACAACTCCGCGCGCTGCGGCACCGGTTCGGCCGTCCAGCTCTACCTGGACTCCTTCGACGCGGCGAACCCGGGCACGCCGTACGCGACGGTCCCGCTGCCGGTCACCGGAAGCGCGTGGTCCTCGGGCGGCACGACGAGCCTGACGCTGCCCAAGGCCGTCACCGGCACGCACGCGGTCTACCTGCGGCTGACGACGACCCCGGACTCCTCGCACCCGTACGTCGCGAACCTGGGCCGGGTCACCTTCAGCCACACCGACGCGCCTGCCGCGACGGACACGTCCGCGCTGCAGAAGGCCATCGACCAGTACGCGGGGCTCGCCGGCGACGCGGCACGCTACGACGCCATCGACTTCGGCGTCTACCGGCGTGAACTCGCCGCCGCACGCGCCCTGGTGGCCGCCGACGGTGCGACGCAGCTCGAAGTCGACACGCAGACCCGCAGCCTCACCCTGGCCGCCGAGCAACTGGTGCCGCTGGCACGGCTCACGCTCGACGACCTGGCCACGACCGCGGCGGCACTCGACAACGCCCGCTACACCGACACCTCGTGGCGGGCCTTCACCACCGCGCTCGCCGCGGCCCAGGCCGCCCTCGCGGACAGCACGACCACGGACGCGACGCTCACCCTGCGCTACAACACCCTGGAGCACGCCCTGGCCACGCTGGTCACCAAGCCGAAGACGGTGCCCGCGGCGCCCGACGCGGTCTCGGCGACGGCCTCCGGCAGCAGCGTGACCGTCCGCTGGGCGCCGCCCACCGACACCGGCGGCTCGCCCGTCACCGGCTACAAGGTCGCCCTCAGCGACGGGCACCAGGTCACGGTCGCCGATCCCGGCAGCCGCAGCACGACCTTCACCTGGCTGCCCGCCGACCGCTCCTTCACCGCCCGCGTCCAGGCGGTGAACGCGCGCGGCACCTCGCGCCAGAGCGCCGCCACCGCGCCCGTCGTGACCGCGGCCAAGCCGCGCAAGCCGGCCGTGACCGGCGTCGTCACCCACGGCACGCAGACCCGGGTGAGCTGGCAGCCGGCCGGCGACGGCGGATTCCCGATCATCGGCTACACCGTGGCCCTCGACGACGGGACCACCGCGCACCTGCCCGCCACCGCGGACACCGCGCTGCTCACGACCACGGGCAAGGCGAAGGCGCACACCGCCACCGTCACCGCGGTCACCCTCGCCGGCACCTCCGACGACGCACCGGCAACCGGCACGACCGGCACCGGCACGACCGACGCCGCCACCGAGGCCGGCACCGAGGCCGGCACCGGCACCGGCACCACGCCGGCCGCCGCGCCCGACCCGGCGTACACCCCCGCCCCCTTCCCCGCGGGCACCCTCGACGCGGCCTACCCGTCGGACAAGTGGCCGGCGACCGGCGACGGTTCGGACTACTTCGATGACCTGCTCGCCGGTATCGACGACCTCCACCCCGACATCCTCGGCGCCAACTCCAAGGTGCCGAACGGCACTCCGCTCACCGCGCAGAACGACCGGATCGCGGTGCGCATCAACAACGCGGCCACGCAGGCCCAGGTGGACCGCGCCGAGGTCGACGCGACCAACAGCCCCACCGTCACAATGGCCGACGGCCTCGGCTCCCGGCTCGGCCAGGTCTACCTCGACGCACTGAACGGCGGCCAACTGCCCAAGACCAACGCGCTGTTCGGCCGCGTCACGCAGAGCCTCGACACCCACGACGCGGCCAAGGACCACTTCGGCTACCTGCGCCCGTACGTCCGGCTCGGGTTCGTCGGTGACGGCGGCGACGTCTACGAGTCGCAGGACGGCTCGTACAGCGGCCTGGCCACCAGCGGCTCGTACCCCAGCGGCCACACCTACGGCGGCTACGAGGCCGGGACCGTACTGGCCACGCTCCTCCCGGAGTTGGCGCCGTCGATCCTGGCGCGCACCTCGGAGTACGGCAACAACCGCATCGTCCTGGGCTTCCACTACCCGCTCGACGTCATGGGCGGTCGCATCACCGGGCAGGCCACCGTGGCCCACCGGTGGGCCGACCCCGGCTTCCAGGACCTGCTGCTCCAGGCGCACACCGAGATCGAGAACGTGCTGCTCGCCGACTGCCGGAAGCAGGGGTACGGCGACACGCTCGCGGCCTGCGCGGGCGGCTCCTACGCCGGGCTCAGCACGGCGCAGGACATCGACCTCTACACGCAGCGCCTGTCGTACGGCTTCTCCCAGGTGGGCGCGTCCGGGCAGCCACTCACGGCGCCGTCCGACGCGTCGGCGCTGCTGGTCACGGCGTTCCCTGACCTCAGCACCGAGCAGCGCACGCAGATCCTGGAGCAGACCGCGACGGACTCCGGCTATCCGCTCGACCTCACCGGGGACGGCGGGGCGAGCTGGGAGCGGATCAACCTGGCGGCGGCGATGGCGGCGCAGGTCGTCGTCAACGCCGACGGTTCGGTCACGGTGACCAACTTCCGGGACGCCACCAAGGCCGCGGTCGCCGACGCGTCCGCGATCACGGTGGGCGGTGTCGCGATCGACGGCTTCGCGCCGGACGTGGCCACGTACGTCGTCGACTGGCCGAGGAACAAGAAGGTGCCGGCCGTCACCGCGGTGCCGGCCGGGCCCGGCGCCCGGGTGCGGGTCACCGACGGCAGCCGGATCCTGTCCTCGACCGGCGCCCGGCTCACCACCCGTACGATCACGGTGACTTCGGCCGACGGCAGGTCCAGCCGCACGTACACGGTCGGCTTCCGGCAGACGGACCGCGACCACCGGCCGTTCACGACCGGCGGCTGATCCTCGGTCCATAGCGCTCGGCACGTAGCACTCGGTACATAGCAACGGCGAACGGCCCCTCCGGGCGGACCCCGCGGTCCGCCCGGAGGGGCCCTCGCCGTATCTGACGGCTCGTCATTTCGAAGTCCGGCGGCACTTCCGCGCACGGAAGTTGGTCTAGTCCTCTTGACGGGGCAGGCATGCGCGCGGTTTGGTACGTACCAACTCCGGCCCACGATGCGCACCCCCCACCACTCCACGCCCGAGGGACTCCCATGCACCTTGCGAAATGGGCGGCTTCCGCCTCCGCGCTCACGCTCGCGACCGCCGGTGCGGTCTTCGCCCTGGCCCCCGCCGGCAACGCCGCGGCGACCGGCACCTACTCCGTGGCCCCGTACGTCGACATGTCGAACAGCCAGGAGGGCCTGCTCGACACCGCCATCACCGGACACGGCCTCAAGGCCTACACCGCGGCCTTCGTGCTCGGCTCCGGCTGCAACCAGATCTGGGGCGACACCCTCCCCATCGGCAACGACTCCTTCACCGACCCGCTCATCGCCAAGGCGAAGTCCGAGGGCGCGTCCCTCATCATCTCCTCCGGCGGCGCGAGCGGACTGCCGCTGGCCTGGACGTGCTCCACGCAGAGCGCGATCGACGCCGGCTACCAGGCGCTCATCAACGACTACGGCGTCACGCAGCTGGACTTCGACATCGAGGGCGCCGCCATCGCGGACACCGCCGCGGCGGCACGCCAGATGCAGGCGATGAAGGACCTCAAGGGGTCCAACCCCAACCTCAAGTTCTCGGTGACGCTGCCGGTCCTGACCAGCGGGCTGACCAACGACGGCGTGAACATCCTCAAGGCCGCCAAGAACGCCGGCATCAAGATCGACGTGGTCAACATCATGACCATGGACTTCTACGCCGGCACCGGCACCGAGATGGGCCAGGGCTCGGTCTCCGCCGCCCAGGCGACGCTCGCCCAGATGCAGTCGGTCGACTCCGGCTACACCTACGCCAACCTCGGCATCACCCCGATGATCGGCAAGAACGACGACGGCTCGACGTTCACGCTCGCCGACGCGCAGACCGTGGAGAGCTTCGCGGCCCAACACGGCGTCGGGCGGCTGGCGTTCTGGTCGGTCAACCGCGACCAGGCGTGCGGCGGCTCCGCCAACTCGCTGTCCACGTGCAGCCAGATCAGCCAGAGCAGCCTCGCCTTCACGGACATCTTCCAGAAGTACGCGGGCGGCTCCGGCGGCACGTCGGGCGGCACCACCACCGGCGGGACCACCACCGGCGGCACGACCACGGGCGGCACCACCACCGGCGGGACGACCACCGGCGGCTCCACGACCGGCGGCTCCACCGGCGGCACCGGCTGCACCACCGCCTCCTGGAGCTCCTCGCAGATCTACACCGGCGGCAACACCGTCTCCTGGAAGGGCCACAACTGGCAGGCCAAGTGGTGGACGCAAGGGGAGGAGCCCGGCACCACCGGCGAGTGGGGCGTCTGGCAGGACCTCGGCGCCTGCTGAGCCCCTGACCTCCTGACCCCGGCCTGACCCCCGGCCCGATCCCCGGCCCGATTCCCTGCCCCCACGACGGCGCCCGACGGCCCGGCCCCACCCCCGGGGCCGGGCCGTCCCGCCTCACCCCTGCCGCGCCCCCGCCCCGCCGGGCAGCCGCGCCCCCCGCTCCCGCCCGCCCGCGACGCCCGCCGCCGACACCAGCGTCCCCGCGGCCAGGCTCCCCCACAGCGCGGCCGGCCCGTGCGGCGCGAGCGCGGTGATGACCGCCGGGGAGACGGCGAGCCCGAAGCCCGTGGAGAGCTGGAAGCGGGCCAGGGCGCGCCCCAGCACATGCGCCGGCGCGAGTGCGGCGACCAGCGCGGTGGCGCTGCCGGCGTAGCCGATCTCGCCCAGCGTGCAGACCACGGACACCGCGGCGACCGCCGGGGTGCCCCAGCCCGGCCCCAGCGAGGCGGCGCCGAGGAAGCCGGCGTACGACCCGGCCAGCACCACCCCGGAGCAGGCCAGCACGCTCCGCCGCGGGAAGCGCGACGCCAGGACGGTGACCGGCACCTGCAACGTCACCACCAGCGCCGTATTGGCCACGAAGACCGCCGCCGGCCACACCGGCGACGCGTGCAGCTGCGTCACCAGGACCAGGGGCAGCGCGACCTCGGGAACGTTGAGGCAGAAGGCGTAGACCACGTTCGCGGCCAGCAGCGGCAGCATCCGCGGTGCGGGCCCGGCGCCCCGCTCCCCCGCCGGGCCGGCCTGCGCGGGGCGGGCGCGCACCCGGACCGACCACGCCAGCCCCGCCGCCGCGAGGTAGGCGAGCCCGGTGCCGCCCGCCAGCGCCCGCAGCGCCGCCGTACCGCCCGCCAGGCACACGGTGGCCAGCAGCGCGCCGACGCCCAGCGCGGCGTTGCGCAGCGCGCGGGCCGCCGCCAAGGCGGTGTCGCGGTCCCGGCCCTGCGCGACCGTGGCCACCAGCGCCGCGTGCGCGGCCGGCCACGCCTGGTTGCCGATGCCGAGGAAGAGCGCCGCGCCCGCGAAGAGCGGTACGTGCCCCGCCGGGGCCGCCAGCAGCAGCGCCACCCCCAGCACCCGCACCAGCATCGACGCGGCCACGACCGTGCTGCGTGCCCCGCGGTCCAGCCACCGGCCCACCGCGGGCATGCACCCCAGGCCCACGACGATGCCGGCCGTCATCGCGGCGCCGGTGACCGGGGCGGACAGCTTCAGCGCCGTCACGCCGTAGAGCAGCAGGAAGGGCCGCAGCAGGCCGGTGCCGAGCGCGTCGACGGCCAGGGCGACGGTGTAGCGGGGACCGCCCGAGGCGCGGACGAGCGCGCGGGGGCGGAGCGCGGTGAGGGATGCCATGCGTCGGACGGTGCGGGCGGGCGCCGGGGCGGGGCACGCCGGTTGACGCGTCCCGTCAATCGGCACCGCCGCCGGGCCGCCGGCGCGGTGATGATGGGGGCATGACGCTGAGGATCGACATCAGCGGTGTGCCGTCCGAGCCCGTGCGGTTCGCCGCCTCCCCGATGGCCGAGCTGACCGCGATGCTGCATGTGCTGGCCGAGCCCGGCCACCATCCGCAGTTCGCCGGCTGGGCCGCGGACGTGTGGGCGGGGCTGCGGCCGGAGCTGGCCGAGCGGCTGCGGGAGGCGGAGTTCCTCTGGCGCTCCTCGCAGGCCGACTTCCTGATCCCCGCCCGCCCCCGGCCGACGCTGGCCGAGGAGCTGGACGACGTCGACCGGATCGACGACGAGACGTACGTGACGGCCGCGCTCGTCACCACGTGCGGCAGCAACCGGGTCCACTTCCGCGGCGCGTCCCCGCTCACCGACACCGCCGCGCGCGAGCGGGCCCTGGAGGTGGCGCAGGCCCGCGGCGCGCTCCAGGAGGCGTTCGCGGAGCGGCTGCTCGCCGATCCTGCCGCGGTACGGGCGCGGGTGCGCGCCACCCTGGAGGAATGCGCCGCGGCCTTCTTCGACGACGCCTGGGCGGGCGTCGCGGCGCAGCTCGCCGGCGATCTGCGGCTGAAGAACGAACTGCTCAGGCGGCAGGGTGTCGCGGCGGCGCTCGCCTCGGTCTCCGGCGCGGTCGCCCTGGCGCCGGACGGCGACTGCATCGTCGTGGACAAGGTGCAGGACAAGGCGACCGCGGCCCGCGGCGCCGGCGTCACCTTCGTCCCCAGCGTCTTCGGCCGCCCGCACCTGGTGGCGGTCCACGCGCCCGGGTGGCATCCGGTGGTGCAGTATCCGGTCGCCGAGCCGGGCCCTGCCGAGCCGGTCTCGCTGGAGACGGTCACCCTCCGGCTGGCGGCGCTCGCGCACCCGGTACGGCTGCGGCTGCTGCGTACGCTGGCCCGCGGCCCGCACACCACCGCGGAGTTGGCGCATTTCTGGGAGCTCACCCCGCCGGAGGTCTCCCGGCACCTCGCCGTGCTGCGCCGCGCGGGCCTGCTCACGGCCGAGCGCCGGGGCCGCTATGTGCGCTACACCCTCAGCCTGCCCGACCTGACGGCGCTCGGCACCGACGTGCTGTCGGCCGTACTGCGTTGAGGCCGTACTGCGTTGAGGCCGTACTGCGTTGAGGCGTACTGCGCTGAGCCGCCGCCCAGCCGACGCCGAGCCGACCTGGTGGCGGCCACGGCGCAGTGAACCAGGCACACTTCACGTGTCGCAGTCCGAACCGACAAGAGGACCACGCATGATCACGCTCAACAAGGAAGACGAGCCGGCGGACCTGGGCGGGGTGACCCACCTTTCCATCGGGGTGTCCTGGGACCCCACCGCCGGCAGCAGCGGCGGGCTGATGGGCAAGATCCGCCAGAAGACCGGCACCGACCTTGACCTGATCGCGATAGCGATGCAGGGCCAGGAACCGGTGCGCCTGGCCGGCCTCGACTCCCTGGACCCGTTCGGCAACGGCTCGTTGGTGCACAGCGGGGACAACCAGACCGGGCGCGGGGAGGGCGACGACGAGACCGTGACCGTCGTGCTCGACCGGGTCCCGGCCAACATCACCAGCATCGTGTTCATCGCCGCCGCGTACAAGAAGCGCAGCGCCTTCCAGAACGCGCGCAACGTCAGCTTCAAGGTGTACGACGCGACCGGCGGCAGCACCCAGCAGGTCGCCGACATCTGGCCGAGCCTGCTCACCACCGACAACGGCTGCGCGGTGGCCAAGGCGACCCGGGGCGCGGATGGCTGGAAGCTCCAGGTGATCAACGAGACGGGCAAGATCAAGCAGGGGGACGAGCAGGCGCTGATGCGCTTCGCCATGAGCAAGTAGCGGGGAGCCGGCGGGGAGCCGCGAAGTGGTGGACGTCGAAGGCCCCTGCCGGTTCCGGCAGGGGCCTTCGACGCCAAGGGATCGGTGCGGCGCTAGAGCTTGGTCATCTTGGTGTACGGGCTGAGGATGCGCATGCGCGACGAACCGAAGTCGACGAGCGCCGCGACCCCCTCCTCGGTGTCGATCACCCGGCCGAGGCCGTACACGTCATGTGTGACCTGGTCGCCCACGGCGAAATGCTTGGCCGTGGGGACGACCGGGGCTTTGAAGGGACTGGTGGGCAAGTGTCGTTTCGGAGCATCGGGCTTTGTCATTGCTCCCAGTGTGCACTGCCACCCCCTCCGCCCGGGAGTCCGCTGTCACCTGGTGAGGCGGGCGAGCAGGAGGTTGGGGTCGTGCGCGGTGAGGTAGGCGGCGCTCAGGACGTGGACCGTGTCGCCGCGCAGGGCGAGTGAAGTGGGGTTCTGCAGTCCGTCGGCCGAGGTCAGGACGATGGAGTGGGTGCCGTCGGGCTGGACGAGGGCGACCTCGCTCGGGCTGTCGAGGGTGGCCAGGAGCTGGTCGCCGCGGCCGGTGAAGGCGAAGTCGTCGATGCCGGTCAGGCCGGTGGCCCGGGTGCGTGGCGTGCCGGCGCGGCCGTCGGGGAGGACGGGGATGCGCAGGACGGTGCCCTGGTCGAGGTTGGACGCCCATACGGCGCCGTCGTGGAGCTTCAGGCCGTTGGCGCCGAGGAATCCGGCGGCGGCCAGCTCGGGCGCGGTGGACCAGGCGGTGGGGGTGCCGCCGGCGGCCGGGACGCTCCAGATGGTGCCGAGCACGGAGTCGGTGACGTAGAGCGTGCCGGTGCGCGGGTCCCGCGCGAGCCCGTTGGGCAGGCCGTTCGCGGGCAGCGCGGCGATCCGCTGCGGCCGTCCGCCGGGCCGCAGCCGCCACACGCCGGTGAGGTCGGCGGTACCGGTGGCGTACAGGAAGTACAGCGTGCCGTCGCCGGCCCGTACGACGCCGGTGGTGAGCGGGAAGCCCAGCGCGGGGGTGTGGACGCCGCCGTCCGCGGGCTCGGGCAGCGTGGCGAGGACCCGTACGGCACCCGTGGGCGAGATCCTGGCGAGCTGCCGGCCCGCGGCGAAGGTGACGTACGCGTCGCCGTCCGGCGCCATGGCGATGTTCTCCGGCGTCTGGCCCCCGGCGAGGTCGAAGTGCTGGGCTATCCGGGCGCGGGTGAGCGGTGGGGTGGCGGCCGAGGCGGCGGTGGGGGCGGTCGCGGATGCCGCCGCCGCGAGCAGGAGGGCTGCCGTCAGGGCGGAGCGGAAGAGCTTGGTGGACATGGTTTCTCCCTGTTCGGGGTCGTTACGGTCGCCGGGCGGGGCCGGCGGGAAAGGGTGGCGGGGTGCCGTACGGCGGGGTCGCTCGCGTACGGCGGTCAGGAGGCGAGGGGATGCCGTACGGCGGGGTCACTCCCGGCCGGCGCGGGCCCCGGCCCGTACCGGCCCGGCGGGAAGGCCGGAGTGCGCGGTGGCCCGCGCGAGCAGCGTGAGGGCCGCCCGGGAGGGCGAGTCCGGCGGCGTCGTGGCGACCACCACGGCGGGCCCCGGCCCGCTGCTGAGCGTCTGCTGCGTCACGGTCAGCGAACCGACCAGCGGATGACGCATCTCGTACTCGGCGACGGTGCAGGCCCGGATCCGGTGGTCGGCCCACAGCGACGCGAACTCCGCGCTCTTGGCGGACAGTTCGCCGACCAGCGCATGCACCGCCACGTCCTCCGGATGCCGGCCGGCCACCAGGCGCAGCCCGCCGACCGCCGCCGCGGCCTTGCTCGGCCAGTCCGCGTACAGCTCACGGACGTGGGGGTCGAGGAACACCAGCCGGGTCATGTTGGGGCGTTCCCGGGGCAGTTGCGGCGCGTCCGGGTCCAAGTGCCCGGCGAACAGCGCGTGTCCGGGGCGGTTCCACGCCAGCACGTCGCTGCGGCGGCCCAGGACGATCGCCGGCACATCGCCGAGCACGTCCAGCAGTTGCCGGGTCGCCGCCGACACCCGCTCGGGCGCGGGCCGTTGGCGCCGCCTTCGCCCGCGTCCGGCACGGGCCAGGTCGTGCAGATGGCGCCGCTCGGACTCGTCCAGCAGCAGCGCCCCGGCGAGCGCGTCCAGCACCTCGGCCGACGCGCTCGCCGACTCCCCCTGCTCCAGCCGCGTGTAGTACGAGGCGCTCACCCCGGCCAGCAGCGCGAGCTCCTCCCGGCGCAGCCCCGGCACTCGCCGGCGCTCGCCGTACGTGTCCACCCCGACGTCGTCCGGGCGCAGCCGGGAGCGCCGGGCGAGCAGGAAGTCCCCGAGGGGCGTTTTCGCGGTCATGGCGTCGAGTGTGGGCCCGCCGCGCGTAGGTAGCCTGCCCCCACCGGGGGTAGGCACGCGGGGCCGGTCAGCCCGGGTCGGGGCGGGAGCCGGCCGCCTCGTCCGCGGCGCGGCGGTATTCGGCGTTGATGCGCTGGGCTTCTTCGAGCTGGTCTTCCAGGATCACGATGCGGCAGGCGGCGTCGATCGGCGTCCCCTGGTCGACGAGCTCGCGGGCCCGGGCGGCGATCCGCAACTGGTAGCGGGAGTAGCGCCGGTGCCCCCCTTCCGAGCGCAGCGGGGTGATCAGCCGGGCCTCGCCGATGGCCCGCAGGAAGCCCGGGGTGGTGCCGAGCATCTCGGCGGCCCGGCCCATGGTGTAGGCGGGGTAGTCGTCGTCGTCCAGACGATCGCTGAGCGGTTTGTCTGCTGCCATGTCACCTCGTCGTGCAACGCGCGTCGAGGGGCCCCGGCACCGTGCGGCACCAGGGCCCCGAGGGAAATTGAACACCATCGGCCGGTTCTCAGGGAGCGCCGGCCGCTCGTTTCCGCCGCCCTGCCCGGCATCGGGCGGGACGCGGGGATCGCGGCTGCGTGACCGGGGACCACCCTCCGTTCCGGGGTCTTGCGTTACCCGGCCCGAGGGCCCCTCGGACCGGGCGATCCTGACGGCGTCTGCTGCTGTGTCCTTTCCTCCGGGCCGGCCGCTGTACGAGCGGCCGGCCCGACCGTGTATGACGCCTACGAGATTACTGAGGCCGCACCCGAATGTCTACTGCGGCGAGCATAGATTTTGCACCCCAGGGATCACAGATAGCCGTTGACCTGCACCATCGGATCGCCCCGCCCCGCACGTCCACCCGTACGGCCGAGCCCGCGACCGAGCGACCACCCCAGGGCCACTCATGGTCACCCACGGCCACCGGGGATCACCCGCACTCACCGGCAGTCGCCCCCGATCACTCCGATCACTCCGGTCACTCCGGCGGTCAGGCGTCGGCGGGCGCTTCCTCGATGCCCTCGGCGAACTCCCACCACGAGACCGGCAGCCAGTCGCCGCCGACGAAGGCGTCCACGGCGGACCCGCGGCCGTTGACGACGATCTCCGTGCCCGGCGGGTACACGTGCCCTGACAGGCCGGGCACCGGCACGAGCAGCGTTCCCCGGCGTGGGGTCACGGACGTTCACCTGCGCTCTCGCAGTCGCGCACGAGCGGGCACCCCACGGACCGGAGCCGGGGCCGCACGCGCATAGTGTGCCCGAGCTTAGGCGATTTGTCCCCTTCCTCACAGAGGGGGAGCATGAGAACCAGATCACGTGAGGCACCCGCCGATCGGAGGTTCGCGTATGAGGGCCGTCGTCTACAAAGGACCGTTCGAGGTAGCCGTCGAAGAGGTCGGCAAACCGTCGATCCACCACCCGAACGACGTGGTCGTACGGGTCACGTCCACCGCGATCTGCGGTTCCGACCTGCACATGTACGAGGGGCGTACGGCGGCGGAGCCGGGCATCGTGTTCGGGCACGAGAATCTCGGGGTGATCGAGGAGACCGGCGCCGGGGTCACCTCGCTGAAGAAGGGCGACCGGGTGGTCATGCCCTTCAACGTCGCCTGCGGGTTCTGCCGGAACTGCACGGCCGGCTACACCGGCTTCTGCCTCACCGTGAACCCGGGATTCGCCGGCGGCGCCTACGGATACGTCGCGATGGGCCCCTGGGCGGGCGGCCAGGCGGAATACCTCCGGGTGCCGTACGCGGACTTCAACTGCCTGAAGCTGCCCGAGGGCACCGAGCACGAGAGCGACTTCGTGCTGCTCGCCGACATCTTCCCCACCGGCTACCACGGCAACGAGCTTGCCGACGTCTCGCCGGGCGACAGCGTCGCGGTGTACGGCGCGGGGCCGGTCGGGCTGATGGCCGCGTACTCGGCGCTGCTGCGGGGCGCGAAGAAGGTCTTCGTGGTCGACCGGGTGCCCGAGCGGCTGCAGAAGGCCGAGGAGATCGGCGCGGTCCCGGTGAACTTCGCCGAGGGCAGCCCGGTGGAGCAGATCAAGGAGCAGACCGGCGGCGAGGGCGCCGACAAGGGCATCGACGCCGTCGGCTACCAGGCCAAGTCCGGCTCCGCCGACCGCGAGGAGCCGGCCACCGTACTGAACTCGCTCATCGAGACGGTACGTCCCACCGGCGCGCTGGGCATCCCCGGACTCTACGTCCCCAGCGACCCGGGCGGCCCCGACAAGTCCGCTCAGCAGGGCATGCTCCAGGTCGCCATCGGCCGCGCCTTCGAAAAGGGCCTGCGCATGGGCACCGGCCAGTGCAACGTCAAGCGCTACAACCGCCAACTGCGCGACCTCATCATCGAGGACCGGGCCAAGCCGAGCTTCGTCGTCTCCCACGAACTCCCCCTGGACCAGGCCCCGTCGGCGTACGAGAAGTTCGACAAGCGCATCGAGGGCTACACAAAGGTCGTCCTCCACCCCCACCAGTAGCCCCCACCCAAGGCCGGGCACCCCAACCCAAGGCGCCCGGCCCCGGGCACGCCCGTGCTACGGCCACCGGCCGCGACTCTGGAAATACTCGACGGCCGAGGGCTCCTCCGTGAACTCGAGCAGGCCGCCCACCTGGTCCGCCAGGAGTGCGCGGACCTCGGACGGCGTGGCGAAGAAGAACTCGCGCCGCAGGTTGACGAAGTTGACGCGTCGGCCGGCGAACGCCTTGTGAAGTTGCGCCTCCAGAGTCACCGCGTCCTCGGAGAAGAACATGGCGTGCACGTCGTAGCGGAACGGTACGGAGGCGTCGCCGAGTTCCCGGACCCGGTCCATCGGGTCGAGGCGGCGTGTCATGCCGATCTTGACGATGTCCGGGCCGAACGCACCGATGTTGGAGATGACGTACACATATCCGGCGCGGATGTTCGCCAAGCGGTAGTCGTTCGCCGCGATGGCCTTCTCGATGTCGGCGAGGCGGCTGGAGAGTTCCGTGACGGCGTCGTCGTCGCCCTTCGCGCGGAGAGCGGCGAGAGCGCTGACGTAGTGCGCTCTTTCCTTTTCGAGCCGTTCCTTCTCGGCGGCCAACTCCTGCTCGGCTCTGCGCTGCTCGCGGAGGAGCTGCCGCTCCTGGCGGGCGTGTTCGCGTTCTTCCCGCACTTTCATCTGGAAGTCGGCGGTCAGTTCGAGCTCGCGGATACGCAGCGCGTGGTATTCGGGGTTGATCCGCATCTCCATGATCGCCCCGAGCCTCTCGATCGCGGCGACCGCCGACTCCAGCCGCCGCAGCGCGGTGCGCACGTTCCCCGACTTCAGCGAGCGCACGCAGTTGTCGGCCTCGGCGTTGTAGGCCCGCAGCATCAGCTTGGACAGATCACCGACCAACTTCCTTCCCCGGGCCAGGGAACCGTCGAAGGTGAACGTGTCGGCCGCGAGGATCGCGCGGCTGCTCTTGACCGCTTCGCCGATCTCGCCTTCGAGGCTGCGCAACCGGTCCTTGTAGGCCGCGGCGTTCTCCAACGGATGGTGGTAGCGATAGATGCCGACGTCCTGCAGCGCACGCTGGTCGCTGAGATCGACGGGGCCGGCGCCACCTCGCGCCGCTGCGAGCGCTGCCTCCAGGTCGGCGATGCGGGCCAACAGCGGCGCGGGGTCGACGCCGTGGGAGGGCGGCGCGGGCGGTGGGTCGGCGGAGGGGTCCTGCCCTGCTTCCTGCGCCCCCTGCGCCAGGCCCGTCGAACTCCAGGTGCCGGCCACGGACTTGGCGGCGTCGGCATCCGGTTCGGGCCCGTCGTCGGGCACGAAGAGGCGCCAGCCAGGCGGCGGGGCCGGCCAGGCGGGGTCGGGGTTCCATCCCGGTGGGGGTGTCCAGCCCTCGGGCGGCGTGGGCCACCCTGGGGGCGGATTGAAGCGCACCGTCACTGTCCCCGAACGCGTACGCCGCGGCTGGTGTCCGCGGGGGCCAGGTCGAACGGCGACTTCGACATCGCGGCACCGAGGTGTCGCAACGTGTCCTGCGGGATCACCTTGGTCAGGTCGAAGCTGGTGAAGGTCTCGCGGTCCGCCGCCACAACGACCAGCGGGACGGTGGTCGGGCGGCCGGTCGCGGTGTCGATCGTCTCGACGCCGACCGCCAGCGCGATCGAGTGGATCTTGCCGGCGCGGTCGGCCTCGAAGACCTCGTGCAGGCAGCGCACCGCGACCTGCCAGA
Organism: Actinacidiphila epipremni; assembly: GCF_012034175.1. Lineage (GTDB taxonomy): Bacteria > Actinomycetota > Actinomycetes > Streptomycetales > Streptomycetaceae > Actinacidiphila > Actinacidiphila epipremni. The sequence goes on from NZ_JAATEJ010000009.1 coordinate 218,870, forward strand.
CGGCGTTCGCGTACCGCTCCTTCCTCTCGCGAACGGACAGGTTGGTCGAGGTGATCTCGTCCTTCCCCTTCAGGTACCGGTACGCCTTCACCGACGGCATGGACGAAGGCTCCGGAACGCTGACCTTCAGGGAGAGTTCGCGGGACGCAAGGCTGAACGCGTGGTCGTGCGTCACCGGGAAGACCTTGGGGTAGAGCGAGTTGGCCAGAACCATGCCGACGTAGTCATGGATGGCGGATTCGACGTCGAAGGCGAGGTCATTGATGAGCTTGGCGACCTCGGCGTTGTGCGCCGACGCCTCGGCCTCGCGCTCTTCGCATTCCTGCCTGTACTTGTCCTCGGCTGCCGACAGCTCCGCCAGCCGCTCGGCTTCCGACTTCTCGCGCTGGGCGGTCTTCTTCTCGTACCTGCCGCGGGCAGCTTCCCTGGCCCGTTCCCAGTGCTGATGCGCCTCCGCGAAGGCGGTCCGAGCCGCCTCGACGGCTTGTTGGTGCCGCTTCTTACCGCCGAGCATGGCGGACAGTCCGCCGGGTGCGGGCGGTTCCTCGTACGCAGGCTCAGGCGCATAGGCCGGTTCCGGGACCAGGGGGACCGGGACGGCCAGGCTTCCGGGCGCGAACGGGGGATGCTCCACCTCTGAGATCTTCAGGGATTCGAGATCGATGTAGTCGTCCATGTCCAGGGCCCACACGAGCAGCCCGTCGATGTCGGCGAGGTCGCCGGCCAGGTCGGCGTTCATCGACTCGACCTCGGCGAGCCTGGCCTCCACATGGAGCCGCGCGGCCTCACGCTCTGCGGCCTTCTTCTCCGCGGCGGAGGCACGCGCCGCCACCACCTGCGCGCGCTCGTACGCCTTCGCCGCCCGCTCCGCCTGCCGCTGCGCCGCGAGATGAGCACGGTGGGCCGCGGCCTCCTGCTGGCGCCGGCGCTTCTCCGCCTGCTGTGCCTGGTAGTTCAGCTCCGCGAAGAAGCCGCGGCGTTTACCCATAACGTCCCCCCACAGGAGTCGGCGCCAAAGGATCTCAGCGTCGGACGTTCACCGTAGCCATGATCGTTGCCGCGGGCGGGCTGAACTCCGGATTGCAGGATCTCGGCGACGACGCAGAGGGCACGGGCCAGGATTCGGCCCGTCCCGCGGGCCTGCCCCGGCCACGACGGGGACGAGAACCGCTACCCGCCGCGCAACCACGCGACCCCGGGATCGACCCTGGCCAGCAGCGGATTCGCACCGGCCCCCTGCGGCACGTACGTCGGATAGCCGTCCGGCAACTGCTCCCGGGTGGCACCGAACGGGATGAGCGGCCCGTCGACGTCCAAGAACAGCAGGGGTCGTCGCGCAGCGCCAGTCACCGCAGCACCGTAGCGCCACCGCCGGCAGCCGGCCCGACGGTCGCTGCCCCCGCAAGCCGCGGAGCGGACCGCTCCTCGCCGAACCCAAGCCACCGCAGCCCCCGTTCAAGCCACGCTTCCCCCACTTTCCGTACTTCCGACCGCAGTTCATGTGCGGGGGCAGCCCGGTCGCAACCGGTTCGCCATGGGGCGCGGACGACCGGGGAAAGCAGTTCGAGGACCAATACCTCCCGAACGTGACCAGCATGACGATGGCCGCCGAAGTCCTGGCGTTCGGCCTGGCCGGCATCCACGACGCGATGGTCGACATGGCGGGCGGCCACGTGGGCAACAAGGAACTGATCCGGTCGATGTTCAGCAGGAACGGGCCACGCCCGGAGCCTCCCCCGCACACCGCCGGGGGAGGTCTGCAGTGAGCGTCGCCGACGAGGCCAAGAAGATCGTCATGAAGCTGACCGGCATGTGGTGGCCGGACGCCGACGCGGGCGGTCTACGGGACGCGTCCACCGCATGGCGCACCTTCGCCGACGACGTGGAGACGCTCACGGCCGCGGCGAACACGTCGGCCCGCACGCTGATCGAGCAGAACACGGGCGCGGCTGGCTCCAGGACACGATCGACGGCGCCCACGACCTGGCGACGACCTCGACCAGTACGCCGACAGCGTGCACAGCGCGGTGACGCAACCGGAGCACAAGTTGGAGATCGTCGGCGGCACCACGCTGGCCACCGCCGCCATCGCCGGCGTCGAATCGGTCACCGTCGGCCTCGCCGTCACGCAGCCCATCGCGATGGTCAGCGGCGAGAGCAGCGGCCTCAATTTCGACGAGGCGACCGACGCCGCGCTCTACGCAGTGGTCTTCGGCGGCGGGTTAGGCGCGGCCGACGGCCGGCTACGACGACCTCGGCATGCTGATGCGCACCGGGGAGGGCGGCGGCGCCGGCCCCGGGAGGGGCCCCTGGCCCGTGTCCGACGCGGTGTAAGGGTCCGCAAAGGGAAAATCACTGCTGCCGCCCAACTCACGGCACACCGTCTCCGGTGCGGAGTCCGGTGAAAGCAAGGCGAAAAACAGCGTGATCCTGCGCGGGTACCAGCAGCAGGTGAATCAGGACGTCGCCGACATCGCAGCCGGGCAAGCACTCGTGAAGAATCCACGCTTCATCAACAATCCGGAAGCCATCCAGAAAGCCCAGGCAGTTTATGATGGGACGTACTGATGACCTACAACCTGCTCGTCACCGAGCCGCTGAGCGAAAGAGCCGTTGCCGAAGCGCTTGCCGAGTGCTTCGGCCTCCCCATCCGCGATGTCGACGTGGCCGACGAGAACGCCGACCAGGACGCACGGAACTGGGACGCGCCGGTGCTCTGCGAGACGCATGCGGTCCGCGGCGACGTGCGGACGTCTCTGGACATCTACGCCCACGACAGCGTTGAACCGCAGCCGACCGAGCCGGAACTTGCCGCGGCGCTCGCGCGGGTACTCGGCCGCTCAGTCCTCTACCCGACGGACTCGATTCGGCCCAGCGCGTATTGGCTCGCCACCGCCGACGGCACCGTCACCCGGGCACGGCTGCTCGACCCGGACGACGAGGAGCCCGGCTACCGGGTCGATGCCGTCGAGGCACCTGTCGCCGACCTCCCGAACGCTCAGGTCATCCGACTTCCGGAGATCGTGCAGGACCAGGAGAAGCCGACGCCCGTCAGCGACCGCTTCGCTGCGTCTCTGAATGCCCTGGGGACGGGCCGAACCGACGAAACCGGCTCCCCGTACTGGACGGCTGCGACGAACCTGGGGGCATGGGAACAGCTCGTACAGACGATGACGGACGACTGGGCTCCCGCGGGTTGGTACCCGGCGGATCTGTATGTACAAAACCTCACGGCGCGGGACGAGCTGGAGGACCTGCAACAGCAGCTTCCCCAGCAGGCGGCCGACTTGCTGGAGGCCGCGGTGGACCTGGTGGACCGCCATTTCATCAACCTGACCGTCCCCGCCCCCGCCTGGTACCTGGACCTCAAAACGCAGCCAGCACTGAAAGTCCCCGACGAGGACAACGCCCCCTGGTGGTGGCGCCGCCGCCCCGACCCCCTCCCCTGGTAGCCCGACGTCGCACACGCCGCCGGCCACCCGAATCCGAAACGCTGAACACCAAGAGGGCCGGACCACGACCACGGTCCGGCCCTCTGCGCTGGCGGAGGATACGGGTTTCCAACTCGCGAGAGGTTGCCGTATACGCGGAAGCGGAGGCGTTCTGACCTGCGCTCAAGCGGCAGCCCTGCTGGGTGGTGGACGGCCCCGGACGCGGCTGAACGAGACCAGAACTGAGACCGGGCCGCGTCATACCCGCTTGACGACGATCGTGTCGGGGACGAGCTTTCCCAGGTCGTCGACGTCCGAGGTGAAGACGGTGACCTGCCCCTTCTGCTGTCGTGCAACCACGGCGAGCACCGCATCGATCGCGTACTTGCGACCGTGCAACTTGGCATCAGCGAGAAGCCGACGGGCCTGTCGGGCCTCGTCCTTTCCGACGTCGGCGACCTTGAGCCGGGAGAGCACCCAGTCCCAGCGCTGCTCGGTGGTCCTGCCGTCGTACGCCTCGACCAGTGTCATCGGGGAGGTCACCACGTCCGCTTCGCCCCGGGCCGCGAGGTCGAGCCAGGTGATCATCTTCCGGTCGCCGCGTACGGCGAGGGACAGAGCTTCGCAGTCGAGGACGAAGACCCTGAGCGGGGGCCCGTGCTCACCGCCTCGCTTCTTCACGCGGCGTCTCCGACCCTGCCCGGCCGACGGTGCGCGTGCTCGGCATCGAGACGGCTCAGCTCATCGAGCGCGGCTGACCGCTCGTCCTCGGTGACGGGCCCGTGCTCCGCCTCGAGCCAGTCGACGAGTTCGACCAGCCGATCCCGATCGCGCTTGGCTCGCAGCGCCTCGGCGACATACGCCGACAGGCCGCGCTCAGCCGCCTCCGCTCGGATCTCGTCAAGGAGGTCCTCGGGAATCGTCACCGGCATCACTCCGGCTGCCCGCGGGGCCGGCGGCGTCACTCGCCGCGTTCTCCAACGCCTTCCGCCTGAGGTCAGCGCCCTGGGATGGAGCAGGGCCATCCGACACTTCCACCGGTACTGGCAAGGCGCCTGCTCTCTTGCCATCGACTGGCACGTAGTGGCAGCCGAAGTCGATGAGCTCGTGGAAACACCGTGCAGCTGATGAGGCCTTCCACGCTGATCGCCGCGGACGCTCAGTAAGGAGCTACGTCGGAGCGTTGCCGACGGGGGCACATCAAAGTGCGGGTCACGATTCCTCGATGACGAGGTTGGTGGCCGTTCAGGGGGCGCGGAACACGTGCGTACGGCGGCGGTCCATAGACAGCGGAAGGTTGGCGGTGAAGCGTCCCACGACGAAGGCGAGGACGATGTCGGCCGCGAAACCGGATTCGCCCTTGTAACCGTGCTCCGCAGCGGCTTCGCGTTGGCGGCAGTGCTCGTCCGGTGTGAAGCGCAGGGGGCCGACGCGGACAGCGCGCTTGTCGCCGGTGAAGCGGCGGATCGCGGGCCGCACGCCGTGGACGGATGGCGAGTCCGGTACTCCGGCAAACGGCTGCAAAGGTCGGCGGGTTCCTGTGACTGGCCAATCTGGACACGGATCAGACTGCTGCCATGGGCTGAAGGACCGTACCGCAGTCAACGGTCGAGGGATGGCTTCCTCCCACTCTGCGAGCGAGAGGAACGGTTACGCCGAAGAGCCCCATCCTGACCAGGCGGACGGGTGACGGCTGGCACCTCCGCCGACTGTACGTGGTTCCAGTGCACGACCTGTGATGCCCGTGGCCTGTGCACAGCTACCCCCTGATGGACGAAGGGCGCTCCGAACTCGCACGTGGGGTTCTGGCAGGGAGCGAGGTCACACTCAAACGACCTATGTTGGACGAGCACACGATCGGACTGAGAAACGGGCCACATGTTCGGATCGGCCGGTAGTGAAGCTGGGCAATGGGCAGTAGGTTGTCAGCGTGGCTGACATCTCTGAGGAGCACTGTGGACGAGCAGGCGTTCAATGCGGCCGTCGGACGAAACATCCGAGCGGCGCGGCAGCGGGCTGAGCTGACCCAAGAACTTTTGGCCCGCCAGGCAGGACTGTCACGAGGGTCGATCACGAATATGGAGTCGGGCACTCAGGCACCTCCTCCCTACCGCCTTGCGCGGATCGCCGCAGCTCTGCATGTGGAACCAGCCGACCTTCTGCCTCCACTGGGGCCAGGGTCCCAGGTCGGTGACCTTCCCGAACACCTAGCCGCCGAGGTGGCGTCCGTGCTGTCCGCAGCAAAGAAGATGCGGGTGGACGATGGGCAGAGCTGACGTTGCAGCTAAGGCTCTGCTGGAAGAGTGCGGCGTCATGGGCGCGCCCATCGACCCGGAGTGGATTGCACGAGATCTCGGCGTGCTAGTCGTGCCACAGGACATGGCCGATGACGTGTCCGGCATGCTGCTGCGCCGGGACGGTGAGCGGGTGATCGGAGTGAACCGCAGCCACCCGTCCGTGCGCAGAAGATTTACCGTCGCCCATGAGCTGGGGCATCTTCGAATGCACCGGGGTCGGCCTCTGATCCTTGACACGGACACGCGGATCAACTACCGCAACACCGTCTCCAGCATGGCCACAGACCGGGAAGAGATCGAGGCCAACCGGTTCGCCTCTGCCCTACTAGCTCCTGAAGCGATGGTGCGCGAGGCCGTGTGGCGCACGAGGTTCCGAACCACACAGGAGCTGGTGAGAGACCTCTCCCGCGAGTTCAAAATGAGCGAGGTTGCCATGAATTATCGACTCATGAACCTCGGCATCATCTCCGGCCCCGGCCAGTAATCGTCCAGGACTCCGCCGTGGAAAGTGTCCACCGAGGGCTGACCTGGGCTCACATGTCAGCCAAACTGTCCCTCAATTTATGTTGCACATCCTGCCGCCCCTGTGCTGTGATTGATGAGGAGTCAAGGGACTGACTCCATTCATTGGGCATTTCCGCTTTTCCAGGAGGAGAAGATGCAGCACATCAACTACTTCGGCACCTTCCTCAAAGAAGTCGTGAACCTCAGCGATGCCAAGCTGAACCTGCTGGATCTGCGGGTCACCGCGATCTACACAGCACTGAAAGCAGACATGGAGCTCGGCAGCCTCATCCTTGGCAAGAAGCCGCAGGGTTCATGGGCTCAGCGCACGATCATCAACCCGGTCGGCAACAAGGAGTTCGACGCCGACTTCATGCTCGACATGAAGGAGAACGCCGACTGGGCCCACAGCCCGAAGCTGTACATCGAGAACGTCTACGCTGCGATCCACCGACACAGCATCTACAAGGACATGCCGCACACTCGTAAATGTCGGTGCGTCCAGCTCAGTTACGCGAACTCGATGCACGTCGACATCGTCCCCTATGTGAAGCTCGCCAGCGGTCGCGAGGTCATTGTGAACCGGGACGAGGACCGGTGGGAGGACACCAACCCGGCAGGGTTCACCGCATGGATGCAGACAAAAGACAAGATTGCCGAGGGTAACCTCCGCAAGGTCATCAGGTTGATGAAGTATCTGCGCGACCACAAGGGGTCCTTCACCGGCACCAGGTCGATCATCTTGACGACCCTGCTCGGCGAGCGGGTGTCCGAGATCTCCAAGTTCACCGACCCCGGCTACTACGGGAACGTCCCCACCGCCTTGCTGCACATCGTCAGCGACCTCGACGACTGGCTTCAACTGCGTCCCTACAAGCCGTCCATTCCCGACCCGTCGGGCTCCGGGGTGACCTTCGACCACCGGTGGGACCAGACCGCCTACGCATACTTCCGGGACCGTATCCATGCCCATGCGGCAGAGATCAAGCTCGCCTACGAGGAGAGCGATCCAGCGAAGAGCGTTCGGCTGTGGCAAAAGGTGTTCGGTGATCGTTTTCAGGCACCTGTTGCGGCAGCCGGCTCCAAGTTCGTCGTACCGGCCTCTGCTATCGCGACGGTGCCCAGGAGCGGGCGAGCGGGATGACAAAACGCAAGCCGGCCCGGCCAGGCATGACAGCGTGGCAGGCCAGGGTTCTGAGTGACCTCCGAACCCTGGCTGCACTGCAACCGCACGATCTGCGCATCACTGACCAGACGGTGACAACCGCACGTGGACTTGTTGGCTTCGGGCTGCGGCTGCATACCGCCGGACTGCCCGCAGCAGAAGGGGGGCTCCCGCTGGAGGACGACGAAGACTTCTTCGTAGTGGTGCCCGACGACTCGCTGCAGGCTCCCATGGTGGAAGTCGTTCATGACCGATTCGTCGGCTATCCGCACGTGCTTCAAGGCCGACGGCTGTGCCTGTACTTGGATCCTTCCCGTGAGTGGGATCCGGCAGGTGGCATCACCGCCCTCCTCAACCGGCTTTGGCAGTGGCTGGCGGACGCCTCGGCGGGCCGCTTCGACGCCGCCACAGCGATGTATCACGCCGTCGGCGGAGTGCTGCACCAAACCTCGGGTACACCGACCATCGTGGCCCGCGAGTCCGGTTCTGATCAAAACCTCCAGCTCGCATGGCTGAAGCCCAGGTCGCCTCATCGATTGGACCTGACCTACGAGAGCGGTGGTGAAGACTGCATACGGGTCCCGGTCCTCACCACCGCGAGCTGCATGCCTTACGGGGCGGGCAGCACGCTTGGTGAACTTCTCGTCCTCCTCACCGCCCGGCCACCCTCCCAGGAGACGGCCCGGCCTTCGAGTCTGCCCGCGCAATCCGCAGCTTTCCTGACTGCTCTGACGGCTGTCGCTGCCAAGAGTCCACACGACGCTCCGCAGTACTTCGTCCTGGCCGTGCCCCATCCGAGGGGAGGCCCTCACCATCTGCTAGGAGGTCGCGTGGCCCCGTCAACTGCCAACGTTCTTCGTCAGAAAGTGAGGCAGCACGGTACCGGCACTGCCGTTCGCAGCCTCGGCGCGGCCGACTTGGAGGCTCCCATCGAGTGGTGCAGGATGTCAGACGAACGCCCGGCAGTAACGACTCGACGGGACACCAACCGGCCCATCAGCGCGTTCCTCGGCAAGAACGTCCACGTGTGGGGATGTGGTGGCATTGGGTCCTGGGCAGCCGAATTCGTAGCCCGCGCCGGAGCTGCAGAGATCACCCTGTGTGACCCGGGAACCATTTCCGGTGGCCTTCTCGTTCGCCAGAATTACTCGGAGAACGATATCGGGAGTATCAAGGCGGAGGCTTTGACTCGCCGTCTGAGAGCCATCAGCGATGGTCTCATCGTCAATGTCACACCTCAGCTCTCACGCAAGGAAGCTAAGCGAGCCGTAACCACAGCCGATGTCGTCATTGATGCCACGGTGAGCGTTTCTGTCGGTCGGCTCTTGGACGTACTTGCTGACCACCCGAGGCGCAGTGCTCTCCTTGCCCAGATAGCCACCGATACCCGGACCGGGAGCTTGGGCATCCTAACCGTGTCGGCCCGTGCCGACCGTGTCGGGCCGGCCACCGTCGACCGCCAGGCCGGTCCTGAGGTCCTGAAAGATTCCAAGCTGGAGCTCTACCACCCTTTGTGGCAGGAGCCATTCGAAGACGACGAGTTGATTCCCACTCGCGGCTGTTCGGTGCCCACCTTCCACGGTTCAGCTGCGGATACGGCCGCGGTGGCAGCCAGTCTGGTTACTCTCCTGGGTCCTCATCTGAGCGCCGGAGTCTCCGGTACACATCTCTGCGCGCTGCCGCACGCGCATGGACGACCGGCCCACCACTTCCTCCCATACTCCTGAGGACCGGTCTCACAGGAGTTCCACCTTCTCTCTCGTCCACTCCCAGACCAACGTCCAGCGTGCGCCAGTATCTGCCGTCCAGCCGCTCATAGATCGCGAACTGAGGATGCACCTGCAGATGGTGGAGACGCCCGAGAGCTATGGCTGCGGACATCGGGAGAGCAGGGATCACATGCAGCCGACGGACGGTTTGGGGAGCCGCCTCCAAGTCGGCGAGGAGGGAGCGGACACAGGCGGTAAAGCGCTCCAAAGAACCTCGGTTGGCGAGAATGTCAGGGGCACTTGGCACCGATGAGGGGCTGATGCGGAAACGGCGCAGGCCTGTCAGCTCAGCAGGTATCTCTTCCGGGTTGACGGTGCCCGAGACGCTCAGCACGACCACTTCCTCGGGCCCGTGCGGGGCCGCGTGATCGAGGTGGGTTGCGAAGTCAACGATCGGAGCCGTGTCCTGCCAGGACCAGGACTCATCATGACGGCGGCGCTGAAAGATTTCGGTGGGTACCGTGTCATCGAGACGTGAGCCGAGATAGACCAGCAAGGGAAGCCGGGCGAAGCCGAAGACGCTGAGGTGCCTTACATTGTCGCGGGCGATACCCCGCTTCAACTGGTGCTCGATCACATCATCAATGACTGCCGTGGCCTGGCGGTGGTAGGTGCGGCCCCGCTCTCCTGCATCCCAACGTGTGTCCCCTGGCCGGGTGGACTCACCGGGCAGGTGACGTAGATCAATCTCGATGCCGTGCCGGGAGTACGACTCCAGGAACAACGGATACCGCTTAGCGGCGACTACGGCCGTTGCCGCTGTCTGCCTGGACAGTTCGACCTCTCGACCATGGACCTGACCCACCATGCGGAGCACGGTGGTCGCGCGGTCTTCGCCAAGACCTGTGAGGTGCCGGATACGGTCTTCGTGCGAGTACTTCAGCTCTCTGAGCACGTTGACGGTGAAAACGTCCAAGGCTCCGGGCGCATCGAACTCGTCGTGTTCGTCCGCGCAGACCAGTATCAAGTTGTCAGCCGACTCCCGGTGATCCAGTTCGCTCTCACCTCTCGGCGAGAGAGCATTGTCACGCCTGCCGACGATATGGGCGAGTTCGCCCAGCCGTAACGTCCTGGCGGTCATTCCCCCGTCCAGGAGGTAACGGTTACAGATGGCGCATCGCCCTCCGCACCGGACCCACACTT
>NZ_JAATEJ010000090.1 GCF_012034175.1 Actinacidiphila epipremni
GAGCTGATCGGCGGGCGCACGCCCTGCCTGCTCGGGCAGGACAACCTGCTGCCGACCGCCGCCGCGCTCGGCTGGCGCTACGACGCCAGCTCGCCGGGCGGCAACCAGGTGTGGCCGTCGAAGAAGCAGGGCGTGTGGGACCTGCCGCTGCAGCTGATCCCCTTCCCCGGGCACACCTTCGAGGTGCTGTCCATGGACTACAACATGCTCGCCAACCAGTCCCACGCCGCCACCCAGTCCGACCCGCGCAACTACCCGTACTGGCGCGAGCAGGCCACGCAGTCCTACATCGCCGGCTTCGAGCGGGCGTACCAGACCAACCGGGCGCCCTTCTACATCGGCAACCACTTCGAGGAGTGGAACGGCGGGATCTACATGGACGCCGTC
>NZ_JAATEJ010000091.1 GCF_012034175.1 Actinacidiphila epipremni
GTAGGGCTGGTGGCCGTCGAAGCCGTTGAGGGCGATGACGAAGGGGAGGCCGCTGTTTTCGAAGTAGTCGACGGCGGGGAAGCAGTCGGCGAGGCGGCGGGTGTCGACGAGGACGACGGCGCCGATGGCGCCGCGGACGAGGTCGTCCCACATGAACCAGAAGCGGTCCTGTCCGGGGGTGCCGAAGAGGTAGAGGATCAGGTCCTGGTCCAGCGTGATGCGGCCGAAGTCCATGGCGACCGTGGTGGTGGTCTTGTCCTGGACGTGGCTGAGGTCGTCGATGCCGGCGGAGGCGGAGGTCATGACCGCTTCGGTGCGCAGCGGGTTGATCTCGGAGACGGCGCCGACGAACGTGGTCTTGCCCACGCCGAAGCCGCCCGCCAC
>NZ_JAATEJ010000092.1 GCF_012034175.1 Actinacidiphila epipremni
GACGTCGTACATGATGTAGAACTTCCGGCCGTGCGCCTCGGCCGCACTGCGGACCTTCACCGCCATCGCGTCCCGCGTCGGGCCCTCCCCGCCGGTGGGGTTGAACCGCTGCAGCGCGGCGGTGTCGATGCCGTTCTGCTGCATCCACAGGAAATGCGTGTCCACGGTCTGCTGGTCGTACGACGAGAACAACCTCGCCGGCTGACCGTTCCCCAACGCCGCATAACCGGTCTGGTACGTGTTCGCGTAGTCGCGCACATCCGGCCACGCCACGATCCCGGTGTTCGACGGCGACGGCGCCTGACCGCTGTTCGCACTCCAATGCCACCACGCATTGATCGGCGCACCATCACCGATACACGC
>NZ_JAATEJ010000093.1 GCF_012034175.1 Actinacidiphila epipremni
AGGTAGTAGTCGGAGGAGCAGGCGGTGCCGTCCTCGTCGAGGGCGAGGAAGCCGGAGTTGGTGGGGACCCATGCCTGGGATTCGGCGGTCTTGGCGATCTGGTTGCCTTCGTTGTACTCGTCGAACATGGAGATGTAGATGCCCTGCACGCCGGCGCGGCACATGTTGTAGAACTGCCGCCACATGAAGTCGCCGTGGGCGCGCTGGCGCAGCGTGACCGCGCCGGGCAGCACGCACGGCTGGTAGTCGATGCCGTGCGCCGCGCACTCGGCCAGGTCGGGGACGGTGGCGACGTTGTAGAAGTTGTCGGCGTCGGCGGTGTTCCCGATCCGGCCGACCATCCACGGGCTGA
>NZ_JAATEJ010000094.1 GCF_012034175.1 Actinacidiphila epipremni
CGTCGGGTTCGACGGGTGGTACTCCGCCGCCGAGTGCGGGGTGCTCGGCGACGTATCGGACGGTCAGTTCGTGGCAGGGCGGGTATCAGGCCGAGGTGACGGTGAAGAACACCGGTAGCTCGTCGATCTCGGGGTGGAAGGTGTCGTGGACGCAGCCGTCCGGGAGCACGATCACCCAGATGTGGAATGCCACGCAGGGCAGTTCGGGTGCGCTGACCACGGCGACGAACGCCTCGTACAACGGTGCTCTGGGCGGCGGGGCCAGTACCACCTTCGGCTACACCGCCAACGGGACCGCGGGCAACCCCGCCCTCAGCTGCACCTCCAGCTGAC
>NZ_JAATEJ010000095.1 GCF_012034175.1 Actinacidiphila epipremni
TACGACCAGCCTGTTCGCAGCCCTGGACATCGCCTCGGGGTCGGTCATCGCCCAGCACTACCGCCGCCACCGCCACCAGGAGTTCCTCCGCTTCCTGAAGGTCATCGACGCAGCCGTTCCCAAGGACCTCGAACTCCACCTGATCCTGGACAACTACGCCACCCACAAGACCGAGCCGGTGAAGAAGTGGCTGCTGCGACACCCCCGCTTCCATCTGCACTTCACTCCCACCTCGGCGTCCTGGCTCAACCTCGTCGAGCGCTGGTTCGCCGAGCTGACCTGCCGCAAACTCCGCCGCTCAGCCCACCGAAGCGT
>NZ_JAATEJ010000096.1 GCF_012034175.1 Actinacidiphila epipremni
ACGCTTCGGTGGGCTGAGCGGCGGAGTTTGCGGCAGGTCAGTTCGGCGAACCAGCGCTCGACGAGGTTGAGCCAGGACGCCGAGGTGGGGGTGAAGTGCAGGTGGAAGCGGGGGTGTCGCAGCAGCCACTTCTTGACCGGCTCGGTCTTGTGGGTGGCGTAGTTGTCCAGGATCAGGTGGAGTTCGAGGTCCTTGGGGACGGCTGCGTCGATGGTCTTCAGGAAGCGGAGGAACTCCTGGTGGCGGTGGCGGCGGTAGTGCTGGGCGATGACCGAGCCGGAGGCGATGTCCAGGGCTGCGAACAGGCTGGTCGTG
>NZ_JAATEJ010000097.1 GCF_012034175.1 Actinacidiphila epipremni
GGATCGTGACCGGCTTCGTCTTCCTGTGGGCGTTCCTGGACAAGACCTTCGGCTGGCACTACGCCACCGGCTCCGGCAAGGGCTGGATCGACGGCGGCTCCCCCACCAAGGGCTTCCTGTCCGGCGTCCAGGCCGGCCCCCTCCAGTCCTTCTTCCACCACATCGCCGGACAGGGCTGGACCGACACCCTCTTCATGCTCGGCATGCTCGGCATCGGCGCCGCCCTCATCAGCGGCATCGCCCTGCGCATCACCGCCATCGCCGGCACCCTCATGATGGCCCTCATGTGGGCCGCCGAATGGCCCCCCGCCCA
>NZ_JAATEJ010000098.1 GCF_012034175.1 Actinacidiphila epipremni
CGACGCTCCCACGGCTTGTAGGCACACGGTTTCAGGTACTATTTCACTCCGCTCCCGCGGTACTTTTCACCATTCCCTCACGGTACTATCCGCTATCGGTCACCAGGGAATATTTAGGCTTAGCGGGTGGTCCCGCCAGATTCACACAGGATTTCTCGGGCCCTGTGCTACTTGGGAAATGAACAAGCAAGCCACCACGATTTCAGCTACGGGGGTCTTACCCTCTACGCCGGGCCTTTCGCATGCCCTTCGCCTATCGCAATGGTTTCTGACTCACCCAGCCGCCGGCAGACGAC
>NZ_JAATEJ010000099.1 GCF_012034175.1 Actinacidiphila epipremni
ACGGACTGGACGAACATGCAGTCGGAGATCAAGACCGACTGGACGAACAAGATGAAGGCCCACACCGCCAGTTCGGCCTACGCCAGGCAGAACGGCAAGCCGGTGGTGTGCATCTGGGGCTTCGGGTTCAGCGACGACAAGCGGCCGTTCGCCCCGGCGCCGTGCCTGGACGTCGTCAACTGGTTCACGTCCCAGGGCTGCTACGTGATCGGCGGGGTGCCGACGTGGTGGCGTACCGGCGACCGGGACTCGCGGCCGGGGTTCTCGGACGTCTACCACGCCTTCGACATGC